>NZ_JBIWGK010000007.1:376808-515974 GCF_044763565.1 Streptomyces sp. NPDC096013 | reverse complement strand
ACCGCCTCGCCGCCATCGAGCGCGAGACCGAAGTGGCCTGAGAGCTGAGCACGTTTATCTGTACTTGGCTGAGCACTTCAACGAGTACGCGGACACGAAGTCACCGAACCTCGACTCCGGTGCGTGTTGCCCTTTGAGGCGGCGCCGACGGAAGTGCGGCTGCTCCGGAAAGCTGCCCTGAGACAGCTGAGCCGGTGGGGAATGCCAGTTGCTGCCGACGAAGCTGAGTTGCTGGTCACGGAGCTGGCAACGAATGTCGTCAAGCATGTCGGTGAAGGTGCATCAGCGACCCTGATCCTGGAGTGGAGGGAGGAGCGGCTGCGTCTTGAGGTTCACGACAAGAGCAGGTCGGTGCCCACCCTCAAGTCCGCGGGCTGTGACGAAGAGTGCGGGCGGGGTCTTCACTTGCTCGCCGAACTGGCTACAGCTTGGGGCACTGTCGTGACCGCGGCCGGCAAAGCGGTCTGGTGCGAGATCTCGCTCTCCCCGAGCCAGGCCTGCCGCCGGATCGAGCGGGCTGTTGGCGTTCTGGAGAACTACCGGGGAGAGCGGGGCGGCGCTTTCGGCTGGGGCGGCAGGAGAGCAACGGGACTCGAAGAGTCTGCGGTCGAGCTGATCGCCGATCTGCTGCATTGGAATACTGCCAGGGGCTGTGACCCGGACGACATGCTCGATCGTGCCCAGATGCACTACGAGGCCGAGTCGGATGCGGCTTAGTGGTCGTCCTGGTCGGACTTCCGGATCTCGTCCCGAAGGGCCTCTGGTGTGCGCCAGGATTCTCCGAGATGGCTTCTGTGGCACATGCGATGGCAGTTGGCGCACAGGCATGCAAGGTCATCGAGCTTGGTCTCCCGGGTCCCGGATATGTGGAGGGGAGTGATGTGGTGGACTTCGATGTAGTCCTTGCCGAGGAGTCCGTAGGCGTCGGCGAAGTCGAAAGCGCAGACCTCGCATCGAAGAGGCATGCCGCTGCGCTGAACTGTCTGGATCTTCAGCCTGCGGAGTTTAGGGTCACGCTCGCGGGAGAGCGCCCAGCGCGTGAGGAGCCGCCCCTCGATCCCGGTGGTGCCGGTGTCGTCGGTCTCACCTGGTTGTGGCGGGATGAGGTGGAGTTCACCCGAGCCAATGCCGTTCCTGAGAGTCCGGGCCGCGTCCAACATCACCGCTTCACGCTGGATGAGTGCCGAGATCATTCGGCGCGTTGGTTCTCCGCACCGCGTCGGCTTGCCTTGGTACCCGGGGCGGTTCGAGGCGAAGTCCGAAGTCTTGCGGCTGACGCTGTCAGCGGAGCGGAAGCCCGGGAGTGCGTGAGCCTCCGGGCTGTGCAACGGCAGCGACCGGAGCAGTTCAGACAGCTCTTGGACCTCAGGGTCTCCCGTCCGCAGCTCGTGCCAGCTGTTCTCCACGACGAGGGCTCCCGCCAGGAGCAGTTCGTCCTCGGTCCACGCAGGCGTCTTCATAGGCAATATCGTATGAGTGTTCGGCGAGACGGAGGGTGCGTTCAGTGAGCTGGGGAATGTGCTGCACACTTGGCCAGGTCTCGTTGTCAGTGGGGTCTGTCACCCTCAGTGATGGTGGATTGCAAAATGTGTCTGCCGCTGCGCAAGTGTAAGGAGGGGGCATCATGACCCGCACGAACGAACCCGAGGACTCCATGCAGAAGGCCAAGGAGCCCGAGTTCACCTCGATCGAGATCTGCGCTGGAGCCGGCGGCCAGGCCATTGGGCTGCACCAGGCCGGGTTCGGCCATCTCGCTCTGGTGGAGATCGATCCGCATGCGGCTGGGACGCTGCAAGGCAACGTCGCCTCTCACCCGAAGTGGGGCTGGGAGAGGGAGAACTGTGATGTTCTTCCTCCGACAGATGTCAATGACTTCAAGCACGGAAAACACCTGGTGAAGAGTGCGGAAGTGCTTCGGCGTCGGGGACTTGATCTCCTGGCTGGCGGTGTCCCCTGCCCTCCGTTCTCGCATGCAGGCAAGCAACTTGGGAAGGACGACGAGCGCGATCTGTTTCCTCGGATGCTGGCCCTCGTCAAGGAACTAGAGCCTCGCGCCGTGATGATCGAGAACGTACGCGGAATCATGGACCCCAAGTTCGATGACTACCGTGACTCGATCAAGGCGCGGCTTCAGGGCGGCTCGTACCGGGGTGACGATGGCGAGACGGTCTGGGACGACGGGATCGGCTACGAGGTGTGCGAGTGGGACATCCTGGAGGCCAGTGACTTCGGAGTCCCACAGCTCCGCCCCCGCGCCATCCTGGTTGCATTCCGTAAGGACGTCTTGAAGGACGTCAAGTACGAGTGGCCCGCTGCAACTCATGAGGAGCACGTCAGCGTCGCCGAAGCACTGGAAGAGTCGATGCGCGCCCGGTACGAGCCGTATTTCAACGGTGCCCAGGCGAAGGTGGCTCGTGAGAAGTTCGACCGCTGGCTCGGCACCGCCCAAAAGCGCCACCTGGAACTTGTTGAGAAGGGCGGAGGCGTCGCTCCCACGTTGGTCGGCGGATCGAAGAAGCACGGGGGAGCAGACCTCGGGCCCAGCCGCGCCAAAGCCGCCTGGAAGCAACTAGGCGTCAACGGCCTTGGAGTTGCCAATGATCGCGATACCTGCCGGGAGAAGGGCACGGAGGATCGTGACCTCTTCGGTCCAAACGGCCCCATGCTCACTGTGCAGCAGGCTGCGATCATCCAGGGCTTCCCGCCTGAGTGGCAGTTCGCTGGTGGTAAGACAGCGCAGTACAGGCAGGTAGGCAATGCTTTCCCGCCTCCTGTTGCCCGGGCGGTCGGCAAGTCGATCGCTGACGTTCTGCGAGCAGCCCGTGAGCGTGACAAGCAGAAGGCGTGACTATTCCTTCTGCTTGCTCGCCCTGATTGTCGGAGCACGCCGCTTTGTGACCTCCTCGGCAATCAGCGCTGCACAGTCTGTGGAGGCTTCGTGTTCCCAGAACCGGAGAACCGTCCAGCCGGCTTCCGTCAGCCGCTGGTTAGTTTCCTGGTCGCGGGCCATGTTCCGGGCAACCTTGTCTGACCAGTAGCCGGGGTTGGTCTTTGGGGGCACGTAGTGCTCGGGGCAGCCATGCCAGTAGCAACCGTCGATAAAAACAGCAACCTTCGTCGGACGGAATACCATGTCAGCCGTCCGGCGAAAGTCTGGCAGCGGTCTGGCGGCTACCCGATAGCGCAATCCTTGCGCGTGAACCAGCCGTCGGATTAGGCGCTCAGGTTCGGTGTCGCGGCTGCGGATTGCTTGCATATTGCGGCGACGCGCAGCAGATGACGCCCATGATCCCTCCGGAGGATTCCAGGAAGGTGATCTGTCTTCCGATGCCTTCATGTTCATCATGCCGTCCATTCAGTATGCAGCAGGAGCCGCATAGTTGCCGTCGCCCTCTCGCCAGACTGCGTAATGTGCGCCGTCGATCTGCGTAGCTTGGCGTGATGAATCAGCCGCAGTGACTTCCCCTACGCGGATGGCTACCCAAGATCCCTTATCTGGAACAGGGAGGCCCAGGTCGCGCGCAATGTGCGGATGTTGCTTCATGTGGCCGAGGATCATGATGCCCTCCGGACGGAGATGGATTCGGGCATCGCGCACACGCTTCAGGCTGTCGTCCTGGCGTGCCACCGTGAGGACGGTGTTGCGGTTGACGAGACGACCCTGAACGCGGCGGAACAACTCATTCGTACGGGACTGGCCGCCGTTCCCGGTGCCGCGATGTCCAGCAAACGGTTTGAGAATGGCAATCCTTTCCGCCTCGGGAAGGTTTAGCAGGATGTTTTCGGGAAGCTTTCCGTCAGGTATGAGCCACTTGACGGCGGATCTTCCTGCCGCTGACAGAGTTCCCTTTCCGTCTCTGTTTCTCCCGAGATTCAGAAGGTCGTTCTGGATTCGTAGCAGCCCTGTTTTATAGCTGCCGTCATGGTCGTTAGCCTTTGTGAGCAGGCAGATATGGCCGTTCGCTTCGCCGGGGATAGTCCAGTTCTCTCCGATGGTGAACTTGGAATCCACGTCGTGCCCGGTTACGGAGTAATCCATGCTCCCTCCGCGCCCGAGCTCGAACTCGGAGCGGAGGATGATCTCTACCTTCGTACCCAAGTAGGTCTTTTCTGTTTTCTCAAGTTCATCGATATCGAATCGACCTGTCCGCTGACCGTCGAGTACCTCATCGATTGATTGACGAACAGCCTGGCCGAATCTCCTTTTGAGGTCTGGCTGCATTCTGAACCAGTCGAATACTTCTTGCAGACCTGAATCGTCACTGCGGAAGGTGTTCGATTTTGCGATGTTTGTCGAGGCAGCCAGGTCGCGGGAGAATAGGGAGTCTTCCAAGGGTCGCTTCCTTGAGTGAGTCAGACGTTTATTGGCTAAAAGCCCCGTGACACTCCCCATAACCTCGCCCCGACCCGCACCAACAAGAAGCCCCCCGCTGCGGCGGCCACACCACGGCCCGGCCCCGCGCAGCCAGTGTCGTCGCGTACTGCGGCAGCAGGTCCGCGTCGCCCGGTGAGGCCCCCTCCGACGCGGCGAACGCCTCGTAGGACGGGACGGTCCCGGTCACGATTCCGAGGTTCGGGGTGCCCGAGGCGGCCAGTTCCCGTAGCGAACCCTCTATCGTCGCGAGGTGCTCCTCGTGTGACGGGTACTCCGCCCTGAGGGACTCGTATGCGCTGACCAGTTCGGCCAACTCGCCCTCGGGCCAGTGCAGTACGGCCACCGGGAACGGCCGCGACAACGCTTCCCGGAACGCCCCCAGCTCCGCCCGCAGCCGCGAGATCTCGGCCTCCAGCTCGGCCGGGTTGTCGGACCCCAGTGACCACACCCGCTTCGGGTCGTGCAGCTCGTCCAGGGACACCGGTGACGCGTGCGACGTGTGCAACGTGTCCGCCAGGGTGTCCCACTCGTCGTGGGAGACGCCCAGCATGCGGCGGACGCGGTGGCGGCCGAAGAGCAACGGGTGGGTGGAGTAAGGGGGTTCGGGTACGTCGGTCAGGAGCAGGGTCGCGCCCTCCGTGAACGTCTCCTGCGCCGCCTCCAACTCGTCGTGGGACTCCAGGGACTCCGCGACGATCACCCACGGCGCCGGATCCCGCGGGGCCCCCGCGCGGATGCCGTCGATGATCGCCCTGGCCTCGGCCTCGTGGCCGTACTCCCAGAGGTTCGAGGCCTTGAGGGCCCGTACCAGATGCGGGGTTTCCAGGGAGTCCGCCGATGACAACAGGCGGTCGTAGAGCGCGGTGGCGGCGGGGCGGTCGCCGGCCAGTTCCAGATGGGCCGCGGCCTGGAGGAGCAGGGCCTCGGCGTCCTCGGGGTACAAGGCGGCGGTCCGTTCGAGGCGGGCCGCTTCGGCGGGGTGGTCGACGTTCTCGGCGGGCGTGTCGGGGCGCATGAACGACACGGTACTGCCGATGCCCGCGCGGATGGCGGCAAGGGCGGAGATATGCCCAGGTCGGCCGGTGAGAGTGGCGTGGGGGAGCGGCGAGAACGCCGGCGCGGGCCGCCCCGCGGGGAACACCGGGTGGCTTCCAGGTTTCCGCAAGTTCTACGACCGTCTCGTGTCCGCACGTTCTACGGCCGTCTCCTACTCCCGAGTTTTACGGCCACCTCGTACCCACAGGTTCTACGGCCGCCTCACCCACGAGTAGTTTTACGGCCGCTCCCTACCCCCACGTTCCCCCGAGTTTTACAGCCGCCCCGTACCCACACGTTCTACGGCCGCCTCGTACCCCCGACTTTTAAAGCCGCCCCGCACTCGACGTCCTACGGCCGCCTCGTTTCCGCGCCCCTGGTGCTTCTACGCCCCCTACCTCCCGCTGCCCCACCCGCCGGCGCCGGCGCCCTCGCCCCCGCTCCCCTCCCCCCACCCCCGGAACCCCGCGCCGCGACCCCCATAACCCCCAACCCGACCGCCACGATCCCCGCCCCGACGAACAACGGAGCCGCGTACCCGAACCCCGCGCTGATCACCAGGCCACCCGCCCACGCCCCCGCCGCGTTCCCCACGTTCGACGCGGACACGTTCGCGCTTGCCGCCAACGGCACGCCCCCCGCCGCGTCCGTCACCCGCGTGATCATCCCGGGGACCGTCGCGAAACCGAACGCACCCAGGAGGAACACCAGGATCACCGAAGCCGGGCGGCTGGCCGCCAGTGCCCCGAATAGCGCCAGCGTGGTCGCCAGGCCCGCCAGCGACACGAGCAGTGTCGCGTCACGGTTGCGGTCCGCGCCCCGTCCGCCCGCGATGTTGCCGACGACGAGTCCCGAGCCGTAGACCACCAACAGCCACGCCACATCCGCCGAGGAGAATCCCGCGACACGCGTGAAGGTGTACGCGAGGTAGCTGAACGCGCCGAACATGCCGCCGTAGCCGAGGGCCGTGGCCGTCAGGGTCAGCCAGACCTGGGTGGAGCGGAAGGCGCGTGCCTGCGCACGGAGGCCCGCCCGGACACCTCTCGCTTCCGCCCCGGCACCCCCTGGTTCCGCCCCCGCCCACCCCGGGACCAGGGCCGCGACGGCCGCCAGCGCCACCACCCCGATCGCCGTGATCGCCCAGAACGTCGCCCGCCACCCCCACCGTTCGCCGACGAGCGCGCCGAAGGGGACGCCGAGGACGTTCGCCACCGTCAGGCCGGCGAACATCGTCGCGACCGCGCGGGAGGCCCGTTCGGGAGGGACCAGGCGGCGGGCGACGAGGGAGCCGATGCCGAAGAACGAGCCGTGGCAGAGGGCGGCCACGACTCTGCCCAGCAGCATCACCCCGTACGTCGGGGCCAGCGCCGACAGCAGGTTTCCTGTGACGAACAGCGCCAACAGGGCTACCAGCACCGGCTTTTGGGGCAGACCCGCCGTCGTCGCCGTCACCGCTGTCGCGCCCACCGCGACCGTCAGGGCGTAGCCCGAGATCAGCCAACCCGCCGCGGCGGTGGACACGTTCAGGTCGCCGCTCACCTGGGGGAGCAGCCCGGCGATCACGAACTCGGTCAGGCCGATGCCGAAACCGCCGAGCGCCAGCGCGAGCAGGCCCAACCGCCCACCCGCGCGCCTGAGTTCGGCGGTCAGATCACCACCCCGTCGATCTGTAGCGTCTGCACCGCCCCTGCCGCGAACGTCGCACTCACCGTCTTGCCGCTCACGTACGTGTCCGAGTGCGCGGTGTACAGATCGCCGCCGCCGCCCGTCACCGTGTTCCAGCGCGGGACCAGTCCGCTCGAACCACCCGCCACCGTCGTGAACTTGGAGAGGTCGAAGGTCAGAGTCGTCGATGAGGAGCCGGTGTTCGCCGCCACGATCACCAGGCGCTTCGCGCTCGCGTCGTAGGCCGCCGCCGCGTAACTCACGCCCGTGTCGAGGATCGTCATGCCGGGGCGGATGTGGCGGCTGAACTGGGCCATCACGTAGTACTTCGTCTGCACCGCGCCCGCCGTGAGCGTGCTCTGGTCGTACGCGATCATCGCCCAGCCCGAACTCGGGTCCATGACCTGCCAGTACGTCCATGCCGTGGGGTGCAGCCAGCAGAAGTCGTAGAGCAGGTTGCTCGCCATCGTCAGGCCGGTGGCGTCGCTGTCGCCCGTCTCGGAGTTCCAGAGGGCCTTGCCCGCCGTCGTCACCACGTCCGTGTACAGGAGGTCCCGGCGACCGCCCGAGCCCTGGTAGCCATGGACGTTGACCCGGTTCACATACCCCTTCGTGGTCGCGCTGAAGGAGTTCCACGTCGTCCGCGCGAGGTCGTAACTCGTCTCGTCGGAGGCCGAGATCTTCGTGCTCGTCAGGCCGCGGCTGTCCAACTCGCTGCGGACGTACGGGAGTACGGCCGCCTGGACGGTCGAGTCCATGTGGCAGCCCTCCTGCGTGCCCGTCGCCGTCCACCAGCTCGACGACGGTTCGTTGAAGGCCTCGACCGTCGCGAAGTTCACGCCCCAGTTGTTCTTCGCGTAGAGGGCGACGGACGCCAGATGGGAGGCGTGCTGGCGGTAGTTCCAGGACTGGAGGTTGTTGCCGCCGCCGGACGCGCCCGAGGGGTTGTGGTTCAGACACATCCACCACATGGGGGAGTTGGCGAACAGCTCACTGGTGGCCCCGCGCGCCGTCGCCTTCACCAGCATCGCGCGCTGGGTCGCGTCCGCCGTCCACTTCCACGCCGAGGACGTGGGGTCCTCGTTGTTCCAGTCCTGCCAGTAGCCCTCGATCTGCTTGAACGCGGGGATGTTGGCGGAGGCGACCATCGACTCGCCGCTCACCGTGTTCCAGCTGCACGCGCCGAGGTTGTAGCGGGCGATGTTCAGGCCCAGGCCGGGGAGCGATTTCCCGTTGTACGTCGTCGACTTGGTGGTGAAGAAGATGTCGGCGAAGTCGTCGCGGGCGCCGAAGACGTTCGCCCACCAGGCCAGGGAGGTGCCCCAGCCCTCCCAAGTGCCGTACTTCGTGCCCGGGTTGACCGCGATCGTCGCGTCGGCCCGGGCGGTACCGGCCGCCAGGGCGGTGCCGAGGAGACCACCGCCCGCCGCGGCCAGCAGGGTTCTGCGTCGGATCATCTCTACTCCCGATTCGCTCACACGCCGGTCGTCCCACCGGCGTCGGCCATCCCCCCGGCTCGTGCCATCAGGAAGCATCGGGTGCGGTGCGTGAGGTTGTCGAGAGTTGTGACACCCCTTTCTAAAACCCGTGTACGAAGGACCGATCCACAACCCGTGTACGAAGGAGCGGACGGCCGCCATTCCCGTCAACGGGTGTCATCTCTCTGGTGAGTTCGCGAACCGGCCCTTATCGTGCGGCCCATGCGGGTCCCCGTCGTGCAGCACCACAGCCGTCGACGCCGTGCGCTGGGCCGACGCGCCCTGTGGACCGGCGGCGAGTTCCTCGTCACCGCCGGGGTGGTTCTGCTCCTGCTCGTCGTCCACCAGCTGTGGTGGACCAACCGCGAGGCGCGCCGCGGCGCCGAGCACCAGGTGCACGCCCTGGAACGGCAATGGGCGACCCAGACACCGGCACCGGCGTCGACACCGGGTGGCGCGGCCGGTACCGCTCCCTCGGCCAACACGGGTGCGGGAGGCGGCAGTTCGTCCCACCGGAGCGCGAACACGAACGCCGGAACCATCGCCGCCGCCCCGCACCGCTCCCAGGCCTACGCCATCCTCACGATCCCCCGCCTCCACCTCCGCGTTCCGATCGCGGAGGGCGTCAGCAAGCCGAACGTGCTCAACAAGGGGTACGTCGGCCACTACCCCGGCACCCAACAGCCGGGCCAGGCGGGGAACTTCGCGCTCGCCGGGCACCGCAACACCCACGGCGAGCCGTTCCGGTATCTGCCGAGCCTGCGGCTGAAGGACACCGTCCGGGTCGAGACGAGCACGGCCACCTTCACGTACACCGTCGACAAGATCCTCCCGCAGACCTCCGCCGCCGACTCCGGCGTCATCCGGCCGGTCCCGCGCTCGATCGTCAGACCGTCCTACGGCTACAGCCGACCCGGCTCCTACGTCACCCTCACCACCTGCACCCCGGAGTTCACCTCCCGGTACCGCATGGTGGTCTGGGGCACGCTCACGTCCACGCGACCCCGGTGAGCCACGGGACGCGATAAGTCCCGTACCCCACAAGCGAGTTCACGCCCGCTCCCGCAGCACGACCACGCTCACCGCGGCCACCACCGCGAGCCCCGCCGACACCACCATCGCGATGTCCGCCCCGCGCGCGAGCCCGCTCCCCGCCGATGTGGCGATCGCGATCGTCAGCGCGACCCCCGCGCAGGACCCGATGTACCGGAACGTCTGCTGCGCCCCCGACCCCATCGCCGCGCGTGCGGCCGGTACGGACTCGACGGACAGCAGCGGCAGCGCGGCGTTCAGGAGTCCGCTGCCCACGCCCGCGATCACCAGGCCCGGCAGCAGCCGTGGCCAGGAGCCGGAGTCCAGGGCGCCCAGCATCGTCAGGACGCCGGCCGCGTGCAGGAGGAATCCCAGGGCGAGTTGGTGCCGGGAGGAGACGCGGCCCGCGAGGCGGCGGGCCTGGAGGGCGACGGCGAAGGACAGGCCCGACCAGAGGAGGAACAGCCAGGCCGTGTCCATCGCGGACAGGCCGAGCGTCTGTTGCAGCAGCGCCGGCAGGAAGCTGAAGAGGCCGATCACCGCGAGGCCCGTGAACAGGCCGCTCGCGGAGGAGGCCAGGAAGGGGCGGTGGCGCAGCAGGCTCAGGTCGATCATCGGGGTCGTCCCCCGGCGCTCGACCACCGCGAAGACGCCGACCAGCACCACGGCCGCGAGCAGCAGCGAGCCCACCGGTGCCCGCAGCCAGCCGTCCCGGCCCAGGGTCAGCGCGGCGACGAGGGCGACCAGGGCCAGCCCGAAGGTGACGGCTCCGGCGAGGTCGGGGCGTCCGCCGCGCGGCGCGCGGGACTCGGACAGGGTGCGGACGCCGAGGGCGGCCACGACGAGCGCGGCGGCGCCGAGGACGCCGTAGGCCACGCGCCAGTCGGGCATCGCGCCCGCGACCAGGGGGCCGACGGCTATGCCGCCGCTGACGAAGGCGCCCCAGACGCCGGTCGCGTGCAGGCGGCCGCGCGGGGTCGGGAAGGCGTGCACGATCAGGCCCAGGCTGCTGGCCAGCAGGGCCGCGCTGGACGCGCCCTGTGCGACGCGGGTCAGGGTGAAGAGCAAGGTCGAGGACGTGAGCGCGGAGAGCGCCGTGGTGATGCCGAGCGCGAAGGTGCCGGCGAGGAAGATCCGGCGGCGGCCGTAGTCGTCGGCGAGGCTGCCGGCGACCAGGAGCAGCGCGGCCAGCCCGAGCGGGGTGCCGTTCAGGAGCCAGGCCTGGGCGGAGAGCGGGGTGTGGAGGGCGGCGGCGATGTCGGGGAGCGTGACCATCGGCGCGGTGTACGTCATGAGCGCCACGGCGGTGGCCGCGCTGGTCAGGGCCAGGGTGGCGCGGGGATGCGGCACGCCGGGGGTGGCGGTCCCGGGTGTCTCCGGCGCCTGGTGCGTCGTGGTCGTCTCGGAATCCCCGGTGAGGGTTCGTTCATTGAACCTATCCATGGGGGGTACGATAGCACCGTAGGTTCGTTCATTGAACCTTGTGTCGGAAAGTGGCTAAGGTGGAGGCATGGGACTCGGTAAGGACTACGCGGGACAGGACTGCTCGATGGCCCGGGCGCTGGAGGTGGTCGGGGAGCGCTGGACACTGCTCGTCGTCCGCGACGCCCTCTACGGCGTACGGCGCTACAACGACTTCCTCGGCCACCTCGGCATCCCGCGCGCGGTCCTCGCCGCCCGCCTCCAGGCGCTCACCGCCGAAGGCATCCTGGAGAAGCGCCGGTACCAGGAGTCCCCGCCGCGCGACGAGTACGTCATCACCGAGCGCGGGATCGCCCTGTGGCCGGTGGTGCGCTCGCTCAGCCGCTGGAAACGCGAGCAGTACGGGGAGGCCCAGCGCCGGTTCTTCCGGCACGCGGACTGCGGCACCGAACTCGGCTCCTACGGCGAGTGCCCCACCTGCGCCGTCGTCGTCCCCGTCCGGGACGTCATCATGGACCCGGGCCCCGGACTCGACCAGGACCCGGCCGATCCGGTCGGCCGGGCGCTCCTCAAACCGAGGCGACTGCTCGAACCGATCGAGGCCGATCCGGTATAACGGACGGTACGAGCACGGCAGTTGGGGGAGGGGGCGGACCATGAGGCACAGTCGGGCGATCGCCCTGCTGCTCCTGTTCCTGCTCCCGACGGTGCTGCTCGACACCGCCGGCCTCCCGGCCGCCGTCGCGCTCGCCGCGACCGGCACCGCCCTCGCCGTCTGCACCCTCCTCACCGCGCGCAGCGCCCCCGCCGTACCGCCCACCCGGGTCCGTACGGCCATCCGCGACCGGGCCCGCCGCACGGCGTTCCTGCCCCAGCGCGACCCCGACGCCTCGGGCCGCCCCCGCCCCCGAGCCCCCGGACACACCCTCCGGACGACCACCGCGTAGGCATTCCAAGAAGCCTTTCCCGCCTCCGCGCGGAGTCGTCCCGTCGCCATGCCCACTCCCGGCACGACGAGACCCACGGAGGGCTCACCCATGTCCGTTTTCGCCACCCTGGTCGAGCAACTCGCCGACCTGCTCCACCCGTTGTTCGGCGCGACCGCCGCAGCCGCCGCCATCGTCCTGTTCACCGCCCTCGTACGGCTCCTCGTGCACCCCCTGTCGCGGGCCGCGGCGCGCGGAACACGGGCGCGGGCCCGACTCCAGCCGCGCGTGGCCGAGTTGCGCGAGCGGTACGCGAAGCAGCCCGAGAAGCTTCAGAAGGCCGTACTGGAGCTGCACGCAGAGGAGAAGGTCTCCCCGTTCTCCGGAATCCTGCCGAGCCTGCTCCAACTCCCGGCGTTCTTCCTCCTCTACCGCCTCTTCTCGGGCGACGGCGACGGCGACCTGCTCTCCCACCGGCTGTTCGCCGCCCCGCTCGACGGCCACTGGGCCGACGCGCTCGCCGGGGACGGCCTGTTCGGACCGGCCGGGCTCGTCTACGTCGGCCTGTTCCTCGTTGTCGCCGCGGTCGCGACCTTCACCTACGTCCGCAACCGGCGCGCGGCAGCCGCCACCCCGGCCGGCACCGGCACCGGCGCCCTCGGCAGGGTGCTGCCCCTCCTCTCCTACGGCACGCTGATCACCGTCGCCGTCGTGCCGCTCGCCGTCGCGCTGTACGTGGTGACCAGCACGGCCTGGAGCGCCGTGGAACGGGCCGTGCTCTCCACCTGACCGGCCGCGGTGACGGTCCAGTCCGTGAACCGGGTATTGCGGACTGGACCGTGAGCTTGGAGGATCGACCAGTCCTCCGATGGCTGCACCCATCGGTCGACCGCCCGCGATCGATGGAGATGGTGAACATGAAGCTGCTGCGAGTCGGTACGGCAGGAGCGGAGCGGCCCGCGCTGCTCGACGCCGGTGGAACCCTGCGCGACCTGTCCGGCATCGTCCCGGACATCGACGGGCCCCTGCTCGCCGACACCGCCGCGCTCGGCCGGATCCGCGCCGCCGCCGACGCCGGGGAACTGCCCGCGCTCGACGCCGACGGGCTGCGGGTCGGGCCGCCGCTGGCCCGGATCGGCAAGGTCGTGTGCATCGGGCTGAACTACCACGACCACGCCCGCGAGACCGGCGCCGAGCCGCCCGCCGAGCCGGTCATCTTCTTCAAGGCGGCGGACACGGTCGTCGGGCCGTACGACACGGTGCTGGTTCCTCGCGGGTCGGTGAAGACCGACTGGGAGGTCGAACTCGCCGTCGTCATCGGGCGTACGGCCCGTTATCTGGAGTCCCACGAGGAGGCGCTCGCGCATGTCGCGGGGTATGCCGTCGCGCATGACGTGTCCGAGCGGGAGTTCCAGATCGAGCGGGGCGGGACGTGGGACAAGGGGAAGAACTGCGAGACGTTCAATCCGCTCGGGCCGTGGCTGGTGACGGCGGACGAGGTGCCGGATCCGCAGGGGCTTTCGCTGAAGCTGTGGGTGAACGGCGAGTTGAAGCAGGACGGGACCACGGCCGAGCAGATCTTCCCGGTGGCTGAAGTGGTCCGGTACGTCAGCCAGTTCATGACGCTCTATCCCGGCGATGTCATCAACACCGGGACACCCGCGGGGGTTGCTCTCGGGCAGCCCGAACCCAAGCCGTTCCTGCGGGCCGGGGATGTCGTGGAGCTGGAGATCGACGGATTGGGCAGGCAGCGGCAGGAGTTCAAGGACGCCTGAGGGGTGGGGGGTCCTGTCGGTTCGCGGGTGCGCGGCCGGGGTGGCCGGTCGCGCAGTTCCCCGCGCCCCTGAAAAACGCCTACGCCAGCAGTGAAGCGAGCTTGCGCCAGGCCTCCCTCGGGAGGTCTTCGCGGGCCTCGCCGTCCACGATCTGGAGGGCCACGTGGTCCGCGCCCGCCGCTACGAAGTCGTCGACGCGGGCGCGGATCCGGGCGTCGTCACCCCAGGCGAAGACCGCGTCGACCAGACGGTCGCTGCCGCCGTTCGTGAGATCGGCCTCCGTGAAGCCGTTGCGGAGGAAGTTGTTGGTGTAGTTCGGGAGGGTCAGGTACATGGCCAGGTACTCGCGGGCCACGGTGCGGGCCCGGGTCGGGTCCGCCTCCAGAACCACCTTCAACTCCGGGGCCAGCAAGGGGCTTTCGCCCAGGATGGCGCGGGCCTTGGCCGTGTGTTCGGGAGTGACCAGATACGGGATCGAGCCGGCCGAGCGGTCCCGGGCCAGCTCCAGGGTCTTCGGGCCCAGGGCGGCCAGCAGGCGGCGGTCGGTGGGGACCCCGGCGGTGTCCAGGGCGTCCAGATAGGCCACGAGCGCCGAGTACGGGCGGCGGTACTGGTCCGCGAGCTTCGCGTGGCTCACCCCCAGGCCGAGCAGGAAGCGGCCCGGGTGGGCCGCCTCCAACTCCGCGTAGCTCGCGGCGCTTTCGGCCGCTTCGTACTGCCAGATGCTCTGGATGCTGGTGCCCACGGTGAGCGTCGACGTCGCCTCGATCAGCGGTACGGCGTGCCGGGCGGCGCTGCTGCCGCCCAACCAGACGGCGCCGTAACCGAGTTGCTCCAACTCGGCCGCCGCTTCGGCCAGTTCGCCGCGCCGGGCCGGATCCTCGGCGCGCAGGCCCGCGCTCCAGATGCCGTAGCGCCCGACCGTCTCCCTGAGGTTCCTCGGTGTCTCGCTGCTCATCGCTGCTGTTCCCTCCGCTGTCGGGCCGTCTGCGCCTGTGGACAGTGCCAACCGGAGCCGGGTCCCGCTTAATCCCGCGGGGCGTCGTCCAGGAACTGTTCCAGCGCCGCCACCACGAAACGGTGGTCCTGCAACTGCGGCAGGCCGCTCACCGTCACCGTGCCGATCACACCGGCGCCCTCGACCCTGATCGGGAACGAGCCGCCGTGGGCCGCGTACTCGTCCGGGTCGAGGCGGGAGGAGTCCTCGAAGGTGGTGCCCTTCGCGCGGTAGCGGGTGCCGACCAGATAGGAGGCGGCACCGAAGCGCTCGACCACCTTGCGCTTGCGGTCGATCCACGCGTCGTTGTCGGGCACCGAGCCCGGCAGCGCCGCGTGGAAGAGCTGCTGGCCGCCGCGCCGGATGTCGATGGCGACCGGCGCCTGGCTCTCGCGGGCCCGCTCCACGAGGAGCAAGCCGAGGGCCCACGCGTCGTCGTAGGTGAAGTGCTGGAACACCAACCGGCGTTCCTGCGCCTCGAGTTCCTCCACCGTCGGGGTGATCTCGGGGGCGATCCGCTGGGTGATCGCGGGCTTGTGCTGGGTCACAGGGTCACCGTCACTCCGTCGCGGGCGCTGCGGCGCGCGGCTTCCAGTACGTCGAGGGCGGCAGCCGCCTCCAGGGCGGTCACCGGGTTGGGGGCGCCGTCACGCAGGGCGGCGGCGACGGCCGCGTAGTACGCGGGGTAGTCGCCGGGGAGGGTCGGCACGGGGCGGCCACCGCCGGTGAGCGGTGACTCTCCGGCGCCGACACGGCCGTAGAGCGACTCGGGTTCCTGCCCCCAGCTGTCCGACGTGCCGGGGCGCTTGCCGTCGCGCAGGTCGGCCTCCTGGGGGTCGAGGCCGTACTTGACGTAACCCGCCTTGGAGCCCAGCACGCGGAAACGCGGGCCCAGTTGGGCGGTCGTCGCGGAGACGTACAGGTGGGAGCGGACGCCGTTGGTGTGGGTCAGGGCGAAGAACGTGTCGTCGTCCGTCTCCGCGCCCGGGCGGCGGATGTCCGACTCGGCGTACACCGAGGCGGCGGGGCCGAAGAGGGCCAGGGCCTGGTCCACGACGTGGCTGCCGAGGTCGTAGAGGAGACCTCCGATCTCTGCCGGGTCGCCGGACTCGCGCCAGCCGCCCTTGGGCTGGGGGCGCCAGCGCTCGAAACGGGACTCGAAGCGCCAGACGTCGCCCAGCTCGCCCTCGGCGATGAGCTTGCGGAGGGTCAGGAAGTCGTTGTCCCAGCGGCGGTTCTGGAAGACCGAGAGGAGCAGGCTGTGCTGCTCGGCGAGGGCCGCCAGCTCACGGGCCTCGGCGGCGGTGCCCGCGATCGGCTTGTCCACGACGACCGGGAGACCGGCCTTCAGGGCCGTCGTCGCGAGCGCCACATGCGTCTTGTTCGGGGACGCGATGACGATCAGGTCCAGGTCGTCGGCGCGGGCGAACAGGTCGTCGGGGGTCGCGACGGTGCGCACGTCCGGGAACTCCGCGCGGGCCTGCTCCTGCCGCTCCGGGTTCGAGGTGACGACCGTGTCGAGGGCGAGGCCCTCGGTGGCGGCGATCAGCGGGGCGTGGAAGACCGAGCCGGCGAGACCGTACCCGACGAGTCCGACGCGGAGGGGTGTGCGAGTCGTACGTCCAGTCATGCCCTCCACTTTCGCAACGCTGTTGCCAAAGTGCAAGTGGTGGGGAGAATGGGTGTGTGGACAACAGGGCGCGGGGCGGGGCAGAGGCGGGGGCGAGGACAGGGATGGGGTCGCCGGGTGCGGGTGCGGGTGCGGGTGGGAGTGCGGAGACGGGTGGAGCTGCGAGCGAGGGTGTGATGGCGGGCAGGGGTGCGAGCAAGGGTGTGGTGGCGGGCCGGGGTGTGAGTGCGGTGGGGGCGAATCTGCTGGCCCTGCGCAGTCACAACACCGCGCTGGTCCTCGACCTGCTGCGGACGGCCGGTACGGACGGGATCAGCCGCCTCGAACTCGCCGACCGCACCGGGCTCACCCCGCAGGCCGTCAGCAAGATCACCGCTCGGCTGCGGGACTCCGGCCTCGCGGCGGAGGCGGGGCGCCGCGCGTCCACCGGCGGCAAGCCGCGCACGGTTCTGCGGCTGGTGCCGGGGGCCGGGCACGCGGTGGGGGTGCATCTGGACCGCGATGAGCTGCGGGTGGTGCTCGTGGATCTCACGGGGGCGGTGGTGGGGGAGCGGAGGGCGCCGCTGGATCTGGGGGCGGGGGCCGGGGTGGTCGTGGAGGCGGTGGCTCGGGAGGTCGAGGGGCTGATGGGGGGTGCGGTCGGAGGCTCGGCGGTGCGGGGGGCGGCGGGGTCGGGCGGGGATGTGGTGGTCCGGGGCGGGGAGGGGGCGGTCCGAGGCCCGGCGGTGCGAGGGGCGACTGGGCCGGCCCGGGAGGCGGTCGGGGACCCGGTGGTCCGGGGTGCGGAGGCGCTTGCCGGGGATGCGGATGAGGAGCCGGTGGTCCGGGAAGCGGCGAGGGCGGTTGGAGGCTCGGGGGTGCGAGGGGCGGAGGGGCTCGCGCAGGATGCGGACGAGGACTCGGTGGTCCCGGACGCGGCGAGGGCGGTTGGAGACTCGGGGGTGCGAGGGGTGGACGGGCTCGCCGGGGATGCGGACGGGGACCCGGTGGTCCTGGAGGCGGAGGCGCCTGCCGCGGATGCGGACGAGGAGCCGGTAGATCGGGAGGCGGAGGAGTCGGTCGGAAGCCCGGCGGTGCAAGGAGCGGCGGGATCGGCCGAGGGCGCGGTCGCGGACCCAGTGGGCCAGAGTGCCCAGCCACCGTCCCTCGGCCAAGCCCGGAATCTGCTTGGCGTCGGTGTTGCCCTTCCCGGTCCCCTGGATCACGCCCACGGCATCCTGCACCGCGTCACCGGGTTTCCCGAGTGGGACGGGTTTCCCTTGCGGGATGCGTTGGCTCGGCGGCTCGGGGTGACTGTGGTCGTGGACAAGGACACGAACGCCGCCGCGTTGGGGCTGGCCGTGGCCGGGGAGGGCGGGTCCTTCGCGTATCTGCATCTCGGGACCGGGCTCGGCGCCGGGCTGGTGATCGGCGGGGGTGTGCACAGGGGCGCGCGGACCGGGGCCGGGGAGTTCGGGCACCAGGTCATCCAGCTGGACGGGCCGCCCTGCGACTGCGGGAACCGGGGCTGTATCGAGGCCCTGTGCCTGGCCGCCGTAGCGCGAGGCGACCTGGACGAGGCGGCGCGGGTGCTCGGTGCGGGGGCCGCGAATCTCGTGGGCCTGCTCGACATCGACCTCGTGCTGCTGGGCGGCCGTACCGTCGCCGCCGACCCGGAGCCCTTCGTGCGGGGAGTCGCCGCCGTCCTGGACGCGCAGGCCCGGCGCGAGGGCGCCCGCGAGGCCGCCGTACCCGTACGGGTCGCCCCCGGAGGGGCGCGCGGGGTCGCGGAGGGGGCGGCGCAGTTGCTCCTCGGGCCGCTGTTCGGACGGGCGGACGGGTAGCGGGCGGCAGGGGCCGGCGGAAGCGCACGCCTCCGCCGAACAGGCGTCCCCACGCGCCCGTTCGAGGCATTCGCGGCCCCCGCCCGGCACGGCAGCCCCGATCCACCGCACCGGTCCGGCACGCTCATGTGCTTATGCGACTGCCCCTGAGACCGCGCACCCCACTGCGCACATCCCTGTCCCTCTGCCTCGCGACAGCCGCCCCCCTCCTCGTCACCGCCGTACCACCCGCCCACGCGGCGGCGGCCGTCCCCGCCTGCGCCGCCCCCGGCGCCCACGCCTTCCCCCTCACCACCCGCATCCACGACGGCCCCGACTCCTATCCGGCCGGCGGCGGCTACGGCACCTGGTATCTCGACCTCACCAACACCACCGCCCGCCGCTGCACCGCGATCCACCCGGTCGTCGTCCTCGTCGACCAGCACCGCGCCCTGAAACCGTCCCAGCCCAGGCTCGACTTCTACGACGGCACCCGCGCCCGCCCCCACCCGGTCCACTTCGACCGGACCGACGAGGCCGAACTCGTCGGCGCCTTCGACGACGGCTTCCCGGGTTTCACCGTCGACCCCGGCAAGACCCTCACGGTGAAGGTGCGGCTCGCGCTCGCCCCGGACACCGCGGCGAACGAGATCACCGTCAACGCGGCCGTCGTACAACGGCATGCCGACGACGGCGACTGGGTCGGCCAGTCGAACGACTACCGCTTCGACGTCGAACCCGCCGAGCCCGCCGATACGGAGAGCGCCCCCACGGCCACCTCCCCGGCAAGCCCCGTACCGTCCGCCGCCCCCTCGCCCTCCGCCGAAGGGGACCTCTCCTTCGCCGACGAACTCGCCCGCACCGGCATCGGCACCGAACACCTCGTCCTCGCCGCCACCTCCGTCCTGCTCATCACCACCGGCGCCCTGCTCGTGGCCCGGAGACGCCGCTAGGGCCTGTCCGGCGGGCCTTGTCGCGGACTTGAGGCCTGGCACGTCCTCCCTCACTGCCCAACCGGTCGCTTCTGCGACGATCTCCGTGTGGACTACCCCAACGACCAGGCCCCCGGCGCCCCCGTCCGCTCCGGCATCCCGGAGCACGGCCGTATCCCGAAGTACTACGCGGTGAAGGCCCGAATCGCCGTGCTCCTCGACGAGTTGGGGGAGGGCGGCCTGATCCCGACCGAGCGCGACCTCTCCGAGCGGTTCGAGGTCGCCCGCGAGACCGTGCGGCAGGCGCTGCGCGAACTCGTGCTGGAGGGCAGGCTGCGCCGGCAGGGCCGGGGCACGGTCGTCGCCGGTCCCAAGCTGGAGCAGCCGCTGTCCCTGGCCAGCTACACCGAGGGCGTACGGCGGCAGGGGCGCACCCCGGGCCGCAGCCTCGTCACCCTCGACCGCTTCCCCTGCACCGACGCCCTCGCCGCCGAGACCGGGCTGACCCGGGGCGAACCCGTCTGGCATCTGGAGCGTGTCCTGCTCGCCGACGACGAGCGCGTGGGTCTCGAAAGCACCTACGTCTCCGTCGCCCGGGTCCCGCACCTCGACACCGACTTCGAGCCCGACTCCTCCTTCTACGGCTACCTCAACGCGCGCGGCATCCACTTCGGCGACGCCGACGAACGCATCGAGACCGTGCTCGCCACCCCGCGCGAGGCCCTGCTCATCGGCACCCCGCCCGCCCTTCCGATGCTGCTGATCCACCGGGTGTCCCGGGACACGGAGGGGCAGCCGCTGGAACGGGTGCGGGGCCTGTACCGGGGCGACCGCTTCTCCTTCACCACCCATCACCGAGGCTGACGAACAGGCGGGCCCCGGAGGCCGATGAAGACACCTCCGGAGCCGCTCCTATTGTCACGGATAGATAAAGGGTCTAGCCCAAACGTGATGGGTCGTTCACGCTTTCGTCGGGAGCCGGACCTTTCCGGTTCCCGGATCCGGAGGAGCGTGACCGTCGTGAGAGTGACAGTCGTCGGAGGCGGCGTGGTGGGAACCATGCACGCCTGGCAAGCGGTGGAACGCGGCCATGAGGTCGTACAGATCGAGCGCGAGGCGGAGGCTCGCGGTGCTTCGTTGCGCAACTTCGGCCAGATCTGGGTGAGTGGCCGCGCCGGCGGTGAGGAACTCGAAACCGCCCTGCGCGCACGGGAGTTGTGGGAGGAGATCGGCACCCGCGTCCCCGGGCTCGGCTTCCGGGCCAACGGGTCGCTGACCCCGGTCAGGGGCGACCGCGAACTCGCCGTCGCCGAGGCCGCCGTAGCGCGGGAGGACTCTGCCGCGCGCGGCTACAAGCTCCTCACCCCTGCCGAGGCCCGCGCCGTCAACCCCGCCCTGCGCGGCGACTTCACCGCCGCCCTGTACTGCGAGCGCGACGCGGCCGTCGAACCCCGTACCGCCCAACTCGCCCTGCGCGCCGAGCTGTCGAAGTCCCCGAACTACACCTTCCTGCCGGGCCGCGAGGTCCGCGAAGTCATCGGCGAGCACGCGGTCCGCGACGACCACGGGGACGTGCACGCCTCCGACACGGTCGTGCTGTGCACCGGCGCCTGGCTCAGCGGGCTCGTCCGCGAACTCGCCGGGCCCGAACTCCCCGTCCGCCGCGTCCGGTTGCAGATGATGCAGACCGACCCGCTCGGCGAACCCCTCACCACCTCGGTCGCCGACGCGGACAGCTTCCGCTACTACCCCGCCTACCGCGGCCGGGCCCTGGACCGGCTCAACGCCGAACAGCCGCAGTCGCCGACCCCGGCCGCCCACGCCATGCAACTCCTCATGGTGCAGCGCGCCGACGGCGGACTCACCATCGGCGACACCCACGAGTACGAGCACCCCTTCGCCTTCGACACCACCGAGGCCCCCTACGACCATCTCGCCGAGGTCGTCGAGTCGTTCCTCGGCCGCTCCCTCCCGAAGATCCGCCGCCGCTGGGCCGGCGTGTACGCGCAGTGCAACGACCCCGCCCGTGTCGTCCACCGCCAACAGGTGCGCGACGGCGTCTGGCTGGTCACCGGACCGGGCGGCCGTGGCATGACCTGTTCCCCGGCGATCGCCGAGACCACCGCGAACGAACTGGACTGGTGACCCCCGTGACCTCCCTCCTGAACCCCACGACACCCGACATCCGTCTCGTCGTCCTCGACATGGCCGGCACCACCGTCGCCGACGGCGGTCTCGTCGAGGAGGCGTTCACGGCAGCCGCCCGGCACATGGGCGAAGAACCCGCCGGCATGCTCGACTACGTCCGCGCCACCATGGGCGAGTCCAAGATCTCCGTCTTCCGCCACCTGTTCGGCGAGGAGACCAGGGCCCAGGACGCCAACAAGGCCTTCGAGGCGGCGTACGCCGACCTCGTCGACGGCGGCCGGGTCGCCGCCCTGCCCGGCGCCCGCGAGACCATCGAGACCCTCAGGTCCCAGGGCCGCACGGTCGTGCTGACGACCGGCTTCGCCCGCGCCACCCAGGACGCGATCCTCGCCGCGCTCGGCTGGCGAGACCTCGCCGACCTCACCCTGTGCCCCGCCGACGCCGGCGGCCGGGGACGCCCGTACCCGGACATGGTCCTGACCGCCTTCCTGCGTACGGCGGTCGCCGACGACGTACGGCAGACGGCGGTCGTCGGCGACACCTCCTACGACATGCTCAGCGGGGTCCGCGCGGGCGCCGGTCTGGTCGCCGGCGTGCTGACCGGCGCCCATGACGCGGACGCGCTGCGGGCGGCCGGGGCGGGCCATGTCCTCGACGGAGTAGGACAGTTGCCCGGAGTCCTCGCATGACGAACGGCATCCGCTTCGACTCGGTCAGCGTCGCCTACGACGGCACCGTCGTCCTCGACGCCCTCGACCTCACCGTCGAACCCGGCGAGGTCATGGCCCTGCTCGGACCGTCCGGCTCCGGCAAGACCACGGCGTTGCGGGCGGTCGCGGGGTTCGTACGGCCGGTGTCGGGGCGGGTGTTCCTCGGGGGCCGTGACGTCACCGACCTGCCGCCGTACCGGCGGGGTGTCGGCATGGTCGTCCAGCAGTACGCGCTCTTCCCGCACCTGCGCGTCGAGGACAACGTGGCCTTCGGGCTCAGGGCGCGGAAGGTGCCGCGGGGGGAGATCCGTACCCGGGTCGCCGAGGCGCTGGAGATGGTCGGCATGGGGGAGTACGCCCGGCGCCATCCACGGGAGTTGTCCGGCGGGCAGCAGCAACGGGTGGCCATCGCCCGGGCGTTGGCCATCCGGCCCGGGGTTCTGCTGCTCGACGAACCCCTCTCCGCGCTCGACGCGCGGCTGCGGTCCGGGATGCTCGCCGAACTCGCCAGGCTGCACCGTGAGTTGCCCGAGGTGTCGATCCTCTACGTCACCCACGACCAGGTCGAGGCGCTCACGCTGGCCGACCGGATCGCCGTCATGGACCGGGCCCGGCTCCAGGAGTGCGGGACACCGCGCGAGCTGTACCGGGCGCCCAGGAGCGAGTTCACGGCGTCCTTTGTCGGCAGTGCGAATCTGCTGCCGGTGAGGGTGGGGGAGCGCGGGGTGTTCCTCGGGGAGCGGCGGGTCGAGGTGCGGGGGGCCGTATCCGGCGGTGAGGCGACCTTGTGTGTACGGCCGCATCTCGTCGGGCTCGGCGACGGGCCCAATCAACTCGCCGGTGTCGTAAGGGAGATCCAGTGGCGCGGAACCACGCATCGGCTGTACGTCGAGGTGGACGGGCGGCGAGTCATGGCCGACGTACCGGAGTTGAAGAAGCCGCCTGTGCACGGGGACGCGGTGACGTTGCATTTCGCGCCGGAGGACGCGGTGTTGCTGTCCGCCGGAGCCGGCGATGAGTGAGGTCGTTCGTCGGGCGCGGACCGGTGGGGGCCTGTCGCGCCCACGCGGCGGTAGCCGCACATCACCTACAGCCCCGCGCTCCCTGGGTATCGCCCTGCTGCCCGTTGCCGTCCTCGGCCTGTTCTTCCTCTACCCCCTGGCCCTCGTCTTCCGGCAGTCCATCCACCCCGACTCCGGCGGAACCTCCTTCCAGGCCTACTCCGACGTCTTCGCCTCGGAGCTGTTCCGCACCGCCCTGTGGACCACCGTCTGGATCGCCGTCGTCTCGACCATCGGGTGTCTGGTCCTCGGGTTCGCGCTGGCGCTGATCATCGCCTTCGTCCCCTTCCCCGGGGCCCGGGCCGTCGCGCGGTTCATCGACGTCTATCTCTCCTTTCCCTCCTTCCTGATCACGCTCGCACTGCTCTTCATCTACGGCACGACCGGCATCGTCGGGTCGTTCCAGTTCCTCGCCACGCCGTGGGGGGTGCTGCTCGCGGAGGTCACCTACTTCACGCCGTTCGTGATGCGGCCGCTGCTCGCCGCGTTCTCGCAGCTGGACACCGCGCAGTTGGAGGCGGCCAGTTCGCTCGGGGCGCGGGCTCCCCGCATCATCCGGCAGGTGATCCTGCCGGAGGCGCTGCCCGCGCTCGCCGCCGGCGGAAGTCTCGTCCTGGTCCTCTGTCTGAACGAGTTCGGGATCGTGCTGTTCACCGGCGCCAAAGGGGTCACGACGCTCCCCATGCTCGTCTACGGCAAGGCGATCCTGGAGTCGGACTACCCGGGCGCGTGTGTGGTCGCCGTCGTCAACGTCCTCATATCCGTGGGGCTCTACGGTCTGTACCGGGTGGTGAGCCGTCGTGCTGGTGCATAGCCGCAAGGCGAAGTGGGCCGTGTGGCTGGTCTTCGCCCTGCTCTTCCTGCCGCTCTTCGCGCTGCCCCTGCTCGTCGTCCTCGGGGCGTCGTTCGCCACCAACTGGTCCGGGGTGCTGCCTTCCGGGTTCACCGCCTCCCACTACTCCGCCGCCACCCGGGGCGAGTCCCTCCAGGCGCTCACCACCAGCCTGGTCACCGCGCTCACCGCGAGCTTGCTGGCGCTGGGCATCGGGACCTGGGCCGCGCTCGCCGCCGCCGGGCTCGGGAAACGTCAACGCCGGGTGATGGACGCCCTGTTCGTGCTTCCGGTGGCCGTGCCCTCCGTGGTGGTCGGGCTGGCGATCCTCGTCGCGTTCTCCGAGCCGCCGATGCTGCTCAACGGCACCTGGTGGATCGTGATCCTCGCCCACACCGTGCTCGTGACCGCCTTCGCCCACCAGTCCGTGTCCGCCGCGATCGTCCGGCTCGACCCGGCCTACGAACAGGCCGCCGCCTCCCTCGGCGCCCGGCCGCTGTACGTCCTGTGGCGAATCCGGCTGCCGCTGCTGCTGCCCTCGCTCACCGCCGCCGTAGGACTCTGCTTCGCCCTGTCCATGGGGGAGTTGAGCGCCACCGTGATGCTCTATCCGCCCGACTGGACCACGCTTCCGGTCCTCGTCTACTCGGCCACCGACCGCGGCGCCCTGTTCGCCGGGTCCGCGCTCGCCGTGGTCCTCATGACGGCGACCCTGCTCGTCCTGCTCGTCGTCTCCCGGGTCCGCACCCGGGCCTCGTACCGCTGATCCCAGCACCCCGACCGACCTCACCACGCCAGGAGTTGGCCTCGCCATGCCCAGAACCACGCTCAAGATCGCCGTAGCCGTCTCGCTCTGCGCCACCCCGCTGCTCACCGCCTGCGGCGGCACCTCAGCCGCCTCCGACGCCAAGGTCGTCACCGTCTACAGCGCGGACGGGCTCAAGGGGGAGAACGGCGACGGCTGGTACGACGAGATCTTCAAGGACTTCCAGAAGCGGACCGGCATCCAGGTCAAGTACGTCGAGGGCGGCTCCGGCGAGATGGTGCAGCGCGCCGTCCGCGAGAAGAGCAACCCGCAGGCCGACGTCCTCGTCACTCTGCCGCCGTTCATCCAACAGGCCGACAGCAAGGGGCTGTTGCAGAAGTACACGCCGGCCGGTGCCGACCAGGTGAGCGGGGGCGACAAGGCCGCCGACGGCACCTGGACATCCGTCGTCGACAACTACTTCGGGTTCGTCTACAACAAGAAGCAGCTCAGCCAGGCGCCGACCACCTGGGACAAACTCCTCGACGGCAGGTACAAGAACAAGCTCCAGTACTCCACGCCCGGTGTCGCCGGTGACGGAACCGCCGTACTGATCAAGGCGATGCACGACTTCGGCGGGAAGGACGCGGCGCTCGCCTATCTGAAGAGGCTTCAGTCCAACAACGTCGGCCCGTCCGCCTCCACCGGCAAGCTCGCGCCCAAGGTCGACAAGGGCGAACTCCTCGTCGCCAACGGCGATGTGCAGATGAACTACGCCCAGTCCAAGACCATGCCGAACCTCGGCATCTGGTTCCCGGCGAAGCAGGGCGGCAGGCCCACCACCTTCGCCCTCCCGTACG
Source organism: Streptomyces sp. NPDC096013 (assembly GCF_044763565.1). Taxonomy (NCBI): domain Bacteria; kingdom Bacillati; phylum Actinomycetota; class Actinomycetes; order Kitasatosporales; family Streptomycetaceae; genus Streptomyces; species Streptomyces sp. NPDC096013. The sequence goes on along the minus strand of NZ_JBIWGK010000007.1, from coordinate 490,549 downwards.
CGGCCGGCCTCGTCACCAAGGCCCCGCACAGCGCCAACGGCAAGAAGCTCCTCGACTTCATGCTCGGCGCCACGGCCCAGCGGCAGGTCAGCTCCATCGGCGGCGGCTTCAGCGCCCGCCGGGACGTCAAGGCCACCGACGCCAACGCGACCGCCCTGACCAAGCTGATGACCGGCGTCGAGGTGTTCCAGCCGGACTGGGCGGACATCGAGAAGAACCTGACGTCGTACGTCGAGGACTGGCAGTCCGCCACCGGCAGCTGAGCCAAAGGCCCCCGTCTCCGTCCGTACCCGCACGGCCGACGTGCCCTCGCGCACCGAGACGGTCACCCTGCCGATCCCGGGGGCGTGACCAGCGCCAGGCCGCGTTTCCGCTGCACCGGCGGCAACAACGGGTACCGGGTGATCGACGGAGTCCGGCCGAGCCAGTCCTGACTAGGGTGGGGGGCGCCGGTACGGCGCGGTTCCGGCGCCCCCGCCCCACCGCAGGCACGCAACGCCAGGAGACAGAGCACATGGCAGACCGCAAGCCCATCGAATCGTGGCTCACCGACATGGACGGTGTCCTCATCCACGAGGGCGTGCCGATCCCCGGCGCCGACGCCTTCCTCAAGAAGCTGCGGGAGTCCGGCCGGCCCTTCCTGGTGCTGACCAACAACTCGATCTACACCCCGCGCGACCTGCACGCCCGGCTGCGCCGCATGGGCCTCGAAGTGCCGGTCGAGTCGATCTGGACCTCGGCGCTGGCCACCGCCCGCTTCCTGGAGGACCAGCGGCCCGGCGGCACGGCGTACGTCATCGGCGAGGCCGGTCTGACCACCGCGCTGCACGACATCGGCTACATCCTCACCGACCACGAACCCGACTACGTGGTCCTCGGCGAGACCCGCACCTACTCCTTCGAGGCCATGACGAAGGCCGTACGGCTGATCGACGCGGGCGCCCGCTTCATCTGCACCAACCCGGACGAGACCGGCCCCTCCACCGAGGGCGCGCTGCCCGCGACCGGCGCGGTGGCCGCGCTGATCACCAAGGCGACCGGCAAGAAGCCGTACTTCGCCGGCAAGCCCAACCCGCTGATGATGCGCACCGGCCTGAACGCGATCGGCGCGCACTCCGAGACCAGCGCGATGATCGGCGACCGCATGGACACCGACATCCTGGCCGGCATGGAGGCCGGGATGCAGACGTTCCTGGTGCTCACCGGCCTGACCCGGCCCGAGCAGATCGAGAACTTCCCCTACCGCCCGTCCCAGGTCGTCGACTCCATCGCGGACCTCGTCGACCGCATCTGAACCCACCCTCGTCCCGAGTCGCCCGTTCGGAGCAACGGAACGCCGCCAGGGATGCGCGCGGAGGCGGCGAGGAGGAGTCTCCAGATATCTGGAGGTTCACGATGAGTTCCCTGAAAGTCACTCTCTGTGCGAGTGTCGCGGTGGTCCTCGCGGCACTCACCCCGACGGCGTACGCGGCGGACGGAGGCGGAGTCTCGGTGACCCCCGCCTCCCCGGCCCCCGGCGCCGACGTCTCCCTCAGGATCAGCGGCTGCGCCGGTACGACGGGCACCGCGGCCTCGGCCGCCTTCGTCGCCGACGCGAAACTCACGGGCGCGTCCGGCACCCTCGCCGGCGAGACCCGGGTCCGCGGCACGCTGGAGCCGGGCAGCTACGACGTGAAGATCACCTGCGGGAACCTGACGGTCAAGGGCGCGATCAAGGTCGTGGAGAACGCGTCCCAGTCCCCGACGGCTCAGCCCTCGGAGCAGCCGCCCGCCTCACCCGTCGCTCCCGTGCACGCGGGCGGCGGCGGCACGGCGCACCTGGCGGCCGCGGACGCGCGGGCCGCCGGTCCCGGGACCGCGCACGCGGTGGTGGGTCTCCTGCTGGCCGGTGTCGCCGCGGCGGCCGTGGCGGTGCGCGGCGCCCGCCGGAGCCGCAGGACGGGCTGACCCGCCATGTTCGATCACGACAGGACCGCAGAGCACGGGCGCTCCTCCGGCACCGGACGGCTGCTGACCGGGGTCGCCTGGGCCGTGCTGCTGCTCGGACTGTGGCTGTGGGGACAGGACCTGACCGGCATCCGGCAGGGCATATCCGCGCCGGCGACCGGAGACATGGCGGCCGTCGGACGACCCCCGGAGGCCGAACTCCCGCCTGCCGCCAAGCCGTTGGGCGACGCGCTGCCCCAGCGCATCGACATCCCCCAACTCGCCGTACAGGCACCCGTGGTGGCCCGCCCGCTCGACGCGCGGGGCGCGATCGACCCACCGCCGTTCGACCAGCCCGGCGTGGTCGGCTGGTACGGCGGCGGCGTACGGCCGGGAGCCGCGGGCACCGCGCTGCTGGTCGGGCACGTCGACACCGAGACCCGCCCGGCCGTGTTCTACAAGCTCAGCACCCTCCGCCCGGGCCGCACGATCCGGGTGATCCGCGACGACGGCAAGGTCGCCGAGTTCACCGTCGACGACGTACGCGTCCTGACCCGCGACCACTTCGACGCCCAACAGGCCTACGGCACACGGCAGTCGGGCCGCGCCGAGCTCCGGCTGATCACCTGCGGCGGCTCCTTCGACCAGGCCAGCCGCAGCTACACCGCGAACGTGGTCGTGTCCGCGTATCTCACCGGCACCGGACTGTGACAACCGGGCCCGGCCGACGACCCGCTCCCCCTGAAGCCGCCGACCGGGCTGGTCCTCAACCGCACGCGCACGGGCTGCGGGAGTAACCCGGCGAACGGCGCGGGAGGTCTGGGAAAACTCGTGAATGACGTGGACCGGCCCGGAGCCGGGGCCGTTGGAAAAGACTCTAGAGCGAATGGGCGCCCGGGCCTAGAGGGCAAATGACGCCACGTCTCACACCCGTTGCTCTGTGTCATATGCACTGGTCACTGTCGATCCGCAGGGCCTCTTGCCGAGCTTCGCTCGCACCCCGCGGAACCGTCCTCGCACCCCGTCCGGACCCTTTCGCCAAGTCCCCTACAGGTTCCGAGACTTGGCCGCGGCCCGGTGTCGTCCCCAGCGCGGCGCCGGCGTCGGCGAGCGCCCGCTCGGTGAAACTCCGGCCGCGGGCTTCCGCCGCCCCGGACCCAGCCCGCCGGGCGGACTCCCGGTGCGCAGCCACCCGAAGTGAACGAGGTGTAACGGCTGGTGGACAACACCTCGGCGTTCGCGTGGGCGGCACGTCGCGTATGTCACGATCAGGCCCTGGACCGGTACAGCCGAGGGGAGCTGGATGTACGGCAGCCAGGGGACCCCGGTCCCCTACGGCACACGGGCCTCGGCGCTGGTCCTGGGAGCGGCACTGCTCATCGCGGGATGCTCCTCGTCGGCGGCCGGAGACCGGAACCCCGACCCGGGAGCGAAGATCACCCAGCAACCCGGCACAGCCGACGCGATCTGGGTCGACCCGGACACCAACGCGGCCCGCCAGCTGGCCGCTTACGCCGCGGCGGGCAACACGGCCGACGCCGGGCAGATCAGGAAGATCGCCGAACAGCCGACCGGCGAGTGGATCGGCGCGGACCACCCGAAGGCGCGGGCCCAGGCCGTCACCGAGGCCGCCACCCGCGCCGGCCGCACCGCCCTCCTGGTCCTCTACAACATCCCGCACCGGGACTGCGGCCAGTACTCCCAGGGCGGCGCGAGCGACGGCCGCGCGTACCGGGCGTGGATCGACGAGGTGACCCAGGGCATCGCCGACCGCAGGGCCACCGTGATCCTGGAACCGGACGCCCTGCTCCACCTGGTGGACGGCTGCACCCCGGCCCGCTTCCAGGCCGAACGCTACGACCTGCTCGCCCACGCGATCACGGAACTCACGGCCCTCAAGAACACACGGGTCTACCTCGACGCCGGCAACGCGGGCTGGGCCCACCCCGACGAGATCCACCAGCCCCTCCGGCGAGCCGGCATCGCCAAGGCCGACGGCTTCGCGGTGAACGTGTCCAACTTCTACTCCACCCAGGACTCCATCACCTACGGCAGACAACTCTCGGCGCAGGCGGCCGGCAAACCCTTCGTCATCGACACCAGCCGCAACGGCAACGGCCCGTACACGGCAGGCGACACGGGCGAGAACTGGTGCAACCCCCCGGGCAGGGCCCTGGGCGAAACCCCGACGACGAAGACGGCCGACCCCTTGGTGGACGCCTACCTGTGGATCAAACGCCCGGGTGAGTCGGACGGCGCGTGCAGGGGCGGCCCCAAGGCGGGCACATGGTGGCCGAGCTACGCGTTGCGGCTGGCGCGAGCATCGGATCGCTGAGGGGTTCGCCGGTCATACGCGTTCATTGGGGCAGGCACGGGGGTCGTGCGGCACCGCCGTGGACAGTCTCGTGCGCACGTTGTCGAAGTGTTCTCTTATGGCCTTCTCCGCACGCTTCGCATCCCCGGAGCGGACCGCGTCGAGGATCTCCCGGTGCTGGCGGCAGGTGACTCCGGGGTCCTGGGGGCCGGTCGCGAGGTCGGTGTGGACGCGGTGGAAGGCGTCCCAGAACGCGTCCAGGACCTCGCTCAGCAGCGCGTTGTCCAGCCCCCGGTAGAGCGTGGCGTGGAAGGCGCGGTCGGTGGCCGCGAGCCCGATCCCCTCGGCGGCCTCCCGCTCCATCCGCCGTACCAGCGCGTCGAGTTCGGCGAGATCCCGCTCGGGCAGCCGCCCCGCGAGCCGTGCGACGAGGCCCGACTCCACGGCCTCCCGCAGTTCGAGCAGCTGGAGCAGACTGTCCTCGCCCCGGTGGTGCCCGACGACCGTACGGAACGCGAGGCCCTCGACCATCGGCGCGAGCGACATCGGGCCGACGTACGTCCCGAACCCGTGCCGGATCTCGACGATCCCCATCGCCTGGAGCGCCTTGAGCGCCTCGCGCACCGAGTTCCGGCTCGCGCCGAGAAACACCATCAGCTCGGGCTCGGTCGGCAGCGGGGCCCCGGAGGGCAGCCGACGGTCGAGGATGAGCTTCTTGATCCGCTCCTGGAGGTCACGGGCTGCCATGGCCAGAGGGTATCCGGCCAAACGGGGGGAGAGTTGTGTTCCGCCCGCACGGATGTTCCCGCCACCCGGAGATGCCGCCCACGCACGAGGCCTCCGACGATACGAAGGACCCCGGCGTCGCGAGGGGATGTCGGGGCTGGGCTTTTCGGCCACGGGTCGGCACGGTGGTGGTCTCGGGGTGCGGGTGGCGGAGCCCCCGCCGCACGCGGCGACGCCGTGCGAGAACGACGATGGCGAGGCATGTTCGCGGTTTCCGCGAACGTGCCTCGCCATCGCTAGCGTGCGCCGCCAGGGACTCGAACCCCGGACCCGCTGATTAAGAGTCAGCTGCTCTAACCAACTGAGCTAGCGGCGCCTGCTGACCTGCACAACTCTACCGGACGCGGACGGGTGCTCCGGACCACCGTCCTCCCCGCTCCCGGGCCGGTGTACATCATTCGGACCGTCAACATGCGAGTCCGGAAGACAGTTGAGAAACTGGCGGACGTGCACGAGCGCGGAATTTTCCACCTGGAGTGTGAGGGGCATCGCATGGAGACTCCGGTATTCGAGGAATTCGATCCCGCGAGCGATTGCGACTGCCCCGGATGCGTTCAGCGGCGACGCCTCCTGCCGTATTCCGCGGTCGGCCGCACCGGCGGTCACCGCGCCGCCCAACGCACCCTCGTGATCGCCGCCGCCGCGTCCGCCGCGCTCACCGCGGGGCACACCGCACCGGCCGCCGCCGCCCCCCACACACCCGCCCGGCCCGGTGTCCCCGCAGGTGACAACGGTGACGAACCCGCCACCCCGCAAGGCACCAAGGCCCCTCTCCACGGCCCGGGCGGCAAACCGGCCGGTGCCGTCAAGGCCCCCACGACCACCCGCGCGGAGATCATCAACCGGGCCAAGACCTGGATCGCGGCACAGGTGCCGTACAGCATGTACGCGTACTGGTCCGACGGTTACCGGCAGGACTGCTCGGGGTTCGTCTCGATGGCCTGGGGGCTGCCGGGAAACGAATGGACCGGAAGTCTCGACCAGTACGGGGTGCGTATTGCCAAGGAGGAACTGGAACCCGGCGACATTCTCCTGTTCCACAATCTGGCGAACCCCGAGAAAGGCTCGCACGTCGTCATTTTCGGCGGCTGGACCGACTACACGCACACCTACTACATCGCCCTGGAGGAGACCCCCTCGCACGCCCGCCGCCAGTCCACCCCGTACGCGTACTGGAGCCACTCGGAGAGCTATGTCCCCTACCGCTACAAGGGCGTGACGGGCGGTACGGACGGGGTCACCCCGGTGACGCCGGTGGACGCGGGCAAGCCGGCCACGCCGTATCCGGGAGCGTCATCCTTCGGCCCCGGCGCCAACAACGCGTACGTCACCCAGCTCGGCACGATGCTCGTCGCCCGGGGCGCCGGCTCGTACTACACCTCGGGCCCCGGCCCGCGCTGGTCGGACGCGGACCGCCGGGCCACCCAGGCCTTCCAGCTCGCCCAGGGCTGGACCGGCGAGGACGCGGACGGCCTGCCCGGCCCGAAGACCTGGGAACTGCTCGTCACCGGCAAGGGCAAGAACGTCGGCGGCACGGTGCCCGTGGGAGCGGCGGGCCCGCCCGCACCGTCCTCGCACGGCGTCCACGGCTACCCGGGCAAGGCGCTGTTCCGCCCCGGCGCGAACAACAAGTACGTCACCGAGCTGGGAAAGCAGCTGGTCAAGAAGGGCTTCGGCAAGTACTACACGACCGGCCCGGGTCCGCGCTGGGGCGAGCCGGACCGGCGCAACGTCGAGGCCTTCCAGCGCGCCCAGGGCTGGCGCGGCGGCGCGGCGGACGGCTACCCGGGCCCGGAGACCTGGCGCCGCCTCTTCTCGTGAGCCCCACACACCCAAGCACTGTCATGACGCATCTGGCGCGGAGGCTGGAGGCACCTATGAGCACGACGACCACTTCACAGACGCCCGAGAACGAGGGCCCGCCCGAGGGACCGATGCGTCCCGCGCGGCTCATCCAGAACGAGGCGACCACCGAGATCCCCGTCCACCTGCTGTTCCGCGACGACCCCGACCCGGTGTCGGTCCCGCTCAAGCCGGCCGTCGTGGCGCGCCGGCAGGGCACGGGTGAGCAGCCCCGCTTCCGCCGCCCGGTTCCGGCCACACCGCGCCCGGCCCCCGAGGTCGACCCCGAGCTGGTGGAACGCCCGGCCCGGGTGCTGCCCGGCACGGCGGGCGTGCTCGCCGGTTCCTGCGGCCTGGCCGGCTGCCTCGCGACCTCGTGGTGGGCGGGCGTCCTGCCCCCGCTCGCGACGGAGGCGCTGCGCCTGCCGTTCTACGCCGGTGCCGGACTCGGTCCCGCGCAGTGGGCCGCGTACGCCGGGGCGGGCGCGCTCGGTCTGTTCGGCTTCGGCGGGCTGGCCCGGGGGCGTACCGGACGGGCCTGGGTGCTCGGTCTGTTCGGCCGCTACCGGGGGACCGTCCGGCGCACCGGCCTCATGTGGGTCAACCCCCTGCTGCTGCGCCGCCGGGTCGACGTACGGCTGCGGCACTGGCGCGGTGAGCCGATGCCGGCGGCCGACGCGAACGGGGTCGCGCTGCGGGTGGTGACGCTGGTGGTGTGGCGGGTGCGGGACACCGCGCGGGCCACGCTCGGGGTCGAGGACCACGAGACGTATCTGCGCGAGTGCGTGGAGGCGGCGCTCGCCCGGGTGCCGGTGGAGCCGCCGGGCGGGGGTGCGAAGGGCGCCGCCGAGCTGGCCGCCGACGCGCTGACCCGGCTGGTCGCGGGGGACGCGGCGCCGGTCGGCATCGAGGTGTTCTCGGTGCGCCCGGTCCGCGTGGAGTACGCCCCGGAGGTCGCCGCCGCGATGACCCGCCGCCGTATCGCCACGCTGGACGCGCAGCAGCGGGCGACGATGCTGACGTCGGTCGTCGACTCCGTGGAGGACACGGTGACCCGGCTGACCATGCGGGGTCTGGTGGAGCTGGACGACTACGAACGCAAGGCGTTGGTCAAGGACTTGACCGTCGCGTTCTGCTCGGGACGAGGAGAAGCCACGCCGTGAGCGGTATGGACACGGTCAAGTAAGGGCAATAATCTGGGACTTGGTCTAGACCTGCACGGCTCACGGAACTCCCCACACGTTCTCCAGGAGCGGCAGCATGCGCAAAAAGACCAAGTGGTACGCCGGTGTGCTCGGGCTCGCCACGGCCGGGGCCATCGTGCTCTCGTCCGGGGCCGCCAGCAGCCACGGCTACACCGACCTCCCCATCAGCAGGCAGAAGCTCTGTGCCAACGGCACGGTGACCAACTGCGGCGACATCCAGTACGAGCCGCAGAGCGTCGAGGGTCCCAAGGGCTTCCCGGGTGCAGGCCCGGCCGACGGCCAGATCTGCAACGCAGGGATCAGCCGCTTCGCCCAGCTCAGCGCACCGAAGGCCCCGTCCGGAGCCGCCTGGCCGACGACCAGGGTGACGGGTGGGCAGTCGTACACCTTCCGCTGGCAGTTCACCGCGATCCACGCCACGACGGACTTCAAGTACTACGTCACCAAGGCGGGTTGGAACCAGAACCACAACCTGGCCCGCTCGGACCTCAACACCACCCCGTTCCTCACCGTCCCCTACAACGGCCAGCGCCCCTCGTCGTCCACCATCTCCCACACCGGCACGCTGCCGTCCGGTCTCTCCGGGCACCACGTGATCGTCGCGGTGTGGACGATCGCGGACACGGCGAACGCGTTCTACTCCTGCTCGGACGTCACTTTCTGAGCATTGCTTGAGACAGTCCGGTGTCCCCCGGGGGTAGGTTCCCTCCACCAAGCGGTACCTGACCTCGGGGGACACCATGGAAGCGCTGTTCTACGTCATACCTCTGCTCATGATCGCCCTGGCCGTGGCCGGCGGGGTCGGCGTGGTCCGCGGCTCGCGGCGCGTCAGCAGCGCCTGGGACAGCGGTCTCACGGCCGAGGGCCGCTGTCTGCGGACGTACACGACGACCAGCGGCGGCGGGGACACCATGGTGTCGACGACCCTGCACCACGTCTACGAGTTCACCACCCGCGAGGGCAGCACCGTCCGCTTCGAGGAACAGAACGGCCCGGGGACGGTCCTCGAGGGTGACATCGTCACCATCCACTACACGGCCGAGCACCCCGAGCGGGCCACCGCCCACGCCCCGGCCCGGGGAAAACTCGCGGCAGGCACGGGCTGCGCGCTGGTGTTCCTCGGTGTCTTCATCGTCTTCTGCATCGGCTTCATGCTCGTGGTCCACACCATGTTCACGGCGGCCGACGACTTCCTGGGCCAGTAGCCTCCACATCTGACGGTACGTCAACTACCGTGCGCCCCCATGGAGTCCACGAGGCGTACCGTCGCGGAACTCGTCCAGGCGCGGTGGGGCGACCACCGTCCGGGGCTGTGGTGCGGGCAGCGGGTGCTCACCCATCACGAGGTGGCGGCCGGCGCCGCGGCCAGAGCCGCACTCCTCACCGACCTGCTGCCACCCGGCGCACCGCCCCACATCGGCGTCCTGCTCGACAACACCCCTGAATATCCCCTGTGGTTGAGCGCGGCGGCCCTCGCGGGCGCGGCCGTCGCCGGTATCAACCCCACCCGCCGCGGCCCCGAACTCGCCCGCGACATCCTGCACACCGAATGCCGGGTCCTGGTCACCGAGCGCACCCACCTCCCGCTCCTCGAAAGCCTCCAACTCCCGGACGTGGAGGTGCTGGTGACGGACACCCAGCCCTACGCCGACCTCCTCACCCCCTACGCGGACGCGCAACCGGACGCCTTCTCCCGGGCCACCCCCGAGGGCCGGGTCCTGCTCTACTTCACCTCCGGTTCCACCGGCGCCCCGAAGGCCGCGATCTGCACCCAGGGCCGCCTGGCGGCGGCGGGAAGGTCCCTGGCCGACAGCTTCGGGGTGCTCCCGGACGACGTGCACTACATCTGCATGCCGATGTTCCACGGCAACGCGGTGATCGCCGACTGGGCGCCCGCGCTGGTGGCCGGGGCCGGGGTGGCGCTGCGGCGGCGGTTCTCGGCGTCGCGGTTCCTGGACGACGTACGGGCGTACGGGGCCACGTACTTCACCTATGTCGGCCGTGCCGTGCAGTACGTCCTGGCCACCGAGGAGCGCGCCGACGACCGGGACAACCCGTTGCGCATGGGCTTCGGCACGGAGGCGGGGGCGGTGGACGCGGCGGCGTTCGAGCGGCGGTTCGGGGTGCGGCTGGTGGAGGGGTACGGATCCTCGGAGGGCGGGGCCGCCGTGCAGTGGTCGCCGGGGACACCGGCCGGGGCGGTCGGGCGGGCGGCGCCCGGGCTCGTCGTACTCGATCCAAAGACGCGCGCCGAGTGCCCGCCCGCGGCCTTCGACTCGTCCGGGCGGCTGCTCAACGGGGAAGAGGCGATAGGGGAGTTGGTGAACCGTGCGCCCAACCCCTTCGAGGGATACTGGCGCAACCCGGAGGCGGACGCGGAGCGGCGCCGGGCGGGCTGGTACTGGACCGGTGACCTCTTCTACCGTGACACCGACGGCTACCTCTACTTCGCCGGCCGCACCGACGACCGCCTCCGCGTCGACAGCGAGAACCTCGCCGCCGCGATGATCGAGAACATCCTCGCCCGCTACGACGGCGCCGACGCCGTGGCCGTCTACGCCGTACCGGACCCGGTCACCGGCGACCAGGTCATGGCCACCATCGCCGGCCGCTTCGACCCCCTCGACTTCGCGGAGTTCCTGCTGGCCCAGCCCGACCTGGGCACGAAGATGGCACCCCGGTTCGTGCGGGTGGTGGAGCGGATGCCGGTGACGGCCACCAACAAGATCCATCGGGCGGGGCTCAGGAGGGAGGGGATCCGGTGCGCCGATCCGGTGTGGTGGCGGCCTCCGGGGAAGACGTCCTACCGGCGACTGACCCCGGAGGACGCTGAAAAGTGTGCGAACACGACGGCGGCGGGGCAGCTACGCGTTCTCCGCGAACCTGCCCCGCCGTTGTCATCGTGCGCCGCCAGGGACTCGAACCCCGGACCCGCTGATTAAGAGTCAGCTGCTCTAACCAACTGAGCTAGCGGCGCGTGACTCACGCCTTCCGCTGGATCTGAGTCTCGCGGAGGGCGACGAGAAAATACTACCTGGTCCGGAGGGGTGCTTCGGACCAACGCCGGGGCGGCCGTCAGATGGCCAGGGAGAGAAGGACCGGGCCCGCCTCGCGGTTCAGGGTGTCGGCCGCCTGGCGCAGGCGGTGGGCGTGCTCGACCGGGAGGGAGAGGGCGAGGCAGCCCACCGAGGCGCCGGCCGTGATCGGGACGGCCGCGCAGACCGTGCCCACCGCGTACTCCTGGAGGTCGAGGTGGGGGACGGTCGGCGGCTGGGCCTCCAGACGGGAGAGCAGCAGCCGGTCGCTGGTGATCGTGCGCGAGGTGAGGCGGGCCATCTTGTGCCGGGAGAGATGGTCCCGCCGGCCGTTGTGATCGAGCTGCCCCAGCAGGCTCTTGCCGAGCGCGGTCGCGTGTGCGGAGACCTTGAAGTCGACCCACTCGTTGACGGCCGGGGTGGTGGGCCCGGCCGCGTACTGGGTGATCGTGACCTCGCCGTCGACGTACCGGCTGACGTAGACCGCCGCGCCCAGCGAGTCCCGCAGCCGGTCCAGGGTCCGCTGGATCTGCTCGCGCACCGCCTGTTCCCGGCCGGCGGCGGAGCCGAGCCGGTTGAGGGAATCGCCGGTGATGTACGCGCCGTCGGTGAGCTGCTCGACGTAGCCCTCGCGGCGCAGGGTCCGCAGCAGTGTCGTCAGGCGGTCGACGCCGAGGCCGGTGATGCGGGCGACTTCGGTGTCGGTGACACCGGTGGAGTGCCCGGCGACTGTCTCCAGGATGCGCAGTGCGTCCTGGACCGAGTGGTAGGGCGCGGTCGGCTCGTGCATCAGCGCCACGGTGTTTCTCCCTGCGCTCGCTTTTTGGACCGTGATACCGGACAGCGAATCCCTTCCACGATAGCTGTCAAATGGCCGATGTGGAGAGGCTGTTGGCGAGAATGTGCGCCTCCCTACACCCTCCGAACTGCGGCGCGAATCCTTTGGCATATGCCTGAGTCATGCCACGTGGCGTGGACCTTGGGTGTTCGATCGCTCACCCGACGTAGTTGAATAATTGTCAAAGAATGGCGCCCAGGAATTCCCGGGTCCGTTCCTGTTCCGGATCGCCGAAGATCTGCTCCGGCGAGCCTGATTCGATGACCTTTCCCGAGTCGAACATCAGGACTTGGTCTGAAATATCCCGGGCGAAATTCATCTCGTGCGTCACACAGAGCATCGTGATGTCGGTGGTGCGGGCGATGTCCCGCAGCACGTCGAGCACGCCCGCGACCAGTTCCGGGTCGAGCGCGGAGGTCACCTCGTCCAGCAGCAGGATCTGCGGCCGCATCGCCAGCGCCCGCGCGATCGCGACGCGCTGCTGCTGGCCGCCGGAGAGCTGGGTCGGGCGGGCGCCGGCCTTGTCGGCGAGGCCGACCAGGTCGAGCAGCTCCAGGGCGCGCGCCTCCGCCTCTTCCTTGGGCAGGCCGAGGACGGTGACCGGCGCCTCGGTGACATTGCGCAGCACGGTCATGTTCGGGAACAGGTTGAACTGCTGGAACACCATCCCGATCTTCTTGCGGATCTCCCGGACCTGCTTCTCGGGCGCGGGGAAGAGCCGCTCCCCGTCGACGGTGATCGTGCCCTCGTCCGGCTTGGTCAGGGTCATCAGCAGCCGCAGGATCGTGGTCTTGCCCGATCCGGAGGGGCCGATCAGGGTGACGTGCTTGCCGGACTCCACGGAGAAGTCGAGGTCGTCGAGCACGGTGTTGGACCCGAAGCGCTTGGTGACGTGGTCCAGGCGGATCAACTCGCTGCCGTCCACCGGGGGGTTGGCGTTGGCGTCGGGTTCCTTCGTCAGGGGCGTGTCAGCGGACAAGGCGTCGCTCCAGGGCTCGGATCAGCAGGGAGGCGGGATAGGAGATGAGGATGAAGGCCACACCGATCACGGTGATGGGCTCGGTGAACTGGTAGTGGTCCTGGGAGAACAGCCGGGCCCGGCCCATCAGTTCGAGGACGGTGATCACCATGAGGATCGGGGTGTCCTTGAGCATCGCGATCACGTAGTTGCCGAGCGCCGGGACCACCCGGCGGATCGCCTGCGGCAGGATCACGGCCGTCCAGGTCCTGCGCACCGGCAGGTTCAGCGCCGTCGCCGCCTCCCACTGGCCGACGGGCACCGCCTCGATGCCCGCGCGGTAGACCTGCATCGTGTACGTCGAGTAGTGCAGCCCGATCGCGAAGACACCGGTGGTCAGCGCGGAGAAGGTCAGGCCCCATTCGGGCAACACGTAGAAGAGGAAGAAGAGTTGGACCAGCAGCGGGGTGTCCCGGACGAACTCGGTGACGACCCCGACCGGCCAGCGCACCCAGCGCGTCGGCGTCCGCATCAGCAGCGCCCACACCAGTCCGAGGACGAACGAGATCAGCGATCCGAGGACCAGGATCTGAAGGGTGACCTTCAGACCGTCCCAGAAGTACGGCATGAACTCGCTCACGGCGTTCCAGTCCCACTTCACGAGACCCCACCTCCGACGCCCACGGTCTGGCCGCGCTTGGACCCGTTGGTCGCGGGCCCCTTGCCGATGCCCGCCTTCAGCTTCTTCTCCAGTCCGCGCATCAGCCGGGTGAGGGCGAACGCGATCACGAAGTAGATCAGCAGGATGTACGTGTAGATCTCCGCGCTCTGCTGGAGCGCGAGCCGCACCAGGTTGGCGCTGAAGGTGAGATCGCCCATGCCCATGACCGAGACCAGGGCGGTGCCCTTGAGGAGTTCGATCAGGAGGTTGCAGAAGGACGGGATCATCTCGGGTATCGCCTGCGGCAGCAGGATCAGCCGCATCCGCTGCCAGGGCGTGAAGCTCAGCGCGACCCCGCCCTCCTGCTGCGCCGGGTCGACCGCGTTCAGGGCGCCGCGCACGATCTCCGTGCCGTAGGCGCCGTAGGTCAGGCCGAGGGCGAGGGTGCCCGCCCACAGCGGGACCAGCTGCCAGCCGAAGGCGACCGGCAGGACGAAGAACACCCAGAAGATCATGACGAGGGCGGAGGTGCCGCGGAACACCTCGGTGTAGAAACCGGCGAGGAAGCGGACGATCCACAGCCGGTGGGTGCGGGCGATGCCGACGACGAAGGCCACGGCGGTCGCCAACAGCCCGCTGAGCACGAGGAGTTGGACGGTGGTCCAGACCCCCTTGAGGACGAGTTCCCAAAGGCCCGAGGTCATCCGCTGCAGAGCTCCTTCGCGGTGAGATCCGTCATCTCGGCCTTGGTGAACCCGAAGGGCCGCAGGATGCGGAACAGCTCCCCGCTCTTCTTGAGCTTGTGCAGCTCGAGGTTGAAGGCGTCACGCAGCCGGGTCTCGGTCGGCCGGAACGCGAAGGCGCCGCCGTCGATGCGCGGCTTCCCGTCGACGAGCGGGGCGAAGGGCGTGGTCGACTCGGCCTTCGCGGACTTCTTCACGACCGCGCGGGTGGTGAGTGCCGTACCGGCGAAGACGTCGACGCGCCCCGCCTCCACGGCGTTCAGCCCCGCGACCTGGTCGGGGACGATCAGGATGTCGCTCTGCTTGTACCCGGAGTCGACGGCGTGCTGGATCTGCGCGTAGCCGGTGCCGGTGGCGAACTTCGCCTTCTTGGCGACGATGTCCTTGTAGTTGTGCAGCCCCTTGGGGTTGCCCTTGCGGACGACGAATGCGTCCAGCACCTGGTAGTCCGGGTCGGCGAAGATGACCTGCGCGCAGCGTTCCGGGGTCACGTACATGCCGGCGGCCACCACGTCGAACTGCTGCGAGTTCAGGCCGGGTATGAGCGAGCCGAACTCGGTGGGCACGGGCTGCACCTTGTCGACGCCGAGCCGCTTGAAGATCGCCTCCGCCAACTTCGGTGCCTCACCGGTCAGTTGACCGTCCCGGTCGATGTACCCGAATGGGATCTCACCCGCGATCCCGAGCCGTACGACGCCCTGCGCCTTCAGTCGGGCGAGCAGATCACCGCCGTTCGTCGTCGACGCGGTGGCCACTCGGCTACAGCCGGCCGCGCCCAGCGCACCCGCCGCCGCCACCCCGGCGAGCAGTGCCCGGCGGGTGTGACCCGGCGTGTGACCGGATGTGTGTCTGTCGTTCCCAATTGGTGGAGCCATGGGCGCGCAGCTACCCGACCGCTCCCGGGTTATGCACCCTGGAAGGCATGACGGATCACTTCATCGAGGTCTCACTCGCAAAGCGGAACGTCCACTGCCGGGCAAAACTGCTGGTAGAACGCGCCCCGCTGACGTGCGCGGCGATCTGGAACGCACTCCCGCTCGTCGGCGACGTCTACCACGCCAAGTACGCCCGCAACGAGATCTACGCCCTTTTCCCGCCATTCGCGGAGACGGAACCCCCGCTGGAGAACCCCACGGTCACTCCGATACCGGGCGATCTCTGCTATTTCGCCTTCGCCGGCACGGAACTCGGCACGAAGGCCTACGGCTACGACCGCGAGGTCCGCGCCGGTACGACGGTCGTCGACCTGGCCCTGTTCTACGAACGCAACAACCTCCTCCTCAACGGCGACGTGGGCTGGGTGCCCGGCATCGTCTGGGGCCAGGTGGTCGAGGGCCTGGACGAGATGGCGGAGGCGTGCAACGACCTGTGGCGGACGGGGGCCGCCGGGGAGAGCCTCGGCTTCCGGCGCGCGTAGGGCCTCGCCGGCGCGGCCGCCGCCGGAGTGGTATCCGGCGGCGGCCGTCGGCATCCCGGCTCAGGCGGCCCCGTCCAGCGCGTGCGCCGCGCGGAGCACCAGCTCGTCCCGGTGCCGCGCCCCCACGATCTGCATCCCGATCGGCAGCCCGTCGCCGTCGTTCCCCACGGGGACGGTGACGGCGGGCTGCTGGGTCAGGTTGAAGGGGTAGGTGAACGG
This sequence comes from Streptomyces sp. NPDC096013, assembly GCF_044763565.1. Taxonomy (NCBI): domain Bacteria; kingdom Bacillati; phylum Actinomycetota; class Actinomycetes; order Kitasatosporales; family Streptomycetaceae; genus Streptomyces; species Streptomyces sp. NPDC096013. The sequence goes on along the minus strand of NZ_JBIWGK010000007.1, from coordinate 474,605 downwards.
GGTCCAGCCGGTCCAGCGGCGGAATCCGGACCCCTTGGGGACCTCGACTCCCGCCTCGAACGCGGTGATCGGCAGCGTCGGCGTGACAAGGAGGTCGTAGCGCTCGTGGAACAGGCCCATCCTGCGGCCGAGTTCCATACGGGCGTCCACCGCCGCCAGATAGTCCAGCGCGGAGAAAGCACCTCCCGTCGCGCAGATCTCCCGCAGTCCCGGGTCGAGCAACTCCCGCTGCTGCGGGGAGAGTTTCTGCGTCACCCGGGCCGCGCCGCTGAACCACAGGGTGTGGAAGGAGTCCACCGGGTCGCTGAAGTCGGGGTCGGTCTCCTCGACGTACGCGCCGAGCGCGGCCAGCCGCTCCACGCCCCGCCGTACCGCCGCCGCGACCGCCGGACGCACCGCGACCTGGCCGCCGAGGGACGGCGAGTACGCGATCCGCAGGCCCTGCACACCGTCCGCGAGCCCCTCCCTGAAGGAGCCCGGCGGGCGGTCCAGGGCCGACCAGTCACGGGCGTCCGGGACACCGATCACGTCCAGCAGCAGCGCCGCGTCCGCCGCGTCCCGCGCCATCGGCCCGACGTGCGAGAGCGTGCCGAACGCGCTCGCCGGGTACAGCGGCACCCTGCCGTACGTCGGCTTCAGCCCGACGATCCCGCAGAAGGAGGCGGGGATACGGACACTTCCGCCGCCGTCCGTGCCCAGCGACAGCGGGCCCGCGCCGAGGGCGACGGCCGCCGCGCTCCCGCCACTTGAACCGCCCGCCGTGCGCGAGGGGTCGTGCGGGTTGCGGGTGACGCCCGACAGCGGGGAGTCCGTGACGCCCTTCCAGCCGAACTCCGGGGTCGTCGTCCTGCCGATGAACACCGCGCCGTGCTCCCGGAGCCGGGCCACGGAGGGCGCGTCCTCGTCCCAACTGCCCTGCTCCGCGATGGTCTTGGAGCCGCGAAGGGTGGGCGTGCCGCGTTGCAGCAGGATGTCCTTCACGGTGACCGGTACCCCGTCGAGGAGCCCGGCCGGTTCCCCGCGCCGCCAGCGCTCGGCCGATGCGGCGGCCTGCGCCAACGCGCCCTCCGCGTCGAGCCGGACGAACGCGTTCACGGCGGGCTGGATCTCCTCGGCCCGCTCCAGGGTCGCGCGGGTCGCCTCCACGGGACTGAACTCCGCTCTGCGGTAGCCGTCCAGGAGTTCCACGGCGGTCAGCTCGGTGAGTTCGGTCGTCATCCGGCCCTCCAGAGTGGGGAGTTCAGTGCCCCGGTACGTACCCGCGCTTCTTGTCGACCACGTTCGGCAGCGGCTTTCCCGCCTCCCATCTCTCGTACGCCGCGACGAACTGCGTCCCGAGCTCGTCTCGCCAGCCGACCGTGTCGCCGCTCATGTGCGGGGACACGATCAGCCCCGGGACCTGCCACAACGGGTTCTCGGGGGTGAGGGGTTCGGCCTCGAAGACATCCAGGGCGGCGCCCGCGATCCAGTGCTTGGTCAGCGCCTCGGCGAGCGCGTCCTCCACGACGAGTTGGCCCCGGCCGATGTTGATGAAGCGCGCCGAGGGCTGCATGCAGCCGAAGCGGCGGGCGTCGAACATGCCCCGGGTGTCGTCGGTCAGCGGGGCCGCCGCGATCACCCAGTCGGCGCGGGCCATCAGCCGGTCGAGCTCGCCGGGGCCGTGGACACCGGTGCGCGGGGTGCGGCCGACGAGCGCGGTCGTCACCCCAAGTGCCTTGAGGGTGCGGACGATCGCCCGCCCGATCGGCCCGGAGCCGACCACGCAGGCACGTGTCCCGGCCACCCGCTGCGCCTCGCGGTGCCGCCAGGTCCGCTCCCGCTGGAGCTCCAGCGTCCTGGGCAGGTCCTTGGCCATCGCGAGGACGAGGGCGGCGACGTACTCGGCGATCGGCTGGTCGAAGACGCCCCGCGCGTTCGTCACCACGGTGTCGGAGTCGGCGAGTTCGGGGCACATCAGATGGTCCACACCCGCGCTCGCCGTGTGCACCCAGCGCGGCCGGGGACCCTCACCCGGCCAGGCGGAGCGCACCGCGTGCGAGGCGAAGTCCCACACCAACAGGACGTCGGCGAACGGGAGTCGGCCGGCGAGCGTCGAGGCGTCGGCGTGCTCGACGCGCACCCGGCCGGTGAGCTTCCCGAGCCTCGGCAGCGGATCGGCGTCCAGCACGAGAAGGGTGGGCAGGGCGGGGGGAGTTGCGGTCATGCGAAGCCGTTTCTCGCGGGGGAGCACAGGGCGCGGCCGTCTGACATGCACGGATTGACCACGCTCGCACTCGAACCTACCTTCGTCAACACGGACGCCCGCACGGACCGTTGTCACCCCGTTTCTCTTGGTGAGGCCGGTGTAGCCATGCATGTTTCCTTCCTGGGCGGTCCCCGCCCGCAGCGCGGTGTCGGTGTCGTCGCCCCCTTCGACTTCGCGCTGGACCGCGAGTTGTGGCGCTGGGTGCCCGACGACATCTCGCTGCATCTCACGCGGACGCCGTTCGTCCCCGTCGAGGTCAGCCTCGACCTGGCCCGGCTCGTCAGCGAGCACGAGACGCTGCACGACGCGGTCCGCACGCTGAACGCGATCGCCCCCGAGGTCGTCGCGTACGCCTGCACCTCCGGGAGCTTCGTCGGCGGGATCGCCGGGGAGCGCGCGATGTGCGAGGCGATGACCCGGGCCGGCGAGGTGCCGTCCCTGACCACCTCGGGGGCGCTGCTGGCCGCCCTCACCGAACTGGGCGCCCGCCGGATCGCCCTGGTCACGCCGTACACGGTGTCCGTCACCCAGTCCCTGGAGGAGTACCTCGCCGAGGCGGGCGTCGAGGTCACCGGCCGCGCCTTCATGGGCCTGACCCGGCACATCTGGAAGGTGCCGTACCGCGATGTCGTCGACATGGCCCGGCAGGCCGTCAAGGGCGAGGCCGACGCGCTCTTCATCAGCTGCACGAACCTCCCGACGTACGACGTGATCCCCCAGCTGGAGGCGGAACTGCGGATACCGGTCATATCGGCCAACCAGGTCACGATGTGGGCAGCCCTGCGCCGACTGGGTACGCGTGCGGTGGGCCCCTATCAGGCGCTGCTCGACGAAGAGGCGCGCCGCCAGGGGCCGGTACTGCCCGAAGAACACCAGGAAGGCTGGTCATGACCGCACTCGGATTCCTCTACCCGGGCCACTCCGCCGAGGACGACTACCCGCGCATGGAACAGCTCCTCGGCAGCGACGTCCGCCTCGACGTGGTCCACACGGACATCGGCGAGGACGCGCACCGCGTCGACGCGCTCCTGGAGATGGGCTCCCCCGAGCGGCTCACGGCAGGCGTCGAACAACTCCGCATGTCCGGCGCCGAGGCCGTCGTCTGGGCCTGCACCAGCGGCAGCTTCGTCTACGGCTGGGAGGGCGCCCAGGGCCAGGTCCGCGCCCTCGCCCGGTCGGCGGGCCTGCCGGCGTCGTCGACGTCCTTCGCCTTCGTGCACGCGGCGCGGGAACTGGGGGTGCGGCGGGTGGCCGTAGGGGCCACGTACCCGGACGACGTGACGGCCCTCTTCGCGGCCTTCCTGCGCGCCGGGGGAGTGGAACCGGTCACGCTGCGCGCCTCCGGCATCATCACCGCCGCCGAGGTCGGCACCTGGGGCTACGACGAGGTGCTCGACCTGGCCCGGGCGGTGGACGGCCCGGACGCCGAGGCGGTCCTCCTCCCGGACACGGCCCTGCACACGGCCGCCCACCTCCCCGACCTGGAGAAGCAGCTCGGCAAGCCGGTCCTCACCGCCAACCAGGTCACCGTCTGGGAGGCCCTGCGGCTGGCGGACCGCAAGGTCAACGCGCCGGACCTGGGCACGCTGTTCACCCGCGAGCCGCTGGTACAGGCGGACTGAGGCGGGCGAGGGGGGCCCGAGGGAGCGGCCCGAAGGGCCCTCCCGAGGGGCGCAGGGAACTGCGCGATCAGCCACGACGCTCCCGCATCCACACAACGAACCCCTCTCCACCCGCGCCCGAACCCCGCCCCGCCTCCGGGAATAAACCGGAGACACCCTCCTGTTAGCTCCGGCAGGACTACGCTCACAACAGGAGGCACCCACCGTGGCGGCAGACGACGAGGTCCGGGGCACGACCGACGAGATCCGGGGGACAGCACAGGGCACCGCCCCCGTCCCCCTCTCCGTACTGGACCTGGTGACCGTGGGCGCCGGCCGCACCGCCACCGAGGCGCTGCGCACCAGCGTCCGCATCGCCCAGCTCGCCGAGTCGCGCGGCTTCCACCGCTACTGGGTCGCCGAGCACCACTCGATGCCGGGCGTCGCCTCCTCCTCGCCCGCCGTGATCCTGGCCCACCTCGCCGCGCACACCGAGCGCATCCGCCTCGGCTCGGGCGGCGTCATGCTCCCCAATCACGCGCCGCTCGTCATCGCGGAACAGTTCGGCACCCTGGAGGCGCTCGCCCCCAACCGCGTCGACCTCGGCCTCGGCCGCGCCCCCGGCACCGACGGCGCCACCGCGGCGGCCCTGCGCCGTACCGAGCGCCTGAACGAGGGCGCCGACGACTTCCCCGAGCAACTCGCCGAACTCACCCGCTTCCTGGACGACGACTTCCCCTCCGGCCACCCCTACGCCCGCATCCACGCGGTCCCCGGCCCGATCCAGTCGACCTCGCCCGGCGGCGTCCAGTCCCCGCACCGCCCGCCGATCTGGCTGCTCGGCTCCTCCGGCTTCAGCGCCCGGCTCGCCGGCATGCTCGGCCTGCCGTTCGCCTTCGCCCACCACTTCTCCGCGCAGAACACCATCCCGGCGCTCGACCTCTACCGCGAGTCGTTCCGCCCGAGTGCGGTGCTCGACGCGCCGTACGCCCTGATCGGTGTCTCCGCCCTCGCCACCGACGACGAGAAGGAGGCCCGCCGCCAGGTGCTGGCCGCCGCCCTCAACATGGTCCGGCTGCGCACCGGCCGCCCCGGCCTCGTGCCCACCCCCGAAGAGGCCGAGGCGTACGAATTCAGCCCCATGGAGCGGGAGTTCATCACCTCCTGGAACGCCAACGTCATCCACGGCACCGCCGACGAGGTCCGCGCGGGCCTCGACGACCTCCAGAAGCGCACGGGCGCCGACGAGTTGATGCTCACGTCCCACGCCCACAACGGCGACCTGCGGCTGCGCTCGTACGAACTGATCGCGGACGCCTACGGGTTGACGGTGGGTCAGGAAGCCTGATTGCAGGCCTTCGTCCCCAGCAGCTCGGAGATACGATCCGGCGTCACCGGGCGGGAGTACAGCCACCCCTGTCCGGTGTCGCAGCCGATACGGCGCAGCCGGGACGCCTGTGCCGAGGTCTCCACGCACTCGGCGGTCACCGAGAGCCCCAGCCGGTGGGCGAGCTGGATCATCGCCTCCACGATGACCTCGTCCGCCGGGTTCGGCGCGACGCCCTCGCCCTCGTACTGGAAGCCGCGCACGAAGGAACCGTCCAGCTTCAGCACGGAGACCGGGAGCCGGCTCAGATACGCCAGGTTCGAGTAGCCGGTGCCGAAGTCGTCGATGGCGATGTGCACCCCCATGTCGCTCAGCGCCTGGAGCGCCTGCAACGGCCGCCCCGCCGACCCCATCACCGCGGACTCGGTCAGCTCCAACTGGAGCAGATGCGGGGCGAGTCCGGTCTCGGCCAGCGTCTCCGCGACATCCGCGACCAGGTCGGAGTCCCACACCTGCCGTACGGCCACGTTGACGCTCACGAAGATCGGCGGCTCGTCCGGGTGGTCCAGCTGCCAGCGCCTTGCCTGGCGGCAGGCGGTGACCAGGACCCAGCGGCCGAGCTGCACGATCGAACCGTCCTCCTCGGCCAGTCCGATGAACCGATTCGGCGTCAGCATGCCGAACTGCGGGTGGTTCCAGCGCACCAACGCCTCGACGCCGCGCAGCCGTCCGGTCTCCATCCCCACCAACGGCTGGTACTCCAGGGTGAATTCACCCCGCTCGATGGCCGGGCGGAGGGTGGAGGCCAGCGCCTGGCGGGTCATGCGGTGCGCGTTGCGCTCCGGATCGAACAGCGTCCAGCGGGACTTGCCGTCCGCCTTCGCCCAGTACAGCGTCGTGTCGGCGGCCTGCATCAGGCCGGTGGCCGTCGTACCGGACGCGTGCCGTTCGACCACGCCGATCGACGCCGACAGCGACAGCCGCTGCCCGGACAGATCGAACGGCGCCTGCAACGCCTTCAGCACCGACTCGGCCAGATCCGCCAGTTGATCGGTCCCGGTCGAGTCCTCGACGAGCAGCGCGAACTCGTCCCCGCCGAGCCGCGCCACCAGCGGCGAACTCGCCCGCGCGTAAGCGGCCTCGTCCGCGCACCGGGTCAGCCGCTCGGCCACGGCGGCCAGCAGCCGGTCTCCGACGCGGTGTCCGAGGGTGTCGTTGACCGCCTTGAAGCCGTCCAGGTCCAGATAGCACAGGCCGATCCGCCCGGTACCGCCCTGCTCGTACGACTCCGCCTCCAGCGCGGCCGACAGCCGCTCGAAGAACAGGGTGCGGTTGGGCAGCCGGGTCACCGGGTCGTGCATCTCCAAGTGCCGTAGCCGCGCCTGGAGTTCACGGCGGGCGCTGATGTCGGTGAGCGACAGCAGCACCCCGTGCTCCTCGGCGGCCAGCGGAGCCGCAGTCACCTGCACCCACAGCACATGCCCATCGGGATGCTTGACCCGCCGCGTACAGCTCACCTTGGCCTGCCGCCCACGCAGCACCTCCCGGTACGCGTGCCAGGTCCGCGCGTCCGACTTCAGATCCATCAGCTCGGCCGCGACCACCCCGACCAGCGCGGCCCCGGGCTTCCCGAGCAGCGCGCCGAACGTGTCGTTCGCACTGACCACCAGACCGTCGCGGTCCACGACGGCCATGGCGAGGGGCGCGGCGGAGAAGGCGGAACCGTAGCGCCCGGCTTCGGGGGAGTCACGGGGGTCGGGGGAGGCGACGGTCTCGCCGGGCCCGCCGGAGTCGCCGGGCAGGCCGAACCCGACCGGTTCACCGGACGGCCCCGGCCCGCGGGACTCGGCGGATTCGGCGGATTCGACGGCTTCGACGGCTTCGTAGGGATCGTGGGGTCCGCCGGACTCGCCGGACGGCGCCCGCTCGGCCGGCTCCCCGGACGGCTCGGACCTGCGGGACTTGCCGGAATCGGGGAAACCGGACCTCTCGGACCCGGTGAAATCTGCGCGAGGTGATGCCCCGCTCTTACTCTCTGTGACGGCTGGCCGGATGAGGTCTGCCGCGGGCGCCGGCCCTTCGGACGTTCCGCTCACCGCTCGCTCCCGCAGTGCACTCGATCTTCGGATGGGTCTCGTCGGGATGGCCGACCGGGCGGGGGGCCGCCGTGCCGTGTCCGTGCAGGAAAGTGTGCCGATCATAGAGGTTGGCCCCCGGCCCTTCCAGCCACTGTCCAGTGTCCCGGAACAAGGGCCCTTTCCGGCAGATCGATTCCGCCCGCACCTGGGCGGGTTCTTCAAATGGCCGATCACATGTGACGTTCCGTGAGTGTTTCCGGATGTCGGTCCGGGCGTGTCTCAGCCGTCCAGGCCCCGCCCCTCACCCTTCTGGTGCAGATAAACAGGGCGTACCCCAACAAACCACCACAGGCTGGGTGTCGGTGTCCCGCGAACCCGCTCCCGGAGGTCCACGTGCCGTGTCAGCTCCCCCTGAAGGGGCTCTCCCGTACGGCGCTCAGGGGGCTCACCCAGTGGCGGACCCGGCCCGGACTGCGCGGCACCGCCGCCGTGTTCACCACGATGTCCGCCCTCGCCGCGACCTCGATCATGTCCAGCCAGTCGGTCGCCGAGCCGTTCTCGACCACACCCTGTGCCCTCAAGCGCACCGACGCCCACCACTCGGAGGGCCTGGACACCTGGAACTCCGCCTATGTGCGCCCCACCCGCCCGCTCAACGCGGTGATGGTCTTCCTCTCCTTCCCCGACGCGACCCCGCGGACCACCCCCGCCGAACTCGCCGCCGACCACTTCCCGGCCACCACCCGCTTCTACGAACGCGCCTCCTACGGCAGGTTCACGCTCCGCGCGCACCCCCTGCGGAACTGGATCCGCATGCCGCACCCCTCGACGTCGTACGCCATACAGCGCGACTGGAACCCGGTGAACCGGGCCGCGTACCTCCGCGACGCGCTTGCCGCCTCCGACCCCCAGGTCGACTTCTCGCGCTACGACGTCGTCTACTTCGTCGCCGACCCGGACGCCCCCGGCGTGGACTCGGACGCGACGAAGGTCGTCAACCTGGACACCCCGCTGCGGGCCGACGGCACGGACATCCGACGGGTCGTCACGGTCTTCGAGAAACACCCGCCGGACCGGCTCGTCCTCGCCCACGAGACCGGCCATATCTTCGACCTGCCCGACCTCTACCACCGGCCGGTGGACGGCAAGGGGGACTGGGACACCTATGTCGGCGACTGGGATCTGATGGGCAGTCAGTTCGGGCTCGCCCCCGACCTGTTCGCCTGGCACAAGTGGAAGCTGGGCTGGCTGGACCCGCGCCAGGTGGTCTGCGTCCGGGGCACCACGCCGACCCGGCTGAGCCTGGAACCCGTGGCCGCCGGACCGGGCGCCGCGGGCAGCGGTACGGCGGGATCGCCGTCGTTCGGACTCGGCCTCGGGACCAAGCTCGCGGTGGTGCGTACCGGGACGGACAGCGCGCTGGCCTTCGAGGCGCGCAGCCCGGTCGGCAACGACAGTACGGCCTGCAAGCAGGGCGTCCTCGTGTACCGGGTGCACGACGGCGCGGCCTCCGGGAACGGCCCGATCGAGGTCGTCGACGCCCACCCGCACACCGAGGCCTGCTGGGAGACCTCCGTCTACCCGCCGCTCGCCGACGCCCCCGTCTCCCTCGGCGAGAGCTTCACCGTGCCCGGCGACAACGTGAAGGTGGAGGTCGAGGGCCGGACCGCCGCGGGCTCCTGGACGGTCGTGATCACCCCCGGCCCGGAGGGCTGAGACCCCCCTCGGCACCCGGCCCTCCGCTCCAGCCGCCCTGAATCCGCGCTGTAGCGCTTCTGCTCATTCTTTCCGGAGGCGAGGCGACACGGGCGGGGAGGCGGGCGGCATGGGTGGGGGAGCCGGAGGCACATGGTGGGGCCGACGCGTCGCGGGGTTCCGCGCATGGTGCGACGACTTGCTGACGGCGTTCGGGCTGCCGTACCTCTGCGCGTGCGCCGACGACGACCTTCAGGAACCACCCGCCGGACACCCGGAACAACTGCGTCCGGACCGCCCGCTCACCGCGTACGAGCTGTGGCTGACGGACCATCTCAGCCAGGTCCCGGACATGCGAAAGGCGCCCTCGGATAACCGAGGACGCCCAGGTCAGCGACCTAATCGCTAGTGCGCCGCCAGGGACTCGAACCCCGGACCCGCTGATTAAGAGTCAGCTGCTCTAACCAACTGAGCTAGCGGCGCCTGCTGACGTCGTAGACCTTAGCATCCTGATCGGCGGGAGGAAAAATCGATATCCGTACGGCCGTCCGGGCCGCCCGCACGGCCGCCCAGAGCAGGATTTCGGCGCCGGGGAGCCAGGGCCGGCGGGTGTCCGGGGCGACCAGCCAGCGCGCGTCGAACGGGGCCGGCGCGGACCCGCCCACCAGTGCCGGGACGGTCACCGCGTCGCCCTTGCCGTGACACAGCAACGGCGGGACCGAGTCCGTACGGCTGTGCTCCCCAGGGTGTGTGCCCCACTCCTCCCAGCTCAGCAGCGAGGGCAGTCGCTGAGCCGTGCCGGGGGTGGCGAACAGGAGCATCCGGCCCCGGTAGGTGGCCACCGGTCCCGAGCCGGGGCCCTCCTCCCACAAGCGGTCGACCATACGGCGGCCGAAGACCGCCGGGGCGCTCACCACATCGAAGGCGGAGCCGCAGGGGAGGACGACCGGGGCGCCCGGTCGTTCCCTCCAGAGGGCGAGGGTGCTGCGCGGATACGTTCCTGCCGAGGCGAGCCAGGCGGCACCGTCCGAGGTGACGCCCGAGATGTCGAAGCGGTCGGCGAAGGGCTCATCCTGTTTGCTGCTCATGCCACATACATCTACCGGCCGTGACCGCCCGCTCTCCGAGGGTTGCCGGAAATCGGGACAGGAGGGGGCGGGAGGGAGTATCTTGCCCGATCGGCATATGCCAGAAGTTCTTTCTGACGCCAGGGGAAGTCACACGAGCCGCATGAGCCACGCGAGCCGCACGGGGCCACACCGGGGCGACGGCTCCGCTGTCCCTCGCCCGGGGAAGTCAAACGAGCCGCACGAGCCACGCAAGCCATGCGAGCCGCCCGGGGTCACACCGGGTCGACGGCCCCGCTGTCCCTGCCCTCGCTGCCGCGCAGCAGATCGCGGCCGAACTCGACCATCTTCTTCGCGTAGTCCTCGGTCCACTCGGCTCGCTCGGCGATGTCCGCCGTCGTCAGCCGGTCGAAGCGGCGCGGGTCGGCGAGCTGGGCCGCCGCGATTGCCTGGAACTCCACCGCGCGGTCCGCCGCGGCGCGGAACGCGTGGGTCAGCTCCGTCGCCCGCGTCAGCAGCTCGCGGGGGTCGTCCATCGACTCCAGGTCGAAGAAGTGCTCCGGGTCCTCGGCCGCCTGCGCGGGCTCGAAGAGCAGGGGCGCGGGGCGTAGCCGCGATTCATTGCGACGCGGCGTGTGCTCCGCCATGTCTTCTCCTCCTCGTACGTCATGAATGACCCGCCTCACGAGCCGGACCACCGTCCATTGTCCCCCGACCGCGCAAGAGGCCCAGGGCATACTCCCGAGGCACCGCTCCCACACCGACTCCTTGCTGCCCAGCCGCCCGACGCCCTACTCATCGCCGACCGACCGGACCAGGAGGAACCGCCGGTCAAGGTCTCCACACCACCTGGTGTTCCGACAGATGTGCGAGCACCGCGTGGTTCGATTCCCAGCCGTCCGGGGCTGTTTTCTTTGGCCGTCTCCGGCGGCGTGCCGGACTCCGTCCGGCGGAGGGGGAGGTGGCCGTGGGTCGGTCGTCGGGCGGTTGCCGCAGCCGGAGGCCGGGACCGCCGTAGCGCTCGCCGGTCAGGGTCTCCACACCACCCGGTGTTCCGACAGATGTGCGAGCACCGCGTGGTTCGCTTCCCAGCCGTCCGGGAACTTCACTGTCACTCCCAGTTGGACCGGCTCCGTCGACGGGTGGTCGTCCAGGAGGTCGGTCACGCCTGCTCGGCAGATGACGATGCAGGCGTGGCGGTGGCGGGAGGCGAGGACGCAGAGGCGGCCCGTCTCCAGGTGGAAGGCGGTGGCGTCGGGGCGGCCGGAGAGCGGGTGGAGGACGACCGTGACGTCGAACTCCCGGCCCTGGAGCCGGTTCGCGGTGTCCACGGTCACGTCCGTGACGCCCAGTTCCGCCAGCGCCGCGCGGAGCGCCGCCGCCTGGTCCCGGTGCGCGGTGCCCACCGCGATGCGGTCGGCGGTCAGGGGGATGGGGTCCGGTGACCGCTCCGACGTGGCCGCGCCGCCCCGGTCCAGGAGACGTCTGACGACCGTCGCCACCGCCCGTACCGCCTCCGGGTCCGTGCGGGGGGTGTGGCGGGCGGGGAGTTCCAGCAGGCCCCAACCCGACTCGGCCGCCTCGTCGATGACCCGGTCGGGACCCGAACCGTCCGACGGGACACCGAAGGCGAGCCGCCGGTCGCCGGGGCCCGTGCCGCTGCGGAAGCGGGTGTACGGGTAGAACGCGTCCGACACGAGGGGTGCCGCCGACGCCGGGAGCCGCCAGGACACCGGCAGCCGGTGCTGCGGCAGTTCGGGGTTGTGCGCGAGCAGTGTCGTCACCGCCGAGGCCGAGGGGTCGTAGGACAGGCCCGCCCACTGCTCCGCGCCGACGATCGCGAACGGGTCCAACTGCCCCGGGTCGCCCACGAACAGCGCCCGCTCGAACAGCCCGGCCACGGCCAGCAGCGCGTCCGAACGCATCTGGTACGCCTCGTCGACGATCGCGTGCCGCCACGGCTCGTCCACCGTGACGTGCGCCCACTTCGCGGCCGTCGAGATGACGACCGGCAGCCCGGTCAGCTCGCCCGCCTTCGCCGACTTCCGTACGTTCGGCAGGTCGTCCAGCGCCTTGTCGTACGGGTCGGCGTCACTGCTGTGCAGGCGGCCGACGGGCAGCTCGCCGTTCTTCTCGGCGAGCCGGACGACCAGGTCGTCGACCTGGGCGTTGGTCTGCGCGACCACCATCAACGGGCGCCCCGCGTCGGCCAGTTCGAGAGCCGCGCGGACGACGAGGGTGGACTTGCCCGCGCCCGGCGGGGAATCGACGACGACTCCGCGTGCCGTGCCGTGCAGGGTGTCGTGGAGGATCGCGTCGGTGGCGCGGCCGGCCTCGGCACCGGGGTCGAACACGGTCGTCACAGGACGTCCTCCTCGGTCACCGGGTCGGCGGACTCCTGGACGGCGCTCTCCTCGCCCGGCGGGCCCCCGTGCGTCCACGGTGTCTCCTCCGGGTCCGGCAGTTTCGCGCCGCCGCGCTGCTCGTGCTCGAAGAGCGTGAAGCAGATCCGGTCGCCCTTCTCCGGCAGCGAACCGGCCTCCGGCTCCTTGCCGCGCCCCATCTTGTCGACGACCCGCAGCACCACCACGGCGCCGTCCTCCTCGTGCCCGACGAACTCCGCCGACTGCGGCTTCCCGCCCAGCGACCGGAACACCTTCGCCCGCTCCCCGAGGTGCGGCCGGTCGTCCGTGCGCACGGTCACCAGCGGGCGCGGACGGGGGCTCTTGCCCTCGCTGTACGCCATGACGACATCCGTGACCTCGCCCGCGAACGCCTCTCCGGCGAGCCGCCGCCCGGCCATCACCAGCGGGTCGTCCAGGGCCTCCTGGGCTTCCAGACGGGCCTGTTCGCGCTCGCGCGTGGCCAGTTTGTTGGCCGCGGTGACCGCGTCGTCACGGCGCGGCTGCGGGGGCTCGCCGGCGATGATCCGGTCCCGGTGGCCGGTGAACGACCAGCGGTCCCGGGTCCACCGGTCGACGGTGTGCGCGCCCTCCGGGAGCGTCCGCAGCAGGTCGATGCCATGCCACACCGCGTCCCAGGTGGGACGGGTCCGGCTCTCGACGAGGGACCTGATCTCCCGCTCGGCGGCGGTGAGTTCACCGAGCCGGTCGTCCGCCTCCAGGCCGTCCTCGGCGGCGGCGAGTGCGGTACGGGCGCGGTCGTAGCGCTCGATGGCCGGGGCGAGCAGCTTGTTGTCGAACGCCGGGTCCGTGGCCGGGCCGGCCGGCGGGCACACCAACTGGCCCTGGGCGTCCCGCCGTAGCTCCGCGTCGAGCGCGGCCTCGGCACCGGAGATGCCCTCCGGCGGGGCGATCCAGGCGAGGAGGGCGCCCAAGTGCTGGTCCTCCAGGCTGGATTGGCCGGTGGCCCAGTGCCGGCCGAGCACCTCGGTGAGCGCGAGCAGCAGCGCGGAACCGGGGACCCGGGCCCGCTCCCCGAAGTGCGTCAGCCAACGCCCCAGCAACGGCACGCGCGGCGGCGCGGGATGCGGGGTCTCCGGGTCCTGCTCGGCGGTCCTGCGGAAGCGCATCGAGCGCCCCAGCAGCCGCACCAGCTCGACGCCCGCGCGGCTCGGCACGATCAACTGAGGTGCGTCCGCGCACAGTTCGACCTCGACCTTGACCCGCTTGCCGGTCTCTGGATCGGTCTCGTTGCGCTCGGCGGCCTCCACGTCGTCCGCGAACGTGTCGATGTACGGCAGGACCACGTCCGCGAGTTCGGCCAGGAACGCGAACCTGAGGTCCCGGTCACGCGGCTGCGGTACGACGAGCAGCCGCGGCGCGTCCCGGTCCGTGCCGACGAGCGCGCCGAGGGGTGCCCCGGCCTCACCGGCGGTGGTGAGCGGCACGAGGACGAGAGGGCGCGCGGAGAGGTGCCGGTGCAGGACGGTGGCGGTGGGCTGGGCCCGGCCGCTGTCAACGGCCTCCAGGCGGGCGAGAGTCGAGATCAGCGACACGGGGTCCCCTCGGGGTGGGCGACCGGGAACGGGGTGCGGGGGTGCGGGCCGTACGGGATCGCGGTCATCGCGCGCCACCGCCCGTCACGCTCTCCAGGGGCTCGACAAGCCGCAGCTCGGGGGCGCTCCCCGGCACCTCTCCTCGTCGCTCGGCCGCGTCCCGCAGCGCCTCGGCGCGCAGGGCCGCCGCCCTCCGCAGCGCCGCCACCGCAGGGTCGTCCGGGTCGCCGGACTCGCCGCGGGCCGCCGACAGGACCTCGTCGACCGTCGTCAGGTCGCCCAGCTCGGCGCGCAGGGAGCGGCCGAGGGTGGTGACCGCGCCCGAGGTGCGGGAGCGGTCGCGGCAGTGGAAGGCCAGCTCGCAGGCGGCCAGGCACTCGGGGGCGTAGGCCGCGGGGACCGACTCGACGGCGGCCGTCAGCTCGGCCGGCGGGCGGTCGGGGGCGAAGCAGATGCCCTCGGGGAGGGTGTCGGCGATGTCCTCGATGCGGGTGAGGCGGGCCAACTGGCGGCCGGTGACCGCGCGTTGCCTCCGGACGTCGACGGCGGAGGCGGTCGGCAGGTTCGAGAAGTCCTTCGGGCAGACCAGGAGGACGCGGTGCCGGACCCGGGGCGCGGGCTCCAGCCGGGCCGCGACCTCCTCCAGCGCCAGCACGTACACCGCGGACTGGCGGGCCGCCGCGCCGACCTTCGCCGGGTCGGCCGAACCGTCCAGCATCGGGAAGGACTTGATCTCCACGACCGTCCAACTGCCGTCCGGGTGCACGACCACCGCGTCCGGCTCCAGGAACGCGGGCGAACCCGCCACGTCCAGGGCGAGCATCGGATGGTCGAGCAGGGTCCAGGCCGCGGCCTCGGAGGCCTCGCGCAGCGCGAGCGCCGTACGCGCCGCGCGCCCCTCGGGGCCGATCGCGGCCAGCTCGGGCACCCGCGCGCGGGTCGGCGGCTCGGCGCCCGGGTCCAGCTTCTCGTGCACCAGCCGCAGCAGCTCAGCGCCGCCGTCCGCCTTCACCCGGGCCTCGAACGCGTTGCCCCGCATGAAGGCGAACTGGGACTGTCCGAAGGCCGACGGCGAGCCGAGCGCGTCGGCCAGCACCGCCTTGTTCACCCCCGCGCCGTCCAGGATCGCGCGGCGCTTGCAGCCCGGGTTCGCGGCCAGGGCCGCGAGGGCGCGCGCGTCCAGCGCCTTGGCAGGGACGTCGGGGCCGCGCAGCTCAGCGAGCCGGTGCCGGAGCGCCGTCCCCCGCGTCCGTGGGGGAGGCACCCGGCTCGGCTCCGGTACCGAGCTGTGACTCGCGCTGCCGTGGAATTCGCTCACCCGGGGAAGTCTGGCATCCGCCACTGACAATTGAGGTCTCTGAGCCGAGAGAGGCGTCACGGGAAGCGCTCGGGGCGGCGTCACGAGAGCGGGCCGCGACGAGCGAGCCGCGTCCCTCGAACCGCGTCCTGATCCGGTCCGCGGCCTTCATCACCTGCGGCGCCAGCAGGAACCCGAGCCCCATCACGACCACACCCGCGACCGCGTCGAGGAGGTAGTGGTTCGCGGTGCCCATGACCACGATCGCCGTCAGCAGCGGATAGGCGAACCCGACGGCCTTGGTCAGCCGGTTCCCGCCGTAGCGCCAGAGCATCACACCGCACCACAGGGCCCAGCCGCAGTGCAGGCTCGGCATCGCCGCGTACTGGTTCGTCATGCCGCCCAGGCCGCGGGGTGCGCTCGCGTCGCCGCCCCACCAGCCGTGCGAGCTGTACTGGGCCATGGTGTCGACGAAGCCGTAGCCGGGGGAGAGGAGGCGGGGCGGGCAGGTCGGGAGGAGGGTGAAGCCGATCAGGCCTATGAACGTGGACGTCATCAGCCAGGTGCGGGCCGCGCGGTAGACCTGCGCGCGCGACCGGAACAGCCATATCAGGATCGCCGGGGTCACCAGGTAGTGCAGTGACGCGTACCAGAAGTCGGCGGGTATCCCGAGCCAGGCCTCGCGTGTGAACAGACGGTTCAGCGGGTGCTCGGCGTTGATGTGCAGGAACTTCTCGATGCGCAGGATCGCCAGGCCGTGGTCGACGGCGCTCGCCGTGTCGCCCCTGGCCAGCAGGCGGCCCGCCGAGTAGGAGGCGTACACCATGAGGATCAGAGGCAGCTCGGTCCACCAGCGCAGCCGGCTTCGCCGGTCCGCCTCGATGCCTGGTGTCTCGGTCTGCGGCATCCGATCGCCCTCCCCCTTCTGTACTACTGGTGTGCTGCCCATGGTCCGGTTTCCCGACAGCCCGGGCGGGACACTTTACGGCGTATGCGCGCGCCCGGTTTCGGGCGCCCCGGACCTCAAAGACGCAGAGATCGCCCCTTGGGTTGCCGTTCTCGAGGGTGAGCGATGATGGAAGGAGCCGCCTCCGCATTTCTCCTTGGCTCCCGGAAAGGTCCCTCATGGCACCGCGCATCCTGTTGGCCCGGCACGGACAGACCGAATGGTCACTGTCCGGGAAGCACACCGGCAGGACCGACGTCCCGCTCCTCGAAGAGGGCCGACGCGGCGCCAAGGTGCTCGGCGAGCGGCTGCACCGCCCGCCTCTTGACGGCCTCCCCGGGGTGGAGGTCCGCACCAGCCCGCTGGCACGCGCGCGTGAGACCTGCGAACTCGCCGGCTTCGGCGACCGCGCCACCGAGTGGGACACCCTCATGGAGTGGGACTACGGCGCCTACGAGGGCATGACCCCGGAGGAGATACGTTCCGTGCGCCCGGACTGGCTGATCTGGCGTGACGGCGTCCCTGAGGGGGAGACCCTCGCCGAGGTCACCGCCCGCGCGGACGAGGTCGTCACCTGGGCGCGAGCGGAGGACCGCGACGTCCTGGTCTTCGCCCACGGCCACATCCTCCGCTCGATCGGCGCCCGCTGGCTCGGCCTGCCGATCGACTTCGCGGCCCGGATACGCCTCAACCCGACGTCCCTGTCCGTGCTGGGCTGGGCCTACGGAGACCCGGCCGTCGAGAGCTGGAACGACGTGGGCCATCTGGTTCCCTAGGCGTCCTCCGGAGCGGCTAGGCCGCGGTTCGAGGCACATTCGAGTGCCTCTCCAGGAAGGTCGACACCCCCGACGCCCTCTTGTGGGGCAACAGCACCCGCGCGGTCCCCGCCAACATTGTCTGAATCCGCGACGACTGCACCAGATCCAGAAGATCAAGCACCCGCATCCCCGCGGTCGCCGCCTCATCGGGACGCCCGCCCCGAGCGAGATCGTCCGCCAGCTCGGCCGTGTACAGGGCGATGTTCCGGGTGAAGTGCGGGTCCTGAAGATGTGCCGCCCGCCGGGCATGCCGCGCGGCCCGGGGCCAGTCGCCCAGGGTGGACCAGCACTGCGCCTCCAGCCCCTCCAGTTCGGCCTCTCCGTAGAAGCTCATCCACTCGGGGTCCGCGTCCGAGTGCCCCCGCGCGAAGAGCGCCTGAGCCCGGGCCAACGCCTGCTCGCACCCGGTGCGATCGGCGAGCCCCGCCCACCCGCCCGCCTCGCGCAGCGCGAGCAGCGACATCAGGCGGGCGGACCCCAGTGGCCGTCCGACCCGCTGCGCGGCCTGCGCGGCGCGCACCGCCTCGCGCGGCCGGCCGGCGTCGCGCGCGAGGAACGCCGTATTGCAGAAGGCGTGTGCCTCAAGGCCGGCGTCTCCGGTCATCCGGGCCGTGGCGAGGGCTTCCGCGTAGTGCGAGCGGGCGTCGTCGAAGCGGCCGGAGTCGTGAGCCAGCCAGCCCACGGAGATGGCGAGTTCACCGGCTCCTGAGTGCAGTCTCTCGGCGACGGACTGCCGGGTGGTGCCCGCGTCGAGCAGGGCGTACGCGGCGCGCAGCGGGGCCGCCGCGCGCCGGTAGAGGCCGTCGGCGCCGTGCCGGTCGTCGAGCAGCCGGATTCTGCGGACGGCCTCTTCCAGGGCGCCCGCCTCGCTCGTACCGGGGCGGCGGACGGAACGTTCCGCTGCCCCGGCGTCGAGGGCGAGCCCCAGCGGGCCCAGCGTGCCGGCGGCCACCGTGACGGTGCCGCCCCTCATGAATGCGCGACGCAGCACGTCGCTCTCCTCGTGGTTCTCGTGGTTCTCGTGCGCTTCGTACGGGTCCTGCGTGTCATACGGCTCGTACACCCTCCGCGTCTCACCCGCCCCGGCCGCGTCAGTCGTGCAGGGGGCCGGGCTCGTGAGGTGCGTGGGGGGCGTGTCCTCGGCGGTGCGCGCCCCGCGTCCGCGTACGGACGAGCGGGGTGCGAAGCCGAGGTCCGCGAGCGTGCGGCCGGGGAACATGTGCAGGAACACCCGTTCGTACGCGTAGTTGGGGCAACGGATCTCACCGGCCTCGACCCGGCCGACGTAGCGCGCGTCGCAGCTGACCCGCTCGCCGATCTCCCGCGCGGACCGGCGGACGGCCGCGGCGAACTCCGCCGGTGAGCGCTGTCCGCGCAGCCGCCGGAAAGCGAGATTGGGTTTCGGTGGTTGGGGGAACGAGGGCGGGGTCACCATTGACGACGCCATGGCCGGGTCCTCTCGTGCGAACCGTCGAACCATGCCGGATTCAGGGTGACTTGTTGAGTGACGCCCTGTTTCCAGCGGGCAAGAACGTACCTGCTGTGCATGGTCCGCCACGCAGGGTTTGGCTACAAACCGGATATCTCATCCACGATCTGCCATGAACTGCCATCCTTTGCGGCGGACTTGTGCCGTAGCCGTTGACGCCTTGACGCGTTGAACTCCATGGACCGGGAGCCACCCGACTCCCGACCCGCTCGTCCAAGGAGGGGTTCCGTGGTGGAGACCGGGATGGAGACACGGCAGAGCGTCGATCCTCGAATGCCGAGCGCGGAGTGCGGTGCGCCACCGTTGGCGGACTCGGCCTGCGATCTGGTGACGGTGCCGACGCGGCAGGGCCTGGAGGCGGTGGACATCCTGCGGCGCGGTGCGTGCGACGGGGTCGGACCCGTTCTGCACGACAACGGCGACGACACCCTCGGCTTCCTGGTCCCGCCGGGCACGGCGGCGGCGTGGGATCTGCCGGGCAGCACCTGTACGGAGACCAACGGCCGCGGTCTGCGGCTCGCCCCCGACCCCGAGCCCCCCGTCGAGGGCTCCGACTGGCTCCTCCCGCCGGGCGACGCCGATCTGGCGACCGACCCGGAGGTGTTGCGGGCGGCGCTGGGCGAGGCGGCGAGGCTGATCGAGGCGGCGGACGGCTGCCGGTAGCTCCGCCGGTGAGGCCGTGGCCGATCGGCGGCCGGTGAGGGCCGGTCGCGCCCACGCGGCGGAGCCGCACATCGGCACACCCCCGAGCCCTTCGGGGCGGGGATGCCGCGCCGGACCACCCCCGCCCGTCGATAATGGGCCAATGGGAAAGTCCAGGAACAGCCGGCGCGGTGGTGCCGGCGCCGCCGAGGCCGTCGTCGAACCCGTCGACGGTGGGCTCGCCGAGCTGATACCCGATCGGGAACGCGCGCGTGCTTGGACGCTGCTGATCGACGGGGCGCCGCAGTCGTACGTCGATCTCGACGACCCCGCCCATCTGTCCTTCGAGTACCAGCGCCGGCTCGGCCACGTCATCGATCTCGCCGCGCCCGCCGGGAAGCCGATCCACGCCGTGCACCTCGGCGGCGGAGCCCTCACGCTCGCCCGGTATGTCGCCGCGACCCGCCCCCGTTCCACCCAGCAGGTCGTCGAGTTCGACGCGGCGCTCGTCCAACTGGTCCGGCGGGAGCTGCCGTTGGACCCGAACGCCCGGATCAGGGTGCGGTCCACCGACGCCCGCGCGGGGCTCGCGAAGGTGCCCGACGGGTGGGCCGACCTCGTCGTGGCCGATGTCTTCAGCGGAGCCCGGACGCCCGCCCATCTGACGTCCACCGAGTTCCTCGACGAGGTGCGCCGCGCGCTCAAGCCCGGCGGGATCTACGCCGCGAACCTCGCCGACGGGCCCCCGCTCACGCATCTCCGGGGCCAGATCGCCACCGTGGCCGCCCGGTTCGCGGAACGCGCGCTGATCGCCGATCCGACCGTGCTGCGCGGCAAGCGGTTCGGCAACGCCGTGCTCGTCGCCTCCGAACTCCCGCTGCCCATCGCCGAGTTGACCCGGCGGGCCGCCTCCGACCCGCACCCGGGGCGGCTCGAACACGGCCGGGAACTCACCGACTTCACCGGCGGGGCGGTCCCGGTGACGGACGCCGCGGCGGTCGCCTCACCGGCACCGCCCCCGTCCGTGTTCCGCTAGCACGCAACCGCAACGCGCCGATCCGGGCTAGTAGTTGCCGACGTCCACCCGCGGTGCCCCGTCGTGCCACGTGCAGATCACCGACACCTTGTCCGTGCCCTTGGTGAACTCCACCCGGAGCCACGAGTCCGTCTTCCACACCTGCATCGCCCAGCCCGTACCCGGCGTCGCCGACACCAGCGTCACGTAGTCCGGGGCGAGATCGAGCACCACCCGCCCGCCGTCCGTGTCGTAGCTCCTGACCTGGCCGGAGGGGGACGCGGCCGGGGGCGGGCTCGTGGCCGCCGTCTTCGTCGGGGCCGCGCTCGGGCTGCGGGTCGGTGTCGGGGCCGGGGTGCTCGACGGGCTCGGGGACGACTCGGGGCGCGGGGTCGCCGAGGCCGGTGGCGTCGCCTCCTGCGCGGTCGCGCCGACCGCCGTGATGGGCAGGGCGCGCGGCGGGTCGTAGGCCGTGCCGGTCATGACCGTGTGGACGCCCCACCAGGACAGCGTGACGGCCGCGCCGGTGGCCAGTGACCAAGCCAGCACGTGGACGAGTCCGTTGGCGAGTCCTCTGCGCATCGCCGCCATACTGCCTCACGCGAGCCACGGGTGTCCCGTCGATGTCCCACCGGTTGTCCACAGGCGGGAGTTGTCCACAGGCCCGGATACGGGTCGCCCGCATGGCGTACGGTGCGGCGCATGGCAAGTGTGCTCGTGGTCGAGGACGACCAGTTCGTACGCTCGGCCCTCATCCGGCATCTGACCGATGCGGCGCACACGGTGCGCAGTGTCGGGACGGCACTTGAGGCGCTGCGCGAGGTCGCCCATTTCCGTTTCGACGTGGTCATCCTCGACCTCGGACTGCCCGATCTGGACGGGTCCGAGGCGCTGAAGATGCTGCGCGGGATCACCGACGTCCCTGTGATCATCGCCACCGCGCGGGACGACGAGACCGAGATCGTCCGGTTGCTCAACGCGGGCGCGGACGACTACCTCACCAAGCCCTTCTCGGTCGAGCACCTCTCCGCCCGCATGTCCGCGGTCCTGCGGCGCTCCCGGGCCGGCACCGGCGAGGCACCGCCGTCCTCGGTGATCCGGGTCGGCGGCCTGGCCGTGGACCCGCTGCGCCGCCAGGCCGAGCTGGACGGCGTCCGACTCGACCTCACCCGCCGCGAGTTCGACCTCCTCGCCTTCCTCGCCGGCCGCCCCGGCGTGGTCGTCCCGCGCAAGGAACTCCTCGCCGAGGTCTGGCAGCAGTCCTACGGCGACGACCAGACCATCGACGTCCATCTGTCGTGGCTGCGCCGGAAGTTGGGGGAGACGGCGGCCCGGCCGCGCTATCTGCACACCCTGCGCGGGGTCGGCGTGAAGCTGGAGCCACCGGGAGCGGAGCCGCTGCGATGAGGTGGGCGCTGGTCAGAGTCTGTCTGGCGATCGCGGCGATGGTCGTCGTCGCCTTCGCCGTGCCGCTCGGCCTGGTCATCAAGGAGATGGCCCGCGACCGCGCCTTCTCGAACGCCGAGCGGGAGGCCGCCGCCGTCGCCCCCGCGCTGTCCATCACCACCGACCGCGACCAGCTGGACAAGGTCGTCGCCTCCGCGGGCGCCGACTCCGGGATGGCCGTCCACATACCGGCCGGGGACGGGAAGGCCGCCGTCGACATCGGCCGTCGGCGCGCCGCCGACAAGGACATCGCGACCGTACGGAAGCTGGGCCGCGCCTCCACCACCGAGGTGCCCGGCGGCTCCGTCCTGCTCCAGCCGGTCGCGCTCAGCTCCGGCGAGATATCCGTCGTCGAGGTCTACGTCCCGGAGTCCGAGGTCAGCAATGGCGTGGGCACGGCCTGGGCGGTGCTCGCGGGCGTCGGCATCGCGCTGATCGTCGGATCCGTCGCGGTCGCCGACCGGCTCGGCGTACGGATGGTGCAGCCCGCGCAGCGCCTGGTCGAGGGCGCGCACCAACTGGGGGAGGGGAAGCTGGGGGCGCGGGTGCCCGAGGAGGGGCCGACCGAACTGCGGCTGGCGGCGGCGGCGTTCAACTCCATGGCCGACCAGGTCGTACAACTGCTGGCCAATGAGCGGGAGTTGGCGGCCGACCTGTCGCACCGGCTGCGCACACCCCTGACCGTGCTGCGGCTCAACGCGGCCTCGCTCGGGGAGGGGCCTGCGGCCGAGCAGACGCGGATGGCCGTCGCGCAGCTGGAGAAGGAGGTCGACACGATCATCCGGACCGCGCGCGAGGCCAAGCCGCAGACCGCGGCGGCCGGGCCCGGTGCCGGGTGCGACGCGGCCGAGGTGGTGCGCGAGCGGATGCGGTTCTGGTCCGCGCTCGCCGAGGACGAGGGCCGCAAGGTGCGGGTGGCCGGAGTGGAGCGGCCGGTGCGGATACCCGTGGCCCGCGCCGACCTGGTCGCGGCCCTGGACGCCCTGCTGGGCAATGTGTTCCGGCACACCCCCGAGGGCACGGCCTTCGCGGTCGACGTGCACAACAGCGAGGACGCGGTGATCGTGCTCGTCTCGGACGCGGGCTCCGGGATTCGGGACCCCGAGGCGGCGATGGCGCGCGGACGCGGTTCCGGCAGCGCGGGGTCGACCGGGCTCGGGCTGGACATCGTGCGCCGGCTCGCGGAGGCGACCGGCGGGGACGTCCGGATCGGCTCCTCGGTGCTCGGCGGCACGGAGGTGCGGATCTGGATTCAGCTGGACGGACGCGAGCCGGAGCGCAACGGCCATCGAGGAGCCGTACGACGGCGTCGGCGCGGCCGATTGGTCTCTACCTTTAACCGTTCCCGATCCCTTCCTTAAGCGCACCCTAAGATCGCCAACCTCCGCCCGGAACAGGCGCTTTGCCTGATTCCGGACCGCTAGCGTGCTGCCGCACCCCACCCCCGTACGGCGAAAGCAGGCACGCGATGAGCACGCACCGGCGCAGGATCAGCAAGAGGAACAAGGTGATCGGCGGAGTGGTCGCCGCCGCGGTGGTCGGTGGCGGCGCGATCCTGCTGACCGGCAGCGCCCAGGCGGCGAGCGTCGGCGCGGCGTACACCAGGACCAGCGAATGGTCCACGGGGTACACCGCGCAGTACGTCGTCACCAACACGACCGGTGCCAGAGAGAAGGACTGGACGCTGGAGTTCGACCTGCCGTCCGGCGCGACGCTCAGCTCGCTGTGGGACGCCGAGTCGAGCGTGAGCGGGCAGCACGTCACCGTGAAGCCGCCGAAGTGGGACACCGACGGTCTCGCGGCCGGCGAGTCCGTCACCGTCGGTTTCGTGGTCAGCGGCACCGCCCAGCCGACCGGCTGTCTCATCGACAACGCCAAGTGCTCGACGGACAGCACCGCGACGCCCGAGCCGAGCGGCCGCCCGACCCAGACGCCTACGCCCACCGCCACCCCCACCCCCACGGCCAAGCCGACCCCCACCCCCACCCCCACGCCCACCGCGCCCACCGCCTCCCCGACCCAGAGCAGCGGCACCGGCACGGCCGCGGGCGCGGGCTTCGCCCCGTACGTCGACACCTCCCTCTACCCGGCGTTCGACCTGCTCGCCAACGTCACCGCGACCGGCGTGAAGACCTACAACCTCGCCTTCATCACCGACGGCGGCGGCTGCACCCCGAAGTGGGGCGGCGTGACGGACCTCGCGAGCGACGGCGTGGCCTCCCAGATCGGCGCGCTGCGCGCCAAGGGCGGTGATGTGCGCGTCTCCTTCGGCGGCGCGTCCGGCTCCGAGCTGGCGACGACCTGCGGTTCGGCGAGCGCGCTGGCGACGGCGTACGGCAAGGTCGTGGACGCGTACGGCCTCACCAAGGCCGACTTCGACATCGAGGGCGGCGCGCTGCCCAACACGGCGGCGAACACCATCCGCGCCCAGGCGATAGCCAAGCTCCAGCAGCAGCACCCGGACCTGGACGTCTCCTACACGCTCCCGGTCATGCCCGAGGGCCTCACCCAGGACGGCGTGAACCTGCTCACCAACGCCAAGGCCAACGGCGTGAAGATCAGCACGGTCAACATCATGGCGATGGACTACGGCCCCGCGTACAGCGGCGACATGGGCACCTACGCCACCCAGGCGGCGACGGCGACCCAGGCCCAGGTCAAGAGCGTGCTGGGCCTGTCCGACAGCGCCGCCTGGAAGGCCGTGGCGGTCACCCCGATGATCGGTGTCAACGACGTCGCGTCCGAGATCTTCAAGGTCGACGACGCGACCCAGCTGGTCGACTTCGCCAAGTCCAAGGGCCTGGGCGGCCTTTCGATGTGGTCCGCGACCCGCGACAAGCAGTGCGCCGGTGGCGCGAAGCCCGCGGCGGACGCGACGTGCAGCTCGATCGTCCAGGGCGCCGGCGCGTTCACCAAGGCGTTCGCGGCGTTCCAGTAAGCGTGTAGGGCAGGGGAGTTGGGCGGATCGGAGATCTCCGATCCGCCCAACGGGCTTACCCGGCAGGTCAATTGAGTGTCCGTCCCGGGCGGCGCGTGGCTCAGAACGGCCCCGGGCCCGCCGAAGCCCCCGAACCCGCCCGATCCGCACCCCGCCGAGGCACCCCGCACACCACACACCGGGGCGCGGCACGCCCCCCATGGCATGCCGCGCCCCGCCCCCGTCCCCCGGTTTCCCCGTGGGTCAGGCGTCCTCCGCCGAGGGGAGCGTGCCCGTGCGGGCCGCCTCGCCGTACCACCGGGCGCTCGACTTGGGCGTACGGGCGAGCGTCGCGTAGTCGACGTACACCGCGCCGAACCGCTTCTCGTACCCGTACGCCCACTCGAAGTTGTCCATCAGGGACCACAGGTAGTAGCCCCGTACGTCCGCGCCGTCCGCGATCGCGCGCCGCACCGCCGACAGATGGCCGTGCAGGTAGGCGATCCGCTCCGGGTCGTGGACGTTGCCCTCCGGGTCGGGCTTGTCGTCGTAGGCCGCGCCGTTCTCCGTGACGTACAGCGGCAGTCCCGGTGCCTCCCGCGTGTACCGGTGGATCAGGTCGTAGAGGCCGGTCGGGTCGATCGTCCAGCCCATCTCCGTGCGCTCGCCGGGGGTCTGGAGGAACGCCACGTCGTCCGCGCCCGGCCAGGGGGAGAACGAGCTCAGACCGTGGCCGTCGGCGCGCGGGCTGCCCGTCGGGGCTGCCTCCGTCGCCTCCACCAGGGTGGGGGTGTAGTAGTTCAACCCCAGGGCGTCCAAAGGTTGGTGAATGAGCGTCAGGTCGCCGTCCCGGACGTACGACCAGTCCGTGACCGACCGGGTCGCGTCGATCAGCGACTTGGGATACGACCCGTGCAGCATCGGCCCGTGGAATACCCCGTTGGCCAGGTCGTCGATCTTCCGGGCCGCCGCCATGTCCTCCGGGGAGAGCGAAGCGGGCCTGACCACCGAGGAGTTGAGGCTCACCGCGATCGAGCTGCCGGCCGGTATCGCGGTGCGCAGCGCCGAAGTCGCCAGCCCGTGCGCCAGGTTGAGGTGATGCGCGGCCTTCAGGGAGGCCGCCGGGTCCGTACGGCCCGGCGCGTGCACCCCCGAGCCGTAGCCCAGGAACGCGCTGCACCAGGGCTCGTTGAGCGTGATCCACTGCTCCACGCGGTCGCCCAGCGCGTCGCCCACGATCTGAGCGTACTCGGCGAAGCGGTACGCCGTGTCCCGCGCCGGCCAGCCGCCCGCGTCCTCCAGCTCCTGCGGCAGATCCCAGTGGTAGAGGGTCAGCGCGGGCTTGATGCCGTGCGCGAGCAGCTCGTCGACCAGGCGGCGGTAGAAGTCCAGGCCCACCTGGACCGCGGGGCCCCGGCCGGTCGGCTGCACCCGAGGCCAGGAGACCGAGAAGCGGTACGCCGTCAGACCCAGGTCCGCCATCATCGCCACGTCGTCGCGGTACCGGTGGTAGTGGTCGACGGCGATGTCACCGTGCTCACCACCGGCCGTACGGCCCGGCGTATGACTGAACGTGTCCCAGATCGAGGGCGTACGGCCACCCTCCCGCACCGCCCCCTCGATCTGGTAGGCGGAGGTCGCGGCCCCCCAGAGGAAGGCAGGGGGAAAGGCCGCGGTCGTCAGGTCGGGCATGGAACCGCTCCCATGGGGTCGAGTGGGCCCATTATGCATGGGAGCGCTCCCATGGGTAAAGGGGCTCGCACCTTCGAGCTCTTCCACTCGCGTCCCGGTGTCTTCCACTCGCCCCCCGCCACGCTAGCGACCCGCGTGCCCCCTCAGGCCGACTCCCGTACCACCAGCCGTGTCGGCAGGACCACTTGGCGGTGGCCGTCGCCGCGGTGGGCTATCTCGTCCAGGAGGATGCTCGCCATGGTGCGGCCCATCTCCTCCAGGGGCTGGCGGACGCTGGTCAGCGGGGGGTCGATGTGCCGGGCCACGATCGAGTCGTCGAAGCCGACGACGGCGACGTCGTCCGGCACCCGCCGCCCTGACGCGCGTAGCTCCAGCACCGCTCCCGACGCCATCACGTCGGACGCGGCGAAGACGGCGTCGAGGCCGGGCCGTCTGCGCAGCAGCTCCCGCATGGCCGCGCGCCCGCCCTCCTCGCGGAAGTCGCCGTAGGCGATCAGGTCCTCGTCGACGGTGATGCCCACGCCCTCCAGCGCCTCGCGGTAGCCGTCGAGCCGGGCCTGGGCGGCGTCCATGTCCAGGGGCCCGGTGATGGTGGCGACGGTCCGGCGGCCGGTGGCGAGCAGGTGCTCGACGGCGATCCTGGCACCGCCGTTGTTGTCGGCGCGGACGTGCCCCAGCGGCTCCCCGTGGCCGCGCCGGCCGGCGAGCACGGTCGGCACGGCGAGTTCGTGCAGTTGGTCGGGCAGCGTGTCGCCGCTGTGGACCGAGAGGATCAGCACGCCGTCCACGCGGTGGGCGGACAGGTAGCCGGCCAGCCGCGCGTACTCCTTCTCGTCCGGCGTCAGGACCAGCAGCAACTGCATCTGCGCGCTGGCGAGTTGGGCCGACACACCGCGGATGATCCCCGAGAAGTAGGGCTCGGAGAAGAGCCGGTCCTCCCCCTCGGCGACGACCACGGCGACCGAGTCGGTACGGCGGGTCGCCAGCGAACGGGCGGCCGGGTTCGGGACGTAGCCGAGTTCGTCGATCGCCCGCTCCACCGCCGCGCGGGCGTGGTCGCTCACCTTGGGGGAGCCGTTGATGACCCGGGAGACCGTGCCGCGGCCGACGCCGGCGAGCGCGGCCACGGCGTTGAGCGTCGGGCGCCGGACGTCCGCGCGCCGGGGCGGCTGCTCGGCAGGGCTCATCGTTCACCTTCCGGCGATCAGTGGGGACTTGCCTCATTCTTGCCCAGAAATTCTGGCGGCGGCCCGGCCGGGCGGTTCCGGCGCCGTACCCGCGCGGCCACTCCTTGGATCACCTGCGTGAATCCTGTGCGCGACGGGTTCGTGTCCGGCCGGTGACGCCTGGTGGAGCGACACATTCACGTGACGTACGGAACACGCTTGCGCAACAAGCCCGTTTTCAAGTCTTGACACCCGGCCCGGCACGAAGGAGTCTTCCGGCATGCCGCGTGGGAGCGGTCCCACGGAACCTCGGGGGCCTCCTCCCGTGTGGACGAAACCACCAACGGCCCGTCCCTCTATCTCGCATGGCACACCGTTGACCAGCACCTTTTCACCGCACGTCCAGTGCTGTGGGCTGGCCGCTGCTCGAAACGAGAGGGCAGGTCCGGATCGTCGAGCCTCGGCGGTCCGATTCCTGAGACCCCGTTCCCCACTGGAACAAGGAGTAGTGGAATGCGCATCACCCGTACCGGCGGCGGCCAAGGCCGCAGAGCAGCGGCCCTAGCCACGACGGTCCTGACAGCCTCGGCTCTGTTGCTGACCGGCTGCAGCAGCGACAGCTCCTCGGACGCCAAGGACTCGAACGGGAACATCACTCTCACGGTGGCCGACTTCGGGCAGTTCGGCTACAAGGAAGCCGGCCTGTTCGCCCAGTACCACAAGCTGCACCCGAACATCACGGTCAAGGAGAACACCACCGCCAACGAGCAGGACTACTACCCGAAGCTCCTTCAGCAGCTGAACACGGGTAGCGGCCTCGGGGACGTCACCGGCATCGAGGTCGGCCGCATCAAGGAGGTCGTCGACACCCAGGCGGCCAAGTTCGCCGACCTCAGCAAGTCCATCAACGTGAGCGACTGGGTCTCCTGGAAGGAGAAGCAGGCCACCGCGTCGGACGGTTCGGTCATCGGCGCCGGCACCGACATCGGCCCGATGTCCCTGTGCTACCGCTCGGACCTCTTCAAGGCGGCGGGCCTGCCCACGGACCGCGAGGCCGTCGCCAAGGCCGTCGCGGGCGGCTGGGAGGACTACCTCAAGCTCGGCGAGAAGTTCAAGGCGAAGGCGCCCAAGGGCACCTACTTCATGGACTCCGCCAGCGCCATGTACAACGCGGTCGTCAGCTCCTCCGCGCAGCAGTACTACGACGCTTCCGGCAAGGCGGTCTACAAGAACAGCCCGGCCGTGCAGCAGGGCTGGAACCTGGCCGCGGAAGCCGCCTCGAAGAAGCTGACCGAGGGTCTGCCCCAGTTCACCGACGCCTGGACGGCGGCGCTGCGCAAGGGCACCGTCGCCACCGTGGCGTGCCCCGCCTGGATGGCCGGCCAGATCTCCATCAACTCCGGTGACGCCTACAAGGGCAAGTGGGACATCGCCCGTGCGCCCGGCACCAGCGCGGGCAACTGGGGCGGTTCCTTCCTGGCCGTGCCCAAGAGCGGCAAGAACGTCAAGGCGGCCACCGACCTGGTCAAGTGGCTGACCGCTCCGGCGCAGCAGGCCGCCGTCTTCAAGGCGATCGGTGTCTTCCCGTCCAACAAGGGCGCCTACGACCTCGCCAGCGTGAAGAACGCGACGCTGCCGTACTTCAACAACGCCCCCATCGGCCAGATCTACGCCGACGAGGCGAAGGCCATCCCCGAGGCCGTGCTCGGCGCGAAGGACGGCACGATCAAGGACACGATCTCCACGCAGATCAACAACATGGAGCAGCGGGGCACCAAGCCCGACAAGGCGTGGAAGGCCGCGACCGACTCGATCGACAAGGTGATCGGCTGACACAGACCGCGGTGCGGGCGGCCCGGCGGCCGCCCGCACCGCGCTGCGTGCGTGGGGCCGCCCGGCGGCTCCCGCCGTAGGCGCGGGGTCGCCCGCAGCGGCCCCGGTCGTCAAGTGCCGGTCTCTTCCGCGGTGTTCGGCGCACACTCACCGGACACCGCCGCACCGTGTCCGCCGGACCGGCGACCCGCCGACGACGTGTCCCGGGCCGGGTGCCCGGCCCCGCGCCAGCCCCCTGCCCGTACCCGGCCGAGATCCAGGGAAGGACCCCCTCCGTGGCAACCACAACCCCCACCCGGGGCGCCCCGACCCCGCCACCCGGCGGCGTCGGCGCCGTGCCGAAAGAACCCAGCGTGTGGCGTACCCGTCTGTGGCGCCTCGACGACAAGGCGTCGCCGTACGCGTACATCGCCCCCTTCTTCCTCATCTTCGGTGCCTTCGGTCTCTACCCGATGCTGTACACGGGCTGGATAGCCATGCACCGGGTGGAGATGACGAGCCTGAACCAGTCCGAGTGGGTCGGCTGGGACAACTTCGCCAAGATCCTCCAGGACTCCGAGTTCTGGACGGCCGTCACCAACACCTTCGTGATCGGCGTCATCTCGACCGTCCCGCAGCTCCTGATGGCCCTGGGCCTGGCCCATCTCCTCAACTACAAGCTGCGCGCCAGCACGTTCTGGCGGACGGTGATCCTCACCCCGTACGCCACCTCGGTGGCGACCGCGGCCCTGGTCTTCGCCCTGGTCTTCCGGGCCGACGGCGGCCTGCTCAACTGGGTGCTGCACTTCGTCGGGGTCGGCAACACCGACTGGGGCAACGGCCAGTGGTCGTCCAAGCTCGCCATCTCGGCCATCGTGATCTGGCGCTGGACCGGCTACAACACGCTGATCTATCTCGCGGCCATGCAGGCCGTGCCCGCGGACCTGTACGAAGCGGCCTCGATCGACGGGGCGACGCGCTGGCAGCAGTTCCGCAAGGTGACCATTCCCTCGCTGCGGCCGACGATCCTGTTCACCATCGTCATCTCGACCATCGGGTCCATGCAGCTGTTCGGTGAGCCGCTGCTGTTGCAGGGCGGCACGCTCGGCTCCACCGGAGGCAGCGAGCACCAGTACGAGACGCTCAGCATCTACCTCTTCAACTACGGCTGGAAGCTCGGGCACCTGGGCCCGGCCGCGGCCGTCGCCTGGGCCATGCTCGTCCTCCTGCTGCTCATTGCCCTGATCAACCTGATCGTCGGCCGGGTCCTGCGCAAGAGCGCGGCGTGACGGGAGCGATATCGATGACCACGACCAGCACCACCCCGACCGCGCCGGACCTCGATCCGGCGCCGCTTCCCGTCACCCCCGGCCCCGGCCGCCGCCGCTTCAAGATCGGCGCCGGCCAGCAGCTCAAGGGCGGCCCGTTCACCTACGCGGCCCTGATCATCGTCGGCCTCGGCTCGGTGTTCCCGCTGTACTGGACACTGGTGGCCGCCTCGCACGACCAGCAGCGGGTCCTCGACAGCCCGCCGCCGCTCCTGCCGGGCGGCCGGCTGTGGACCAACCTCCAGGCGGCCTGGGACCAGGCCCACCTGGGGAAGGCCATCGTCAACACCGTCGTCGTGGCCGGCTCCATCACCGCGGCCACGCTGTTCTTCTGCACCCTCGCCGGGTACGCCTTCGCCAAGATGCGCTTCCGCGGCCGGGGCGCCCTGATGACCGCGGTCATCGCGACCCTGACGATCCCGCCCCAGCTCAGCGTCGTACCGCTGTTCATGATGATGGCGAACATCGGCTGGGGCGGAAAACTGGAGTCGGTGATCTTCCCGACCCTGGTCGGCGCCTTCGGTGTCTTCTTCATGCGCCAGTACCTGCTGGAGGCGCTGCCCTACGAACTCATCGAAGCGGCCAAGGTGGACGGCGCGACCAACATCCGCATCGTGTGGAACGTGGTCCTGCCCGCCGCCCGCCCCGCGATGATGGTGCTCGGGATGCTCACCTTCGTGCAGGCGTGGAACGACTTCTTCTGGCCCTTCCTCGCGCTGAACCAGGACAACCCCACCATCCAGGTCGCGCTCGGCCAGCTCAGCGCCTCCTACACCCCCGACCAGAGCATCGTCATGGCCGGTGCGCTGATCAGCACCCTCCCGCTGCTCCTGGTGTTCGTGATCTTCGGCAAGCAGATCATCGGAGGCATCATGGCGGGCGCCGTCAAGGGCTGACGCCGGGCTGCCAACCGCCTTTCGCGCAGGCCCAGTCCCCCCTTCCGTACGGCCCGCCGCGCGCGGGCCGTACCCGGCCGGGCGCCCGCCGCCGTGCCCCGTCCGCTTCCCCTCACCGCCGGACCCCCGTCCGGCTTTTACTCACTCCACTTCGGGAGCGCTCACATGACCGCCGTACGACATGAGACCAAGGCCGAACCGGCCGCCGCCCTTTCCTTCCCCCCGGGCTTCGTCTGGGGTGCCGCCACCGCCGCCTACCAGGTGGAGGGCGCCGCCGCGGAGGACGGCCGGACCCCCTCCATCTGGGACACCTTCAGCCACACCCCGGGAAAGGTGCGCAACGGCGACACCGGTGACATCGCCGCCGACCATTACCACCGGTACCGCGACGACGTGGCCCTGATGAAGGACCTCGGCCTGAAGGCGTACCGGTTCTCCATCTCCTGGTCCCGGGTCCAGCCCACCGGCCGAGGGCCCGCCGTGGAGCGCGGACTCGACTTCTACCGCCGGCTCGCCGACGAACTCCTCGCGGCCGGCATCACCCCCGTCGCCACCCTCTACCACTGGGACCTGCCCCAGGAGCTGGAGGACGCGGGCGGCTGGCCGCAGCGGGACACCGCGCACCGCTTCGCCGAGTACGCCGAGATCATGGGCCGGACCCTGGGCGACCGCGTCGGCCTGTGGACCACCCTCAACGAGCCCTGGTGCAGCGCGTTCCTGGGCTACGGCTCCGGCGTGCACGCTCCCGGCCGCACCGACCCGGCGGCCACCTTGCGCGCCGCGCACCACCTCAACCTGGGTCACGGCCTGGCGGTCGGGGCGCTGCGCGAGGTCCTGCCGGCCTCCGCGCAGACCTCCATCACCCTCAACCTGCACCAGGTGCGCGCGCTCACCGGCAGCCCCGAGGACGCGGAGGCAGCCCGCCGTATCGACGCGGTCGGCAACCGGATCTTCACCGGCCCGCTGCTGGACGGTGCCTACCCCGAGGACCTGCTCGCCGACACCGCGCACCTCGTCGACTGGACGGAACTGGTGCGGGACGGCGACCTGGCCGAGATCTCCCGGCCCATCGACGTGCTCGGCGTCAACTACTACGCGCCGACCGTCGTCTCGGCCGGCTCCGGTGACGGCACCACCAAGAACGACGGCCACGGCGCGAGCGACCACTCCCCGTGGACCGGCTCCTCGAACGTCGACTTCCACCTCGCCAACGACCAGCTCACGGCGATGAACTGGGCGATCGACCCCAGCGGCCTGCACACCCTCCTGACCGACCTGGCCGCCTCGCACCCCGGGCTGCCGCTGATGGTCACGGAGAACGGCGCCGCGTTCGACGACTACGTCTCCCCCGAGGGCCTGGTCAACGACCCGCAGCGCATCGCCTACCTGCACGCCCACCTCGCCGCCGTCCGCCGGGCCATCGCCGACGGCGCGGATGTCCGCGGCTACTTCCTCTGGTCGCTGCTCGACAACTTCGAATGGTCCTACGGCTATTCGAAGCGCTTCGGTGCCGTCTACGTCGACTACTCCACCCAGCGCCGCATCCCGAAGGCGAGCGCCCACTGGTACGCCGGGGTGATCCGGGGCAACGCGCTGCCGGCCGTCGGCGAGGACGGGTGAGGCCCGGCCGCCCGGTCTGAGGGGCGCCGCCCGGACAGCTGCCGTGTCCCGCCGTACCGATCCACGGCTCGGTGGGCGGGGACCGCGGCCGGCGAGGGACGATGGAGGCGGGGCGTCCGGGCCTCGGCTGTTACATTCCTGGCCTGAAAGCTGCGAACGGAAGGCGGCGACCATGGCGGTCAGCGGTGGGCGGAACCGGGGCGGCAGACGGCCGACCCTGGAGGAGGTCGCCGCCCGTGCCGGGGTGGGCCGCGGCACGGTCTCCCGGGTGATCAACGGCTCGCCCCGGGTCAGCGACGCGACCCGCGCCGCCGTCGAGGCGGCGGTCGCGGAGCTCGAGTACGTCCCGAACACGGCGGCCCGGGCGCTGGCCGCCAACCGCACGGACGCGATCGCCCTGGTCGTCCCCGAGCCGGAGACCCGCTTCTTCGCGGAGCCGTACTTCTCGGACATGCTCAAGGGTGTCGGCACCCAACTGGCCGACACCGAGCTTCAGTTGCTGCTCATCTTCGCGGGCAGCGACCGGGAGCGGCAGCGCCTCGCCCAGTACCTGGCCGCCCACCGGGTGGACGGCGTCCTGCTCGTCTCGGTTCACGCGGACGACCCGCTGCCCGACCTGCTGGCCGCGCTGGAGATCCCGGCGGTGATCAGCGGTCCCCGGTCGGCCACCGAGCCCCTGACCTCCGTCGACTCGGACAACTACGGCGGAGCCCGGTCGGCCGTCGAACACCTCCTGTCCCGGGGCCGCACCCGCATCGCCCACATCACCGGCCGCCTCGACGTCTACGGTGCCCAGCGACGCGTCGACGGCTACCGCGCGGCACTGCTCGACGCGGGTCACGAAGTGGACGAACACCTCATCCAGCCGGGCGACTTCACCGAGGAGGGCGGGCGCCGCGCGATGACGGAACTGCTGTCCCGCAGCCCCGACGTCGACGCGGTCTTCGCCGGTTCGGACGTGATGGCGGCGGGCGCCCGCCAG
This sequence comes from Streptomyces sp. NPDC096013, assembly GCF_044763565.1. Lineage (NCBI taxonomy): Bacteria > Bacillati > Actinomycetota > Actinomycetes > Kitasatosporales > Streptomycetaceae > Streptomyces > Streptomyces sp. NPDC096013. The sequence continues at coordinate 440,568 of NZ_JBIWGK010000007.1, read as the reverse complement.
GTCCTCCGCGAGGAGGGCCGCCGGATACCGGACGACGTGGCCCTCGTCGGCTACGACGACTCGGCCATCGCCCGTCACATGGACCCGCCGCTCACCAGCGTGCGCCAGCCGATCGAGGAGATGGGCCGCTCGATGATCGACCTGCTGCTCGGTGAGATCGCGGACCGCCGCCCGGCGGCAGCACGCGGCCCGGAGCGCCGACAGGCCGTCCTGGCAACGGAGTTGGTGACGAGAGCGTCGTCGTGACAAGGGGCGCGCGGCCGGTCTGACCCCGCCCGCTAACCGGGCCGTACGGCGTCCCAGCCCCGCTCCAGCAGGTCGAACGCCGCGTCCAGCGTGGCCCTCGGGTCCGGGGAGGACTCGGCGAGGGTGCGGGCCTCCAGGGCGAAGTGGGCCAGGGCCGCGCAGCGGGGGTCGTCGGCGGGGGCGCCGGTGGACTCGGCGATCGCCGCCGCCACCGCGTGCTGGTGGCGCATCCACATCCGGCGGTGGTACTCGGTCAACGCCGGTGTGCCGCGCACGAGTTGGTGGAAGGTGGTGAGCTGCTCGCTGCCTTCGGCGGAGAAGAGCAGTGCGCCCAGCAACTGCTCGCGCAGCGCCTGCGGGACCGACGTCCCCGGGGCCCGGTCGCGGACCGCCGCGACCAGGGCGGCCTCCTGGTCCGCGTCCAGGTCGAAGACCAGCGCCTCCTTGCTGGGGAAGTGCTTGAAGAGCGTCGTCGTGGACACGTCCGCCGCCTCGGCGACATCCCGGATGCTCACCTGGTCGTAGCCGTGCTCCAGGAACAGCTCCAGCGCCGCGTCGGCCAGCGCCTGCCGGGTGGCGGCCTTCTTCCTCTCGCGGCGGCCCATCGTCGCTACGGTGGTCGGCGTCTCGCTCATGCCCCCACACTACCGCTCGGTTGCCTCGCTCCAAAAGTCCACTCGTTCCACTTACGCGGTGCCTGTCCCTTTCCGGTGGCGTCCACGAAAGGAGCGCTCCTTGCCCGATCCCCACCCCCTCCTGGCCGTCGACGCAATCCCCGCGACCGTGCCGTACCTCCGCACGGTGGGCGAACTCTTCCGCGCCTTCCGCGACCAGGACTCCGGCTGCGTCTCCTACGGCGTCCAACTCCCGGACGGCGAACGCTGGTTCGTGAAGGAGGCGACAACTCCCGCCGCCCAGAAGTCACTTGACCGCGCCTGGACCTTCCACCGGGCGGTACGGCATCCCGCGATCGTCCCCCAGCTCCACCGCATCACCGTCGCGGACGACCACACGGCGACCGTCATGCCCTGGCACCCCGGCGAGTCCCTCTACGGCCCCGCCCGAGCCCTGCCGCTGACCTCCGTCCTCCGCGCGGTCGACCGCGTCCTGGACGCCCACCTCGCGGTGGAGGCCGCGGGAATGGTCGCCGTCGACCTCTACGACGGCGCGTTCCTCCACGACTTCGGCGCCGACGTCCTCCGCCTCATCGACCTCGACGAGTACCGACCCGGCCCCTTCGTCCTCCAGGAGGACCGCCTCCCGGGCTCGGCCCGCTTCATGGCCCCCGAGGAATGGCGGCGCGGCGCCCGCATCGACATCCGCACGACGGTCTACGCCCTCGCCCGCACCGCCCGCCTGCTCCTCGACGCCCGAGACCGCGAACGGGCATGGCGCGGCACGCCGGCCCAACTCGCCGTACTGGAAAGGGCCACCCGCCCCGACCCCGCCGAACGCTTCGCGGGCGTACGGGAGTTCACGAACGCGTGGCGCGCCGCCACCTGACCTCGCCGTCGTGCCACTCGCCGGTCGGGGATGTGCGTGCCGGAAAACGAATCAGCCGGTGACTCCGTTTCCGGAGTCACCGGCTGATTACTCAGGGTGAGTGACGGGACTTGAACCCGCGACTTCCTGGACCACAACCAGGTGCTCTACCAGCTGAGCTACACCCACCATGCCCGGTCGTTCACTCGAAGGCTTACCGACCGGCCGAGAAAAAGTGTACAGGGTCCGAAGGGGTGCTCGCGCACGCCTTTTACGGCGTGGGCAGGACGTGCTTCGCGGCGATCGTGCGGGCGGTCTCCGAGTCGGGTCCGGGCTGCGGGACGAAGATCGCCTCGCGGTAATAGCGCAGCTCGGCGATGGATTCGCGGATGTCGGCGAGGGCCCGGTGGTTGCCCTTCTTCTCTGGGCTGTTGAAGTACGCCCGCGGGTACCAGCGGCGGGCCAGCTCCTTCACCGAGGACACGTCCACGATGCGGTAGTGGAGGTACTCCTCCAGGGTCGGCATGTCACGGAGCAGGAAACCGCGGTCGGTGCCGACCGAGTTGCCGCACAGCGGGGCCTTGCCCGGCTCCTTGACGTGCTCCCGGATGTACGCCAGGACCTGTTCCTCCGCGTCGGCCGGCGTCGTACCGCCCGCCAGCTCGTCGAGCAGCCCGGATGCGGTGTGCATCTGGCGTACTACGTCCGGCATCGTCTCCAGCGCCCGGTCCGGCGGGCGGATGACGATGTCCACCCCTTCGCCGAGCACGTTCAGCTCGGAGTCGGTGACGAGGGCGGCCACCTCGATGAGAGCGTCGTCTGACAGCGAGAGGCCGGTCATCTCGCAGTCGATCCACACCATGCGATCGTTCATGTGTCTAACCTTAAGGTGCGTCCCGCTCGGCTGAGCCGACCGTGCGGTGACCTTGTGCTCCGGGCAGACGCGAAAACTCCCGGAGACCCCCTGGGGGAGACCTCCGGGAGAGTCCCGTCCTGCCTGTGGCGGTCCTACGTGCCGCTCCGCTGGCCGGGCAGACTCGCCGCCCGACTGGAGGCGTACGCCTCACGCCCGTTCTCCGCCGAGCCGGCCGACGCCGACGCCGACAGCGCGCTCGCCGCCGTACGCCGTGACTGCATCGGGACCGGGCCGTCCGGGTGCAGCGCGGGCGGCAACCCCGCCGGACCCAGCGACGCCGGACCGCCGGGCTGGCCGGGAGCGCCGTCGGTGTCCACCTGCTTGTCGCCCTGGGGCCTGCGGGCCCGGTACGCGGCCCGGTAGGCGGCGGGCGACGAGCCCAACTGACGCCGGAAATGGCCACGCAGAGCCACCGGCGAGCGGAAGCCGCAACGGCCCGCGACCTCGTCCACCGAGTAGTCCGACGTCTCCAGCAGACGCTGCGCCTGGAGCACCCGCTGCGTGATCAGCCATTGCAGGGGAGCGCTCCCGGTGAGCGAGCGGAAGCGGCGGTCGAACGTACGCCTGCTCATGTACGCGCGAGCCGCCAGCGTCTCCACGTCGAACTGTTCGTGGAGGTGCTCCAGCGCCCAGGCGACGACCTCCGCGAGCGGGTCGGCGCCGATCTCCTCCGGTAAAGACCGGTCGAGGTAGCGCTCCTGGCCGCCGCTTCGGCGCGGGGGGACCACCAGGCGCCGGGCGAGCGCGCCGGCCGCCTCGTTGCCGTGGTCCGTCCGCACGATGTGGAGACAGAGATCGATTCCGGCCGCCGTACCGGCCGACGTCAGGACGTCCCCGTCGTCGACGAAGAGCTCCCTCGGATCGACGTGCACCGACGGATAGCGCTTGGCCAGCGTCGGCGCGTACATCCAGTGGGTGGTCGCCGGGCGGCCGTCCAGCAGGCCCGCGGCAGCCAGCACGAAGGCGCCGGTGCACAGGCCGACGATGCGGGCCCCTTCTTCGTGCGCGCGGCGGATCGCGTCGAGCGCCTCCTCCGGCGGTGGCGAGGTGATCGATCGCCAGGCCGGCACGACGACGGTGCCCGCCCGTGAGATCGCTTCCAGGCCATGCGGTGTGGTGAGTTCCAGCCCCCCGGTGGTCCGCAGCGGTCCTTCTTCGCCGCCGCACACAAGGAGGCGGTAGCGCGGAACTCCGGCGTCCTGCCGGTCGATTCCGAACACCGACAGCGGTATGGAACTCTCGAAGATGGGGCCGCCGCTGAACAGCAGCACCGCGACGATCTCCTTGCGGCGTCGCCCGGAAAGCTTCCGGGCTGCGGCTTCCGGCGCGGCAGTGGAGTCGTGGCTCATACTGCTAAGCCCCCCTCGGTGGTCGCGGCTCCTCGGTTGTGTCGCTCCTGCACGTTTCCCCTCGGTCCTGCACGAGTCCCCCGCCGTAAGACGTCAAGATCGAATCTACTGTGTCCAGTGGTGCCGGGGTGACCAGTTCGGCAACCGGCACATTGTCGACATGGCAACTTGGCGTGAAGCATTCGATCACGAAGCGTTGCACTCGTGGGCCGTGCAGGGAAGTGCGCCTCGTCGTAGTGGCCAATCCCCGTAGGGTGCGCAAGCCCTCCCAGACCCTTTCGGTGCAGGTGGAACGGGGGTTGGGGGGTGGTTCGGACAACAGATGCGCGGTGGCCGGAAGTTGGCTGAAAAGCGTCGGGCGCGTGCGCGGAAACCGGTCAGTCGACCGGTGTACTTCCCCCGGCGCGCCGCCCGCCCCTGTGCGCCCCCGCCCCGGCCCGGTGCCGGTGGCCCCGGTGCGGGGGCTGTTCTTCGGCCAGCAGTCGTACGGTGCTCCGCTCGGACCGGCGCAACAGCACCCGGCAGGCGGCGGTGACGGCCGCGAGACCCAGTGCCGTACCCGTGGCGCCGGCGAGGGAGGTGCCGTACCAGAGGAGGACCAGGGGGACGACGACACAGCTGAAGACCGCCCAGCGCACCACATCGGTCGCGGTGTCCGGGCCGGGGCGTGACTCGGAGGTCGTCGTACGGTGTCCGGGCATGGCGTGCTCCCTGGGGCGGCGGCTCGCCGGGTTCAACGCGTGTTCGATGCGTCGGTCACTGTAGGGCACCCCGTCGGTAAGTGAATCCTGTGCAAACCGCCTGTACGGGGCAGCAACCATTGCGTTACGGGCGCCCCCTCGTGCATGCTCCGGGGAACTCCGCCGGAGCGCGTGCGGGATATGGGCGAAGGAGGAGTGCCGCCGTACCCTTGGGGGTATGGGGTTGGGAAGATGATTCCCGGACACAGCTCCGCCGCATCCTGTTGTCCCCTCCCAAGAGGATCAAAACGCCGAGACATCCATGGCCGGTCACGAAGCTTTCGAACCCGCGGACCGCAAGCGGCCCGTCGCCGATCCCACGGCGGCCGAGCCCCTGGCGGCGGAAGAACCACGTCATTCCTGCGATCCCGCCTTCAAGCACGGCGTGGTCGTCGGCTTCGACGGCTCCATGTCCAGTGAGCGTGCCCTCGCCTACGCGATCGGCATGGCCCACCGCTCCGGCTCGGGGCTGATCATCGTCCATGTCGCCAACCGGCTGCCCACCACGGTGTGGGCGGGCTGCGAGCCACCGGTCTTCGTCGATGTGCCGGACCACCGCACCGAGGTGCTGGGTCTGGAGCTGGCGTGCGCCGAGTACCTGGCGGAGGTGCCCTGGATCCTGGTCGAGCGCGGCGGCGACATCTGCCACGAGCTCGAAGAGGTGGGCCGGGAGTACGAGGCGGACGCGATCGTCGTGGGCTCGACGCACGGCATCGTCGGACGCATCTTCGGCTCCGTCGCCGGGCGGCTCGCGAAGCGGGCGCAGCGGCCGGTCATCGTCATTCCCTGACGCGCCGTCCGGATTCCCCGACGCCTCGCCCGAACTCGTCGGCCGGCCCCGAATTCCCTGCTGTGCAGAGGTGTTTGTGCCCTTGTGAAGGGCATATATCGGTCACACCGCACCAACGCACCTGCACGAAGGGAGCCCGCCGTGGACAATGACGTCTCCGCGGGAAGCACCACCTCGATCGTCGGCCGACTCGCCCTGGGAATCACCCTGTTGGCCTTCGGCCTCGGGTACACGAAGGTCATCGACGGCGTCTCCACGGCTGATGCCGTGTCAGTCGCCCACTATGTGGGCGGAGTTGCCCTCTTCCTCGTCGGACTGCTCGCTTTCCGCGACGGCGACACGGTCAGTGGTACGGCGTTCACCGCGTTCGGCGCGCTCTGGTTCACCTGGGCCGTCTCCGCGGGCAACTCCGCGTCGGACAACGCGGCGGGGCTGTTCCTGGTCCTGTTCGCCCTCGTCGCGCTCTCGGTGACGCTCGCGGGCGGGGATCAACTCACCCAGGGGACCTACGGGTTGTTCTTCGTGTCGCTCGTGCTGCTCGCGATCGCTCAGTTCGCCGGGAACGACGGGCTGGGGAAGGTCGGGGGGTGGTTCGGGGTCGCCGCGGGGGCTGTCGCCTGGTATTCGGCGACGGCGGCATTGGCTCACTGGCCGACGGTGCTTCCTCGGCGGGCTGCTGGTCGGGGCGTGACGGCTACCAGTTGACCGGCAGCGGAACGGCCCCCCGCGTGGATGAGGCACACGTGGGGGGCCATTCTGTTTCGTCGGCCTCTGCGGCCGGTGGGGGCTTGTCGCGCAGTTCCCCGCGCCCCTCAAGGCAAAGGGCGTCTACTCGACCGTGACCGACTTCGCGAGGTTCCGCGGCTTGTCGATGTCCCGGCCCAGGGCCAATGCCGTGTGGTAGGCGAGGAGTTGGAGGGGGATGCCCATCAGGATCGGGTCCAGCTCGTCCTCGTTCTTGGGGACGACGATGGTCTGGTCGGCCTTTTCCTGGTGCTGGTGGGCCACCGCCAGGATGCGGCCGCTGCGGGCCTTGATCTCCTCCAGGGCGGCGCGGTTCTTCTCCAGGAGGTCGTCGTCGGGGACGATCGCGACCGTGGGCAGGGCCGGCTCGATCAGGGCGAGGGGACCGTGCTTCAGCTCCGAGGCGGGGTAGGCCTCGGCGTGGATGTAGGAGACCTCCTTGAGCTTCAGGGAGGCCTCGCGGGCCACCGGGTAGCCGCGGACCCGGCCGATGAAGAGCATGGAGCGGGCCTCGGCGTACTCGGCGGCCAGCTTCTTGATCTCCTCCTCCCGGTCCAGGATCTCGGTGATCTGGGACGGGAGCTTGCGCAGACCCTCGATGATGCGCTTGCCGTCGCGGACGGAGAGGTCCCGGGTGCGGCCGAGGTGCAGGGCCAACAGGGCGAACGCCACTGTGGTGTTGGTGAAGCACTTGGTCGAGACGACACAGACCTCGGGGCCCGCGTGGACGTACATGCCGCCGTCCGCCTCGCGGGCGATCGCCGAGCCGACGACGTTCACCACGCCGAGGACACGGGCGCCCTTGCGCTTCAGCTCCTGGACCGCCGCCAGGACGTCGTAGGTCTCGCCGGACTGGGAGACCGCGATGTAGAGGGTGTCGGGGTCGACCACCGCGTTGCGGTAGCGGAATTCGGAGGCGGGCTCGGCGTCCGCGGGGATGCGGGCCAGCTCCTCGATCATCTGGGCGCCGATCATGCCCGCGTGGTAGGAGGTGCCGCAGCCGAGGATCTTGACGCGGCGGATCTGCCGGGCCTCGCGGGCGTCCAGGTTCAGGCCGCCGAGGTGCACGGTGGAGAAGCGGTCGTCGATGCGGCCGCGCAGCACGCGGTCCACGGCGTCGGCCTGCTCGAAGATCTCCTTGTGCATGTAGGTGTCGTGGCCGCCCATGTCGTAGGAGGCGGCCTCCCAATCGACGGTGGTCGGCTCGGACGTGGTGCGGGTGCCCTCGGTCGTGTATGTCCGGAAGTCGTCGGCCTTGAGGGTGGCCATCTCGCCGTCGTCCAGGGTGACTATCTGGCGCGTGTGTGTCACCAGTGCGGCGATGTCCGAGGCGACGAACATCTCCTTCTCGCCGATGCCGAGGACCACCGGGGAGCCGTTTCGAGCCACCACGATGCGGTCGGGGAAGTCGGCGTGCAGGACGGCGATGCCGTAGGTGCCCTCGATCACGCGGAGCGCGTCGCGGACCTTGTCCTCCAGCTTCTCCTGCTGCGAGCGGGCGACGAGGTGGGTGAGGACCTCGGTGTCGGTCTCGGAGAGGAACTCGACGCCGTCCGCCTCCAGTTTCTTCCGGAGGTCGGACGCGTTGTCGATGATGCCGTTGTGGACGACGGCGACCTTGCTGTCCGCGGACATGTGCGGGTGGGCGTTCACGTCGGACGGCGCGCCGTGCGTGGCCCAGCGGGTGTGGGCGATGCCGGTGGTGCCCTTGAAGCGCGCCGGGACCTTGGCCTCCAGGTCACGGACCCGGCCCTTGGCCTTGACCATCTTCAGGCCGGCCGTCTTCGGGGTGGTGACGACGATGCCCGCTGAGTCGTAGCCGCGGTACTCCAGCCGTTGCAGACCCTCCAGCAGAAGCGGAGCGACGTCACGCCTGCCGATGTATCCGACAATTCCGCACATGTATGGATATTCCTAGCCGTAGACGATCCGGCGCAGCTGCCGGAGCGTCAGCTCCGGCGGGGCCACGGCCCGGTATTTCAGGTCCGCCTCGATCCGGTCGAAGATCGTCGCGTTCACCAGGCCCTGGGCCTGGAGCTCGCGGTGGCGGCGACGGACGTATTCCTCGGTCGTCTCGTCGAAGTAGGCGAGCACGTCCTGGATCACCCGCAGCGCCTCGCCCCGGTTGAGGGGCGTGGAGCGCGTCAGATGATCAACGAGTTCGTCGTGCACCCGGTTGATCCTGGGGTACCGAAGGAAGGTTTGCAAGAATCCTGCCCGATATCGGGCAGCGGCCTGTTGAAAGTCTTATGGGGCTCTGTTCGTAAGCTGTCCATCCTGCGTCTTGCGCGCCGTTGCCCATGTCGACGAGTTTCAGACGCCATGGACATTCCTCGTATGGGAGTACCCGCCGAGCTCGCCGAGCGCATGAGCATGGCGGAACAGCACGAATACCTGCGCGCGAGATTCTCGCGGCGCACGATGATCAGGGGCGGTGCCGTCACGCTCGGCGCCGTCGCGGGTGGCGTGTTCGTCCCGGGCGCGGTCGCCCAGGCGGCCGTCCCCAGCCAGGCATCCGCCACCTACGCCTCCGCCTCCACCGCGTCGACGGTCGACGGGGCCCTCGTCTCCCCGTTCGGCCGGCACCTCGCCTTCGGCAACGACCCGAGCACGGAGGTGACGGTCTCCTGGCAGGTCCCGACCAACGTGAAGAAACCGTTCGTCCGGATCGGCGCGCACCCCTGGGACCTCTCCCGCAAGATCGAGGCCGAGGTGCGCACGCTGTACACCCCGGCGGGCGTCGGCGCGAGCGGTGACCACACCCAGTACTACCTGCACGCCAAGCTGACCCACCTGCGCCCGGGCCGCACCTACTACTACGGCGTCGGCCACGCGGGCTTCGACCCGGCCGAGGCCCACCTGCTCGGCACGCTGGGCACCTTCACCACCGCCCCCGACCACAAGAAGCCGTTCACCTTCACGGCCTTCGGCGACGAGGGCGTCGGCTACCACGGCCTCGCCAACAACAGCCTTCTCCTGGGCCAGAACCCGGCCTTCCACCTGCACGCCGGCGACATCTGCTACGCCGACCCGGCGGGCGCCGGCAAGACCGCCGACACCGGCTTCGACTCGCGCACCTGGGACCAGTTCCTGGCGCAGACCGAGTCGGTCGCCAAGTCCGTGCCGTGGATGCCCGCCTACGGCAACCACGACATGGAGGCCTGGTACTCGCCCAACGGCTACGGCGGCGAGGACGCCCGCTGGAACCTGCCGGACAACGGCCCCGACAAGGAGAACCTGCCGGGCGTCTACTCCTTCGTCTACGGCAACACGGCGGTCATCTCGCTGGACGCCAACGACGTGTCCTTCGAGATCCCGGCCAACCTAGGCATCTCCGGCGGCACCCAGACCAAGTGGCTGGAGGCGCAGCTCAAGAAGTACCGCGCGGCCAAGGACATCGACTTCGTGGTGATCTTCTTCCACCACTGCGCGTACTGCACCTCGACCGCGCACTCCTCGGAGGGGGGAGTGCGCGACGAGTGGGTGCCGCTGTTCGAGAAGTACACGGTGGACCTGGTCATCAACGGCCACAACCACCAGTACGAGCGCACCGACGTCATCAAGAAGAACGCGGTCGTCAAGAAGCTGCCGATAGGTGGCACGGCGTACCCGGAGACCGAGGGTGTCGTCTACGTGACGGCGGGCGCGGCCGGCCGCAGCCTGTACGCGTTCTCCGCCCCCGACTCCTACGAGGGTCACGTCGCCGACGTCGACTCGGTCGCCGCCTTCATCAACACGAAGGACGGCAAGGTCAACGAGACGGTCGGGTGGTCGCGCGTGCGCTACCTCAACTACTCGTTCCTCCGCGTGGACGTGGAGCCCGCCCCCAGGGGCCGTACGACGACCCTGACGGTCCGCGGCATCGCCGAGACCGGCGCCGAGGTCGACCGCTTCACGGTCGCCCGCAAGGCCAAGTAGCTCTGCGTTAAACCGAGTTACGCCCGGAAGGCGGGGCGCGACTCATCCGGCGGGCGGTCCTCACATGCGTTTGAGGACCGCCTGTTTGGCCATCGCGAACTCGTCGTCCGTGAGCACCCCGTCCCGGCGCAGCTCCCCGAGTTCCCGCAGCCGCCGCAGCAGCGCGTCGTGACCGTCCTCCGCCGCGGCCGTCAACTGCCCTGCCGGATCGGTTTGTTGCGGTCGTACGTCCGGCTCGGCGGCCGGGTGCGGAAGGCGGGCCTGGACGGCCGCGGCGATCAGGGCCATCAGCGCGTCCTTCTTGAAGCCCCACAGCTCGACGGAGTGGGGGTCGTACTTGGGCGGTGCCTTGGTCGGCGCGTGGCGCACCGAGAAACGGATGTAGCCGTTCTCCAGACCGGCCGACGGGCGCCACTCCACACCGACGAGATCCGTGACGGCCAGCGTGCGGGCGCCGGCCGCCGACTTGGCGTCCTCGGTCTTCCAGTTCCACTCCAGCCGTACGCGCTCGCCGTCGAAGCTCGCCGTGCCGTCGCCCGCGGACACCGACAGCGGCACGGCCGGGCCCGGCAGCAGGTACTCGTCCACCGGGTCGGCCGGTACCTGGTCGAGCAGCAGCGCGTTGCGGACCTCGTCCACGAAGTACTCGGCGACGCCGTACCGGTCCGACTCGACGGCGAGCTGGTAGGGGTCGTCGCCCTCGGCGAGCCGGCCGCCGGTGGCGTGCAGCAGCGGGTCGGCGCCGTCGCGCAGCCGCAGCCTCAGCCGCCCGGACCTGCGCCCCTGTTCGAAGGAGACACCCGCCAACGCGCCCAGCGGGACCACGAGTTCGCCCAGGGTCTTGCGGAACAGGCCGACGTTCTTGTCCCGCCCAGGAGTCAGCCGCAGGGCGTCGCCGTCGAAGACCCAGGTGCCGTCCTTCTGGATGATTTCCGCCATAGGAGGGATTGTTCCACCGCTCAGCCGACAGAATGGTCTGTACCTGTCCGGGCGCAAAGGAAGTGCAGAGGAAGGGACCGCTTGTGAGGCACCTTGTGAGACAGCGCTACAGAACGACCCGGCTCCTCGGTTCGCTGCTGCTCGTCGCCGCCGCGAGCGTCACCGTCGCCGGTGCCGCGCCCCCGGCCGGGGCCGCCGCCGTCACCCCGCTGGGCCGGGTGATCCCCGCACCCGCCAAGGTCGCGCCTGCCGGACAGCCGTACCGGATCACCGGCGGCACCCGGATCAGGGTGGGTGAAACGCGTGAGTCGCGGCGGATCGGCGAGTACCTCGCGGGCATCCTGCGGCCCTCCACCGGCTACCGGCTGCCGGTCACCACCCGCGGCAAGGGCGGCATCCAACTCCGGCTCACCAAGGGCACGTTCGGCGCCGAGGGCTACCGGCTCAACAGCGGCCCCGCCGGGGTCACCATCACCGCGAGCAGGCCCGCAGGGCTCTTCCACGGCGTGCAGACCCTGCGCCAACTCCTGCCCGCCGCCGTCGAGAAGAGCTCCCGGCAGCCCGGCCCCTGGCAGATCGCGGGCGGCACCATCGAGGACTCCCCGCGCTACGCCTACCGGGGCGCGATGCTCGACGTCTCCCGGCACTTCTTCACCGTCGGCCAAGTCAAGCGCTACATCGACGAGTTGTCCCTCTACAAGATCAACGAACTGCATCTGCACCTCAGCGACGACCAGGGCTGGCGCATCGCCGTCGACTCCTGGCCCCGCCTGGCGGCCTACGGCGGCTCCACCGAGGTCGGCGGCGGCACCGGCGGCCACTACACGAAGGCCGACTACCAGGAGATCGTCCGCTACGCCTCCTCGCGCTACCTCGAAGTGGTCCCCGAGATCGACATGCCGGGCCACACGAACGCGGCGCTCGCCTCCTACGCCGACCTGAACTGCGACGGCGTCGCGCCCCCGCTCTACACGGGTACGGACGTCGGCTTCAGCTCGCTGTGCGTCGGCAAGGACCTCACGTACCGGTTCGTGGACGACGTGGTCCGCGAGCTCGCCGCGATCACCCCGGGCCGCTATCTCCACATCGGCGGCGACGAGGCGCAGTCCACCAGCCATGAGGACTACGTCAAGTTCATGGACCGGGTGCAGCCGATCGTCACCAAGTACGGCAAGACGGTGATCGCCTGGCACCAGATCACCGGCGCCCACCCCGTGAAGGGCGCCCTCGCCCAGTACTGGGGACTCGACGACACCGACGCCGCCGAGAAGGCCCAGGTCGCCGCGGCCGCGAAGAACGGCACCGGGCTGATCCTCTCGCCCGCCGACCGGCTCTACCTCGACATGAAGTACACCGAGGACACCCCGCTCGGCCAGGACTGGGCCGGGCTCGTCGAGGTGAAGCGGTCCTACGACTGGGACCCGGGCAACTACCTTGCCGGGGTGCCCGGTTCGGCGATCCGGGGCGTCGAGGTGCCGCTGTGGTCGGAGACGCTGGTGACCGGCGCGAACCTCGACTACATGGCCTTCCCCAGGCTGCCGGGAGTGGCCGAGCTGGGCTGGTCGCCGGCCTCGACACACGACTGGGACACGTACAAGGTGCGGCTCGCGGCCCAGGCACCGCGCTGGGACGCGCTCGGGATCGACTACTACCGGTCGCCCCAGGTGCCCTGGCCCGCGCGCTAGGTGCCGAGGCGGCATCCCAGCCATCCCGGCCACGGCAAGAAGGCGGGCACCCCGGGGGACCGTACCCCGGGGTGCCCGCCTGTCCGTGGGGTCAGAACCCGGCGATGGGGTTCTTCAGGGTGCCGACGAGCTGGAGCGCGCCGGAGGGGTCCGCCAGGTCCACCATCTGCTTGTTGTCGCGCAGCTGGAGGCGGTTGAGGCAGGACAGCGAGAACTCGGGGGCGAACATGTCGTACTGCCGGAACTTGTCGGCGAGTTCGGGTGCCGCCTGCTGGTACTCGCGGGTGACGTCGGCGACCGTACGCCAGAAGTCGTCCTCCTCCAGGACGCCCTCGGCGGCCAGGCCGGCGGCGAGGAAGCGGAAGAAGCAGTCGAAGACGTCGGTGAAGATCGACAGCAGTTTCTTGTCCTCGGGGACCTCGACGCGCAGCCGCTCCACCGTCGGCGGCAGCACCGCGTCCGGGTCCATGACGGCGATCTCCTCGGCGATGTCCTTGTAGATCGCGCGCTCGACGACCCCGTCCTTGAGGACGAGGATGACGTTCTCGCCGTGCGGCATGAACACCAGGTCGTAGGCGTAGAAGCTGTGCAGCAGCGGGGTGAGGTACGCCCGCAGATACCGCCGCAGCCACTCCACCGGGGCCAGCCCCGACCGCTCGATCAGCGCACCCGCGAAGGACGCGCCCTCGTGGTCCAGGTGCAGCAGCGAGGCCATCGTCGCCAGGGACTCGCCCTCCTGGAGCGAGGAGACCGGGCTCTCGCGCCAGAGCGCGGCGAGCATCTTGCGGTACGGCGAGTAGCGGTCGGTCGCGGCCTCGTACTCCAGGTGGCGGTAGCCGACGGCGGCCCGCTCGCGGATGATCGACAGGCCGGTGGACTTCAACACCGGGTCGTTGTCGATGAGGTGGGCGAGCCAGTCGTTGATCGCCGGGGTGGCCTCCATGTAGGCGGCCGACAGTCCGCGCATGAAGCCCATGTTGATGACGGACAGGGCCGTCTTCACGTAGTGCTTCTCGGGGTGGGACGTGTTGAAGAAGGTCCGGATGGACTGCTGGGCGAGGTACTCGTCGTCGCCCTCGCCGAGGCACACGAGGTGGCCGCGGGCGACCTCGGCGGCGAAGGTGACGGCGAGCTTGTTCCACCACTGCCAGGGGTGGACGGGGATGAGGAGGAAGTCGTCGGGGTCGAGCCCCCGGCCGGTCAGGGTCTGCCCGAACCGCTCGACGGTCCCGGCGCCCAACTCGGCCCGTACGAACGACTCGTACTCGATGCCCACGCCCCCGGTGAACGCCGCCCGGGAGCGATGTGCGGCCAGCCACACCAGCCGGACCGGGCTCGCGGTCTCGGGGGCGTACGCGAGGTACTCGTGGATGCCGAAGCCGAGGCGGCCGTTGTTGGCGACGAAGCAGGGGTGGCCCTCGGTCATCCCCGTCTCGATGGCCTGGAAGCCGCTCTTCGCCAGCTCGGCGACCGGGACCTGCGGCTTGGTGAGTTTGTAGCAGGTGCCGGAGAGGGTGGAGGAGATCTCCTCCAGATAGACCGGCAGGATCTCCTCGCTCAGCCCGAGCGCCTGCTTCAGCTCGATGAAGAAGTCCAGTGCGGCCAGGGGGAGTTCGGCGCCGTCGCGGTGGCGGGTGATGGAGTCGGCGTCGACCTGCCAGTGGTCGAGGGCGTGCCGGGTGGCGGAGAACCGGTAGTGGGTCAGCCCGTCGTCGCTGCGGACGACGTACAAGTCGCCGTTTTCCTCCGCGAGTTCGGGGGTGATCAGCCGCTCGTGCGCGAACTCCGCGAGGGCCTTGCGGATCAGGAGGCGGTTGGCCTTCTCCCAGCGCTCGGGGGAGAGGTGGGCGACGGCGTCGGCGAGGCTCATGCGGTCACCGCCGTGGCATGGAAGAAGCGTTCCCGGGTGCAGAAGCTCAACAGGGCCATTTTCTCCGGCTTTTGGATCTCCCGCTCGGGCACGAACCCGACCGCTTCGTTCAGGGCGTGCACGGCGATGTTGGACACGTCCGGTTCCACGACGACCCGGTCGACGGCCGGGTCCTCGAAGAGCCGGGCCAGCACGGCGGTGATCACCGCTCGGGTGAAGCCGTGGACGGGCGTCTCGGTGGCCGGCGTCAGGAAGTGCATGCCGATGTCCCCGGGCAACGGCTCGTAAAGGCCGACCAGTTCGCGGTGCCGGGGGTCGTAGTACTCCATCAGGAAGACCGGCACATCGTCCTGTAGGCCGAGCAGCGCGTGCTGGTGCTCGTCGGCCGCGATCTCCATGTACGCGCGCTCGACGTCCTCCAGTTTCGCGTCCTGCATCATCCAGAACGCGGCCTTGGGATGGGTGAGCCACCGGTGCAGCAGCTCGGCGTCCCGCAGCGGGTCGAGGGGGCGGAAGGTGAAGGTGTTCGGGTCGGTGCGGGTGCTCATACGGCGAACTCCTGGAACGCGATGGTCTGTTCGACCGGGTAGTACTCGGTGCCGAGCAGCTCACGGATGATGTACGAGTTGCGGTACGCGCCCATGCCCAGGTCGGGGGAGGTGATGCTGTGCGCGTGGACGCCGGCGTTCTGGAGGAAGACGCCCCGGCCCGTGGTGTCGATGGAGTAGTTGCGGGCGATGTCGAAGTTGCCCTGCGAGTCGTACCGCAGCCGCTCGTGGACGGGCTTGAGGAACTCCGGCTCGGCGTACTTGTAGCCGGTGGCGAGGATCAGGCCCTGGGAGCGCAGGGTGTAGTCCTTCTCCTGCTCCTCCTGGCGCAGGCCGAGTTCGTACTCGCCGTCGCGGTAAGTGGCGGTGTGCAGCGCGGAGTTGGTGAGCAGCCGGGTGGGGACGTTACCGCCGACCTTCTTCTGGTAGAGCAGGTCGAAGATGGCGTTGACGAGGTCGCCGTCGATGCCCTTGAAGAGGCCCTTCTGTTCGGCCGTGAGGCGGTAGCGGGTGTGCTCCGGCAGGGCGTGGAAGTAGTCGATGTACTCCGGGGAGGTCATCTCCAGCGTGAGTTTCGTGTACTCCAGCGGGAAGAAGCGCGGCGAGCGCGTCACCCAGTTCAACTCGTAGCCGTGGACGTCGATGTCACTGAGCAGGTCGTAGTAGATCTCGGCGGCGGACTGCCCGCTGCCGACCAGCGTGATCGACTCCTTGGCCTGCAACTCCGCCTTGTGCCGCACGTAACGGGAGTTGTGGATGAAGTCGCCGCCCAGCCCCGCGACGGCCTCCGGGAGATACGGCGGGGTGCCGGTGCCCAGGACGAGGTGCCGGGCGCGGAACACGTCACCCGCCTCGGTGTGGACGACGTAGACCTCGTCATCGTCCTCGTACGTCACTTCGGACACCGTCGTGCCGAAGCGCACGTTGGTGAGTTTGTCGGCGGCCCAGCGGCAGTAGTCGTCGTACTCGACGCGCAGCGGGTAGAAGTTCTCGCGGATGTAGAAGGGGTACAGACGCCCCTTCTCCTTCAGGTAGTTGAGGAAGGAGTACGGCGAGGTCGGGTCGGCGAGGGTGACGAGGTCCGACATGAACGGGGTCTGGAGGTGGGCGCCGTCGAGGAACATGCCGGCGTGCCACTCGAAGGCGGGCTTCGAGTCCAGGAAGATGCCGTCGAGTTCGGCGATGGGCTCGGTGAGGCAGGCGAGGCCGAGGTTGAAGGGACCGAGCCCGATGCCCACGAAGTCGTAGGTCTTGGCGGCGGGTTCAGGAAGCGCGGTCAAGGGAGTCTCCCAGGTACTGCTCGGCGTGGCCGGCGATCAGGTCGAGGACGGCGGCGATGTCGTCGGTCGTCGTCTCGGGGTTGAGCAGGGTGAACTTCAGGTAGTGGCGGCCCGCGACCTTGGTGCCCGCGACCACCGCGTCACCGGAGGCGAACAGGGCCTTGCGGGCGTACAGGTTGGCGCGGTCGATCTCGGCCGGGTCGGTGACGGCGGCCGGGATGTAGCGGTAGACGAGGGTGGAGAGCGAGGGCTCGACCACGACGTCGAAGCGCGGGTCGGCGGCCAGCAGCTTCCAGCCCTCGGCGGCCAGCTCGCAGACCTCGTCGAAGAGCTGGCCGATCCCGTCGGCGCCCATCACGCGCAGCGTCATCCACAGCTTGAGCGCGTCGAAGCGGCGGGTGGTCTGGAGAGACTTGTCGACCTGGTTGGGGATGCGCTCCTGCACCATGCGGCGCGGGTTGAGGTACTCCGCGTGATAGGTCGCGTGCCGCAGCGTGTCGGCGTCGCGGACCAGCAGGGCGGACGAACTCACGGGCTGGAAGAAGGACTTGTGGTAGTCCACGGTGACGGAGTCGGCGCGCTCGATGCCGTCGATCCGGTTCCGGTGCTTCAGCGAGGCGAGCAGTCCGCAGCCGTAGGCCGCGTCGACGTGCATCCACACCCCGAACTGCTCGCACAGGACGGCGACTTCGGGCAGCGGGTCGATGGAGCCGAAGTCGGTGGTGCCGGCGGTGGCGACGACGGCCATGGGGACGAGCCCGGCGTCCTTGCAGCGCTCCAGCTCACGGGCGAGCGCGACGGTCTGCATGCGCTTGTCGGCGCCGACGGGTATCGACACGACGGCGTCCTGGCCGAGGCCGAGCAGTTTCGCCGACTTCTTCACGCTGAAGTGGCTCACCTCGGAGGCGAAGATGCGCAGGGTGTCGAGGCTGTCGGTCTTGGCCTCCTCGCGGGCCAGCAGCAGCGCCTGGAGGTTGGACTGGCTGCCGCCGGACGTGAACACCCCGTCGGCGTGCGGCCCGAGGCCGATCCGCTCGTTCGTCCAGTCGATCAGTTTGCGCTCGATGAGGGTGCCGCCGGCCGACTGGTCCCAGGTGTCCAGGGAGGAGTTGACGGCGGAGAGCACCGCCTCGCCGAGCACCGCCGGGATGACGACCGGGCAGTTGAGGTGGGCGAGGTAGCGCGGGTGGTGGAAGTAGACCGCGTCCCGCAGGTAGACCTCGTCCAGTTCGTCGAGCACCGCGGCGGTGTCGTGCAGCGGGCGGTCGAGGTCGATCCGGTCGATGAGGGGGGAGAGGGCGTCGACCGTGACGCCGGTGAACGGTCGTTCGGTGGTGGCGAGTCTGGCCGCCACCCGCTCCACGCCTTCCGTCACGGAGCGGCGGTAGTGCTCCGCAGTCGTGTCATTGAGCAGGTGCGAGCGCATGTGGGGGTCCTCCGGTGGGGAAGTCCGTGCGGGACGGTGAGCGGCGGGGTTCCGCAACATCAACTTAGGTAAGCCTAACCTAACTTAACGTCCAGGAAACCCGCCGCTCCCGTGACCGCCGTCACTCACGCCTCAGTGGTCCCGCACACCGTCACCCGGCGTCGCGCAACTGCTCCTCGCTGAGCCCCCGCCGCCAGTACCCGACGAAGGTCACCCGGCGCCGGTCGATCCCCCGCTCGCCCACGAAGTGCCGCCGCAGCGCCTTCACTTGGCCGGACTCGCCCGCGATCCACACGTACGGCCGCTCGGCGGCAGGGAGTTGGGCGGCGCGAAGGGCGCCGAGGGCCATGGGGGACCCCTCGGCGCCCTGGTTCTCCCGCACCAGCCAGGTGACCTCGGCATCGGCGGCGGTGGCCAACTCCTGGATGTCCCCGGCATGCTGGACTTCGAGCCACACCCGCGCACGCGTACCCGCGGGCAGCGCCTCAAGAATCGCCGAAGCGGCCGGTACGGCGGTCTCGTCGCCCCACACGACCACCAGATCGGCATCCTCCGGCGGCCGGAACCGAATCGCCCGATTGTCCGCGACGGCCGGCCCGAGCAGCACGACCCGATCCCCTGCACCGGCACGCGCCGCCCACCGGGAGGCGGGCCCGGCGGGCTCGTGCAGCACGAAGTCGATGTCGATCTCGTCGGGATCGCGCCGCAGGGCCCGCAGCGTGTACGACCGCATCACGGCCCGTACGCCGTCGGGGAGTTCACGCCACCCCTGCCACCACCCGTCCCCGAGTTCGTATGGGACGGCCGGCTCCGACTGACCGGGTTGGGGGAGGAAGAGCGACAGGGACTGATCGCACCCGTCGGAGAAGAAGTACGCCAGATCGTCCCCACCGAAGGAGACCCGGACGAGAGACGGCCCGAGCCGCTCCGTCCGCACGACCTGAAGGGAGAAGAAGCGGAAGGGCGCGGCAACGGCCGTCGTCATGGGGGTGACTCCTGAGTCGGCGTCAGGGATGGATGCCTGGGGGCGCGGGGGCTGTATCTGAAGTGCGGCTCCGTCGCGGGGGCGCGCCCGGCCGCGACCGGCCCGCGGCTCCCCGCGAAAGCTGAACCGCCCCTGATTCAGCTGACCTTCTTCGCGCTCTCGATCGCCTTGGCCAGATCCTCAAGCAGGGGCGCGCACTTGTCGTAGGACAGAATCGGCTCGGGGTTGCGCGCGATGACCTGTCCCGCCTTGACGGCCGGGAGCTTCTTCCACGTGCCCTCGGTGATGTCCGCGGGCTGAATCGCCGACGTCCGGTTGTCCATCATGATGACGTCCGCCCCGTACTTGTCGACGTTCTCCCAGCTCAGGTTCTCGTACCACCCACCACTCGCCTTGAGCGCGGAAGCGGCCGGCTCGACGAAGTTCACCCCGAGAGCCTTGAAGTACTCCAGGTCGACGGAGAGGTTGGACCCGGAGACGTAGAAGATGTCCTGGCTGGCGGACCCGACGAGCACCTTGATGTCGGGCTTGGCCTTGGTCGCGGCGCGGAGCCGGGCCGCCGCGTCCTCGAACCGCTTCTTGGCCGCGGTGATCGTGGCGGACGTCGTGTCGGCGCCAAGGGACTTGGCCAGCTCCAGCATCCGCTGCAACGGCGTCGGCAGCTGCACGTCGTACACCGAGATGCCGACGGACGGCGCCCCCACGGCGAGGATCTTCTTCTTCGACTCCTCCGGGACGTACCAGAGCGTGCCCGCCGAGTCGAACATCGTGGTGATGAGGACGTCGGGGGAGAGGGCCGCGTACTTCTCGATGTTGAACTGGCCCCACTCGTTGCCGATGACGGTGACCTTGCTGATGTCGAGGTCGCCGGCCTGCACGTCGGCCTTGCCGTCCTTCAGCTTGGTCGGCCCGAAGACGCCCTTGGACTCGATGCCGTAGTCGTGCAGCGCGGCGGCGACACCGATGAACGAGACGATGTTCGCCGGGATCTTGTCGGTCTTCGCGGTCTGGCCGCGGTCGTCCTTGAAGGTCCAGGGGCCGGACTTGGCGGCCGTCGTCTCCTTGTCCGAGCCACCGCTTTTCGCGTCGTCGTCGCCGCAGGCCGCGAGCACGGCACCGAGGCCGAGGGCGCCGCCCGCGGCGAGGATGCCGCGGCGGGAGAGGTGAGTGGCACGGGCGTTGGACATGTGTGGCTGCTTTCGAACAGGGCGGAACGCCCACCGGACAATTCGAAGGTAGGTTAGCCTAACCTCACAAGGTGTCCAGTGGGCGGGGTCGCCACCGTCGCCCTCCGAACCCGCCCCGCGCGGACCCCGAGCCCGGCCCCTGTGGCCACCCTGCGTCCGGCTTGTGAACTGGTGCCTCAGGCGATGTGGCCTTCATCCGCCTTGTCTCGCTCACCCGTTGAGATCACGATCCTTCGAAGAGCGGGCAGCGCCCGGGTGTTCGGTCGTCGGCGGAGACGGAGCGGCAGCCACATGGACGTGACGGACGTGGAAGCGGTCGTACGGAGCGACGCGGCCCTCCTGGAGGACGACCTCGCCGCGTTCCTCGACACACTGACCGCCCCGGCGCGGGAGGCGGCCGGCTCCGTCCACGGCACCGCCCTGCGCCGCGCGCTCTACGACCCGGTCGCCGACGCCCTCGGCTCGAAGACGGGCCAGCAGGTGCTGCCCCCCACCCCCGGGGCCCCCGGCGGCCGGGCCCCGCTGCGGCCCTCGATGGTGTACTGGGCCTACCGGAACTACCGGGGTTTCCCCGAGGAGCCGGAGAGCGCCGCCGACCTCGTGGTGATCCGCCGTACAGCGGTCGCCGTGCGCATCCTGCTGAAGGCCGCGGTCGCCCTCGACGACATCCAGGACGGCAGCGACGTCCGCTACGGCGAACCCGCACTCCACACCACCCACGGCACCCCGCTCGCCCTCAACACCGGCGCCTGGCTGATCATGTCCGCGCTGCGGCACGCGGCCGACCCCGCCGTCGTGGACAGCCTGGTGCGCGCGGTCGGCGACGGCTTCACCGGGCAGGCCGCCGACCTGTCCTCGCGTACGGCGCCCACGCGCGCGGAGCTGCTGGCCGCGCCGCGTGCCGCCCGGGTCGACTTCTGGGAGTCGACGGCCGCCCTCAAGACCGGCACCCTGTTCCGGATGCCGCTCGACGCGGCGGTCGCCGGGCTGCGGGTGGTCGAGGACGACCGGCTCGCCCTGGACGGCGCCATGCGTCAACTGGGCCTGGCCAGCCAGCTGTTCAACGACCTGACCGACTTCGTGCCCGAACTCGGCGGCGCCGGCCTCCACCAGGACGTCGACGGCCTGGGCAACCGGGTCCTCCTGGAACTCCTCGAAGCGGAGGAGGACATACCGGCCGGGGAGGACTTCACCGCGTACGTTCTCGGTCACCCCCATCTGCGGCGCACGCTCCTCGCGCTCGCCGAGGAGGCCGTGGCGCTGAAACGGGCCGCGAAGGACACCGTGCACGGCGTGTGCGGCTCCGAGCGCAGCGCCGCCTACTTCGACGTGACGATCGAACGCAAGGGCCACCTCATCGACCTTCTGCTCGCGACGCTCCGGCAGCGGAGCGGCGCATGACGGACAGGGGCACGGACGCGGATTCGCCACCGCGCCGCCCGCCCGGGACCCGCCGGGCGCCCCGACACCTGAGCCCGAGTCAGGCCGCTGACTCAGCCCGTGAGCCCCAACTCACGGGCGATCAGCATCCGTTGGACCTCGCTGGTGCCCTCGCCGATCTCCAGGATCTTGGAGTCGCGCCACATGCGGGCCACCGGGTACTCGTTCATGAAGCCGTAGCCGCCGTGCACCTGGGTGGCGTCGCGGGCGTTGTCGACGGCGATCGTGGAGGAGTACAGCTTGGCGAGGGCCGCCTCCTTCTTGAAGGGCTCGCCGGCGACCAGGCGGGAGGCCGCGTCGCGCCAGGACAGGCGGGAGGTGTGGGCCTTCATCTCCATGTCGGCGATCTTGAACTGGATGGCCTGGTTGGCGCCGATCGGCCGCCCGAACGCGTGCCGTTCCCTGGCGTACTTCACCGACTCGTCGACACAGCCCTGGGCGAGACCGGTGGCCAGGGCCGCGATGGCGATGCGGCCCTCGTCCAGGATGCGGAGGAACTGGGCGTAGCCACGGCCCTGTTCACCCAGGAGGTTGGCCGCCGGGACGCGGACGTCCGCGAAGGACAGCTCGCGGGTGTCCGAGGCGTTCCAGCCGACCTTCGAGTACGGCGCCGCGACCGTGAAGCCGGGGGTCCCGGACGGCACGATGATCGACGAGATGAGGGGCTTGCCGTCGGGCTTGCGGCCGGTGACCGCGGTGACCGTCACCAGGCCGGTGATGTCCGTACCGGAGTTGGTGATGAAGCACTTGGAGCCGTTGATCACCCATTCGTCGGTGTCCGGGTCCAGGCGGGCCGTCGTCCGGGTCGCGCCCGCGTCGGAGCCGCCGTCCGGCTCGGTCAGGCCGAAGGCGCCGAGGATCTCGCCGGAGCAGAGCCGGGGCAGCCACTCGGCCTTCTGGGCGTCGGTGCCGAAGAGGTGGATCGGCATCGCGCCCAGCGAGACCCCTGCCTCCAGGGTGATCGCGACCGACGAGTCGACCCGGGCCAGCTCCTCCAGGACCAGGCCGAGCGCGAGGTAGTCGCCGCCCATCCCGCCGTACTCCTCGGGGAACGGGAGACCGAACAGGCCCATGCGGCCCATCTCGCGGACGATCTCGTACGGGAACTCGTGCCGCTCGTAGAAGTCGCCGATCTTCGGCGCGACGACGTCGTGCGCGAACTCCTCGACCGTACGGCGGAGTTCTTCCAGCTCGGGGGAGAGGCGGTGGTCCATGGCGGTCACTGGTCCTTGTGGGAGAGGGCGCGGACGGTGCGGGACGGGCTGGGTCGGCCCAGGTGGTCGGCCATCCACACGCTGGTGGCGGTGAGACGGTCGAGGTCGACTCCGGACTCGATGCCGAGGCCCCGGAGCATCCACACCAGGTCCTCGGTGGCGAGGTTGCCGGTGGCGGACTTGGCGTACGGGCAGCCGCCGAGGCCGCCCGCGGAGGCGTCCACGGTGGTGACGCCGTGCTGGAGGGCGGCCAGGGTGTTGGCGAGGGCCTGGCCGTAGGTGTCGTGGAAGTGCACGCCCAGCACCGTGGTGGGGACGCCCTGTTCGTTGAGCGCGGACAGCAGCTCCAGCACATGGCCGGGGGTCGCGACGCCGATCGTGTCGCCGAGGCTCAGCTCGTCGCAGCCCATGTCCAGCAGGGACTTGCAGACGTGGACGACCTGGTGGATCGGGACGGCACCCTCCCAGGGGTCGCCGAAGCACATCGACAGATAGCCGCGCACCTGCGCGTCGGCGTCCTTCGCCCGGGTCACCACCGGCTCGAACATGGCCAGCGCGTCGTCCACCGTGCGGTTCAGATTGGCCTTGGCGAAGGCCTCGGTGGCGCTGGCGAACACGGCGATACGGCGGGCGCCGAGCGCGAGGGCGCGGTCGAGGCCGCGTTCGTTCGGCACCAGCACCGGGAGTTCGACCCCGGGCAGGTCGCGCACGAGCGGGAACAGCTCCTCGGCGTCGGCCAGTTGGGGCACCCACTTGGGGTGCACGAAACTCGTCGCCTCGATGCTGGTCAGGCCCGCGTCGGCGAGCCGCCGGACGAACTCGGCCTTCACCTCCGTGGGCACGGTCGCCTTCTCGTTCTGTAGTCCGTCCCGCGCGCCCACCTCGTGGATGCGCACCCGGGCGGGCAGACCGGGGGCCGGTACGACCATCGGGAGTGTCACTGCTCCTCCTCCACGGGGGTGACGACCGCCAGCACCTGGTCCATGGCGACCGTCGCGCCCGGCGTCACATCGAGTTCGGCGACGGTGCCGGCGTGCGGCGCGGAGACGACGTGCTCCATCTTCATCGCCTCGACCACCAACAGGCTCTGCCCCGCCGTCACTTGATCCCCCACGGCGACCTTCACCACGGTCACCGTCCCCGGCATCGGCGCGGTCAGCGAACCGGCTCCGGAGCGGTCGGCCCCGCTGAGCGAGGCGGCCACCGGGTCGTGGTCCCGCACGTGCCAGGCGTCCCCGTCCCGGCCCAGCCAGGTGCCGTCCGGCAGGGCGGTGAAGGTGTGCACGAGTCCGTCGAGCCGCAGGACGAACCGGCCGTCGGGCCCGGCCCAGCCGGACCCGGCGAGCGGCTTCTCGGCGCCGTCCGGCAGCAGTTCGGTCCCGCCCTCGGGTGTGCGGCGCACGCGCACGGTCACCGGGTCGTGGCCCGGCACCTGGAGCGGGTGCGCCGTCCAGGCCCGCTCCCCGCCCAGCCGCCAGCCGTCCGTGGCGGCGAACGGGTCGGCCCAGCCGGAGCCCCGCACGGGCGTGAGCGCCGCGTGTCGCAGCAGCGCGGCGGCCGCGTAGACCTCCACCGGTACCTCGCCGGGCACCAGTCCGTCCGCCTCCCGCTCGACGAGCCCGGTGTCCAACTCGCCCGCCACGACCGCCGGATGGCCCAGCAGCCGCCGCAGGAATCCGGCGTTCGTCGGCACGCCCAGGGTGACCGTGTCCGCGAGAGCGGCCCGGAGCTTCCTGAGCGCGGTCGCGCGGTCGGGGCCGTAGGCGATGACCTTGGAGAGCATCGGGTCGTAGAGGCTGCCGACCTCGGTGCCTTCGGAGAGGCCGGAGTCGGTGCGGATGCCGTCGCCCTGGGGTTCGTGCAGCCGGATCACCGTGCCGCCGGAGGGGAGGAAGCCCTTGGCCGGGTCCTCCGCGCAGATGCGCGCCTCCACCGCGTGGCCGGTGAGCGTGATGTCGTCCTGCGCGAAGGGCAGCCGCTCGCCCGCCGCCACCCTGAGCTGCCACTCGACGAGGTCGAGGCCGGTGACCAGCTCCGTCACCGGGTGCTCGACCTGGAGACGGGTGTTCATCTCCATGAAGTAGTACGACGACGGGTCGCTGCCCGGGACGATGAACTCGACCGTGCCCGCGCCCGCGTACCCGCACGAGCGGGCCGCCTGGACCGCCGCCTCGCCCATCGCCGCGCGCGTGGCCTCGTCCAGCAGGACGCTCGGGGCCTCTTCCACGACCTTCTGGTGGCGGCGCTGCAAGGAGCACTCGCGTTCGCCGAGGTGGACGACGTTGCCGTGGGTGTCGGCCAGCACCTGGATCTCGATGTGCCGGGGGCGGTCGACCCAGCGCTCGACCAGCAGGGTGTCGTCGCCGAAGGAGGCGCGGGCCTCGCGGCGGGCGGCGGCGATCTCCTCCTCCAGGACGGTGAGGTCGCGGACCAGGCGCATGCCCTTGCCGCCGCCGCCCGCCGAGGGCTTCAGGAGGACGGGGGCGCCCAACTGGTGTGCCGCCGCGGCGAGTTCGGGGTCGCGGCCGCCGGGGACGACCGGGACGCCGGCCGCCTCGACGGTCTCCTTGGCGCGGATCTTGTCGCCCATGAGGGCGATCGCGTCGGCCGGGGGACCGATGAAGACGAGCCCGGCGTCGGCGCACGCGCGCGCGAACGCCGCGTTCTCCGCGAGGAAGCCGTAGCCGGGGTGCACGGCCTGTGCGCCGGAGCGGGCCGCCGCCTCCAGGAGCCGCTCGACCGACAGATAGCTCTCGGCCGCGGGGGCCGGCCCGAGCCGTACCGCCGTGTCGGCCTCGCGGACGTGCCGGGCGTCCGCGTCGGCGTCGGAGAACACGGCCACCGAGCGCACACCGAGCGAGCGCAGGGTGCGGATCACGCGGACCGCGATCTCGCCCCGGTTGGCCACGAGGACCGTGTCGAACATCCCGGGTGCCTCGCGCGTCCCGGACATCGCGAAGGTGTCGACCATCTCGGGCATCCTCATCACATCCGGAAGACGCCGAACTGGGGGTCTCCCAGCGGCGCGTTGGCACAGGCGGTCAGGGCCAGACCCAGCACCTGGCGGGTCTCGGTCGGGTCGATGACCCCGTCGTCCCAGAGGCGGGCGGTCGCGTAGTAGGCGCTGCCCTGGCGCTCGTACTGCTGCCGGATGGGGGCCTTGAAGGACTCCTCGTCCTCGGCGGGCCACTCCTCGCCGCGCGCCTCCAACTGGTCCCGCTTCACGGTCGCGAGGACCGACGCGGCCTGCTCGCCGCCCATCACGGAGATCTTGGCGCCGGGCCACATCCACAGGAAGCGGGGGGAGTACGCCCGGCCGCACATCGAGTAGTTGCCCGCGCCGTATGAGCCGCCGACCACCACCGTGAGCTTCGGCACGCGCGCGCAGGCGACGGCGGTGACCATCTTGGCGCCGTGCTTGGCGATGCCGCCCGCCTCGTAGTCCTTGCCGACCATGAACCCCGAGATGTTCTGGAGGAACACCAGGGGGATGCCGCGCTGGTCGCACAGCTCGATGAAGTGGGCGCCCTTCTGGGCGGACTCGGAGAACAGGATGCCGTTGTTGGCGACGATGCCGACCGGGTGGCCGTGGACGCGGGCGAAGCCGGTGACCAGGGTCTGCCCGAACTCGGCCTTGAACTCGGCGAACCGCGAGCCGTCGACCACGCGCGCGATGATCTCGCGTACGTCGTAGGGGGTGCGGGAGTCGACCGGGACGGCGCCGTAGATGCCGTACGGGTCGACCTTCGGCTCCACCGACTCGGTGACCTCCCAGGGGAGGGGGCCGCGCGCGGGGAGCGTGGCGGCGATGTTCCGGACGATCCGCAGGGCGTGCGCGTCGTCCTCCGCGAGGTGGTCGGTGACGCCCGACACGCGTGCGTGCACGTCGCCGCCGCCCAGCTCCTCGGCGGTGACGATCTCGCCGGTGGCGGCCTTCACGAGGGGCGGGCCGCCGAGGAAGATCGTGCCCTGGTTCCGGACGATGACGGCCTCGTCGCTCATGGCGGGGACGTAGGCCCCGCCGGCGGTGCAGGACCCGAGGACGGCCGCGATCTGCGGAATCCCGGCCCCCGACATCCGGGCCTGGTTGTAGAAGATCCGCCCGAAGTGCTCGCGGTCCGGGAACACCTCGTCCTGCATGGGCAGGAACGCGCCCCCGGAGTCGACGAGGTAGATACAGGGGAGGCGGTTCTCGAGGGCGATCTCCTGGGCGCGCAGATGCTTCTTCACGGTCATCGGGTAGTACGTCCCGCCCTTGACCGTGGCGTCATTGGCGACGATCACGCACTCGCGCCCGCTCACCCGCCCGATCCCGGCGATGACACCGGCGGCCGGGGCGGCCCCGTCGTACATCCCGTCGGCCGCCAGCGGGGCCAGCTCCAGGAAGGGCGAGCCCGGGTCGAGGAGGGTGTCGACGCGGTCGCGGGGGAGCAGCTTGCCGCGCGCGGTGTGCCGGTCGCGGGCGCGCTCACCGCCGCCGAGCCGGGCCGCGGCCAGCTTCCGCCGCAGCTCCTCGCCCAGCGCGCGGTGCGCCGCCTCGTTGGCCCGCCACGCCTCCGACGCGGGGTCCGCCGCGCTCGTCAGCTCCGGTGCCTCTTGCATTCTGTGGGTCCCCTCGCACAGCGATCGGCTGCTCTCGACCGTTAATGAGCGTTAACCATTTCCTCCAGGTTAACGACCGCTAACCTCCCTGTCTAGAATTGCTTCCATGACCACGAGAACCGACGCCCCCACCCGCCGCGAGCAGATCCTCAAGGAGGCCGCGCGGCTCTTCGCCGAGCGGGGTTTCCACGGCGTCGGGGTCGACGAGATAGGCGCGGCCGTCGGCATCAGCGGCCCCGGTCTCTACCGGCACTTCCCGGGCAAGGATGCGATGCTCGCCGAGCTGCTGGTCGGCATCAGCGGCCAGCTCCTGACGGGCGCGAAGCGCCGGCTGGCCGAGGCGGAGGGCGTGACCTCCGCGGAGCCGCTGCTCGACTCGCTCATCGAGGGCCACATCGACTTCGCCCTCGACGACCGCCCCCTGATCACCCTGCACGACCGTGAGCTGGACCGCCTGCGCGACACCGACCGCAAGCTGGTGCGTCAACTCCAGCGCCAGTACGTCGAGTTGTGGGTGGAGGTCGTCCGCGAGGTGTACCCGGACCTGGCCGAGCCCAGCGCACGCTCCGCGGTGCACTCGGTGTTCGGCCTGCTGAACTCGACCCCGCATCTGGGGCGCCCCGGGTCGCTGCCGGGGCGGGGGGTGACGGCGGAGTTGCTGCACCGGATGGCGCGGGGGGCGTTCGCGGCGGCGGGTGCGGCGGCCGGTGCGGGGGCGGGGGCGGGGGCGTGACGAGCGTTACGTGCCCGTTCCGCTGGACGCTCCCCCTACTCGCCGGTACCGTGATGTTCTGAGCAAGCGCTTAGACATGAACCCTGGGCTAGCTGGAGGTGGCGGCGGTGCGCCGTACGGTGTTTGACGAGGACCACGAGGCGTTCCGGGAGACCCTCCGGGCCTTCATCGAGGCCGAGGTCGTCCCCGTCTACGACGAGTGGTTCGCGGCCGGCCAGGCGCCGCGCGACTTCTACTACAAGCTCGCCGAGCTCGGCGTCTTCGGCATCCGCGTCGACGAGGAGTACGGCGGCGCGGGCATCGACTCGTACAAGTTCGAGGCCGTCCTCTACGAGGAGACCGCGCGCGCGGGTGTCTCCTTCGGCGGCTCCGGCGTCCACGTACTGCTCGGCCTGCCCTACATCAAGCTGCTCGCCACCGACGAGCAGAAGAAGCGCTTCCTGCCGAAGTTCGTCTCCGGCGAGGAGATGTGGGCCATCGCGATGACCGAGCCGGGCACCGGCTCCGACCTCGCCGGCATGAAGACCACCGCCAAGCTCTCCGAGGACGGCACGCACTACGTCCTCAACGGCGCCAAGACCTTCATCACCGGCGGTGTGCACGCCGACCGCATGATCGTCTGCGCCCGCACCTCCGCGCCCACCAAGGAGGACCGCCGGCACGGCATCTCCCTCTTCGTGGTGGACACCAAGGCCGAGGGCTACTCGGTCGGCCGTAAGCTCGACAAGCTCGGCCTGAAGACCTCCGACACCGCCGAGCTGGCGTTCGTCGACGTGAAGGTCCCGGCCGAGGACCTCCTCGGCGAGGAGAACAAGGGCTTCTACTACCTCGGCCATAACCTCGCCTCCGAGCGCTGGGGCATCGCCTTCGGCGCGTACGCGCAGGCCAAGGCCGCCGTCCGGTTCGCGAAGCAGTACGTCCAGGAGCGCGTGGTCTTCGGCCAGCCCGTCGCCGCGTTCCAGAACACCAAGTTCGAACTGGCCGCCTGCCAGGCCGAGGTGGACGCCGCCGAGGCCGTCGTGGACCGCGCCACCGAGGCCCTGGACGCCGGTGAGCTGACCCCCGCCGAGGCGGCCAGCGCCAAGCTGTTCACCACCGAGGTGGCCCACCGCGTGATCGACCGCTGCCTCCAGCTGCACGGCGGCTACGGCTTCATGAACGAGTACCCGATCGCCCGCCTGTACGCGGACAACCGCGTCAACCGCATCTACGGCGGCACCAGCGAGATCATGAAGACGATCATCGCGAAGGACATGGGCCTGTAAGGTCCCCGAAATTACCGGCCCGTAGAAAAGGTGCCATGAGCCAGGCACTTCAGAGTCTCCTCGATCTGCTCGACTTGGAGCAGATCGAGGAGAACATCTTCCGCGGCCAGTCGCAGTCCGCCGTCGTCCCCCGGGTCTTCGGCGGACAGGTGGCGGCCCAGGCGCTGGTCGCGGCAGGCCGGACGGTCTCCGAGGACCGTCTCGCGCACTCCCTGCACGCGTACTTCCTGCGCCCCGGCGACCCCGGCGCGCCGATCGTCTACACCGTCGAGCGAATGAACGACGGCCGTTCCTTCACCGCGCGCCGCGTCGTCGCGGTCCAGCACGGGCAGCCGATCTTCGCCCTCTCCGCGTCCTTCCAGCGCCCCGAGACGGGCCTCGACCACCAGACCCCCATGCCGTCCGCCCCCGACCCGGCCACCCTGCCCACCTCGCAGGACCGGCTGCGCGGCTACGACCACATGGCCCCCGAGATCGTCGAGAAGTTCCTGGCGGCCCGCGAGGCCATCGACCTGCGCTACGTCGACGAGCCGCCGTACGGCAGGTTCGGCGCACCGCGCGAGCCGCACTCCCAGGTGTGGTTCCGCACCAACGGCAAGCTCGACGGACCCGTGGACCAGCCCCTGCTCCACGTCGTGCTCGCGACCTACGTCTCCGACATGACCCTCCTCGACTCCGTGCTCCTCGCGCACGGTCGGGGCGGCTGGGCCGTAGGGGATGTCGTGGGCGCGTCGCTCGACCACGCGATGTGGTTCCACCGGCCGTTCCGCGCCGACGAGTGGCTGCTCTACGACCAGGAGTCGCCGTCGGCGTCCGGTGGGCGCGGGCTCGGGCAGGCGCGGATCTACACGCAGGACGGCCAACTGGCCATCTCCGTCATTCAGGAGGGCGTGGTCCGGGTTCCTCGGGGACACTGAGGGCATGGCAGACACAGAGGAGGGTGACGGCGGCGGCGAGTCCACCGTCACCGTGATCGTCGCGGCCGTCGCCAACCTGGGCATCGCGCTCGCCAAGGCGGTCGCCGGCGTCATCAGCGGCTCCAGCGCGATGCTGTCGGAGGCCGCGCACTCCGTCGCCGACACCGTCACCGAACTCCTCCTGCTGACCGCCCTCAAGCGCAGCGGCAAACCCGCCGACGAGGACCACCCCCTGGGCTACGGCCCCGAGCGCTACATCTGGGCGATGCTCGCCGCCGTCGCCACCTTCGTCGGCGGCGCGGTCTTCTCGATCTACGACGGCATCCACACCCTCGTCGCGGGCGAGGACCTCGGCGACCCGCTCGTCTCGTACATCGTGCTCGGCGTCGCCTTCCTCCTGGAGGGCTACTCCCTGCGGACGGGCGTACGCCAGGCGCGCGGCGAGGCGGCCCGCTTCGGCGCCTCCTTCAAGCGCTACCTCCGCCACACCCCCGACACCGCCGTCAAGGCCGTGGTCCTGGAGGACTCCGCCGCGCTCGTCGGCCTGGTCCTCGCGGCGGGCGGCCTGCTCGGCGGCCAGCTCACCGGCTCCGGCGCCTGGGACGGCGCCGCCTCGCTGTGCATCGGGGCCCTGCTGCTCTACGTCGCCTGGGTGCTGGGCCGCTCCAACGCGGAACTCCTCATCGGCCGCCCGCTGCCCAAGGCCATGCGGGAGCGGATCAAGGAGGAGCTGCTCGGGGTCGAACACATCGAGGCCGTACTGGAGTTGACGACCCTCGTGCAGGGCCCGCGCGAGGCGCTGGTGGCCGCGAAGATCGACTTCCGGGACCGGTCGAGCGCCGCGCAGATCGAGTGGGCCTGCGAACAGGCCGAGCAGCGGCTGCGGGAGGCGTTCCCGGCGGTCAGCCGGGTCTACCTGGACCCGACACCGGGATACGCGCAGCGCCGGGCGGAGGGGCTCAACCCCTGGCCGTGACCGGGGACCCGAGCCCGGCCGCTCAGTCCGACAGCCCGGCCTCGGCCAGCAGATACGCCGTCATCGGGTCGTAGTACCTGGGGCTGACGACATGGTCGTCGAGCGGGACCGCCACCTGGACGGTGCCCTCGGACTCGGCGAGGAAGAGCGCCGGGTCGTTGCAGTCGGCGTAGCCCACGGAGTCGACGCCGTGGCGGCCCGCGTAGCCCGCCCAGCCGTGGTCGGCGACGACCAGGTCGGGCAGCGGGCGGCCCTCGCGCTCCAGGGCGGTGAGGATCGCCTTCATCGGCTCACCGGAGTGCGTGTGCCAGAGCGTCGCGCCGTGCTCCAGGACGGCCACGTCCGCGAACTGCATGACGTACCCCTCCTCCGTCTGCAACCCCTCCGGGATCACGACTATCTCGCAGCCGGCCGTGCGCAGGGCGGCGGCCGTGGCGCGGTGCACGTCCAGCAGACCGCCCGGGTGACCGGTCGCGAAGAGCACCCGCTGCTGCCCGTCGGCGGCCTTGCGCAGCCGCGCCGCCATCCGGTCCAGGCCCTCGACCGTCAGCTCCGGGTCGATGGTGTCCTGGCCGTAGCGGTACTCCGGATCGTCATTGACACCCACCCGCTCCGCCATCACCGCGAGCACGTCCTGCTCGTCCGTCCAGCGGTCGCCCAGCTCCAGCCCGAACCAGTAGTGACGGTCGCCGTTCGCGAGCTTGCGGTAGTGGGAGAGGTTGTTCTCGCGGGGCGTGGCCACCTCGCCCGCGATACGGGTCTTCACAAGGTGGTCGACAAGCTCGGCGCGGCTGGGTGTCCCGGGTATCGGCATGGTTCCCATTGTGAAGCAGAGGGCTGGGGGCGTGCCCGGCGTCCCGCCCGCTGGGATGTGGATCACTCACGGGCGGCTCTCACAGCCGACGCAGGCCGAACCACAGCTCCATCCGTACGTCCGGATCGTCGAGGTCCGTCTCCAGCAGCGCCGCGCACCGGGCGATCCGCTGCCGCACGGTGTTGCGGTGCACGGCGAGGGCGACCGCCGTACGGTCCCAACTCCCGTGCAGGGACAGCCAGGTGCGCAGGGTCTCGGTGAGCGCGGGGTGCGCGGCGAGCGGCGCGAGGAGGGTGCGGGCGTGTTCCTCGGCCGCGTCCTCGGGGAGCAGGTCGGCGAGCCCGGCGCGGCCGGAGGCGCCGTGACGGACCAGCGGGGTACGGGTCGCACGGGCGCGGGCCGCGGCGCGGGCCGCCTGCTTGTCGGCGGCGGACCAGCCCTCCGGGGCCACGGGGGCGCTGACCCCCAGGGTCCAGCCGGGCTGCGGGGCGGGTGCGCGGTCGCCGGGGACGAGGACCCGTACGGCCTCCGGCGCCAGGTCGATCAGCGCGGAACCGAGGGCGGCGCCCAGGGCGGAGGCGGCGACGGGGTCGGGGCCGGCTCCGGTGTCGGGCAGCGCGTGCACCACCAGCCAGCGGTCTCCGCCGAGCAGCGACGCGACGTCCTCCGGCGGGGCGCCCAGCAGCAGCCTTACGAGCGCCGAGGACCGGTCCGCTCCCGTGCGGCTCTGGTGTTCGCCGGTGAGGAGGGAGAGCAGGACGGCGGCGACGGAGGCGATGGTGTGGTCGCCGGGCGCGCGCTGCGGGGCGGCGACCCCCAGGACGAAACCCTGACCGGTACCGAGGGCGTACGCGGCGAGGTGGATGCCGGAGACGGTGTCGGTGGCGGAGGTGGGGGCGGGCCGGGTCGGGGGCGCGCCGTCGGTGGAGGTGGCGGTGGACACGGGGCTGGGGGTGGAGGACTTGGGGGGTGCGGTGGCGGACGCGGGGGATGCGGCGGGGGCGGCCGGGGGCCGGACCACCCGCACCAGCTCCGCCAACGCCTCCCGCACCTCCGCGCCGCCGGCTCCCACGCCGCGTCCAGCCCCCGTGCCCGTGCCCGTGCCCGTCGAGCCAGCCTCCGCCCCCGCCCCCGTCGCTCTGGCCGCCCCCGCTCCCCGCCCCGCCCCCGCGATCTCCGTCCCGTCGGGACCGAACAGCACCGCGCGGCCGCCCACCCGTTGGGCGAGCTGGCGCAGCACCGAAGGGAGCGGGTCGGGGCGGGAGGCCGCCGCCGCCAGGCTCTGCTGGGCCTCGGTGACGCGGCGGAGTTCGGCGAGGCGGGCCTGGGCCATCAGTTGCCAGACCGCGCGGGCCACGCGGGAGAAGGGGGTGGGCGGCGGGACCTCCAGGAGGGGGAGGTCGTAGTGGTCGCAGGCGGCGACCAGGGCGCGTGGCACGGTGTCGTGGACCGGTGCGATGCCGAAGCCGAGGGCCACTCCGCCCGCCTCGACGATCCGGGCGACGTAGTCGTCGAAGTAGGTGCCGGAGCCGGCCGCGTCCGGGATGTGGACGCCCGCGGTGAGCAGCAGTTCGCCGCCGAGCAGGTACGGATACGGGTCCGGCATCTCCGAGGTGTGCGCCCAGTGGATCGCGATGTCGGGGTCGGACGGCCCGGCGATCTGCCGCAGCCCCAGGTCCTCGCGGGCCAGGAGGGCGGCGAGAGGCACGGGGGGAGTGGGCGGTGTGGGCGGAACCGTGAGGTCCGGCATGGTGGATGTTTCCTCCATCACCTCGGGTTCGGGTGGATGAAACGTACACTTCGCAGTCGCTTTCCGGCCACCTAGGGTCAGTCGCGGCGCAAGCCCCCCGAGACACCGGGACAGCCCCTGGGCGCCGGAACACCCCTGGACCCGGGGACACCCCAGAGCGCGCGAAGGAGGCCCCCGTATGGCCGTCGACTACACCGTGATCGTCGTCTACCTGGCCGGCATGCTGGCCATGGGCTGGTGGGGCATGCGCCGCGCCAGGTCCAAGAGCGACTTCCTGGTCGCGGGCCGCCGCCTGGGCCCGGTCATGTACTCCGGCACCATGGCCGCGATCGTCCTGGGCGGCGCGTCCACCATCGGCGGCGTCGGCCTCGGCTACCAGTACGGCCTGTCCGGCGCCTGGATGGTCTTCACCATCGGCCTCGGCCTGCTCGCCCTCTCCGTCTTCTTCTCCGCCCGCATCGCCCGCCTGAAGGTGTACACCGTCTCCGAGATGCTCGACCTCAGGTACGGCGGCCGGGCGGGGGTCATCTCCGGCGTGGTCATGTGGGCGTACACCCTGATGCTGGCCGTCACCTCGACGATCGCCTACGCCACGATCTTCGACGTCCTCTTCGACATGAACCGCACCCTCGCGATCGTCCTCGGCGGCTCGATCGTCGTCGCGTACTCGACGCTCGGCGGCATGTGGTCGATCACCCTCACCGACATGGTGCAGTTCGTGGTGAAGACGATCGGCGTGCTGCTGCTCCTGCTGCCGATCGCGGTCGTCAAGGCCGGCGGCTTCGGCGAGATGAAGGCGAAGCTGCCCACCGGGTACTTCGACCCACTGGGCATCGGCGGCGAGACGATCTTCACCTACGTCCTGATCTACACGTTCGGCATGCTCATCGGCCAGGACATCTGGCAGCGCGTGTTCACGGCGGGCAGCGACAGGACCGCCAGGTGGGGCGGCACGGTCGCGGGCACCTACTGCCTCGTCTACGCCGTCGCGGGCGCCGTCATCGGCACGGCGGCCAAGGTCCTCTACCCGAACCTCGGCAGCCCGGACGACGCCTTCGCGACCATCGTGAAGGACGAACTCCCCGTCGGTGTGAGGGGGTTGGTGCTCGCCGCCGCCCTGGCCGCGGTGATGTCGACGTCGTCCGGCGCGCTGATCGCCTGCGCCACGGTCGCCAACAACGACATCTGGTCGCGGCTGCGGGGCGCGGCCAGGGACCGGGACGACGAGGGCGGCCACGACGAGGTGCGGGGCAACCGCGTCTTCATCCTCGTCATGGGCATCGGCGTGATCGTCACGGCGATCGCGCTCAACAACGTCGTCGAGGCGCTGACCGTCGCCTACAACCTCCTCGTCGGCGGACTCCTCGTCCCCATCCTCGGCGGACTGCTGTGGAAGCGCGGCACCGCACAGGGCGCACTCGCCTCGGTGATCGTCGGCGGCCTCGCGGTCGTCGGCCTGATGGCGACCTACGGCATCCTCGCCAACGAGCCTGTGTACTACGGCCTGTTGCTGTCTCTGGCCGCCTATGTGACCGTCTCTCTCGCCACCCCGCCGACCGACGCGGCCGTGCTCGCCGCCTGGCGGGACCGGCTCGCCGGACGCGGCGCTCCCGAACGGGCGTCCGAACCGGTCGCCGCGCACCAGTAAAGTCGTAGCGAACGCGCAAACAGCCACAAGCTGTACGCAACCAACCCCATACGTCACGAAGCGTAGGAAAGAAGGCAGTCCCCATGACCAGCAACGAGACGCCCCGCGGCCCCGTCGACTCCTCGCGCTTCCCGCGGTTCGCCGGCCCCGCGACCTACGCCCGGCTGCCGCGCCTGGACGAGGTCGGCACCGCGGACGTCGCCGTGGTCGGAGTGCCGTTCGACGCCGGGGTCTCCTACCGGCCCGGCGCCCGCTTCGGCGGCAACGCGATCCGCGAGGCGTCCCGGCTGCTGCGCCCCTACAACCCGGCGCAGGACGCGTCCCCGTTCGCCCTGGCGCAGGTCGCGGACGCCGGGGACATCGCGGCGAACCCGTTCAACATCAACGAGGCCGTCGAGACCATCGAGGAGGCCGCGGACCAACTCCTCGACACCGGCGCGCGGTTGATGACCCTGGGCGGCGACCACACGATCGCGCTGCCGCTGCTGCGCTCGGTCGCGAAGAAGCACGGCCCGGTCGCCCTGCTGCACTTCGACGCCCATCTCGACACCTGGGACACGTACTTCGGGGCCGAGTACACCCACGGGACGCCGTTCCGCAGGGCGGTCGAGGAGGGCATCCTCGACACGGAGGCGCTCTCGCACGTCGGCATCCGCGGTCCGCTGTACGGCAAGCAGGACCTGAAGGACGACGAGAAGATGGGCTTCGGCATCGTCACGGCGGCGGACGTGTACCGCCGGGGCGCCGACGAGGTGGCCGACCAGCTGCGCCGGCGCATCGGTGACCGGCCCCTCTACATCTCCATCGACATCGACTGCCTCGACCCGGCCCACGCGCCCGGCACCGGCACGCCCGAGGCCGGCGGCCTGACCTCCCGCGAACTTCTGGAGATCCTGCGCGGCCTGGCATCCTGCAACCTGGTGTCGGCGGACGTCGTCGAGGTGGCACCGGCGTACGACCACGCCGAGATCACGTCGGTGGCCGCGTCGCACACCGCGTACGACCTGATCACGATCATGTCCCGGCAGATCGCGGAGGCACGCAACGCGTAGGGCACGAGGGGCAGTTGGTGATCCGCCCACGACGGCCGACCGCCGGCCCGGTTCAGTGACTCGCCGACCCGTCTCGGCGACTCGTAGGGAGACAGAGAGCAAGTGACGCACGACCACGACCTGGAACTCCGCCCGACGGCCGCGCAGATCTCCGCCGCGCTGAACCCGCCCCCCGGGCGCAACGGCGGTGACCTGGTCGTGGAGACCCTGACGGGCCTCGGCGCGACGACGGTCTTCGGCCTGCCGGGGCAGCACGCCCTCGGCATGTTCGACGCGCTGCGCCGCTCCGACCTGCGGTACATCGGCCTGCGGGTGGAGAACAACGCGGGGTTCGCCGCGGACGCGTACGGCCGCATCACGGGCGAGGCGGCCCCGCTGCTCCTGTCCACCGGCCCGGGCGCGCTGACGTCACTGGCCGCGCTCCAGGAGGCGCGGGCGGCCTCGGCCCCCGTCCTGGCGATCAGCAGCCAGATC
Source organism: Streptomyces sp. NPDC096013 (assembly GCF_044763565.1). Taxonomy (NCBI): domain Bacteria; kingdom Bacillati; phylum Actinomycetota; class Actinomycetes; order Kitasatosporales; family Streptomycetaceae; genus Streptomyces; species Streptomyces sp. NPDC096013. The sequence goes on along the minus strand of NZ_JBIWGK010000007.1, from coordinate 403,578 downwards.
CCGACCCCGGGCCTGGGCGGCGGCCGCCACGGCTACCTCCACGAACTCCCGGACCAGGCAGCCTCGTTCAGGGGCGTGGTGAAGTCCGTCCACACCGTCCGCACCCAGTCGCAGATCCCGTCCGCGATCGCGGAGGCGTGGAAGTCGGCGCTCACGGCTCCGCACGGCCCGGTGTGGGTGGAGATCCCGCAGGACGTGTTGCTGGCCGAGACGTCGCTGCCGGTGGTGACGGCGGTGGACGCGACCCCGGAGGACCTGGTCCCGCGCCCCGAACTGACCGCCGTGGCGGCCGACTTGCTGTCGAAGGCATCCCGCCCGGTGATCATCGCGGGCGGCGGAGTGATCCGCGCGGACGCGTCGAAGAAGCTGCGGCAGCTGGCGGAGAAGCTCCGGGCGCCGGTGGTGACGACGCCGGGCGGGAAGGGCGCGTTCCCGTGGACGCATCCCCTGTCGCTCCAGTCGTGGCTGGAGGACCGCCACACGACGGACTTCCTGGAGGACGCGGACGTCGTCCTGGTGGTCGGCTCGGGACTGGGTGAACTCTCCTCGAACTACCACACGTTCGCACCGCGGGGCCGGGTCGTCCAGATCGAGGCGGACCTCGGCAAGCTGGAGTCGAACCACCCAGCGCTGGGAATCCACGCGGACGCGTGGCACGGGCTCCAGGCGTTGCTGGAGACCGTGACCGAGCGCGCGGACACATCGGCGCCGGCGCGGGTGGAGGAGGTGCTGGGCAAGGTCCGGGAACGCATCGCCGCCCAGGAACTGACCCTGGAACAGAGCGTGTTGGCGTCGGTCCGCAAGGCCCTCCCGCCCACCTCCCCCTCCTTCTGGGACATGACGATCCTCGCCTACTGGGCCTGGTCGGCCTTCGACGCGAAGGGCCCCAACCACCTCCACTCCGCCCAGGGCGCCGGCGGCCTCGGCTACGGCTTCCCGGCGGCGCTGGGAGCGGCCGCGGCGGACCCGACCCGTCCGGTGCTGGCCGTGTCCGGGGACGGCGGCGCCCTGTACTCCATCGCGGAACTGGCCACGGCCAGGCAGTACGACCTGAACGTCACCTGGCTCATCGTCGACGACGGCGGCTACGGCATCCTCCGCGAGTACATGACGGACGCGTTCGGCGAGGCCACGGCGACGGAACTGGCACGGCCGGACTACGTGGCACTGGCGGAGTCGTTCGGGGTGCCGGGCGTGCGGACGACACCGGAGACACTGGAGGCGGACCTCGCGAAGGCACTGGGGGAGCCGGGACCGTCCGTGGTCGTACTCCCGGCCGTGCTGCGGATGTTCGCGGCCACGCATCTGGGGTGACGGCTGGTTCGGCCCGGTCTCACATCCGCGGGTCCGGGGTCAGCAGCGCGAACGCCGCGCCGAACGGGTCCCGGAGCCAGGCCATGCGGCCGACCTCCGGTACGTCCGTGGCCGGCATGAGGACGGGACCGCCGTTGGACTGGGCCGTCGCGACCGTGGTGTCCGTGTCCGTCACGTGGAAGTACGGTACCCAGCGCGGCTGTTCGCCCTCGCCCAGGGGTGCCGCTCCGCCGAACGAGGCGTCCTGCTGGTCGCCCTGGCTGGTGCTCAGTACCCGGTACGTCATGCCGGGCGCCGCCATCTCCTGGGTGCGCCAGCCGAACAGGCCCTGGTAGAAGGCGATGTCCGCCTCCGGGTCGGGGGCGTGCAGCTCCACCCAGAGCAGGGTGTTGGGGGCGGAGGTGAGTTCCAGGCCCGCGGTCCTGCCGGGCTGCCACAGCGCGAACTGGGCGCCCTGCGGGTCGGTGGCCTGGGCCAGCATGCCCTCGCCCATGACGTCCATGGGCTCCATGCGGACGGTCCCGCCGCCTGCCGTGACGGACTGGACGGTGGCCGTGATGTCGTCGGTCTTGAAGTGGATCATCCAGGCGGAGTTCGCCCCTTCCTCGGTGAGCGGTCCGAGGGCGGCGACGGTCTTCCCATCCACCTGGAAGAAGCCGTATCCGCCGGTGTCGGGACCGGCCGAGACGAACTGCCAGCCGAGGACGGCGCCGTAGAACGCGGCGGCCGCGTCGGTGTCGGGGCTGCCGAGGTCGAGCCAGTTGGGCGATCCGGTGGTGAAGTCGGTGCCGAGCATGAGGTCCTCCTGGACGGGGGCGGGCCGGGACGGGAGCCACGATGCCGTCCCGCCCGCCGCCGTGCGTGCACGAGCACCGACAGGCCCCGGGTTTCCACCGAACGGCCGAATGACCGGATGGCCGAACGGCCGAAGGTTCCGCCGGTGCCGTTGCCGCGCGCCGTGGGACCGCTTCCGGCGAGATAGCCGGAATGGCCCGAACCCCCCATATGGCGTGGGGAGTTCAGGCGAGCAGCGCTTCCTACCAGATCGCCTCCACCCACTCCGGGTGGTCGATGAACGGGTTGCGGTTGTGCTGGTAGGTGTCGTAGATGACCTGGTTGCGCTTCTCCTCGAAGGCGCTGGGCGGGTCCGCCGCGCTCCAGGCCTTGAGGACGGAGAGCTTGCCCATGTACGGGTTGCTGCCGTTGTTGACCTTTTCGTTGGGCTCCAGGTCCGCGAAGCCGTCGTCGCCCTCGTAGCGCACGGCCATGTAGAGGATCATGCGGGCCACGTCGCCCCGGTCCGCCGCGCGCGGTGCGAAGGAGTCGGAGTCGACGGTGCTGCCGCCGCCGTTGGTGACCGCGCTGCCGCCGTTGTCGAAGTCCAGGTTGCCGCGGATGCTGTTGACCTGGACGTCCGCGGGACGCAGGTGGTGCAGGTCGGTGCCGGGACCGGTGACCTCGCCGAAGTCGCCGTGGGACTTGGCCCAGGTGTGCTCGCGGTTCCAGTCGCCGACGTCGCCGCCGTTGAGGGACTTGGCGCGGGAGACACCGCTGTACAGCAGGATCACGTTGTTGCTGTTGTTCGGGTCCTGGTCGGTGGCCATGAGAGCGTTCCAGACCGCCGCGTACGAGATCTTCGTGACGTTGGTGCTGATGATCGTGTGCAGCGAGGACTTCAGAGCCGTGCCCGTCTTGCCGACCGCGTTCTTGTAGTACGTCGAGTCGTACGCGGTCGTCGTGGCCGACGCCGGGGTCGCGGTCAGGGTCGGCACGGTGAGGCCGACGAGAACGGCTGCGGTCGTCAACGCCACCGATTTCCAGCGGTGCATGCGAGTCGCCAACATAAAGAGTGTCCCATCTACGCGGGTTGAATGGGGCGGCACTGGCGAGGATGACATGCACATGAAGAAGCAGAGGTTAATGGAATGTTAAAAGAGGCCCCCGACCGTGTGGTCGGGGGCCTCTCGGTGCTTCTCGGTGCCGCTGGGCGTCAGCCGACGTCCTTGGGGTCGAGCCGGTAGAGCGTGGACGTGTTGGTGGTGCTCGTGCTCGTGGTGGAGGACGTCGCGCTCTTGTCGTACGCGCTCTCCTTCACCGCCGTCGCGTTCTTCTTCACCCACGCGGTGATCTCGGTGTTCAGGGTGCTGTTGCCGCCCATCCCGCCGCCGCCGAGCTGGATGTAGTGCAGCTCGCCCTTCTTCACCAGCTCCTTGAGCTTGGCGAGGGTCATCGCCTTGTCGGAACCGGTGAAGCCCCACATGGAGATGACGGGCTTGTGGGTGCTGAGGATCAGCTGGCCCGCGCTCTGCGAATTGGACACCGCGAGCAGCCACTTGGCGCCGTCCTGGTGCTTCTCCAGATACGAGATGAGCGCGCTGGACGTCGTGCCGCCCATGCCGCCCCCGCCGCCCATCCCGCCGCCGCCGAAGCCGCCGCGCGTACCGCCGGTGCCACCCGGAGCCGTACCGCTCTCGCCGCCGGTGCCGCCAGGAGCCGTGCCGCCACCGGGGAACTCCCCGTTGGTACCGCCCTGTTGGCCGCCCTGCGGCACCTCGCCGGTACCGCCGCCGCCCGGGGTCATCCCGCCGGGAGCCTCGCCGCCGCCCGGCATCTCGCCGCTCGCCCGGCCGCCGCCCGTGCCGGTGCCGCCCGGGGCCGTACCGCCGCCGGGGCCGCCCTCGCCGCCGCGCATACCGCCGTCACCGGGGCCGCCCATGCCGCCGCCGGTCGACGGACCCGCCGTCGGGTTCGTACCGCCCATGCCGCCGCCGGAACCGCCGGCGGTGGCCGGGGTCACGGCGTACGCCGTCGGTCCGGCGAGCGCCGCGACGACCGCCGCCGCGACGGACGCCGTCAGGAGACGGGTCCGGTTGCCGGAGCGGAAGACGAACAGGCCCGCGATCGCGAGGACCGTCAGCACGCCGATCGTCGGCCACAGCCAGGTGTTCCAGCCGGAGGCCCGGCGCAGCAGCACGATCGCCCAGATCCCGGTGACCGCGAGGCCGGCCGGCAGGACCCACGACCAGCGGGCGTCGCCGCCGCGGAAGGCGCGCCACAGCAGCACGCCGCCGCCACCGCACAGGGCCGCGATGCCCGGGGCGAGCGCGGTCGTGTAGTACGGGTGCATCGTGCCCTGCGCCATGCTGAAGGTGACGTAGTGCAGCAGGGTCCAGCCGCCCCACAGGACCAGCGCGGCACGCGTCGGGTCGGTGCGCGGGGCGCGGCCGACCAGTACCAGGCCGGCGATCAGGGCGATGGCCGAGAAGGGGAGCAGCCAGGAGATCTGGCCGCCGAGGACGTCGTTGAACATACGGCCGATGCCCGCGGTGCCGGCGAACGTGCCGCCGCCCCCACCGCCCCCGCCGCCGTTGCCCTCGCCGCCGAACACGCGGCCGAAGCCGTCGTAGCCCATGATCAGGTCCCAGGCGGTGCCGTCCGTCGAGCCGCCGATGTACGGGCGGTCCGAGGCGGGGACGAGGGATACGACCGTGGCCCACCAGAAGCTGGAGACGGCCAACGCGACCGTGGCCAGGGCGAGTTGGACGACCTTCCGCTTCCAGCCGAGCTTCGACGCGAAGAGGTACACGGCGAAGACGGCGGGCAGGGCGATGTAGCCCTGGAGGAGCTTGGTGTTGAACGCGAAGCCGAAGCAGACCGCGGAGCCGATCAGCGGCAGCAGCCGCTCGGTGCGCACGGCGCGCAGGCCGAGGGCGGCGCCCGCCACCATCAGCAGGACGAGGATCGTGTCGGGGTTGTTGTCACGGTTGATGGCGACCGTGATGGGGGTGAGGGCGAGGACCAGCGCCGCGATCGCCGCGGCCGCATGGCCGAAGTACCGCTTCACGGAGGCGTGCAGGATCCAGATCGTGCCGAGCGCGGCGGCGACCTCCGGCAGCATCATCTGCCAGGTGCCGAAGCCGAAGATCCGGCACGACAGGCCCATCACCATCAGCGAGAAGGGCGGCTTGTCGACCGTGAGGAAGTTGCCGGCGTCCAGCGAGCCGAAGAACCAGGCCTTCCAGTTCTGCGTGCCGCTGTAGACGGCGCTGCTGTAGAAGCTGTTCAGGCTGGAGCCGGAGAGGTTCCACGAGTACAGCACGGCCGCCAGGACCATGATCGCGACCAGGACGGGCAGCGACCAGCGGGGCGCCTTCTCGGGCGGCGCGTCGGCGGGTGGCGCCGGCGGCGGCCAGTCGGCGGACGCGGGTTCGGTGTGGGGGTGCGGATCGGTGGCAGATGTCACCCACGCATCGTGCGAAAGCAGGGTGGGAGGGTGCTGTGCCGTACCTGGCCGCCGGCTGTGAATTCGCACAGGGCGGGGTAATGCGTCGCACAACCGTTCTCCAACCCGTACAACCTTTCATGCCTTCCTGTGAGTCAACTCGTGCATGACTCAGTCTTATTGGACAACCCGCCGGGCCAGAGTGCTGGCCGTCGGCGTGGGCGCCGGGATGCTCATACCCGTCCTGGCCGCCGCGACGCCCGCTGCCGCGGCCACCCCGACGGTCAGCTGTACGTCCGCGAACGCGGGGCTGGCCGCCAAGTTGAAGAAGGACATCACCGCCGCCCTCGCGACCCGTAAGGGAACCGTCGCGGTCGGCCTCTACGACCGGACCACCAAGACCACCTGCACCCTGCGGGCGACGAGCGCCTACGACTCGGCCAGCACCGTCAAGGTCACCGTCCTCGCCACGCTGCTGTGGGACGCGAAGAAGCACAACCGCCTGCTGACGTCACGCGAGACGACGCTCGCCAAGGCCATGATCACCAAGTCGGACAACGACGCGACCTCCACCCTGTGGAGGCAGCTCGGCATGACGAAGATCAAGGGCTTCCTGTCCGCGGCCGGCATGACCCAGACCAAGCCCGGCGCGAACAACTACTGGGGCCTGACCCAGGAGACCGTGACCGACGAGCAGAAGCTGCTCAAGCTGGTCACCGCCAAGAACTCGGTGCTGAGCGACAACTCCCGCGCGTACATGCTGAAGTTGATGAACCAGGTCATCTCGTCGCAGCGCTGGGGCACCCCGTCCGGGGCCCCGTCGAGCGTCACCGTGCACGTCAAGAACGGCTGGCTACAGCGCTCGACGCACGGCTGGCGCGTCCACAGCCTGGGCACCTTCAGCGGCGGCGGCCACGACTACATGATGTCCGTGCTCACCCAGGACAACAGCACGATGAGCTACGGCATCACCACGATCCAGGGTGTCGCGAAGGCGATCCACAAGGATCTGGCCTAGGGCAGGCAGGCCCAGGGCCCGTTCCGGGGAAGCGCTTCACTGCGCGGTCTCCCGCATGTCACCCGTCCGTCCTACGGTGACGCCCATGCGCCTGAGAACCGTACTCGCGACCGCGACCGCCGGCCTGGCGGCGGCCACCTGCCTCACCGCCGCCGGGCCCGCGACCGCCGTCAGCACCGGGACCACCAACTCCCGCACCGCCAATGCCTGTTCGTCGTCCGTCTCGATCGACCGCTTCTCCGACGCGCTCGACAAGACGACGTACGACGGCACCTTCGTCGGCAACTTCTCCGCGCTCGCGCTGGACAAGGACGGCTCGCTGGCCGCCCTGGAGGACCGTTCCTCCCTGTTCGACCTGGACGCGAGGACCCTCCAGCCGAAGCGGGTCGTCCCGCTCGCCGACGAGAACGGCGCCGCGCTCGACTCCGAGGGCCTGGTCGTCGACCGGGACGGCACGCGCCTCATCACCTCCGAGACCGAGCCGTCGATCCGCCGCTACTCCGTCGACGGCAAGATCCTCGACCGCCTCCCGGTCCCGTCCTCGCTGCTGGTCGCCCCGGCCGGCCGGGCCGTCTCCAACCAGACCTTCGAGGGCCTGACCCTGCTGCCCGGCGGCCGTACGCTCCTCGCGTCGATGGAGTACCCGATCGCCGGCGACACCTCCGGCGCCGTCCGCTTCCAGACCTGGACCCGGACCAAGAGCGACCACTTCGAGCTCGCCACGCAGTACGCGTACAAGACCGACGCGGCCTTCCTCGGCGTCCCCGAGGTGCAGGCCCTGCCCGACGGCCGCCTCCTCGTCCTGGAGCGCGGCTTCACCAGCGGTGTCGGCAACACGGTCCGCCTCTACCTGGCCGACCCGCGCCACGCCACGGACACCAGCGGCATCGACCACCTCACCGGCCAGCCCGGAGTCCGCCTGATCAAGAAGACCCTGCTCGCCGACATCGCGGACTGCCCGTCCCTCGGCGCGACCGCGAAGCAGCCCCAGGCCAACCCCCTCCTCGACAACATCGAGGGCATGGTGATCACGGGGAAGGAGAAGGGCCGCTACAAGGTGCTGCTGGTGAGCGACGACAACCAGAACGCGGTCCAGACGACCCGCTTCTATTACCTCCGGGTACGGACGACCCCCGCTTCGTAGGCGAACCGCAATGTTGCGGAGGGATGAAATCCGCTTCGATCCGCGTTGGTGCCTTCCGTAAGACCGGCTGATCAGGGGCGAACGGAAGGCACCGCGTGGCAGCGAAACAGGGGGAGACACAAGGCTGGGCCCGAAGGCTCGCCGGATACGCGTGGCGCTACCCCAAGGACGTCGTTCTCGCCCTGGGCGCCTCCCTCGCGGGCATGGCGGTCATGGCCCTCGTCCCCCTGGTCACCAAGGTGATCATCGACGACGTGATCACCGGCCACACCCGCTCCATGGCCCCCTGGGCAGGCGCCCTGATCGTCGCCGCGATCCTCGTCTACGTCTGCGCCTACGTCCGCCGCTACTACGGCGGACGGCTCGCCCTGGACGTCCAGCACGACCTGCGCACCGAGATGTACGGGACGATCACCCGCCTCGACGGCCGCCGCCAGGACGAGCTGTCCACCGGCCAGGTCGTCGGCCGCGCCACCAGCGACCTCCAGCTGATCCAGGGCCTGCTCTTCATGCTCCCGATGACCATCGGGAACGTCCTCCTCTTCGCGCTCTCCCTCGCGATCATGGCCTCGCTGTCCCTCCCGCTGACCCTGGTCGCCCTGGCCGTCGCCCCCGCCCTCGGCTGGATCGCCAAGCGCAGCCGCAGCAAGCTGCACCCCTCCACCTGGTACGCGCAGGCCCAGGCCGCCGCCGTCGCGGGAGTCGTCGACGGCGCCGTCAGCGGCGTACGCGTGGTGAAGGGCTTCGGCCAGGAGGACCAGGAGACCGGAAAGCTCCGCGAGGTCGGCCGCCGCCTCTACGCGGGCCGCCTACGTACGATCCGGCAGAACGCCCGCTACACCCCCGCCCTCCAGGCCGTCCCCGCCCTCGGCCAGGTCGCGATGCTCGCGCTCGGCGGCTGGCTCGCGGTACGCGGGCACATCACCCTCGGCACGTTCGTCGCCTTCTCCACCTACCTCGCCCAGCTCGTCGGCCCGGTCCGCATGCTCGCCGTGGTCCTCACCGTCGGCCAGCAGGCCCGCGCCGGCACCGAACGCGTCCTCGAACTGATCGACACCGAGCCGTCGATGACGGACGGCACCAGGGAACTCCCCGCCGACGCCCCGGCCACGGTCGAGTTCGACGACGTCTCCTTCGGCTACGACCACGAGCGCCCAGTCCTCAAGGGCCTCAGCTTCGAGATCCGCCCCGGCGAGACCCTCGCGGTCGTCGGCTCCTCCGGCTCCGGCAAATCCACGGTCTCGCTCCTCCTCCCGCGCTTCTACGACGTCACCCACGGCGCCGTCCTCGTCGGCGGCCACGACGTCCGCGAACTCACCCTCGACTCCCTGCGCGCCGCGATCGGCCTGGTACCCGAGGACTCCTTCCTCTTCTCCGACACGGTCCGCAACAACATCGCCTACGGCCGCCCCGACGCGACCGAGGACGAGATCCTCACCGCCGCGCGCGCCGCCCAGGCCGACCGGTTCATCCAGGAACTCCCCGCGGGCTACGACACGAAGGTCGGCGAGCACGGCCTCACCCTCTCCGGCGGCCAGCGCCAGCGCGTCGCCCTCGCCCGCGCCATCCTCACCGACCCGCGCCTGCTGGTCCTGGACGACGCGACCTCGGCGGTGGACGCCCGCGTCGAGCACGAGATCCACGAGGCCCTGAAACAGGTCATGCGGGGCCGCACAACCCTCCTCATCGCGCACCGCCGCTCCACCCTCAACCTCGCCGACCGCATCGCCGTCCTCGACGGGGGCCGCCTCGCCGACATCGGCACGCACGACGAACTCCAGCAGCGCTCACCGCTCTACCGCCGCCTCCTCACCGACCCCGACGAACTCGGCGGCGTCTCGCCCGGCCACACCCAGGCCGCCGCACCGGCCGAGGACACCTCCGTACGCGACGAGCTGGACGCGGAGTTCGACGCCGAGCGCGGGGTCACGCCCCGGCTGTGGACCGGTGACCGCGAGCCCAAGGACACCGCGCTGTCCGGGATGCCCGCGACGCCCGAACTCCTCGCCCAGGTCGACGCGTTGCCCCCGGCGACCGACACCCCCGACATCGACGAGGCACGCGCGGTGCGCCCCGAGGACTCGTACGGGCTGCGCCGGCTGCTGCGCGGGTTCGGCGCCCCGCTGCTGATCAGCCTCGGCCTGGTCGCCGTGGACGCGGGCATGAGCCTGCTCCTGCCGATCATGATCCGGCACGGCATCGACCAGGGCGTCAGCAAGATGGCGATCGGCGCGGTCTGGTCGGCCTCGATGCTGGCTCTGCTGGCGGTGGTCGTGCAGTGGGCGGCCCAGCGCGGCGAGACCCGTATGACCGGCCGTACCGGCGAACGGGTCCTCTACACCCTGCGCCTGAAGATCTTCGCCCAGCTCCAGCGCCTCGGACTCGACTACTACGAGCGGGAGTTGACCGGCCGGATCATGACGAGGATGACGACGGACGTCGACGCCCTCTCGTCCTTCCTCCAGACCGGCCTGGTCACGGCGTTCGTCTCGGTCGTCACCTTCTTCGGCATCATGGTCGCCCTGCTGGTCATCGACCTCCAGCTCGCGCTTGTCGTGTTCGCGACCCTCCCGCCGCTGATCATCGCGACCTTCTTCTTCCGCCGGGCGAGCGTGAAGGCGTACGAACTCGCCCGCGAACGCGTCTCGTTGGTCAACGCCGACCTCCAGGAGTCGGTGTCGGGGCTGCGGATCGTGCAGGCGTTCCGGCGCGAGAAGGACGGCGGCCGGCGCTTCGCCGAGCGCAGCAGCAGCTACCGCGAGGCCCGCACCCGGGGCCAGTGGCTGATCTCCATCTACTTCCCCTTCGTCCAGCTGCTGTCGTCGGTGGCGGCCGCTGCCGTGCTGATCGCGGGCGCGGGCAGGGTGGACGCCGCGACCCTGACGACCGGCGCGCTGGTCGCCTACCTCCTCTACATCGACCTGTTCTTCGCCCCGGTCCAGCAGCTCTCCCAGGTCTTCGACGGCTACCAGCAGGCCACCGTCTCCCTCGGCCGCATCCAGGAGCTGCTCCAGGAACCGACGTCCACCCGGGCCGCCGACGAACCCCTCGAAGTCCTCTCCCTGCGGGGCGACATCGCCTTCGAGGACGTGCACTTCGCGTACGGCGACGACGAAGAGGCCATCGGAGGCGTGCGGTTGAGCATCCCCGCGGGCCAGACGGTCGCCTTCGTCGGCGAGACCGGCGCGGGCAAGTCGACGCTGGTGAAACTGGTCGCCCGCTTCTACGACCCGACCGGCGGCCGGGTCACCGTCGACGGCACCGACCTGCGCGCCCTGGACATCACGTCGTACCGCCACCACCTCGGGGTAGTCCCCCAGGAGGCGTATCTCTTCCAGGGCACCGTCCGCGACGCCATCGCCTACGGCCGCCCCGACGCCACCGACGCCGAGGTGGAGGCCGCGTCCCGCGCGGTCGGCGCCCACGAGATGATCGCGACGCTCGACGGCGGCTACCTCCACGAGGTCGCCGAGCGCGGCCGCAACCTCTCGGCGGGCCAGCGCCAGCTGATCGCCCTGGCCCGGGCGGAGCTCGTCGACCCCGACATCCTCCTCCTCGACGAGGCCACGGCGGCCCTTGACCTGGCCACGGAAGCCCAGGTCAACCAGGCCACCGACCGCCTCGCGGGCCGCCGTACCACCCTCGTCGTGGCCCACCGCCTGACGACCGCGGCCCGCGCGGACCGGGTCGTGGTGATGGACCACGGCAGGGTCGTCGAGGACGGCACCCACGACGAGCTGCTCGCGCTCGACGGGTACTACGCCGAACTGTGGCGCACCTTCGTCGGGGCGCCCGAGACGGAGGAGCCGGTCGCGGCGCCCCGCTGAGCCCCGCGCAACCATGCGACGTACGTCCTGCGTCCGTACATCAGTACGCTGTCCGGCTGCTGTGCGGGAGGGATGACTGTGGACATGGGTGCGCTAAGACGGCGGGTGGCGCTCGGCACGGCCGTGCTCACCACGTCCGGACTGCTCGCGCTCGCCGCCCCCGGCACCGCCCGGGCGGCGTCGGTCTGCCCGGGGCAGGAGGTGGAGACGCTGCCCTTCTCCACCGGCACCGTCCACGTCTTCCGTCGGGGGGACTACGTCTGCGCGTACACCGTCCCGAAGAGGGTCGGCGCCAGGCGCACGATGTCGGTCAGCGTGCAGGCGCGCGGCAACCGCCCGGTCGTCGACCGCGGCCGGTACACGCGCCGGGCCGGACCCGTCACCGTGCACGCCGGCCACCGGTGCGTCCTGGTGAAGGGCGCGGTCGGCGGCGGCTCGGTCAGCTCCGGCTGGATGTGCTGAACCGCGGGCGCGGCGCCATGGCCGCACAACCTCCTCTGGTGTGACGGGAGTTGCTCCGCTAGCTTCCCGTTCACAACTGCCTCACAGGGGAGTATGCATGCGCAAGGCGCTCAGATGGCTGCTCGCGCTCACCGTGCTCATCGGCACGCTGAGCACGGCCGGGGTGGCCACCGCCGCCCAGGCCGGCCGAACCGCCCAGGTCACGGACATCAAGGACCGGTTGCTGGCGATACCCGGCATGAGCCTGGTCGAGGAGAAGCCGTACACCGGCTACCGCTACTTCGTCCTGGACTACACCCAGCCGGTCGACCACCGGCACCCGTCCAAGGGCACCTTCCAGCAGCGGATCACCGTGCTGCACAAGGACGTCTCCCGCCCGACGGTCTTCTACACCAGCGGCTACAACGTCTCGACGACACCCGGCCGCAGCGAACCGACCCGCATCGCGGACGCCAACCAGGTCTCCCTGGAATACCGCTACTTCACCCCGTCCCGCCCCGAACCGGCCGACTGGTCCAAGCTCGACATCTGGCAGGCGGCGAGCGACCAGCACCGCGTCTTCACGGCCCTCAAGCCGATCTACACCGAGAACTGGATCGCCACCGGCGGCTCCAAGGGCGGTATGACGGCCACCTACTTCGAGCGGTTCTACCCGCGTGACATGGACGGTGTCGTCGCCTACGTCGCCCCCAACGACGTGGTGAACGACGAGGATTCGGCCTACGACCGCTTCTTCACCGAGGTCGGCACCAAGGAGTGCCGCGACCGCCTGGACGCCGTGCAGCGCGAGGCGCTGGTGCGCAGGGGCCCGCTGGAGAAGAAGTACGCGGCGTACGCGGCCGAGAACGGCTACACCTTCACCACCGTCGGCAGCCTCGACAAGGCATTCGAGGCCGTCGTCCTCGACTACGTCTGGGGCTTCTGGCAGTACAGCCTGCTCGCCGACTGCGACACCGTCCCGGCGAACGCGCCGACCGCCACCGACGACGAGATCTGGACCTCGGTCGACACGATCTCCGGCTTCTCCTTCTACACCGACCAGGGCCTGGCCCCGTACACCCCGTACTACTACCAGGCGGGCACCCAACTCGGCGCCCCCACCATCCACTTCCCGTACATCGAGAAGAAGTACCTCCGCTACGGCTACCAGCAGCCCCGCACCTTCGTCCCCCGCTCCATCCCGATGAGGTTCCGGCCGCACGCGATGCGGGACGTGGACAGCTGGGTCCGCCACCACGCCGACCACATGCTCTTCGTCTACGGCCAGAACGACCCGTGGGGCGCCGAGCGCTTCGCCGTCGGCAAGGGCGCGAAGGACTCCTACGTCTTCACCGCGCCCGGCCTCAACCACGGCGCGAACGTCGCCGGCCTGACCGCCGACCAGAAGGCGCTCGCCACCGCCCGCATCCTGGCCTGGGCCGGCGTCCCGGCCGCCACCGCGGCCCAGGCGAAGCCCCTCGCACCGTACGACGCGCGGCTCGACCGGCAGGACGTGCGGCGCGAGCCGACGCTCCGGCCCTGAGCAACACCCCTACCGCGCCCGGCCGTTGACGGCCACCTGGCTACACCGGCCGGGCGCAGCCCACGGGCCGGCCGCCGCCGAGCTGGACGTACAGGGCGGTCGAGGCGGGGCAACTCGCGCGCCGGAGCACGGCTTTGACCACCTTGTACTGCGGCTTCCTTGTGCCCGAGCCGTCGCAGGCGGTCTCCCGGACCTGCCCGCTGCCCGAGCCGTAGACGCAGTCACCGACGATCGTGCGGGGCCCGCCCCCGCCGCCCGGGTCACCGGGGTGCGGCGGCTCCAGGTTCCGCATGCAGGCGTAGCCCCTGGGGATGACCGCGTCGCCGCCCGCGCCCGAGGAGCCCTGGGCGCCGATGTGCAGCACGAAGTCGGTCGTCGCCGGGCAGCGGGGGCCGGCGCTCACCTCGCCGTCGTAGCGGGCGATGACCCGGGCGGAGGCCCGTTCGCTGGTGCACGGCACCTCGGTGAAACTCGTCGTGCCGAAGGAGCTGCACTCGTCGACGGCGAGGAACACCGCGCCGTAGCCGGAGGGTTGGGTGACCACGGGGGAGGCGGAGGTCTTCGGGTCGAGCCGGCTGTCCCCCGCGTCGGAGCCGCGCGCGGACGTACAGCCGCTCGTCAGGGCGGTGAGCAGTACCGCGCACACCACCCCCACGCACCATCTCTCACGCATCGATCCCCCCGACTGCCCCCCGCCCAGCGTGACCCGCGACAGCGGGCGCACGCCAGACGTGCGGGGGTCTTTGGGCCAGTCGGCGGGGGTGGGGCGGGTGGGGAACGTACCCCTAGTACGACAGCCCGTGCCCCACGGGATACAGCACCTGCGCCGGATCGTCCGCGCGCTGCACCGGCACCGGGAGCTTCCCGCGCGGCCGGACCCGGCCCGCGATCACCCGTGCCGCCGCCCGGAGTTCGACGTCGGTCCAGGAATAGGACGCCAAGTAGGCCGTAACCGAAGGCAGTTGGGCAACATCGTAGGGGTTGCGGACGGCGAGGGCCACGACCGGCCGCCCGGTGGCGACGAGTTGCTCGACGAGCGTCTGCTGGGGGCTGCCCGCCGTGACGTTGTACGTCGCCACCACCACCGCGTCCGCCTCACGCGCCGCGGCGACGGCCGCCGCGACGGTCGCGGCGGAGGGAGCGGTACCGGTGGACCGGGCGGTCGCCGTGAACCCCAGCTCGCCGAGGGCCGCCGCGAGGACACCGGTGGGCGGACCCGTGGTGCCGGAGGGGGAGGCCGGATCGGCGCCGACCACCAGGACCTTCCCGTGTCTGTGACGGGACAGCGGCAGCAGCCCCTCCTCGTTGACCAGCAGGGTGGTGGTCCGCTCGGCGATCCGGTCGGCGGCGGCGAGATGGGACCGGGTCCCGACCGTGCGGCTCACGCCCGCCCGGCTGACGTAGGCGTCCTTGAACAGGCCCAGCTTGGCCTTCAGCCGCAGCACCCGCAGGATCGACTCGTCGAGCCGCGCCTCCGTCAGCTCCCCGTCCTGCACCGCCTTCAGGACGGCGTTCCAGGCGACGTCCAGGGACGGCGGGTTGAGGAGCTGGTCCACCCCGGCCTTGAGCGCGAGCACCGGCACCCTGTCGTCCCCGTACTTCTGGCGCACCCCCTCCATGCCCAGCGAGTCGGTGATCACGACGCCGTCGTAGCCGAGTTCGCCGCGCAGGATGCCGGTGAGGATCGGGTGGGAGAGGGTGGCCGGGTCGCCGGAGTCGTCGAGCGCCGGGACCATGATGTGGGCGGTCATGATCGAGTCGATGCCCGCCTTCACGGCCGCGCGGAAGGGCACGGCGTCGAGCGCCTCCCACACCTCCCGGCTGTGGGTGATGACGGGGAACCCGAAGTGGCTGTCCACGGCGGTGTCCCCGTGCCCCGGGAAGTGCTTGGCGGTGGCGGCCACCCGGCTGCCCTGGTACCCCTTCACCTCGGCGGCCACGAGGCCGGCCACCGCGTCCGGGTCGGCGCCGAAGGACCGTACGCCGATGACCGGGTTGGCCGGGTTGACGTTCACGTCGGCGTCGGGGGAGTAGTCCTGGTTGACGCCCATCGCGCGCAGTTCGGCGCCCGAGATCCGGCCCAGGGTGCGGGCGTCCTCGCGGGAGCCGCCGGCGCCGATCGCCATCGCGCCCGGGAAGAGGGTCGCGGGGGCGCCGATGCGGCAGACGATGCCGTGTTCCTGGTCGGTGGCGACCAGTACGGGCAGTCCTCGGGGTTGGCTCAGGGAGGCCTTCTGGATGCCGTTCGAGAGGTCGGCGATCTGGTGCGGGTCGCGGGTGTTGTGCGCCCAGGTGAAGTAGATGATGCCGCCGACGCGGTACTTGGCGATCAGCTCGGCGGCCGTGCGGACGCCGATCTCGCTCAGGTTGGCGTCGATGTCGGCCTGGTCGGGGGCGGTGGCGGAGTGGCCGTAGACCCGCATCACGAACAGCTGGCCGACCTTCTCGGGCAGCGTCATGCGGGAGATCAGCGAGCGGAGTCTCGTGTCGTCGGCGTGGGCGGTGCCGCCGATCGCGAGGGACGCGGTGACGCCCATGGTCGCGGCGAGAACGGTACGTCTGGAGGGCACGTGCGCTCCTTCCGGAGATGATCCGGTGAAGGAAACTTCCAAGATTTCACGAATATCCGGGAAGTTTCCGCCAGTCAAGGGAGCGCGCAGCAAATCGGCGGAGGGGCCGCCATCGGCGCAGTTGGAGGGGGGCGCGCCGATGACGGCAAGCTGTCGGCCGCGGCACGGAGGAGAGGGTTGGTCAGCGTTCGCAGCCAGCAGCGAGGCCGACGCCGTACCGCGGAGACTCGTCCGGCAGCATGCGTCTTGGACGAAGCGGCAGCGGTCCGGGTTCCCCGGTCCGCCCCGATTCCCGGAAGTTGGTGAACCCGTGCACAACGGGACGGATGCGGTCACGCACAGGAACCGGCGGGCGAACACCCGCGGTCCATCCCGTGGACGTCCCGGCGGGACGGACGGCCGCCGTCCGATCATGAGGGCATGCCCGTAGTCGACATCCCCGGTTCCAAGTCCATCACCGCCCGCGCGCTGTTCCTGGCGGCGGCCGCCGACGGGGTGACCACCCTCCGGCGCCCGCTCCGTTCGGACGACACCGAGGGTTTCGCCGAGGGCCTGACCCGGCTCGGCTACCGCGTGGGCCGGACCCCGGACGTCTGGCAGATCGACGGCCGTCCGGACGGCCCGGCGGTCGCGGTGGCGGACGTGTACTGCCGGGACGGAGCGACGACCGCCCGCTTCCTGCCCACCCTCGCGGCGGCCGGCCACGGCAGCTTCCGCTTCGACGCCTCCCCGCAGATGCGCCGCCGCCCGCTCCTTCCGCTGACCCGGGCCCTGCGCGACCTGGGCGTCGACCTGCGGCACGAGGAGGCGGAGGGCCACCATCCGCTGCGCATCGAGGCGGCGGGTGTGGAGGGCGGCGAGGTGGTGCTCGACGCGGGCCAGTCCTCCCAGTACCTGACGGCCCTGCTCCTGCTCGGCCCCCTGACCAGGAAGGGTCTCCGTGTCAGGGTCACGGACCTGGTCTCCGCGCCCTACGTCGAGATCACGATCGCGATGATACGGGCGTTCGGGGCGGAGGTCCACACGGAGGGCTCCGTCTACGTCGTCCCTCCCGGGGGCTACCGGGCCACCACCTACGCGATCGAACCGGACGCGTCCACCGCGAGCTACTTCTTCGCGGCGGCGGCGCTGACGGGCGGCGAGGTGACGGTCCCGGGCCTCGGCACGGGCGCGCTCCAGGGCGACCTGGGCTTCGTCGACGTACTGCGGCGGATGGGCGCGGAGGTGGAGACGGACGCGCGGGGCACCCGGGTGCGGGGGACGGGCGAGCTGCGCGGCCTCACGGTCACCATGCGGGACATCTCGGACACCATGCCGACGCTGGCGGCGATCGCGCCCTTCGCCTCCGGGCCGGTCCGTATCGAGGACGTCGGGAACACCCGGGTGAAGGAGTGCGACCGGCTGGAGGCCTGTGCGGAGAACCTCCGGCGGTTGGGGGTGGAGGTGCAGACGGGGCCCGACTGGATCGAGATCCGGCCGGGGGCGGGGGCGGGGGCGGGGGCAGGGGGCGGTGCCGGCACAGGTGCTGGTGTGCGGGCCGGTGCGGGGGCTTCGGGTCTCGCGGGCACGGAGATCAAGTCCTACGGCGACCACCGCGTCGTCATGTCCTTCGCGGTCGCCGGGCTGCGGGCGCCGGGGATGTCGTTCGACGACCCGGGGTGTGTGCGGAAGACGTTCCCCGGGTTCCATGAGGCGTTCGAGGTGCTGCGGGGGCAGTTGCCGGGATGAGGGGCGGGGGCGAACAGGGATACCGGGGGAACAGGGATACAGGGGCGAACAGGGGTGCCTACGCGCTCAGTTGGACCGATCGGCCGCTGATCGGAAACCATCGCCCTCATGAACTCCTACCTCATCCTGCACGGTTGGCAGAACCACCGCCCGAAGGACCACTGGCAGCACTGGCTGGCCGACCGGCTCGGCGACCTCGGCCACCACGTCGTCTACCCCCAGCTGCCCGACCCCGACGCCCCCGACCTGGACGTCTGGCTGGGTGAACTCGCCCGCTGTCTCGACGAGTTGAACAACAGCGGGGGCGCCGAGCGGGTCGTCCTCGGGCACAGCGCGTCGGCGCTGCTCTGGCTGCACGCGGTGGCCCGAGGGCAGGTCCGGGGCGACGAGGCGGACCGGGTGCTGCTGGTCGGACCGCCCTCGCGTGCCGTGGTCGCCCAGTATCCGGAGGTCGCCGGATTCGCCCCGCCCGCCGCCGACTTCACCCTCCCGGGAGACGTCCGCCTCGTCGCCGGTGACGACGACCCGCACTGTCCGGAGAACGCCCGCGTCGCGTACGGCGATCCGTTCGGCCTGCCCACCGAACTCATCCCGGGGGCGGGCCACTTGGACCTGGTCGCCGGGTACGGGGCGTGGCCTGCGGTGCTGGACTGGTGCCTGGACGGGACGACGCGGCTGGTGGCTCGGCCGGCGTAGGCGGATGTGTCGGCGGGTCGGGCAGGGGCGGCTCGCACGGCTCACGAGGCGTCCGGTGCGGCCCGCGCCCCGGCGCGCAGTTCGGGGGTGGAGGCCCCCACGCCCAGCACCGCGAGCACGCACAGCACCCCGCCGCTGACCAGGGCCGTCGCACCGGAGGTCCAGCCGGCCACCAGCCCGCCCCGGAGGTTGCCGAGGTTGGGCCCGGCCTGGCCGACGATCTGTTCGGCGGCGGAGACGCGGCCCAGCAGGGCGTCCGGGGTGTGGGTCTGCACGATCGTGCTGCGGGAGATCACGGACAGGGAGTCCGCGGCACCGGCCAGCGCGAGGCAGGCCAGACCCGTCCACGGGTTCGTCATCAGGCCGAAGACCGCCAGCGCCACGCCCCAGGTACCCGCGCCGAGCAGCATCACCGGCCCGGGACGGCCCAGCCGGGTCACCGCGCCGGAGAACACGGACGCCGTGATCCCGCCGACCGAGATCGCCGAGAGGAACAGGCCCAGCGTGCGCGGATCGCCCCCGAAACGCTCGGAGTTGATCAGCGGGAACAGGCTCGTCGGCATCGCCAGGACGGTCGCCGCGAGGTCGATGAGCAGCGCGCCGCGCACCGCCCGGTGGCCGGCCACGAAACGCAGCCCGTCCAGCACCCCGTGCAGTCCGCCCCGCGACGGCTCGCCCTCGGGCGGCAGCGCGGGCAGGCCGAAAGCGCCGTAGAAGCCGAGGGCGAAGGTGAGGGCGTCGACCAGGTAGCAGGTGCCGATGCCCGCCCAGCCGATCAGCAGGCCGCCGAGCGCGGGGCCGACGAGCATCATGGTCGTGAAGGACACCCTGTTGAGCGCCAGGCCCGCCGCCACCTGCTCCTTCGGCAGCAGCCGGGGTATGAACACGCCCGACGCCGGGCCGCCCACCGCCCCGAAGCACGACTGCGCGGCGACCAGCGCGAGCACACCGGGCACCGGGACGCGACCGGTGAACCCCTGCACGGCGAGGAGCAGCGAACAGGCCGCCTGCGCGACGGTGTTGAAGAGGAAGATGCGCCGCCGGTCACCCCGGTCCACCCACGACCCGGCGAACACCCCCACGACCACCGTCGGCACCGCGTTCGCCAGCCCGACCGCGCCCGTCCAGACCGTGCTGTGGGTCATGTCCCAGATTTGGTACATGACGGTCACCAGGGTCATGAACCCCCCGAGCACGGACACCGTCCGCCCGACCAGCAGCCGCCGGAACACCGGAGACGTCCGCAACGGCCGGACGTCGATCAACGTCCGGCCGAGACCGGGACTCATGAGGACACGGGCACGGCAGCGCGCGGGGCGGCGGGTTGTCGGGGCACCGGGGGACCCTATAGCGCGGCTCCGGAACCGGGCGAACTGTTTTCCACGGTTGTGCCCGCGGCTCTGCTACGACCGTGCCCGCAGCTCTGCTACGACCGTGCCCGCGGGTCCGCTACGACCGTGCCCGCAGAGTCTCTACGGGTTCACGCCGAGTCGTTGAGCAGCCGGGACAGATGATCGTGCCCCGCGCCCAGCAGTCCGGCCAGCGGTGCGGCGGCCTCGTACCAGCGCTTCTCGTACTCCCAGCACAGCCAGCCGTCCCACCCGTGGCGGGACAGCACCTCGACGCACTCGGCGAGCGGCAGGGCCCCCGCGCCGAGCGGCAGCGGGGTGGTGTCGTCGGCCGAGGCGATGTCCTTGACCTGCACATATCCGAGGTAGGGGCCGAGCGCGGCGACCGTCTCCGAGGGCTGTTCGCCGCCCAGCCAGGTGTGCATCACGTCCCACAGGGCGCCGACCTGCCGATGCCCGACGCGACCGAGGACGCGCAGGGCGTCCGCGCCGGTGCGATGGGAGTCGTGGGTCTCCAGGAGTACCCGTACGCCGAGGTCGGCGCCCCATTCCGCCGCCGTGCCGAGCCGTCGCGCGGCCGTGGCGTCGGCCTCCTCGACGGACTGGTCGGTGCCGCCGCCGGGAAAGACGCGGATGAAGGGCGCGCCCACGTCCCTTGCCAGTTCGAGCAGTTCACGGATCTCGCCGAGTACGGCGTCGTCGTCGCCCGGCGCGGCCACGCGTGCGTACCCGGCGAGGCCCAGGACTTCGACCCCGGCGGACTTGAACTCGGCGACCACGTCGGCCCGTTGGGCGGCGTCGATACCGGGGTGCACGGGCTCCTCGGGGTGCGCGCGCAGTTCGACGCCGTGGTAGCCGTGGGTGACGGCGAGGTCCAGGACGTCGGTCACGGGGAGGCCGGGGACACCGAGGGTGGAGAAGGCGAGCTTCATGCCACGGACCCTACTCGTCACCGCTCACTACTGCCGCTGGAGCAGATCGAGCCGCCAGTCCTGGCCGACGAGATCCTGGCCGAAGGAGCGGTGCGGCTTCTCGGCGGTGAGCACGAAACCGTGCCGCTGGTAGATACGGCGGGCGGCGCCGAGGATGTCGTTCGTCCACAGCACGAGGTCGCGATAGCCGACCCCGCGCGCGAACTCGATTACCGCGCCCACCAGTTGGTCCCCGATCCGCAGCCCCCGCGCGTCCGGCTCGACGAGCAGCAGCCGTAGCCGGGCGGTCCCCGGCGCGTCGTCCCGCACGCACATCACGCACCCCACCGCCCGCCCGTCCAGCTCGGCGATCCACACCCGCTCCAGA
Source organism: Streptomyces sp. NPDC096013 (assembly GCF_044763565.1). Taxonomy (NCBI): domain Bacteria; kingdom Bacillati; phylum Actinomycetota; class Actinomycetes; order Kitasatosporales; family Streptomycetaceae; genus Streptomyces; species Streptomyces sp. NPDC096013. The sequence continues at coordinate 382,427 of NZ_JBIWGK010000007.1, read as the reverse complement.
TGCGGATCGTGGTCCTCGGCGAAATCGGCGACGATCCGCGCCACGAGCCCTTCGTAGTCGGCGTTGAAGTCGTACTCGGCGGCATACAGCGCCGCGTTCCGCTGCACGATCCAGCCCAGGTCACCGGGCCCGGGCTCACGCAGCACGACGTCCTCGGGCCGCGGCCGGCGCCTGTTCGACGCCGACAGCAGGGTCCGTACGGTACGCAGCGCCTCGGCGAGCCGGGGCCGGTCGGCGTCCGGCACGGTCGCGAGCAGCGCCCCCACGGACTCGTCCGCCCGCTCGGCCAGCAGGTCGGCCGTCTCCCGCCCGCGCGCGGTGAGCGTCACCTGCCGCCGCCGCGGATCGCGCCGCGAGGGCGCCCGCTCGATCAGCCCGTCCTGCTCGAACCGGTTCAGAATCCGGCTCAAATACCCGGCGTCCAGGGAGAGTTCGCTGCGGAGATCGGCGGCGTCCGTGCGCGGGGAGCGCGCGAGTTCGTACAGGACGCGGGACTCGGTGAGGGTGAACGGGGCGTAGAGGTGGCGGCTGTAGTCGAGGGCGCCGATGACGTTCGTGTAGAAGCGGTTGAAGGCGCGGATGTCCTGCACGGTCATGATCAGTCCCCGGTGCTCGCTCAGGGTAGTTGACTCAGTCAGAGATCTGGTGGTTCCGACGGTAGTACCAGGGCGGCGGAATTGCCATGGGCCTGCGATAGGTTGCCCGCCATGACCGGACTCGGCCCCCTCTCCTGGCCCCCCGCCCCGATACGCACCGACCGCCTCGTACTCCGCGAGTCCGAGTCACGCGACCGTGCGGCGTTCATCGAGCTGCACGCATCGCCGCAGGTGGGGACGTACGTCGGCGGCCCGCGCCCCCGCGACGAGCTGGAGCGCACGATGTCCGGTACGCCCGGCCGCCGCCCCGGCCACTTCGTGGTCGAACGCGACGGAGCGATGATCGGCACCGTCGAGCTGAACCGGCGCGGATCGGAGTACCGCAGCCAAGTGCGCCCCGACGCGGGGGAGCCCGAACTCGGCTACCTCTTCCTGCCGGAGGCATGGGGGCAGGGCTACGCCGCCGAGGCGTGCGGGGCGGTGCTGGCCTGGTTCGCCGCCGCGCTCCCCGGGGAACCGGTGGTCCTCTGCACCCAGACCGCCAACACCCGCTCGATGCGCCTCGCGGCGAAACTGGGCTTCACCGAGGTGGGGCGGTACGAGGCATGGGGCGCCGAGCAGTGGTTCGGCGAGTGGGCCTCGGAGGACCGGCGACCGAGTGCCGGGTGAGTGGCGCGTTCAGGGTGCGTTGCGCGGGTCCGGCGGCCGTGCTTGGCTCGCCCGATGAACCTTCTGCTGACGGCGAGCGGCCTGCGCAACGACACCCTGCGCGGCGCCCTGCGGGACATGCTGGGAAAGCCGTTCAGGTCGGCGAACGTCGTGTACGTCCCCACGGCATCCGTCGCCGAGCCCGGTGACCACGGGTGGTTCGTCGCGGACCTGAACCGGCTGCACGGCCTCGGCTGGCGCGAGTTCGACGTCCTCGAACTGAACGGCCTGCCCAGGCAGTTGGTGCTCGACCGGCTGCTCAACGCCGATGTCGTCTACGTCGAGGGCGGCAACCATTACCACCTCGCCCGCAGCATCACCGGCAACGGCCTGGCCGACGGTTTCCTCGAAGCGCTGCGGAACCGGATCTACGTAGGGGTCAGCGCGGGATCGATGGTCTTCAGCCGCCATCTCACCGGCCACTCCGCCGACGTCATCGGGGACACCGCCGACCTCCACGTGCTCGACGCGACGACCGTGGAGCCCCCGTTCGGCCTCTTCGACTGGTACCTCAAGCCGCACCTGTACTCCCCGGACTTCCCCGAACGGGACGACGCCTGGGCCGACCGCATCGTCGAGCGGGCGGACTTCCCGATCTACTTCATCGACGACGACACGGCCATCCGCGTCAGGGACGGCAAGGTGGACGTCATCTCCGAGGGCCGGTGGCGCTTCCATCCGTGAGGCTCCCGCCCCTCACCGTCACCCGCCCGCACCATCACCCGCCGATCCGCCGCCTCGCGAGAAACGCGTCCTCGGCCGCGTAGTCGAAGTACCCCACGAAGTAGTCGGCGTCGGACGGGGGCCGGCCCTCGCGTGCCGCGTCCACCAGCCAGTCCAGTGCGGGCGCGATCGTGGCCGCGTAGGTGCCGACGGGCCGGTGACCGAGTGCCGTGGCGGCGGAGGTGTCGAGGACGATCGGGTGCGGGGAGTCCCAGGGCGTACTGCCGAGACCCGCCGGTGCCGTGTCGTCCAGCAGGACCTCCTCCCACTCATGACCCAGATGCCCGGCGATGGTCCGGCAGATCTCCAGGGCGCTGGGCGCGTCCGGATCGGCGGAGTTGAGGACGCGGGTGCCGGGCCGGTGGGCGACGGTCTCGATGAGCGCGGCGAGATTCGCCGCGGCGGTGGTGTGGACGCCCCCGGCCCCTCGCCGGGCCAGCAGCAGGGCCGTACGCCCGTCCAACACCCGCTTCACGACAGCCCATTCACGCGCCGGGGACGCCCCGACCCCGTGCATCCGCGACGCCCGCAGCACGCTGACGGGCAACCCGCTCTCCAGCACGACCTGTTCGGCGGCGACTTTGTTCGCGCCGTACCCCTCGCGCGAGCGGTGGTCGATGGCGGTCGTCGGTGCGAGCGTCGGCTGGGCCTCGGTGATCGGCGTGGCGAAGTGCGGCGGGACATCCGAGTTGACGTGGTTGCCCTGCGCGTCGACGTACACAGCGCGACTCGATATCACCACGGTGGAAACGGAGTCGGCGGCGAGCGGCAGCAACGACCGGGCGTCGGCGGCGGTGAAGCAGAGACAGTCGACGAGCAGATCGGCACCGGCGCCGAGAGCGGCCCGCACCTGCGCCTGGTCGGCACGTTCCGCCGCGATGAACTTCGCTCCGGCGGAGGTGAGTTCGGCCGGCATCCGCGCGGGGTCCCGTCCGACGAGGTCCACCTGCCACCCGCGCCCCAGCAACCGCAGCGCGGTCGCCCGTCCGACGAGGCCGGTTCCGCCGAGGACGAGGGCACGAGGCATGAGGGGATCGTAAGCCAGTGCCGGGCAAGGGCATTGGTGTGCCTACGGCGGTGAGGACGCCGGCAGGGCGGCGGCGACGTCGTAGTGCCAGAACGGGCGGACCAGCAGCGCGCCCGCGATGACGACGACCACGCACAGCAGCGCACTGCCCGTCCACGCGAGGCCGAGGCCCGTGCTGGAGGCCATGGCGCCGGCGCGGAGGTCGCCGAGACGGGGGCCGCCCGCGACGACGACGGTGAAGACACCCTGGAGCCGGCCGCGCAGGGCGTCGGGGGCGTAGGTCTGGAGGATGGTCTGACGGTAGACGGCGCTGACCAGGTCGGCCGCTCCGGCCGCCGCCAACAGGGCTACGGCGGGAAGGAGTTGGTGGACCGTACCCGCGAGGGCGACCGCCGTGGCCCAGGCGACGACGGCGATGGCGAGCGCCCTGCCCTGGCGCCGCACGCGTCCGATCCAGCCGCTGAACAGGCCCGCCGCGACCGAGCCGATCGCGATGGCCGAGTACAGCAGCCCGACTCCGCCGCCGAACCGTGTCTGCGCCGCCTGCGGGAACAGCGCGGTCGGCATGGCCAGGGTCATCGCCGCGATGTCGACCGCGAAGGACATCCAGAGCACCGGGGCGCTGGCGATGAACCGCAGCCCGTCGAGCACCGAGCGCAGCCCGCCCGTGGGGGCGGCTCCCTCGTCGATCGGCTTGACCGAGGGGAGGCGCAGGGCGGAGCAGAGGAGGAGGGAGAACAGCACGGCGTCCGCGCCGTACGCCCAGCTGTAGCCGTTCGGGAGGGAGATCAGGACGCCCGCGACGAGCGGTCCGGCGACCTGTCCGATGGTGCCGGCGGTGAAGTACAGCGTGTTCGCGGCGGGCACGAGCGGGGTCGGCACGATACGCGGGATGATCGCGCCCCGGGCCGCGGACGACACCGCGAAGGCGCCGGCCTGCACGGCGACCAGGCCGAGGATGAGCGGCACGGAACGCACGTCGGCGACCGCCTGGAACAGCAGGGCGAGCGTGACGACCCAGGTCAGACAGGCCGAGGCGAGGTACAGCGTACGGCGGTCGAACCGGTCGGCGACGGCACCGCCGTACAGCCCGAAGACCACGAGCGGTACGAGGCCGGCGACGCCCGTCAGCCCCACGAACAGTGACGACCGGGACAGCCCGTACACCTGCACCGGGATGGTGACGTCGGTGACCATCGTCCCGACGTAGGCCGCGCTCTGGCCCATCAACAGACGGCGGAACACGGGGTGTTGGAGCGGTCGGGTGTCGAGCGCGACACCGCGCATCGTGTCCGCGAGGCGGGTCTTCAGTGCGGGTGGGGCGGGAGCGGGGGGTGTCGGGGGCATGGTCCTCACGCTGGCAGGGCGGCCGGGTGGGGCGCTTCCGTTATTCTGCCGACGTATGTCGGAAAACGGTCAGGCGGATGCGGTGGACGGGGCGGCGGCGGAACCCCGGGACACCACGCACGCGCACCTCGCGGGTGATGTCATCGGCCGTCATCAGCACGGCTACCACCAACTGCTCTACGTCAGTGCCGGTGTGCTGGCGGTGCAGACGGGCGAGGCGTCCTGGGTGGCGTCCAGCGCGCGTGCCATCTGGCTGCCCGCGGGTGTCTGGCACCAGCACCGGGTGCACGGACACAGTTCCGTGCACACCATCGGCTTCGCCGCCCATGACGTACTGCTGGACTCCGTGACGCCGGTCGTGGTGGCCGTGGACGCCCTGGTGCGCGAACTGATCATCGCGTGCAGCGAACCGGATCTTCCGCGGCAGGAGTCACGCCGCCTGCGCGCGGTCCTGCGGGACCGGCTCCGCCGCGCCCTGGTGGAACCGCTGACGCTGCCCACGCCCACCAACCCCCTTCTCCAGCAGGCATGTTCACTGGTCACGGCCGACCTACGACAGCCTCGCACCGCCACCTGGCTGGCCCGCCGCATCGGCGTGAGCGAACGCACCCTGGCCCGGTTGTTCCGAACCGAGTTCGGCATGACGTATCCGCAGTGGCGGACCAACGTGCGCGTCTTCCACGCCATGGTCCTCCTGGCGGAGGGGGCGACGGTCAGCGAGACGGGGCATCAGTGCGGCTGGGCCACGACCAGTGCCTTCATCGACACGTTCAGCCGCACGATGGGCCAGACGCCGGGCACGTATCGGATCGGGTCCGGCGGATAGGCGTGTGAAGGTCGGGCCGCCCGCTTCTTGGCAGTGTCGGGCTTCCGCGGCCCGAGTAAAGGGCGCTCCGCTGCGCTGCGCGTCGGCTGCGCCGATGGCCCTGCGGGCCACCCTTGACTAGGGCCGCTCCAGCCCGTTTCAGAAGCGAGCGAGCGGCCCGAAGGAACGGGTCCCAGGGAGAGGACCCGTCACGGCGATTCCCCAGCTGACCGGCGGAGAGGACGCCCCCGCGCCCCGCCAGCACGCCGTGCCGGTTCAGCGGCCAACGGCGAGTGGGGGCGCGTCGACAGGGTGGCGGCACGCCGTGCCGGTTCAGCGGCCAACGGCGAGTGGGGGCGCGTCGACAGGGTGGCGGCACGCCGTGCCGGTTCAGCGGCCAACGGCGAGTGGGG
>NZ_JBIWGK010000007.1:0-376709 GCF_044763565.1 Streptomyces sp. NPDC096013 | reverse complement strand
GGGCGCGTCGACAGGGTGGCGGCACGCCGTGCCGGTTCAGCGGCCAACGGCGAGTGGGGGGCGCGTCGACAGGGTGGCGGCACGCCGCGTCGGTTCAGCGGCCAACGGCGAGTGGGGGGCGCGTCGACAGGGTGGCGGCACACCGCGCCGCCTCGGCGGCCAACGCCGCGCTGCGCCGCGTCGACTCTGCGGCCAACGCCGGCCGCGCCGCGCCGCGTCGAGTTGGGTCGCGCCGAGCGGGGCCGGGTCGCGCTGAGGAGGGTCGGGGGGCAGGGGTCTCTGGAAGCTGTCCGCGAACTAACCCCCTAATCGAACTCTGACTGGTTAGAAAAGGACACAGCTTCCCGACACCCCTCGGCCAGACGCTCCCTCCCTCGCCCTCACCACTCGGCGCGAGTCGCTGAGCCACGCGGCGTGCCCGTCGATCCGTGTGTGCGCCAGCAGCCACTCTGCGTTGGCCGCTGAGCCGACGCGGCGTGTCGCCACCCTGTTGACGCGCCCCTCCACTCGGCGTTGGCCGCTAAGCAGGCTCGCCCTGTCGCCAAACCGTCTGCGCGCCCCCCACTCGGCGTTAGCCGCTAAGCGGGCTCTCCATGTTGCCGATCTGGCGCGTGCCTCGGTGCCGGGGGAGGGGGTGGCAGGGGCCGGGGTTGGCGTACCTGGGCAACCCTGTTTCAGGGTTGCCCGCTCGCTTCTGAAGCGGGATTCCGTGGGGCGAGTCAAGGGTGGCCCGCAGGGCCATCGCCGGAGGCGACGCGTAGCGCAGCGGAGCGCCCTTTACTCGGCTCGCGGAATCCCGACACTGGCCAAGAAGCGGGCAGCCCCACGGCCACACTCGAACCCCGCCCCGGGACACCTACTTCCGCGGCACCCCGGAGGACCCCCGCACCATCAACTCCCCCCGAACCGTGGCGATCCCACCCGGCGGCGGCTCCTCCCGCCCCATGGCGATCCGCCCGGCCCGGGCCCCCGCCTCGGACAACGGCAACCGCACCGTCGTAAGCGAAGGCACCGCGTCCACGCTGAACGGCAGATCGTCGAACCCGGCCACGGAGACATCGTCCGGAATCCGCCGTCCCGATTCGCGCAGCGCCGCGCACGCACCCACCGCGACGGAGTCGTTTGCCGCGACCACGGCCGTCAGGGACGGATCGCGGCGGAGCAGCTCCAGCGTGGCCTCGTAACCCGATCGCCTGTCGTAGCGTCCGTGCACGGTCCAGCGCGGGTCCTCCGAGATCCCGTGCGTCGCCAGCGCCTCCCGATGGCCCTCCAACCGGTGCCGCGTCGTCGTCCGTTCCTCGGGGCCCGCGATGTAGCCCAGCCGGCGATGGCCGAGGCCGATCAGATGCTCGGTCAGTTCACGCCCGCCGCCACGGTTGTCGAAGGTCAGCGCGAACGCCCCCGTGTCCGGCGCCGGAGGCCGCCCGCACAGCACCACCCGCGTCCCCGCCTCGCCCAGCTTCCGCAGCTTCGCCGCGACGGCCGCCGCGTGCGGCGGGTTCTCCATCGCGCCACCGGTCAGCACGACCGCCGCCGCCCGCTGCCGTTGCAACAGCGTCAGGTACGTCAGCTCGCGCTCCGGAGAGCCCCCCGTGTTGCACACCACCGCCAGCCGTTCGCCCCCGGCGCGCCCGCCCGGCCCCCCGATCTCCGACTGGATCGCGCTCGCCATGATCCCGAAGAACGGGTCGGCGATGTCGTTGACCAGGATGCCGACCAGGTCGGACGTGGCCGCGGCGAGCGCGCTCGCGGGGCCGTTCAGGACGTAGTCCAGCTCGTCGACCGCCCGCAGGACCCGCTCGCGCGTGGTGGCCGCGACCGGATAGTTGCCGTTCAGTACGCGCGACACCGTCGCGGGGGAGACCTGGGCGCGGGCCGCCACGTCCGCCAGGGTCACCGTCATGTTGTTCGTCCTCCGGTCGCGCGTCTTGTTGTACGCCGTTGTACATAGGCTGCTCAAAGGAAGCCCCCGTCCGAGCAGACCATAAGGCCACCTGCCCCGGTCGTTCGCCCCCTCGAACAACTCGACCCCATCACGGTCTTGTACAGACCAGTGGGCAAAGGCTAGCTTCTGCATATATAGAAAGCGCTTGCTGCAATCGGGACATGCGCTGAGACATGCGCTGAGACGCATGCGGACGAAGGGGAACACGTGACACGCAAGACGGTGCGTATCGCCATGAACGGCGTGACCGGGCGCATGGGCTACCGACAGCACCTCGTCCGCTCGATCCTCGCACTGCGGGAGCAGGGTGGTCTAGACCTCGGCGACGGAACCGTGCTGTGGCCGGAACCGATTCTCGTCGGCCGCCGCGAGCACGCGCTGAAGGCGCTTGCCGAGCAGCACGGCCTCGACCCGGCCAACGTCTCCACGGACGTCGACGCGGTCCTCGCCGACCCGACTGTCGAGATCTACTTCGACGCCCAGGTCACCTCGGCCCGCGAGGAGGCGCTCAAGAAGGCGATCGCCGCGGGCAAGCACCTCTACACCGAGAAGCCGACCGCCACCGACTTCGACGGCGCCCTCGAACTGGCCCGCCTCGCCGACGCCGCCGGCATCAAGCACGGCGTCGTCCAGGACAAGCTGTTCCTCCCGGGCCTGCTGAAGCTGAAGCGACTCATCGACGGCGGCTTCTTCGGCCGGATCCTGTCCATCCGGGGCGAGTTCGGCTACTGGGTCTTCGAGGGCGACTGGCAGACCGCCCAGCGCCCGTCGTGGAACTACCGCTCGGAGGACGGCGGCGGCATCGTCGTCGACATGTTCCCGCACTGGGAGTACGTCCTCCACGAGCTGTTCGGCCGCGTCAAGTCCGTCCAGGCCATCGCGACCACCCACATCCCGCAGCGCTGGGACGAGAACGGCAAGCCCTACGACGCCACCGCCGACGACGCCGCCTACGGCATCTTCGAGCTCGACAGCGGAGCCATCGCCCAGATCAACTCCTCCTGGACCGTCCGCGTCAACCGCGACGAACTCGTCGAGTTCCAGGTGGACGGGACGGAGGGCTCCGCTGTCGCCGGTCTGCGCAACTGCCGTGCCCAGCATCGGAGTTCCACCCCGAAGCCGGTCTGGAACCCCGACCTGCCCGCCACCGAGGTGTTCCGCGACCAGTGGCAGGAGGTCCCGGACAACACCGACTTCGACAACGGCTTCAAGGCCCAGTGGGAGCTGTTCCTCCGCCACGTCTACGCCGACGCCCCCTACCACTGGGACCTCCTGGCCGGCGCCCGCGGTGTCCAACTCGCCGAGCTGGGCCTGAAGTCGTCCGCCGAGGGCCGCCGTTTCGACGTTCCGGAGATCACCCTGTGACCATCCAACTCCCGGACAGTAGCGGGGCCCTGAGGGCGTACGAGCCCCGGCAGGAACCCCTCGCCGTCACCTCCGGCACCCCCTTCACCTCTCGTACGGTGTTCTCGGCGGCCCACGTCGTCGCCGACCCCTTCGCGGACACGAGCCCCGACTCGGCCGCCGCCGTCGATTGGGACGCGACCCTCGCCTTCCGCCGCCACCTGTGGTCCCACGGGCTCGGTGTCGCCGAGGCGATGGACACCGCCCAGCGCGGCATGGGCCTGGACTGGGCGGGCGCGGCCGAGCTGATCCGCCGAAGTGCCGCCGAGGCCAAGGCGGTCGGCGGCCGGATCGCCTGCGGTGTCGGCACCGACCAGCTCACCGGCCCGGCGTCCCTGGCCGACGTACAGGCCGCGTACGAGGAGCAGTTGGCGCTCGTCGAGGAGTCGGGCGCGCAGGCCATCCTGATGGCGTCCCGCGCGCTCGCGGCCGTGGCCAAGGGGCCCGAGGACTACCTGGAGGTCTACGGCCACCTGCTCCGCCAGGCCACCGAGCCCGTCGTCCTGCACTGGCTGGGCCCGATGTTCGACCCGGCGCTGGAGGGCTACTGGGGTTCGTCCGACCTCGACACGGCCACCGGCACGTTCCTCGACGTCATCGCGGCGCACCCCGACAAGGTCGACGGCATCAAGGTGTCGCTCCTGGAGGCTCAGCGGGAGATCGACATCCGGCGCCGGCTGCCGCAGGGCGTGCGCTGCTACACGGGCGACGACTTCAACTACCCCGAGCTGATCGCGGGCGACGAACAGGGCTTCAGTCACGCCCTGCTCGGCATCTTCGACCCGCTCGGCCCGCTGGCGGCGGAGGCGGTGCGCGTCCTGGACACCGGGAACACGGCCGGATTCCGTGAACTCCTCGATCCGACGGTCGAGTTGTCCCGCCACCTCTTCCAGACGCCGACCCGCTTCTACAAGACGGGCGTGGTCTTCCTGGCCTGGCTCGCGGGCCACCAGACGCACTTCACCATGGTCGGCGGACTCCAGTCGGCCCGCTCCCTCCCGCACTTCGCCCGCGCCTACGAACTCGCCGACGGACTGGGCCTGTTCCCCGACCCGAAGCTCGCCGAGGAGCGGATGAAGAACCTGCTCGCCCTGTACGGAGTGACCCAGTGAGCAATCCCGACCTGTCCCGCTTCTCCATCAACCAGATGACGGTGAAGCAGCTCGGCCTGCCCGAACTGGTCGACGCCTGCCTGGAGTTGGATGTCCCCGGTGTCGGACTGTGGCGCGAACCCGTCCAGTCGTACGGCGTGGAGGCGACCGCCAAGCTGGTCCGTGACGCGGGGCTCACGGTGACAACGTTGTGCAGGGGCGGCTTCCTCACCGCGCTCGACCCGGCCGAGCGCGCCCGCACCCTCGACGACAACCGCCGCGCCGTCGACGAGGCCGCCACGCTCGGCACCGGCACCCTCGTGCTCGTGTCCGGTGGTCTCCCGGCCGGTTCCAGGGACCTGCACGGCGCGCGGGAGCGGATCGCCGACGCGCTGGGCGAGCTGGGGCCCTACGCCGAGAAGCGGGGCGTACGGCTGGCCATCGAGCCCTTGCACCCCATGTACGCCTCCGACCGCTGCGTGGTCTCGACGCTCACCCAGGCCCTCGACCTCGCCGAGCGGTTCCCGGCGCAGCAGGTCGGGGTCACGGTCGACACGTACCACATCTGGTGGGACGACCGGGCGCCCGAGCAGATCGCCCGCGCGGGTGCGGGCGGCCGTATCCACACCTTCCAACTCGCGGACTGGACCACCCCGTTGCCCGAGGGCGTGCTGAACGGCCGCGGGCAGATCGGGGACGGCGCGATCGACATGCGGGAGTGGCTGTCGTACGTCGAGGCCGCCGGATACACCGGGTCCATCGAGGTCGAGCTGTTCAACGACGGCCTGTGGGCCCGGGACGGGCGCGAGGTGCTCGCGGAGACGGCGGCGCGGTTCGTGGAGCACGTGGTCCGGCAGACGTGGGAGTCACCGTGAGCCGTACCGGCCGCCCGGCACCCGCACCGCGCGGGCTACTTCTTCTGTGCCGCGCGCTTCGTGAGCACCGTCAGCACCACCGGGACCAGCATCTCGACGACCCGTGCGACGGCCGCCGGCGGCAGCCCCGTCTTCTTGGCCACCGCGTTCGCCACCGGCTTGGACGCCTTGGCCAGCACCCCGGCCATGACCCCACCGGTCGCGAAACCGCCCAGCGTGGCCACGCCCCACAGCGGGGCCTCCGGAGGCGTCTGCGCGGGCTCCGCTGCCGCCGCCTCGCCGGACAGCGCCGCCGCGGTCGTGTCGACCACGTCCCGGGCGACCGCCTCGTCCGTGCCCAGCAGCCCCGCGATCTCCCGCACCTTGTCGTCGCCCAGCTCGTCGAGGACGGCGCCCTGGAAGGTCGTAGCCGAGTCTTCGCTCATGTCTGAAACGCTACGTCCGCCCGGTTTGGTCGGCACCCGGAGCTCGTCTTGAAAATTTCTCAAGATGTCGTACAACCCTCCCTGCGGGACGTGGGTCGTACTTGGCATCAGGACTCTTGGAGGGGGATCTGGGGGGATCACGAGGGGTTCTGATACCGGAGGGGAAAACCCGAGGGGGCACGGTCGACGGACCGGGCCCCCTCGAATTTATGGTCTCGAACGGTCTCTAGAAGAACACCCCGCACCGCAGCAGCACATTCGCGTACGGCCGCGCCTCGCCCGTGCGGACGATCAGCCGGGCGTCCGCCGACAGCTCCTTGAGCCGCTCATGGGGGACGAGGTCCAGGCCGTCGGGGAAGCGGGCGTCGAGCAGCGCCGTGGCCGCGCGGTTGGCGTCGCGCACCTCGCTCGCCGCCGTGGCGCCCTCCACGACCAGCTCGGCCAGCAGCCCGTCCAGTACCTCCGCGAACGACGGCACCCCGGCCCGGAACGCCAGGTCCACCACCCGGGGACCCCTGGGGATCGGCATCCCGGCATCGCAGACCAGCACCCCGTCCCCGTGCCCCAACTCGGCCAGCGCGCCGGAGAGATGACGGTTGAGGATTCCTGCCTTCTTCACAGCTCCGCGACCTCGTCCGCCCTGGGGAAGGAGTCCTGGGCACCCCTACGGGTCACCGCGACCGCGCCGACCCGGGCCGCGTACTGCGCCGCCTCGGCCAGTGACAGCCCCGCGCCCAGCTTCCAGGCCAGCGCCGCGGTGAACGCGTCACCCGCGCCCGTGGTGTCCACGGCGTCCACCTTCACGGACGGCACCCGGGTCACCCCCTCCTTGGTGGCCACCAACGCGCCCTCCGCGCCGAGCGTCACGACCACGGAACGCGGTCCCTTCGCCAGCAGGACGCGCGCCCAGTCCTCGGGCCGCTCGCCCACGCGCGCGTCCCCGAGGATCACCTTCGCCTCGTGCTCGTTGACGATCAACGGGTCGCAGGCGGCCAGGACTTCGGGCGGCAGCGGCCGGGGCGGCGACGGGTTCAGCACGAACCGGCTGCCCTCCGCGAGATTCCGTACGACCTCCACGACCGTCTCCAGCGGGATCTCCAGCTGTACGGAGACCACCCGGGCGGCCTGGAAGAGGCACCCGGCGGCCTGGACGTCCACGGGGAACAGCTTCGCGTTGGCGCCGGGCGACACCACGATGCTGTTGTCGCCGGACGGGTCCACGGTGATCAGCGCGACCCCGGTCGGCGCCCCGCCGACCAGCACGCCCACCGTGTCGACACCGGCGGCCCGCTGCGAGTCGAGCAGCAGCCGGCCGTGCGCGTCGTCGCCGACCCGGGCCAGCAGGACCGTACGGGCTCCCAGCCGGGCGGCGGCGACCGCCTGGTTGGCACCCTTGCCGCCGGGGTGGACGGCCAGGTCGGACCCGAGGACCGTCTCGCCGGCGCCCGGCCGCCGCTCGACGCCGATCACGAGGTCGGCGTTGGCCGATCCCACGACCAGGAGGTCGTAGTCGTACATCAATTGACTCCCCACAGTGGTGACTTGGAGTGGTGCCCTGGAGCGCCGAGCCGGTCCGTGTCAGCCGGTCGATGTCAGCCGGTGAACCCGGCCACGTTGGCCTTGGTGACGACCTTGACCGGCACCTTCACCGTCGTCTCCACCTTCTTGCCCTGGGCGGCGCGCAGCGCGTTGTCCACGGCGATCTTGCCCAACTGGCTGGGCTGTTGGGCCACGGACGCGTACAGAGTGCCCTGCTTGACGGCGGTCAGACCGTCCGGGGTGCCGTCGAAGCCGACCACCGAGACCGACGTGCCGGCCTTGGAGCCGAGCGCCTTGATCGCGCCGAGCGCCATCTCGTCGTTGGCGGCGATGACGCCCTGGACGTCGGGGTGTGCCTGGAGCAGGTTCGACATCACGTCGAGGCCCTTGGTGCGGTCGAAGTCGGCCGGCTGCTGGGCGAGGACCTGGATGCCGGGGTAGGCCTTGAGCCCCTTGGCGAAGCCCTCCGCGCGCTCACGCGCCGCCGACGTGCCCGCCTGGCCCTGGAGGATGACGATCCTGCCGGTGCCGCCGAGCTTCTCGGCGACGGTCCTGGCGGCGAGTTCACCGCCCGCGATGTTGTCGGAGGCGACGAGGGTGTCCACGGCCGCCTTGTTGACGCCCCGGTCGACGGCGATGACCGGGATCTTCGCCTTGTCCGCGGCCTTCACGGAGTTGCTCGCCGCGTCCGAGTCCACCGGGTTGACGATGATCGCGCCGTAGTTCGAACTGGTGAAGTTCTGAAGCTGGTTGGCCTGCTGCGAGGCGTCGTTCTGCGCGTCCGTGACGGTGAGGTCCAGTCCCAGCTTCTTCGCCTCGGCCTGCGCACCTGACCGGATCTGCACGAAGAACGGGTTGTTGAGCGTGGAGAGCGACAGACCGAGCTTGGGCTTCGTGCTCGTGGAGGAGTCGTTGTGCAGGAACGAGGTCGCGCCCACGATCGCGATCGTGACGACCGCCGCGAGCGCGTACGTCGTCGCCTGCCTGCCCTTGCCGCCACCGCCCGCGCCGGAGACGGGAGTCGCGCCCGCCTTGCGTCGCACGGTGTCCAGCAGGACCGCGAGCGCGATCACCACACCGATGACGACCTGCTGCCAGAAGGCCGACACGGAGAGGAGGTTGAGGCCGTTGCGCAGCACCGCGAGGATCAGCGCGCCGATGAGGGTGCCGGACGCCTTGCCGGTGCCGCCCGCCAGCGAGGCGCCGCCGATGACGACCGCGGCGATCGCGTCCAGCTCGTAACCGTCGGCGGCCTGCGGCTGCGCGGAGGAGAGCCGGGAGGCGAGGACGATGCCCGCGGCGGCGGCGAAGACACCGGACAGGGCGTAGATCGCGAGCTTCTGCTTCGAGACCCGCAGACCGGACAGCCGTGCGGCTTCCTCGTTGCCGCCGATGGCGTACATCGAACGGCCGATGTACGTGCGGCCGAGGACGAAGGCCGCGACGAGACCCATCGCGATCATCACCAGGACCGGCACCGGCAGCCAGCCGCCGAGGGTGTCGCCGAGGTGCGAGACCGAGTCGGGGAAGGCGATCGGGGAGCCCTGCGAGATCACCAGGGACAGCCCGCGCGCCACCGACAGCATCGCCAACGTCGCGATGAACGGCGGGAGTTTGCCGTAGGCGATGAGGAAGCCGTTGACGAGACCGGCCGCGATGCCGGTGGCGATCGCGAGGATCACGGCGAGGACGACCGGGACGCCGTGCTGGGTGGCGCTCCAGGCCAGCACCGTGGCCGACAGGGCCGCCACCGAACCGACCGACAGGTCGATGCCCGCCGAGACGATCACGAAGGTGACACCGAAGGCGAGGATGGCGGTCACGGCCGCCTGGACGCCGACGTTGAGGAGGTTGTCGGTGGTCAGGAAGTCGCCGGACAGCGCCGACATGGCGATGACCAGGACGATGAGGGCGGTCAACGCCCCGTTGTCCAGGAGCAGTCGGCGGATTCCCGAGGCGCCGCTCGCGCCCGTCGTGCTCTTGAGCGTGTCAGTGGCCACGGTGGCCCTCCACAGCGGTAGTCGCGTCGGTTGATGTGCCGGGTGTGCTGACGGCGAGCGCCATCACGGAGTCCTGCGTGGCCTGTTCGGTGGACAGCTCGCCCGCGATGCGTCCCTGGGCCATGACCAGCACCCGGTCGCTCATGCCGAGGACTTCGGGCAGATCGCTGGAGATCATGAGGACGGCGGCGCCGGCGGTCGTGAGTTCGTTGATGAGCTGATAGATCTCGACCTTGGCGCCGACGTCGATGCCACGGGTCGGCTCGTCGAGGATCAGCACCTTGGTGTCGGCGAGCAGCCACTTGCCGATGACGACCTTCTGCTGGTTGCCACCGGACAACGTCCGTACCTGCTGGCCGAGTCCGGCCATCCGTACGCCCAGCTGCTCCGCGATCCGCGCGGCGGCGGCGCGCTGCCCCTTGAGGTCGACGAGCCCGCCATGGGTCGCGGCCCGCATGGTGACGAGCCCGAGGTTCTCCTCCACGGACTGGTCGAGGACGAGCCCCTGCCCCTTGCGGTCCTCGGGCACGAGCCCGATCCCGGCGGTCATGGCCGCGTTGACGTCATGCCTGGGGACACGGTCACCGGAGACCGTGATGGTCCCCCGGTCGTACGGGTCGGCCCCGAAGACAGCCCGTACGACTTCGGTACGACCCGCCCCGACGAGCCCGGCGATGCCGACGACCTCGCCGGCCCGCACCTCGAAGCTGATGTCGTGGAAGACACCGTCCCGGGTGAGCCCCTCGACGGAGAGCAACGCGGCGCCGGTGTCGGCCCGTTCACGCGGATACTGCTGCTCGATGGACCGCCCGACCATGAGCCGTACGAGCTCGTCCTCGGGGGTGGAGGCAGGCACCTGCCCCACGCTCTTCCCGTCCCGGATGACGGTGACGCGGTCACCGATGGCGGCGATCTCCTCCAGGTGGTGGGTGATGAAGACGATCCCGACGCCGTCCGCGCGGAGTTGGCGCACGATGGAGAACAGCTTCTCGACCTCTTCCGAGGTCAGCACGGCGGTCGGCTCGTCCATGATCAGCACGCGGGTGTCGAGGCTGAGGGCCTTGGCGATCTCGACCATCTGGAGCCGGGCGATACCGAGTTCACGGACACGCGCGCGGGGAGAGACGGTGACCCCCACCCGCTCCAGCAGAACGGCGGCATCGGCCTCCATCCGCTTCCGGTCGATCATCCCGAGCCGACGCGGCTGCCGCCCCAGGAAGATGTTCTCGGCGACCGTCAGATCGGGGACGAGGTTGAACTCCTGGTAGATGGTGGCGATCCCGAGCCGCGCGGAGTCCTGCGCGTCATGGATGCGCACCTCCTCGCCGCCGGCCAGGACACGGCCGCCGTCGGGACGGTAGGCGCCGGAGAGCATCTTGATGAGGGTGCTCTTGCCCGCGCCGTTCTCACCGAGCAGCACATGGACCTCGCCCCGGCGCAGATCGAAGTCGACGCCGTCCAGCGCGACCACACCGGGGAAGGTCTTGCGAATGCCTTCGATGCGCAGCAACTCGTCCTGGTTGCTCACGGCTGGCTCCTTCGAACAGGGTGAACAGGGGAGTGGGGGAGAGCGGAGTCGCCCGGCTCACCGCACGAGCGGCGCACGACGAGCCGGGCGGGAAGGGTGACGGACCGCGGCGCCCGCCCCTCGATCCGGTCGACCAGGGCGCGTACGGCGGCCCGCCCCAGCTCACCCGTGGGCTGGGAGATCGCGGTGATCGGCGGATCGGTGTGCACGAACCACCGGATGTCGTCGAACGCGGCCAGCGCGAGATCCTCCGGAACCCGCAGCCCACGCGCGCGTACGGCGTCCAGGGCACCCAGGGCCATCAGGTTGTCGGCGGCGAACACGACCTCGGGCGGCTCGGGCAGGTCGAGGAACCCCTCGGTCACCCGCCGCCCGCTCTCGGCCTGGAAGTCGCCCTGCCCGATGTAGGCGTCGGGGAGCGGAATCCCGTACTCGGCGAGCGCGTCCCGGAAGGCGGCGACGCGCTCACTGCCGGTCGTCGTGGCGGCGGGGCCCGCGATGATCGCGAGCCGGCGGTGCCCGAGCCCGTGCAGATGGGCGACGAGATCCCGGACGGCGGCCCGCCCGTCGGCCCGCACGACCGGCACGTCCACGCCCGGGATCCACCGGTCCACGAACACCATCGGGGTGCCCGCGCGGGCGGCGTCCAGCATGCCGGGGGAGCCGCCGTCGGTGGGGGAGACGAGCAGTCCGTCGATACGCCGGTCCAGCAGGGTCCGCACGTGGTGGTCCTGGAGCTCCGGCCGCTCGTCGGCGTTGCCGATGATGACGCTGTACCCGAGCGCACGGGCCTCTTCCTCGACGGAACGGGCCAGTTCGGTGAAGTACGGGTTGAGCACGTCGCTGATGACCAGGCCGAGGGTGCGGGTCTGATCGGTGCGCAGCGAACGGGCGACGGCGTTCGGCCGATAGCCCAGCGCTTCCACGGCGGCCAGCACGCGCGTCCGTGCGTCGTCACTGACCGACGAATGGTCATTCAACACCCGCGACACCGTGGCCACGGAAACCCCGGCCCCGGCGGCGACGTCCTTGATGCTCGCCATCGCCGTTCCACCTCCTCGTGGAATCGATTACACGGAGGATTGGAATCGATTACACGGGAGTAAATCAAGACCCTGAGACCGGATCGTGATGAGAGGAAGGGGTCGAGGGGGAGTGGTCCCCGGCCCACCGGGGTCCGTCGGACGCGGATTCGGACGAGGTCACAGATGCGGACGTGGACTCGGACGAGGTCGCGGAGGCGGACGTGGACTCGGACGAGGTCGCGGAGGACGTCACGTGACGACGTCACGGACCGGCTCTCACCAGCGCACCGCGGTGAAGTCCACAGGGCGGGGCCGGAGCTGCTCGGTCCTGGCCGTGAGCGCCAGCGGCCAGCGGGACATCTCGTCGTGGGGGAGGTGCCGCCGATTGCCGTGGTCCGCAGCAGCCACTCGAAGCGGAGCCGGTCGGCGGTCCGAGCCAGGGAGGCGGCCAGCTCCCGGATTGCGTACCAGGCGACGCTGTTGCACCTCGATGTCCACCGTCGTACGGGACCAGCAGAAGCTGTCGCCGGTGAAGCAGTACCGCTCGTCGGCCATACAGAGCACGCTGCCCCGGGTGTGCCCGGGGGAGGGCACGGCGACCGCCCCCGCGCCGACCTCGGCTGGCTCGTCGCCGCGCAGCACCCGGTCGACGTCCGGGGCTGCGTCGAGATCGCCCTCGTGGATTCAGAGCCGGGCACCGAATCGGTCGGCGTACCGACGGCCGTGGGCGGCATGGTCGCGATGGGTCAGCAGTACGTCGGTGACCGACCCGAACGCCTCATGGCGGTCCGCCTGCGTGGGGCTCCAGCGCGGGGTGTCCACCATCGTCGGGTGCCGGCCGGGCGGCGCAGGAGATAGGAGTTGACGCCGACGGTGCGGCGGGAGGTGTGCCCGCACAGGTGGACGGTGCCGGTGTCGTCCAACGACATCGGGAACGGGTCGCGGCGCTCGCCCAGCCGCCCGCCCGACGACCGGACGGACCGATCGGACAGGCGTACGCGGCGGTGTACAACTGCTGTGTCTCGTACGGGCCTTGCGGCTGCCGCAGCAGTACGGAGCGCCCCTGGGCCTCGCAGACCAGACCGGGGGCGAGCTGCCGTGGGCTCGGGGACCGGGAGTCGGGGAGCCCCCGGAGTTCCGTTGTTTCCCGTTCCGGCAACTGTGATCGCTTGACCCGTCCGTCTCCGACTCGGGAGCATCGACTCGGAGCGGCGCACCGGCAGTGACATGGCGGAGGGGAACCCGGACCATGAAGGTCACCAAACTGGTCAGCACGTGCGACATCAAGGACTGCCCGACGATCTATGCGACGGATCGCGGCACCCTCCTGGTGCAGGGAGAGACGCCGACCGATCACGGACTTGAGATTCCCGCGCATGAAAACCTGGTCGAGATCCCGATGGAACTGATTCAGAAGGCCATCCGTGACAACCTCGTCTAGGACTCTCGGGGACCTCTTCGATACGTTCGAGCGGGAGGCGTTCCGCCTCGAAACCCTCGACGACTACAGCAGATCAGGAAACGTCGACGCGTATCGCGCTTTCCTGGCCGGCGAGCCGCAGCCGGACGACTACAACGCGGGCTGGGTCGAAGAACTCCGATCGCACACAGGGAATGGTAAACGGATCTATCGCGTTCACATTCTGCTCCGCCCGCTCTCGGATTACCTCAGGTTCGAACTCGGGTGGGGGTATCAGAAGAACATGTCGGGCGGCGAAGAGTTCTTCATTCTCGACGTCACCGACAGGCCCAACCCTCTGGTGGACGTGCCGGACTTCTGGTTGTTCGACTCCGAGTCGGTGGCGGCCATGGAATACGACGGAACCGGAAAATTCCTGGGGGCGGAAGTCCTGTCGCCGGAACGAACGGTGGAATTCACGGGCTTCCGTGACCTGGCCCTCGCACAGGCGGTGCCGTTCACTGAATGGTGGGCCGAGTACCGGGCGTGAACAGAGCACAGCTTGGAGCCGCGCTGCGGGCGCTGCGGATGGCATCCGGGAAGGAGGCCAAAGCGGTGGCCCGCAGCGCTCTCATGTCTCCGTCGAAGCTGTCCAAGATCGAAAATGCGAAGCTGGCAGTCGGCGCGCCGGACGTTGAGCGCATCCTGACGGCCATCGGAGTATCCGACGAAGTCAAGGCGGAGTACGCGGAGGCCGCACGAGCGTCGGCGACCGAAGCGACAGCGTGGCGCCTCCTCAAGCGGATGGGAGTCCACAAGGGGCAGCAGGCCGCCAAGGCGCTGGAGACTCAGATGTCGACGCTGCGGCTGTTCCAACCGGCGCTGGTTCCCGGTCTGCTCCAGACACCGGAATACATCCGGGCCGTTCTGCTACGTCACAACCTCAGCGCGGACACGCTCAGCCGTACGATCAACGGTCGACTTGAACGCCAAGCGGTCCTCTACGACGACAAGAAGTCACTGCGGTTCATCATCACCGAACCTGTCCTGCGGTGGCGAATCGTCCCGCCGCAGATGATGGCAGCGCAGCTCGACCGCATCGTTTCCATTTCGCGACTCTCTCACGTAGACATTCGAGTAGTTCCCTTGAAGGTTCAGCAGCGCGACATCGCGAATCATGCGTTCGTCATTCGCGACGACCGGATGGTCACGGTGGAAACGGTCCATGCCGAAGTGGTCGTCACGGACCCCAGGGATGTGGAACTCTACATCGACAAGTTTCATGGATTCGAGCAGATGGCCGTGTCCGGTGACGGCATGCGAAGCATCATCGAGAACATCCGCGACGAATTCTTGCGGGAACAGGAAACAGGCTAGAGAAGCTGCTGCGGCCTGCCGAAGATGACGCCATGGAAAGCGAAGAGAGAATGCCCGATCCCCGGTCCGGGGCCACGGCGGGCACGGGCATGATCGAACCTCCGCGTGAGCCTACGGCGGTACCCGGCTGCTCCGAGTGCCTGTCCTTGTCGGTGGCCCGCGAGAACGCCCGTTCCGCAGGAGACTCCAGCGCCGTCTCCGACGCCAATGTGAGGATTCGCCGGCACCGGGCCGAGGCGCACGCGGCATGAGATCCGACTCGGACCTCTTCGCCGACCGTCCCCTGATGACTCTACGGATCTCGTGACTCCGGACGGTCCTGCGCGCCCGAAGGGGCCGTTTTCGGCGGCGACGTGGACCTGGCTCCCCTGGTCATTTCGGAATGGCCCCCGTGCCGGCGCCCGCGTTGCGCGGCGCGCGCTGAAGTCTCCGATCACTGAGGCGTCGGTCTCCCTCTCCCCTGCACTCCCGCCCTCTGCGGGCGGCGGCGGTCAGTCATGGCCGTGATCAGCTCAGTAGGAAGGCAGTTGCAGCGATGCAGAACGAAACTGACCTGTACGCGCTCGACATCAATGGGACCTCGTTCGTGAAGGCGTGCGGCGGACCCTGTACCGAAGGCTGCGTGACCCTCGCCCGTATCGGCGGCGACGCCTGGGCCATCGGTGACAGCAAGCGACCGGACGCGCAGCCGCTGCGATTCACCACGGAGGAATTGGACGCGGCCGGGATCGACCCGGCGCGCTTCGGCCTCAACGTCTGATCCGTCCCCTTCGCCGGCCGGGCCGCCCCTCACACATCCCCGGGGCCGGTCCGGTCGGCATCTCTCGGAACGGCGACTGCCCGTGCACCATCATGGCTATCTGTGGACCGGCCCCAAGGACCGCTTCGACCATGAAGCGCTACGACGGCCTCCGCATCCGGAGCCGCCACCTACCGAAGGCAGGCCGGAACTGACCCGGCGCTACCGCGAAGTGGCGGCGGAGTTCCCGACGGTGGATCTTCCGCCACTCGAAACGGCGTACTGGCTCATCAAGCCTCCCTCGCTCGTGCGCGCCACGTGGGAGGAGGCGAAGGAAGCGGCGTCATGGCTCGGGGAACAACTCGCGGAGAATGCGTTCCGCTTCGCCTCCGAAGCGGAACGCGACGCCACCGGTCTGGCCCGCCTGGTGAACTCCGCTGCCGAACGTCTGGAGTCGGGCGCTGACGTCTCACTGGGCTTCTATCTCGAACGCCCCTCGTATCTGTCCCTGGCCTTGGTGACATGCTCCCCGAACCGTTCGAAGCCTGAAATCCCCTGCCCTGTGGCGTAGTTCGGCCCGAACGCCACCTCAACCGCCACGGCTACGCCCGCGCCATCTTCTCCGACAGGATCCCTGAACTTCTCGGTGAGGAACTGGAGTTGCGCGTGCGCCACCGGATGCAGGGCAAAGCGATCCTGGAAGCCTCCGACACCGACAACGTCACCGTGCGGGTCATCCCGTTCGACCTGGACGGCTTCGGCGGGTCCTGGACCTCCGCGATGCTGGCGGGCGGTGCCGTACCCAAGCTGGACACGGCCGTCGGGGACGCGCCGCACGCGGCTGCCTTCATCGATTCCGAGGCTCAGCTCGGCGTATTTCGAACGCTCTTCCGTAGAGTAGAAGGCATGTCACTGGACCCCGGGCGATCGCGTGACTTCATCGACGGGCTGGTCAAAGAGCTGTGAGGCACCCCATGGACACCCTCGACAACTGGCGTAAGTCGTCGTACTCCGGGGCGGGTGATGGCAACTCCTGCGTGGAGATCGCGAGCCAACGCACGGGCAACTGGCGGAAGTCGTCCCATTCCGGTGGCGGCGACGGCAACAACTGCGTGGAGATAGCCCCCACCCCCACCCACTTCGCCGTCCGCGACTCGAAAGCCCCCACCCGAGCCACCCTCACCTTCCCCACCCCCGCCTTCACCCCGTTCCTCGAAGCCCTGAAATCCGCTCCCCCGCGCTGACTGTCAGTGCGCACCAGTACCGTCGGACCATGGCTCAGCAGGCGGCGAATTCCCCGGGCGAACGACACCTCGCCGTCCTCGAAGGCGTCCTGGAGCGCATCACGTACGCCAACGAGGAGAACGGCTACACGGTCGCCCGGGTCGACACCGGGCGCGGTGCCGGTGATCTCCTCACGGTCGTCGGGGCGCTCCTCGGGGCCCAGGCCGGTGAATCCCTCCGTATGGAGGGCCGCTGGGGCTCGCACCCCCAGTACGGCAAGCAGTTCACCGTGGAGAACTACACGACCCTCCTCCCGGCCACCATCCAGGGCATCCGGCGTTACCTCGGCTCCGGCCTCGTCAAGGGCATCGGCCCGGTCTTCGCCGACCGCATCACCCAGCACTTCGGCCTGGACACCCTTCAGATCATCGAGGACGAGCCCAAGCGCCTCATCGAGGTCCCGGGACTCGGGCCCAAGCGGACGAAGAAGATCGCCGAGGCCTGGGAGGAGCAGAAGGCGATCAAGGAGGTCATGCTGTTCCTCCAGAGCGTCGAGGTGTCGACGTCGATCGCGGTGCGCATCTACAAGAAGTACGGCGACGCGTCGATCTCCGTGGTCAAGAACCAGCCCTACCGCCTCGCCTCCGACGTCTGGGGCATCGGGTTCCTCACCGCCGACAAGATCGCCCAGTCCGTCGGCATCCCGCACGACAGCCCGGAGCGCGTCAAAGCGGGCCTCCAGTACGCCCTTTCGCAGGCCACCGACCAGGGCAACTGCTACCTCCCCGAAGAGCGCCTGATCGCCGACGCGGTCAAACTCCTCCAGGTCGACACCGGCCTCGTCATCGAGTGCCTCGCCGAACTCGCCCTCCCGGACGAGGAGTCGGGCGACCCCGGTGTCGTACGGGAGAAGGTTCCCGGTCCCGACGGCAGCCCCGACCCCGTCACCGCCGTCTACCTCGTCCCCTTCCACCGTGCCGAACTCTCCCTCGCCGCCCAGCTCCGCCGCCTCCTCCACACCGACGCGGACCGTATGCCCGGCTTCCACGACGTGGCCTGGGACAAGGCGCTGGGATGGCTGAAGGGGCGTACGGGCGTGGAGCTCGCGCCCGAGCAGGAGGCCGCCGTCAAGCTCGCCCTCACCAAGAAGGTCGCGGTCCTCACCGGCGGTCCCGGCTGCGGCAAGTCCTTCACCGTGCGCTCGATCGTCGAGCTGGCCCGCGCGAAGAAGGCCAAGGTCGTCCTCGCCGCCCCCACCGGCCGCGCGGCGAAACGCCTCGCGGAACTGACCGGCGCCGAGGCCTCGACCGTCCACCGCCTGCTGGAGCTCAAGCCCGGCGGCGACGCGGCGTACGACAAGGACCGGCCCCTGGACGCCGACCTGGTCGTGGTCGACGAAGCCTCCATGCTCGACCTCCTCCTCGCCAACAAGCTGGTGAAAGCCGTACCCCCGGGGACGCACATCCTCTTCGTCGGCGATGTGGACCAGCTCCCCAGCGTCGGCGCCGGCGAGGTGTTGCGCGATCTGCTCGCCGACGGCGGTCCGATCCCCGCCGTACGCCTCACGCGCGTGTTCCGGCAGGCCCAGCAGTCCGGCGTCGTCACCAACGCGCACCGGATCAACTCCGGCCAGCACCCCGTCACCGACGGCATGAAGGACTTCTTCCTCTTCGTCGAGGACGACACGGAGGAGGCCGGCCGGCTCACCGTGGACGTGGCGGCGCGGCGGATTCCGGCCAAGTTCGGGCTCGACCCGCGCCGGGACGTGCAGGTGCTCGCACCCATGCACCGGGGCCCGGCGGGCGCGGGCAACCTGAACGGACTGCTGCAACAGGCGATCACCCCCGGCCGCCCCGACATCCCCGAGAAGCGGTTCGGCGGCCGGGTCTTCCGCGTCGGCGACAAGGTCACCCAGATCCGCAACAACTACGACAAGGGCGAGAACGGCGTCTTCAACGGCACGGTCGGCGTCGTCACCTCACTCGACCCGGTGGACCAGCGCCTCACCGTGCTGACGGACGAGGACGAGGAAGTGGCGTACGAATTCGACGAACTGGACGAGCTGTCGCACGCGTACGCGGTGACGATCCACCGCTCCCAGGGCAGCGAATATCCGGCCGTGGTGATCCCGGTCACCACCAGCGCGTGGACCATGCTCCAGCGGAACCTGCTGTATACGGCCGTGACCCGGGCGAAGCGGCTGGTCGTGCTGGTCGGATCGCGCAAGGCGATCGGGCAGGCGGTGCGCACGGTGTCCGCGGGCAGGCGCTGCACGGCCTTGGACTTCAGACTCTCGGGTCCGTGACCGGCCGCAGCCCCGACTCATCATGAAAAATGATCGATCAAATGAGTCAGGAAGGTCACACAGCACTTCCAGATGCCGGGGTGGAGGAGGCAGGATGAGCAGGTTGGCGGCACTGAGTGCCGCCAATAGGCCCAATGGTCGACCCCGAGTGCACTCTCCTGCGCCAAATGGGGGATGGTAGAGACAGTCAGGGCAACCTCGAAGAAGAGGCACAACGTCGGTGAGGGATGACGTGAGCGACAACTCTGTAGTACTGCGGTACGGCGACGGCGAGTACACCTACCCGGTGATCGACAGCACCGTCGGCGACAAGGGCTTCGACATCGGGAAGCTCCGCGCCCAGACCGGTCTGGTGACGCTGGACAGCGGTTACGGGAACACCGCCGCCTATAAATCCGCCATCACCTACCTCGACGGTGAGCAGGGGATCCTCCGGTACCGCGGCTACCCGATCGAGCAGCTGGCCGAGCGCTCCACGTTCGTGGAGGTCGCCTACCTGCTCATCAACGGCGAGCTGCCGACCGTCGACGAGCTCACCGTGTTCAAGAACGACATCACGCAGCACACCCTGCTGCACGAGGACGTCAAGAACTTCTACAAGGGCTTCCCGCGCGACGCCCACCCGATGGCGATGCTGTCGTCGGTCGTCTCGGCGCTGTCCACCTTCTACCAGGACAGCCACAACCCGTTCGACGAGAAGCAGCGCAACCTCTCCACGATCCGTCTGCTCGCCAAGCTCCCGACGATCGCGGCGTACGCGTACAAGAAGTCGATCGGTCACCCGTTCGTCTACCCGCGCAACGACCTCGGCTACGTCGAGAACTTCCTGCGCATGACCTTCTCGGTCCCGGCGCAGGAGTACGACCTCGACCCGGTCGTCGTCTCCGCGCTCGACAAGCTGCTGATCCTGCACGCGGACCACGAGCAGAACTGCTCCACGTCCACGGTCCGCCTGGTCGGTTCCTCGCAGGCCAACATGTTCGCGTCGATCTCGGCCGGCATCAACGCCCTGTGGGGCCCGCTGCACGGCGGTGCCAACCAGTCCGTCCTGGAGATGCTGGAAGGCATCCAGGCCAACGGCGGCGATGTCGACTCCTTCATCCGCAAGGTGAAGAACAAGGAGGACGGCGTCCGCCTGATGGGCTTCGGCCACCGGGTGTACAAGTCCTTCGACCCGCGCGCGAAGATCATCAAGGCGGCGGCGCACGACGTCCTCTCGGCCCTCGGCAAGTCCGACGAGCTGCTGGACATCGCGCTGAAGCTCGAGGAGCACGCGCTGTCGGACGACTACTTCGTCTCGCGCAACCTGTACCCGAACGTCGACTTCTACACCGGCCTGATCTACCGGGCCATGGGCTTCCCGACCGAGATGTTCACGGTGCTGTTCGCCCTGGGCCGTCTCCCGGGCTGGATCGCCCAGTGGCACGAGATGATCAAGGAGCCCGGCTCGCGCATCGGCCGCCCGCGGCAGATCTACACCGGTGTCGTCGAGCGGGACTTCGTCCCGGTCGAGGGTCGCTGAAGCAACTCCGCCGAGCTCTCCGCCGGGTCCCGCCGGTTTTTGTCCGCGGGCCCGGTGGGGGCTGGTCGCGCAGTTCCCCGCGCCCCTTCAACTCCCTCGCGCTACGCGGCGAGGGAGTTGAAGGGGCGCGTCTGTGTCCCGGAGGCGAACCGAGCTCGAAAAAAGAGGGGAACGGGAAGAAGGCGCCCTGCCGACGGTCCCCCCACGGGCCGGCGTACAGGGCGCCTTCCCATGTCCCGGTGCGGATTCCCCCCACGGGATCCGGCCGGGCGCCTTTGAGAAACCAGCGCCTGAATCGCTGTCGTGCCGAAGCCCGATGGAACTTGGGCCTCGTTGAGTAGAACGGGCAGAACTGCTCGTACTACCGGGTGGTGCCAGTGATGTGTGCGATCTGCCGGGACACCGCACGTCGAGAGGGCCGCTCAAAGCTCCCCGGTGTACGTGTCCCGGCAACGCATCTCTGAGGAAGTCCCCCAAGACATCCTCAGATGCCAGTTCGCGCCCCCCAAGACGCTTACTGACATCGTCAACTTAGACCTTCGAACCCCTTCGATGGTTACGTTCACATCACTGTGATCTGCGTCTCTTGCATATGTCCGTTAGATGCGCAAGAGCCCCGATGTCGTGGTCGGGACCCCAGCGTAAGGATGATGCGCGAGCCTTGTGAAGAGCTTATGTGAGGCCGTCCTCGGTCTCTAGAGGGACTCTTACTTCAGGTTCCCGTAACTCCCGGTAACTTTGCGGGACTTCAGCGAAATGTCCTGAGTCGCAGGCTGTTGGTGACCACGAACACCGACGAGAAGGCCATCGCGGCCCCCGCGATCATGGGGTTCAGCATGCCCGCGGCGGCCAGCGGGAGCGCCGCCACGTTGTATCCGAAAGCCCACACGAGATTTCCCTTGATGGTGCCGAGCGTCCTCCGGGAGAGCCGGATCGCGTCCGCGGCCACCCGGAGGTCCCCGCGCACCAGCGTCAGATCGCTCGCCTCGATCGCCGCGTCCGTCCCGGTGCCCATCGCGAGTCCGAGGTCGGCGGTGGCGAGCGCGGCGGCGTCGTTCACGCCGTCGCCGACCATGGCGACGCTCCGCCCCTCGCCCTGCAACCGTCGTACGACGGCGACCTTGTCCTCGGGCAGCACCTCGGCGATGACGTCCCCGGGGGCGATCCCGACGGCGGCGGCCACGGACTCGGCCACCGCGCGGTTGTCGCCGGTCAGGAGGACCGGGGTGAGTCCGAGGGCGCGCAGCTCGCGTACGGCCTCGGCGCTGGTCTCCTTGACCGCGTCGGCGACCGCGACGACCCCGCGCGCGACTCCGTCCCAGCCGACCACCACGGCCGTACGTCCGCCGCTCTCGGCCTCGGAGCGGGCGCGGGCCAACTCCTCCGGGAGATCGCCGTAGAGGCGCCCTACGGCCACCTCGCGGCCCTCCACGCGGCCGCGGACGCCGCGGCCCGGCACGTTCTCGAAGTGCTCGGCCGGCGGCAGCGGTCCGACCCGCTCCTCCGCGCCCGCGGCGACGGCCCGTGCGACGGGGTGCTCGGAGGCGTGCTCCAGGGCGCCCGCGAGCCGCAGCAACTGGCGTTCGTCGGTGCCCTCGGCGACGTAGACCTCCTGGAGGGTCATGCGGCCGGTGGTGATCGTGCCGGTCTTGTCGAGTACGACCGTGTCGACGCGGCGGGTGGACTCCAGGACCTCGGGGCCTTTGATCAGGATGCCGAGCTGGGCGCCGCGGCCGGTGCCGACCATGAGGGCGGTCGGGGTGGCCAGGCCCAGCGCGCACGGGCAGGCGATGATCAGCACGGCGACGGCCGCGGTGAACGCGGCGGCCGTGTCACCGGTGACCGCGAGCCACGCCCCGAAGGTGGCGACCGCGATCAGCAGCACCACCGGCACGAAGATCCCGGAGATCCGGTCCGCGAGCCGCTGCACCTCAGCCTTGCCGTTCTGCGCGTCCTCCACCAGCCGCGCCATCCGCGCGAGTTGGGTGTCCGAACCGACCCGGCTCGCCGCTACGACCAGTCGCCCGCCGGCGTTCACGGTCGCGCCGGTGACCGTGTCACCCGGTGCCACGTCCACCGGCACCGACTCGCCGGTCAGCATCGACGCGTCGACCGCCGAGACGCCCTCGACGACGGTGCCGTCGGTCGCGATCTTCTCCCCGGGCCGTACGACGAACCGTTCCCCGACCGCCAACTCGGCCACCGGGAGCCGTACTTCACGGCCGTCCCGCAGTACGGCCACGTCCTTGGCGCCCAGTTGCATGAGCGCGCGCAGGGCGGCCCCGGCGCGCCTCTTGGAGCGGGCCTCCAGATAGCGGCCCAGGAGGATCAACGCGACGACTCCGGCGGCCACTTCGAGGTAGATCGTGGAGGCGCCGTCCGTGCGCGCGACGGTGAGGCGGAACTCGTCGTGCATGCCGGCCATGCCGGCGTCGCCGAAGAACAGCGCCCACAGCGACCAGCCGAACGCGGCCAGCGTGCCGACCGAGACGAGGGTGTCCATGGTCGCGGCGCCGTGCCGGGCGTTGGTGAACGCGGCCCTGTGGAACGGGAGTCCGCCCCAGACGACGACGGGCGCGGCGAGGGTGAGCGCGAGCCACTGCCAGTTGTCGAACTGCAGGGCCGGGACCATCGACAGCAGCACCACGGGCAGGGCGAGCAGGGCGGACACGGTCAACCGCTCGCGCAGGGAGGCGAGTTCGGGGTCGTCGTCCTTGGGGGTCTCCGGCTCGGGTTCCGGCGGGGCGGGTTCCTCGGCGGTGTACCCGGTCTTCACCACGGTCGCGATGAGGTCGGCGACCTGGATGCCCGCCGGGTAGCTGACCTTCGCCTTCTCGGTCGCGTAGTTCACCGTGGCGCTGACGCCGTCCATGCGGTTGAGCTTCTTCTCGACGCGGGCCGCGCAGGAGGCGCAGGTCATCCCGCCGATGAGCAACTCGACCTCGGCGGCGGCGACTTCGGGGGCCGCGGCTATGGGTGTCCCTGTGGTGGTGCTGGTCGCGGTGGTGCTGGTCATGTCCGGACTCCAGACATCGGACCGGACCGCACGGAGCCAGTATCAGCTGGTCGGCACGGCCCGGTCGGAGAACAGAGGTGTCGTACGGGTGCTGCTCGGGCTGACGCCGGTACAGGTCAGGCCTGGCCGACGAGTTCGAAGCCCGCCTCGTCGACCGCCGCGCGGACGCTCTCGTCGTCGAGCGGGGCGGCGGAGACGACGGTGACCTCGCCGGTCGACGCGACGGCCGTCACCGAGCTGACACCGGGCAGTCCGGAGATCTCGCCGGAGACGGAGCCCTCGCAGTGTCCGCAGCTCATCCCGCTCACCTTGTAGACGGTGGTGACGGAACCCTGGGTGTCGGTCTGGGCGGTCATGTCGTTCTCCTCATGGAGGCGTGTGGGGTCGGAGTGGCCCACGGTGGCTCACTCTGTCCCCAGAGTATACCCCTAGGGGGTATTTCTCCAAGAGGGATCACGGCGGGCCAGCGACCGCACCCAGGCGATGCCGAGCAGGGCCACGAGGACCGTCCCGCCCACCGAGAACGCCGTGAAGAGATGCTCCTGCTGGTCGGTCGGCCGGGGGATGTACCCCTGGGCGAACAGCTCCTTGTCCAGGCCGGTGCGCGAGAGCCGGGCCACCAGCCAGATGGCGATGCCGTGCGTCGAGTCCCACAGGGCGTGCAGCAAGGAGACGCCGAGAAACGTTCCGGCGACCGGGCCGGTGAAGCGGAAGCGGCCGTTCAGCTGCCGGTAGGTGAGCAGTACGCCACCCGCGATCGCCGTCCACAGGCCGTGCCCGAAGGGCGCGAGGACACCGCGCAGGATCTCGGTCTCCAGGAGAGCCCGCAGATCGATGCCCTGCGTGGAGACGGCCGCGTTGAAGGCGTACCCCGCGCTCTCCAGGGCGGCGAAGCCGAAGCCGACGGTCGCGCCGAGGATCAGGCCCGCGCGCATCCCGTGCAGCCGCGGCTGCCGTCGCAGCATGAACATCAGCGCCCCCAGCTTCACGGCCTCCTCGATGAGGCCGACGCCGACGAACATCCACAAGGAGGGGTGCAACAGGTAGTACTCCATGACCGAGGCGCCCAGTACCCCGAGCGTGCCACCGGTCAGGAAGCAGCCCAGGATCACGCTGACGCCCAGGTCGCGCCCGTGCCGCTCGTACGCCCACAGGACGAACGTCACCGGCACCAGGAAGCTGCCGAGCAGGATCAGCGTCGGCAGGAGGGTGGTGTTCTTCGTCGCGTACGTGACCAGCGCGGTCAGCGCCCACAGTCCCAGTCCGCCACCCAGGCAGTGCTTCCACAGGCCCGTACGGATCTGCGGATACGTCGGCGGCGGCTGCTGCGGCCCGGGGATGCGGGCCCGGGGCGCACCGGGCGGCGGAGAGTAGGTCACGGCAAATCCCCTCGTACTCCTACAGGGCAGATTTACCGGCACTTTATGGTAGGTACGCCTCATACCGCAGTCCGGGACGCTCATCCTGGCCACGGCCGTCGCCGTACGGGTACCCCTGCCGCCCATGCGATCGGCAGCCGCCTCCCGGTCCCGCCGGTCGTCTTCGGGGCCCCTCCGGATATCCCGGTCGGCCTGGACGTGCTCGGCCGGGCGGGCGATGGGGGGTGAGGGGGCGTACGACGGGCGGGCGATGGGGTGTACGACGGGCGGGTGAGGGGGGCGGGGTTCGAGCCCGGCCGCGCTCCGCGCCTCAGGTCGTGCTCGGTGCCTCAGGTCCTGCCTCGTCCGCCAGGCTGTGCTTCGTTCTTCAGGCCCTGCCTCGTCCCCCGGGCCGCGCTTCGTTCCTCAGGCCGTGCTCCGCGCCTCCGCGACCATCGGGGTCAGGTAGCGGATCAGGACGTTCTTCAACTCCGCTACGTAGGCCTCGCGTTCGGCGCCCTCGTGGGAGAGGATCAGTTCGAGGCCGGCCTTGTAGAGGCCCAGGCACATGCGGGCGGTGCGGGTGACGTCGGCGGCGGGGGCGTCGGGCAGGAACACCGCGATCACCGCCTCTATCCCGGCGAGCAGGTTCGCGTGCAGCGCGTCGTGCTCCTCGGCGAGCCGGCCGGGGATGTCGGGGCCGTGCATCAGGGTGAAGAACACCGGGTGCCGGCGGTTGAAGTCGGTGAAACGGTCGACCACCGCGCCCACCGCCTCCTCCAGCGGGGTCGAAGGGTCCACCGGGGCGAGTGCCTCGCCGTACATGTCGCGCATCTCGTGCAGTAGCCGGTCGCCCAGCTCGATCGCGATCGCTTCCTTGTTCGGGAAGAACTGGTACAGCGTGCCCGGTGAGACACCGGCCTCGCGGGCGATGGCGTTGGTGCTGGACGCGGTGTAGCCCGTCGTGCAGAAGACGGACGCGGCGGCCTCCAGCAGCTGGGCGATGCGGCGCTCGCCGCGGGCCTGGCGGCGGGGGCCGGCCTTCTCCTGGTCCACGGACACGAGTTATCCCCAGCTCTCCGGACGGCGTTGACAAACGCGAGTGGTCGCTCGCATTCTGATGGTCCGGCAAACGCGAGCGGTCTCTCGTGTTTGCCAGTCTATGACAGAACCGACCCATGCCACCTGTCTGCGCGGAGGCCGGGTCAAGGTGAAGGGGAGCACCGCACGATGACCGAAGTCAACAGCCCACCACGCCTCGGCGCATGGACGCGTTTCGTGACCGCCCGCCCCCGGTTGTCGCTGCTCGTCGCCCTCGTGCTCACCGCGCTCGCCGTGGTCGCCGGCAGCGGGGTCGCCGACCGGCTGGGCAGCGGCGGCTGGGAGGACCCGACGGCCCAGTCGACGTACGCGACCAAGGCCCTGGAGCGCGAGTTCCCGGCCTCGCAGCCCAATCTGCTGCTGCTCGTCGACTCGGGCAGCGCCTCGGTGGACGACCCGGCGGTCGCCGCCGAGGCCGACCGCCTCACCGCCCGGCTGGCGAGCGAGAAGGGGGTCATAGGCGTCGGTTCGTACTGGCGGACTAGGTCTCCCGGCCTGCGCGCGAAAGACGGTCACGAGGCGCTGATCGCCGCCCACCTCACGGGCGACGAGAAGGCGACGAACGACACCCTGGACCACATCGCCCCCGCCCTGCGCGGCACGCACGGCCCGGTGCAGGTGAAGGTCGGCGGCATCGTCGCCGTCCGCCACGAGATGCAGACGATCATCAAGGAGGACCTCGCCCGCGCCGAGATGATCGCCCTCCCGGTGACGCTGCTCCTGCTGGTGATGGTCTTCGGCTCCGCGATCGCGGCCCTGCTCCCGCTCGGCATCGGCATCGTGGCGATCCTGGGGACGAACGCGGTGCTGCGCGGCCTCACGGAGTTCACCGACGTCTCGGTCTTCGCGATGAACCTCACGACGGCCCTCGGCCTCGGACTGGCCATCGACTACGCCCTGTTCATCGTCCGCCGCTTCCGGGAAGAACTCTCCACCGGCGCCGAGCCGTTGACGGCGATCGCCACCACCCTGCGCACGGCAGGCCGCACCGTGCTCTTCTCCGCCCTCACGGTCGCCGTCTCCCTGGCCGCGATGCTGGTCTTCCCGATGTACTTCCTGCGCTCCTTCGCCTACGCGGGCATAGCCGTGGTGCTCCTGGCCGCGGCAGCCGCCCTGATCCTCCTCCCGGCGGCCCTCCTGCTGCTCGGCCACCGCGTCAACTCCCTCGACCTACGACGCCTGTTCCGCCGAGGCCGACCGGCACCGGCACCGACGGCCGGGGAAGGCACGGCCTGGGCCCGCCTCGCGCACCTCGTGATGCGCCGGGCCCCCTTCTTCGCCCTGGCCACCGCCGCGGTGCTCGTCCTGCTCGGACTGCCCTTCCTGGGCGTCAGGTTCGGCACCGCGGACGACCGCCAACTCCCTTCGGGCGCCGAGTCCCATGTCGTCCAGCAGCACATCCGGGACGGCTTCCCCGGCAACCCCGGCGGCGGCCTCGAAGTGCTCGCCGAAGGGCGGGCGACACCGGCGCAGTACACCGCGTACAAGGCGGAGATCGCCCGACTCCCCGAGGTGGCCGGGGTGGACGGCCCCCTGGTGAAGGGCGACTCGGCGTACTTCACGGTGCTGCCCAAGGGCGAGGCGGTCGACAGCGCTGCCCAGCGGCTGGTCGGTCAACTGCGCGCCGCGGACGCCCCGTTCAGCACCAAGGTGACCGGCACGGCGGCCGTCCTGGTCGACTCCAAGCACGCGATAGCCGGCCGGCTGCCCTGGGCCGCCGCCCTCATCGTCGTCGTCACCCTGCTCCTGGTCTTCCTCCTGACCGGCAGCGTCCTGATCCCGATCCAGGCGGTCCTGCTCAACGCGCTGAGCCTCACGGCGATGTTCGGCGCCGTGGTCTGGGTCTTCCAGGACGGCCACCTCTCCGGCCTGCTCGGCTTTACCAGCTCCGGTTCCATAGAGACCACCCTCCCGGTCCTGATGTTCTGCGTGGCCTTCGGCCTCTCCATGGACTACGGCGTGTTCCTGCTCTCCCGCATCAAGGAGGAGTACGACCGCACGGGCGACCACCACGAGGCGGTCCGCCACGGACTCCAGCGCACGGGCGGCCTGATCACGGCGGCCGCAGTGATCCTGGCGGTGGTGATGGTCGCCATCGGCACATCCCGCGTGACCAACACCAAGATGCTGGGCCTGGGCATCGCGCTGGCGGTCCTGATGGACGCGATGATCGTCCGCAGCCTGCTGGTCCCGGCGGTGATGAGACTGACGGGGACGGCGACCTGGTGGGCACCGGGCCCGCTGCGAAGGTTCCACGAACGGTTCGGTGTCAGCGAGGGGGGAGAGAACCCACCTGGGGGCGCGGGGCACAACGCGACCAGCCACGATGTACCCGCAGACGACAACGGCGATGGGAGCCCGCATGAAAGCGGTGGTGTTCGAGCAATACGGTGAACCCGCCGAAGTGCGACACGTACCCGACCCCACTCCCGCAGCCCACGGAGTGACCGTCCGGGTGGAGGCGACCGGCCTCTGCCGCAGCGACTGGCACGGCTGGCAGGGCCACGACCCGGACATCACCCTCCCCCACGTACCGGGCCACGAGCTCGCCGGCGTGGTGGAGGCGGTCGGCGACAGGGTGACGGCCTGGCACCCCGGCGACCGCGTCACCGTCCCGTTCGTGTGCGCCTGCGGAACGTGCGGAGCCTGCGCGGCCGGCGACCAGCAGGTGTGCGAGCGCCAGACCCAGCCCGGCTTCACCCACTGGGGTTCCTTCGCCCAGTACGTCGCCCTGGACCACGCCGACGTGAACCTGGTCGCGATCCCGGACGAGATGTCCTACGCGACGGCGGCCTCGCTGGGCTGCCGGTTCGCGACGGCGTTCCGCGCGGTGGTGCAGCGGGGCCGGGTCGCACCGGGGGAGTGGGTGGCGGTGCACGGCTGCGGGGGAGTGGGCCTGTCGGCGGTGATGATCGCGGCGGCCTCCGGAGCCAGGGTCGTCGCGGTGGACATCTCACCCCAAGCACTCGCGCTGGCAAGGAAGTTCGGGGCGGCGGAGTGCGTGGACGGCGCGAGCGCCCCGGACACGGCAGAAGCGGTACGCGAACTGACCGGCGGCGGCGCCCATGTGTCGCTGGACGCCCTCGGCTCCCTGGCGACCTGCGCCGCCTCGGTGAACGGCCTGCGTCGCCGGGGCCGCCACCTCCAGGTCGGCCTGCTGCCCTCCCCGTCCGGTACGACCCCGGTCCCCATGGCCCGCGCGATCGCCCTGGAACTCGAACTCCTCGGCAGCCACGGCATGGCGGCCCACACCTACCCGCCCATGCTGGAACTGGTCCGCTCGGGAGTGCTGCGCCCCGACCTCCTCGCCACCACCACCATCCCCCTGGCCGAAACCCCGACCGCCCTCGCCACACTGGGCACGGCACCGGGAGCGGGGGTGACGGTCATCGAACCGTGGAGGTGACCCCGCCGGGACGACCCCGATGCACGCTCCACTCACGGTTGAGCAGGGCCATGACGACGTTGTTGACCGGCGTGATCGAGGCGGTCGGCGTCACCGCAGCTTCCGGTACCACCGGAGTCGCTGGCGTGACTGGACCGGTGTCACCGCCGTGACCGGGGCGGTGCCGGTCGCCCGGCACCGCGTCGGCCCGTCGGCTGTCAGCCCGTCGGTCGGTCGACCCCTCGGTCCGCCGACCCTGTGGCCCTTTCACCCCGTCACGCCGTCACCCCGTTGCCCCTGCGCCCCGGGGCCCCTCGACCCGTCGGGCCGGGCTCAGTCCTCTCTGCGTCCCCGGTTCCTGGGGCGGGAGGCGACCCAGGCTCGGACGGTGTCCGCGTACCAGTAGGGCTTGCCGCTCTCCACGTGGTCGGGTGGGGGCAGCAGACCGTGTTTGCGGTACGAGCGGACGGTGTCGGGCTGGACCCGGATGTGAGCCGCGATTTCTTTGTACGACCAGAGCCGTCGGTCGGTCATGAGTGCACCTCCCTGCGCGCGCCGCGGCGTCGACCGGGGGCGGCCGTCGGGGGAGCCGTGCGCTGCGCTGGCGATCACAAGCCTGTGCCGGGTGAACGACACACGGTGAGGGACGGGCAGCGCCTGTCGACCGGGTGTGACGCAAAACCCGCGTACGCGCGATATGTGTGACACGGGGGGTGCTTTTGTGACACAGGTGACGCAAAGGCGCACGCGGGCGCGGGGGCGCGGCGCGTTGACTTGTGGGGCGGGGGTGTGGTGAGGCGATGAGGCGAGCCGGGTGCGCTGAGCGGAGGTGGCGAGGTGAGTCAGACGGTCAGGGGGAGGGGAGGTGGTTCGGATCTCCCGCGCCGGCCTTATGGAAGGCGGCCTGGATCTTTTGTGCCGGTCTTTGGGTAGGCGGCCCGGATCTCTCGTGCCGGTCTTCGGGTAGGCGATCCGAACTCCCACGCCGGTCTTTGCGAAGGCGGCCCGAATCTCCAGCACCGCTCTTCGGAAAGGCGGCCTGAATCCCCCGCGCCAGTTTCAGCGGAGGCGGCCCGGACCCCCGCGTCGGTCTTGCCGAAGGCGGCCTGAATCTCCCGCGCCAGCTTCAGCGTAGGCGCCCCCATCTCCCGCACCGGTCTTGGCATAGGCGCCCTGGATTTCCCGCCCAGCCCCGGCGGAGGCGGCCCGATCTCCTGCGCCGGCCTCGGTGGAGGCGGCCCGATCCCTGGCACCTGCCTCGGCGGAGGCGGCCCGATCTCCCGCACCGGTCTCACCGAAGGCGCCCCTGACCTCCCGCCCAGCCCCGGCAAGGTAGGCCAGATCTCCGCCCCACCCGCGATCAAGGGCGCCCCGAACCCCCCACCCCACCCAACCCAACCCCCGGCGGGCCGGACCCGCTGCGTCAGGTCCGGCCCGCTTCCCCCGCTTCCCTGCATCCCCCGTCGACCGGTAACCCGTAGGGAGACCTGCGCCCCGCCCCGGATCAAGCGGCCAGGCGCTCAGCCTGCATCAGTGGGCTCGGCCGGTCTTGCAGAAATCCGCACTGTCGCCCGGTGCGATCAGCAGGCTCGTCGCCTCGCCCGTCATCCGGTCCCCGGCAGGCATCCCGGACCGCGGCACCGCCGGACTCACCCGCGCCCCCATGAACTGCCCCGGTGTGCACCCCGTCATCGCCCTGAACTCACCACTCAGATGCGCCTGGTCGTAGAAGCCGCACACCGCCGCCGTCTCCGCCTGGCTGCGGCCGGACGCGAGGAGACGCCGGGCTCGTTGCAACCGCAGGACCCGGGCCGCCGCCTTGGGGCCGAGGCCGATCTGTTCCCGGAAGCGGTTCTCCAACTGCCGTACGCTCCAGCCCACTTCGTCCGCGAGCCGGGGCACCGGCACCGCGCCCCGGGTCCGTACCAGCTCCGACCAGGCCCGCACCACCCGCTCCGAACTCGGCGTACCGGCGGCCGACCACCGGGTCAACATGTCGTCCAGCAGCCCGAATCGAGCCTCCCAGGTCGGCAACGCGGCGAGCGCGGCGGCCAGCTCACCGAGGCCGGCCCACGGGGAGCCGAGTACGTGCGGGAGTTCATCCGGGTCCACCACCCGGTCCGCCAGCTCGTGCTGAGCCGTGCCGAACAGCGTGAACGCCGCCCACGGCATGAGTAGCACCTCGACCCCCGCCAGCCGCCCGCTGTGTTCGCCGAGCGCCGCAGTCGTCGTGGGCCCGCAGAACACGGACCCCAGCGTCGCCGTGGGCCGCCCCGCCCGTGAGATCCGTACCGCCCCCTCGAACCCGAGCAACAGCGTCGCCGCCCCGATCGGCGCCTCCAGCCGAGCCCGCGGCCGTGCGAGGTCGAGCCGCATCCCGCGGTAACTGATCACTCCGGGCCGTAGACGGGGATGCGGCGAGGCGGACACGGTTTCCCAGGAGCCGTCGGCCCCGTGCCCGCGCCGGATGCGCACGGCAGCAACAGACATCCACTCATAGTCCACGGGACGGCACCGCCCCGAAAGAGGCGCGGGAAACCGCGCGAGCGACCACGACGCACCCGCACCCGGACCAGTCGCATCACCCGCACCCGTACCAGCCGCGCCATTTGCACCCGGACCAGCGGCATCACCCGCACCCGGACCAGCCGCACCCGTACCAGCCGCGCACCACTCACACCACCCGCACCCGGAAAACAACCTGTCACGGCCCTCACCATGCAAGCCCTTACCCCCAACCCACCCCCGTCTCGTCCGTATGTCTGGACAAAACATTGACAGGGCTCGGGGCACGGGACTACAAACCGTGGAGAGCCGAAACGAAGCCGCTCCGCGTCCGGTCCTCAGGGGACCGCGCGCGAGGGCGCGAAGGGAAGTCGATGGCGTACGACCTGATCACCATGGGGCGGCTAGGGGTGGACCTCTACCCGTTGCAGACGGGCGTGCCGCTGCCCCAGGTGACGACCTTCGGGAAGTTCCTCGGCGGCTCGGCGGCGAACGTCGCGGTCGCCGCCGCCCGGCTCGGCCGCGAGGTCGCCCTCGTCTCGCGCACCGGCGACGACCCCTTCGGCACCTATCTGCACGAAGCGCTGCGCGACTTCGGCGTCGACGACCGCTGGGTCACGTCCGTCGCGGAGTACCCCACCCCGGTCACGTTCTGCGAGATCTTCCCGCCGGACGACTTCCCGCTGTACTTCTACCGGCAGCCCAAGGCCCCGGACCTGGAGATCGACGCCCACGAGCTGGATCTGGACGCGATCCACGCGGCCCGCGTCTTCTGGATCACCGGCACGGGCCTGAGCGAGGAGCCCAGCCGTACGGCCACGCTCGCGGCCCTCGCCCACCGCGCGAAATCCGGTACGACGGTCTTCGACCTCGACTGGCGCCCGATGTTCTGGAAGGACCCGAGCGAGGCCCGCCCCTTCTACGAGGAGGCCCTGCGCCACACCACCGTCGCCGTCGGCAACCTCGACGAGGTCGAGGTCGCCACCGGCGTACGCGAACCGCACGCCGCCGCCCGCGCACTCCTGGACGCCGGTGTCGAACTCGCCGTGGTGAAGCAGGGCCCGAAGGGCGTCCTCGCGGTCAACCGCGCCGGCGAGTCCGCCGAGGTGCCCCCGCTCCCCGTGACCGTCCTCAACGGTCTCGGCGCCGGTGACGCCTTCGGCGGCTCGCTCTGCCACGGCCTGCTCTCCGGCTGGGACCTGGAGAAGATCATGCGGCACGCCAACGCGGCCGGCGCGATCGTCGCCTCCCGCCTGGAGTGCTCCTCCGCGATGCCCACCATCGCCGAGGTCGAGGGCGCGATCGCCGCCGGAGCGGTGCTGTGAGGGCCGGTCGGGTGACGGGGGCCGAGCACGGGGGCCCGTACGAGAGCGGGGACGGCGTGACGCACGCGCACGGCGAGCAGGGCGGCGGGGACGACGTCTCCGGCCACGAGGGCAGCACCACCGGCAACCGCGCCTCCACCGGCACCGGTTCGCCCACCACCGGTACCCACACCTCCACCGGCACCGGTTCTCCCGGCACCGTCACCGGCACCGGCGCCTCCACCAGCACCGGTTCGCCCGCCACCGGCACCCACCCCTCCACCCCCACCGGAACCGCCCCCTCCACCGGCCCCCGCGTAGACATCTCCGAACTCGTCCGCACCCGCACCCGCCACCCCGAGGCCATCGCCGAGGCCGCCGCCCGCCGGGTCCGCCGTCCGCTGCTCAACGACGCGGGTCGGCTGATGATCGTCGCCGCCGACCACCCCGCCCGCGGCGCCCTCGGCGTCGGCGACCGCAAGTTCGCGATGGCCAACCGCGCCGAACTCCTCGAACGCCTCTGCCTCGCCCTGTCCCGGCCCGGTGTCGACGGCGTCCTCGCGACCGCCGACATCCTCGACGACCTGCTTCTCCTCGGCGCCCTCGACGGCAAGGTCGTCATGGGCTCGATGAACCGCGGCGGACTCCAGGGCGCGAGCTTCGAACTCGACGACCGCTTCACCGGCCACCGCGCCCAGGACATCGAGCGCCTCCGCTTCGACGCCGGCAAACTGCTGCTCCGCATCGACTACGACGACCCGGGCTCCCTCACCACCCTGGAGTCCACCGCCCGCGCCATCGACGACATGGCCGCGCGTCAACTCCCGTTGTTCGTGGAGCCGTTCATCAGCCGCCGTACCGACGAGGGCAAGCTGAGGAACGATCTCTCCGCCGAGGCCGTCATCAGGTCCATCGCCATCTCCTCGGGCCTGGGCGGTACTTCGGCCTACACCTGGCTCAAGCTTCCCGTCACCGAGAACCCGGACGACATGGCCGAGGTCATGGAGACCTCCACCCTCCCCGCCGTGCTGCTGGGCGGCGAGGTCGGCGACGACCAGGACGGCGCCTACGAGAAGTGGCGCGGCGCCCTGCAACTCCCCACCGTGCGCGGCCTGGTGGTCGGCCGCTCGCTGCTCTACCCGCCGGACGGCGATGTCGCCGCCGCCGTCGACACCGCCGTAGGACTGCTGTGAGGGCCGCGTTATGACGACCGTCGAGCCGTACGTCCCCGAGCTGTACGTCCCGAAGGGCTCCGCCGCCAACGCGCAGTACGCCGTGGACATCGACCCCGAGCGGGCCGGCTGGACCCACAGCAGTCTGCGGATCGTCGAGCTGGAGCCGGGCGGGACCCACCATTTCACCACCGGTGACAGCGAGTGGATCGTGCTTCCGCTCGGCGGTGGATGTACCGTGCGAATTGCGGACGAAGAGTTCCAACTCCTGGGCAGGGAAAGCGTATTCGCCGGAGTCACCGACTTCGCGTACGTCCCCCGAGACGCCCAGGTCAAGATCGCCTCCGGCGCGGGAGGCCGCTTCGCCCTGGCAGGAGCGAAGTGCGAGCGACGACTCCCCGCTCGCTACGGCCCCGCGCCGGAGGTTCCGGTGGAACGACGCGGCGACGGCACCAGCCTTCGCCGTGTCCGCAACTTCGCCTCGGCCGACGCCTTCGACTGCGACAAGCTGATCGCGGTCGAGGTCATCACCCCCGGCGGCAACTGGTCCTCGTACCCGCCGCACAAGCACGACGAGCAACGCGCGGGGGAGGAGACCGAGTTGGAGGAGATCTACTACTTCGA
This sequence comes from Streptomyces sp. NPDC096013, assembly GCF_044763565.1. Lineage (NCBI taxonomy): Bacteria > Bacillati > Actinomycetota > Actinomycetes > Kitasatosporales > Streptomycetaceae > Streptomyces > Streptomyces sp. NPDC096013. The sequence goes on along the minus strand of NZ_JBIWGK010000007.1, from coordinate 341,846 downwards.
GATCGACGGCCCGAACGGTTTCGGCTATCAGCGCGTATTCCCCTCCCGTGAGGGCGGAGCAGACGTCCTCACGGAGGTCCGCTCCGGCGACGGCGTGCTCGTGCCCGACGGCTGGCACGGCCCGTCGATCGCCCAGCCGGGTCACGACATGTACTACCTGAACGTCATGGCGGGACCCGGCGAGGCGAGGGAGTGGCGGATCTGCTTCCACCCCGAGCACACGGAGGGTTACCGATGACCTCGACGACGAGGCTCACGGTCGCGCAGGCGCTGGTGCGGTTCCTGACCGCCCAGTTCACCGAGCGGGACGGCACCCGGCAGCGGCTGATCGGCGCGACCTGGGGCATCTTCGGCCACGGCAACGTGGCCGGGCTCGGCCAGGCCCTCATCGAGTACGCCGATGAGATGCCGTACCACCAGGGCCGCAACGAACAGTCCATGGTCCACGCGGCAGTCGGCTACGCGCGTCAGTCGAACCGCCTTGCCGCACAGGCCGTCACGACCTCGATCGGCCCCGGCGCCACGAACCTCGTCACCGGCGCGGCCCTCGCGACCGTCAACCACCTCCCGGTCCTGCTCCTCCCCGGCGACACCTTCGCGACCCGCCCCGCCGACCCGGTGCTCCAGCAGCTCGAAGTCCCGTACGCGGGCGATGTGTCGGTCAACGACTGCCTGCGCCCGGTGTCGACGTACTTCGACCGGATCACCCGCCCCGAGGCGCTGATCCCGGCGGCGCTCCAGGCGATGCGCGTGCTCACCGACCCCGTGCGGACCGGAGCCGTGACGCTGGCCCTGCCGCAGGACGTCCAGGCCGAGGCGTACGACTGGCCGGACGAGTTCTTCGCCGAACGCACCTGGCACGTACGGCGATCGGCCGCCGACCCGGATGAACTCGCCGCGGCCGTCAGGGCAGTTCGCGAGGCCAGGAGGCCGCTGATCATCGCGGGCGGCGGTGTCCACCACAGCCGCGCCGAAGCCGTCCTCGCCGAACTCGCCGCCGCCACCGGCATCCCGGTCGCCTCCACCCAGGCCGGCAAGGGCTCCCTGAACCACGACCACCCCCAGGACGTCGGCGGCATCGGCCACACCGGCACCGCCACCGCCGACGAACTCGCCCGCCTGGCCGACCTGGTGATCGGCGTCGGCACCCGCTACACCGACTTCACCACCGCCTCCGGCACCCTCTTCGAGAAGCCCGGCGTCCGCTTCCTCAACCTCAACATCGGTGCCTACGACGGCCACAAGCTCGCCGGACAGCCGCTGATCGCCGACGCACGGAGCGGACTGACCGCGCTGGCGGGGGAGTTGGGCCAGGGCGCGTACCGGGTCGCCGACTCCTACATCGCCGAGTACCGCGAGGACAAGGAGCGGTGGGAACAGCGCGTCGACGCCTGCTACGAGGCCGAGGAACCCGACGTACGCCCGACGCAGCCCCAGGTCCTGGGCGCGCTGGACGAGATCGTCGACGCCTCGGACATCCTCGTCAACGCGGCCGGATCGCTCCCCGGCGATCTGCACAAGCTGTGGCGGACGCGGTCGTTCGACCAGTACCACGTGGAGTACGGCTACTCCTGCATGGGCTACGAGATCCCGGCCGCGATCGGTGTGAAGCTGGCCGCGCCGGACCGGCCGGTGTGGGCGCTGGTCGGCGACGGCACGTACCTGATGATGCCGACGGAGATCGTGACCGCCGTACAGGAGGGCATCGCGATCAAGGTGGTGCTGATACAGAACCACGGGTACGCCTCGATAGGCGGCCTGTCGGAGTCGGTGGGCGGCGAGCGGTTCGGCACGGCGTACCGTCACCGTTCGCCTGTCGACGGTTCCTGCACCGGGGCACCGCTGCCCGTCGATCTCGCCGCCAACGCGGCCAGTCTCGGCATGCGGGTGCTGCGCGCGAAGACCGTCGGCGACCTGCGCGAAGCGCTCGCCGAGGCACGGGCCGCCGACACTCCCACATGTGTCTACGTGGAGACCGAAACTGCAGACACAGTGTCGGGCGCGCCTCCCGCGCAGGCCTGGTGGGATGTACCTGTGGCCGCGACCGCGACCCGGTCGTCCGCGGTCAAGGCACGTGAGCTGTACGAACGGCACGTCTCCACCCGACGCCGCCATCTGTGAAGGAGCAACTGGGCATGACGAAGATCGTCAACCACTGGATCGGCGGCAAGACCGTCGAAGGCGCCTCGGGCAACTACGGGCCGGTCACCGACCCGGCGACCGGCGCGGTCACCACCAAGGTCGCCTTCGCGACCGTCGACGAGGTCGACGCGGCCGTCGCCGCCGCCAAGGACGCCTACGCGACCTGGGGCACCTCGTCCCTCGCCAAGCGCACCACGATCCTCTTCAAGTTCCGCGCGCTGCTCGACGCCAACCGCGACGCGATCGCCGAGCTGATCACCGCCGAGCACGGCAAGGTGCACAGCGACGCGCTGGGCGAGGTCGCGCGCGGCCTGGAGATCGTCGACCTGGCGTGCGGGATCACCGTGCAGCTGAAGGGCGAGCTGTCGACGGAGGTCGCCAGTCGTGTCGACGTCTCCTCGATCCGTCAGCCGCTGGGCGTGGTCGCGGGCATCACGCCGTTCAACTTCCCGGCCATGGTGCCGATGTGGATGTTCCCGATCGCCATCGCGACCGGCAACACCTTCGTCCTCAAGCCGTCCGAGAAGGACCCGTCGGCGTCCCTGAAGATCGCCGAGCTCCTCGCGGAGGCAGGTCTCCCGGACGGCGTCTTCAACGTCGTCAACGGCGACAAGGTGGCCGTGGACCGCCTCCTGGAGCACCCGGACGTCAAGGCCGTCTCCTTCGTCGGCTCGACCCCGATCGCCCGCTACATCCACACCACGGCCGCCGCGAACCACAAGCGCGTCCAGGCGCTGGGCGGTGCCAAGAACCACATGCTGGTCCTCCCGGACGCCGACCTCGACGCGGCGGCGGACGCGGCCGTGAGCGCGGCCTACGGCTCGGCCGGTGAGCGCTGCATGGCCATCTCGGCCGTCGTCGCGGTCGGTTCGATCGGCGACGAGCTGGTCGCGAAGATCCGCGAGCGCGCCGAGAAGATCAAGATCGGCCCCGGCAACGACCCGACCTCCGAGATGGGCCCCCTCATCACGAAGGTCCACCGCGACAAGGTGGCGTCCTACGTCACCGGCGCGGCGGCCGAGGGCGCGGAGGTCGTCCTCGACGGCACGGGTTACACGGTCGAGGGCTTCGAGGACGGCCACTGGATCGGCATCTCCCTGCTCGACAAGGTGCCGACCACCGCGAAGGCGTACCAGGACGAGATCTTCGGCCCGGTGCTGTGCGTCTTGCGCGTCGAGACGTACGACGAGGGCGTGGCGCTGATCAACAGCTCGCCCTTCGGCAACGGCACCGCGATCTTCACCCGCGACGGCGGCGCCGCCCGCCGCTTCCAGCTGGAGATCGAGGCCGGCATGGTCGGCGTCAACGTGCCGATCCCGGTCCCGGTGGGCTACCACTCGTTCGGCGGCTGGAAGGACTCCCTCTTCGGGGACCACCACATCTACGGCAACGACGGCACGCACTTCTACACCCGCGGCAAGGTCGTCACCACCCGCTGGCCGGACCCGGCCGACGGCCCCTCCGGTGTGGACCTCGGCTTCCCGCGCAACCACTGAAAAACCCCGAACGGGGCCGTCCGCATCGCGGACGGCCCCTTTTTTTCGCCTACGACGGCTGCGGTTCCCGCACCGAGCCGAACCGGGACCGGCACTGCGTCCAGGTGCCGAACAGGCCACTCCAACCGCTCTGGATCAACGGATTCCGTAGGTGAACACCCATTGACGTGATGGTTTCCGTCAATGTTCCATCAGCGCGTGACCGACACCCTCTCCACTGCCGGGGCCGCCGTTTCCGAGGCGACGTCGGACAGCCCCCAGAGCCAGAGCAAGAGCCCGCAGCAGCTGAAGCGTTCCATCGGCATCGTCGGCGGCACCCTTCTCACGCTGTCCTGCGTGACACCGGCGTCCACGCTCTTCGTGGTCGTCCCCGACCTGTTCGGCTCGCTCGGCACCGCGACCGCCCTCACGATCGCGATCGGCTCGGTCCTCTGCGTCGCCGTGGCGTTCTGCTACTCGGAGCTGGGCACCCTCATCCCCAGCGCGGGCGGCGAGTACGCGATGGTGTCGACGCTGGCGGGCAGGCTCGCGGGCTGGCTGGTCTTCGTCCTCTCGCTGCTGGTCGTGATGATCGTCCCGCCGGTGATAGCGATGGGCACGGCGGACTACCTGGCCCCGATCGCCCATCTGAACCCGTCCATGACCGGCGCGGGCGTGATGCTCCTGGCCACCCTGGCGGGCCTGCTGGACCTGCGCGCCAACGCCTGGATCACGGGCATCTTCCTGGTCCTGGAGGTCATAGCGGCGGGAGTGGTGGCGCTCCTGGGCTTCACCCACAGCCGGCGAGGCCTCGGCAGCCTCACCTCGATGCAGGTCGCGGGTGCGCACGGCCACACGGACACGGTGACGGCGATGCTGGTGGTCTCGGGCCTGGCGATCGCCCTGTTCGTCACGCAGGGCTTCTCGACGGCGGTCTACCTCTCCGAGGAACTGGAGAACCCGCGCCGCAACGTGGCCCGCACGGTCCTCGCCACCCTCGCGATCTCGACGGTGATCATCCTGGTCCCGGTCGTGGCGATCACGATGGGGGCATCGGACCTCTCGACACTGACCGGCGGCGACATCAGCACCATGGTGACGGCGTGGTCCAACTCCGCGGTCGGCACCTTCGTCAGCCTCTGCGTGGCCCTCGCGATCATCAACGCCGGCATCGTCATGGTCATCCAGAACTCCCGAGTCCTCTTCGCCTCCTCCCGGGACAAGGCCTGGCCCCAGCCGGTCAACACCCTCTTCTCCAAGCTCGGCCGCTTCGGGTCCCCTTGGGTGGCCACCCTCGCCGTCGGCATCCCGGGCGCGATCCTCTGCTTCGTCAACCTGGACACCCTGTACGGCGTGACAGGCGTCTCGGTGACGGGCATGTACCTGCTCGTGGCGGTAGCGGCCCTGCTCTCCCGCCGAGGCCACCACCGCCACACCCACGCCTGGCGCATGCCCCTGTGGCCCGCGATGCCGATCCTCCTGATCGCGGTCCTGGCCTACATCCTGACCCAGCAGGAAACGACCTACCTGCTGTGGACGGGCGGCATCGTCGCGGCGGCAACTCTCTACTGGGCCCTGTACCTCCGCCCGCGCAGGGAGACCCGCTGGCTGATCTCACTCCCCGATGAGGACGAGGCCCCGAAGGGGCAAGGCCTCTAGGGGCGCGGGGAACTGCGCGACAAGCCACGACGCACCCGCACCCGGCACTCAACAGAACCCCCACCCCCCCCGCAGCCGTACTCCCAGCGCGGTACACAGCCATCCCCAGCTCACCCCAGGGTCTCCCCCAACTGTCAGAGACGCCCCGTACCGTTGAACGCATGGATCTTCGACTGCCCGGGCTGCGAGGCCGACGACGACTGCAACACCCCCGGCGCTGGCTGGCAGCCACCGCCGCGGTCGTCGTACTGGCCGCCGCAGGCACCTGGACGGCCGCGGCCTCGGACACCAAGCCCCCGGTCCACCAATCGGACCGGACGATGGCGATCGACGGCGTAAAACTCGACACCTCGTACTTCACGACAGGCGGATCGACCCGCCGCCCGGCCGTCCTCCTTGCGCACGGCTTCGGCGGCAGCAAAGAAGACGTACGAAAAGAAGCCGAGGACCTGGCCGGAGACGGCTACGCGGTACTGACCTGGTCGGCCCGCGGCTTCGGCAAATCCACCGGCAAGATCGGCCTGAACGACCCGTCGCGCGAGGTCAAGGACGTATCGAAGCTGATCGACTGGCTGGCGAAGCAGCCGGACGTGGAACTCGACAAACCGGGCGACCCGCGCGTGGGCATGGCGGGAGGTTCCTACGGAGGCGCGATCTCCCTCCTGGCCGCCGGCTACGACGACCGGGTCGACGCCATCGCCCCGGCGATCACGTACTGGAACCTCGCGGACGCCCTGTTCCCGAACGGCGTCTTCAAGAAGCTCTGGGCCGGCATCTTCATCAACTCCGGTGGCGGCTGCGCCAAGTTCGAGCCCACGCTGTGCCGGATGTACGACCGCGTCGCCGAGTCCGGCAAGCCGGACGCCCAGGCCCGCGCTCTCCTGGAGGCCCGCTCCCCCTCGGCCGTGGCCACCCGCATCAACGTGCCGACCCTCCTGCTCCAGGGCCAGACGGACTCCCTCTTCCCGCTCGGCCAGGCCGACGCGGCGCAGAAGGCGATCCGCGCGAACGGCGCCCCTGTGGACGTCGACTGGATCGCCGGCGGCCATGACGGCGGCGACATGGAGACGAGCCGCGTCCAGGCACGCGTGACGTCCTGGTTCGACCGGTACCTGAAGGACGACAAGAACACCGACACCGGGCCCGCCTTCCGCGTCACCCGCACCGGAGGCATCGACTCCACGGACGGCGCCGCCCTGCTGCGCGGCGCGGGCGGCAGCGCCTACCCGGGCCTGGAGAGCGACCCGCGCGCGTTCGCCCTGACCGGCCGCCGCGAGCAGTCCTTCACCAACCCGGCCGGCGCCAGCCCGCCCGCCGTCTCGGCCCTGCCGGGCCTGGGCAGCACCGGCGGCCTGTCCCAACTCTCCTCCCTGGGCATCGGCGTCTCCCTCGACTTCCCCGGCCAGTACGCCGCGTTCGACTCGGCTCCCCTCACCACCGGCCTCCGCATCACCGGCTCGCCCACGGTCACCGTCCACGTGAAGTCGACGAGCGCCGACGCCGTCCTCTTCGGCAAGGTCTACGACGTGGGCCCGAGCGGCACCCAACAGGTGCTCCCCTCCCAGCTGGTGACCCCCCTCAGGGTCGAGGGCGCCACGTCCGGCAAGGACGTCACGATCACCCTCCCGGCCATCGACTACGACGTCCAGAGCGGCCACCACCTGCGCCTGGTCCTCGCCTCGACGGACCTCGGCTACGCCTCACCGGCGGCCCCGGCGACGTACACCGTCACCCTGAAGAGCGACCTCAAGGTGCCGACGGCCCCCGGCGTCACCACGTCGGCGGCGACCCTCCCGTCCTGGGTGTGGTGGCTCCCGCTCGCGGGCGTGGCCATCGCCGTGGCCCTGCTGCTGACCGGCCGCCGACGCACCGCCACGGCACCCCCCGCCCCCGAGCTGGCCGAAGTCCCGCTCCAGATCACCGACTTGAGCAAGCGGTACGCGAAGTCGGCGGACCGGTACGCGGTGCGGGACCTGTCCTTCCGTGTGGAGAAGGGACAGGTGCTCGGCCTCCTCGGTCCGAACGGCGCGGGCAAGACGACCACCCTGCGCATGCTGATGGGCCTGATCAAGCCGGACGCCGGTGAGATCAGGGTCTTCGGCCACGCGATCCGCCCGGGCGCCCCCGTCCTCTCCAGGGTCGGCGCGTTCGTCGAGGGCGCGGGCTTCCTCCCGCACCTCTCCGGCCGCGAGAACCTGGAGCTGTACTGGCAGGCGACCGGCCGCCCGCCGGAGGACGCCCACCTGGAGGAGGCCCTGGAGATCGCGGGCCTCGGCGACGCACTCGCCCGCGCGGTCCGCACCTACTCCCAGGGCATGCGCCAGCGCCTCGCCATCGCCCAGGCCATGCTCGGCCTCCCGGACCTCCTCATCCTCGACGAACCGACCAACGGCCTCGACCCGCCCCAGATCCGCGAGATGCGCGAGGTGATGATCCGTTACGCGGCGGCGGGCCGCACGGTCATCGTCTCCAGCCACCTCCTCGCCGAGGTCGAACAGTCCTGCACCCACCTCGTGGTGATGGACCGGGGCCGCCTCGTCCAGGCGGGCCCGGTCGCGGAGATCATCGGCTCCGGAGACACCCTCCTCGTCGGCCTCGCGGCGGACATCCCCGACCCCCTCCTGGAGAAGATCGCGGCCCTCCCGGACGTGGACTCGGTGACCCGCGCGGAAGGCGGCCTGTTGCTACGGCTGGCACCGGCCGCCGGTGACCGGCTGGCCACCGCCGTCGACCTCGTGTCCGCCAACTCGCAGACAGGCGGGGCGAGTTCACCTGTCGGCGAGGTTGTCCCGGCCATGCCGGCATCCCCGCCCCGCGCAGAGGACCCGGCGCCCCTGCCACCCGCACCGGCCACACCCGGCCAACCCTCCACCCACGGCTCACCCACCGCGGCCCGCCTCCTCGTGGAACTCGTACGCCTCGAAGTCCCCGTCTCCTCCGTCGGCCCCCACCGCCGGCTCGAAGACGCCTTCCTCACCCTGATCGGAGGTTCCGCATGAGCACGCTCGCCGAGCCCGTAGAGGTGGCCTCCGGCTACCGGGCGGGCCGCACCCTGCCCCTGCGGGTCGAACTGGTCCGGCAGCTGAAGCGGCGCCGCACGCTGATCATGGGCGGCATCCTCGCCGCGCTGCCCTTCATCCTGGTCGCGGCCTTCGCGATCGGCGGCACCCCGGGCGAGCGCGGCTCCCAGGTGACCCTGATGGACACGGCCACCGCGTCCGGCGCCAACTTCGCCGCGGTGAACCTGTTCGTGTCGGCCGGCTTCCTCCTGGTCGTCCCGGTCGCCCTGTTCTGCGGGGACACGGTCGCCTCGGAGGCCAGCTGGTCCTCCCTGCGCTATCTGCTCGCGGCACCGGTGCCCAGAGCCCGCCTCCTCTGGTCCAAGCTGGTCGTCGGCCTGACCCTCAGCCTCGCCGCGATGATCCTGCTCCCGGTCGTCGCCCTCGCCGTCGGCACCGCCGCCTACGGCTGGGGCCCGCTGGAGCTGCCCACCGGCGGCGCCATCGGCGCGGGCACCGCGGCCCAACGCCTGCTGGTGGTCGTGGCGTTCATCTTCGTGTCCCAACTGGTCACCGCGGGGCTCGCGTTCTGGCTCTCGACCAAGACCGACGCCCCTCTCGGCGCGGTCGGCGGCGCGGTCGGCCTGACCATCGTCGGCAACGTCCTGGACGCCGTCACGGCCCTCGGCCACTGGCGCGACTTCCTGCCCGCGCACTGGCAGTTCGCCTGGGCGGACGCCGTCCAGCCGCACCCCGAGTGGTCCGGCATGATCCAGGGCACGGCGGTCTCCGTTACGTACGCCCTCGTGCTGTTCGCCCTGGCCTTCCGGGGTTTCGGCCGCAAGGACATCGTGTCCTAGGTCACCGGAGGATCTCCCACCGGTCTCGAAGGCCCTTGATCGCGACCCCTTCGAGACGCTTCCGCAACTCCCCGTAGCGCACATTCCCACCCCCTCCGCCGTCACAGTCGCAGAAGCCGACGTCAACGGACCGAGGGGGCACGGGAGATGGAGACCGACCGCACACGACCCGGGCAGGAGTACGCCCACCACCGCACCAGGAAACCTCGGCGCCTGCGCGCCACCCTGCTCGCCCTGACCGCGGCGGGCGGCCTGCTCCTCACCGCCTGCGGCGCGGGCGGCGGCAGCGACTCGAACACCTCCAACGCGACCGACCGCACCGGCTTCCCGGCCCCCGCCATCCCCTCCGGCGGTGACCACAGCGGCGAACGGGACGGCGAACAGACCGGCACCCCCGCCGACAAGGTCGCCCCACCCCCCGACTACCTCTCCACCTTCGCCCTCGACGTCGACACCGCCTCCTACGGCTACGCCCGCCGCGCCCTCGCCGACGGCCGACGCCCCGACCCCTCGACGATCCGCCCCGAGGAGTTCGTCAACAGCTTCCGCCAGGACTACGACCGCCCCCACGGCAACGGCTTCACGGTCACCGTCGACGGCGCCCGCACCGACCGGAGCGACTGGTCCCTGGTCCGCGTGGGCCTCGCCACCCGGCCCCAGTCCGGGGGGACCTCCACCGCCGAACGCCCGCCCGCCGCCCTGACGTTCGTGATCGACGTCTCCGGCTCCATGAGCGAGCCGGGCCGCCTGGACCTCGCCAAGAAGTCCCTCGACGAGATGACGGACCGCCTCCACGACGACGACTCCGTCGCACTCGTCACCTTCAGCGACGAGGCCGAGACCGTCCTCCCGATGACCCGCCTGGGCGGCCACCGAGGCCAAGTCCACAACGCCGTGGACGAGTTGGAGACCCAGTCCTCCACCAACCTCGGCGCGGGCGTCGAGACCGGCTACGCCACCGCCACCGAGGGCCTCCGCGAAGGCGCCACCAAGCGCGTCGTCCTCATCTCCGACGGACTCGCCAACACCGGTGACACCAAGCCCGATTCGATCCTCGACCGCATCGCCCACGAACGCCGCGACCACGGCATCACCCTCTTCGGAGTGGGCGTCGGCAGCGACTACGGCGACGCCCTGATGGAGAAACTCGCCGACAAGGGCGACGGCCACACCGCCTACGTCGCCGACGACGCCGACGCCCACAAGGTCTTCGTCGACCAGCTCCCGCAGAACATCGACCTCACCGCCCGCGACGCCAAGGCCCAGGTCGCCTTCGACCCCGAGACGGTCGAGCGGTTCCGCCTCATCGGCTACGAGGACCGCAAGGTCGCCGACCACGACTTCCGCAACGACAAGGTCGACGGCGGCGAGATCGGCCCCGGCCACACCGTCACCGCCCTCTACGCCGTCCGCACCAGGCCCGGCGCCGAGGGCCACCTCGCCACCGCGAGCGTCCGCTGGCTCGACCCGAACACCCGCGCCCCGCACGAGGAATCGGGCCAGCTGGAGACCGGCGCCCTGCACGACTCCCTGGGCAGCGCCCCGGCCACCTTCCAAGTCGACGCCGTGGCCGCCTACTTCGCCGACACCCTCCGCTCCACGGAGCTGCCCGGCAACCCCGGCCTCACCGAACTCGGCACCCGCGCCCACACATTGGCGAAGGAGACCGAGGACAAGGACGTACGCCAACTCGCCGAGGCGATCGACGAGGCACGCCGGACGGACTGAACCCACCGGAACGCACAGACCCCATTGACCTTCCCCTACTTGCGAGTAAGTTGACGCCCCAGCCACCGTCTCACCGTCGACCGGGAGCAGTCGCCATGGGCGTACGCAAGGACCTGAAGCGGGCGCGGCAACGCACCGACCTGGCGGCCCGCACCCGGGTCGAACTCACCAGGGACGAGCGGGGCGTCGTACGCGAGGCGAGCACACCGCCCCTCGTCCCGCGCCCGACGACCGGCAGCACCGCCGACCTCCCGTTCACCAACGCGGCGGAGGCCCCCGACACGGTGGTCCTCCGCCGCGAACAGCACGGCACCTGGCACCCCGTCACGGCGACCGCCTTCGCCCGCGAAGTCACCGCCACGGCCAAGGGGTTGGTGGCGGCGGGCCTCGAACCCGGCGGCCGGGTCGCGGTCATGTCCCGCACCCGCTACGAGTGGACGGTCCTCGACTTCGCCGTCTGGGCGGCCGGCGGCCAGACCGTGCCGATCTACGCGACCTCCTCCGCCGAGCAGGTGGAGTGGATCGTCCGGGACTCGGCCACCCGCTTCGTCCTCACGGAGACACCCGAGAACACCGGCACGGTCACCGCCGCCACCGCCCGCCACCCCCAACCCCCGCGCGTCTGGCAGCTGGACGCCGGAGCCATGGCCGAACTCGCCGCCCTGGGCGAGGAGTTGCCCGACGACGAGATCACCAAGCGGCGCGCCTCCCTCTCCCCCGACACGATCGCGACGATCTGCTACACCTCCGGCACCACCGGACGCCCCAAGGGCTGCGTCCTCACCCACGCCAACCTGCACGCCGAGGCCGCGAACCTGGTCGAGCTGCTGCACCCGCTCTTCACGGAGGTCACCGGCCAGGTCGCCTCGACACTCCTGTTCCTCCCGCTCGCGCACATCATGGGCCGCACCCTCCAGATCTCCTGCCTGATGGCCCGTATCGAGGTCGGCCACTGCCCGAGCATCAAGCCCGACGAACTCCGCCCGGCGCTGAAGGAGTTCAGGCCCACGTTCCTGGTCGGCGTGCCCTACCTCTTCGAGAAGATCCACGCCACCGGCCGCGCCACCGCCGAGAAGCTGGGCCGCGCCGCCTCCTTCGACCGCGCCGACCGCGTCGCGGTCCGCTTCGGCGCCGCCTACCTCGACAGGTTCCTCGGCACCGGCAAGGGCCCCGGCCCCGCCCTCTACGCCGCGTGGGCCCTCTACGACCTGCTGGTGTACCGCCGTATCCGCAAGGAACTCGGCGGCCGCATGCGGTACGCGATCAGCGGCGGCTCCCCGCTCGACCGCGACCTCAACCTCTTCTTCTCGGCCGCCGGAATCATCGTCTACGAGGGCTACGGCCTCACCGAGACGACCGCCGCCGCCACCGTCGTCCCGCCCCTGCGGCCCCGCCCCGGCACGGTCGGCCTCCCGGTCCCCGGCACCGCGATCCGCATCGCCGACGATGGCGAGGTGCTCATCAGGGGCGGGGTGGTCTTCGGCGCCTACTGGAACGACCCGGCGGCCACCGACGCCGTACTGAAGGACCAGTGGTTCGCGACCGGTGACCTCGGCGCGCTCGACGAGGACGGCTATCTCACCATCACCGGCCGCAAGAAGGACATCCTCGTCACCAACGGCGGCAAGAACGTCTCCCCGGCCGTCCTGGAGGACCGCCTGCGCAGCCGCGCCCCGGTCGGCCAGTGCCTGGTCGTCGGCGACAACCGCCCCTACGTCGCCGCCCTGATCACGCTCGACCCCGAGGCCCTCGCCCACTGGCTGTCGGTGCGCGGGCTTCCCGCGGACACCCCGCTCGCCGACCTCGTCGAGGACCCGCGTCTGCGCGCCGACGTCCAGAAGGCCGTCGACCACGCCAACCAGGCCGTCTCCCGCGCCGAGTCCATCCGCGCCTTCGCCCTGATCGAGGGCGAGTTCACCGAGGACAACGGCCTGCTCACCCCGTCCCTCAAACTCCGGCGCCATGTGGCGACGGCGGCCTACGCGGAGGACATCGAGGCCCTCTACGCGCGGCCCGAGTCGCGGCGGCCGTAGCGGAGTCGGTGTCACGACACGGAAGAGCGGGCCGCCGAGGTGCTCGGCGGCCCGCTCCTGTGGTGCTGGTGGGGTCAGCTGCCCACGGCGCCGTTGCCCGACAGGACCGGGATGTTGTCCAGGATGTGCGACAGCGGCTCGTCGCCCTTGGCCTGGGTGGAGTTCTCGGTGCACTGCTGGTTCTGCGGGGCCGAGAGGATCGGCACGTCCTGCAGGACGGTGATCGGCACGAGGCCGACCAGCGAGGCCAGGTTCGCCTTGACGGGCAGGCCGATGCAGGGCTTGTTCAGGGTGCCCTGAACAAGGGAGAGCTGGGGGCTCATGTCGCCCTTGGTCTCCTGGTTGCCGTACTTCTGCTCGGCGCCGTTGCCCTGGGTGGTGGTGACACCGTCGTCGTTGCCGATCGCCATCGCCGGGGTGGCGACGGCAGCCGAGACACCGGCGATGGAGGCGGCAACAGCCGCGGTCGCCCACAGCTTCTTCATGTTCAATCCCTTTCGGAGGACGGACTCCCGTTGCGGAGCCGCGCGATGATCAACTGGGTGCACGCCGCTTTGGTTGCGGCATCTGCACCGAATGGAGCAATAAGTCGGCTTACCCGCAGGCGAGTTGGCGCGCTCCGGGGCGGGTCGCTCGACGGGGGCCGCTGCCTGCTGGGGAAGGCAGGAATCCTGAATGGCAAACCAACGGGCCGCCGAGAGTTCGACGGCCCGCGGTGAACGTCCGCGAGGTCAGCTGCCCGCAGAGCCGTTGCCCGACAGGACCGGGATGTTGTCCAGGATGTGCGACAGCGGCTCGTCGCCCTTGGCCTGGGTGGAGTTCTCGGTGCACTGCTGGTTCTGCGGCGCGGAGAGGATCGGCACGTCCTGCGCGACGGTGATCGGCACGAGGCCGACCAGCGAGGCCAGGTTCGCCTTGGCGGGCAGGCCGATGCAGGGCTTGTTCAGCGAACCCTGGATGAGCGCCATCTGCGGGCTCATGTTGCCGTACGTGGCCTGGTTGCCGTAGATCTGCTCGGCGCCGTTGCCGTTCGTCGTGGTGACGCCGTTGTCGTTACCGATCGCCATCGCCGGGGCGGCGACGGCAGCCGAGGCTCCGACGACGGAAGCGGCGACAGCCGCAGCAGCCATAACCTTCTTGATCACTTGCGTGGTCCCTTCTGGAGTAACCCCGTCCACCGGAGCGACCTGAACAACTGGCACCCGGCCGCATGGTTGCTCCGATTCACTCCAATGGCCCAGATGAATCCAACCGGGTGAAGCCACGCAACCAATCCGGCCCGCCCCTGTTGATGGGGGAGCAGGAATTGTGTCTCTGCCAGGAAAGGACCGCAGAAATGCTCAAGAAGGCAATGGCTGCGACGGCTGTCGCGGCTTCCGTCGTCGGCGTCTCGGCGACGGCCGCCCCGCAGGCGCTGGCCATCGGCAACGACAACGGCGTCACCACGGTCAACGGGAACGGTGCCGAGCAGGCCTATGGCAACGCCAAGACGGTCGGCGACATGAGCCCCCAGCTGTCGCTCGCCCAGGGCGACCTGAACAAGCTCTGCCTCGGGGTGCCGGTCAAGGCGAACCTGGCTTCGCTGGTGGGCGTGCTGGTGCCGGTCACCGTCCTTCAGGACGTGCCGATCCTCTCGGCCCCGCAGAACCAGCAGTGTGCCGAGAACTCCACCCAGGCCAAGGGCGACGAGCCGCTGTCGCACATCGCCGACAACATCCCGGTGCTGTCCGGCAACGGAGCCATCGGCAGCTGACCGTACGCCTGAGTGTGACCCGGGCGGCCCGCCGGAATGTCCGTGCGGGTCGCCCGGTTTGCTGAACAAAGCTGTCTTCCCTTGAAGAGAAGCGTTTCTGCGTGGATGTCGTCATCCTGTCAATTCGGTGCGGACGATCGAGTGAATTGTCAGGTGACACGCGTTCTTGAGTTTCTTCCTGTGGCTGTCCCTCGTTTTACAGGGTGCAGGTCATGGTGCGAGCCGTCCAGGCTGTGCTCGCTCGGTTTCGGCCGTCAATTAGGCATGACCGCAGAGAAGGGAACGTTCATGAAGAAGAGCGCTGCTGTTGTCGCTGGTGCGATCATGGCTCTCGGTATGGCCGCCCCGGCCTTCGCCGACGCCGGTGCCGAGGGTGCCGCCATCGGTTCGCCGGGTGTCCTCTCGGGCAACGTGGTCCAGGTTCCCGTGCACATCCCCGTCAACGTGTGCGGCAACTCGATCGACGTGATCGGCCTGCTGAACCCGGCGTTCGGCAACACGTGCGTCAACGACTGACGACGTAACACCCCAGCCGTTCCGGCTGTTTCATGGCCGGCCTTGGACAGTTTCCGCTTCCAAGGCCGGCTTTTCCCACTTCAAGCAGGAAGACAACGAGATTGCGACAGACCCTGGGTAAGGGAATGGTCGCGGCGGCCGCCGCGACAAGCATTCTGTCCCTGTGCGGCAGCCCCGCCGTGGCCGACACGTACGCCGGCGGCGCTGCTACGGATTCGCCGGGCGTCCTGTCCGGCAACAGCCTCAAGGTCCCGGTCGACGTACCGGTCAACGCTTGCGGCAACACCGCCGACGGGGTGTCCGGGCTGAACCCGACGTTCGGCAACTCCTGCGCCGGCGGCACGGACCACCGGCACAGCGAGCACGCCTCCCACACCGGCCACCACCGGTCGCCCGCTCCGTCCTACGGCGACGTGTACGGCGACTCCGACGACGACTCGGGCTACGGCTCCGGAGACGACTCGGGGTACGGCTCCCGGGAGGACTCCGGGTACGGACACGGGGACCACACGAGGTACGGCTCCGGGTACGCGGATTACACGGGTTACGGCTCCGGGTACGGGCATCACACGGGTTACGGCTCCGGGGATCACTCGGGTTACGGCTCCGGGGATCACACGGGGTATGGCTCCGGGGATCACTCGGGTTACGGCTCCGGGGACCACACCGGCTACGGCCACGGTCACCACGTGGGCCACGGCCACGGTCTCCACGTGGGTCACGGCCACCGGGACCACTCCGGCTACGGCACCCCGGACTGCGAGGAGACGCCGCCTCCCACGGGCGGACACCACTCGCCCCCTCCGCACCACACGCCTCCGCCCCCGCACCACACCCCGCCCCCGCACCACACGCCTCCGGGTGGCCACCACACGCCCCCTCCGCACCACACCCCGCCCCCTACGGGTGGGCACCACACGCCCCCTCCCGGCGGTGGGCACCACACGCCTCCCCCTACGGGTGGGCACCACCACACCCCGCCTCCCGGTGGCGGGCACCACACGCCGCCTCCGAGCGGTGGGCACCACACCCCGCCTCCCGGTGGTGGCGAGCACACCCCGCCTCCTCCCATGGGCGTGCACCACACGCCTCCGCCCTCCGGTGGGGAGCACACCCCGCCGCCCGTTCTGGCGCACACCGGCAGTGAGGCCATGCTGGCCGCCTCGGCCGTCAGTGCCGCGCTGATCGCGGGTGGCACGATCCTCTACCGACGAGGCCGAGCCGCGTCCCGTAGGTGATGTACGCGGGGTGCCGGACGTCTCCGCCCGGCACACCCGCACCGCCCGTGCCTCAGCGCCGGGCGAGGTTCGGCGTGCTCCGTCGTCCCGGGGCCGGGATCATGCCCGTGCGCGGTTCCGAGTGCAGCCGGCGCCGGACTCCCCGCACCAGCGCGCCCGCCGTGTACGTGGCGCCGTGCACGAAGCGCATCGCCGGTCCGAAGCTCGCGGCCGTCACCAGGCCCGCCATGAACAGGCCCGGGTGCGAGGACTCGAAGTCCCGGCCCACTTCGGGGGAACCGTCGCCCACCGTCGCCAGGTTGCCCCTCAACTCACTTGAGAGCAGCCCGAGTCGGCCGGTCGTGGCCCTGAACCCCGTTGCCGCGATGACGTGTTCGGTGTCCAGGGAGCGGGTCCCGCCCTCCCGGCTCACCGTCTCCAGGCGTACCCTGCCCGGCACCGCGTCGGCCGCCGCGACCTCGTGGCCCAGCAGCACCTCCACCGCCGGTTCGACCCGGTCCCGCACCCACCAGGCGCCCGCGGGGCCGAGTGCCGTGGCGGCGATCCTGGCCCGGGTCGACTCGGGGAGGCGGTGGAAGAGGCCGGGGCGTTCCGCGTAGAACCAGTTGCGCCAGCCGCAGCCCAGGCCGCTGTGCGGGGAGCGGGCCGACTGCCACCACGGGCGTTCCCAGGCGGGCGGCACGTCGTTCCAGAACAGTTCGTCGGCGCGGGCCACCACCCGTACCCGCGTGCCCTGTTCGGCGAGCAGCGCGGCCGTCTCCAGTGCCGCCTGGCCGCCGCCGATCACCGTGACGTCCTTGCCGCGGAAGTCGTCCAGGGCGCTGTGGTGGCTGCTGTGCGAGACGAGGGAGCGGTCCAACCCCCGCAGTGCGGAGGGGATTTCGACGAACGGCATGACACCGACCGCGAGTGCGACGGTGCGGGCGTGCAGCACGGTGCCGTCGTCGGTGACCGCCTCGAAGCCGCCCGGCACCGGCGCGATGCGCTCCACCGTGCGCTCGTCGACCTCGGGCACGGCGTTGCGCGCGAACCACAGGCCGTAGTCGGCGAACATCTCGACCGGGATCGGCTCGCCGTGCCGGGACGTCACGCCCTGGCCCGCGCAGTACACGTCGAGCGGCCAACGGCCCTCGGGGTCGGAGAGGTTGGAGGCCCAGGGCTCCGACTTGAGGAACATGCCGCGGGGCATGTGGTCGCGCCAGGATGCCATCGGCCGGCCGAAGACGCGCAGGTTCAGCCCGGCGGACGCGGCGTGGGACGCGATGGACAGGCCGTACGGGCCCGCGCCCACCACCAGCAGGTCGTACATCAGCAGCTGCTCGCTTTCTCGTCGTCGGTCAACTCGGTCACCTTGGTCAGCCCGGCGGGTGCCACCGGCGTGTTGACGTGGCTCTCGCCCGCCTGGCGCACCACCCGGGCCTCCTTCGGACGGGCCGCGGGGGCTGTCCCGCCCAGCCGCTCGCGCACCTTGCGGAGCACGTGCAGGGCCCACAGTCCCCACATCGCCCGGCCGGGTGCCGGGTCGTCCGGCGCGTGCCAGGCCAGCTCGCTTCCGCCGAGGGCCGGGCGCAGCGCGCTGAGCGGCGCGTAGTTCTCGACCACGAACGTCCGGCCCGGTCGCGGCGACCCGTCCGGCAGCGGACGGTGGGTCAGGTCCAGGTGCTGGGCGCGGACGACGTCCAGGCCCGCGGTGTCGGCGAAGAGCCGGAACTGGGCGCCGGGCCGCGGGTTGAAGTCGAGCAGGTGGTAGCGGCCGGTCGAGCCGCAGCGGCGGAAGTCCAGGTCGAGGATGCCGCGGTAGCCGAGTGAGGCGGTGAGCCGTTCGGCGAGCGCCTGCACCTGCGGGTTGGGCGTCCAGCGGCCCACCGCCGTCAGGCCCGCGCCGCGCGGCCAGGCGCGCTGCTTGCGGCCGGTGCCGCCGCCGCGCAGGGCGCCCGACCGGTCGGCGTAGCCGTGGAAGAACCAGTCGCGGTCGGGCCCGGACGGCAGGAACGTCTGCAACAGCAGCCTGCTGCCCGCCTCCTCGGCGCGCAGGAACAGCTCGCGCGCCTCCTGCGCGCTGTGCACCACGACCGTGCTGCGCAGCCCGGTCCCGGCCGGCACCAGCCAGGGCCGGCTCCACTTCGCGACGACCGGCAGCCCCAGCTGCCACGCGGCGCTCGCCGCCTGCGCCGGGCTCTCCGGGGCCAGCGTCACCGGGTGCGGGATGTCCGCGTCCGCGCACACGGCGGCCAGTTCGGCCTTGTCCGCGACCCGTTCCGACAGTGCGCCGGGCTGCTGCGGGAGCAGGTACGAGGGCGTCAGCTCGTCCCGCAGCCGGCCGACCGCGACGGCGCTCGCGTCGTCCATCGGGATCAGCACGGCGGGACGCGCGATCCCGGCGGCGACCCGCCGCAGTGTGCCGGCGATCTCGGCGGGCGAGGCGCCGGCCGGCGGCGGGGGATGCATCTGGCAGACAAAGCGGGAGGTGCGTACGGGACTTGCGGCGGAAAGGGCGACCACATGCACCTCCACTCCCGCCCGGCCCAATGACCGCACGGCCCCCAGCGTTCCGTGGTGAAAGGGATTCCGGTCGATCCGCAACAGAACTGCGGGGACTCGGGTGTCAAGCAGCGACACGGACTGTTTCCTTCGGTTCGTTTCACCCGTGCGGGCGACAGGTGAACTCGGAAGCCGTAATGGCGGTGGCGTAATTCATATTCATATGACTGAGTGTCAGTAGAAGGAAAAGCAGAGTCGGAACGGAGTACGAGAGTGGAGAGAGGAGCAGACATGGCCCCACAGCAGCGACGGTCCCGGACCGCCCGGCTGGCCTTCATCGCGGCTACGGTCGCCGCGTCGGCGGCCTTCGCGTCGGGTCCCGGGTTCGCGGCGGGAGCGGAGGTGGCGCGGGCCACCGATCCGCCTGCTCCCGTGACCACCACACCCACGACTCCGGCCGTCGTCGCACCGGCGAAGGCGCCCGACGTCCCGAAGACACCCGGGGTCACCAAGGCGCCCGGGGCCACCAACGCGCCCGAGGCCGCCAGGACCCCCGGGCCGAAGGACGCCCCCGCGTTCGGTGCCTTCCTGGACTCCGGGGCCGGCGGGGTCGCCCGGATGGCCGCGCTCAGCGCGTGGCTGGGCGGGGCTGAACTGCGCGTCGGCCACACCTACCTGCCCGGGAACCACTGGAGCGACATCGAGGGCGCCCCCGGTCTCCTCGACGTGTGGGCGGACTGGCGGACCGAGAAGTCCGACCGGATGCTCGTGCTCAACGTGCCGATGCAGGAGGGCAACGAGGAGGGCGTCTCCGACTTCCAGGTGCGGCGGCTGCTCCAGCAGGGCGCGGCCGGTGAGTTCGATCAGCACTTCAGGGCCCTCGCCCGGAGGCTGGTCGACCTGAAGGTGCCGGACACGGTGATCGTGCTCGGCTGGGAGATGAACGGCACGACGTACACCTCTCGCTGCGGGCCGGACCCGGAGGCCTGGAAGAAGTACTGGAACAGGATCGTCACCACGATGCGCTCGGTGCCGGGCCAGAAATTCCGGTTCGACTTCACTCCGAGCCGCGGCCGGGACGCCGTGCCCTGGACGGAGTGCTATCCGGGGGACGACACGGTCGACATCGTCGGAATGGATTCGTACGACCAGCCTTCCGGACTGACGTTCGACGAGCAGGTGAAAGAGCCCTACGGACTTCAGGCACACGTGGACTTCGCGAAATCCCACGGCAAGCCGATTTCCTATCCTGAATGGGGACTCTTCCGAAACGGGGACAACGCGGAGTACATGAAGCGGATGCTCGCCTGGATGGACGAGCACAAACCGCTGTACAACACGGTGACCGACTACTGCCCGCACGGTGTGTGGCAGTGCTCGCAGAACCCGAAGTCGTCCAAGATCTACCGTTCGGTGCTGTTCGGCCGCACCGAGGACACGAACACGACACCGACCGCGCCCACCACACCCACCACACCCACGACTCCGGTCACCCCGGAGCCGGCCAAGCCCGTCACACCGCCCACCCCGACGCACCCGGCCAACTGCTCGCCGGTCGAGCTGGGCGACTGGGTGGAGTACTGGCTCGGCGGGAAGCTGTGCGTGAAGTTCGACTGGTGGCAGCGCGACCGCTGAGCCGGCGGTGGCGGGGGGCCGCTCACGGTCCGTCGCCACCGCGTTCCTTCCACTTCCGCACGAGCACCTTGCCCCGCCGGCGCGCGGCGACATCGCAGACGACCGCCCCCATCAGCGGCGCCGTCCGCCGCCGGGCCAGCAACAGCCTCTGGTTGACGACCGGTTCGGGCCGCCAGTGGTGCTTGTACGGTTCGTCCCCGCGCAGCAGGCTCAGCGTGCGCGGCTCGTCGGCACCGGTGTGCTCGGCACACGCGTCGAGCAGCATCACCGCGACATCCGCCTTCCGCTCCCGCAGCCGCGGATGCGCGCCGTAGAGATAACCTCCCGCGAGCCGCCGCGACAACAGCGTCAGATCTACGGCGACCACGTCCTCGTCGAGCCGGAACTCGGTGACGACGGCGTCGCCGGAGCGGACCATCGGCCCGACCGAGCGCACCAGGTGTTCGCAGAACCGGGACTGGAGGTGCTCGGCCGTCACCTTCCGTCCCTGCCACTGGAGTTGGTGCAGTTCCAGCAGCCGCCGCAGCGCTCCGTCCACGTCGTCCGGCTGTACGACGTGCCGCTCGACGCCGAGCGCGGTGAGCTTGCGGAGTTTGGCGCGGACGCGCTGGGCCTTGGAGGAGGGCAGGCGGGCGACCAGGTCGGCCATCGGCACCGCGGGCAGCTCCAGGCACAGCGAGTCGTGGACGCGGCGGCGCGGGCCGCGCCAGTGGTCGTAGACGCGTTCGACCGCGCCGCCGGGGCGTACCTCGCGGAAGTCGATCAGCGCGGTGCGGGCGGCGGAGGCGAGGGCCTCGGTGAGCGCGGCGACGGCCGGCTCGCCGTGTTCGTCGTCCAGCAGGACATCGCCGTAGTCGGAGATCGCGCCGCCGAGCGGGACCAGTGAGGGGACCGGGCTCCGGACGAGCATCAGGGGCGCGGCGGCGACGAGTTCGCGGCCGTCGCGGACAACGAGCAGGCGCAGGCGGCCCGTTCGGCCGTAGGACAGCCACCAGGAGTGCAGCCAGGCGTGGGACTGGAACGGGGTCGCCGCGCCGGACCTCTGGTACAACCGGCCCCAGGCCGGGGCCAGTTCGGCGAACTGCTGGGCGTCGGTGACGAGTTCGGTCGAGTACACCGGTGTCACAGGACGTCGGCCGCGGTGGCCGGGCTGGGAACGGAGGCGGGGCGGCCGGTCTCGTCGGTGGTGCGGCGCGGGCGGACGAGCAGCAGCAGACCGCCGAGGAGACCGCCCGCGCTCGCGCCGACCAGGCCGGTCACCGCGGCCGAGGCGGAGGAGGGGCCGGCCGGCTTGATGGCGCGGGCGAAGCTCTGGAGTTCGACGTGGGTCGAGCCCTTCGCGTCGTTCGCGTGCACGGTCAGCGAGCGGGAGACGGCGTTGGCCATGTCGGCGGCGAGGTCGGCACGCGCGGAGGTGGCCGTGACGGCGACCATCGGCGCGTCCGGCGAGGTCGCCGTCTGCACGCTCGACTGCAACGTCTTCACCGGCACACCCGCCCACACCTGCGCGTCCCCGAGCACCGCGAGCTGGGTGGCGACCCGGCCGTAGGCCTGCGCGAAGCCGAGGGCGGTGGAGGAGTCGGCCTTGTCGGTGGGGACGGCGATGACGTAGCTGGTGGCCGTGTACGTCGGGGCCTTGACGACGCCGTACGCCCCGCCGAGCAGGCCGCCGGTCACGGCGCCGGCCGCGAGGAGGGTCCAGGCCGGGAGGGCTTTCGCGCGGCTGAGGGGGCGGTGCTGTCGGATCTCGGTCATGAGGAACTGGCTCCCTGGGGTACGGGGGACGGCGACGACGTGGAGACCGCCGCGTACACGTCCATGAGGTGGGCGGCGCTGCGGGTGATGCAGTAGTGGTGGGCGGCGTCCGGGGCGGTGCGCGGACGCGGGCCCTGCGCGCGGGCCGCCGCCAGCGCGCGGGCGAAGACCTCGGGGCCGCCCTGGACCCGGCGGGCGGCGGGCGCGGCCTGCGGGGGGAGGTCCTCGATGGCCGGGCAGGACGCGTAGAGCACGGGCAGCCCGGACGCGAGTCCCTCGACGACCGCCAGGCCGAAGGCCTCCTCGGGGGACGGCGAGGCGAGCAGGTCCATCGCGGCGGTGAGGGAGGGCAGGTCGGGGCCCGGGGTGCCGTCCGGCACGTAGGGGCGCTCGCCGGTGAACAGGACCCGGTCGGCGACCCCGTAGTCATGGGCCGTACGGCGCAGGAGGTTCTCCTCGGTGCCGCCGCCGACCAGCAACAGCCAGTAGTCGTCCGGGAGTTGGGCCAGCGCGCGGACCAGCACGTCGAAGCGTTTGCCGGCGGCGAGGCGGCCGATGCCGCCGATGACGTACGCGCCCTCCGGGAGGCCGAGGCGCTGGCGGGTGCGCAGCCGCTGGACCGGGTCGAAGCGGAAGCGGGCCAGGTCGATGCCGTTCGGGACGACCGCGATGCGCGGGGCCGGCACGCCCCAGCGCTTGAGGCGTTCGGCGACGGTCGGGGAGACGGCGACCGTGGAGCGGCCCAGGCGTTCGCTGGCGAGGTAGAGGGCGCGGACCCCGGCGCTGAGGTCGCGGCCCTCCATCTGCGAGTCGCCCAGGGAGTGTTCGGTGGCGACGACCGCCTTCACACCCGCGATCCGGGCGGCGAGCCGGCCGTAGACGCAGGCGCGGTAGAGGTGGGTGTGGACGAGGTCGTAGCGGCCGGTGCGGATGAGGCGGACCAGGCGGGGGAGGGCGGCGAGGTCGCGGTTGCCGGTCATGCCGAGGTGGAAGACGCGCACCCCGTCGGCGGTCAGGCCGTCGGCGACCGCGCCCGGGTTGGTGAGCGTCACGACATCGCAGTCGACCGGCACATGGCGTACCAGCAGGCGCAGTTGCTGCTCGGCGCCGCCGACGCCGAGTCCGGTGATGATGTGCAGCGCCTTCATGCCAGGCCCTCCACCGGGCGGCGGCGCAGGCGGTGCAGCCGGTACTTGAGGAACAGGCGTACGGCGGTGTCGTTCTGCCCGATGTGGACGCGGGGGAGCGCGTGCGGGCCGTTGAGGTCGCCGGGGTCGATGGCGCAGGCGTAGGCGTAACCGGCCGCGCGGACGGCGTCCATCGCGCGGGCGTCGACCGTGCCGTAGGGGTAACAGAAGCCGTCCACCGGGGAGTTGGTCAACTCCCTGAGCTTGGACCGGCTTTCGGTGAGCTCGGCGTGCAGGGTGTCGTCGTCCGCCGTGGTGAGGTCGACGTGGGTGAGGCCGTGCGAGCCGATCTCCACGCCCCCGGCGGCGGCTCGGCGGATGCCGTCGGCGGTGAGGAGGGGTTTGCGCGGGCCCTGCGGGTCCCAGGCGTTGTCGCCGCCGAGCCTGCCGGGGAGCACGAAGAGGGTGGCGCCGCAGCCCCAACGGGTGAGCAGGGGAAGGGCGTTGTCGACGAAGTCGGCGTACCCGTCGTCGAAGGTCAGACCGACCAGGCCCTGGCCCTCGCCCCGGGCGCGGGCGGCGAGCAGGTCGGTCATGGAGACGCCCCGCAGACCGCGCCCGCGCAGCCAGCTCAGTTGCTGTGCGAGGCGGTCGGGGGAGACCGTGATGCGATAGGGGTCGTCGGAGCAGTCGCCCACGGAGTGGTACATCGCCACCCACGGGACCGGGCCCGTGACGCGTCTGCCGGTGGTCGGGGAATCAACGGAAGCGGCCATGCGAGAGCCTTCGTGTGACGGAACGTACGGATTCCAGTGCGGGTGCGAAGCCCTGGGCGCCCAGGGCCCAGCCGAGCAGGACGAAGACGACGGTGACGGTGGTGCAGCCGACGGCGAGACCGAGCAGCGGGGAGGGCAGCGCGTGGGCGACGAACGCCCCCGCGATGGTGGCGACCACGGCCGCCCGCACCGGTCGGCTCAGCTCGGTCAGGACCTGCCGGGTACGGATCGGGACGCTGCGCGGGCCCGACCCGTACAGCAGGAGTACGGCGGTGAAGGTGATGCCGGCGGCGTTGGCGACGGTGATGCCGATGACGCCCCAGGAGCCGACCGTCCAGGCGCCGATCCAGGTGGTCACGACGATGCCGGCGGCCATCGCGCCGACCGGGTACCAGGTGGGGCGGCCCGCCGAGAAGTAGGAGCGGACCAGGACGCCGACCAGGGTCTGGCCGAGCAGTCCGAGGGCGTACACGCGCATCACGCCGGCCGTGGCCGCGGTGTCGTGGGCGGTGAACGCGCCTCGCTGGAAGAGGAGTTGGATGATCTGCGGGGCGCAGGCGATCACCGTGGCGGCGCCCAGCAGCACCAGGCAGGCGGCGAGGGCGAGGTCCCGCTCCACGCGGTCGCGGGCCTTCTCCGTGTCGCCCTCGGCGAGCGCCCGCGCGACCACCGGAAAGGTGACCGTGCACAGCATCAGCGAGAGCACCATCGGCATCTGGGCGACCTTCTGCGCGTAGTTCAGATGCGAGATGGCGCCTGCCGGGAGGTTGGAGGCCAGGAAGCGCTCGATCAGTACCTGGGACTGGCGGCAGAGCGCGAAGAGCAGCACCGTGGCCATCAGGGCGAGGTTCATCGGGCGGGGCTCGGCGGGGCGTGTGTCCACGGTGGCGGGCTTGTGACTCGTCAACTGGCGCCACAGTGACGGGAGTTGGGTCAGTGCCATGAGGAAGCCGCCCGCCGCCACGCCGAGGGCCGCCGAGCGGACGCCCCAGTGGGCGCCGAAGGCGTACATCCCGGCGATGATGCCGATGTTGTACGCCACGTAGATCGCGGCCGGGGCGACGAAGCGGCGGTGGGCTCGGAGGGCCGCGCTGCAATAGCCGGCGAGGCCGAAGCTGAGGACGCAGGTGGCGGTGAGGCGGGTGCAGCTGATGGCCAGGGCCGGGTTCGGCAGGCCGGGGGCCAGGGCTTCCACCAGGTAGGGGGCTGTGCCGATGAGCAGTGCCGAGACCGCGACGAACGCCAGCGTGAGGCGGGGGAGGGTGGTGGTGACCAGGGAGCGGACCGGGTCGCCGGGGGCGCCCTGGGCTCTGCGGGCGAGGGCCATGCTGAACGCCGGGATCAGGGCGAAGGCGAGGCCGTCCTCGATCAGGAGGGTGGCGGCGAACTCCGGGATCGTCCAGGCGACGAGGAAGGCGTCCGTTTCGCTGCCCGCGCCGAAGAGGCGGGCCAGGGACTGGTCTCTGGCGAGGCCCAGGAGGGAGCCGGTGAGGGAGAGGACGGCCGTGATCAGGGCGGCCTTGGCCAGGAAGCCGCGGGAGTCCGGGGCGGGGGTGTGCTCCGGCGAGGGGGTCTGGGTGGGGATCTGCGCGGCGTCGATGGCTTTGCGGGCGCCGCGCTGTGGGGGCTGGTCGCGCAGTTCCCCGCCCCCCTTCGCGGGGTTGTCCCGCTCGGTGTTGCCCGTCACCGTCATGGGATCAGGGCCCCCTCGGTCGGCGCGGGGACCGGGGTCCCGGCCGTGGACCGGTTCTCCTCGGTCGCTCCGACCAGGGACCACCATGCCGCCAGGCCGAAGACGACGGCCGTGAGGACCGTGGACGGGCCGCCGATGTCCGCGTAGGCGAAGTCGATCAGTTGCCAGATCAGCAGGCCGGTGGAGACCAGCGCGCAGTCCAGGAACGGGAGTTCGGCGCGGTGGACGCGGAAGAGGCCGCGCAGGGCGCAGACCAGGAGGGCCAGCCAGCTGCCGGCCAGTGTGAGGAGGCCGAGGAGGCCCTGTTCGCTCAGGACCAGGAGGTACATGTTGTGGGGGGAGAGCAGGGGCTGTTTGAGGAAGGCGGCGCCCGCGCCCTCCGTGTCGCTGCCCGAGGACAGGGCCAACGACGCGTTGCCGTCGCGGTGTTCGGGGAAGCCCTTCAGGCCGACGCCGGTCAGCGGGTGTTCGCGCCACATCGCGGTCGCCGCCGCCCACATCGTGTAGCGGTCGATCACCGACTGGTCGGGGGCGTCGGTGACTTGGGTGATGCTGGCGATCCGCTCCTGGAGCATCGCCGTACCGACGCCGAAGCCGCCGACCAGGACCACGGCCGCCGCCGTGACCGCCGCCGCCACCTTCAGGGCGCGGCGCAGGCCCGCCAGGGCCAGGAGCAGCGCGCAGGTCGCGGCCGTCGCGATCCACGCGCCGCGGCTGAAGGAGAGGGCGAGAGGGAGCAGGAGGGCGAAGGCGCAGGCCGCGGCGATGGTTCGCCGGCGGCCGTCGTTCCGGCCCAGGGCCAGGGCCAGGGCGCAGATCAGGCCGAAGGACACGACCGTCGCCATGCCCATCACGTCGGTCGGGCCGAAGGTGCCCACCGCGCGGATGTCCTCGCCCTGGTAGGAGGCGCCGGTCGCGGTGACGTACTGCTTGACGCCGATCGCCCCCTGCCAGACCGCGAGCGCGACGAACGACCAGGCCAGGACACGGAAGTCGCGGCGGTCCCGGATCAGCAGCACGACCGCGGCCGGGACCAGCACGAAGATCTGGAGGTAGCGGCCCAGGCCGCTGAGACCCGCGCCCGGCGAGGACGCGTCCATCGCGGCGATCGACAGGCCCAGGACCGGAAGTCCCATGACCAGCATGGCCGTTGGGGTCAGCGGGCGGCGGCGGTCGCGCAGCAGGCGGATCGCGCAGTACAGCACCACCAGGCCGGAGACCGCGTCGGCCGGACCGGCGCCGCCCTCGCCCGGGGTGAGCGGCAGGCCGAGCAGGGCGATCACGGCGATGACCGGCAGGACGGGGGCGAACGTGTGGACTCGGCGCAGCACGGTCAGCTCCCCGTCGGACGTACGGGCAGGGCGGTGGCGGTCCTGCGGACTCGGTGGGTCACGGCTCAGCTCCCGGTCGGACGTACGAGCGCGGTCACCGTGCGGGCCAGGATGCAGACGTCCTGCCACAGCGACCAGTTGTCGATGTACGCGTTGTCGAACCGGCAGCGGTCCTCGATCGAGGTGTCGCCGCGCAGCCCGTGGATCTGGGCGAGGCCGGTGATGCCGGTCCGCATCCGGTGACGGGCCGCGTAGCCGGGGTAGGTCTGGCTGAACTGGGCGACGAAATAAGGGCGTTCGGGACGCGGGCCGACCAGGCTCATGTCGCCGGAGAGGACGTTCCACAGCTGGAGGAGTTCGTCCAGCGAGGTCTCGCGCAGGAAGCGGCAGAAGCGGCTCATCTGCGGCTCGCGCGCGACGCTCCAGCGGGTGGCCGCCTCGTGCTCGTCGACCGGGCGGTGGGTGCGGAACTTCAGCAGGGTGAAGGGGCGTCCGTCCTTGCCGATGCGCTCCTGCCGGAAGACGACACCGGGTCCGTCGGTGAGCCGCAGGACCACCGCGCACACCAGCAGCAGCGGGCTGACCAGCAGGAGCAGGGTGCCCGACACCAGCACGTCCAGGGTCCGCTTGCCGAGGCTGCCCGGCCGCCGCGAGCCCAACTCCAGCCTGCGGCAGGCGAATCCGGCGAGCTGGTCGCGCATCTCGTAGGAGGGCGAGTCGGCGTCGACCTCCCACACCGCGCAGCCCGACTCCGCCAACGCCCGCAGCAGCGGCCCGTGTTCGGACCGTACGGAGGGGTGGACGGTGAGGACGGCCCGCACGCCGTTCTGGATGAGGGCCCGCTCGACCTCCTCGCCGGTGGTCAGCACGGGCAGGCCCTCGGCGCCGTCCGGGTGGTCGGCGACGATGCCGACCGGCTCGATCCCGCAGGCCGGGTGGCGCAGTACGGCGGCGGCCACGCGCTGCGCGGTCGTCGCCGGGCCGATCACCAGGGCGGAGCGGGGGTGGCTGCGCAGGGCCTTGCGGCGGCGCCGGTGCACCGCGCCGCGGGCCGCGCAGCTCGCCGCCGTATGCAGGGCGAAGCCGAGAAGCAGGGTGCGTGGGGACAGCGCGCGGTCGGGGTCGTAGGCCGCGGTGAGGGCACCGACGGCGAGCCACGCGACGGCGATCCGGCCGCAGACGGCGGGCAGTTCGTCGAGGACGCGCGGTACGGCCCGGGGAAGGTGCGGGCGCAGCAGTATCGACCCGGCGATCAGCAGGGCCACCAGGAGCGGGCGGCGCCGGCCGCCGGTGAGCGCGAGGGCGCCCACCACGGCGGCGGTGAGGTCCGCGCCGAGCAGCGGCAGCGGTGAGACCGGTCGCGCGGGCGGGCGGTGGACCGGGAACCGGAAACCGCCGCCGGTTCGGCGGGGGATGACCGAGAGGTTCGAGAATCCGAGGTCCCGTGGCTGTCCGCCGGGGGAGGGGACGGTGCTTTCCGCAGTCACGAGTGGATGGACTCCCTGCACTCGGTGGGCACGACGGGTTTGCCGCCGAGGAGGTCGCGGTAGACGCCCGCGACCGCTTCGGCGGTGTGCCGCACGTCGTGCGTGGACTGGACGTGCCGGCGTCCCTGGTGGCCGAGGGACTCGCGCAGCAGCGGGTCGAGCAGCAGCTCGGCGACGGCTCCGGACAGCACGGCGGGGTTCTCGGCCGGGACCAGGCAGCGGGGCGCGAGAGCGGCGGGCAGGCTCTCGCGGGCGCCGGCGACATCGGTGACGACGACGGGCCGCCCGCAGGCCATCGCCTCCAGCGGGGCCAGGGCCATGCCCTCCCAGCGCGAGGGCAGCACCACCAGGTCGGCGGCCTGGTACCAGGGCCTGGGATCGGACACGGCTCCCGCGAACAGCACGGATTCCGGGGCGAGTCGGCGCAGCGCGTCCCGGTCGGGCCCGTCGCCGACGAGCACCAGCCGCGCCCTCGGCACCCGCCGCAGGACCTCGTCCCACGCCGTCAGCAGGACGTCCTGGCCCTTCTGCCGGCACAGCCGCCCCACGCACACCACCAGCGGCGCCGCCGGATCGACCCCGGCGAGCTGCTCGATCCCGGCCCGTACGGTGTCCACGGCGGCCGGGTGGAAGCGCTCGGTGTCGATGCCGTTGGGGATCACGCTCCAGCGGCCCGTGACCCCGGCCCGCAGACCGGTCGTACGCTCCGCCTCGCTCACGCACACCGTCCGGGTGGCCCAGCGGGCACCCCGGCGCTCCCAGCCGGTCGCGAGGGTGGCGGTGATCCCGCCGACCGCCTCGAACGACCAGGCGTGCGGCTGGAACACGGTCGGAATCCGCCCCCGCACCGCGAGCCGCCCGGCCAGTCCGGCCTTCGCGCTGTGCGCGTGCACCAGGTCGGGCCGCACCTCCTCGACCACCCGGGCGAGCCGCCGTACCTCGGAGACGAGCGCGGGACCCGGTGACCGGGTGGCCCCCCACAGGCGTACGTCGGCGCCGAGCGCCCGGACGCCGTCCGCGAGGGTGCCGCCCGCCGGGCAGGCGACCGTGACATGCAGGCCGGACGTGAGCTGAGCGCGGGTCAGATCCGTGATGACACGGGCGACCCCGCCGTCCACGGGCTGGGCGAGGTGCAGGACCCGTGGTCGAGGGTCGGTGGCTGGCTGGTGCATTGCGCGGTTTCCTCGCTCACGGGTGGCGCTCGGGACTGCGGGCGGGAACGCGCCTCACTGCTGGGCGTCGACGGCGACGAAGAGCGCCCCGAACCACGCCTCGTCCCGGTGGGAAACGAGCCGGAAGGCCAGCTGGTCACCGCCGGGACGCAGCGCCTTGCCGAGATCGAACACATCGGAGTCGTAGCCGAGCGTGTTCGCATACGCGGGCACACGCTCCACGGGCGCCGCCTGAGGGTCGCTGATCGTGGAATTCAGCACGTCATCACGGGGGTTGGCGCCGTCGCCGAGCGCGATGGCGTTCGTACGACCGGCCGTGAGCGTGAGTGAGTCCCCGGTGCGGCCGCGATCCCCGTTGTACGCCACCACGCCCGCGCGTCCCCCGGCGTGCGCGGGCACACGCACCCCGCGCAGACGGAGTTCCGCGCCGTTACGTGCGCCGAGTGCGTCGAAGCCGTCCCACAACTCCAGCCGTCGTAGCGGCTCCTGCGGCTTCTCGTACGCGACGACCAGGGTCCAGCCGCCCCACGCGCCGGCCGCGGACCTCCCCATCGCGGTGTTGACCTGGGCCACGGTGTAGAGGCCCGAACCGCTGTCCCGGACCAGCTTGGTGACGTCCGCCGAGGCCTGGAACGCGTCGGCGCCGCCGGCCACCCGGTGGCCCACGACCGTGTCCGCGAGGACCGCCTTGTAGGCGCCGCCGGGCTCCGCGATCAG
This sequence comes from Streptomyces sp. NPDC096013, assembly GCF_044763565.1. Lineage (NCBI taxonomy): Bacteria > Bacillati > Actinomycetota > Actinomycetes > Kitasatosporales > Streptomycetaceae > Streptomyces > Streptomyces sp. NPDC096013. The sequence goes on along the minus strand of NZ_JBIWGK010000007.1, from coordinate 311,269 downwards.
CACCCGCCCGTCGTCCTTGGGCGGCTTCTGCTCGCCGACGCGGAGGTTGCCGCCCCAGTACAGCCGGGCGTACGTGGCCCGGGCGCCCTCGGGCAGCCGGACCTCCGCGCGCGAGGAGTTGTAGGTGTTGGGGTCGCTGTCGACGTCGACGTAGAACATGTCGAAGTCGCCGTTGACCGCCGCCTGTCCCTTGCGTACGGCGGGGCAGGCGGCCGAGTTCCCGCGGCAGCTGATGGAGGTGTTGGCCGCGCGGACGATGCCGCCGTGCTGGAGCGCGTGGTAGCGCTGGGCGAACGGGACGCGCCCGGCCTCGGGGGCGGGTGGGGCGGACGCGGCGGCGGCCGGGGCCCAGATCGTGGCGAGGGCGAGGGCGCCCGTCGACGCCCGGCGCAGCAGCGGGCCCAGGGAATTGCGCATGACCGGCGTTGCCCTTTCGGGAAGTACGGCCCCTATGTGCGATCTGATGGCTATAGGGGTACTTCGGGAGGTGCGCAACTCTAGTGGCTATCCGTATTAATCCGGCGAAACCTGGCAAGTGTGTCGGAATGGTGAAGTTCGCCCTCCGGGACATCACTCCGTTGGCGGCACAACCCCCGTGGGAGTCGCGCGTTGACACAGCGCCGGGCATCCCCGCCCGGGTGTTTGTTTCAACCCCAAGGAGCACCTCTCCATGTCGCGTATCGCGAAGGGCCTGGTCCTGACCTCCGTTGCCGCCGCCGCCATGGCGGGCACCGCCGGCATCGCCGCCGCCGACAGCGACGCGCACGGCGCCGCTGTCCACTCCCCGGGCGTGCTGTCGGGCAACGTCGTCCAGGTTCCGATCCACATCCCGGTCAACGTCTGCGGCAACACCGTCAACGTCATCGGTCTGCTGAACCCGGCCTTCGGCAACACCTGCGTCAACGGCTGACGTCCGCGCGCATCCCTTCGGCCGGCCGTTCCCCCGTGGTTTCCGCGGAGGGGCGGCCGGTTGGCGTTGGGGCGTGTTGCCCCGAATGGGCGGTAGCGGCTCCGGTCCGGCGTCACGGTCTTGACATGGCCCTCACCAGGCACGACGTCGCACCCGGGCCTGACGGGCGGTCACCCGGCGCGTTCGACCGGTTGCAGATGGTGGTGAGCGCTTTCACGGTGGGCTCAAGATCCGAAGCACCACCGAAAGGAACAACCCATGCGTGGTCTGCCCGCACGGCGCGTCGCGTCCTCCGTGCTCTGTGCCACCGTCCTGATCGGCATCGCCGGCCCCGCGGCCGTCGCGGCCGACAACGACTCGGCGCGGAAGCACGTCCACGCCGCGTCGAGCGCGCCGGTACCCAACGCTGACGCACTGCTCGCCCAGGTCAAGAGTCTCGGCGACGTCGGCGGCGTCCTCACCCCCGTCACCGACCTGCTGACCCAGGCGCTCAAGGCCGACAACGGCCAGCTCTCCGCCGACAAGGCGAAGTCGCTGGGCGACGCCGTCACCGCCGCCATCGCCAAGATCACCGCGGCGGCGCCCGCCGCCCCGGCGGTCCCCGCGACGCCTGCCGCGCCCGCGGTTCCGGCCGTGCCCGCGCTGCCCTCGCCCAAGAGCGCCGACGACTCCAAGGCCAAGGCGCCCGCCGACCTCGCCGGTGACGCGCTCGCCTCGCTCCAGAAGGCGGTCGCCACGCTGCTCGCCGCGGTCACCTCCGGCAATGTCGCCGGTGTCGTCCCGGCGGTCACCGGGGTGGTGACGGGCCTCGTCAACGTCGTGGCGGCCACGCTGCTCGGCAGCGGTCTGCCCGCGCCGAGCCTGCCGGGTCTGCCCGCGCTGCCGTCGCTCCCGTCGACGTCCTCGCTCCCGGCCGTTCCGTCGGTCCCCGCCGTGTGACACGAGCGGTCGCGAAAAGGCCGCCGGGCCGGTCCCCTTTTCCGGGGTCGGCCCGGCGGCCTTTTCCGGGTCACGGCCCTTTCATATGAGGATGGGAAACGCCGATGAGACACACCCCGCATTCGGGTGGGCAGCAGAAATTTTCTGCGCACGGGGTTTCCGCCCCGGCAGGAACTCGTTACACACGGCGACAGAATTCGCTCTGGTGACATGAGTTGCCGAAGAAAGGAACACGATGAAGTCCCTGAAGGCTGCCGCTGTCGTTGCCGGGTCCGTCGTCCTCGCCGGTGCCGCCGCGCCCGCGTTCGCCTACAGCCCCGCCGACGTGACGCCCACCAGCCTCACCGGCGCCGTCAACACCCTCACCAGTGGTCAGCTCCAGCCCGCCGACGTGATGCCGTTGCAGCACCAGTCGGACGCGCTCGACACCGAGAACAAGGGCTCCGCGCTCAACACCGTCAAGGGTGCGGCCGGCGCGCTGAACCAGCACAACCCGCTGCTCGGCGGTCTGCCCCTGCAGAGCTGAGTCTCCCGGTGCTGTTCGAGGGGCGTCGAGAGGCGTCCCTCGTTCGTGTGGCGGGGCGGCCGCGCCATCGGCCGGACGGGTGAGAACGCGTCAGGTGGTCTTCCGGCCCGTCGATAAGGTCGCGCGGTGACCTCAACCTCAAGCGAAACGCGTCCCTTCCGCGTCGCCGACCTCGGCACCCTCGTCGTCCTGGCGTGGAGCGGCGAGGCCCCCGACGGGGACATGCCCTACCTCCTCGCCTACACCCTGGGCGACGCCGCGGACGGCCCCGAGGCCGCCAGTGCCGCCGTGGAACGGCTGCTGACCGACAACCAGCTCCCGGTCGGGGGCAACGTCGTCGACGGCTCCACCAGGCCCAGCCTGCCGATCACCATGCTCGTCGAGGGCGGGCAGGCCGTCCTCAACATGCCGCAGCTCAACGCCCAGTGCGTGCCGCCGCCCGAGTGGCTCGCGGCGGTCGGCGAACGCGGCTTCGCCTACCTGGTGTTCACCACCCGCCCCTGGCCCGAGGCCGAGCCGGGCAAGGCCGTCACCCCCGAGGCGCTGGCCGAGTTCGCCGGCTCCGAGGAGACCCTGAACGCCGCCGCGCACATCATCCTGCCCGCCCGGAGCCTGCGCGGCTGACGACCGGACAGCGGGCGGGGATCACGAGTTCCGGCCCGCTGGCGGGAATTCCGGAAAAGCTGACTACTACGGCACCCGGGGGAATCTTGAACTGATGTCCTCCCCGGCCTCGTTACCCGGTCAGCACGCAGAGCCTCCGCATTCCGAAAGGGACCGTACTCGAGATGAAGTCGACCACCCGAGGAACCATCGCCGCCGTCCTCACGGCCGTCGCGGCCGCGGCCGGTGCCGCCGCGACCCCCGCCGCCGCGCTCGGCTCGGTTCCCGTGCCCGTGCCGCTCGGGGGCGCGGAGAGCGCCCTCGGCATGGAACTCCCCAAGCTGGGCGGGGAGGTGCCCGTGCCCATGCCGGGCACGCCCGAGGGCCCGCGGTACGTCGAGGGCCGCCTCATCCCCGAGCGGGTGCTGCCGCAGCTCCCGGTCCACGGCGGCCTCCCCGGCGCCGAGCTGCGCGCCCCGCTGCCGCACATCCTCGGCGACGGCTTCGACCACCTCGGCGTCAGCGTCCCCGCCTCCGACCTGCGCACGATGGCCCCCGGCCTGGCACTGGACGCCCCGCTGACCCCGCCGAACCCCCACAACTTCGGCCTCCCTGACCTGAAGGCGCCCCAGCTGGGCGTCCTGGCCCCGGTGCTCCAGACCGTGCCGGGCGCGGACCTGGTCACGGGCGCCGGCCTCTGAGCCGTAGCGCGGGAAGGACGAGGGCGGCCGCGGGGCCGGAGCGGATGAGGGCCCGGGTGTGCGACCCGGGCCCTTCCGTTTGCCGGGGTGACGGTGACCGCACGGGGCGCCGGGCGGTTAGGCCCTCGAACGAGCCGTAACGGACGAGGGAGTTGGGCCATGAGCGTGAGCGTCGGCGGAGTGCGGGTGGGCGGGGCGCCGGTGAGACCGGGACCGGTGCGCAGGACGCGGCGGGAGGCGCTGCGCGGGGTGTTCGGCGCCGCGCTCGCGGTGGCCCTCGTGCCCGTCGTCGCGGCCTCGCGGCCCACCCGCTCCGGCGAGGACCCGGGGGACACCGCCTTCGACGAGACGTACCGGGGCCGCCGGCTCCACGGCGTGCTGAAGGACGGCTGGCAGGTCACCGTGGACGGCCGGCCGCTGCATCTGATGCGGCGGGCCGACGGCACCTGGCTGAGCATGGTCGACCACTACCGCTCTTACCCCACCGCCCTGGCGGCGACCCGCGCCGCCGTCGACCAGCTGAGCCCCGGCCGGGAGTTGCGGGAGGCGGACGCGCCGATGCACATGGGGGGAGACCATGGCGTACACGCGTAAGGACGTCAGCACCCTCACCGCCGGCGAGAGACGGCGGTTCGTGGCGGCGCTCCTGGAGATCAAACGGCGGGGCGAGTACGACGAGTTCGTGCGCACCCACATCGAGTACTTCGTGCCCGACGGGGAGTACGGACTGCGCTCCGCGCACATGGCGCCCTCCTTCCTGCCCTGGCACCGGCAGTTCCTGCTCGACCTGGAGCGGGCGCTGCGCCGGGTCGACTCCTCGGTGACCGTGCCCTACTGGGACTGGACCCGGGACCGCTCCGCGACCGCCCTGCCCTGGACGAAGGACCTGCTCGGCGGCACCGGGCGGCGCTCCGACCACCAGGTGACGACCGGGCCGTTCGCGTACGCGGCGGGCAAGTGGAAGCTCACGGAGAACATCACCGACGAGCCGTACCTCACCCGGGACCTGGGCCGCGCCGGCTCGCCGATCGCGCTGCCGACGAAGAGCGACCTCGACAGGGCGCTCGCCGACCCGGTCTACGACGTCTCGCCCTGGGACTCGACCTGCCGCACCGGCTTCCGCAACCGCCTCGAAGGATGGGGCACCGGGTCGGGCAGCTCGTCCTGGCGCAACCACAACCGGGTCCACAAGTGGGTCGGCGGCGTGATGCTCGGCGGCGCCTCCGTCAACGACCCCGTGTTCTGGCTCCACCACGCCTTCATCGACCTTCAGTGGTCGCGCTGGCAGAGCAAGCACCGCGGCGCCCGCTACCTCCCGGCGAGGCCCCCGGGGGCGGGCGACGACCAGGAGGGGCGGATCGTGGCCCGGCAGCAGAAGATGCCGCCGTGGGACGTGACGCCGGAACAGCTGGAGGACGTCAGCGGCATCTACCGCTACGGCTGACCGGTCGCGGACACGGGAAGAGCCCCGGCGCCTGAGGTGCCGGGGCTCTTCGCGTACGTCCGTCCGCGGGTGCGGTCGGGTCAGTGGCCGTAGCCGTTGCCGCCGTAGCCCGGGCCGGGGTGGCCGGGGTGGTCGTGGCCGCTCACGTTGGCGCAGGTGTTGCCGAACGCCGGGTTCAGCAGGCCGATCACGTTGATCGTGTTGCCGCAGACGTTGACCGGGATGTGGATCGGGACCTGGACGACGTTGCCCGACAGGACGCCGGGCGAACCGACGGCCGCACCCTGCGCGCCCGCGTCCGCCATGGCCAGGCCGGCGCCGCTGAGCGCCACGGCACCCGTGCCGAGGGCGACCACGGCCGCCTTCGCGATGCGAGACATCACGTTCTCCTTTTGTTCGATGAGTGCGGTGGCAGGACTCGCCGCCGCACTTCGGGTTCAACGCGGCGGCGCATGGCTGGTAACGGCGCGAACGTGGGGATCACTCTTGGGGAACACTGCTTCGAGCGCCGGGATCGGGTGTTCGGCGGCCGGAAAACCGGTGCCCCCGGCGGCCGGATGTCCACTAATCTCCGGCCATGGCAACCGACCAACTGTTCCGTCTGTTCGCCGAGCAGAACCGGGTGCGGGCCTTCGCGGCGGTCGCCCTGGGCGCCGAGACCTCCGAGCAGGTCGCCGAGGTGGCGGGCCTGACCCCGAAGGGCACGGCCCTCGCGCTGCTGCGGCTGCGCGAACAGGGCGTGGTGAAGACCATGGACGACGGCGAACTCCGCGTCGACTACGACCTGTTCAGGAAGCTCGCCCGCGAGGACACCGAGCCGGTCGAGCCCGGCCCGGTCACCGGCGACGAGCACACCGACATGATCCTGCGGACCTTCGTCCGGGGCGGCCGGCTCATCCGCCTCCCGGCCCAGTGGACCCGCAAGCAGGTGGTGCTCCAGCACATCGCCGAGCAGACCTTCGAACCCGGCGTCGAGTACCCCGAGCGCACGGTCAACGAGAAGCTGCGCGCCTGGTGCGAGGACGGAGAGGTCGACCATGTGACGCTCCGGCGCTATTTGGTGGACCTCCACCACCTGCGCCGGAGCGAGGGCGTCTATCGTCGTCCGACCGCCGCCTGAGAATCGGACCGCTCCACGGCAGCCGTCGTGCGGTCCGTGGTCCTTACGGCAGCCGTCGTACGGTCCGTGCTCTCCGCGCCGGCTGTCTACGGTCCGCGGTCTCTACGGCAGCTGTCGTACGGGTGAACCCGCCAGGTAGGCCTGGATGTTCTCGACCGCCTGGCCGTAGTACGTCGTGTAGTTGGCTCGCGAGACATAGCCGAGGTGGGGGGTCGCGAGCAGGCGGGGTGCCGTGCGGAGCGGGTGGTCGGCGGGGAGCGGTTCGGTGTCGAAGACGTCGAGGCCCGCGCCCGCGATGCGGCCCTCGTGCAGGGCGGTGAGCAGGGCGTCCTGGTCGACGATCGCCGCGCGCGAGGTGTTGATCAGATACGCCGTCGGCTTGAGAAGGGCGAGTTCGGCGGGGCCGAGCAGGCCGCGGGTGCGGTCGCCGAGGGCGAGGTGGACCGAGACGAAGTCGCCGGTGGTGAGCAACTCCTCCTTGGACGCGGCGCGTTGGACGCCGACCTCGTCCGCGCGCTCCTTCGTGAGGTTCTCGCTCCACGCCGTGACGCGCATGCCGAAGGCCAGGCCCACCTGGGCGACGCGGCTGCCGATCCTGCCGAGGCCGAGGAGTCCGAGGGTGCGGCCGTGCAGGTCGGCGCCGACCGTCTGCTGCCAAGGGCCGCCGTCACGCAGGGAGTTGGCCTCCTCGACGATTCCGCGGGCGAGGCCGAGCAGCAGGGCCCAGGTGAGTTCGACGGGCGGGGTCGAGGAACTGGCCGTGCCGCAGACGGTGATGCCGTGGGCCCGCGCGGCGGCGTAGTCGATGACCGTGTTGCGCATGCCGGAGGCGATCAGCAGCTTCAGGCGGGGGAGGCGGGCGAGGAGGGAGGCGGGGAAGGGGACGCGTTCGCGCAGGGTGACGACGATGTCGGCGGTGGCGAGGGCGGCGGCCAACTCGTCCTCGCCGCCGAGGTGTTCGCGCAGGCTCACGACCTCCACGGTGTCCCCGAGCGGCGACCAGTCGGCGAGTCCGGTCGCCGCGTTCTGGTAGTCGTCGAGGACAACACAGCGCAGGGGCACGGCAGTTCCTTGGGTAGGTTTCCGGTGATCGTCCGGAACGCTACTCCTTGTCCAACGAGAGGGAGTTGGCCGTGCGGGTCGGCTTGCCCAGGGCCCAGAAGAGGACGCCCAGCAGCATGAAGCCGAGCAGCGGTACGGCCTCCGTCAGCAGGTACTTCCAGCGCTCGGCGTGGGTCCAGCCGTCCGGGGTGTAGTCGCCGCCGAACCAGTGGTCGCCGAGTCCGGGCGCGACCAGCTGCACGCTGGCGAACAGGATGAGCAGCGTGAGGACCGTGCTGATGGTGCGGGGGAAGGGCGCCTTGTAGGGGCGGGGGACGTCCGGGGCCTTGCGGCGCAGCACCGCGAGGGCCGGGAAGATGCCCAGGTAGCTGACCAGTGTGGTGGACACGGCGAGACCGAGGACCGCGCCGAAGAGCTTCGCCGCGCTGCCGCTGGTGAGCTGGTGGGCGAGGACCAGGACCAGGGTGGAGACCAGGCCGCTGAGGATGTTGACCCGGACCGGTGTGCCGAAGCGGCTGGAGATGACGCCGAGGAAGCGGGGCGCGGCGCCGTCGTAGCCGGAGACGGCGAGGGCGCGGTCGGAGCCCATGACCCAGGTGACGCCGGAGGACAGCACCGTGAGGATGAACAGGACCGCGGCGATGTCCCCGAGGACCGTGCCGGCGCCGCTGCTGGTGACGGTGCCGTCGGCGGCCACGTCACCGCCGTAGACCGTGAAGACCTGGCGGATCGCGTCGAGGAAGCCGCCGAGGCCGCTGATGGCCTTGACCGGGAGGACGAGGAGGATGCCGAGGATGGGGAGGGCGTAGAGGAGGACGGCGAGGGCGGCGCTGCGGAAGATCGCGAAGGGGACGTCCTTCTGGGCGTCGGTCATCTCGTCGCCCGCGGTGTTGGGGAGTTCGAAGCCGACGTAGTTGAACATCAGGACGGGGACCAGGCCGACGAAGCCCACGTACGTCGGGGAGAAGTCGCCGGGGCCGAAGCCGTGCAGGCCGTGCTTGACGCCGTAGATGACGACGGTGACGGTGAAGAGGCCGAGGAGGACGAAGCGGCTCCAGGCGCCGATGGTGGGAATCCACTTGCCGACGTCGAAGGAGAGGATCGCGGCGAGGACGCCCACCCAGATGAAGACGAGGGTGAAGACGTAGAAGGCCGGGGTGCTGAGGTCCTTGCCGTCGTTGAAGAAGGTCGTGTACGCCGTCGCGGCGGAGACGGCGAGGGTGCCGCCGAGCCAGACCGGGTTGGTGATCCAGTACAGGAAGTTGTTGACGGCACCCGCGAGGCGGCCGAAGGCGCGGCTGGTCCAGATGTACGGGCCGCCTTCCTCGGGGAACGCGGCGCCGAGCTCCGCGATCAGCAGCGCCGAGGGGATGAAGAACACCGCGGCCAGCACGATGAGCCAGGTGAAGGCCTCGGCGCCGGAGGAGGCCACCGTGCCGATCGTGTCGAGGCCGACGATCGTGCACAGGAGGAAGAACAGGATGTCGAAACGGCCGAAGTGCTTGCGCAGCTTCTCCCGCTCGGTCTGGGCGGCGGTCGGCACGCCGGCCGACCCGGAGTCGATCTGACCAGCGGCCACCGGGAGCTCCTGAGGGTAGTGGGGACGGCACGGGCGGGGTCGGGGTGGGGTGGAATCCGGCCAATGATCGGGCGCCCCGGCGGAAGCCACAAGCGGGTGGGGCCAAGTCTTGACCATGACGTATCCACCGGGCCATATCGGAAACCGTGCCGAAACATGCGGGAGATCAGGCCAGATCCGGTCAGGCCAGATCCGGTCAGGGCTGCCGGCTTCGCGAGGCGGACATAAAAAAAGCCCCCTGCCCGGCTTGCCGGTCAGAAGGTGTGTGCGCCCCCGGCAGGACTCGAACCTGCGGCCAAGCGCTTAGAAGGCGCCTGCTCTATCCACTGAGCTACGGGGGCCGGGTGTGTGGCCTCGGTCGTGGTGTGCCCGGGTGTGGGCCGGTCCGTGACGTTGCCGGGGACAAGGATAGGGCTCCCGGGTCCTTGTCCCTGTTGCCTCACCTCCGTGGCTCGATGTGGAGGTTCGGTGAAGCGGTCCTGATAATCGCAGGCAGGTACGAATCGTGCATCGCTTTTGGTGCCCGGCGCCACCGGTGTTGTGCACTCGTTATGCCTGGACTGTGCCCATGCCCCAGTCATCCCTTCCGTCCGTTGTGTTCTGTCGGCGCGCAGACATGCTCATATGCTTCAGAATTCCCCCAAAATTGGGCATTCTTCACATGTGGTGACCTTGGACGTACGGCCTCAGCTGCTCGACGCACTCTCCGCCCTGCGCGACCGTGTCGCCGCCGCACGCTTCCCGCTGCCCCTGGCGGGGGCTCCACGCGCGCGTGCCAACCGCGACGAACTGCTCGCCCAGCTCGACGACTATCTGGTGCCCCGCCTGAAAGAACCCGAAGCGCCGCTGCTCGCCGTCGTCGGCGGCTCCACCGGCGCGGGGAAGTCGACCCTCGTCAACTCCCTTGTCGGGCGCCGGGTCAGCGAGGCCGGCGTGCTGCGGCCGACCACCCGCACCCCGGTGCTCGTCTGCCATCCGGAGGACCATCACTGGTTCAGCGGCATGCGGGTGCTGCCCGACCTCACCCGCGTGTGGGTGCCCCATCAGGACCCGGCGGACGAGTTGCTCCTCCCCGGGGAGGACGGTATGCGCGTGCTGCGGATCGAGACCGCCGACACCCTCCCGCGCGGAGTCGCCCTCCTGGACGCGCCCGACATCGACTCCCTGGTGGCCGACAACCGCGTGCTGGCCGCCGAACTCATCTGCGCCGCCGACATCTGGGTCATGGTCACCACCGCCGCCCGCTACGCCGACGCCGTGCCCTGGCATCTGCTGCGCACGGCCAAGGAGCACAACGCGACCCTGGTCACCGTCCTCGACCGGGTGCCCCACCAGGTGGTCTCCGAGGTCTCGCGGCAGTACGGCGCCCTCCTCGCCAAGGCCGGCCTCGGTGACGTACCGCGCTTCACGGTGCCCGAACTGCCCGAATCCGCCTGGGGTGGCGGACTGCTTCCGGCCAGCGCCGTGGCCACCCTGCGCAGCTGGCTCGTGCAGCAGGCCCAGGACCCCGGCGCCCGGAACCAGTCCATGGCCCGCACGGCCTACGGCGTCCTCGACTCCCTCAAGTCACGCATGCCCGAACTGGCCAGTGCCGCCGCCGCCCAGTACGCGGCCGCGCTCCGGCTCACGGCCGCCGTCGAGGGGGCGTACGACAGCGAGCACGCGCGTGTGCGGAGCCGTCTGAACGCCGGGGCCGTGCTCGCCGGTGACGCGCTGAAGCGCTGGCGCGCCTTCCCGCTCGACTGCTCCGCCGGCGAACTGCTCGACGCCCTCGCGGAGAGCCTCGCCGCCCTCCTGCTGTGCGCCGTCACGGCCGCCGACGAGCGCGTGGACGACGCCTGGCGGCGCGAACCCGCCGCGGGTGCCCCCGGGCTCACCGACCGCGATCCGTCGCTGGAGAGCGCCGAACACCGCATCGGGATGGCCGTACGGCGCTGGCGGCGCGAGCTGGAGGAGTACGCCGAGGAGGAGGTCGGCGACCTCGACCGGAGCGTCGCGTCCGACCCCGAGGTGGTGGCCGCGCTGGTCGCCACCGCGCTGCTGGGCGGCCGCAGGGCACGCTCCGCGGGCGAGGGCCTCGCCGAACGGATCGGCGCCCACGGCGCGCTGCGGCTGCGCGACCGGGCCGGACGGCTGCTCAACGACCACCTGGACCGGGTCGTGCACACCGAGCGCGAACGGCGGCTCGCCCCGCTCGACGCCCTCGACGTGCACCCCGAACCCCAGGCCGAACTCATCGCCGCGCTGTCCGTACTTCAGAAGGAGAGGTGACCGGTGACTGCCGTCACTGACCAGGACCACACGGACGAGAGGGACCACGCCGGGCACACCGGGGACGCGGTCGCCCACCAGGACGAACACCGCGAGAACACCTCCCCCGGAGAGGGCGATCCGGAGGCAACTCCCGGTAACCGTCCCCCCGTAGACGACGCGGACGAGGTGAGCGACCTGAAGGACACCGACGACCACGCACGCGTGCCGTCCGACGCCGGAAGCTCCGGCCGTACGGAGTCCAAGGCAGCCGCGGACCCGGCGGACCCCGAGGAATCGTCCGGCTCCTGGGACGACGGGCTGATCGCGCGACGGGTCAACGAGACCACCGCCGCGCAGCAGGCCGCCGCCCTGGAGATCCGGGCCTCCCGCGCGCAGGCGGCCCACGCCTCGCACGTCCCGCACGTCCCGGCCCCGTTGGCGTACGACGGGCCGCTGCGGTCCCGTCTCGACGCGCTGCGGGAACTCGTGGGGCTCTCCCGCACCCGGCTCGACAGCGGCACCCTCGCCGAGGCCGGCCGGGTCCTCGACGAGGCGGCCGCGCGGCGCAGGCTCTCCGGGCAGCACACCGTGGTCGCCATCGCGGGCGCCACCGGCAGCGGCAAGTCCCAGCTGTTCAACTCGCTCGCCGGAGTGGCGATCTCGGAGACGGGCGTACGACGGCCCACCACCGCCGCGCCCATCGCGTGCAGCTGGAGCGACGGCGCGGCCACCCTCATCGACCGGCTCGGCATCCCGGGGCGGCTGCGCCGACGGCCCCTCCAGAGCGCCGAGATGGAGGCGCAGCTGCGCGGGCTCGTCCTGGTGGACCTGCCCGACCACGACTCGGCGGCGGTCGCGCACCGCGAGCAGGTGGACCGGGTGCTGGCCCTCGTGGACGCGGTGATCTGGGTCGTCGACCCGGAGAAGTACGCCGACGCGATCCTCCATGAGCGGTATCTGCGGCCGATGGCCGGCCACGCGGAGGTCATGTTCGTCGTCCTCAACCAGATCGACCGCCTCCCCGGAGAGGCCGCCGACCAGGTCCTCGACGATCTGCGCCGGCTCTTGGACGAGGACGGCATCGCGCTGGGGGAGTACGGCGAACCCGGCGCGACGGTGCTCTCCCTGTCCGCGCTCACCGGCGACGGCATCCCGGAACTGCGCGAGGTTCTGGGGCAGTTCGTGGCGGATCGTGGAGCAGCCGCACGGCGAATTTCAGCCGATGTCGACGCGGCCGCCTGGCGACTGCGGCCCGTCTACTCCACCGGGCGGCGCACCGGGCTCAGCGAGGAGGCGCGGGACGAGTTCGCCGCGCGGCTCGCGGACTCGGTGGGCGCCACCGCGGCGGGCGAGGCGGCCGAACGCGCCTGGCTGCGCAACGCCAACCGGGCCTGCGGCACCCCCTGGCTGCGGCTGTGGCGCTGGTACAACGACCGGCGCGAACCCACCACCGGCCGACTGCCCATCCGCGCCCAGGCCGACGAGGAGGCCACGGCACGCCAGCGCGTCGAACAGGCGGTGCGCACGGTCGCCGACCGGGCCTCCGGCGGGCTGCCGGCGCCCTGGGCACAGGCGGTGCGCGAGGCGGCCGTACGCGGGTCGCAGGGGCTGCCCGAGGCGCTGGACGAGCTGGCGGCGCGGGCCGGGCTGCCGGTCGGCCGGCCACCGCGTCCGGGCTGGTGGCCCGCCGCGGTCCTGGCACAGGCGTCGATGACGATCCTTCAAGTCGTCGGCGGGCTGTGGCTGGTGGGCCAGATCGTCGGGTTCATGACGCCGAACCTGGGCGTGCCGGTGCTGCTGATGGTGGCGGGCATCATCGGCGGCCCGCTCGTCGAGTGGAGTTGCCGCCTGGCGGCCCGCGGCCCCGCCCGGCGCTACGGCCTCGACGCGGAGCGCCGCTTGCGGGAGGCGGCGGCCGGGTGCGGCCGGGCGCGGGTGCTCGATCCGCTGGCCGCGGAGCTGCTGCGGTACCGGGAGGTGCGGGAGCAGTACGCGCGGGTCACGGGGGCGGGCGTCGGGTGACGCGGGGCGGGGGAAACGGGGGGTGACGCGGGGGGTGACGCGGGGGGTGACGCGGGGCGGGTGGAGCAGGGCGGGGAAACGGCGCGGGTGAACGGGGCCGGGGGCACGGCGCGTTGACCCCGGACGTCGTTCCCTCGTGCGGGTGACGTGGTTTTCCACAGGTGGGCGGTGGTGCACAGCGCTCAGCGGCTCGGGCTCGGCGGAGGCAGTCTGACTGAAGCCGTACGGGACGGACCCGTACGCGTTTCCGGCCGGCCTCGCGGGGCCGGGTCAGGGAGGGACGAGCGATGAACGACACCACGATCTGCGCGGTCGGCAATGTGGCGACCCAGCCGATGTACCGGGACCTGGCGACGGGACCGTCGGCGCGGTTCCGGCTGGCGGTGACCACGCGGTACTTCGACCGCGAGAAGAGCGTGTGGACGGACGGCCACACCAGCTTCTTCACGGTGTGGGCCAACCGCCAACTGGCCACGAACGTGGCGGCGTCGCTGTCGGTCGGCGACCCCGTCGTCGTCCAGGGCCGGCTGAAGGTGCGGACGGAAGTGCGCGAGGGCCAGCCGAACTGGTCCTCGGCGGACATCGACGCCGTGTCGATCGGCCACGACCTGGCGCGCGGCACCTCGGCCTTCCGCCGGGCCAACAGGCAGGAGGCGGCGGCCTCTCCGCCCCGTCCCGAGCCCAACTGGGAGACGCCGGACGGGGATTCGGCACCGGAATCCGCTTCATCAGGGTCATCGGGAGCGGAGCACTCCGACCAACACCGCGCGGAGCCGCTTGTGGTGACGTGATGTCAGGGAATGACCCTGGCTGATCGAAGTGCGGCTTATCGATGAATGCGCTCCGAAAGACCCGGTGGATTTGTCGATAAGCCCTGCTCGCAGACGATCTTGGGGATAACGATTCCGAGTCGGATCGGTTATCCGATGACCCGACTGGAGAAGGCGGTGCGCCCGCGTCCCTAGGATGCCGGGCATGGCTCGGGCACAGTTCCCGGTGCTCTGATTCTGCTGGTGGGACCGCACCCCCTGTGTCGACGGGTCCTGCTCGAAGGGGAATTCCGTGTCATCTGCGTTGTCTGTTCTCTCCGCGTTGTCCCTGCGCGGCCGGGGCGTCGCGCGCCTCGTTGCCGCGACCTGGGCGTGCGGGCTCGTCGCCGCCGGAGTGCTGGCCGCCGCCGGCCCGGCCGTCGCCGACGAGACACCGCAGACCCAGGGCGGGGCGACGGCCACGATAGGCGGGCTGAAGACGTACGGCACGGCCGTGCTCCACGACGCCGGCGGCAGCGATGTGCAGGTCTCCGCGGGCCTGTTCGAGATGTCCGTGGACGGCGGCGGCACCCTTCAGACGTACTGCGTCGACCTCCGCAACCCCACCCAGCGGGACGCCAAGTACCACGAGACCGCGTGGAGCGGGACCTCGCTGGGCGCCAACAAGAGCGCGGGCAAGATCCGTTGGATCCTTGAGCACTCCTACCCGCAGGTGAACGACCTGGCGGCGCTCTCCGCCAAGGCCGGCACCAAGGGCCTGACCGAGAGCGACGCGGCGGCCGGCACCCAGGTCGCCATCTGGCGCTACTCGGACGGCGCCGACGTCGACGCGGTCGACCCGCAGGCGGAGAAGCTCGCGGACTACCTGGAGAAGAGCGCGCGGAACGCGGCGGAGCCGAAGGCCTCGCTGACCCTCGACCCGCCCGCCGTCTCCGGCCACCCCGGCGAGCGGCTCGGCCCGGTGACGGTGCACACGAACGCGAGCGGGGTGACGGTGGCACCGCCCGCCGACGCCGCCACGACCGGGGTGCGGATCGTCGACAAGCACGGCAAGGCCGTCACCTCCGCGGCGGACGGCAGCCAGGTCTTCTTCGACGTGCCCGAGGACGCGGCGGACGGGTCGGGCGAGCTGACCGTGCAGGCGTCCACCACCGTCCCCGTCGGGCGGGCCTTCACCTCCGAGAGCAGAAGCCAGACGCAGATCCTCGCCGGTTCCAGCGAGTCGACGGTCGGCGCGGTCGCGAGCGCGGACTGGGCGAAGACCGGTGCCATACCGGCGCTCTCGGCGCGGAAGAACTGCGCCAAGGGCGGCGTGGACGTCACCGCGGCCAACGAGGGCGACGCGACGTTCACCTTCGAGCTGCTGGGCGTCGAGCACGGCATCGACGCCGGGACCTCCGAGACGGTGACGATCCCGCTCCAGGAGGACCAGGCGTACGACTTCACGATCACGGCGCCGAACGGCTACGAGAAGCGGTTCACCGGGGTCCTCGACTGCCGGACCCAGAGCGACGCGGGCGGTGACGTGACGCAGACGCTCAGCGAGCCGAGCCCGGCGACGGTCGGCGGCACCGCCGTCGACACCAACCTCGCCGAGACCGGCGGCTCCGGCATCACCCCGATGATCACGGTCCTCGCCCTCGGCCTGGTCGGCATCGGCGCCACGACCCTGGTCCTGCTCCGCGACCGCAAGCCGAACCGGGGCTGACGGCCCGGGCCCGCCTCGATTCCGGAGCGCGTCGACGCCCCGGTGCAACCGTCGGCGGGCCGGGGAGGTCCTACCCGCCATGACCGAAGCACGTGCGCGACCCGGCCTGGAGCCGTCGCCCGGTGTCCTCGCGGCGGCGGGCGTCGGGAGCCTGGCCCTCGGCGCCGTGGCGAGCTGGAGCGATCTCCTCCTGGTCGCAGGGGGCCGGGTGGTCCCCGGCTGGGGAGTGAGCGCGGTGCTGTTCGTGCTCACGCTCGCCCTGTGGCGGGCCTTCGTCCGGGCGGGCCGCCGGGTGGATGCCGTGCTGCTCCCGGCGGTGCGGCCGGGCTGGCTGCGGCCGGTGACCGTGCTGCTGATCGGCGCGGCGGTGTCCGGCATCGCGTGGGGAGCGCTGGACGACCTGATCTCGGACGCCCGGTACTACGTGCTGCGCCCCACGGGCCCCGGCGGCTGCACGGCCGTCGTACGGGAGACGTCGTTCCTCGTGATCGGCAATGGCGAGGCGTACGCGGTCGGGCGCACCGGTCTGGCGCTGGGCGAGGCGGGCTCATGGGTGGTGGACGACGGCTACCGGCCCGTCGCCGCGGGCACGTACACGCTGGACTGGGAGGGGGACGGCGGCCTGCTGGTGGTCAGCGGCTCGGGCACCGATCCGGTCGTCCGGGGCGGAATGACCGGCATCGACTGCGGATGGTGAGACAGGGCGCCGGCCGAAGCCCCAGCTCACAGCCCCCCGACCAAACGAGTTACCACCCAAGCCTGGACCTCAGGCAAGATGGTTAGGTCTGCCCACTCCAGATTTCAAGCTGCCGGACGGTTTCTCTTGGCTGAGTACATCTACACCATGCGCAAGACGCGCAAGGCGCACGGCGACAAGGTCATCCTTGACGACGTGACGCTGAGCTTCCTGCCCGGCGCGAAGATCGGTGTGGTCGGGCCGAACGGTGCCGGTAAGTCCACCGTTCTCAAGATCATGGCGGGGCTCGAGCAGCCCTCGAACGGCGACGCGTTCCTGACTCCCGGCTTCAGCGTCGGCATCCTCATGCAGGAGCCGGAGCTGGACGAAACCAAGACGGTCCTGGAGAACGTCCAGGACGGCGCCGCCGAGATCATGGGCAAGCTCAACCGCTTCAACGAGGTCGCCGAGCTGATGGCGACCGACTACTCGGACGCCCTGATGGACGAGATGGGCAAGCTCCAGGAAGACCTGGACCACGCCAACGCCTGGGACCTCGACGGGCAGCTGGAGCAGGCCATGGACGCGCTGGGCTGCCCGCCCGGCGACTGGCCGGTCGTCAACCTCTCCGGCGGTGAGAAGCGCCGCGTCGCGCTCTGCAAGCTGCTGATCGAGGCCCCGGACCTGCTCCTCCTCGACGAGCCCACCAACCACCTCGACGCCGAGTCGGTGAACTGGCTGGAGCAGCACCTCACGAAGTACGCGGGCGCCGTCGTCGCTGTGACGCACGACCGGTACTTCCTGAACAACGTCGCCGAGTGGATCCTCGAACTGGACCGCGGCCGCGCGATCCCCTACGAGGGCAACTACTCCACGTACCTCGACAAGAAGTCCGCCCGCCTCAAGGTCGAGGGCCGCAAGGACGAGAAGCGCCAGAAGCGGCTCAAGGAGGAGTTGGAGTGGGTTCGCTCCAACGCCAAGGGCCGTCAGACCAAGTCCAAGGCCCGCCTCGCCCGTTACGAGGAGATGGCGGCCGAGGCCGACAAGATGCGGAAGCTGGACTTCGAGGAGATCCAGATCCCGCCGGGCCCGCGTCTGGGCTCGATCGTCGTCGAGGTCCAGGGCCTTTCCAAGGCGTTCGGCGACAAGGTCCTCATCGACGACCTGAGCTTCACGCTCCCGCGCAACGGCATCGTCGGGGTCATCGGTCCCAACGGCGCCGGCAAGACCACGCTGTTCAAGATGATCCAAGGCCTCGAGACCCCGGACTCCGGCTCCATCAAGGTCGGCGACACCGTCAAGATCAGCTACGTCGACCAGAGCCGCGCCAACATCGACCCGAAGAAGACGCTGTGGGCCGTCGTCTCCGACGAGCTCGACTACATCAACGTCGGCCAGGTCGAGATGCCGTCCCGGGCCTATGTGTCCGCCTTCGGCTTCAAGGGCCCCGACCAGCAGAAGCCGGCCGGTGTCCTCTCCGGCGGTGAGCGCAACCGCCTGAACCTGGCGCTGACCCTCAAGGAGGGCGGCAACCTGCTGCTCCTCGACGAGCCCACCAACGACCTCGACGTGGAAACCCTGTCGTCGCTGGAGAACGCGCTGCTCGAGTTCCCCGGCGCGGCCGTGGTCATCTCCCACGACCGCTGGTTCCTGGACCGGGTCGCGACGCACATCCTCGCGTACGAGGGTGAGTCGAAGTGGTACTGGTTCGAGGGCAACTTCGAGTCGTACGAGAAGAACAAGGTCGAGCGACTCGGTGCGGACGCGGCTCGTCCGCACCGTGCCACCTACAAGAAGCTGACCCGGGGCTGATCTTCTTGCGCCACATCTACCGCTGCCCGTTGCGCTGGGCGGACATGGACGCGTACGGCCACGTCAACAACGTGGTCTTCCTCCGCTACCTGGAGGAAGCCCGTATCGACTTCCTGTTCCGCCCGGAGAAGGACTTCAAGCAGGGCTCGGTGGTGTCGCGCCACGAGATCGACTACAAACGCCAGCTCGTCCACCGGCACACACCCGTGGACATCGAGCTGTGGATCACGGAGATCAGGGCGGCGTCCTTCACCATCACCTACGAGGTGAAGGACGGCGACCAGATCTACGTCCGCGCCTCCACGGTCGTCGTGCCCTTCGACTTCGAGGCACAGCGCCCGCGCCGGATCACCGCCGAGGAACGCGAGTTCCTGGAGGAGTACCGGGATGACGACGAGGAGGAGGCCGTCGCCGCATGACGGTTCTCCACCTCGCCGACGAAGGGGAGGCGGCGGATCTCGCGGCCTTCCTCTCCCGGCTGCTTCACTACGACCGCGCCGCCGCCGTCCGCCTCCAGGCGGCCGGCACGGCCCTCGCGGTCTTCGGCCGCCCGCCGTCCTTCGAGGTCCTCGCCATCCGCGCGGTGCGCCTGGCCAAGCCCTACGAGGACGGCCTCGACGTCACGCTCGACGTGACCGTCTCCGCCGGTGAACTCCTGGAATCCCTGGACGAGTCGGCGGCCACGGCCGGGGTGCCGGCCGCGGTGACCGGCCCGCCGTGGGCCGGGGTGCTGCCCCCGCGCGGCGGCTGGACCCCCGAGTCCGGGCTGCCGGGCCCGCAGGCACTGCGCGGGATGATCACGGCCGGAGTCGCCGAATTCCGGTCCCGCACCCAGGAGTTGGCCCCCGAGGGCCGCACCCGTGCCGAACTCGACCGGATAGGGCGGGAGATCTGGTCCCGCACGGTCGGCGAGACCCCCCTCCCGGTGCGCGCCGTGCACGCGGCCCAGTCGCTCGGATTCCTGCGCCCCGGCGGGGAGTCGGGCCTGTTCTCGTCGGGTGCGTGGCTGAGGCTCCGCACCCCCTACGGCTCGATCGCGGTCCGCAGAGCGGGAGCCGGCGCGCTCGGCGTCAGCGTGCGCTGAGCCGGGTCATCCCTGTTCGCTGTCGTCCGGCCAGACCCCGATGTGGTCCGGCTCCAGCTCCAGGGCCACCCGGTCCCGCATGTTCAGCGTCTCCGTGTATTCGGCGGGGAGCTGAAGCCGTCCCGCCCGGTCCAGCATCGCGTACTCCCTCGCCACGACCGTCTCGTGGCCCGTCGTCGCGTCGACCTCGCTGCGCCGCAGGACCTCGGTGGAGGTGCGGCCGTCGCGGATGGCGACCGTGCGGCGGACCTCGGCGGCCACCGTCTGGTCGTGGGTGACGATGACGATGGTGGTGCCGAGCCGTTCGTTGGCGGTGCGAAACGCGGCGAAGACCTGCTCGGCGGTGTGGGAGTCGAGTTCGCCGGTGGGTTCGTCGGCGAGCAGGACGGCCGGGGCGTTGGCGAGGGCCACCCCGATCGCCACCCGCTGCTGCTGCCCGCCCGACATCTCGCGCGGACGCCGGTCGCGGCAGTCGGCGACCTCCAGCAACTCCAGCAGTTCCAGGGCACGTTCGGCCTTCGCCCGGCGCCCGGAGCGGCGGCCCGACAACTGCATGGGCAGGGCGATGTTCTGAGCTGCCGTCAGATAGGGGAGCAGATTGCGGGAGGTCTGCTGCCAGACGAACCCGACGACCTCACGGCGGTAGGCGAGCCGGTCCTTCGCGGCCATCGCCAGCAGATCCCGCCCGGCGACCCGGGCCGCACCGGCGGTCGGTGTGTCCAGCCCGGCCAGGATGTTCATCAGCGTCGACTTGCCGCTCCCCGAGGCCCCCACCAGGGCCATCAACTCGCCCTCCCTGACGAGGAGATCGAGTCCCTGGAGCGCCTGCACCTCGACCCCGTCCGTGGTGAAGATCCGGACCAGCCGGTCGCAGGTGATGAGCGCGTCATGGCCGTAGGCGGGCCGCTCCCGGTGCTCGGCGGCGCGGTCGGCCAGGTCGGAGAGGGTGGGGTTCGTGGTCATCGACGCTCTCCTCGGTCACAACTGCCCTCGACGTACACCATGTCGCTACGAGTCATCGCGCGTCCCCCGCCCTCAGCTCGCGTACCGATCCCCGCCGTCCGGACCACCAGGCCTGCACCCCGGCGACCCCCACGGCCACCACCAGCACCCCGAGCGCGGGGACGGTCAGCGACACCGGGTCGGTCCTCAAGTGGGCCTCCCCGAGGGGACTCTGTGCCGATGCCAGGGCCACCGAGGTCAGGTCGACGCCCGGGGCGAGCAGGCGGATCGTCGCCCAGCCGGTGAGCGCGCCGCCCGCCGCCGCCAACAGGGCCTGCGGCAGCGACTCCAGGACGAGCAGGCGGCGGCCCTGGGCCCGTGTGAGACCCATCGTGCGGAGGCGGGCCAGGAGCGCGGCGCGTTCCGGGGCGGCGCGCAGCAGGGCGAGGAGGAGGGCCAGGACGGCGTAACCGGCGCCCGCCGCCACCGCCGCCGCGTAGATGCGCCCGACGTCGGACTGGAGGGGCGAGTCGGCGTACCGGGCACGCTGCTCGGCGCGGACCGTCACACCGGCCGCGCTCCCGGCCGCCGAGCGCAGCGCGGCCCCGCTCACCCGGTCGCCGGTCACCAGCAGCGAGGTCGGGCGCGCCGCCGTACCGGGGAGTCCGGAGCGGTCGACGACCAGGAAGTCGGCGCCGGACAGGGCGGGGGTGGCGTCCCGGACCAGCACGATCCGTACGGTGACCGCGCTGGTGTCCGGCAGCCGCACGAGGAAGGGGCGGGTGCCGTACGCGCTCGCGACGGAGGGCGAGGCGAGCGCCGGGAGGACGGCATCCGAGCCCGCCGGCCGTTTCAACTGCCCCTGGGGGAAGGCTCCCAGACCCGAACGGCCCGCCAACTCCCCATAGGTGGACGGGTTCACGCCCACCAGCGGGACCGATTCCAGGCCGTCCAGGGGTTTCGCGTCGTAGGTGATGCTCACCTCGTCGAGACCGTGCACGCCCGGCAATCGACTGATCCTGCCCGGGAGTTGGGCGGGCAGGGGAGCGGTCGCGTCGAGGCGGGCGTCCGCGCCGACGGAGAGCAGGGCCGCGTGGTCGCGGGCGTCGCTCACCCCCGCGAGGACCGAGCCGCCGAACGCGGCCGTGGTGAGCGCGGTGAGCAGGGCCAGCAGCGGCAGGACCGCGGAGCCGGTCGTACGGCCCGCGCGGGCCAGTGACAGATGGGCCACCACGCCCCGCAGCCGGCCGGCCGGACGGGTCAGCCGACGGAGCAGGAACGGGTACACGCGCACCAGCACCAGGGCCGCGATCACGCCCACCAACACCGGTGCCAGCGACACCAGTTGGTTGCCCGCCGAGCCGGACGTGCCGCTTCTGCGCAGGGCCTCCACCGCGCCGGACGCCAGCACCAGCAGGGTGAGTTCGGCGACCGTACGGCGCCGGGACGGGCGGACGGTCGTGACGTCCTCGCGCGGGCCGTGGACGCGTACGGTCCGATGGGTCAGCGCGGCGCGCGCCGGGAGCGCGACGGACGCGGTGAGGACGACCGCGAGGGCCGCGCCGACGGCGTGGCCGCTGCGGCCCGCGGGGACGGCCAGCAGGGCCACCGCCAGGCCAAGTGCCCCCGCCGGTACGGCGATCACGGCCGTCTCCGCGAGCAGCCGGGCGGTGAGGCCGGGCAGGGAGGCGCCCCGGGCGCGGAGCAGGGCGAGTTCGCTGCGGCGGCGGTCCGCGGTGAGGGCGCCCGTCATGAGCAGCACGACGACGGCGACCGTGCCGGTGCCGAAGCCCGCGACGGCCGTCAACGGGCGCACCTCGGCACGGAGTTGGCCGTAGCTGGTGAAGACGTCGCTGAGGCCGGTGCTCACGTCGGTGTCGGGAGTGGTGTAGGTGCGGGCCAGTTGGAGGCCGGGGCCCGATTCGAGCGAGGCGACCGCGGTCTTCAGGCGGTCGAGGTCGTGGGCGTGCAGGGCGGACAGGTCCGGGGCCAACTGCCAGTACGGCACCGGCGCCGCGTCCGTGCCGAGCAGGGCAGGGGCCGCGTCCGGGGCCAGCAGCAGCGCGCCGAGCCAGTACGTCGGACGGTCCGGCGTCGGCAGGGCCACCAGGGTCGGGGTGCGCAGCAGGGGCTGGGTCGACCAGTAGGCGCCGCCGGGGTCGCGCGGGGTGAGGATGCCGGTGACACGGACGGCGAGCGGGGAGCGTCCCTCGCCGGGCACGTGGATCACCGAACCCACCTTGATGTGCAGGCTGGTGGCGGTCGCCTCCGTGACGGCGGCCTCCACCTCCCGGGTGTACGTGGTGACGAGACCGGCGGCGCGGGGCAACCGGCCCTGCCGTACGGTCGCGTGTCCGGCGAGGTCGCTCTGGGTGGCCGGGTAGACGCGCGCGGGCAGGCCGTTCGGCCGCGGTATCCAGGTGTCCGGCACGGCCGGGTTGTCGGACGGGCGCACGCCGTACGCCGACTGGGCGGGGTCGACGACGAGGGGGCGGTCGACCACGGTACGGACACGCTCGTAGCCTGTGCGCAGCGTGTCGGGGCGCAGGCCCGCCTCGCTCTGGTCCTCCGGGAGCGTCACGTCGGGCTGTGCGCCCGAGAGCTGGACGGAGGTCCGGCCGGGCCCCGCCTGCCGCGCGGTCTCCCGCAGCCCGGCGTCCTCGTAGCGGTCGAGCACGCGCGGGAACGCGGCGGCCAGACACGCGGTCACCGCGACCAGCAGCGCCAGCGCCCAGGCCGCGGCGGGGGCGGAGCGCAGCTGGGTGCGGAGCCAGGGGGCGGTCACCGGAACGTGGGACACCTCGGCACCCGTCACGCCCCCGGTCTTCGCGTCCTCCATCTCACTCACCCCCCTGCTCGCGGAGCGAGGTCGCCGGATCGGCCCGCCGCAGCGCCAGCGCCACCGTCACGACGAGCGGTGTCACCGACACCGCCACCAGCAGCAACGCCACCCGGGAGACAGGCAGTTCGACCAGGACGCGCGGCACCGGGCGGGTCGCCCGGGCCGTGAGGACGATCAGCGGGATCACCGCGCGGGTCAGCACGGTGCCCAGGGCCGTGCCCACCACGAGGGCCAGCGCGACCAGGACGCCCTGTTCGGCGGCGATCATCCGGGCCAGCTGGCGGCGCGGGGCGCCCAGTGCGCGCAGGACGGCGAACTCGGCGCCGCGCTCCCGCAGCGACCCCGCCGCGCTCACCGCGAAGCCGACCGCCGCGAGCGCCGCCGCCACCAGCGCCGCCGCGGCGAACGCCGCCTCGGGTCCGGCACCGAACGGGTCGTCGCGCAGCTCCTGCGCGATCTCCTCCCGCACCACGACCTCCGTGGGATCGACATCGGGCAGCGCCCGCACCGCCGTGGCCACCGCCGCCGCGTGCCCCGGCGCCGTCCGCAGCCACCACTCGGTGGGCGTGACCCCCGCGACGAACCGGGCCGCCAGCACCCGGTTCACGGACCGGAGGTCGACCAGCAGGGCACCCCCGTCCTGCGCGCTTGACGCACCCGCGTCACCTGTGGTGGGCAGTGCGCGCACCGCCGCCACGATCCGCACCGGCAGGTTCTCCCCGCCGAGCGTGACCTGCACCCGCTGCCCGGTGTGCGCGCCCGCCGAGGTCAGATAGCGGTCGGTGGCGAGGGCCGTGATCTCGGGCGGGGCGGGCTGGACGACCTGTAGCCGCACCGTGACGGCGGAGACCGTCCAGATGTCCTTGCCCGGGATGTATCCCGTGCCGTAGTCGACGGTCAGCGGTTTCGCCGAAGTCACCTTCGGCAGGGGCGGGTTGGAGCGCGCGCCGTAGGACTCGCTGGCCGCGGCCCGCCCCTTCCAGGCGGTGGGCAGCGGCAGCGGCCGGACCGTTCCCCGGGCGTCCGTGGCGCTCACCCCGCTGACCGTGAGCCGGTGCCGGGAGGAGCGCTCGCCGGGCTGGGGCAGGTCGAGCTGGAGTCCGGTGAGGGTCAGCGGGCCGGGTGACGCGGAGACGTCCGCCGTCAGGTCGTACTGCCGTCCGTCGGTGGGGAGTTGGCCGAGCGGTTCCTGGTACGGGGTGCCGTAGCGGTCCTCGACCGTGGCCGTGACGTCGGCCGTGGTCCGCGGGCCTGTGCCGCGGATGCCCGCCCGCAGCGTCAACGTGGTGGTTCCCGCCGGGATCTCACTGCCCGCCGTGCTTCCCCGGGGGCCCAGGCCGGCCAGCAGCGCGTCGGCCGAGTGCCCCGACGTCAGGTCCCCGCGCATCAGGACCGCGTCCGACGCGTGGGCCGTGTCGAGCGCCAGCACGGTCGCCGTGCGGTCGCCGGAGAGGGACTGGGAGGTGCGGACGGCGGGGGCGGCCTCCCGTACGCGGGGAAGGCCGGCGTAGGTCTCCGTGCGGCCCAACCCGCCCTCACCGGCGGCCAGTACACGCACCGGCACCCCGGCCTGGAAGTCGGCCTGGTCGCCCTGTGAGCGGTTCCAGGAGGCGCTCTGTCCGATGGCGAGCATGCCCAGCGCCAGGGCGAGCACCAGCAGTAGCACCGGCCCGGCACCGCGCATCGGGCGGCGGCTGAACTGCCAGCCCGCCAGCGCCGTCGGCAGCCCCCGCCCGGCCGCGGCCCGGCGCTCGGCCAGCCGCGCCACCGGCGGCAGCAGCCGTAGCGTCAGGACCGTGCCCGCGAGGAGGGCGAGCGCGGGGGCCGCGACCAGCAGGGGGTCGATGCCCAGCGTTCCGGAGGTGTCGGTGCTGACGGCGCCCGAGGTCTGCCGGTTCAGCTGCCAGTAGGCGACCCCGGCCACCACCAGCAGGCCGAGGTCCGCGCCCGCGCGCAGCGGAGCGGGCACCGCGCGGGCCCGGCCGCCCTCGAAGGACGAGGTGAGCGCGGGCAGCATCACCGCGAGCGCGCAGCCCAGGGCGACGGCCGCCGCGACCGGCCAGACCCCGCCCCGACCGCCCGCCGGAGTGTCCAGGCGCAGCCCGATACGGGCCAACGCGCCCTGTCCTGCCAGGAGGTGGGTGAGCGGTCCGGCGAGCAGCGGGGCGAGGGCCGTCGCCGGTACGGCGAGCAGCAGCGCCTCCGCCGCCGACAGCGCCGCCAGCCGCGCCCGCGAACTCCCGCGCGCTCTCAACAACCGGCTCTCGCCCGCCCGTTCGGTGCTCAGCAGCCGGGCCACCAGCAGCAGCGCGTAGCCCGCGAGCAGCGCGAGCTGGAGCGCGACGATCAGCAGGGTGGAGCGGGAGACGAGCAACGAGCGGTCCAGCCGGTCGAGTACGTCCGGCAGCGAGGTCGTCGCGGCCGTGACTCCCTTCACCGCGTGCCCAGTTCGCAGCGCGGCACTGCCCGCCCCGGCGCTCTCGCGCAGGGCGCCGATCCGCCCGGTGGTCAGCGTGGAGAAGTCGGCAGAGGCGAGCCACGCGGACGGCCCGGTGCTCAGCCGCCCGCCGGTGAGGGCCGAGGGATCGGCGAGCAGCGGGCCGTAGGTCGTGAAACCGGCCGTGCTGAGGCCGCGCCCGCGCAGATCGTCGAGGAGCCAGTAGGCGCCGTCCGCGACGGCGGGCCGGTAGACGCCGGTGACGAGGATGTGCGCCGCGGGCCCGCCGAGCCGGTCGACGAGGGCGAGCCGGGTCCCCGGCTTCACCCCGAGCCCCTCGGCGGCGGTGCGGGCCAGCGCGACCTCGATGTCCCCGGCGGCCGTGGCGCGCGGGAAGCGGCCCGAGACCAGACGCACCTGCGTCCGGTCCAGCGCCCCGAAGAAGGTGAGATCCGGGTCCCCGGACCGCGCGGCGGCCGGCTGGAGCGAGCGCGGCAGGGCGTACGGCCCCGAGCGCGCCAACGTCCGTACGGTGACGGGCAGTTGGCCGAAGGTCCGCTCCGCGGCCTTCCGTACGGCGTGCTCGGCGGCCGTGCGCTCGGCGGCCGGGACGTCGGCCTTGACGATCAGGGCGGTGTCGGGGGTGTTGCGGGGATCGTTCAGCGAGTGCCGGAGCGCCGCGTCGCCGATCGCGCCCGAGTACGCGGTGAGCGTCGTCAGGACCGCCGTCGTCAGCAGGACGGTGAGCAGCGCGGCGGCGAGCAGCAGCCGGTGCGCCCGCGCGCGTACCAGGACGAACCCCACCCCGGCCCCCCGCCGTAGTCCGGAACTCTCCCGGCGATGCTGTCAGAGAGGACCGGCCGCGAGTAACCGGTTGTGGGCACTGCTTGATCGGATCGTGACCGGAATCCGGCATCGTACGACCGGAATCCGACGTTCAGTGAACGGTGGTCAGCCCGCCGTGTTCACCATCGAGGCGGCGGCGTACGTCAGGTAGTTCCACAGCGTGTGCTCGTGCTCCTCGGACAGCCCGAGTTCGTCGACGGCGACCCGCATGTGCTTCAGCCAGGCGTCGTGCGCGGCCTGGTCGACCCGGAAGGGGGCGTGGCGCATGCGCAGGCGCGGGTGGCCGCGGTTGTCGCTGTACGTCGTCGGGCCGCCCCAGTACTGCATCAGGAAGAGGGTGAAGCGCTCCTCGGCCGGGCCCAGGTCCTCCTCCGGGTACATCGGCCGCAGCAGCGGGTCCCCGGCGACGCCCTCGTAGAAACGGTGCACCAGCCGGCGGAAGGTCTTCTCCCCGCCGACCTGCTCGTAGAAGGTCTGCTCCTGAAGCGTGCCGCGCCGAATCTCTTTCACGCTCCCATGGTCTCAGACGGGGCGGTCGAGGTTAAGGACGGACCGTAGGTATCAGAATTAGGGGTGTAAGGGGACACAAGGGGATGAGGATGGGCAATGGGTACCGTAATTGCACAGATAACCGCCGGGGTGGCGACCCGGACCGCGCGGGAGTATCTGCGCGTCAGCAAAGGCAAGGGGCGGACGGCCCGCAGCATCACCGATCAGCACAGCGGAAACCTCGCCTCCGAGCTGGAGTACGGCCCCTGGACGTGGGGCGAGCCGTACAAGGACACCGGCAGTGCCAGCAAGTACGCCACCAAGGCGCGCAGCGACTTCGACAAGCTGATGGACGACCTCGCGACCGGCGCTTTCGGCGAGCCCGGTGACGTCCTGGTCCTGTGGGAGATCAGCCGTCTCGCCCGTGAGATGGGGGTTGGCAACCGGATCATCAAGCTGTGCGAGGTGCGTAGCTACCTGATCCACGTGACGAGCGACGAGCGCCAGCCGTACGACCCCCGGAACTACAACGACTACGACCTCCTGAACCGAGGCATCCTCGACGCGGAGAAGGAGGCCCGGCGCCTGTCCGCCCGGACGCAGCGAGATGTGAACTCCGCCGCAGGGGAGGGTCGTCCGCACGTCAGAATCCCGTTCGGCTACGCCCGGGAATACGGAGTGATGGACGGCCGTCCCCGCTGCGTCCGTCAGTACCCGGGCCCGGAGGGCGGGAAGCTCATCGCCGAACTGTTCGTCCGTGCGGCCGGAGTGCGGGACAACCGGCTGGGTGATGAGTCTGTGGCGTTGCTCTACAGCAACTCCGTCGGGGACGACGCGCTCCCTGAGGCCGTCTATGCCATCGCGCAGGAATGGGCGGAGCGGGGCATCGTCAACGCGTCCGGCAAGCCCTTCCACGACGGCAACTTGCGGGAGATGCTGACCCGGCCCGCCTACGCGGGGCTGAGGAAGCACAAGGACATGCTGATCCCGGTGCAGTGGGAGGGGTAGGAGCCGATCGTGTCCCGCGAGGTGTTCGGCCGGGTGCAGCGCCTGTTCGCCGACCCGTCCCGGCGTACCCCTCGACACAGGCGTGCAGCACGTCCTGACCACCACGCTGCGCTGCGACCCGTGCGACGGTCCGCTGCCGCAAGGCCGGGGTTCCCGGCTACGAATGTGCCGAGAGGGGCTGCGTCCGCGTCGACAAGGCGGAGGTGGACCGCATCCTCCTCGGCGACCTGGCGGCCGTCGACCCGGGGATCGGCGAGGCGAAGCCCAAGTTGGGTGTCATCCTTGCGTACCTGTCCGCACCTCACCGGGTCGCCCGGCTCCGTGAGCGCCCGGCCGGGGGGCCCGGAGGAGCAGGCGACGCGCACCGAACTGACCGGGTTCCGGGCCGAGTTGGAGGAGCTGGAGGCAGCACCCCAGCCGAAGACGGCCCGCGCACGTATCCAGCGCACGGCCGACATGGAGGAGTTGGAGCAGGACATCGCTGTCCTGGAAGCCAAGCTCACCACGCCCGCGCCGCTCGCAGACCTCATCCCGGCCGACCCCGAGGCCGATCTGATTGCCTGGTGGCAGGTAGCCGACGTCCACCGCCAGCGTGCCGTGGCCGCTCTGCTGCTCACGCCTGAACTGCTCGGATAGGTGCGCATCACGCCATCACAGGGATGGAGGGACCCGGCGCCGGACCGGCTCAGGTGGGCCACTGCTACCTGACCCACGCCCGCATGACGGAGCCCCTGCCGACTGGTGGGGCACCGTGCTGTCTACCGGCCGAGCTGGGCAAGGAAGTCGTTCACGAACTTCTCAACCTCGGCCCGGCTCTTGACTTCCTCGACGTTCAGCCGGTCGACCACCTTCACGCCTGAGTGCAGGATCAGGCGGGTGCGGCTGTGGTCGCGCCCGGCGTGGCCCTTGTGCTGAGGCCCGTCGATCTCGATCACTCCGGCGTATCCGCGATACGTGATCAACAGGTCGGGCTCGAACGTCCAGCCCCGTGCCCGCATCCCGCCGAGCGGCATGATCCCGATCGTCTCGTTGTCCGGCAGTGCGGCTTGCCATTCCCTGAGCACTCGGTACACGTCCAACTCCCACTCGTTCGTGAAGCGGAGCTGATCTTCGACCGGGTGGCTGGGTTCGAGCTGCACCTTGCGGCCCTGGTTGCTGGGCTTGGGGCCGTCGGCGGTCTTGACCTGCCTGCGCCAGTCCGGGCCGAGGCGGGGGATCGATGGGCGGGCGACAAGCTCATCAACGGACTTGTTCGCGCCCCACATTGCCTGCCGCATCACCTCGGCGATGCTCTCCAGCTCCGCCTCGTTGTACGTGGGGTACAGGCCCGGCTCCACCACAAGCACGATCCTGTATCCCTCCTGGTCGTACTCGGTGTTCCAGAGCCGGACTTCAGCCGACGACACGTCGGCGATCATCCGCGCCGTATCGGTCTGCCCGAGGTGATACGCCAGCACCGCGCTTGTGCCGAGCAGCCACTCACTCACCAGGGGTGCGTTCGCCGGGGCGTCGAGGGCTATAGACATGTCGGGCGACGCCAGCTCATCACTCATGTACAGAATTGTGGCAGCCACCACCGACAACGGGCACGCTCGACGTTCCTCAACTTGGCCAGCTGGCAATCAGATTGAGCCCGACCGACACACGACGGAGCCCGGCCAGGCAGCATCACCGGCCGGGCTCCGTGCTGTTGGGGCTACCGTCATCGGTGACAGGTGCACCTGCACCGGTGCACGAGCAGGATTCCCCCGCCGTGGATCAACGGGACGTCCTGGGTCTGTCGGCAGTCGGCGTGCAAGTCTTCGTACCCGGGCTGCTGTGCGACCGCGCACTCGGCAGACAGGGCCGAGGTGTCCGTAGCCGGGGCGCTCACGGTGCCTCTCCCCGGCTCCGGGCGTTCGCCAGGGCCACGCCCGCCGACAGCCGCTCCGCATCCGTAGCGGGCCGGAGAGGGCCGTCTGCATCCCACTCGCGTCCACCACCCGGCGGCCGGAGCTGAAAGCGTGGACCCTCGCGCCCCATCACCCGACCGACCTTGCACGTTGCCTCGTCGTACACCAGGTCGCCGGTCTCCGGCTCGTACGTGTTCATGCGCACCCCCGCCGGATCACGTCGGCGAGCCGCAGCGCGACGTCAGTGCGTACCCGGCCGAGGGTGATCAGGTTCAGGGAGGGCGACGCCGTATCCGCCGCCAGGGACGGCAGGACGATCTCCGCCGCCGTCAGTGCTTCCCGGAGGGTTTCGACCGCCGCTGTGACATCCGAGGTGCCCGGCTCTTGCTGTGCTGTGACCATGAACTCAGCGTTCTGGTAGGCCAGTTGAGAGAGCTAGCGCCTATACCCGATTATTCTCAGGTAGGGACTGTCTATAGCCGTTTATGTCCACGAGGCCCCGGAGAATCTGTACCGTCCACTCCCGAGCACGGTGATCATGAGGTCATCAGTACCCGGCGAAAGGAACCGATCATGGCGCGTCGCCTGCGTTTCAACGGCACCGGGAGCGGCGTGAACGGCTGCCCGGCCGTGCACGAAGACCTCGACACCGGCGAAGTGATCATTCACGG
The DNA here is from genome assembly GCF_044763565.1 of Streptomyces sp. NPDC096013. Lineage (NCBI taxonomy): Bacteria > Bacillati > Actinomycetota > Actinomycetes > Kitasatosporales > Streptomycetaceae > Streptomyces > Streptomyces sp. NPDC096013. Next base: position 280,933 of record NZ_JBIWGK010000007.1, on the reverse strand, counting down.
ACCCGCCCTCACCGACCCCGACGACATCGCCCGCCTGCGGCACCTGGGAGAGGGCGAGGTGCCCATCGTGGTCCCGCGCGAACTGCTCGTCGACTTCGGCCCCAAGGAGGTCAACCGCGTGCCGAACCTCATCGGCCTGGATGAGTTCGACCGACTGTTCACCGATTTCCAGCACACGGCCTGGCGGCTGGAGAATCGCCGCCGGTATGCCTCCGACGAGGTCACCGACACCTACGCGCAGTTCCTCCGGGGCGAGCCCGTCGACTGGGCAGGCAGGGATGCGGAGTGGTGCGCCGAGCGCCGCGAACAGACCGCCCTCGGCAAGCGGTTCGAGCGCGTACGCGTTGTCGACAACCCGCCCACGCCGGGCCAGCTCTACCTGCTCGACAACGCCAACCGCAACAGCTCCGTCGGTGAGGACATCCGGCAGCTTTGGCGGGCCGACGCCGAGCGCCTCCAGCTCCCCGAAGAGGACTTCTGGTTGTTCGACTCCCGACTGGTGGCCCGGCTCAACTTCGACGACGCCGACGAGCTGACCAACGTGGAGCTGATCACGGAGCCGGTGGAGGTCAACCGGTACGCCCAGGCGCGCGACGCCGCCACGCACTACGCCGTGCCGTACGAGGAGTTCGCGGCGAACCTGTCCGCGAAGTAGCGCACGACCAGGGAGCGGGACCGGTGACCACCGACTACCAGCAGGCGCGCGAAGCGCTAGGGGTACGGCTGCGCGAGCTGCGGCTATCGGCCCCGGACGGTCGGCTCACCGGTTCCGAACTCGCCCGGCGGCTCGGCTGGCCGCAGCCTAAGGTTTCCAAGCTGGAAAACGGCAGGCAGACCGCCACGCCCGACGACCTCCGCGCGTGGGCCGAGGGCATCGGCCAGCCGGACGCCTACGACGAACTACTTGCCCGGCTACGGGGGTTCGAGTCACACATCCGGTCGTGGCGGCGGCAGCTCGCTTCGGGACACAAGCCCGTCCAGGACACCCACCTGAGCGCACACACCGACGCCTCGGTGTTCCGGGGCTGGGAGTCGTCCATGGTCTTCGGCATCCTCCAGACCCCCGACTACGCCCGGTCGATCTTCACTCGGTACGCCGAACTCCAGCAGTCGCCCCGGGACACGGAGGACGCCGTCCGCTCCCGCATGAAGCGCCAGGAAGCCCTGTACGACCCCACCAAGCGCTTCCACCTGATCCTGTGGGAGGCCTCGCTGCGCGCCCTGGTGTGTCCGCCGTCGGTCCTGGCTGCGCAGCTCGACCGGTTGTCCGGTGCCGTCGGCCTGGACACGGTCGAGTTGGGGATCATCCCGTTCAGTTCCTCGCTCAAGATCCCGCCCGCCACAGCCTTCTGGGTCTACGACGACAGCCGTGTGATCGTCGAGACCTGGCATAGCGAGCTGTGGATCGAGGACGATGCCAGCGTGAACACGTATCTCCGCACGTGGAACACCCTTCGGGAGTCCGCCGTCTACGGCTCCGACGCTCACAGGGTCATCGGTGCCGCACGCCGGGACCTCAACGTCTGAGCACGACTGACGCGTCAGGGCTGCGAGGCCAGAGAACATACCCAGGCCAGAACGGTCGTCAGGAGTCTGGTCAGCGTGCTGATCAGCGCCTGCCGGCCATCCTGATCAGACCCTGACGGTGGTTGCCGTCAGACTCTGACCGCTCGGCCCGTGGCCGTCCTGCTCCCTGGCCACCGGAGCGCCCAGGCGGCTCCGCTGTTCCTGCTCTGTCCCGAGCCTCTGTCCCCCGTGTCCCGCTGTCTGTCCCGGGTGTCCCCGCCGGTGTACGTCCTGTGGGGTTCCGTCATCTCCGCGCGCTCCTCGGGGCCCGCGCGTGCTGGCTAGGCTGATCGACATGACGAACACCAGCGGCCGAGCAACGGCCGTTACTGACAAGGGCGAGGCACCTGTCATCATCGATCTCCGCCAGAAACAGGTCGGGTTCCTCACGTCCGAGGGTGGCACCGTGGCCATCTCGGACACGGACGTCTGGACGGAGATCGCCAACACCTGCCAACTTCGGCTCCGGCTCCCGGACGGCCGAGAAGGCTCCTTCACGGTGCTGGACGGAGCGGGCATGACACCTCCTCTCCCGGGGAGCCCGGTGAGGCTCCGTATCGAGCGCGCCGACGGCGAGACCTTCTGACCCAGCAAAGGAGCCTCGCCGGGTACGCCTGGCGGGGCCCCGCCGTCACCGGCCAATGTTGCGGCGCTCCAGCTTGTTGAGTTGGTCGAGAGCCGCCTTCAGGTGGCCCAGACCTGTATGTGCGGACGTAACCTGCTCGCCGAACCGCCTCTGGTCCGACTCCTGTTCTTGCCTGACTTGAGGGTCGTGATGGGCGTCCGGAAACCAGTCACTCATCCGCATGGGCGGCGCTGGGGCGAACGCTTTGTCCCAGGCTTGGGCCACTGCCCTCAGCTCCCGGCAGAGGATGCGGTCCTTCCTGCGCTCGGCCAGGTCTCGGATCGTGCGGGCGGTCTCACCTCGCTCGTCTTCCTGGAACCAGTCGACGGTGCGGCCCCCATTCGAGGTGATGTCCTCGAACCGCTTCCGAGTGGTGATCAGAGCCTCACGCAGCACGTCGTCTGCGGCCCCGAGGGCGACCTTGTGGCTTCGCAGCCACACCTTGCGCGCCCCTACGCTCAGGGTCCAGGCGAACGCGAGCCAGCCGGGGAGGAACTTGGGCCAATCGGCCCACCAGGGATCAGCAGCAGAGAGGAGCATGCCGAGAGTGTGTGGCGAGCGCGACGCCGACGGAAGCGATTTAGTTAAAAGCCGGCAAGACGTTCCCTCAGCTCAGGTGGCCCAGTACCGGTCGCTCGTCCTGCCGGACGAGCGACCGGTGCACCACCTTGGTCAGGCCGTCGGTGATGAGCATCCGCGTCCGAACGCGGTCCGCCGCCGCGAGCAGCTCGGGGCGCGTCAGCCCCGGGTGGGCGGCGACGAAATCACGCAGGATCATGCGCTGCCCAGGGTTCAGTCGCAGGGGCCTGTGGGCGCTCAACTGATCCACGCCCGGACTAAGTTGCCCGCGATCTGCTCCCGGACTTCCTCCGGCAGGTCGGGTACCAGGTCTCCGAGCGCACTCGTGCGCATGTCGAAGTCGTGGCGCAAGCTGTTCGGCCTGGACGCCCCGGAGCAACTGAACATCGCCCTCGAACGCAGGGTGGAAGAGGAGTCGGCCGACATCGCGGAGGTGCTGTTCAAGGTGATCCCCGAGGTGCTGGAGGCGGTCGACGTGGACGACACCTTCCGCTCCCGGCTGACCAGCTACGCCCTGGAACTGGCCGGCTGGCACCTGCGCGCCGCCGACGGCGAGGACCCTGGGCGCCCCGCGCCCCCAGGCGCCCCGGCCGCAACTCGCCCTGCCGCCCGGTCCGTCGGCCGCCGAGGAGCCCGCACCCTTCCGGCGCGAGCGGGACAGCGCGGATGACGTGCCGGATCAACTGGGCAACTTTGAGGACGAGTTCGGGAGCCTGGAGGACGATGATGAAGACTGACCGAGGCCGGGAGATCAAGCGGCGGCTGTGGGAGATCAAGCGCGACCCGGCGTCGGCCGAGCCCGGCGAGGCGCAGCATCTGACGGCCGAGTACCGACGGCTCCAGTCGGCCGACCGTGCTCCGGCGGCCTCTCGGTTCGAGCGCGAACGGACCCTGTCCGACCCGGTGGTGGATCCGGCCGACGGCCTGACCGAGGCCGACCGGGTCGCCGTCGAGACGTGGCCGCCGGAGCCGCGCGCCCGGCTGCACGACGGAGCCCTGACTCGGAAGATCCTGTCCTGGCGGGACTGAGCCACGAGACAACTAGTGATAGATGCCGTGGTCTTGAGCCAAATGGGCGATGATGGTGCATACGATCACGCCATGGCACTGCAACCAGTCGAGGCCACCCTGATCGTTGGGACAGCCTCGGTGTTGGCGTCGACGTCCGCTGTACTGGTCACCCATCGGTTGACCCGTGGCCGGGAACGCCAGCACCGCGTGTGGGACCGCCGGATGGACACCTACAAGGAGGTGCTCCGGGTACGCCGGGTCCTGGCTCAGCACCGGGCGGACGTCCTGCACACCAAGTCACCCAAGTTGGCCATCCACGACGTCGAGGGTGAGCTGAAGGCATTCATGCTGATGCAGGCCCAACTGGACATGTTCGGCTCGCCTGCGATCCGGGGTCTGGACACCTTGTCTCTGGCGGCGTTCAACCATTGGCACTCTGCGCTCTCGGAGTGGAGCGAGCTGCATGCCCGCGCCACGGCCCACTTCGGTGACAAGGAGATGTGGGCTGCGGCTGACTTGAAGTGGGCGGAGATTGAGGAGTTCGCGAAGACTGTTGACCAGGCGGACCGGCTTCTCGCTGACGCAGTGCGCGACGAGGCCGCGTTCAAGGAGCGCCGCCGGACCCCGTGGTGGTCTCGGCTGAAGACCCAGGTCCTGCGCGCCGGTCCCCGGCGCTGATCGGTCGAGGGCGGTACCGCGCAGCCGCCCGCAGCCTGACTACACTCCGAAACCGACCGTCTGACCCTTTTGCGCACCCACTCTGACCTGGGGTTTTCAAGGCTACGGAAAGTTGTTACAAAACCGCCCGTGGATTACCGACGACTTGAGGCTTAGGACCACTCGCCCCGCGGCCCGTACGGCAGGACAGTGGACGTATGAGCGCGCACGCTCTCGACAAGGACCTCGACGCCGTCGCCGTCGCCGCACGGGCGGAACTGGTGCGGGAGATTGGACTGAGCGGCGCCTGGGACACGGACCCCCGCTGGCGGGAGGTGTTCGCGGCGGTGCCCCGGCACCTGTTCGTGCCCTACTACTACGTCGCCTCCGCGGACGGACGCGGACAGGACCGGCTCTGGCGCGACAGCCCCGACCCGCACACCCGGGAGCGCTGGCTGCGCGGGGTGTACACCGACGGCCCGCTCGCCACCCGGCTCCGGGACGGCGAGCTGCTGTCCTCCAGCAGCCAGCCCTCACTGATGGCCCGGATGCTGGCCGAACTCCGGGTGACGGACGGCGACCGCGTCCTGGAGATCGGCGCGGGCACCGGCTACAACGCGGCCCTGCTCGCCCACCGGCTCGGCGACGACCATGTCACCACCGTGGACCTGGAACCCGAGATCACCGACGCCGCCCGCAGCCACCTCGCCGACGCCGGCTACCACCCCACCGTCATCACCGGCGACGGTACCCGGGGAGCCCCCGAACACGCCCCCTACGACCGCATCATCGCCACCTGCGCCCTGTCCACGATCCCCCGGGCCTGGCTTGCCCAGTGCACCCCCGGCGCCCGCATCCTGGCCCCCCTGGCCACCGGCCTGATCACCCTCACCGTCCACGACGAGACCCACGCGGAGGGCGCCTTCCTGGACACGGCGGCGTACTTCGTCCCCCTGCGCGGCACAGACCCCGCGGTGGAGGGCGAGATACCCCACCGCCCCGGCGACGACGAACGACTCCGCTTCCTCCTGACCCTCACCCACGGCGTCCTCGACCCGGGGGAGGCCAGGAACCTGTGGGAGCGCGAGGGCAGACCCGGAAGGGAGCGCTACGGCGTGACGGTCACCGGCGAGGGAGCACGGGCATGGCTGGAGGGAACCCCGCACACCTGGCCTCTCCGGTGACTACAGCGCCCCGAAAGGCGCGCGGGGCTGTGACATCGGCGGCTCCGCCGCAGGGCGCGACCGGCCACGACGGCGCGGCGGACGACGGACAACGCGGCGGAAGCCCTTCTAACCCCGCCGAACCGTGATCGTCGTCCACGCCCCCACATGCACCCGGTCCCCGTCCTGCAAGGGCACCGGCACGAAGGGCTGAATAGGCTCCTCGCCCCCGTTCACCGTCGTCCCGTTCGTCGAGTTCTGGTCGACGACCGCCCAACTGCCGTCCGGCTGCTGCACCAGCACCGCATGCTGATGCGAAACCCCCGGGTCCTCGGGCGGTACCGACAGATCGATGTCGGGAGACTCCCCGGTGGAGTGACGCCGTCGCCCGATGGTGATCTGGTTCCCGGTCAACTGCCGCTGCTGCTCAGGGGAGTACGCGGGCAGATTGAGCCCCGCGGCCTCCGGCCCCGAACGCTGCATCATCGCCAGGAAGTAGTCACGGTCGGGCCCGATCGTCGCCAGCCAGGTGGTCGGCTGCTGCTGATACGCGGGCCGTCCGGGCGGCGCCTGGGTGGAACCGGGCTGCGGATAGCCGTAGCCACCGCCCTGACCGGGGCCACCAGGTCCACCGGGACCGCCAGGCCCACCCGGGGAGCCGGGGGTCGGCGGGGAGATCACCCAGTCGTCGTCACCGCCGCCGAAGGGCGAGCCGCCCTGCCGCGGACGGTTCGTCTCCTGCGGGAACCCGGGCGGAGCCGGCGGCGCGGACTGCTGGAACGCCTGAGGGCCACCGCTCGTCTGACCGGGCCCCGCGGGCGGGGTCGGGCCGGGGGGCGGGGGGACCGGCCGGGAGGGGTCCTGGCCGCCGAAGTTTGGGGGACCCTGCGGGTTGGAGGGCTCGTTGCCGAACGGTCCGGGCGGACCCTGCCGCTCACCGCCGAAGGCACCGGGCCGACCGCCGCCGAACTCGTTCTGCCCGGGGCGTTCGTTGCCGAACTGGCCACCGCCGCCCGGGGAGCGCTCGTTGCCGAAGGACCCGGGCCGACCGGACGCCTCGTTGCCGAAGGGCGGGCGCGGGGGGCCGGACGGGTCGTTGTTGCCGAAGGGGGGCCGGGGCGGACCGGACGGGTCGTTGCCGCCGAAGGCATTGCCGCCCTGGCGCTCACCGCCGAAGCCCTGCGCACCCGGACCACCGGGACCGCCGCCCTGCCGCTCAGCGCCGAAGCCCTGCGCACCGGGGCCACCGGGGTTCCCGGGTCCACCAGGACCGCCGGGTCCGCCTTGCCGGTCGTTGCCGAAGCCCTGCGAGCCGCCGGGACCGCCGGGGCCACCCTGCCGGTCGTCGCCGAAGCCCTGCGAACCGGGACGCCCAGGCCCACCGGGCCCGCCCTGTCGTTCGCCGCCACCGAAACCACCGGGTCCGTTCGGACCACCGGGCCCACCGGTGCCCCCGGGCCGACCCGTGGGTTCGCTCCCGAACGGGGGTATGGGCTCAGCGGGCCGGTTCATCTGCGACGGCCGCGACCCCTGGTACTCGTAGGAGTCACCGCCGTACGACGGACCGGGGCCGCCGCCAGGACCCCCGCCGGGACCGGGCGGCTGCTGGAAGCGGGCCGCCGGGCTCGGGCCGGGAGACGTGGGCCGCGGGGCGGCCGGGGTGTACGACGTCGCCGTGTTCGTGAGGAAGTTCCACCGGCACTCCTCGCAGAACGGCGCACCGCCCTCACGGGGCGTGCGGCACTGCGGGCACAGCTCCGCCTCGGCGGCCGGGGTGCGGCCGGGCGCGGGCGGCGGGAAGCCGTAGCCGCCGCCGGGGGGCGGGGGAGGGGGCGGGGGTACGGCACCGGCCATGCGGTGACCGCAGACCTCGCACCAGTCGTCGGAACCCGACTGGTGTCCGTTCGGGCAGGTCGGCATGTCGGCGCGTCCCCCTTTCACACAGGGTCGTTCTCGGTCTCACGGAGTCGTGCTTGCCAGGTCACTTCTTTACACGAACAGTCTTTGTGGACCGTGTCTCGAGAGTCATCTCGTCGGCCTCCGCGACCTTCGCCTTCAGTCGCACAGTACCCGCCGCGGCATCGACCACGTCCACCACCTTCGCAAGCAGTTTCGCAGTATCCGCGTTTCCGGAGACGCTGGCGAGCTGAACGGCCCGTCCCAGTTTGGCCGTTGCTCCGTCGACATCTCCCGATTTGCGGAGATCGAGCCCTTGTTGGATGACTTGTGCCAGTTCGGCCTGGCCGGTGTAGTGCGCGACCTGGGGGTTGATGGAGGTCGAGGCCACCATGTCGTCGGTCCACACGGCCTTCACCAGGCCCTGGGCGCCCAGGTTCTGGGTGCTTCCTCCAGGCTGTGGGACGACCAGCGAGACCCGGGCGGCCAGCATCTCCTGGCCGATGCCGGCCTCGGGGACCTCGACGCACACGTGGTAGTCACGGGACTCGTCTCCCCAGGACCCGGTGGGATAGTCCCCCGCGCGGGGGCCCGCCTCGGTGCGCCGGTCGGTCAACTCCTCGACTCGGGGCGCGACTTGCTTGACGAACTTGATGGTTGTGCCCACCGGCGTCCACAGCCGCAGCGCGACGTCCGCGACCTCCTTGCCCATCGCCGTCTCCATCATCCGCGTGAAGTCGGCGGCGAGATGGGCCGGGTCCGCGACGATGTCGGCGGTGCCGAGCAGCGCGGAGGCGATCCCTGTGACTTCTTTCACTTCCCAGTCGGTGCCGACGCCCCGCGCGTCACAGGTGAACCGTCCGGCGCAGGAGCCGAGCGCGGCCTTCAGGTCCTCCGGTGCCTCGTGCTCGTTGCGGCCGTCGGTCAGCACGATGCCGTGGCGTATGGAGACGTCCGCCGAGGACAGCAGCCGGTCGGCGAGGCGCAGCCAGGTGCCGATCGCCGTGCCGCCGCCCGCGCTCAGCTTGCGCAGCGCCTGCCTGGCCTGGTCGCGGGTGCGGGCGTCGGCGACCGCGAGCCTGCCGCCGCCGGGATAGACCTCCTTGGCGACATGCGTGCCGCCGATCACCGCGAAGTGCACACCGTCACGCAGGGTGTCGATCGCGGCGGCCGTGGCGTCGCGGGCGTTGCGCATCTTGGTCGGCGGGTAGTCCATCGACCCCGAACAGTCGACCATGATCGCCACGGCGGCGTCCGGGCCCTGTCCGGCCGAGTACAGATGGGGCGCCGCGACCGGGCTCCCGATGGTGCCGCCGCCGGTCGAGGTGACCGTGACGATCGCGTTGACCTCGCGCCCGCCCTCCGGCAGGTACTCGTTCTGGTACACGTCGACCGAGAACTGTGGCACGTTCGACTTCGAGAAATTGGCCATGCCTGCTCTGTTCCCCCTCAAGTACCCCACCTGAATGGGGCGATGACTATGTGCGGACCGGTCCCCTCCGGTCCGCGACCATCCCTGTTTGTACGGCCTCAGCCGGATACTGCCCCTTGTGGCGGGGCCGGGAACGGCACGACGGCCACTGTTACGTTGTCGTGGCCCCCGCCGTCCAGCGCGTGACCGACCAGCACCTGGGCGCTGTGCAGCGGACGGACCGCCGCGTCGGCGGGGACGATCTCGGCCATCTCCTCGGCGGACTCCGCGTAGTTCCACAGCCCGTCCGTGCAGACCACCACCACTCCGGGGCGGTCCGGTTTGAACGAGGCGGTGTGCGGCTCCAGTTCGTACGCGTCCGCGCCGAGCCAGCCGGTGATCGCGTGGGCGCGCTCGTCGGCGTAGGCCTCCGCCTCGCTCATCAGGCCCGCGGCGACCATCTGGGCCGCCCACGAGTCGTCCTCGGTGAGCCGGGCCGGCGGTGAACTGCGGTCCACCGGGACCCAGTAGGCCCGGCTGTCACCGACCCAGCCGACGACCAGCAGGGTGGGGGTGACGACGGAGCCGACCAGGGTGCAGGCCGGCGCGTTCTGGTGCGGGGCGTGCTCGCGGGCCGTCGCGGGTTCCTCCGCGAGGGAGTTGACCGCGTGCGAGGCCGCGATGATCGCCTCGTGCATCGCCGTCTGCGGATGCGTCCCCCGCGGCAGCGCGGCCAGCAACGACTCACCGGCCTGCCGCGAGGCCGCCAGCGAGGCCGCGTCGGGCCGCGTCGCCGACGACACCCCGTCGCACACCACGGCGACCAGCGCGGGCGCCCCGTCGGGCAGCGCACACTGGCCCACGGCGAAGGCGTCCTCGTTGCGGTGATGGCGCAGCCCGCGGTCGCTGACCGCCGCGAGCGGCCCCAACTCCTGTTCCATGTGGTCGCGTTCGCGGGGCTGGGCGTGCCCGCAGTTCTCGCAGTAGCCGTCCGGGTCCACCCGGCCCGAGCGGCAGGCCACGCACACCTTGACGCCCTCGCCCGCGGTCGGCGGCTCGGCGGCGACCCGCGGGTCCGGCGCCTGCAAGGGGTACTCGTCCGGCTCCGGCGGCCGGTCGAACCGTACGCCCGTCGCCGCCGCGACCGGTGAACCGGCGGGCGGCGGCGGGGCGTTGGACGGCAGCGGGGTGCCGCCGGAGTCGGTGCCGGGCAGGTCCGTCGGGAGATGGACCGCCGGCGGGGTCTCGGAACTCTCCGGCTCCGGCACCACGGGCCAGTCCACGTCCGCCGCCTCCCCGGGCGCGGGCGGCACCGCGCCGTTCATGGTGAGCGTCGGGTGGTCGTCCGGTGGCGCGGGCACGGCGGACAGGTCGTACCCGCAGGCGCCGCAGAAGCGGTCACCCGACTCCAGCGGCTCTTCGCAGCTCGGGCAGGCGGAGAGCTGGGGCATCTGCGACATCAACTACACCCACGTCCGGGGGCGGTAACGGTTGGCACGTTCCACCAGGTCGATCCTCTCCTCGCCGTCCCGTGCCAGCCGGGCCAGCGTGCGGTACGAACGTTCCAGGCCGAAGCGGAGTCCCCGCTCGTCCAGTTCGCTGCCGAGCAGCTCCCGCCGCGTCAGCGGCACGGAACCCCGGCCTCCGGAGAGTATCCAGTCCAGCGCGCAGCCGAGGACCTCGGCCGACAACCGCTCGCGCCTGACCGCGTCCAGACCGTATCCCTCCAGCGCTTCCACCTGTCCGGCGGCAGCGGTCAGATCGTCCAGGAACGGCGTGTCGTCGGCCGCCGCGACCCGCTGCCGAAGCCGCGCCCGTACGGCGGCCACGCGCGCGGCCGTGTAGTGGATCGACGCCTCGGGCACCGATTCCAGTGTCCGTACGGCACCCTGCCGGTCGCCGGTCGCGAGCTGGACGCGGGCCAGGCCGAAGGCCGCGCTCACATAGCTCGGGTCGGTCGACCACACCAGGCGGTAGTACTCGGCCGCGTTGTCCAGCTGCTCCAGCACCTCGGCGCACAGGCCGAGCGCCAGCTTCGGCGCGGGCTCGCCCGGGAAGGCGTCGTAGATCGCGTCGAAGGACAGCGCGGCCGCCTCGTAGTCCCGGGTCGCCAGCGCGGCCACGCCGGTGTACCAGACCACCCGCCAGTCGTCGGGCCGCTCGTCCTCTAGTTTCGCCAGGGCGTCCAGCGCGGTGTACGAGTCGCCGTTCTCCAGCCAGGCGCGGATCTGCCGCAGCCGGGTCTCCACGGACGGCGAGGGCGCGGAGGCGAGCGCGCCGAGCAGTTCGGTCGCCGCGGTCGCCATCAGGCCCGCGAGGAAGCCCGCGTTCGGGTCGCTCGGGTCGACGTGCGGCACCGGCAGCGCGAGCGCCACGGCGGGGGAGTCGACCTCCTTGACCAGGCGCGGCGCGCTGCCGTTGAGCCCGGTCAACGCAGGCGCGCTGTGCGGCCGTTCGGCAAGTGCCGTGCCGGGGCGGCCACTTGGGGTGCGCTTCGGCGGGCGGGCCGCTCTCGCCCCCAGCGTCGACACGTCGCCGGCCAGTACCGGGACCAACTCCGTGTCCGTGACCTTCAGTTCGGGCCCGAACAGGGTGGACAGCGACGGGCGGGCCCGGCCGGTCTGCAACGAGACGACCTCGCGCAGCACGCCCGTCAGCTGCTCGGCCATCTCCTGCGCCGAGGCGAACCGGCGGGCCGGGTCCGGGTCGGTGGCGCGGACCAGGAGCCGGTAGAACGACTCGTAGCGGCGGAACACCTCGATGTTGTCCGGGTCGGGCAGGGAGTCCACGAAGACGTTCGTGTAGCCCTGGAAGTCGAAGGTCATCACCGCGAGCGTGCGGGCCACCGTGTACAGGTCGCTCGCCACCGACGGGCCGACCTCCGCGACCTCCGGCGCCTGGTAGCCGACCGTGCCGTAGATGGCCGACTCGTCGTCGTCCATCCTGCGCACCGCGCCCATGTCGATCAGCTTGAGCTGGTCCTCGGTCTGGATCGCGTTGTCGACCTTGAAGTCGCAGTACAGGAGGTTGCGGCTGTGCAGGTGGCCGAGCGCCTCCAGGGCCTCGATGCCGTACGCGCAGGCCTGCTCCACCGGCAGCGGATCGCGCTTCCCGCTCTCCGTACGGCGGTCGTTGGCGATCTCCTTGAGGGACTTGCCGCCGACGTACTCCATGACGATGTAGCCGTCGAGCGAGCCCGTCCGCTGGTCCAGGTGCTCCACGAAGTTGTAGATCCGCACGATGTTGGCGTGCTCGATCTCGGCGAGGAAGCGCCGCTCGGAGATCGCGGCCTCCATCGCGTCCTGGTCGCCGGTGTCGAGGAGACCCTTGAGGACCACCCAGCGGTCGGAGACCGCGCGGTCCACGGCGAGATACACCCAGCCGAGACCACCGTGCGCGAGACAGCCCACGACCTCGTACTGGCCGTGCACGATGTCGCCGGCCTCCAGCTTGGGCGTGAACGAGTACGGGTTGCCGCACTTGGTGCAGAAACCCTCCGTGCGCCCGGGGCTCTCACCGCGCGCCCGGCCCACCGGAGCACCGCAGTCCGAGCGCGAACAGAACCGCTTCCGCTCGGGCACCTCCGGGTTCTCCAGCACCATCTCGCGCGGGTCGGGCCGCGGTACCCCCGGCACCTGCACCAGACCGACGCCGAGCCGGCCGCGGCTCGAAGTGCCCGACGACGAGCCGGAGCTGCGCACCGACACCGAACGGCCGGTGGAGCGGCCCGACTCGGAGCGCGAGAGCCGCCCCGACACCGAGCGCCGCGACTTCGACGACTGCGACGACGTACGCGAACTGCGGCTGCCGGTACGGGAACTGCCGCTGCCCGACCCCCGCGAACCCTTGCCGCTGGCCATCCCCGTGGGCGGTGAACTGATCGCCCCGGTCGCCGACACCACCGGCGCCAGACCGCACGTGTCGCAGTACAGCTCGCCGCCGCCGACATCCTCGTACGAGCCCTCGCAGCCCGGCCGTTGACACGTGCGCTGTGTCCCGCTCATGACCGACCCCGCTTCTTCCTCGTCACTCACGCGCCCGGCCCCCTCTGGTCCTCGGGACCGCTCTGCGGGCGCGCCCGCGGAGCACTGAACTGCTCGGCCGCCGCATGTTGGTAGCGCAGCACCGCCTGCTCGGCGACGCGCAGGTCGCAGGGGGCGCTCCACAGCATGCGGCGGGCCGCGTCGTACCGCTCGACCAGCAGCGGGTCCTCCGCGAGGCCGTGCCGGGCCACCTTCGCCTTGTACGCGTCGAGACGGCCGCGCAGCTCCGCGCGGACCGCCAGCGGCTGGGTGACCGCCGTCAACGACTCGCGGGCGCGCAGCAGTTCGTCCTCCGCCTTCTGCTCCAGGGACTCCAGGAGCGGCGACAGACGGTGCCACTGGGCGTGTCTGCGGTACTCGGCGGCCGTCGACAGCTGCTCCTGGAGCACCGTCGGCGGGCCGCTGACGACCGGCACCTCCGTGGCCGCGATCTTCGCGAGGACCTCACCGCGCGCGGTGCGCGCCTCGGCGAGCGTGCGGTCCGCGCGGGAGAGGACGTCCCGCAGCTTCACCAGCCGCGCCTCCGCGTCCTGCCGGACGGTGAGCACGGCGTCGATCTCGCGCCGCACGTCCTCTAGGGCGCGCGCCTCCCGGTCGTAGACCGTGGTGTCCGGACGGCCGCCGCCGGGGGCCGAACTCCCCTGCGCCCGCACCCAGAAGGCCAGCGGGTCGGAGACCACGCGCTCGCGCAGGTCGGTCAGGACGCGGGTGATGCGTTCCAGGTCGTCGCCCGCCGGGTGTTCGCCCGGGCGGACGCCGACGGAGTGGGCGAGTTGGCGGGTGCGCTGCAACTCCGCGGCCAGTAAATCGATCCGGGCGGGCAGCGCCGACCACACCGCGTCGGCGGTGACGACCATGTCCAGCGAGTTCGCGTACAGGTCGTTCATCTCGTCGACGAGCGCGCTCAGCGAGAACTGGTGGCTCAGCTTGCTCGAACCACCCGTCAGCGTCGGCAGGTTGGCGGTGGCCGCGGCGGCGCCCGCGACCGTGACGGACTCGCCGCGCAGCAGCTCGGTCAGCTCGACCAGGTCCTCACGGTTCGACCAGCGGCGCCGGGCCCGGATGCTCTGGGCGGCGCGGAACGCGTCCGTGTAGGCGTCGAAGTACGCCCACAGCAGCGTGATCGACGCGTCCGTGGCCGCCCAGCGCTCCTTGGTCGTGCCGGTCAGCTCGGCGCCTTCGAGGAGTCTGCGGCCCGCGTGGTCCTGCAAGGCGAGGAGCGAGGTCTCGATCGCCTCGTGCTCCGCGCCGAGCCGCGCCAGCGCACGGTCCACCTCGTCCCGGTCCATTACCGGCCCGGGGGGTCCCGTGACGCCCATCGATCACCTCTCGCTGCGTTGTGTTCCGTGGAAGTCCGTTGTGTCGTGCCGTGGTTGATGGTCCGTCACGTGTAGTGCGGGGCCGGCGGGTCCGCCGACTCCGAATCCTTACCCAGCGTCGGCAGCAGCCATTTCGTGTACGACGCCCGCCAGCCGTCGGGGCTGGTGCGGTAGGTCTCCAGTATTCGGTTGACCCGGCGTACCAGATCGGTGGCGCCCCTGTTCATCGCCACGCCGTAGTACTCGGTGGTGAAGGTGGTGCCCTTCAGCTCCACCGTCGGGTCCTGCGCGGCCTGGCTCGCGGCGAGCGCTCCGTCGGTCACCACCGCGTCCGCCTGGCCGAGTTGGAGCTCCACGAGGCAGTCCAGCTGGTTGGCGACGGGGGGCAGGATCTTCACGGTGGCGGGCAGCTTGCCGCTCGCCTTGTCGCCGGTCAGCCGGTCGTTCGCCGTGGAACCCGACGCCGAGCAGACCCGCTTGCCGGCCAGGGAGCCGTCGTAGCCGGTGATCGTCGACGCCTTCGGGGCGAGAACCTGCTGGCCGGTGAGGAAGTACGGGGCGGAGAAGGCGACTTGGCCGGCCCGGTCGCAGGTGATCGTCATCGTGCGGACCACCATGTCGACCTGCTTGTCCTGGACCGCCGGGATGCGCTGGTTGGTCGGTATGGCCAGGAACTGGACGCTGTTGGCGGTGTACGAGCCGCCGAAGATGTTCTTCGCGATGGCGGTGACCAGGTCGATGTCGAAGCCCTCCAGGTCACCGGAGGAGCTGTTGGGGTTGCGGTACCCCCAGCGGTAGCTGTTCTGGTCGATGCCCACCTTCAGCACACCGCGCGCCTTGATGGCGTCGATCGTGGTGCCGTCGGCGTCCGAGGGGGACGGGCTCTGGTTCTGCACCGTGTTCTCGTCGCACTTGGGGGCCCGGGCCTGGGTGCCCTGGACCGTCCGCCGGCCGCCGAGGTCCGCGCCCGCCTCGCCGCGCGACTGGGTCAGCGGCAGCAGCAGCACGAAGGCGACCGCGAGGACGCACACGAGCGCCATCGCGCCCACCCCGCCCCAGCCGCGCAGGCTGGCCCGCAGTCGGCGCACACCGCTCAGCCGGCGGAAAAAGTCACTGCGCGCTCGCATCGTCACGCCCCCTCTCACCGGTACTCCGACAGCCTGCGCCCGATGCCCAGGACCGCGCCGGCCGCGCCGAGCGCCGCGAGCACCGCGGCCCCGACGGTCAGGCCGGTCATCGCGTCCAGGCCGTCGCCCGCGGACTTCCTGAACTCGCTCGTCTCGTGCTGGAGTGCCGTGTTCAGCGAGGCGTCCACGGCGGTGAAGCACTCGCCGGTCGCCCCGCTCTTGCCGATGACACCGTCACGGGCCTGCTGGTAGAGGCCCTTCTCGTTGTCGTCGCTGACCTTCGTGTGGCGGGAGATCCACACCTTCATCGAGCTGTTGGCGACCGCGACCGGCTTGCGGCCCGCGGAGTCGTCGGCGAGGGAGTCGGCCAGCTTGAGGCCCTTGCCGAGCTTGGCTATCTCCTGGTCGTATCCCCAGTCGTAGGCGTCCACGACCGTCTTGTCCGGCAGCGTCTTCGTCTCGGCGCCCCGGCTGACCAGGGTGAGGTTCTCGTCGCTGCGCGCCTTCAGGGAGGCGATCCGGGCGTCGTGCAGTACGTTCAGCGACTTCACGCCGTGGTCGTACGAGGCGTTCAGCCCCGCGCGGGCGACGGTGTGGCCGACGGTCAGCCACAGCAGGGCGACGGCGGTGGCGGCGGAGGCGGCGACCAGGCCGTGGTTCAACACCCGGTTCGTCCGCTGGTAGTTGCGCCGCTGGGCCCAGGCGAGACCGGCGAGCGCGAGGAGCCCGAGGGCGATCGCGAACCACGGGTACGGCGTCGCGTTGCCGTAGTCGTCGCTCAGCCGCTGGTTCTCCGTCGTGTACAGGTCCTCGGCCTTGGGCAGCATCTTGTTCTGCATGGTGTCGTTGGCGGCCCGCAGGTAGGCGCCGCCCACCGGGAAGCCCTGCCGGTTGTTGGCGCGGGCCGACTCGACCAACCCCTTGTACTGGGGCAGCAGTTCGTTGAGCTGTCTGATGGTCGTCGCCGACGACGAGCCCGGGTCGGTGTTCGCGGCGGCCGTCACGAGCTTCGCCGCGGCCGTCCTGATGTCCGCCTCGTACTGGTCGCGGGTCGCCTGTGTCTCCTGGAGGCCCGCCAGATAGCCGCTCGCCGCCATGGTGTTGGCGTCGGCCAGCGAGCGGTAGATGTCCGCCGCGTCCGAACTGAGCGGCTGGCTGTGGTGGAGGACGTCGTCGGCCGCCGTCGCGCGGCTGTCGGTCTGCCAGGCGGTGACCGCGCCGAACGCGACCACCAGCACGGCCAGCAGCGCGCCGATCGCGCGCAGCCGGCCCGGCTCGGTGGTGGCCGCCGCGCGCAGTCGGTCGACGCCCTCGGCGAGTGCCGTACGGCGCGCGGGCGCCGCGTCCGGCGTACGCCGGGGCGCGGGCGCCCCCGCCCTGGCCGGCTGCGGCGGCAGCACCGGCATCGTGGGCACGGCGGAGCCCGGTGGCGCCGTACTGCTCTTCGGCGGTTGTGTCACTGCTGACCTCCCCCAGGGTCATCCCGTCGCGGCAAGTATCGCCGCAGGGACTGACATTCCGCACCGGCCTTCACTGGATCTTGATCGGATCGCAGCGCGGCCACCGGATTTCCGGCACCACACAACGCCCCGCACCGCCCCCCTGTCCATGAATACGCCGTGGGAATCTGTTCGGTTCCCGGGTGTCAGTGCTCGTAGGAGGCCCTGGCCCGCGCATGTGCCTCGGCCGGGGCGCCCACATGGTCCAGACCCAGCAGGACGGACCCGAGGACCGGCCGCGCGGTGACGACCGTCGCCACCGCCTTCGGCGCCCTGGCGGCCAGCAACTCCCGTATACGGTCGTCCAGTTGCGGATGCCGGGCGGCGAGGACGCTGCCGCCGAGCAGTACCGGCGCCTCCTCGTCGAGCAGGTCGAGGCGGGTCAGCGCGACCGTCGCCATCGCCACGACCTCCTCCGCCATCCGGTCGACGATCGAACGGGCGACCGGGTCGCCGTCCGCCGCCGTGGCGAACAGCACCGGCGTCAGCTCGTGCCGCCGGTGGTGTTCGACGTGTTCGAGATGCAGGGCCTCGATGAGGCCGTACATCGAGTCCAGGCCGAAGTACGCGGGCAGTGTGCGCGCCAGCGCCGTGGGGCCGCCGCGGCCGTCCTCGGCGCGGGCCGCGTGCCACAGGGCCTCCTCCGCCAGGCCCCAACCGCCGCCCCAGTCACCGGAGATACGGCCGATCGCCGGGAAGCGGGCGGTGCGGCCGTCGGGGCGCATGCCGACGCAGTTGATGCCGGCCCCGCACACCACGGCGACACCGCGCGGTTCGGGGATGCCCGCCCGCAGGATCGCGAACGTGTCGTTGCGCACCTCGATGCTCGTGCCCCACCCGCGCGCGTGCAGCGCGGCGGCCAACTGCTCCTCCTCCACCGGGAAGTCGGCGTTGGCGAGACAGGCCGACACATGCTCCACCTCGCTCACCCCCGCCTCCGCGAAGGCGTGGGCGACGGCTTCGGCGACGGTGTCGACGGCCGTCCCGATGCCCACGACCGGGGGCCTGAACCCGCCGCCGCGGGCGGTGGCGAGGACGGTCCCGTCGGCCGCCACGACCGCGACGTCGGTCTTGCTGTTGCCCGCGTCGACGGCGAGGACACTTGCGGTCAGGCCCACGCGAGGTGCTCCCGGTTGTGCGCGATCAGCTGGTCGGTCAGGGCGTCGGCGTACTCGTACTGGCCGATCAGGGGATGCGAGAGCAGCGCCCGGAACACCCGCTCCCGGCCCCCGCGCAGCGCGGCCTCCAGAGCGAGGTCCTCGTACGCCGTCACGTTGGCCATCAGCCCCGCGTACAGCGGATCGACATCCGCCACGGCGAGAGGGGTAGCCCCCTTCGCACCGACGGCGGCCTGCACCTCGATCACCGCGTCGTCCGGCAGGAACGGCAGCGTCCCCTTGTTGTACGTGTTCACCACCTGGTACGGACTCCCGCCCCCGCCGAGCAGCGAGGCGGCGAGGTCGACGGCGGCCTCGGAGTAGTAGGCCCCGCCCCGCTTGGCGAGCAGCGCGGGCTTCTCGTCGAGGGCCGGGTCGGCGTACATCTTCAGCAGCTCGCGTTCCATCTCGGCCACTTGGGAGGCCCGCGACGGCTTCGTGCGCAGTTCCCGTACGACCTCGTCGTGCGCGTAGAAGTACCGCAGGTAGTACGACGGGACGACGCCGAGCCGGTCGATCAGGACCCGGGGCAGGCTCAGGTCGGCGGCGATGGCGTCGCCGTGTTCGCCGAGCAGCTTGGGCAGCACGTTCTCGCCCTCGGGACCGCCCAGCCGCACACCGGTCTCCCAGGTGAGGTGGTTGAGGCCCACATGGTCGAGGTGTACATCGGTCGGGGTGACCCCGAGGAGGTCCGCGAACTTCCGCTGGAAGCCGATCGCCACGTTGCACAGGCCGACTGTTCTGTGGCCGGCCTGGAGTAGGGCGCGGGTGACGATCCCCACCGGGTTGGTGAAGTCGATGATCCACGCGGCCGGGTTCGTCCGGCGGACCCGCTCCGCGATGTCCAGGACCACCGGTACGGTCCGCAGCGCCTTGGCGAGGCCGCCCGCGCCGGTCGTCTCCTGGCCGACGCAGCCGCACTCCAGCGGCCATGTCTCGTCCTGCTCGCGGGCCGCCTGGCCGCCGACGCGGAGCTGGAGCAGCACCGCGTCGGCGCCCTCGACACCGGCGTCCAGGTCGTCCGTCGTGACGATCCGGCCCGGGTGCCCCTGCTTGGCGAAGATCCGGCGGGCCAGGCCGCCCACCAGTTCCAGGCGTTCGGGCGCCGGGTCGACGAGGACGAGTTCCTCGACGGGCAGGGTGTCCCTCAACCGGGCGAAGCCGTCGATGAGTTCGGGGGTGTAGGTCGATCCTCCGCCGACCACGGTGAGTTTCATCTGGTTAACCCTTCACTCCGGTGAGCGTGACGCCCTCGACGAACGCCTTCTGCGCGAAGAAGAACACGAGGATCACGGGGGCCATGACCAGCACGGTCGCGGCCATGGTGAGATTCCAGTCGGTGTGGTGTGCGCCCTTGAACGACTCCAGGCCGTAACTCAGGGTCCAGGCACCGGGGTTCTCGGACGCGTAGATCTGCGGACCGAAGTAGTCGTTCCAGGCGTAGAAGAACTGGAAGAGCGCCACGGCCGCGATGCCCGGCTTGGCCATCGGCAGCACGACCCGCACGAGGGTCTTGAACTCGCCGCAGCCGTCGACCTTCGCCGCGTCCAGGTACTCGTTCGGGATGGTCATCAGGAACTGGCGCAGCAGGAAGATGGAGAACGCGTCCCCGAACGCCATCGGGATGATCAGCGGCCACAGCGTGCCCGAGAGGTCCAACTGCTTGGCCCAGAACAGGTACATGGGGATGATCACGACCTGCGGCGGCAGCATCATCATCGAGATGACCAGCATCAGCGACAGATTCCGGCCCCGGAAGCGGAACTTGGCGAGCGCGTACGCCACCGGGATCGACGACACGACGGTCAGGACGGTGCCGAGACCGGCGTAGATCAGCGTGTTCTTCCACCAGGTGAGGAAGCCCGGGGTGTCGAAGACCTTCCGGTAGTTGCCCCACTCCCAGGTGTGCGGGATGAGGTCGCGGCTCAGGGCCTGGCTGTCGCTCATCAGCGAGGTCAGGAAGACGAACACGAACGGCAGGGTGAAGAAGAGCGCGGCGGCGACGCCGAGCGCGTGGACGGCGATCCACTCCATGAACGCCTTGCGGCGGGCGGTGCGCTCGGCGGGGGTCACCGGAACCCTCAACTCCACCGGTTTGTCGAGTACTTGGGCCATGCTCAGTCACCTGCCAGGTTGAGGCCGCCCCGGCGCCGCATCAGGAACGCGGTGAACACCATCGACAGGGCGAACAGGACGAGTGCCACCACGCAGGCCGAGCCGTAGTCGAAGCGCTGGAAGCCGAGGTTGTAGACGAGCTGGGGAAGGGTGAGCGTGGACTTCTCCGGGTATCCGGGCTCGAACTGTGTGCCGGCGCCCTGGATGACGCCGGACGCGACCTTTCCGGCGATGAGGGGCTGTGTGTAGTACTGCATGGTCTGGATCACGCCGGTGACCACGGCGAACATCACGATCGGCGAGATGTTCGGCAGCGTCACGTACCGGAACCGCTGCCAGGCCGACGCGCCGTCCAACTCGGCGGCCTCGTACTGCTCCTGGGGTACGTCGAGCAGCGCGGCCATGAAGATGACCATCAGGTCGCCGATGCCCCAGAGGGCGAGCAGGGTGAGCGCCGGCTTGGACCAGGCCGGGTCGTTGAACCAGCCCGGGGCCGGGATGCCGACCTTCGCCAGGAGTGAATTGACGGGCCCGGTACCGGGGTTGAGGAGGAACGCGAACGCCATCGTCGCGGCGACCGGCGGCGCGAGATACGGCAGATAGAACAGCGTCCGGAAGACGCCCGTGGCTGTCTTGATCTTGGTGATCAGCAGCCCGACACCGAGGCCGAACACGACCCGGAGCGCGACCATCACCACGACCAGCCACAGGGTGTTGCGCATCGCGGGCCAGAAGTACGGATAGTTCTTGAAGACGTACGTCCAGTTCTTCGTCCCCACCCACGTCGGCGGCTTGAAGCCGTCGTAGTGCATGAACGAGAAATAGACCGTCGAGATCAGCGGGTACGCGAAGAAGACCGCGAAGCCGATCAGCCAGGGCGACATGAAGGCGAGGGTGCGAAGCGCCTGTTTCCGCTGTTTCGCGGCGAGTGCGGGGGTGCGGCGCTTCTTCGCCAGGGTGACTGTGCTCATGCTGGGGCTACTTCGCCTGCGCGATGTCGGTGTCGATCTGCTTGGCGGTGCTCTTCAAGGCGGAGTCCAGGTCCTTCACCTTGCCGCTCTCGTAGTCGTAGCCGAGGTTCTGGATCGTGGTCAGGTACACACCGCCGTTGATGGAGGCGGGACTTGTCGTCGAGTACTGGTTCGACGCGATGTCCAGGAACGTCTTGAAGCGCGGGTCGTACTTCAGCTTCGGGGACTTCAGGGCGGCGAGGGTCGAGGGCACGTTGTGGATGCCGTTGGAGAAGTTCACCACCGCGTCCGTGTCCGTGCTGATGTACTTGACGAACTCCCAGGCCGCGTTCTGCTTCTTGCTGGTCGCGGCGATACCGGTGATGGTGCCGGTGATGTAGCCCTTGCCGTACTGGGCGACCTGGTCGTCCGGCACGGGCAGCGGGGCAACTCCGATGTCCAGCTTGGGGTTTGCCGCCGTCGCCATTCCGAGCCGCCACTCGCCGTCCAGCTGCATCGCGACCTGGCCGGTGTGGAAGGGGTGCTTGTCGCCCCACTCGTCACCGAGCGTCGAGCGGTAGCTCTCCAGCTTCTTGAATCCGCCGAGTTCGTCGACGAGCTTCTTCTGAAGCGTGAATCCGGCCTTGAAAGCGGGGTCGGTGGCGAGCGCCGACTTGCCGCCCTTGTCGAAGTACGTCGGTGAGAACTGCGCGAAGATGTGCTCGGTCGTGGTCTCCCAGCCGTGGTAGTCCGGCATGAACCCCAACTGCGCGTACGTGTCGCCCTTGTCGATCGTGAGCTTCTTCGCGTCGGCCTCGAATTCGGACCAGGTCTTGGGCGGGCTGGTGATGCCGGCCTTCGCGAACTCCGTCTTGTTGTAGTAGAGCCCGTACGCGTCGCCCAACAGGGGTGCGGTGCACCGGTCTCCGTTGAACTGGGTGTACTCGTTCATCGCCTTCGGGAACGTCGTCTCCGGGTCGATGCCGTCCTTCTTGAAGAAGGGGTTGAGATCGACCAGGGCGCCCGACGAACAGAACTTGCCGACGTTGTTCGTGGTGAACGACGAGATCACGTCGGGCGACTTGCCGCCGCCCGTGCGCAGCGCCTGGTTGATCTTGTCGTCGGTCATGTTGCCGACGACATTCACATGGATGTTGGGGTGCGCCTTCTCGAACCCGGCGACCAGCGACTTCACGGCGCTCAGCTCGGAGGCCGCGCTCCAGGCGTGCCAGAAGTTGATGGTCACGTCCTTCGAGGCGTCGTCGGACGCACCGGACGAGGACTGACCCGTACAGGCGGTGGCAAGCAGGGCGAAGGAGGCGGATGCGGCGAGCGCGATGACCGCTTTCCGGGATATTCCGGGCATGACAAGGTCTCCCAAGGACAGGGCGGGGTGTGGTGTGGTGGTGGAGAGGCGCCGGGTGGGGCCGGGCGGACCGGGGTGGTGCGGGGCCGGGCGGGGCAGCTGGTTCGGGGAAGCCGGGGGTCGAAGTCGGTTCGGGGGAGCCGGGGTGGGGCGGTCGGGACGGGGGTCAGCGGGAGGTGTCGAAGACCTCGTCGCGGGTGGTTGCCAGTGCGCTCTCCAACGCGCCGCGCAGCACGGGGTGTTCATGGACGTCGCCGACGACGAGCCGGGGCCGTGACGCGGCCAGCTCCTCCAACTCGGCCTGGACCAGGGCACGCAGAGGTTCGCCGCCCGCGGCCAGCGAGCCACCGCTGAGGACGACGAGTTCGGGGTCGAGCACGGACACGAGCGAGGCGAGACCGGTCGCGAGGTGGGTCGCGTAGATCTCCAGGAGCTGCCGCTGGGGCCCGGTCGTGTGGTCGGCGGCGGTCGCGACGAGGGCGGCGGCGACCTCGGCGTAGGGACCCGTCGGGATCTCGGTGATGCCGAGTTCCCGGGCGAGCCCGGGCAGGGCCTGTGAACCGGCCAGGGCCTGGTAACCACCGCTGTTGGCCTTGGTCACCTGGCGGACCAGGGGCGCGCCCGGCACCGGCAGGAAGCCGACCTCGCCCGCGCCGCCGGTCCAGCCCCGGTGCAGCCGGCCGCCGAGGACCAGGGCGGCACCGAGACCGCCCTCGTTCCACAGCAGCACGAAGTCGCCGTGTCCGCGTGCCGCGCCGAGTCGCTGCTCGGCGATGGCGACGAGGTTCACGTCGTTCTCGTACTCCACCGGCATCGGCAGCGCGGCGGCGAGTTCGTCGAGCAGCGCGGGGGAGTGCCAGCCCGGCAGGTGCGAGGCGTACCGCAGCCGGCCGGTGTTGGGGTCGAAGGCGCCCGGGGTGCCGATGACGAGGCGGTGGATGTCGTCGCGGGCGAGCCCGGCGGCTTTCACCGCACCGTCGAGAGCGTCCGTCACCTGCTGGACGACGGGCTGGGCGGGCCGCCGGCCGGGTGTGGCGAGCTCGAACTCCCCCACGGTCCGGCCGGTGACGTCGGCGACGGCGGCGCGGATGCGCTCCGGCGTGACGTCGAGTCCGGCGGCGTACGCGGCACCCGGATTGACCACGTACAGCTGGGCGTTGGGCCCCGGCCGCCCCTCGCTCGTCCCGGTGGCGAGCACGAGCCCCGCCGCTTCCAGCCGGGCCAGCAGCTGGGACGCGGTGGGCTTGGAGAGGCCGGTGAGCTTGCCGATCCGGGTGCGGGACAGCGGGCCGTGCTCCAGGAGTAGGTCCAGGGCGGCGCGGTCGTTCATGGCGCGAAGGACGCGGGGGGTGCCCGGGGTGCCGGTGCCCGGGGTACCGGAGGTTCCTGCCATGTCGTGCGCCACCTGCCTTTCGAACTCCCGAACCACACAGCGTGTCACGTGATCACTGTTAGGAAAGTTTCCAATTGGGTGGGAGGAACGTAAGCCCGGGGCGAAGGGGGCGTCAATAGACACCGCCCCCGAGGCAACAGACTCGTTACCTGCGGGCGGTGGGGTCGGGCCGGACGGGGCGGGGCGCGGGGAGGCGCGCGGGGAGGGGCGTGGGGAGGGCGCGAAGGAAGTGGGGCGGACGGAGCGCGGGGCGTGAGGGTGTGGGTGGGGTGCTGGTGGGACGCGGCGCGTGGGTTCGCCGCGGTGCTCGGGACGGTCGAGACGCTCCGGGCGGCCCTCGGTCAGGGGGGCGTCACCTGGGCCGATGCGGGCGAGGACGTCGCGCTGTGGGCCGCGGTCGGTGTCGTCTTGGCGAGCGTGTCCTCGCTGTCGCTACGACGACGGGCCCACACGGCAGGTGTCGCCCTCACCCGGGATGTCCTCGCCGACCGTCAGATACGCCAACTCGGCGCGTTACGGCCCTCGGTGGGCTGGTCGGACCGCTGTTGGAGGCCGAGGAGGACGGGGTCGCGTCGTGGGGCCGGCCCAGGGGGGCGGGCGGTAGCGACGTCCGTCCTCCGGGAAGCGGGGCGCGCCCCAAGCGTTCCGCCCGCGCCGGACCCGCACGCTCCCGCCCGACCCGCACGCCCCGGTCCACCCCCCGCCGGACTCCTCGTACTTCTACCGCCCGGTCGGCCGCTGCGAGGAAATGGGCGAAGTGGCCGCCACCTGGGGTGAGTCCGCGTTGGAGTACACGGACGGCGCCGCGACCGACTCCGTGGGGTCCGCCGTGTCGTCCACCGGGTCGGCCGTGGCCCCGCCCACGATGCGGATGTTCGCCTCGTCGAAGGCCCGCTTGACCCGCCACCGGAGTTCCCGCTCGACGCCCACCGACTTGCCCGGCATGGTCCTCGCGGAGAGGCGCACGACCATGGAGTCGATCAGGACGCTGTCCAGGCCGAGGACCTCGATCGGGCCCCAGAGGAGCTCGTTCCAGGGCTCCTCCTTGCTCATCCGCTCCGTGACCGCGTCCAGCGTGGCCTTGACGCGGTCCAGGTTCTCGGACGCCCTCACCGTCACGTCCACGCCCGCCGTCGCCCAGCCCTGCGACAGGTTGCCGATGCGCTTGACCTCGCCGTTGCGGACGTACCAGATCTCGCCGTTGTCGCCGCGGAGCTTCGTCACGCGGAGGCCGACCTCGATGACCTCGCCGGAGGCGACGCCCGCGTCGATCTGGTCGCCGACGCCGTACTGGTCCTCAAGGATCATGAAGACGCCGGAGAGGAAGTCCGTGACGAGGTTGCGGGCGCCGAAACCGATCGCCACGCCCGCCACACCGGCGGAGGCGAGGAGCGGGGCGAGGTTGATCTCGAACGTCGCCAGCACCATCAGCGCCGCCGTGCCGAGGATCACGAAGGACGCCACCGAGCGGAGTACCGAGCCGATCGCCTGCGAGCGTTGCCGGCGGCGTTCCGCGTTGACCAGGAGGCCGCCCAGCGCCGTGCCGTCCACCGATTCGACCGTGCGGTTCATCCGGTCTATCAGCTTGGTGATCGCCCGCCGTACCGTCATTCTCAGGACCGCCGCTATCACCACGATCAGCAGCACCCGGAGACCGATCGCCAGCCAGGTGGACCAGTTCTGCTCCACCCAACTGGCCGCGTTGGTCGCGCTCTCCTGGGCGTCCTGGAGCGTGGGCACGGTCACCGCGGTCTCCGAGGGGCTCGGAGAGGGCGACGGCGTGGCGGCGGCCAGTAGGACGGCGGACAAGGACACGGCAGGTACCTCCAGGTGCTGCGTCCGCCCTCCGGCATGGTCCGACAGGGGCAAGGTCACGAATAGGTCACCAAGAGGGCGGGCCCACCACACTATCGGGGCATCGTGTGTGGATCGTTGCCATGTTCAGGGGAGAGGCTGTGCTCAGCCGGGAATGAACAGGTGGGACCGGTCCGCACCCGTCCCGGCCCCGTATCGCATGTGGTCGAAAACACTCCCAGCCCGTTACCGGGACATGGTGGCGCTTCCACCAGGCATGAGGGGAGACTGACTACAGATCGTCCCGGCGCGAGCCACGTGCCGCAGACGCACAAGGAGGCATCCGTGCCGCATGTCCTGGTCCTCAACGCGTCGTACGAGCCACTCGGCGTCGTACCGCTCCGCCGCGCGCTCGTCCTCGTCCTGGAGAACAAGGCAGTCTCCCTTGAGGAATCCGGCGCCTTTATGCACAGCGCAACCGTCACAGTCCCCGCACCCAGCGTGGTCCGGCTCAAGCGATTCGTACGGGTTCCCTATCGGGGGCCCGTTCCTCTTACCCGCCGGGCGCTCTTCGCGCGCGACGGGGGCCGGTGCATGTACTGCGGTGGCGTCGCAACCAGCGTCGACCATGTCATTCCGCGCAGCCGCGGGGGCAAGCACGTCTGGGACAACGTGGTGGCGTCCTGCCGCCGCTGCAACCACGTGAAGGCCGACCGGCATCTCTTCGAGATCGGCTGGCGGCTGCGCCACAAACCCGCCCCACCCACCGGTCTGGCCTGGCGCATCATCGGGACAGGCCACAGGGACCCGCGCTGGCTGCCGTACCTGCAGCCGTACGGCGCGGAGGACGCGATGGCCCGGATCGACGGCATCTCCGCCTGACGATCCGGGCTTTTGTGTACCCCGGCACGGCGGTACGGAGTCGTCCGCCCCGGCAGCCCCCCCGTGCTGCCGGGGCGGACCGTCACGCGTACCGCAGCTCGCCCGGCCGCACCGACCGCC
This sequence comes from Streptomyces sp. NPDC096013, assembly GCF_044763565.1. NCBI lineage: Bacteria > Bacillati > Actinomycetota > Actinomycetes > Kitasatosporales > Streptomycetaceae > Streptomyces > Streptomyces sp. NPDC096013. Next base: position 254,260 of record NZ_JBIWGK010000007.1, on the reverse strand, counting down.
GCAGCAGCGGCAGCGACGTCGCCGCCGCCAGCACACAGGCCGCGTACACACCGACCGGCACCAGCAGCGCCGCGTACGGCACCGGCACGTCCGTGTGCCGGGACACGGCGGCGCCGTACCAGAAGCTGATCGCCGTACCGCCGAGGCCCGCCACCGCGATCGCCGGGAACAGCGGCAGGGCGGTCTCCAGGAGGAGCGCGCGGGCCAGTACGCCGTGCGGCACCCCGGCCGCCACCTGCGCGGCCAGGCCCCGGCGCCGCACGGCGAGGGACTCGGCGGAGCCCACGGCCAGGGCCGTCAGGGCGAGCGCGAGGGCGAAGAGGACGGCGGCGGCCGTGAGGTCGAGGCCGGTCGTGTAGTACGCCATGCCCGTCGTGAGGTGGCCCGCACGGCGCCTCTCGGTGAGGTCCGCGAGCAGGATCTGCCGTACGCCCGCGAAGCCCGACCCCACGACCGTGACCAGCAGCAGTGCCGCGTGCGTGCGGGCGGTCGACCAGGGGTCCTCGCGCAGCCGTTCCGCCGCGATCAGCAGCGCGGGGCGGGAGGTGCCGGCGGCGAAGCCCTCACCCAGTTGGCGGGACGAGGCCCCGGAGAGCCAGATCGCGATCAGGCTGACCAGGGCGGCCAGGACGAGGACCGTCACCGGGCCCAGTCCGAAGGACACGGGGCTGCCGAGGACCGGTGTCAGCGCGAGGGCCGCCAGCGTCACCGCGAGCAGCCGGGTCGCCGTACCGAACAGCCTGCCCGGGCCGCGCACGGGCCGCACCCGCCGGACCCGGCCGATGGGGTCGGCCACCATCCGACGCAGCGCCACCGCGCTCACGGCCGCTCCCAGCACCGGCACGGCGACCACGACGATCCCGGCCCCGGCCCAGGAGGTCGCGTACGGCAGCAGCGGTACGGCGGCCACCGTCGCCGCCACCGCTCCGGCCAGGCACGCGAGCCCCGACTCCAGCGCCGCGATCCGCCGCACCTGCCACGGCCCGGCCCCTGCCAGCCGCAGCGCGGCCAGCCGCCGGTCCCGGTGCACCGCCCCGATCCGCGCGCACTGCCCGAGGAACCCGAGCACCGGGATGAGCAGCAGCCCGAGCGCCAGACTCACGTTCCGCCGGTCACCGGGGGAGTCGAACAGTCCGGAGCCGAAGGACACGGAATAGAACCCGTCCAGCGACAGCAGCGCCACGACGGCCAGTCCGATCCCCGTGGCCAGCGCGGCCCCGAAGGCCGTGAGCCCGACCCGCCACCACTCACGCCGGTCCGAACCCCGGGTGAGCAGCCAGGCCAGCCGCAGGTCCGTGAGCAGCGCCCTCATACCGTCACCCCCGCCGCCACGGTCCCGTCCGCCAGCCGCAGCTCGCGGTCCGCGTACGCCGCGACCTGTGCGTCATGGGTGATCAGCAGGACCGCCGTCCCGGACTCGCGGGCGGTCGTGACCAGGGCCGTCATCACCTGCTCGCTCGCCAGGGAGTCCAGCGCGCCGGTCGGTTCGTCCGCGAAGACGACCTTCGGGGAGGTGACCAACGCCCGTGCCAGCGCGGCCCGTTGGGCCTGGCCGCCGCTCAGTTCGCCCGGCCGCAGCTCGGCCTGCCGGCGCACCCCGAACCGCTCGAGCCACTCACCGGCCTCCGCCCGGGCGTCCGTGCGCGAGGCGCCCGCGAGCAGCAGCGGCAGGGCGACGTTGTCGACGGCCGTCAGCTCGGGTATCAGCTGCCCGAACTGGAAGACCACCCCGAACTCGGTGCGCCGCAGTTCGCTCAGCCGCTTCTCGGGCAGGTCGTCCAGCCGCTGCCCGGCGTAGGTCACCGTCCCCGTGTCCGGGCGGACGATCCCGGCCAGGCAGTGCAGCAGGGTGGACTTCCCGCTGCCGCTGGGGCCCGTGACGGCGAGGATCTCGCCGGTGCGCAGGTCGGCCGAGGCGCCGGTCAGCGCGCGGGTCCTGCCGTGTGTCCTGGTGAGGTCACGGGCCGCGAGGAGCGGCGCCGCCGTACCCCCGTTGTCGCTCATGCTTGGTCGACCTCCGCGGTCAGAGTGGTCAGCCGGGCCGCCGTCGTCGCCATCCAACGGAGGTCCGCGTCAAGGTGGTTGAGGGCATAGTCCGCCGAGAGCACGGTCGCGAGGTCGGTGCCCTTGGCGGTCTTGAGCGCCGTGAGTTCCCTCATCCGCTCCATGTGCGCGGCGCGTTGGGCCCGCAGATAGGCCTCCGGGTCGCCGTCGGCCAGGATCGAGACGACGACCTTGGCGAAGATCTCGTTCGTCACGAAGGGCGCGGGCGGCGCGATCTCCCCTGCCCAGCGGGCGAGTTCACGCGAGCCGTCGGCCGTCGCGCGGTACGCCGTGCGCTCCGGGCCGCCGTCCGAGCCGGTGCCGTCGACCTCCGCGAGACCGTCTCTGACCAGGCGCTGGAGGGTCGTGTAGACCTGCCCGTACGCCAGCGGGCGGGCCTGGGGGAAACGTTCGTCGTGGCGTCGCTTGAGGTCGTAGCCGTGGCTCGGTCCTCCGGCGAGCAGGCCCAGCAGGATGTGGCGGGTGCTCATGGCGCTCAGTATGCACTGGATACATGTACTGAGTGAATAGTGATCAGCCGGAAAGTCGGGGGGAGTGAGGGACGGGAGTGGCCGCGGTGGCACCCGTACCCCAACCTGGAGGTCTGCCGTCGCGTCCACTGGGTAGGGCTTGCGATGACCATCTCCCACGCTCGCCCGACACGACAAGGAGGCCCCCGTGGCCGCAGCATCGGCATCACTTCCGCGCCCGGCCCGCTCCAAACGCACCCTGGAGCCGGCTGCCGACCTCACCTCCGACCTGTTCTTCGTCGACTCCGAGGGCGCCTGGGCCGAGACCCCGCTGACCAGCGAACCGCCGCTGGCCGACGCCGAACCCCTCACCAGCGAGCCCCCGCTCGCCGACGCCACCCCGCTCACCAGCGAGTCCGCCGGCATTCCCGCCCCGCTGACCAGCGAGCCCGGCATGATCGACGACCCGATGACGACCAGCGGTGAACTCGCCGCCCTGGCCGACCTGTTCGCCGGCCCGGACTCGACGAGGCCCTAGATGACCGCACCCCGGCCCGCCGACACCCTCGGCGATGACCTGGCGCACCTCGCCGAACTGCACGGCGTCGCCACCGCCTACAGCCCCTCACCGGACCGCGTGGTCCCCGCCTCGGCCGTCGCGGTCGTCGCCGTACTGGCCGCCCTCGGCGTCGACGCGAGCACCCCGGAGGCCACGGCCGCCGCGCTCGCCGCCCGCCGACAGGAGCTGGCCGAACGGCTGTTGCCGCCCACCGTCGTCGGCCGCCACGGCACCACGCCCGCCGCCCTCGACGCGCTGCCCGCGGGCACCGTGCTGCACATCGAGACCGAGCAGGGGGAGGTGCGGGCGAGCGCCGCGCACCTCCCGCCCGGCGTCCACCACGTGACCGCCACCGCACCGGACGGCCGCGGCGCCGAGGCCCATCTCGTCATCGCCCCGGACCGGTTGCCGACGCCCACAGAGCGGTCGTACGGACTGATGGTGCAGGTCTACTCGCTGCTCTCCCGGCACTCGTGGGGCATGGGCGACCTCGGCGACCTGGGGGAGCTGACCGCCTGGGCCGGGCGTTCGCTCGGGGCCGGGTTCGTGCAGGTCAACCCGTTGCACGCGGCCGTGCCCGGCGCGCCCACCGACCCCTCGCCGTACCGGCCGTCCTCGCGCCGCTTCCCGGACCCGGTGTATCTGCGGGTGGAGGACGTCCCCGAGTTCGCGTACGTCGAGGAGGGCGAACGCGAGCGGCTGCGCGGACTCCTCGAACGGGCCGCCCGGCTGCGTGAATCCGTCCTGGACAAGGGCGCGTTGATCGACCGCGACGCCGTCTGGGAGCTGAAGCGCGAGGCGCTGGAACGCGTCCGCGAGGTCCCCCTCGGCCCCGGACGACGGGCCGCCTACGTCGACTTCCTCGCCCGCGAGGGCGAGGCGCTGGAGGACCACGCCACCTGGTACGCGCTCGCCGAGGTGCACGGCTCGAACTGGCGTCAGTGGCCGGCCGGCCTGCGCGACCCGCGCTCCTCCGAAACCGCCCGCGCCCGGGGCGAGTTGATGGACCGCGTCGACTTCCACTGCCGCCTCGCCTGGCTCACCGACGACCAGCTCACCGCCGCGCAGCGGGCCGCACGGGACGCGGGCATGCCGATCGGCGTCGTGCACGACCTCGCGGTCGGGGTGCACCCGGACGGCGCCGACGCCTGGGCCCAACAGGCCTACTTCGCCGCCGGGATGTCGGTCGGCGCGCCCCCGGACGCCTTCAACTCCCTCGGCCAGGACTGGGGTCTGCCCCCCTGGCGCCCCGACCGCCTCGCCGAGTCCGGCTACACCCCGTACCGCCGCCTGCTCCGCGCCCTCTTCCGCTACGCGGGCGCCCTGCGCATCGACCACGTCATGGGCCTGTTCCGCCTGTGGTGGGTCCCCCAGGGCCACCTGCCCACCGAGGGCACCTACGTCCGCTACGACGCCGAGGCCATGCTCGCCGTCCTCGCGCTGGAGGCCTCCCGCGCCGGGTCCGTGGTGATCGGCGAGGACCTCGGGACCGTGGAACCCGGTGTGCGCGAGACCCTCCAGGAGCGCGGGGTGCTCGGCACGTCGGTGCTGTGGTTCGAGCGGGACTGGGAGGGCGACGGGCGTCCGCTCGCGCCGGAGGAGTGGCGGGCCGACTGCCTCGCCACCGCCACCACCCACGACCTGCCGCCCACCGCGGCCCGGCTCACCGGCGAACACGTCGAACTCCGCGACCGGCTCGGCCTGTTGACCCGGCCGGTGGAGGAGGAGCGGATCGAGTCCGCCACCGACGTCGGCGAGTGGCTCGCCCTGCTGGCCCGGCTCGGCCTCGCCGAACAGCCCGGGGGCGGCGGGCGCCCCGCGTCCGAGGAGGAGGCGGAGATCCACGCCGTCCACCGTTTCCTGCTGCGCACCCCGGCCCGCATGATCGGCGTCTGGCTCCCGGACACGATCGGCGACCGGCGCCCGCAGAACCTGCCCGGCACGTGGGACCAGTATCCGAACTGGCGCCTTCCCGTCGCCGACGCGGAGGGGCGGCCGGTGACGCTGGAGGAACTGGCCGCTTCGCCGCGGCTGCACGCGCTGGTGGACGTGCTGCGGGTGGGGCTGAGGGAGGGGGCGGTCCCGGGTTCCGGGGCGGGCGCGGGCCCGGGGACAGGCCCGGAAAGCGGCCCGGGGACAGGCTCGGAGACGGGTTCGGGGGACGGCGGTGAAGGCGGTCCGTGAGGGCCCCGCGCCCCATACGGCACCCCCGGGCGCGCGGCCCGTTCGGGCGTTCGCTACGTTTGCGGTGTGGACAAGAAGAACGCCCTGCGCGCCGGCGCCCTGGCTGCCGGTACGACGCTGATGATGCTGCTCATGACGTCCCCCGCGCTCGCGCTCACCCGCGACGACGGCGACGACCCGGGCAAGGGCCTGAGCGTCGCCGAGACGCTGGGGCTCTATGTCCTGATCCCGCTGGCCCTGTTCGCGATCATCGCGGGCCTCGTCATGGCGCTGGACAAGTCCAAGGACCGCGCGCCGAAGGTGAAGTCCGGCACGACGTCCGGTACGGGCACGGCCGTCGACGCGAAGGCCTGACCCTCACACGCTCCGGAGGGCGTCCGCCTCACCCAGCACGGTGCGGCGGGCGCCTTCGGCATGTCCTGCGGCAGGCCCGCTGCCGCTGAACCCCTCTGCCGCTGAACAGCCTCGCCCGGAGCGGTCATCGCTCGGTCGAGGCCAGCAACTTTCTCAGCAGGTCGGCCAGTTGGCCGGCCTCTTCGTCGTTCAGGCCGGACAGGGCCGCCGTCTGGGTCGCGAGCCCGGAGCCGACCGCCGCGTCTATCACCGCCAACCCCTTCTCCGTCAGGGTGACTTGGAGCCCCCGGCGGTCGTGCGGGTCGGGGGAGCGGCGGAGCAGACCGGCCCGTTCCAGTTTGTCGAGGCGGCCCGTCATGCCGCCGGTGGTGAGCATCAGGGTCGCGGAGAGCTCGCGCGGCGAGAGGGTGTAGGGCTCACCGGCCCGGCGCAGGGTCGCGAGGACGTCGAACTCGCCGCGTGAGATGCCGTGCGGGACGTACGCCTTCTCCATGCGGTCGCCCATGGCCCGGGCGAGCCGGAAGATCCGCCCGAAGACCTCCATCGCGGCGGTGTCGAGGTCGGGCCGCACCGCCGCCCACTGCTCGACGATCGCGTCGACGGGGTCCTTGTCGTTCATGGGATGAGTATCCGCCGGTCAGCAGGTCGGTCGCAAGAAAGTGGATCACGAGTGAGTGGATCAAGGGTCAGTCGGTCACGGATTACTGGCTTGACGGTAAGTTGCTTAGCGGTAAGCTAGTTAGCGTCGACCTACTCCGGAAGGTGCCTCCCATGGCCAGACGCCCGGTCCTGACGGCGGCCCTCACCGCCCTCGCCCCCATCTCCTGGGGCACCACCTACGCCGTCACCACCCAGTTCCTTCCGCCCGACCGCCCCCTGTTCACCGGCCTGATGCGCGCCCTCCCCGCCGGTCTCGTGCTCCTCGCCCTCGCCCGGGTGCTGCCGCGCGGCGCCTGGTGGTGGAAGTCGGCGGTGCTCGGTGCGCTGAACATCGGCGCCTTCTTCCCGCTGCTGTTCCTGTCCGCGTACCGGCTCCCCGGCGGGATGGCGGCGGTCGTCGGCTCGATAGGCCCGCTCTTCGTGGTCGGCCTCTCCGCACTGCTGCTGGGCCAGCGGCCCACGGCCCGGAGCGTGCTCACCGGCGCCGTCGCGGCCTTCGGCGTCAGCCTCGTCGTACTGAAGGCGGCCGGAGCGCTCGACCCGGTCGGGGTGCTCGCGGCCCTCGCGTCCACCGCGTCGATGTCCACCGGCACCGTGCTCACCAAGCGCTGGGGCCGCCCCGACGGCGTCGGCCCGCTCGCCCTCACCGGCTGGCAGCTCACCGCGGGCGGGCTGCTGATCGCGCCGGTCGCCTTCCTGGCCGAGGGGGCGCCGCCCGCGCTGGACGGCCGGGCGATCGGCGGATACCTGTATCTCGCGCTGGCGAACACGGCGGTCGCGTACTGGCTCTGGTTCCGCGGCATCGGCCGGCTCTCCGCCACCCAGGTCACCCTCCTCGGCCCGCTCTCCCCGCTGACCGCGGCCGTCGTCGGCTGGGCCGCGCTCGGGCAGGCGCTCACGCCGGTGCAGCTGGCGGGGATGGCGCTGGCGTTCGGGGCGACGGTGTTCGGGCAGATCGGTCCCCGTACGTCTCCTGTTCCGGTGCGGGAGGTAGCGTCACGCGGGAAGACCGTGACGCAACGCCGGAGGCGCTCGTGGCCGAAGACTCCTGCCCCAGCTGTGGCAAGCCGCTCACCGCACGCGCGGGCCGTACCGGCCGGCGTTCCGTGTACTGTTCCGCCGCCTGCCGGCAGAAGGCCTACCGGGAGCGGCAGGGCGGTGGCGGGGTCGGAGTCGACGGGCTGATCAAGGAGATCGGGCGGCAGGTGGAGCGGCTGGTCCCGCAGCCGCCCTCCGTCCTGTACTCCGGTGTGACGGAACTGTCGTCGTCCGTCGCCCGGCTGAGACGGGTGGCACGGACCGCCCGGGAGACGGCCCGGGAACAGACCCCGGAATCCGTCACCCGGGAACCCGTCACGGAACTCCGGGCCCCCGTCGACGAAGGCGACTTCGCGGCCCTCGTCGAGTCCCACCGCCGGGAGATCCAGGTCCACTGCTATCGCATGACCGGGTCGTACAACGACGCCGAGGACCTGGTGCAGGAGACGTTCCTGCGGGCCTGGCGGGCCCGGGACACCTTCGAGGGCCGGGCCGGCGCCCGGACCTGGCTGTACCGCATCGCCACCAACGCCTGCCTGGACTTCCAGCGCCGTACGGCCCGCCGCCCCCAGCGCTACGAACCGCTGCCCGGCATGAACCACGGCGGTGGCGAGCCGCCCGCCCGTGTCACCTGGCTCCAGCCGTACCCCGACGACGAGTTGCCCTCCGCCGAGGAGCAGCCGGAGGCCGCCGCCGTCTCCCGCGAGACCCTCGAACTGGTCTTCCTGGCCGCCGTCCAGCACCTCCCGCCGCGCCAGCGCGCGGTGCTGGTGCTGCGGGACGTGCTCGGGCTGACCGCCGTGGAGACGGGCGAGGCCCTCGACATGACCGTGGCCTCGGTCAACAGCGCGCTGCAACGCGCCCGCCCCACCCTGCGCGACCGGCTGCCCGGCCGCCGCGCGGACTGGACGGCCACCGAACCCACCGACCGCCAACGCGCCCTGGTCAAGCGGTACATGGCCGCCGCCGAGCGCCTCGACCTGTCCGAGGTCGCCACCCTGCTCAGCGAGGACGTCACGCTCACCATGCCGCCGAACCCGTTCTGGTTCACCGGCCGCGACGCGCTCGTGGAGTTCCTGAGCATGAGCCTCGACGCCAAGTCACCGATGTTCTTCGGTCATTGGCGCCACCTCCCGGCCCGCGCCAACGGCCAGCTGGCGGCCGGGGGTTACGTCCGCCGCCCCGGTACGACCGTCTACCGCGCCCAGGTCCTCGATGTGCTCCGCTTCGGCGCCGACGACCGGATCGTGGAGATCACCTCCTTCGAACCGCATCTGTTCCCGGCCTTCGGACTGCCCCTGCGGCTGTGAGCCGCACAGGGGCGACCGATGAGCGGTGGGTCCCGTGTGCGTCTGTACAGCCGACTCGAACGACCCACGACCCGCAAGGAGAACCACCATGCTGCTCACCGACAAGACCGCGGTCGTCTACGGCGCCGGAGGCTCGATCGGCAGCGCGGTCGCCCGCGCCTTCGCCGCCGAGGGCGCCCGCGTCCACCTCGTGGGACGCACCCGGGAGACGCTGGAGGCCGTGGCCGCCGACATCAAGGACGCCGAGGTGGCCGTCGTCGACGCCCTCGACGAGAGCGCCGTCACCGAGCACCTCGCCCGAGTCGGCGACCTCGACGTCTCCTTCAACCTCGTCTCACGCGGCGATGTGCAGGGGCTCCCGATCACCGAGATGCCGGTCGACGCCTTCCTCGCGCCGGTGATCAACGGCACCCGCGCCAACTTCATCACCGCCCGCGCCGCCGCCCGCCGCATGGCCGAACGCGGTTCCGGTGTCGTCCTGACCCTCAACAGCGGCTCCGCGCACGGCAGTCCGATGATGGGCGGCACCGGCCCCGCCGACGCGGCGACCGACAGCCTGGTGCGCAACCTGGCGATGGAGCTGGGCCCGCGCGGGGTGCGCGCCGTAGGACTGTGGGCCGCCGGCATCCCCGAGACCCTCACCGTGGAGAAGCTCGGCAAGGTCGACCCCGGCCTCAACGAGGCGGCGATCCAGGGCATCCTCGACCAGCTGTCGACGCTGCGGATGACCCGCCGCAACCCCACCCTCGCGGAGATCACCGCGACCGCCGTGTTCCTCGCCTCGGACCACGCGGCGAGCATCACCGGCACGTTCGTGAACGTCACCGGCGGGATGTTCCCGGGCTGAGCGGCACACGGGAAGGGGCGCCCGGCACGATGCCGGGCGCCCCTCGTGGCCGTGGAAGGACCGGCTACGACGCCGTCGCGTCCGCGGCCTGGGCCTTCAGGGCGCGCTCGACACCCGAGCGGGACTCCGAGACCAGACGGCGCAGGGCCGCGTTGGGCTCGGCCGTCGTCAGCCAGGTGTCCGTGCGGTCCAGGGTGTCCTGGGAGACCTGGACCGACGGGTAGAGGCCGACCGCGATCTGCTGGGCGATCTCGTGCGACCGGGTGTCCCACACCTCCTTGACGGCGGCGAAGTACTTCTCCGTGTACGGCGCCAGGAGTTCCCGCTGATCCGTCTGCACGAAGCCCGAGATCACCGCCTCCTGAAGGGCGTTGGGCAGCTTGTCGGACTCGACGACCTGCGCCCAGGCCTCCGCCTTCGCCTCCGCGGTCGGGCGGGCGGCACGGGCGGTCGCCGCGTGGCGCTCACCGGCGGCCGTCTTGTCCCGCTCGTACTCGCCGGCGATCTCCGACTCGTCGAACCGGCCGACGGACGCGAGGCGTTCGACGAACGTCCAGCGCAGGTCGGTGTCGACGGCCAGCCCCTCGATCGTCTGGGTGCCCTCCAACAGGCCGTCCAGCAGGTCGAGTTGCTCCGGCGTACGGGCCGTCGCCGCGAACGCGCGGGCCCACGCCAGCTGGTGGTCGCTGCCCGGCTCGGCGGACCGGAGGTGCGCCAGCGTGGCGTCCGTCCAGCGGGTGAGCAGGGTCTCGCGGGCGGCCGGGTCGGCGTACAGCTCGATCGCCAGCTTCACCTGGCGGTGCAGCGACTGCACGACACCGATGTCGGACTCCTTGCCGATGCCCGACAGGACGAGCGACAGGTAGTCACGGGTGGCGAGTTCGGCGTCCCGCGTCATGTCCCAGGCCGAGGCCCAGCACAGCGCGCGGGGGAGCGAGGACTCGAAGTCGCCGAGGTGCTCGGTGACGAACGCGAGGGACTGCTCGTCGAGACGGACCTTCGCGTACGACAGGTCGTCGTCGTTGAGCAGGACCACGTCCGGCCGCCGCTTGCCCACCAGCTGCGGTACGGCGGTGAGTTCACCGTCCACGTCCAGCTCGACGCGCTCGTCGCGCACCAGCTTGCCGGTGCTCTCGTCGAGTTCGTACAGGCCGACCGCGATGCGGTGCGGGCGGAGCGTGGGCTCGCCCTTGGCACCGGCGGGCAGCGCCGGGGCCTGCTGGCGGATCGCGAAGGCGGTGATGACACCGTCCGCGTCCGTCTCGATCTCCGGGCGCAGGATGTTGATCCCGGCGGTCTGAAGCCACGCCTTCGACCAGGTCTTCAGGTCGCGCCCGGAGGTCTCCTCCAGCGCGCCCAGCAGGTCGGACAGGCGCGTGTTGCCGTACGCGTGACGCTTGAAGTACGCCTGCACGCCCGCGAAGAACTCGTCCATGCCGACGTACGCCACGAGCTGCTTCAGGACGCTCGCGCCCTTGGCGTACGTGATGCCGTCGAAGTTGACGAGGACGTCGTCCAGGTCGCCGATCTCGGCCATGATCGGGTGCGTGGACGGCAGTTGGTCCTGCCGGTACGCCCATGTCTTCATCGAGTTGGCGAACGTCGTCCACGAGTGCGGCCAGCGCGAGTCGGGGGCGTAGGCCTGGCAGGCGATGGAGGTGTAGGTGGCGAACGACTCGTTCAGCCACAGGTCGTTCCACCACTCCATGGTCACGAGGTCGCCGAACCACATGTGGGCCAGCTCGTGCAGGATGGTCTCCGCGCGCAGCTCGTACGCGGCGTCGGTCACCTTGGACCGGAACACGTACTGGTCGCGGATCGTCACCGCGCCCGCGTTCTCCATGGCGCCCGCGTTGAACTCCGGGACGAACAGCTGGTCGTACTTCGTGAAGGGGTACGCGTAGTCGAACTTCTCCTGGAACCAGGCGAATCCCTGCCGCGTGACCTCGAAGATGGCGTCCGAGTCGAGGTACTCGGCGAGCGAGGGCCGGCAGTAGATGCCCAGCGGCACGCTCTGCCCGTCCTTCTCGTACACGCTGTGCACGCTGTGGTACGGCCCGACGATCAGCGCGGTGATGTACGTCGAGATGCGCGGCGTCGGCTCGAACACCCAGGTGTCGTCCCGGGGTTCGGGCGTCGGGGAGTTGGAGATGACGGTCCAGCCGTTCGGCGCCTTCACCGTGAACTGGAAGGTCGCCTTGAGGTCGGGCTGCTCGAAGCTGGCGAACACGCGGCGCGCGTCCGGGACCTCGAACTGGGTGTAGAGGTACGCCTGTTGGTCGACGGGGTCGACGAAGCGGTGCAGTCCCTCACCGGTGTTGGTGTAGGCGCAGTCCGCGACGACGCGCAGGATGTTGGGGCCCTCCAGCAAACCGGCCAGGGCGATCCGGGAGTCCTTGAAAACCTCGCCGGGGTCGAGCGGGTCGCCGTTCAGCGTCACCTCGTGGACCGTCGGGGCGACCAGGTCGATGAAGGACTCGGAGCCGCCCTCCGTCACGTCGAAGCGCACCGTCGTCGCGGACCTGTAGGTCCCGCCCTCCTGCGCGCCGGAGAGGTCGAGATCGATCTCGTACGAGTCAACGGTGAGCAGCGTTGCCCGCTGCCGCGCCTCTTCGCGAGTCAGGTTTGTGCCAGGCACGCGGTCATCTCCTCGTTATGTGTGGGTTGCGCCATCCTTCCACGGGAGCCGAGGGAAGCGCGATGTCCGTTCGTGGACGTCCGTCGCACGGCCCGGCGTTGCCGGGGGCTCCGCCCCCAGACCCCCGTCGGCCCTGAAGGGGCCTCGTCCTCAAACGCCGGACGGGCTGAGAACCAGCCCCTCCGGAGTCCAAGGAGCGGGGCCCCACCCCAGCCCCTCCGGCGTTTGAGGAGCGGGGGTTCGGGGCGGAGCCCCGGCGGGGTCGAAGGGGCGGAGCCCCTGGGTGGGACGGGTAGGGGCGGCGGGGGCGAGGAGAGTCCCGTGTCAGCTCTTGAGTTCGGCCGCCACCAGCTCCGCGATCTGTACCGCGTTCAGCGCGGCACCCTTGCGGAGGTTGTCGTTGGAGATGAACAGCGCGAGCCCGTGCTCGACCGTCTCGTCGGCGCGGATGCGGCCCACGAAGGACTGGTCCTGGCCGGCCGCCTGGAGCGGGGTCGGGATGTCGGTGAGGGCCACGCCCGGGGCGCCGCCGAGGATCTCCGTGGCGCGCTCGACCGTGATCGGGCGGGCGAAACGGGCGTTGACCTGAAGGGAGTGCCCGGAGAAGACCGGGACGCGGACGCAGGTGCCGGACACCTTGAGGTCGGGGATCTCCAGGATCTTGCGGGACTCGCTGCGGAGCTTCTGCTCCTCGTCCGTCTCGTGCAGCCCGTCGTCGACGATCGACCCCGCGAGAGGCAGCACGTTGAACGCGATGGGCCGCTTGTAGACCTGCGGCTCCGGGAAGTCGACCGCCGAACCGTCATGCGTGAGCTTGTCCGCGTCGGCGACGACCTTCAGCGCCTGCCCGTGCAGCTCGGCCACACCGGAGAGCCCGGACCCGGACACCGCCTGGTACGTGGCGACGACCAGCGCCTCCAGCCCCGCCTCCGCGTGCAACGGCTTCAGCACCGGCATCGCGGCCATCGTCGTGCAGTTCGGGTTGGCGATGATCCCCTTGGGCCGGTCCGCGACGGCGTGCGGGTTCACCTCGGAGACGACCAGCGGTACGTCGGGGTCCTTGCGCCAGGCGGAGGAGTTGTCGATGACGACCGCGCCCTGCGAGGCGACCTTCTCGGCCAGCGCCTTCGACGTCGCACCGCCCGCCGAGAACAGCACGATGTCCAGCCCGGAGTAGTCGGCACCCGCCGCGTCCTCCACCGTCACGCCGTCCAGGACCGTCCCCGCCGAACGGGCCGAGGCGAACAGGCGCAGCTCGGTGACGGGGAAGTCCCGCTCCACGAGAATCCTGCGCATGACCGTGCCGACCTGACCGGTGGCTCCGACGATTCCGACCCTCACAGCGACTCCTTCATGTGTCCGTACGCATCCGTGCATGTCTGCGGCATTTCCATCATCCTGCCGATCCTGGTGTGCCTGTCCAATTCTTTGCGGCGCATGCCCGAGGAGTGGGACGCGGCCCGGCCGGTGTGACGTACCCCTCGAACCGTTTCCGGGCCCCGCCGAACGTTTCCGCCCCCTCCCGCGTCGTAGAGGAAACGCGGTGAGGGGGTGGCTTGTGCTGCGCAGAAAGGCCCGCCGGGTCCAGGAGGACGACGATCCTCTGGACGCGGCCCAGGAACGCCGGGTACGGGCGGTGCTCGCGCTCGGCGGGGTGCCGCAGGCGGATCTGCCGGACGGTGTCCAGCAGGTGCGGCTGCGGTTGCTGGAGCGGGCGGCGAAGGGCGACGAGGCGCCGCGCGATGTCTCGGCGTGGGCGGCGGTCGTCGCCTCGAACCTCGCCATGGACTGGCACCGCGCCAAGCGCCGGCAGGAGCGGGTGGGGGAGCGGCTGGCCTCCCTGCGCCAGCTGGAGCATCCCTCCGGCGAGGACACCAGCGTCCTGTCCCTGGCGGTGGCGCAGGGCCTGGACGAACTGCCGGACCAGCACCGCCAGGTCCTCGTCCTGCGTTTCTTCGCCGACGTGCCCGTGCGCGGGATCGCCGAGGAACTCGGCATCCCGGAAGGCACGGTCAAGAGCCGGCTGCACTCCGCGGTCCGCGCCCTGCGCGACCGCCTGCACGAGGACGAGGTGGTGTGACGTGGCCGCGGAGCGCAATGCACACGACGGCGTGGACGCGCTGATGGCCGCGATCACGGACGAGCCGCTGCCGGACGCGGCCCGCAGGGACGCCGGGTTCATGGCCGAGCACGCGGTCGCCACGGCCGACGTGGCGCTGCTGCGCGAGCAGCTGGGGATCATCGGGGAGGCGCTGTCGGCACCCCCGGCACCGGAACCCGTGACCAGGCCCGGCCCGTCCCGGCCGGCCAGGCGCCGCCGCCCCGCCCTGCGCGTCCTCGCCTACGGCACCCTCGTCACCGCCGTGATCGCCGGGACGGTCACCGGGGTCGCCTGGCTCGGCGCCCACAACGGCGGCGCCGGTGCCGACTCCTCCGCGGCCCAGGCCAAGGCCGAAGCCCCCGACAAGGTGTCGGGGGACGGCCCGCCGCCCTCCGACCCGGAGCAGGTGCTGGCCTGCGCCCGGCTCGTCGTCGAGGGCACGGTGGCGCGGGTGGAGACACGGGTGGACGAGCCCTGGACCACGGTCGTGCTCACCGTGATCCGCTCCTACAAGCCCGCCAAGAGCCCGTCCCAGGTGTCGTTCCTCCTCGACGGCGGAGCGAACCCGAGGCCGCGCGCGGGCCAGCACGTGCTGGTCGAGGTCGGCAGGGGCCAGCAGAACGCGAGCCTGTGGGCCGTCGGAGACACCCGCGTCGCCGCGAACCGCGCCTGGATCGTCGAGGCGCTGCCCGGCTCCCTGCGCACGACCTGCTCGCCCGGCTGAACGCGCGAGGGGCGGGCGCCCGCACGGACGCCCGCCCCTCACCGTCGGGTCAGCGCTACGGCGTGACCTTCTCGATCTTCACGCTGCCCACGCCCGCGACCGTGCCGCGCGCGTTGACCAGCTGGACCTGGCCGAAGAACTCGCGTCCCGCCGGGGCGGGGGCCAGGGCGGTGACGCTGCCCGAGACCGTCGCCGAGGCGCCCGTGGCGAGCTTCACCGGGGTCGAGGCGTCGACGCCGACCGTGCCGAGCGCCGGGGAGAAGAACACGTCCCGGTAGTCGTACGCGGTCGAGCCGGACGGCACCGAGTACCCGGCGACCTCGACCGTGTAGGTGCCGGCGGCCGGGGCGGCGATGGTGACCGCCTCCTCCGAGTCGCCGTCGGCGGAGGTGCCGACGACCGTGCCGGCGGCGTTCTTCACCGTCAGGTCCAGGTCCGCCGCCGTGTCCGACACATTGCCGATGGCGACGTTCAGGGACGTGGCGCCGGCGGGCACGTCGACCGTGGTCGTCTGGGTGACGCCCTCGGTGATGGTGGGCCGCGCGGTCAGCGAGGAGCCGAGCGGGCCGCCCTTCAACGTGCCGGTGAGGGCCGCGTAGTTGTTGGTCACCTTCCAGGAGGCGGTGGCCGGGGTGCCGACCTTCGCCTCGGGCACGGTCACGGTCTCCGGGTCGAAGGCCGCGCCGAGGACGGTGGCGTCCAGCTTGTACGGGTTGTCGAGCAGCGGCGAGGTGCGGCGCGACTCGACCTCGATCTCCCAGACACCGGCCTGCGGGTCGGCGTACGAGCGCACGTCCGGCTTGCAGCCGTTGCCGTCGAGGTAGTTGTTGTAGCAGTACGGGGTGCCGGTGTCCTCGACCGGGACACCGTACGGGTGGATGGAGATGAACCGCGTCTGGCTCTTGTCCTTCAGCCCGCTCATCGCGATCTCAAGGGACTTGGCGCCCTCGGGCACGGTCAGGAAGTACGACTGCGTGCTGTTGCGCTGCACCGAACTCGCGGTGGACCAGGTGTAGTCGACGGGCGAGGCGACGACGACCGTGGTGAGGATCTGCTTGTCGACGCCCTCGGTCTTCGGGTCGTCGACCTCCAGGATCGCGCTCTTGAGGCCCGAACTCCTGGGTGCCGCCTGCACCTTGACCGTCACCGGCTGGTTCAGCGGGAGCCTGACCTCGTCCGGGCCGACGATCCGGAAGGTGTCACCGGCGTTGTTCCCGAAGTGCAGCTCGTGCCGAACGGCCTTGTCCGCACCGGTGGTCCGGGTGAGGGTGATGTCGTACGTCTTCTTCGCGCCGGCCTTGAGGCCGCCCTCGCGGTCGTACAGCCCCGTGCCGAAGCCGGGGGTCTTGAGCGCGTAGTCGATCGCGGTGTCGACGGGAGCCTTCACCGTGTACTCGTGGGAGGTCGCGCCGTCCTTGATGGACTTCCACGCGTCCACGATGTTGATGAGGCCCGCGCCCTCCGCGTAGGCCTGAACACCCTTGATGTGATCGGCTGTCGAGGTCAGCGCGGTGCGCAGGGTCGCCGGGGTGAGCGCGAGGTGCCGCTGCTTCGCGGCGCTCAGCAGCAGTGCCGAGGCGCCCGCCGCCTGCGGGGAGGCCATCGAGGTGCCCTGGAGCATCGAGTAGCCGGCCGGCAGGGTGTAACCCGCCTCGGGGACCGGGGAGCCCGGCAGCCAGGTCTGGGTGGTGTTGATCGCGGCGCCGGGCGCGACGAGCGTCGGCGTGAAGCCGCCGTCCTCACGCGGGCCGCGCGAGGAGAACGGCAGCAGCTGGTACGAAGTCGCCACCTGCGAGCCGTAGTTGGCGGCCCAGGTCTGCTTCGAGATGGAGGCGCCGACCGAGATCACCTTGTCGGCCAGGCCGGGGTCGCCGATCGTGTTGGCGCCCGGACCGGAGTTGCCGGCCGAGATGACGAGCTGCACGCCGTAGGTGTCGATGAGGCGCGTGTACAGCGCGGCGCGCGCGTTGTTGCCGTCGTTCAGTGCGGGCAGGCCGCCGATCGACATGTTGACGATGTCGACACCGCGGTTGGCGACGAGGTCGATCATGCCCTCGGTGAGCGCCACGTTGGTGCAGCCGCCGGTCCAGGTGCAGGCGCGGGACGACACGATCTTCGCGCCGGGCGCCTCACCGTTCATTTTGCCGCCGAACAGGCCGTTCGCGGCGGTGATGCCGGCGACGTGCGTGCCGTGCTCGGACTCGATGACGCCGATGTTGACGAAGTCGGCGGTCTTGCCGACCCAGGACCCGCCGTACGGGTCCATCGGGACGTCCTTGCTGATCTGCACGACGAACGGCTGCCGCTCGACGACGTCCGTCGCCGGGTTGTCGGTCCCGAAGTACCCGATCTGGTAACCGTCCTTGTACGGCTTCATCGGGGTGTCGTCGCCGAAGTCCTGGTTGTTGTTCAGGTCGACCGTCACCGTGCCGGCCGCCGGGTCGTACAGCACACCCCACGAGTCGGTGGTGTCCCCGTCACGGTTCGCGTCGCCCGCCGCGTCACCGCCGGTGGTGTACGACTCCTTGAACGTGCTGATCTCGTACGACCCCGCGGGCGCCTTCCAACTCGTGCCGCCGTAGGTGAAGTTGGGGCCGGAGACGGCCGTCACCATCGGGCGCCAGGTCTGGTCGCCGTCGGCGATCGGGTCGGTGGAGGTGACCCAGTCGACGATCTTGCGCTCGCCGGTGGTGGTCTTCTGGAGCGCCGGGTGGCCGAGGTCGACGCCGGAGTCGAGGATGCCGATGGTGATGCCGCGGCCGTCCGCCTTCGGGTTCTTCTTCACGAAGTCGACGGCGCCCGTCTCGAAGGACGGGTTGTACGGGTTCTCGGCGGGGGTGTTCTTGTTCGGCGCGGAGTAAGTGGCCTTGCCGGTCGCCTTGGTGGCGCCCTTCGCGGTGTCCGCGCTCGGCGTCGGGTCGTCGAGGGCGATCTCCTGGCGGAGGTCGATGGCCTGCACCGAGGACAGCTTCGCGGCGGCGGCGATCGCCGAGTCGGCCCTGCCGGTCGGGACGGTGGCGCGGACGTAGCCGAGCTTGTCGTAGGTGCGGCCCACGGAGCCGCCCTTGACCGCGTCCAGCTGCTGGGCGACCTGTTCGGTCGCGCCCGGCGCGGTGGCGATCATCATCGTGACGTTCTTGTCGCCGTCGGCCTTGGCCGTGGCGAGCAGATCGGCGTCGTCCGAACCGAGCTTGGCGGCGGCGGACTTGACGCTCGGGTCCGCGGAGGTGGTGGCGGACGGGGAGTCGGCGGAGAAGGCCATGGGTATCGGCCCGGCCGCGGAGAGCGCGGCGACGAGACCGGCGGCCACGGATATTCGGGCCACGCGTCTCTGGTGGGAGAGGGTCATCGGCATCCCTTGTAGGTGAAGAATCCAGTGCCGGACGAAGGCACAGCTTTACCCAAGGGACAGTTGTTTGGGAAGTGTTGACCGAAACGCTATGAACGTATGGGGAAAACCCCCTATTCGCTCGGGGTGTTGGCCCGTGCGTAGTGGCGGGACGCCTTCGCGCGGTTGCCGCAGGCCGCCATCGAGCACCAGCGCCGGGTGCCGTTGCGCGAGGTGTCGAAGAAGCGCAGCACGCACGCCTCGTGGGCGCAGCGCCGGATGCGGTCCGGGGCGGTGGAGAGCAGTTCCAGATAACTGCGGGCGGCGAGCCAGCCGGGCCCCCACCTGGGGTTGTCGAACTCGGGAATCTCGCCGGGTCCTTCGGCGGTGAGGGTGGCGCGGATGCGTCCCATGGAGAGCACGGCGTCGAGGTCGCCGGTGCGGCCCTCGTCCAGGGCCAGCTTCAGCGCGGTGCGTGTGCTGTGGAGGTGCGTCAGGGTGATCGTGTCGGCCGGGAACCGCTCGTCGAGCCTGTTCGACGCGAGCCACACGGCGAGCCCGCCCGGGACCTCGAGCAGGTCCTGGAGGACTCCGTCCCGCATCCACCACGTGTTGAGCAGGTCGAGCGCGAGCGGCTCGCCGATGAGCGGCCGGGGGTCCTCGGTGAGGGGCGTCGGCTTCGACGGGGGCTTCGGCATGGCGGGTGCCTCTCTTCTGATCTAACCGGTCAAGAGTACGTGACCGGTTGTCCTCTCCGAGTCTAACCGTTAAAGTCATCGACAACGGTTATGTCAGCGAAGGGCTTCCCATGACCCTGCACCTCGGCCACACCGGCCTGAACGTCACCGACCTCGACCGCTCCCTCGCCTTCTACCGCGACGTCCTCGGCTTCGCGGTCCTCGCCGAGGGCAAGGAGCAGGACCGCCGGTACGCGTTCCTGGGCGACGGTGACGGTGACGGCCACCCCGTGCTCACCCTCTGGCAGCAGGCGCAGGGGCCGTACGACAGCGACCGCGCCGGCCTGCACCACCTCGCCTTCGCGGCCGACTCGATCGAGCGGGTCCGGTGGTACGAGGAGGCGCTCAGGGCCTACGGCGCCGAGTTCGCGTACGAGGGTGTGGTCGCCCACCGCGAGGGCGGCGCCTCGGGCGGCATCTTCTTCCACGACCCGGACGGCACCCGCCTGGAGATCTCGGTGCCGACCGGCGCGGAGAATGCCCCGGCCCCCAGTTCCGACGCCCCGACCTGCGGTTTCTTCTAGCCATGGCTGCCGCTGAGGCCGGAGAGACCTATCACGCGGGCTCCCGCGCCGTGCAGGACCGGGTCGGCGTGCGGGAATTCGCCGACCGCGTCGGCCAGATCATCGGCCAGGGCATCAAACCCGTGGCCGCCGCCTTCCTCGAACTCCAGCCCCTCCTGATCCTGGGCGCGGCCGACCCCGCGACGGGCCGGGTATGGGCCTCCCCGCTCGCCGGCACCCCCGGCTTCGTCCGCGCGACGGGCCCGCACCAGATCTCGGTCACGGGCGACCCCCGCCCCGCCGACCCCCTCGCGCGCGCCCTCGCCGACGCCGACGACCTCCCGGTCGGCACCATCGCCCTCGACCCCCGCACCCGCCGCCGTATGAGAGTGGACGGCCGACTCCGCCGTACAGCAGGGGGGTTGGCGATCGAGGCGGAGCGTGTGTTCGCCAACTGCCCCAAATACATCCAGCGGAGAGAGTCCTACGAGACGGTCGCGGACCGCGACCCCGCCCGCCCCCGGCACGGCACCGAACTGACCACATCCCAGGCCGAGTTCATCGCGGCGGCCGACACCTTCTTCCTCGCCACCGTCCACGAGCACGGCGCCGACGCCAGCCACCGGGGCGGCAACCCCGGCTTCGTGCGCCCGACTTCGCCCCGCGAGCTG
Source organism: Streptomyces sp. NPDC096013 (assembly GCF_044763565.1). Taxonomy (NCBI): domain Bacteria; kingdom Bacillati; phylum Actinomycetota; class Actinomycetes; order Kitasatosporales; family Streptomycetaceae; genus Streptomyces; species Streptomyces sp. NPDC096013. The sequence continues at coordinate 234,093 of NZ_JBIWGK010000007.1, read as the reverse complement.
GTCTGGCCCGACTACACGGGCAACGCCATGTTCCTCAGCCTCGGCAACCTCCTCGCCGACCCCCGCGCGGGCCTCCTCTTCCTCGACTGGAACACGGGCACCACCCTCCAGCTCACCGGCGAGGCACGACCGGAGTTCGACGAGCACGGCGAACGCAGGGTCCGCTTCACCCTCACCGAGGCGGTCGAGACCCCCGCAGCGGTCCCCCTCCGCTGGTCGCCCCCCGAATACTCACCTGCCAATCCGGCCCAGGGACATTAATGTCTGCCGGATGCGCAAGAAGCTGAGAGTCGCCGCCTACGCCGTCTGCGTCCGGGACGGCCGGCTCCTGCTCGCCCGGTCACCCGCGCCGGGCGGCGGACACGAGTGGGTGCTCCCCGGCGGCGGCATGGACCACGGCGAGCACCCGAACGACACCGCCGTACGGGAGTTGGAGGAGGAGACCGGCTACCACGTCGAGGTCACCGCACTGCTCGGCATGGACTCCATCCACCGCGTCGTCCCCTGGAGCTACCGCCGAAAGGTCGACCACCACGGCGTCCGGATCGTCTACGAGGCGAGGATCGTCGGCGGCGAACTGCGCCACGAGATCGGCGGCTCCACCGACATGGCCGCCTGGCATCCGCTCGACGACGTCCCCGGCCTCACCCGGGTCCCGCTGATCGACACCGCGCTGCGCCTGTGGCGGGAGCGCCCGCCCGTCGGACGGATCGAGCCCTCCCCGACATAGCCCCGGGACAGCTTCAGTACCCCGGCAGATGAACACGGAGTAGCGGCCTCCCGGCGGCTCGACGAGCGTTCACGAACGCACAGGGGCCGCCAAGATCCACGTACGGTGATCGGCGCTACGCGTTGCCGTCTCGTTTACGCGCAGGTCATCCCCGATGCCAAGCATCCAGTACGAGCGGGAACTTCGCGACCGCGATCGAAAACCGATCGCCGCGAACACCCGCGACCACTGCCGACGCAGTTCGTACTCGGGGAGATCGCGCCATGTCGCGCACACGCTCTGTCGCCAGCTCCGTGCTGGGGGTCAACCGCCGTACCGTCCTCGCCGCCACCGCGGCCGTGTCCGTCTCCGCAGGCGTCGGGTACGCCCTGCGCCCCACCGACAGCGCCGCCGCCACCGCCGACGCCACCGGTACCGGCGAGGCGCCCGTCGCACAGTCCCGGAAGGCACCGGCCGCACCCCTGGCCCCGTACACCAAGGGCACCACCCTCGCCACGGTCGCCGCCCCGCGTACCGGCTCCGGCTTCCGCCGCCTCGGCGACGGCGCCGGCTGGAAGCGCGTCGTACGCGCCGACCTCGCCGCCGCCAAGTCCGGCCGCGCGGGCCGTCGTACGGCACTCGCGTCGTTCGTGCAGTTCACCGATCTGCACCTGATGGACAGCCAGCACCCGCTGCGCCTGGAGTACCTGCGCTCCACCGACAAGCACGCCTGGCGCCCCCACGAGGCGCTCACCGTGCAGGGCGGGATCTCGCTGGTCGAGCGGGTCAACGCGCTGCGCGGCGCCCCGGTGACCGGCTCCCCGCTGCACTTCGTGATGACCACCGGCGACAACACGGACAACAACGCCACGTCCGAGCTGGAATGGTTCATGAAGATCATGAGCGGCGGCCGCTTCACCCCCAACACCGGCGACCCGCGCCACTACGAGGGCGTCCAGAACAGCGGCCTCAAGCTGTACTGGCAGCCCGAATCCACCGTGCGCGACGGCGACAAGCAGGTCGGCTTCCCGCATCTGAAGGGCTTCCTGGCCGCCGCGATCCGCGAGGTCCGCAGCCCCGGCCTCAACCTCCCCTGGTACTCCACGGTCGGCAACCACGACGCCCTCCCGCTCGGCTGCTTCGGCTCCCACGCCGACCCGTATCTCGCCGAACTCGCCATCGGCGGCAAGAAGTTGATGACCGCGACGGCGGCCGAGGCGAAGAAGCTCCAGAACTCGATCCGGGACGCCAAGGACCCCAAGGGCTCCGGCTACCGCGACTTCCTCAAGGCCCACGCGCGCTCGATGCGCTCGATCACGCCGGACGAGAAGCGCGCCCCCTACACCTCCGCCGAGTACCTCAAGGCCCACCTCGACCCGGCGTACCAGGGTCTCGGCCCGGTCGGGCACGGCTACTCCTCCGCGAACGTGGACGCCGGCACGCAGTACTACGCGTTCCGCATCGCCGACGACGTGATCGGCATCAGCCTCGACACCACGGACGCGGGCGGCCACTACGAAGGGTCCATCGGGGCAACGCAGTTGAGGTGGCTGGACAAGACGCTCCGCGACAACAAGGACTCCTACGCGGTGATCTTCAGCCACCACACCAGCAAGACGATGGACAACACCCGCCCCGACCCGGCGCACCCCACCGAGCGCCGCTACGAGGGCTCCGCGGTCGTCGCGCTCCTCGGCAGCCACCCGAACGTGCTGGCCTGGGTCAACGGCCACATCCACCGCAACGTCATCACCCCGCACTCGGCGCCCGACGGCCGCAGCTTCTGGGAGATCTCGACCGCCTCGCACGTCGACTATCCCCAGCTCGCCCGGGTCATCGAGCTGGTGGACAACAAGGACGGCACGCTCTCCCTCTTCACCACGCTGATCGAGTCCGCGGCCCCGCACCGCACCGACTTCTCCGACCTCACCCAGACCGGCCTCGCGGCCCTGTACCGCGAGCTGTCGTACAACGCGCCGGGCTCCAGCACGGTGCTGGGCGGCGACGCGAAGGACCGCAACACGGAACTGCTCCTGAAGAAGGGCTGACGGCCGCAGCCCACTCGCCCGGCCGCCACGCCACGCGGCCCGGACCAATTGACCCCCGGATAACCAACCGGACCCAGACACGAGACGCCCAGTTCATTCGGACGAAATGTCCGTGCCGCCTCATAACGGCTAACCCGCTGTTCACGGGGATGGCTCGATTCATACGCAAGGCGGGTGGTCGTGTGCGCGCTAGACACGAGCTGCACGTGCTGTCGGTCTACGAGGGGTTCTTCTCCGGAGGAGCCCGCATCGTCCACAGCGACGTCGTACTGGGGCTGGTCGAGGGCGGCCAGCACCATACGGTGCTCAGCATCCACGGAGAAGTACACCGAGAAGCAACCCGGCAGGCCATGGAGAACGACGCCTGCTACCAGCAGCTGACCGCGGCCGGCGTCGGCGTCTCCACCCTCGGCCGCAGCTTCCACGGCGACGGCGATCCGGTCACGGAAGGGTTCAGCGGGCCCGAACTCGCCGACACCGCCCGTGCCCTCGCCGACGCCGACGTCGTCCTGTCCCTCAAGGAGCAGCCGCTCTCCCTGCTCAACCGGGCGGGCCTGCCCCGCCGCCCGATCGTCGCGTGCCTGCACCGCTCGGACCCCGAGCACTCGGGCACCGCCCTCGACGAGCTGAAGTCCGCCATCGCCGACGGCAAGGTCGTCGCCGCCGTCTGCTGCGCGGAGTCCACCCGCGATGCCTACCAGGCCGCAGGCATCCCGCCCGAGGTCCTCCACGTCATCCCCAACGGCGTGGACCTGCTCCGCTTCCGTCCCGACCCGGCCCGGCGGCTTGCCCTGCGCGCCTCCCTCGGCATCCCGGACACCGCCCCCGTCGTCGTCTTCGCGGCCCGCTACGCCACGATGAAGAACATCCCCCTCTTCCTCCGCGCGGCCCGCGCATGGCTACGGCGCGAACCCGCCGGGCATGTGCTGATGTGCGGCGCGGGCATGACCGACCACGACCAGCCCGCCCTCTCCGCCGACATCGACGACGCCTTCGGGCCGGAGCGGGCCCTGCTCACCGACCGGCTCCATCTCCTCGGCGTGCGGCGGGACATGGAGACCGTCTACGCCGGGTCCGACGTCGTCGCCCTCACCTCGTCCTTCGGTGAGGCCGCACCCCTCTGCCTGATCGAGGGGATGATGTGCGGCGCCGTCCCCGTCGCCACCGACGTCGGCGACAGCGCCTCCATCGTCGCCGGACACGGCATCGTGACACCCCCCGACCCGGACGCCATCGCGTCGGCCTGGACCGAGGCGGTCGTAGGCCGCGCGGAGTTCGCCGAGGCCCACGCCCGCAGCCGCGAACGCTTCAGCCGTACGCGCATGATCGCCTCGTACGCCGCCCTCATCGACGGCCTGCACGCGGGACACACGACGACCAGCGCCGCCCCGCCGCCGCTGCCCGAACCCCTGTAGGGCGGACACGGGGCCTGTGGGGCAGACATGAGGAGGGGCCACCGACCCCCCGGTGGCCCCTCCTCTCCCCTCCTGATCCCGCCCCGGTCCGTCACTACCGGGGCAGCACCACGACATACGCGGCCGGATCGCGGTCGGCCGCCGCCATCAGCGCCGTACGGACCACCGCCGCCTGTTGCTCCTTCGCGTCCCGGAGCTTCTTCGGGGTGATGTGGACGACGGTGATGCCCAGCCGCTCCAGATGCTCGCGCTTGCGGGCGTACTCCGACCACAGGGCGTCGTCGTCCTGCCGATGGCCCTGGCGCGGGGCGCGGGTGTCGAGTTCCACGGCGACCGCCTGCTCGGGCCAGTACGCGTCGAGGCCGCCGAGGTGCGGGCCGCCGGGCAGGCGCAGGTCGACGTTCCACACCGGGTCGGGGAGGCCGTACTCGCTCACCATCCGGTAGAGGCGGTCCTCGGCGATCGCGCGGCCCTCGGCCAGCAACGAGTCCACCGCGTCCACCACGTGCGGGCGGCTCAGCAGCTTGGCGTTGTTCAACTCCCGTACCACCGCGGCCGGTTCGCAGTGGCCACCGCGTACCGCCTCGGTGAGCAGCCCGCGCACCGCGTTGGCGTCAGACAGCTCGGCCACCGCGTCCGCGAGGGCCCGCGGCACCGGGGCGACCGGGACGCCCCTCACCTGCCGCGGGGTGGGGAGCGAGGCGGTGCGGACGATCCGCGCGCAGCCCGTCGAGCGCAGCCGGCGCATACGGGGGACCAGGACGTCGAGCTGGTCGAGGGAGGCCAGTTCCGGGGCGGAGCTGAAGCCGTGCAGGGTCAGCGCGGCCATGCCGGTGAGCATCGTCTCCGCGTACACCGGGCGGTGCGGCTCCTCCGCGCCGGGCTGGACCGGGACCCCCGCCGTCCGCTCCCGCGCCGCGTACAGCAGTACCGCGTGCACCCGCTCCTCGCCGGTCGGCGGGCCGGAGTGCAGCAGGACCACGCCGGGGAGGAACTGCTGCCACGGACCGTCGGGGCGGCACTGCTCGTTCACCTCGGCCGCCGGGACACCGTGCGCCCGGAGCTGAGCCGTCGTCAGGACCCGGCGGTGGACCTCGGAGAGGTGGCTGAGGGGGCGGGGGGAGAGCGGGGTGTCGTGGTTCATGCAACGGGGTTTCCCGCGCGGCGTCCGCTCCCTAACCGCTGTTACACGCCCGTCGACAAATCCGGACAACGCGGTACTAAAGGACAGGCGTTCGGATGCCGAGTAGGCGCCGGAAACCCCTGGTCCAGATGGGGTGGACCAGGGGTTACGGGTGCGATTACCCGTATTCGGTAACGGTCACGGAGAGGCCAATCACAGGCCAAAGCACGGCTGGACCATTGGCCGGAGCACCACCCGCCGACCGGTCATAGATCAGCCCTCGGCGCCGCGCCCCTCGTTGTCCGCCGCCTGCGCCCGCAGCGCCCGCGCCAGATCGTCCCGCGCCTCCAGCACCAGCCGCCGGAGCGCCGGCGCGGCCTCCTCGTGGGACGTCAGCCAGGCGTCCGTCGCGTTCAGCGTCGCCTGCGCGTCCGCCGCGGCCGGGTACGCCGGGAACAGCCCCCGCACCACGTCCACGCCGATCTGGATCGACCGCTCCGCCCACACCCGCTCGATCGCCGCGAAGTACTTCTCCGTGTACGGCGCGAGCAACTCCCGCTGCGAGGGCTGCGTGAACCCCGCGATGGTCGCCTCGACGAGCGCGTTCGACAGCGCGTCCGACTCCACGACCTGCGCCCACGCCTGCGCCTTGACGGCCGCCGAGGGCCGGGCGGCGAGACAGCGGACCTGGTGACGTTTGCCCGACGCGGTGTCGTCCCGGGCCAGTTCGGCGGCCATGGCCGTCTCGTCGGCGGCACCGTGCGCGGCCAGCGGCTCCAGGAACGCCCAGCGCAGCTCCTGGTCGACGGCCAGGCCCTCGATCTGCTCCGTGCCGTCCAACAGGGCTTGCAGCAGGGCGAGTTCCTCCGGCGCCGACGCCACCGACGCGTAGAACCGCGCCCACGCCAGCTGGTGCTCGCTGCCCGGCTCGGCGTCCCGCAGATCCCGCAGCGCGACATGCGCCAGGAGCTTCGCGCCGGTCTCGCGCCACCACGGCGGCGAGTAGTTGACCAGCGCCGAGTTCGCCCACGCGTGCAGCATCTGGAGCACGCCGATGTCGGTCTCCCGGCGCCCGAAGCGCATCACCAGGTCGATGAAGTCCGGCGCGGGCAGCAGCGCGTCCCGCGTCATGTTCCACAGCGCCGACCAGCACAGCGCACGCGCCATCGGGTCGGTCAGCGCCCCGAGGTGATCGCGCAGGGTGTCCAGCGAGGTCGCGTCGAAGCGGGTCTTGCAGTACGTGAGGTCGTCGTCGTTGACGAGCACCAGCTCCGGCGCGTCCGCACCGGCCAGCTCCACCACGACCGTGCGCGGACCGTCGACGTCCACCTCGGCCCGCTCGTAGCGCACGAGCCGGCCGTCCTCCATGCGGTAGAGGCCCACCGCCACCCGGTGCGGGCGCAGTTCGGGGTGCGACTCGGGCGCCTCCTGGAGCACGGTCAGCTCGGCGACCCGGCCGCCCTCCACGTCCAGCACCACTTGCGGGGTGAGGGAGTTGACCCCGGCGGTCTGGAGCCAGGACCGCGCCCAGGACGTCATGTCCCGCCCGCTCGTCTCCTCGAGCACCGACAGCAGATCACCGAGACGCGTGTTGCCGTACGCGTTCCGCTTGAAGTAGCGGCGCGCGCCCTCCAGGAACGCGTCCTGCCCGGCGTACGCCACCAGCTGCTTCAGTACGGACGCCCCCTTGGCGTACGTGATGCCGTCGAAGTTGAGCTTGGCGTCCTGGAGGTCGCGGATGTCGGCGGTCACCGGGTGCGTGGAGGGGAGCTGGTCCGCGCGGTAGGCCCACGCCTTGCGGCGGTTGGCGAAGGTGATCCAGCCGTCGGTGAAACGGGTCGCGCCGACCAGCGCGAACGCGCCCATGAAGTCGGCGAAGGACTCCTTCAGCCACAGGTCGTCCCACCACTCCATGGTGACGAGGTCGCCGAACCACATGTGGGCCATCTCGTGCAGGATCGTGTTCGCCCGCCCCGAGTAGGACGCCTGCGTGACCTTCCCCCGGAAGATGTACTCCTCGCGGAAGGTGACGAGCCCCGGGTTCTCCATCGCCCCGAGGTTGTACTCCGGCACGAACGCCTGGTCGTACTTCCCGAAGGGGTACGGGTAGTCGAAGTGGTCGTGGAAGAAGTCCAGGCCCTGCTTGGTGATCAGGAAGACGTCGTCGGCGTCGAAGTGCGGCGCGAGCCCCTTGCGGCACATCGCGCCGAGCGGGATCTCCAGCGTCGTACCGTCGTCGAAGGTGCGCGAGTAGGCGTCCGTGACGTAGTGGTACGGGCCCGCGAGGAACGCCGTGATGTACGTCGAGATCGGCTTCGTCTCCGCGAACCTCCATACGCCGTCGGTCAGTTCGCCGACGCCGTTGCTCCACACCGTCCAGCCCTCGGGGGCCTTCACCTCGGCGCGGAACGGCGCCTTGAGGTCCGGCTGCTCGAAGGTGGCGAAGACGCGCCGGGAGTCGGCCGGCTCGTACTGCGTGTAGAGGTAGACCTCGCCGTCCTCGGGGTCGACGAAGCGGTGCATGCCCTCGCCGGTACGGGAGTACGCGCACTGCGCGTCGACGATCAGCTCGTTCTCGGCGGCCAGGTCCTCCAGCTGGATGCGCGTGCCGTCGAAGACCGCGCCCGGGTCGAGGTCCTTGCCGTTCAGCGACACCGCGGTCACGGACGGTGCGATCAGGTCCGCGAAGCTCGCCGCGCCCGGCTCGGCGCAGCGGAACCGGACCGTCGTCACCGACCGGAAGGTCCGCGGCCCCGCGCCGGCGTCGTCACCGACCGCCGAGCGCAGGTCGAGAGACACGTCGTACCCGTCGACGGACAGCAGGGCGGCCCGCTCGCGGGCCTCGTCGCGGGTCAGATTCTCACCGGGCACGGAGGCACTCCCTCGGATGGTGTTCGATATGCGGTCAGGGCCGATCCTGCCATGCGCCCCTGACCGTGGGCACCCGGGAATGAGGGGTGAAAGAGCGGTGTTGCCCCAAGGAAACGGCCGTATTCCGAGGAGCGTCATGTCTGAGACCGCCAAGACCCCCGTGGACTTCTGGTTCGACCCGCTGTGCCCGTGGGCCTGGATGACCTCCCGGTGGGTGCTGGAAGTGGAGAAGGTCCGGGACATCGAGGTCCGCTGGCACATCATGAGCCTGGCGGTCCTGAACGAGCCCAAGCTGGACGAGCTGCCCGACGAGTACCGCGAGCTGCTCGCCACCAAGGCCTGGAAGCCGATCCGCGTGGTCACCGCCGCCTGGCAGAAGCACGGCTCGGACGTCCTCGGCCCGCTCTACACCGCGCTGGGCACCCGCATCCACAACAACGGCGAGGGTCCGACCGTCGAGGCCATCGCCGGCGCGCTCGCCGACGTCGGCCTGCCCGCCGACCTGATCGACTACGCGGACCAGGACGACTTCGAGTTCGACGCCGAGCTGCGCGCCTCCCACAAGGAGGGCATCGACAAGGTCGGCCCGGACGTCGGCACCCCCGTCATCGCCGTCCCCGGCCCCAACGGCGAGCAGATCGCCTTCTTCGGCCCGGTCGTCACCCCCGCCCCCAAGGGCGAGGACGCGGCCCGCCTCTGGGACGGCACCGTCGCGGTCGCCTCGGTCCCCGGTTTCTACGAGCTGAAGCGCACCCGTACGAAGGGCCCGGACTTCAGCAACCTCTAGGCCCGCGCGCCGACCCTCAGGCCTTCGCGTCCGGCTTGGGGAAGTAGCCGCCGTCCCGCCAGTTGAGCTGCCGCTGGTAGCGCCGACACCCCGGGACGGCGCACCGTATGTACGCCTCCGGGGCGAAGTCCTTCTTCTCCGCCCGGACGAACGCCAGCTCCTCGTCGTCCCGCAGCCCGCAGAACTCCCGCAGCGGACCACGACACCCGGGGCACCACTTGTAGACCATGCAGAACCTCCACGAGACCCGCCCGAGGCGACTCGGCGCCCCGGCCCCGCGAGCGTAGACGCCCACGGGGCCGGGGCGCAGCCGGTCAGCCCCCATTCAGGCGTCCCGTGTCGGCCTATCGCTCCCGCCCCCGCGCCACCGCCAGCCGCGCGAGGTGGTCCTCGTAGCCCTTGGCGCAGGCGGCGGCCCGTCCCGCGTCCGGCTCGACGATCTCCGTCGGGCGGGTCCAGGCCGCCGCGTCCAGCGGGACCCCGTACCGCTCCGCTGCCGCGAGCACCGCGCCCCGCGCGCCGACCTCGCCCTCGACGACCCGCAACGGCCGCCCCAGCACATCCGCGAGCAGCCGCATCCAGGCGGGGCTGCGCGTACCGCCGCCGCACACGGCCAGGGAGCCCGTGAGGCCCGCCGCCTCCAGGCAGTGCCGGGCCGCGTAGCCGATGCCCTCGCAGGTCGCGCGGATCAGGTCGGCGGGGGTCGACTCCAGGGAGACGCCGGTGAGTTCGGCGCGGAGCCGGGGCTCGACGAAGGGGGCGCGCTCGCCGGACGGCGCGAAGTACGGCAGCACCCGCACCCCGTTCGCGCCGGGCGGGGTCGCCGCGAGCAGCGCGTCCACCTCCTCGTGCCGGACGCCCGTCGTCGACAGCACCCAGTCCAGGGCCGCCGTGCCGACCATCGCGGGCATGGCCCGCAGCCAGTGCCCCGGCCGGTCGAGGGAGATGTACAGCCCCGCCGGTTCACCGCTCAAATCCAGCTCGGTGGTCGCGACCAGACTGGCGAGGCAGGTCCCCACGATCAGCAGCCCGTCACCCGGTTCCGTCACCCCGGCGCCGAGCGCGCACGCGGGCAGGTCGTACGGCCCGTTCGCGATCCGGGTCCCCGCCGGCAGTCCTTCCCCACGCGTCTCGGCCGTGGCGACCGGGTCGGCGACCGGCGCCAGCAGCCCCCGCCGCCGGGTCAGCCCGAGCAGCTCCACGACACCGTTGTCGTACGACCGCGTCCTGGGGTCGAGGAAGGGCATCGACGCGTCCGAGACATCCGTGGTCGCCCGCGCCCCCGTCAGCCGCTGGAACACCATGTCCTTGCAGTACAGCGCGGTGGCGGCGGCGTCGAGCGCCTTGGGCTCGTGCGCCTCGAACCAGGCCAGCAGGGGCCCCGGACAGCCGGGGAACATCGCACTCCCGGTCCGCCGGAACACCGTCTCGAAGGTGCCGTCCGCGAGCCACCGGTCGAGCAGTTCGTGCGCCCGCCCGTCCATCCAGGACGCCGCCGCCCGCACCGGCCGCCCCTCCCCGTCCACCAGCCACACCCCGTCGCCCTGCCCGGTCAGCCCGGCCAGCTCGACTGGCCCGTCCACCCCCGCCGTCAGTTCGTCGAGCACGGCGACGACCGCGCCGTAGACCTCGTCCATGTCCTGCTCGACGAACCCGCCGTGCATCGACAGCTCCACCGGCCGTGCCGCCACGGCGAGTTCACGCCCGGAGCCGTCGAAGGCGGCGGCCTTCACCGTGGACGTGCCGACATCGATTCCGACGTACATAACGCCTCCTCGGAGTTGGTGACGATCCTCAGGTCAGGCTGTGCGCGAGCGGCTCCCGACGCGCCCACCGTCCCACCTCCGCCGCGGCGATCCGCGCCGCCTTCTCGGCCACGGCCCGCGAGGCGCCCCCGAGATGCGGAGTCAGTACGACCCGGTCGGCGAACCCGAACAGCCGCGCCCCGGCGGGCAGCGGCTCGCGCGCGTAGGTGTCGAGGGCGGCGGCCGCCACCTGCCCGCCGTCCAGCGCGTCGCACAGCGCGTCCTCGTCCAGCAACGGACCCCGCGCCACGTTCACCACCACCGCGCCCGGCCGCAGCAGCGCCAGCTCGCGCGCGCCGATCAGCCCCCGCGTCTCCGGGGTCAACCGGGCGTGCAGCGTGATGACTTGGGACCGGCACAGCAGCTCGTCCAGTGTCCCGACCCGGAGCCCGTGGATCTCGCCGTGCACATACGGGTCGTACACCATCACCCGCGCCCCGAACGCGCACAGCACGCGCGCCACCCGGCTCCCGACGGCCCCGTACCCGACGAGCCCGACCGGCAGGTCCTCCAGCTCCAGCCCGCTGTGTTCGTACGTGTAGTAGGCCGCACCGCCGGACCAACTCCCCTGCCCGGCAAGGAGGTCGTGCGCCTGCGGAATGCGGCGGAGCGCGGCGAGCATCATCCCGACGGTGAACTCGGCGGTCGCGGCGGCGTTCCGCCCCGGCGCGAAGCACACGCGTACGTCGTGTGTCTTCGCCGCGTCCAGGTTGACGTTGACGGGGCCGCCCCGGCACACGACGACCAGCCGCAGATCCGGGCAGGTCGCCAGCACGCGCTCGGTGACGGGCCCCATCTGGGTGACCAGCACCTGCGCCCCGCAGTCCCGCAGGGCGTCGATCACCTCGTCCTCGGCGTCGCTCGCCTCCTCCACCTCGGCGACGGGACCGAAGGGCTCCAGCGGCCAGCCAAGCTCCAACTCTCCTACGGTGAAGGGGTGTTCGCGCAGTTCCTCGGCGATGGCCGCCGTGATCAGCGACGGCAGTACGAAATGGTCACCGGCGGCGACGACACGCAGGGTCTCGGTCATCGTGGGGCTCCCTCCCTCTCCGCCACGATGAACGGGGAATGCCGAATGCGTAACCCCTGAGGGAGGTCCGGATGATGTTCGAGGGCGAAGCGGAAGCGTGGCTGGGGATCGACCTGGGTACGCAGAGCGTCCGCGCCCTGCTGGTCACGGCCGAGGGCACGGTCCTCGGCAGTGGGTCCGCCCCGCTGACGGGCCGCCGGGAGGGAGTACGGCACGAGCAGGACCCGGGGGAGTGGTGGGAGGCGGTGTGCACGGCGTCCCGGGCCGCGCTCTCCTCACCGGCCGCGCGAGGGCCGATCGGCGGCCTCGCGGTGTGCGGCACCTCCGGGACGGTCCTGCTGACGGACGCCCGAGGCCGCCCGCGCACACCGGGGTTGATGTACGACGACGGCCGCGCGGTCGAGGAAGCGGCACGGCTCGGCATGCAGACGAGCTGGGCCCTGCCGAAGGCGCTCTGGCTCCTGGACGCCTACGGCCCCGGCCGCGTGACCCACCAACCCGACGTGATCACGGCGCAGTTGACGGGAGCGGCGATCCCGACCGACTCCAGCCACGCCCTCAAGACGGGCTACGACGCGGAGCACGAGGCATGGCCGCCCCAACTGGCCCACTTGGCCGAGCGGTTGCCGGAGGTGGTCCGGCCCGGCACCCGGTTGGGCGAGGTCTGCCGGACCGCCGCCGAAGCGACGGGCATCCCCGCCGGCACCCCGGTCATCGCCGGGATGACGGACGGCTGCGCGGCCCAGATCGCGTCCGGGGCACTGCGTCCGGGCGCCTGGAATTCGGTGCTGGGTACCACCCTGGTTCTCAAGGGAGCGTCCCCGGCCCCTGTCCGGGACGACGCCGGGGTGGTCTACAACCACCGTGCACCGGACGGCAGTTGGCTGCCGGGCGGGGCGTCGAGCGTGGGGGCGGGGGCCCTGCCGCCGGGGCTGGACCCGGCGGCGATGGACACCCGGGCGGCGGCCTGCGAACCGTCGGGCGCCCTGACGTACCCCCTGGCCTCACCCGGCGAACGCTTCCCCTTCCTGGCCCCCGAGGCGACCGCCTTCACGCTCGGCACTCCGGCGTCCGAGGCGGACGGCTGGGCGGCGGTGCTCCAGGGCGTGGCGTTCACCGAGCGCCTGTGCCTGGACTACCTCGACCACCTGGGCGCCCCGATAGACGGGCCCCTCGCCTTCACGGGCGGCGCGGCCCGCAGCGCGTACTGGAACCAGCTCCGCGCCGACATCCTCGGCCGCCCCGCCCGAGTCCCGGAACAGATCGAACCGGCCCTGGGAATGGCGGTGTTGGCGGCGTACGGCACCGGAGCGGGCGGGGAGCTGGCGGAGGTGGCCGACGGCATGGTCCGTATCCGCACGGTCCTGGAACCCCGCGCGTTCCGCACGGCCCGCTTCACCGGCCCGTACGCTCGCCTGGTGGACGAACTGGAGACCCGGGGCTGGCTGCCGAGCCCGGTCGCGACCCATGCCCGCACCCGCCTGAACCAGGACACGAACGCCTCATGACCACCACCCTCCTCCTGGCCCGCCACGGCCAGACCGTCTGGCACGCCGAGAACCGCTACGCCGGCATCAGCGACGTCGCCCTGACGGACACGGGCCTCGCCCAGGCGAAGGCGCTGGGCCGCTGGGCCGAGGCCAACCCGGTCGACGCGATCTGGACGTCCCCGCTGTCCCGAGCGATCGCCACGGCAGCCCCCGCATCCCAGGCCCTGCACCTCACCCCGCACACCGAACCGGCCCTGCGCGAATGCGACTTCGGAGTCATGGAGGGCCGCACGCTCGCGGAGTTCGAGGCGGAGCACCCCGAGGCGGCGGAGGCCTTCCGGTCGGACCCGGTGGCACACCCGTTCCCGGCCTCCGAGGACCCGACGGAGGCCGCGGCACGCGGAACGACCGCTCTGCGGCGCATCGCCGCCGCGCACTCCGGAGAGCGGGTCCTCGTAGTCGCGCACAACACCTTGCTGCGTTTGATTCTGTGCCGATTGCTGTCGATTCCGCTCAGCGAATACCGACGCGTTTTCCCGCAGCTGCGGAACGCGGCGGTGTCCGAAATTCGCATGACGCGGGGAGAAGGCGCTCTCCTTTCGCTCAACGTGCCTTGCGTGTAGGGGGCGGATACGACGGAGGCCGGCCGGCGCTCATGGAGGGATGTCTTCACCCCGGGGTCCGGCTGTGGGGGCTTTCTGGGGCTTCCCCGGTTGGGCGTCCCGGTCGGCGCGATCCCTATAGTGCGGAGGTTCGAAGGTCGGACTTCATGCCACGTGAATCAATGCGACCGCGCCGCCCGCACCGCCGTTGTGCGGTGGGCTGCTGCCGTGGCCGCGGAATGAGGAAATGATGGGGCAGGGGATGCAGGGAGCACGGCGTGCCGCGGGGACGCTGACCATGGTGGACGTGCTGTTGCGGTGGACGTGGATCCGGCGACGCTCGCCCGCGCGGGACATCGAGGACTACAAGAGCGGACAGGCACTGCTTGTCATGGGGATGACGAAGACCATCGCCGGGGAGGCCAGGGTCACGGTAGGTAAGGGCAAGCAGATCGCGAGGCTCAGATCCGGTTACCTGCGCCTCTCGGCCGATGGGCAGCCGAGCTGGAGCGATCGCAGAGGAGACCGGAACGCGATCCTCAGACCGCCCTTCTCGCTCAAGCCCACGGGGGAGAAGGTGCCGATGGGGCCGAAGTTCGAACGCTACGAACTCGTCACCGGCGACGGGACGTTCGACTTGGCGGTTCCCAAGAAGGACGGGGAACTGGTCCGCTACGCCTTCGGTCCGGCACAGAACGGCGAAGGGACGCACTAGCCCGGACACAGGATGGGCGGTCGACGGTCATGGCTGTTCCCGGTCCAGCAGCTGGAGATACAGGTCCGGGGGAAGGCCGGATCCGTCGGAAGGAGAGAACCCCCGCGAGTCACGTCCTCGCGGGGGTTCCCCTTTTCATCCGCCCGCCCGCGTGAAGGTTGAGAAGACGATCACGAGGCAGGACGATCTATTCGGATCGGTGGGTCACGCGGACAGGATCGTCGGGCGGGACTTCGCGGCGTCGTAACGACGGGCCACGTCCTGCCAGTTGACGACCGCCCACATGGCCTCGATGAAGTCGACTTTCTGGTTCTTGTACTGGAGGTAGAAGGCGTGCTCCCAGGCGTCGAAGACCAGGAGGGGGGTGGAGCCCTGGCCGACGTTGCCCTGGTGGTCGTAGACCTGCTCGACGATCAGACGGCCGCTGAGCGGCTCGTGGGCGAGGACGCCCCAGCCCGAACCCTGGGTCGTCGCGGCGGCCTTGGTGAGCTGGGCCTTGAAGCCGGCGAAGGAGCCGAAGGAGTCGGCGATGGCGTCCGCGAGACCGCCCACTCCGTCCGCCGCGAGGGGCTCGCCGCCGCCGTCGCCGGTCATGTTGTGCCAGTAGATGCTGTGCAGGATGTGGCCGGAGAGGTGGAAGGCCAGGCTCTTCTCCAGCCCGTTGACCGACCCCCACTGCTCCTTGTCCCGTGCCTCCGCCAGCTGCTCCAGCGTGTCGTTCGCGCCCTTCACATACGCCGCGTGGTGCTTGTCGTGGTGCAGCTCGATGATCTCGGGGCTGATCACGGGGGCGAGCGCGGCGTAGTCGTAGGGCAGGTCAGGAAGCGTGTAGACGGGCATGGCGGATCGGTCCCCTCCGGACTTCTTATTGCACATAACTTGCAACTACAACTTAGCAGCGAAAAGCCTCGGTGTGGTCACTCCGCCACGGATGTGTAGTGCGACGCGTCGCCCTCGATCGAGTAGCTCTCCTTGCCCTCGACGCCGACCGGGATGTCGCCGGCGACGGTGACGCGGTTGAGCCGGCGGGGCTGGTTGTCGTAGTTGTCGATGGCGTAGTGCTGGGTGATGCGGTTGTCGAACAGGACGAGCTGGTCGGGGGACCAGCGCCAGCGGAGGATGTTCTCGGGGCGGGTGACGTAGCTCTGGAGGAGGTCCAGGATCTTGCGGGACTCACCCGTCGACAGGCCGACGATCCGCTGCGCGAACCCGCCGATGAACAGGCCGCGTTCGCCGGTCAGCGGGTGCACGCGGACGACCGGGTGGACCGTGCGGAACGTGATGGACGTGAACTGGGCGCGCTGGGCGGCGCGGTCGGCGTCGATGGACTCTTCCGGTACGGCGTAGTCGTAGTCGTTGGTGTGCTCCGCCCACAGGGTGTCCGCCAGGACGCGCAGCGGCTCGGGCAGGTCGCGGTAGGCCGCCGCGGAGTTCGCGATCAGGGTCTCGCCGCCGTACGGCGGGACCGTGATGCTGCGCAGGGTGCTGGCCTGGGGCGGGTTGAGGACGAACGTCACGTCGGTGTGCCAGTGGTTGGCACGGCCGCGCTCGCTGTCCACGGGCAGCACGTTCGGGGCGCCGTCGACGGCGGGCACCGTGGGGTGCGCGGTGGTGAGGTCGCCGAAGCGGCGGGCGAAGGCCTCCTGGCCCGCGTCGTCGAGGTGGACGTCGTCGAAGACCAGCGCCTTGTGGACGTTGAGTGCCTCGCGGATCGCCGTCACCTCCTCGGCCGACAGCGGCTTGCCGATGTCCACGCCCGACACGCGGGCGCCGATGTTCGCGGTGACCTTCTGGATCTCGATGGACATGTGAAGTCCTCTCAGACGAGGGCGGGTTGGGTGGTGGACCGGGTGTACTGGTTGGCGGGGCGGGGGAGGCCGTAGCGCTCCCTGAGGGTCGTGCGGGGGCCGTACTCCGTGCGGAGCAGGCCGCGGGCGCGGAGGAGGGGGACGACGTGGTCGACGAAGGCGTCGAGGCCGGACGGGAGGACCGCGGGCATGATGTTGAAGCCGTCGGCGGCGCCCTGCGTGAACCACGTTTCGATCGCGTCGGCCACCTGCTCCGGTGTACCGGCGACGGTGAGATGCCCGCGCCCGCCGCCGAGCCGGCCGATGAGCTGCCGTACGGTCAGCCGGTCGCGGCGGGCCAGTTCGACGACGAGCGTGTAGCGGCTCTTCGCGCCCTCGATGGCGTCCTCGGGAGGCAGGTCCGCGGGGAGCGGGGCATCCAACTCCAGTGTCCCGGCAGGTAGTTGCAGCAGCCGCTCCAGATGGTCCACACCGTGCGTGTACACGATGTGGTCCTCCAGCAGCCGTTCGCCGGCCCGCGCCTCGGCCTCCGTCCCGCCGAGGACGGGCACGATGCCGGGCAGCACCTTGATGTGCTCGGGGTTGCGGCCGGCCGCCTCCGCACGGGACTTGAGGTCCGCGTAGAAGGCCTGGGCGTCGGCGAGGGTCTGCTGCGCGGTGAACACCGCCTCCGCGTACCGTGCCGCGAACGCCTTGCCGTCCTCGCTGGAGCCCGCCTGCACGAGCAGGGGGTAACCCTGAGGTGAGCGGGGGACGTTGAGGGCGCCCGCGACGCTGAAGTACGTCCCCTGGTGGCGCGGTGGGTGGATCTTCGTGTCGTCGCCCCACACCCCGGCCGCCTTGTCGGCGACGATCGCGTCGTCCTCCCAGCTGTCCCAGAGCTTCAGCACCACATCCAGGAACTCGGCGGCCCGCGCGTACCGTTCGGCGTGCGCGGGCTCGTGCTCCAGCCCGAAGTTCCGGGCGGCCTCGGCACCGGCGGTCGTGACGATGTTCCAACCCGCCCTGCCGCCACTGATGATGTCCAGCGAGGCGAACTTGCGGGCCAGGTTGTAGGGCGAGTTGTACGACGTGGATGCCGTGGCTATCAGGCCGATGTGCTCGGTGGCCGTCGCCAGTGCGGTGAGGAGAGTGAGCGGTTCCAGGGCGCCGGCGGGGCGTTGGGCGAGGTTGCTCCACAACTGCGGTCCGTCGGCGAGGAAGAGGGAGTCGAAGGTGCCGCGCTCCGCGGTCCGGGCGAGGCGCGTGTAGTGGTCCAGCTCGACGTGGGCGTAGGGGTTGCTCTCCGGGAGGCGCCAGGAGGCCTCGTGGTGGCCGGTGTTCATCAGGAAGGCGTTCAGGTGGAGTCGGCGGGGCATGGGAGGTCCTTCAGGTGAGGGTTCGGGGGTGGCTCGGGGGTGGCTTCTCGACAAGGTCGGCTCGCATCAGCCCGTCCGGCGTGTGAGGACGAGGCCCCTTCAGGGCTGACGGGGGTCTGGGGGCGGAGCCCCCAGAAGGCGGCGCGCTGGAACAGCCCGGGCGCTCAGCGGGAATCCGACGGAACACCGAGCGCCGACAGCAACCGCTCCCGGTACTCCGCCCGCGCCACCTCGGGCTCGATCACCAGGTCCAGCCCGATCCGCCCCTGCTCAAGCACCAGCACCCGGTCCGCGAGGACGATCGCCTCGTCCACGTCATGGGTGACCAGGAGCACCGAGGGCCGATGCCGCTCCCACAGCTCCCGGAGCAGCACGTGCATCCGAATCCGGGTCAACGCGTCGAGCGCCCCGAACGGCTCGTCCGCCAACAGCAGTTCAGGCTCACGCACCAGCGACCGGGCCAACGCGGCCCGCTGCGCCTCACCCCCGGACAACTCGTTGGGCCACGCCCGCTCCCGTCCGGCGAGCCCCACCTCGGCCAGGGCCTCACGCCCCTTGGCGGCGGCTTCCTTGCCCTCCGTCCCCAGCAGCACGTTGTCGAGGACCCGCCGCCACGGCAGCAACCGCGAGTCCTGGAACACCACCGACACCCGCTCAGGGGCGACGAGCCGACCACTTCCGGCGACCTCGTGGTCCAGCCCCGCGATCGCCCGCAGCAACGTGCTCTTGCCGGAACCGCTGTGCCCGAGCAGCGCGGTGAACTGTCCCGCGGGCAGATCCAGATCGACGTGGTCGAGAACCGTACGCCCGTCGAACGACCGGGTGAGTCCGCGGATGTGAACGGCGGTTCCGGCGGGAACCACGTCGGTGGTGGTCAGCTGCTGAGTGTGCGGCGCCATGACAGCACCCTCCGTTCGACGAGACGGACCGCGCTGTCGGAGAGCAGACCGAACACGCCGTAGATCAGCAGGCCGACGAGGATGACGTCCGACTGGCCGTAGTTCTGGGCCTGGAACATCATGTAGCCGAGGCCGCTGGTGGCGTTGATCTGCTCCAGGACCACCAGGCTCAGCCAGGAGCCGGTCACGCCGAGGCGCAGGCCCACGAAGAAGCCGGGCAGGGCGCCGGGGATGACGATCTGGCGGACGAACCGGAGCCTCGACAGGCCCTGGACCTCCGCGAGTTCGACGTAGCGGTGGTCGATGCCGGAGAGCGCGGCGTGCAGGTTGAGGTAGATCGGGATGTAGACGACGATCGCGATGATGGCGATTTTGAAGGTCTCGCCGATGCCCAGCCAGAGGATGAACAGTGGGATGAGGCCGAGGGTCGGGATCGCCCGGTTGAGCTGCACGGTCCCGTCGATCAGCGCCTCGCCGACCCGGCTCAGCCCCGCGGCCAGGGCGAGGGCGACACCGGCGGTGAGGCCGAGCGCGAAGCCGTACGAGGCGCGTTCCAGCGAGGTCAGCATGTCCGAGGGCAGCGTGCCGGACGTCCACAGCCGGCCGGCGGTCCGCAGCACCGTCCAGGGCGCCGGTATCGCGGCCGGGTCCAGCTGCCCGGCGGCGGACGCGGCGGCCCACAGGGCGAGGACGAGGAGCGGCCCGACGACCCGGGAAGCGGGCAGCCGCTTGCCGGGGGCGAGACCGCGCCGTCGCCTGCGCGGAGCCTCGATGGCACCCTCCACGGCGTTCGAGGGCGTGGACGTCGCGGCGGACGTGTCCAGCGTCTGGGAGGTCGTCATCGCCGTCACCTCCGGTACTCCGCCGCCACGGCCTTCGCCGCGATCCCCTCGAACCGCCGGTCGAAGAGCGAGTCCACCGTGAACTTCTTCACGAACCCACCCTCCGCGAGCAGATCGGCGGTCTCCTGCTCCCACTTCACGGCCTCGTCCCAACTCGGCGGGAAGAAGGGCTTGTTGGCGAGCGCGGTGACCGACTCGGCCTGCGCCGGGGTCAGGTTCTGCGTCTTGACGTAGAACTCCTCGTTCCAGACGTCCGGGTGCTCGTACTGCCAGACCTGACCCTGCGCCCACTGCGGGATGTACGCGGCGATCGCGGCCGCTTTCGCCGGGTCGGCCAGCACGGCGGACGGCGCCCACAGCAGATTGAGCAGGTCTACGACATCGGTGGTGATCGCGCGGGCGCCCTTCGCCTCGTACTGCTTGAGGTACGCCGGTGCCTGGCTGTTGGCGAGCGGGGCGATGTCGACCTGGCCGGACTGGAGGGCGGTGAGGAACTGGTTGCTGGTCAGCGGGACGAGTCTCACCTCGTCGTACTTCAGCCCGGCCTGCCTCAACGCCCGCAGCAGGACGACTCCTTGGGCCTGCCCCTGGGAGAAGGCCAGCTTCTTGCCCTTGAAGTCGGCGACGGTGTGGATGTCGCTGCCCGGCTTGGTGGCGAAGAGGTAGTTCGGCTTGCGGGTGACGTCGATCGCGACGATCTTCGCGTCGTAGCCCTGGTAGTGCGCCTGGATCGGCGGGATGCCCGCGTTGTTGGCGAGGTCGAGGGACTTGGCGCGGAACGCGTTGATGACATCCGGGCCGGCCCCGATGTTCACCCAACTCGACACGGTGAACGGCAACTTGGGCAGTTTCGCCAGCTTGAACTGGAGTTGCTGGGTGTTCAGGTACGAGGCGATCTTCAGACGCGTGCCGGACGGGACCTTCTGGGCGAGCGGGGCGGACAGGCCGGCCCCCGACCTGGCGGTGGCGGCGCTGCTCGTGGCGCAGCCGCTGAGACCGGCGACGCCCGCGGCGGCACCGAGCACGGAGGTGAGGAAGAGCCGCCGGTCGACGCCGGGCGCACGGGAATGAGGCATGGGAGGACTCCTGGTCAAAGTCACGGGAACGCGGGAAGGCGCGCGAAATTCACGGACGGCGAAAGACGGAACAGTCCGGGACAGGAAATTCAGGCAGGATGAGACCGGCGCCAGGGGCGCGTCAACGGGTCAGCAACAAAAGGTGCGACAACTCATCCTCAGGCTCATGACCAGGATGTTCCCGGCCACGCGCGCCCGCTGTCAACATTCCGAGTTTCTGAATTAAATACGCCCCGGTGACAGGCTCAGGGGATCCCGGTAGAGGACATCCAGCATTACCGAACCGCCCGCCACGGCCAGTACGGAATCCGGGAAACTCGTCGGCACGACAGCCGACGCCCGCACGTCACCGACCTCCTCGCGCAGCGCCCGCAGGCAGTCCTCCCGCCGGATCACCCCCAGTTCGGTGACGACGACCGTCTCCGGGTTGAGAATGTCGAGCAGCAGCCCGACCGCCCGCCCCACCATCCGCGCCCGCTGCGTCAACAGCCGTACGGCGACCGGGTCTCCGCGCTCCGCCGCCGACACGACATGCGTCGGGTTGACCCCGTCGACGATGCCCGCCTCGCGCGCCCGGCGGCACAACGTCCTCTCGCTCAGCTCGACCTGGAGGCAGCCGACGCGCCCGCAGTCGCAGGGTTCCGTGCCGCCGCGCAGCGGCAGATGGGCGATCGCGCCCGCCTGCGAACGCGGGCCGTGGTGCACCTCGTCGTTGGTCGCGAAGGCCGCGTCGACCACATTGCCGACGAAGAGGTGCAGCACGCTCCGGCTGCCGCGCGCCGTCCGCCCGAAGAGGCGCTCCCCGTTCACCAGCGCCCGCGCGTGGCCGTCCACCTGGACCGGCAGCCCGGTGCGGGCGCCCAGCAGTTCGCGCACCGGCACGTCCCGCCAGCCCAGCAGCGGATGGTCGACGATGCTCCCGGAGTCCCGGTCGACCCAGCCACCGGCGGCGACCCCCACCCCCAGCGGGGTGGCCCCGGCCGCCCCCGCGAGCAGCGCCTCCAGCCCTTCGGCGGCGCGGGCCAGCACCAGAGCGGGGTTCGTACTGTGGTGCGCGAGTCGGCGCTCGGTCAGCACCCGGCCGCGCAGATCCAGCAGCGCGACCGTCGTATAGGGCACGGCCACATGGACTCCGCCCATAACGAACCGTGACGCGTCCAGGTCGACGGGCACATGGGGCCGGCCCACACCGTTCGAGCGTTGAGGTGTGGCCGCCTCCCGTATGAGCCCGAGTTCCGTGAAGCGGGCGCAGTAGTCGGTGACCGACGCCGGGGACAGCCCGGTCAGCCGGGACACGGTCGAGCGCGCCACCGGGCCGTGCTCCAGCACCGAGCGCAGGACGACGCTCGCGTTGGTGCGGCGCCGGTCGCTGTCGGCGGCGCGGGGCACGGGGGAGCGCAGAGAAGCGGGGGAGGGGGAGGCGAGAAGGGGTGCCGCGTTACGGGGCATGGGGATCTTCCTCGGGAACGGGTCCGACAGTGCGCCGTCTCGGATACGAGGCGCACCGGATCCGCTCCGCCCGCCTCAGGGGCGGTAACAGGTCGCCGTGGCCTGGCGTCGCAGGTCGACATAGCGACGCGACGCGAAGTTCCGGGCTTGGGCGACCATGCGCTCGAAGCTAGCAAAGCGGACCACGGCTGCCCAGACCGTGACCGGTGTGCGAGACGCCACGATGACAGGTGCGCGAGACGCCACGACGGCCGGCGAGGGACGACGGGACGGCCGGTGTGCGAGACGGCACGGCATCCGCGTGACCGGCATCACGCCCCGGCGCGTGTAACGGGCATCCTTTGTCCGGAGCCCACCAAGCCCCCGATCCCGCCTTTGTCGGACGCTGACGGTGATCGGCCCGAGGGCCCTGGGGTAGCGTCACGAAGTCCCCCTGTACCCCGGTCAACCTGCGGAGTCCCCCTTGAGTACCGCCGTCGCCACCACCCGCCCGGGCCAGGTCCTCGCCGACCTGCTGCCCGCCTCCCGCGTGCGGGACATCGCCCTCGTGCTCGGCGGCGCCGCGCTCACCGGCCTCGCCGCACAGCTCGCCGTGCCCGTGCCGGGCTCCCCGGTCCCGGTCACCGGCCAGACCTTCGCCGCCCTCCTCGTCGGCACCTCCCTCGGCGCCGGCCGCGGCTTCCTCTCGCTCGCCCTGTACGCGCTGCTCGGCCTGGCCGGCGTCCCGTGGTTCGCCGGGGGCACCTCCGGCGGCGGCGCCTCCTTCGGCTACATCGTCGGCATGCTGCTCGCCTCCGCCGCCGTCGGCGCCCTGGCCCGCCGCGGCGCCGACCGCTCGGTCCTGCGCATGGCCGGCACGATGCTGCTGGGCGAGGCGATCATCTACGCGATCGGCGTCCCGTACCTGGCGCTCAGCCTCGACCTCTCGACCGGCGCCGCGCTCGCCGCGGGCCTCACCCCGTTCCTCATCGGCGACGCCCTGAAGGCCGCCCTGGCGATGGGTGCGGCCCCGACGGCCTGGAAGTTCGTCAACAAGCAGCGCTGATACGGCCGTTACCGCCGGAAGAGGTTCGCCGGGTCGTACGACGACTTGATCCCGGCGAGCCTCTTCCGTGTCTCTGCCCCATATAGCCCCTCGGTCCGGTCACCGGCCCCGAACGCGAAGTTCACCGTCCGCCCGAGCGTGTGCGGCGCGAGCAGCGCGAACGCCGGGTCCAACCGCTCCCGTACGGCCTTCCGCTCCCCGACGGCCAACAGCCGTACCAGGAACCGTCCTTCGCGATACGGCACCGAGTTCGGCGCGGGCCTCGCCAGCGCCCCGCCGAGATGATTGACCTGGACGACGCACATTCCGGGCGCGTCCGGCCCGGCGAGCGACAGCACCTCGCCCACCCGCGCCACATCCAGCTCGCTCACCACCACGCTGTCCCCGTAGTACGCGTGCGGCTGGGGCGGATCGCTGTGGATCGTGTGACTCTCGGAGTACGGCATCTCCCGCAGCGAGTCCGCGAGCACCGGCCCGAACTTCCGCAGCGGCGCGATGAGTTGCTCCCCCTCGGCCTCGCTGCCCGTGAAGGCGACGCGCACGGAGAGGACGTACCGTCCGCGCAGGTGCGGTGGCAGCGCCGGGATGTCCGGGTACGGTACGGCAGCGAAGGACGAGGTCAGCTCGTCCGGCACGGTCCGCGTCCACTCCTCGTACGCCCGCAGCAGGGCCGTGGGGTCGACCTCCCGCCCGTCGAAGGCGAGCGAACCACCGTAGAGCGTCCGCACCGGGACGAGGCCGATCTCCAACTCCGTGACGACACCGAGGACATGACCGGCGCCGAGCAGCGCCCAGTACAGCTCGGGTTCCGACTCCCGTGTCACCCGGCGCAGTCGGCCGTCGGCGGTGACGAGGTCGAGGCCGCGGACATGGTCGGCCGCGTATCCGAACTCCCTTGCCAGGATGCCCAGTCCACCGCCCAGCGTGTACGACACGGCACCCACACCCGGCGCGGAACCGTTCAGGGGAGCGAGGCCGTGGGGTTCGGCGGCGGCCACGACCCGCGCCCAGCGGGCGCCCGCCCGGACACGGACGGTGCGCGCCTCGGGATCGACCCGCACCCCGTCCATCCGCCGCGTCGTGATCAGCACCCCGCCCTCAGAACCGCCCGGCAGCCCGTGCCCGGTGGCCTGCACGCCGACCGGCAGATCCCTCGCGGCGGCGTACCGTACGGCGGCGATCACGTCGTCGGCCGAGCGCACGCCGTAAATGACGGCCGGCCGCAGGGTGAACCCGGTCTGGAAACCGGCGAGTTCGTCCTCGTAGCCGGGGTCGGCGGGGTACAGGATGAGCGGCTGTGTGGGGTGGTCCATGGGGGACATGCTGACCGCATAACCTGACACCTGCCGTCAGGTTTTCCGGCGCGTCCGGGGGTGGGTGTCCCGGCGCAGGCGAGAGGGAGGGCCGGGTGCTCCCGCGACCCGGCCCTCCCTGTCCGGCCCCGCCCGGCCTCGGCCGGCCGGCCCGTCGGGCGCCTACGGCTCAGCCCCGCAGGGCCTGCCCCTCCGGCCGTCGCCGCGACCAGTACAGGCCCGCCGCGCCCGCCGCGATCAGCGATGCGCCGGCCGCGCCCAGGGGCAGGACGTCATCGCCGACGCCCGTCTTGGGCAGCGTGTCGCCGCCCGGTGCCACCGGCTTGTTGTCGGTGCCGAGCAGCAGCGGGGTGGCCGGGGCGTTCGGCGACGGGTTCGCCGTACCGAACGGGACCGGGCCCTGCTGCCAGAACGTCTTCTTGCCGTCGGCGGACATCACCGGCAGACAGATCTTCCCGGCCTTGCTCAGGTCGTACGTCGCGTCGACCGCGTACGACTTCGACCTGCCCGCGGCGAGAGCGCCCACGGAGCACGTGAATCCGCTGTTCGAACCGGCCGGCAGATCCTTTTCGGCAATCGCCGAACAGCCCTGCACGCCCTTGACCCTGAGGCCGTCGAATCCGACGACCAGAAGATTGACATCGCCGCTCGCCTTGGTCCCCTCATTCTTCACGGTGGCGGTGATCGCCGTCTTTTTCGTGCCGTTGTCGACCGAGATCCTCGACGGCAGGAGCGTGGTCAGTTTCACCCCGGCCGGAGCCGCGTCCACGGCCTTTCCGCCTTTTCCGCTTCCCGGCCCCTGGCCGTCCGCCGAGGCGCTGAAGGAAAGGATCATCACCGCCGAGAAAGATGCGGTGAGCAGCGATCCCGCGATGGCCTTGGCGGTGGTCCGGGTCGCGGATGTGGTCGTGGTCTTGGCCGTGTCCGTGGTCATGGTCGTAGCACGATGAGAACTCATGTTCGTCCCCCTTGCGTTCCCCTGTGTCCCCCTGGGACTGCGCCTGAATTCGCAGTACTTGAAGAGGTACCACAAGATTTCTCCGCACTATGCTGATACGGCATGAAGTGTGACCATTGTGGGGGTGCAGCGGATTGCCGGGGAATGTGGGGAACATGAGGGGCGGCGGAGTTCCGGGGCTCTTGGTGACCGGACGTTATCGGCTGGTCGAAAGCATTGGGCAGGGGGGAATGGGGCGGGTGTGGCGAGCCGCCGACGAAATACTCGACCGGCAGGTCGCGGTCAAGGAAATGCGCATCGACGGCCTCGACGCGGAGGACACCCGCACCCGCCGCGAGCGCACCCTGCGCGAGGCCAGGGCGACCGCCCGCATCGACCACCCGAACGTGGTGCGGGTCTACGACGTCGTCGACGAGGGCGAACGCCTGTGGATCGTCATGGAGTTGGTTGCCGGGCGCTCCCTGGAACGCATGCTGACCGACGACGGCGCGCTCGGCCCGCGCGAGGTGGCCGCGATCGGGCTCGGCCTGGTGGCGGCCCTGCGCCAGGTGCACGCGGGTGGCGTCCTGCACCGGGACATCAAACCCGGGAACGTGCTCGTCGAGAACGGCGGCCGACGCGTCGTGCTCACCGACTTCGGCATCGCCGCGATCCAGGACGCCACGGCGCTCACCGTGGTCGGCATGCTGGTCGGCTCGCCCGACTACATGGCACCCGAGCGGATCTCCGGGCGCCCGCAGGGACCGCCGTCGGACATCTGGTCGCTGGGCGCGACACTCTGCGCCGCGCTCGGCGGGCGGTCACCGTTCTCCCGGGACACAACGCTGGCCACGCTGCACGCCGTTCTGTACGAGGAGCCCGAACTCCCGGCTGCGGCCGGTCCGTTGCGGGACGTGCTCGCGGCACTGCTGGAGAAGGAGCCGTCGGGGAGGCCGGGGCTGGAGGAGGTGGAGGGGGCGCTGACGCGGGTGGCGTTTCCGGCGGCGGGGGCTGAAGGGGAGGAGCGGGCGGGGGGAGCTGAAGGGGAGGAGAGGGCCCGGGGCGCCGAGGGGCCTGGGGAACTCACCGCGCCGGACGCGGAGTCGGAGCGGGAGTCGCCACCCGGGGTCTATCGGGAGTCACCGACCCCGGTGTTCCTGGAACCGTCGCTCCTCCGCGCGGCACGCGATCCCCGGGTGTACGACCCCGACCACGTCGCTCACCCCCACCCCGTCGAGGACGCGATACCGACGCAGCGCCCTGCCGTGGAGGAACCGGTCTCCGCCGCCGGAGCGATGTCCGAGGCCGTGTCCGGAGCGGCGTCCGAAGCAGTGTGCGAGGCCGTGTCCGGAGCGGCGTCCGAAGCCGTGTCCGAGGCCGCGTCGGAGCTGAGCTCCGAGGCCCCGTCCGGCAACCCCCGGGGATCTGGGCCACGGAGGACGGGTGTCTCCTTCGTCCGCGCCGATCAAGGGGAGCGAACCGATCGAGGCGCCCGCGCCGATCAAGGCGCCCGGACCGATCAAAGTGCCGGGGCCGATCAACGTGCCCGACCCGGTGAAAGCGCCGCAGCCGGTCAAAGTGCCGGGGCCGATCAACGTGCCCGACCCGGTGAAAGCGCCGCAGCCGGTCAAAGTGCCCGCGCCGATCAAAGTGTCCGAGCCGATCAAGGGGAGCGGACCGAACCCGCCACGCAAGCCGAGTCCGGCGTGGACACTCAACTCGCCGCACGCGCCCAAGCGTTGACCGAGCGGAAACCCGCGCCGCTCCCGGCCCACCCGCCGGCCCCGCGCCCGGCGCCACCGCATCCCGCTCCCGAACGCCCCGCCCTGGGCCCTCACCCGGCCCGTGTGCCCCGCCCCGCGGCCCTGCCGCCCGGCGGTGAACTCCCGGGCCCCGCACAGCCGTTCACTCCGGACCGCACGGGCCGCCCCCACCGCACTCGCCGCCGTATCGCACTGATCGCCGTCGCGGCCGTGGTGGTCGCAGCCGCGGTCACCGGCACGATCCTCGCGAACTCCGGCGACTCGTCCGGTACTTCGTCGGCCGCCTCGTCGACGTCGGCCGAACCGTCCGCCTCCTCGTCCAGGTTGCCTTCTCCCTCCCCGTCCCCCACGGTCGAAGGCACCTCCCGCCCCCCGACTCTCCCTCCGGGCACGCATCGAGAGGCGGGCGGTTTCGCCTGGGCGACGCCGGCGGGGTGGCGGCGGGATCTGAAGACGGGCGCCGAGGTGCACTACACGTCACCCGACGGGAGTCAGGAGCTCGTCGGCAAGTCGGCGCTCGCGCGCGGTGACTTGATGCAGACGTGGGAGGCGTCGGAGCGGAGCGCCCGGCAGGGGCAGGACTACCGGAAGATCCGGCTCGACAGGACGACGTTCCGGGGTCATCCGGCGGTGAGGTGGGAGTACACGTTCACGCTCAAGGGCGTTGCCTGGCACGCCCGGCTGCTCGGTTTCGACGAGGACGGGAAGTCGTACCAGATCAACACCTGGTACCAGCCGGGCGTGGAGACGCAGGCCCTGGCGACCTACGACAAGGTCAGGAACAGCTTCGTCGTGCTGTGAACTCCCTCAGCCCACCGACACCTTGTCCGTGTCGGTGTCCGCGACGACGGCCGTCCGGCCGGCCCGGACCCGTTCCTTGACCACCGAGACCGCGATGACGGCCAGCGCGACGAGCAGGGACAGCAGCACGGTCGTACGGCCGCTGCTCTCGCCCTTCGTGTCGGTGAGCATGTAGCCGAGGACGAACACGATCAGGGCGATCGTCGCCCAGGTCAGATACGGGTACAGCCACATCCGTACGACGAGCTTCTCCGGCGACTCGCGCTCGATGATCCGGCGCATGCGCAGCTGGGACGCGCAGATGACCAGCCACACGAACAGGGCCACGGCGCCCGAGGAGTTGACGAGGAAGAGGAACACCGTGTCGGGGTAGGCGTAGTTGAAGAACACCGCGACGAAGCCGAAGACGACGGAGGCGATGATCGCCGCCATCGGGACACCCCGGGACGTGGTCCGGGCGAACGCTTTGGGGGCGTCACCGCGGCCGCCGAGCGAGAAGGCCATGCGGGAGGCCGTGTAGAGGCCGGAGTTGAGGCAGGACAGCACCGAGGTCAGCACGATGAAGTTCATGATCTGGCCGGCGTGCGCGATGCCGAGGGAGTCGAGGGCGGCGACGTAGGAGCCCTGCGCCTTGATCGACGGGTCGTTCCACGGGAGCAGGCAGACGACGATGAAGATCGAGCCGAGGTAGAAGACGCCGATGCGCCAGATGATGCTGTTGGTCGACTTGGTGACGGCGCGCTGCGGGTCCTCGGACTCGCCGGCGGCCAGCGTGGCGATCTCGCTGCCCATGAAGGAGAAGACGACGAGCAGGACGCCGGTGAGGATCGCGCCGGGTCCGTTCGGCAGGAATCCGCCGTGGTCGGTGAGGTTGCCGAGGCCCGCCTTGTCGGTGTGGGCGCCGGGCAGCACGCCGAAGACGGCCAGGGCGCCGATGACGATGAACGCGCCGATCGCGACGACCTTGATCCCGGCGAACCAGAACTCGAACTCGCCGTAGGAGCCGACCGACACGAGGTTGGTGGCGGTCAGCACCACCATCACGATGAGCGCCCAGCCCCACTGCGGTACGGCCGGTATCCACCCTTCGAGGATCTTGGCGCCCGCGGTCGCCTCGACGGCGAGGACGACGACCCAGAAGAACCAGTACAGCCAGCCGATGGAGAAACCGGCCCAGCGGCCGAGCGCGCGGTCGGCGTGCGCGGAGAACGAGCCGGACGTGGGGTTCGCGGCCGACATCTCACCGAGCATGCGCATCACCAGCACCACGAGCGTGCCGACGAGCGCGTAGGAGAGCAGGATGCCGGGGCCCGCCGTCGCGATGCCCGAACTGGAGCCGACGAACAGTCCGGCACCGATGACGCCGCCGATGGCGATCATCGAGAGATGCCGGTTCTTGAGTCCTGCCTGAAGGCCAGAACCAGAAGTCATGGGGGGAGTTCCTTTACGCCGGTTGGGATTCCGGTGGGGGTGCTCGTACGAGCGGCGTACGAGTCGGTCCAGTGAATCGGAGGTAAAGGAATTCCTGAACCTTTGAATCCAGATCGTTACTTGAGGTTCCCTTGAGGTTGTGAGGCGTTGCCTGTATTTAACCCGGTCGGGCCCCGGAGCTGCTTCCCGGAAACAGCCGTGTCACACTCGACCCATGCGCGTGTATCTCGGCTCCGACCATGCGGGCTTCGAACTCAAGAACCACCTCGTCGAGTGGC
The DNA here is from genome assembly GCF_044763565.1 of Streptomyces sp. NPDC096013. Lineage (NCBI taxonomy): Bacteria > Bacillati > Actinomycetota > Actinomycetes > Kitasatosporales > Streptomycetaceae > Streptomyces > Streptomyces sp. NPDC096013. The sequence goes on along the minus strand of NZ_JBIWGK010000007.1, from coordinate 204,498 downwards.
TGAAGGAGGCGGGACATGAGCCCGTCGACTGCGGCCCGCACATCTACGACGCCCAGGACGACTACCCGCCCTTCTGCCTCCGCGCCGCCGAGCGCGCGGCCGCCGACCCCGAGGCCCTCGGCGTCGTGATCGGCGGCTCCGGCAACGGCGAGCAGATCGCGGCGAACAAGGTCAAGGGCGTGCGTGCGGCCCTCGCCTGGAGCGAGGAGACCGCGTCGCTCGGCCGCCAGCACAACAACGCCAACGTCGTGGCCGTCGGTGCGCGGATGCACACGACGGAGGAGGCGACGAAGTTCGTCGAGACCTTCGTCGGTACGCCGTTCTCCGAGGACCCGCGGCACATTCGGCGTATCGACATGCTGACCAAGTACGAGGAGACCGGGGAGCTGCCGGAGATTCCGGCGCATCACCCCAAGCAGTAAGCAGAATCAGCCGCCCAGGCTTTTGAGGAGCGGGGTCCGGGGCGGAGCCCCGAGGTCTTTGGAACGCCCACCTGTCGAGTGACCTGGACGGGTGGGCGGGTGGAAGGGAAGTGCGGGACGTGCCAGAGGGGCACACGATTCATCGGCTTGCCCTGGACTACGGCGCTCACTTCACCGGCCGGGCCACTCGCGTCACCAGCCCCCAGGGCAAGTTCAGTGACGCCGCCGCGCTGCTCGACGGCACGGAACTCACCCGCACCGAAGCCCACGGCAAGCACCTGTTCCTCGGTTTCCGGGACGAGGAGTGGATCCACATCCACCTCGGCCTCTTCGGCAAGGTGGCCTTCGGCGGAGCCCCCGCGCCCCCGCCCACGGACACCGTCCGCCTGCGCCTCGCGAACGACACGTCGTACGTCGATCTCCGCGGCCCCACTACCTGCGCCCTGATCACGGACACCGAGAAGCACGCGATACACGCCCGCCTCGGCCCCGACCCGCTGCGCCCGCCGCAGGACACGGACCCGAGCGCGGCGTACCGACGCGTCTCCCGCAGCCGTACGACGATCGCGGCCCTGTTGATGGACCAGAAGGTCATCGCGGGCGTCGGCAACGTCTACCGCGCGGAGGTCCTGTTCCGGCACGGCATCGACCCGTACCGCGCGGGCAAGGACCTCACCCCGGCCGAGTGGGACGCGATCTGGGCCGACCTCGTGGAGCTGATGCACGAGGGCGTCCGCAACAACCGCATCGACACCGTCCGCCCCGAGCACACCCCCGAGGCGATGGGCCGCCCGCCGCGCGTGGACGACCACGGCGGCGAGGTCTACGTCTACCGCCGGGCCCACCAGCCCTGCCACATCTGCGGCGGCGAGATCCGCACCGCCGATCTCGCCGCCCGCAACCTCTTCTGGTGCCCCAACTGCCAGAAGTCGTAAGGGCGTTCAGCGGTACGGCTAGAACCCGTGCGGCAGCCAGGGTGCGACCGCCGACCCGAACGCCAGCGACGCCTCCGCCAGCGCCCCGGACCGCAGCTCCCGCACCCGTCCGGCGCCCGCGAGCGACGCGAGGGACACCCCGCCGAGATACGCGGACCCCAACTCCCGTACGGACAGCGCGAGATCGGCCGGATCGTCGGTCCGCTCGCAGGACGCGCCCTTCGCGTCGCCGGTGAGCCGCCAACGCCCCTCGTTCCAGGGGCAGAAGGCGTCCGCGACCTCGAACACGACGTCCACGGGCGCCTGATACGTCCGCGCCTCCAGCGCCGCCCCCAGCTCCACCAGCCGTACGTGCAACGAGTCCCGCTGCCGGATCGAGCACCGGCGGATGTCGGAGACGAGATGCTGCCAGGAGTCGTCGACGGGCCGGCTGTGCGTCGTCACCTTCCGCGTCAGGTCGATCTCGCAGAGGAACCGCCACAGCGCCGCGTACGCCGCCGGGTCCAGCGCCTCCAGATCCCGCAGCCGTACGGAACCCTTGGGACCCTGCGCGTCCCACTCGGGCTTGATGAAGTACCGCGTGTAGCCGACGAGTTCACCGTCCCGCTCGGCGACCACGCACCGCAGCGGCGACGAGCCCTCCCGCTCGCTCTCCGGGTCCAGCAGCGGCAGGCTCTCCCACCCGGGCCGCCGCGCCAGCATCCCCGGCCGCCGGGCCACCAGCCGCGCGTACACCGCCTCGCACGCGTCGCGCACGGCGGCCGGCTCGGCGAAGCGCAGGCGTACGTCGTCCGTGCCCGGCGGCACCGAGAGGCGCACCCGGTCCGTGTCGATCTCGGCGGAGATGTTCATCGTCGCGGCGCCGTACCCGAAGCGGCCGTAGATCGCCGGTTCGGAGGCCGTCAGCACGGCCAGCGGTTCGCCCCACGAGCGGACGTCGTCCAGCTGGCGGCGCATCATCGACCGCAGGATGCCCCGCCGGCGGTGGGTGGCGGCCACGCTGACCATCGTCACGCCGGCCACCGGCACCGAGGCGCCGCCGGGCACGGTGAGCCGGAAGCTGAACGCGCCCGCCGTCCCCACGCAGGTCTCGCCGTCCCAGACGCCGAGGGAGCGGTCGAGCTCGGTGAGCTCCCGCCACAGCTCGCGCACCTCGGGCGGCTCCGGGGTGCCGCCGAAGGCGTCGAGCAACTTGTCGTACCAGGTGTCCCACTCGTCCTGGCGCGGTACGCGCAGCTCGACCGGCCCGGCAGGCGTGTTCTTCGTGACTGTCCCCATGGGCCATGCCTACCAGGGCATTGCGGGACGAGCCAGGGAATTTCCGTTCGGCGCCACCGCGAACGCCTCCGGTGAAGTTCACTGTGAAGTTGAACCTCGCAGGGGGGACAAGTGGGACCTCCCGTGCCAAGCGGCTGGTCGGATGGATAGGGTCCCGAACTAATGGCAGCAGGACGAGAGCGGCGCGCGGAGGCCGACACGTTCACGGCCCGGTTGAGGAAGCTGGTTCACCGGGTCCGCACCGGCCTGCGCAGAAGTGCCGTCGACTACTTCCGCGGGGACGGCTCGGACTGGGTCGCGCTGGCCGGGCTGCTGATCACGATCCCGGTGATCGTGGCCGTGACGCTCGCCAACCCGGTGTGGTGCTCGCCGAACGCGCTGGTCCTCCCGATCGTCGCCGGCGGTCTGCTGCTGCGCCCCGCGAGCCTGCTCGGTCTGTATGGGGCGGCGGCCACCGGGCTGATCGTGGAGTCGGTGAGGCTCGGCCCGTACACCGAGGGCCCGGCGCGGGTGACCCCGGGCGTGGTGCTCGTGGTGGCCGCGTGCGGTTTCTTCGGTCTGCTGATCGCGCAGTTCCGCAGCCGGGTGGGCGTTCCCTGGCGGCGCGGCGGCACCATGCTCTTCGACCTCCGCGAGCGGATCCGGGTGCAGAGCAAGCTGCCCCAGCTCCCGCAGGGCTGGCACCGGGAGATGGCGCTGCGGCCCGCGGGCGGTCAGTCGTTCTCCGGCGACTTCGTGGTCGCGGCCCGGACGAACGGTGGTCGGACCATGGAGGTGGTCCTCACCGACGTCTCCGGCAAGGGCATGGACGCGGGCTCCCGCGCCCTGCTGCTGTCCGGCGCCTTCGGCGGCCTGCTCGGCTCGCTGCCCCCGCACGCGTTCCTGCCCGCCGCCAACGGCTATCTCCTCCGCCAGGACTGGGACGAGGGCTTCGCGACCTCGATCCACCTCGTCCTGGACCTCGACTCCGGCGACTACGAACTCTTCTCCGCGGGCCACCCGCCGGGCCTCCAGCTCAGCGCGGGCAGCGGCCGCTGGGAGGAGAAGGCGGCCGAAGGGCCACTGCTGGGTGTGTACGACGGCGCCCAGTTCGACCCCGTGAAGGGATCGCTGCGGCCAGGGGACGTGTTGATGCTGTTCACGGACGGCTTGGTGGAGACCTCCGACCGGGACATCGTCGAGGGCATCGACCGCCTCACCGGCGAGGCCGACCGCTATGTCGCCGGCGGCTTCCACGGCGCCGCCTGGCACCTCATCGAGGCGGTCGCCAAGGACGTCAACGACGACCGGGCGTTGCTGCTGGTGTGCCGCGAGGGACCCACGGCCGCGGCCCAGGCCCTGTCCCAGTGACCGCGCATCTCACCGAGGCCGAGGTCGAGACCCTGGCCCGTGCCGCCCACGAGGGCCAGACCGACAAGGCGGGACGGCCCTACGCCGAGCACCTCCGGGCCGTGGCGGAGGGGGTGCGGCTGCGGGGCGGGGACGCCGAGCAGATCGCCGCGGCCTGGCTGCACGACTCCGTGGAGGACGACGCCCTCACCGAGGGGTGGCTGCGCGAGGCCGCGCTGAGCCGTCGTACGAAGGACATCGTGCTCGCGGTCACCAAGCGGGCGGGGGAGTCCCCTGAGGCGTACGCCGAGCGGGTGCTCGCGACCCCCGGCGCGCTCCTGGTGAAGGAGGCGGACATGGCGCACAACGCGGACCCGGCCCGCCTCGCGGTCCTCGACGCACCGACCCGGAGCCGGCTGACCGAGAAGTACGCCCGGATGCGCGCCCTTCTCGGTCTCGGCGCCCCCGAGTAGGCGTACCTGTCTAGGCGTTGACCTTCTCGCGCACGGGCCGCTGACCCCGCGACTGCTCGAACTGCTCGCGTTCCCGGGCCAGTTGGGCCGCGTCCCGCTGGAACGCCCAGTCCATGCCCGGCTCGATCACGAAGCGGAACACCCGTCGTACGGGCGGGGTGCACAGCAGCGTGACGACGGTGGCCGCGAGGGCGGTCACCAGGGCGACGCCGTACGGCCGGTGCAGCCAGGCGTGGTCGAACAGGCCCGCGTAGCCGGCCCCCTTGATCACGAAGCCGTGCAGCAGATAGCCGTAGAGGGTGCCCGCTCCCAGCGCCGTGAACCAGGTCTTCCGGCTCGGCACCCAGGAGTAGAAACCGGCGGTCAGCAGCAGCGAGCAGCCGAACATCGCGAGCATCATCACCGGCCCGACCCACCAGGGCGCGGCGAACTCCTGCGCGGAGTCGTGGTGGTAGAACCAGCTCGCGTTCATCCGCGGCACCGCCCAATAGCCGAAGACCACCGTACTGGCGAACACCGGCACCGCCAGGACCCGCATCTCCCGTCGGCGCACCCACTGGAAGTGCTCGGGCTTCAGCACCAGGCCGAGCACGAAGTACGGCAGGAACTGGGCCGTCCGCTGCAGGTCGAAGTCGTCGGTCAGCTCCGGGGTGCAGGAGGCGAGCATGGCGATGCCGAGGGCGACCGCCAGCGGGTGCCGGACCAGCTTCCAGATCGGGGTGGTCAGCCGCCAGATGAACAACGAGCAGAGGAACCAGGTGAGATACAGCGGATCGAGCAGGGTGATCTTCTGGTGCGGGTCGTGGTTGGCGTAGCGGCTGAAGAGCGAATACGCGATCTCGAAGATGATGTACGGCACCGCGACGCCCGTGAGGAGACGCTTCAGGCGGGCCGGCCGCATGTCGAAACTGCGGGAGAAATAGCCGGAGATGACGATGAACGCCGGCATGTGGAAGCTGTACACGACCATGTACAGCCCCTGGAGCACTCTGCTGTCGCCCTTGAGGGGCTCCCAGGAGTGTCCGATGGCGACCAGCAGGATCGCCAGGTACTTCGCGTTGTCGAAGAACGCGTCGCGCGGTGTGGTCTGTTCGTTCTGTTTGCTCTGTTCGTTCTGGCCCGGGGGCGTGTCAGCGTGGAACATCTGAGGCACCCTAGCGTTGCCCGTGGGAATCGGTGAAACCATCGGGCTCGCGTCCGGAATCTACCTAATATGTCGCGATTAATACCGACCGAAAGGCGCAAAAGGGTACGCGGGAAAGGCCCGTTCGTGTGCGTGTGCCAATTATTCGAACGACCTGCGAACGCGTCTCCTCCGAACCTTTGCCACCAACGATGCGTCACCCGCCGCATACGTGGGCCGCGTTGGTGGCACGATGGACCTGGCGGGGGTGCGCGGGGTCGCGTCCCCGGGCCGGGAGAGCGGACCGACCGAGGGTGTGATCAGTTGTGGCCATTTCACTGTCTGTGGTGCTGCTGTTGGCGATCATCCTGGTGGTGTTGATCCGAGGGGGATCGATCAAGGCGGGCCCAGCCATAGTCGCCATCCTCTTCGGCTTCTTCCTCGCCTCGACAGGCATGGCACCGTCCATCAACCGGTTCCTGAACTCGATAGCGGAGACGATCAACTCGATCAGCTTCTGAGTCGTGACCAGGTGGCGCACCAGATGACAGGACTCCGGGAACGACTCAGGGCCAGGTGGAGGAATCATCCTCCGACCTGGCCCTGAGCTGCCTGGAGCGGGCGACGGGAATCGAACCCGCGTAGCTAGTTTGGAAGATCGCGTATGCGGACCGGGGTTGACCTGGTGAGACGCTGACCTGCCGGTTCTCGGGTCGCTCACCGACGTTCCCCGCTGCTCCCCGCCGGTCGCCGCTCGATCGGGCACGCAGGGGACACGGGGCCGGGCCTCCGGCTCGCTGCCGCGCGATCTACGGCCACCTCACTCGGGGACGCACAACATGCGGTGAGCCGGCACGACAGGTTCACTCGGTAGCGGATCGATTCCACGGACCCGTACGGCCACGATATCCGTGGGGATGGGGGATCGGTCCGGAACCCTCGTCAAACGCCACCTGAAGGCCGCTGGGACGTCTTTCGCGGGCAACTCCACCATGGCGAGGCTGACCCACCGATCGTAGTTGGTCGGGTACACGCGAACCAAAGCGCCGCATTCCGGGCAACGTGGCGGCTCGATCCATGCCACGTCGTCGGGGTCGGGGTCCGGTCTCGGCGGGGCCGTGGCTCCGTCGGCTTCGGCCATCTCGTTGGCGTAGGTGTTCCAACACCTCTCGCAGTAGCTCGCCATGAGGCCGAACCGTCCACGTTCATGCACGGTGGGGCCGGCTTCCCCGCAGCGATGGCATGGCCACTCTTGATCCGCTAATGCCCCCATAGGTTCGAGTGTGAGCGAATCTGACCGTATCGCAGTAGGTGGCGATTAGGCCTCGTTCAGTGAACGTGCGCACGCGAGATAGGGGTGCCTGAGTGATCGGGTGGTGAGCCAACGCAACACTCTGGCTGGGGAGTTGATTGATGCTAGCTTGTGCTGATGCGCGTGGGAGTGTACGTAGACGCTTACAACCTCTACTACGGCGGTAGAGGGATGTGTGGCCGTGGTACGGCAGGGTGGCGCTGGCTTGACATCCGTAGCCTGGCGACGACATTGGTCGGCCAGCGGGCGGATTGGCCGGGGGCGAACGTGTCGCGCATTGTCTATTGCACTGCGCGTATCGACGCAACGACGAACGCGTCTGGGCACCGTGACCAGGACATTTACCTGAAGGCTCTGGCTACAGCGGGGAGTGTGGACCAGATCGAGTACGGCAAGTACGTCTACCGAGTCAAGCAAGCACCGCTAGCAATCAAGGACAGTCATGGCCGTCCTCAGTTGGTAGCCCCACAGTGGCCGATCATGGTGCAGAACGGTGGCGCGCCGTGTAACTCGGCGGTCTTCATGGCTTCGTTTGCTAACCGTGAGGAGAAGGGGTCGGATGTCAACGTTGCGAGCCACCTCTTGATTGACGTGCTCACGCAGGCTGTAGACGCAGCTGTTGTGATCTCCAATGACAGCGATCTCAGCTTTCCGCTACGAGAGGCTCGTCGGAAAGTGCCCGTTGGTCTGGTCAATCCTTCGCGGAGCTACCTTGCCGGCGACCTGCGTGGTGCCCCTGCTGACGGGGTCGGGAGGCACTGGTGGCGGCAGCTCGCTCAGCAGGACTTCACCAGCCACCAGCTCAGTGACCCGGTGGGGAAGTATGCACGCCCTGTAGATTGGTGACGACGCAGGGTCACTGAAAAGTGCCAACGAAGTTGACACTGATGCCGCCTCGTCGTACGTTGGAGACACAAACCACCTGACCCCTTGTGGGTCAGGTTTTTTCTTGCCTGCGTGTCCGCAGTAGATGGGTGTGCCGCCGCCGCCACCTGCGGATATCGCGCTACGTAATGTATGGCCTGCCTATAGAGGGCCCAGCGATGTCACCCAACCTTACGCTCGGTCGCTACGCTGTACCTTCGGTAACCGAGCGTAAGGTTGGGTGACATCGCTGGGCGGGGGATGGCTTTATCTTGACTGTCTCTTGATGGAGTCTTTGCTGAGTATGGCTGGGAATTGTGTGGCCCTTGGCTATGCCTCGGCTCTCTATCTTCGGATCCAGTCGAGGATTGCAGCGCTTCTGACCTGTGCCTGTTCTGACTCGGGCTCTCTGCCGTCTGCCCGAACGGCATCCATCGCGACCAAGCGGAAGTTCCGTCGGCACTGCTTGGCGGTGTCCGTGGCCCGACTCAGTTCGGCAGTGAAGTCGCGCTGAATGGGCTCCGCACCTGCTTCAAGATCCATGATCCAGGTAAGGGCGATGTGTGTCGCGTCTTCGATCGCCGCTGCTAGATCTGCCGCAGTAGCTGCGACTTCTTCGGGGCCCTCAAGGAGCACTCGCTCGTAGGCGGTGCTGCTGGAGGGGGCAAAGCTTGCCCTAAGCCGTGCTTCGGCTGCCTCGTGATGCGGTGGGCTTTGAGACAGTGCATCGTGTACCCACCACAGCGCGTCCAGTCTCGCGGTGGCCTCTGCTGCGTAGTTGGCGTATGCCTGCCGCCGAGGTTCTCGCAACTGTGTTGCCAGGTCGGCGCGTATTTGGCGTTCGGTCTGCTGTTGCTGAGCTACTAGTTGCAGCAGCATCTGGGATCGCGAGAAGAATCCAGTAAGCCCCGCTACGACGGCTGAGCCGCATGCGCCCACTGCTGCACCAAGAATCCCCGCGAGACCTGCATCCATATATACATTCTGGGGCACCCGAGGCTTGGTGACTCTGAGGTGACGATCCGTCAGCAAAACGCCTCTTTCACCCACCACCTTCCCCTGCTTCCATCCCGTCCGCCGTCGACCCACACACCGTGGAGCGGGCGTGGTTCATGGCGTCCAGGTGGAGCGCGCCACTGTACGAACGACCTGGACGCCATGGGCCGCGTCTGCTCGGCTCTGCCTGGGTCGATGGTGGTCGGGATGGAAGCACCCCACGCGTACCCCTACGAGCCCGCACCCGGCGACGGTGCCCCCTCCATCCCGGTGTCGGCCGATCCCCCGCCGGAGGCATGCTCTGACCTCCGCTATCCCGTCCGGTCACCACGGTCACCACGGTCCGCCGGCATCGACGGAGCCTCCAGCCGTCGCGCACCTGCTTTTGGAGTCAAAGCGTCTGTTGGTCCGTGCCTGATCATGCGAGTTGACCTGTGGGCAATGCCGTCTTCCCCCAAGGTCGGGCCTGGTGGTGTGGGTCATGGGCGGGGAATCAGGCTCGGTCCGGTGTATCGGCCCTTGGCGGGATCGGAGTGTGAAGCGTGATCACCCCGGGGCATCGTAGGTGGCGCGGGGCCGGGGGCCGGGGCGGCGCGGGCCGAAGGCAGGAGCGAAGCCCCGGCCCCCGAGCCGCGCGCCGGCCCGCAGTGCGGGCCGGGGGTGTGTGATCAACGCAGCGACGGTCGAAAGCCAGCAGGGACAGCGCGACCGGATGGCGAACGCCAAGAGCCCCCGCCGCTGTCCCGTGCCGCTGCGGGCCTGCGACTCAAGGGGGTTGAGGCGGAAGCCCTGAGGGGCTGTGAAGCGTGGGGAAGCTGAGGAACCTTACGGTTGCTGTCGTGTCCTGTTATCCCAAGTGCGCGACGGCTGGAGGCTCCGTCGATGCCGGCGGACCGTGGTGACCGGAGCACCCCGTCCCCGCCCAACGGGCGGGGCTTGATGAGGTAGAGAAACCTGTAACAGCTCAGGCGTCCGGGGCGACGTAGCAGATGGCGGGGATGCCCTCTCCGTCGCCAAAGTGGTGGGTAGTCTCGCCGATCTTGCGCCAGCCGAGCCGTTCGTAGAGGCGCATCGCGGGAGCGTCCTTGGCCATCACGTCGAGGACCAAGCGGAGATCGTGCTGACGGCCGTAGTTCATCGCGGCTTCTGTCAGTCGCCTGCCCGTGGCGTGCTTCCGCGCCGCCTGGACGACGAACAGCCGGCCGAGAACGGCTACGTGTGATTCCTCGTCGCCGCTCTGCTTGGTCCACAGCGAGACGGCGGCTTCGCCGTGCGGGCTCATGACGGCTACGTGCCCAACTACTTCCCCGTCCATCTCGGCCACCCATGCCGCAAGGACGTCGTCTGAGCTGACCCATGCCTCTGGGTCCTCGACTCCTTCGACCGGGTACCCATCGGTCTCGTGGACCTTGACGAGTGCCGCTGCGGCTCCGGGTAGGTCATCGCTCTTGAAGGGGCGCACGACCGCAGGATTCACCATCAACTCCTAACTCTCGACGGGCAGTTCATAGAGCAATCCGGTTTGGTCCGCTCGGTGCACGTAGCGCGAAACCTCGAATGGCACTCCGTCTTGATCGAGGCTCGTGTGCAGCACTTCGAGGACTGGAACGCCCGGCAAGAGACTCAGGATGGCGGCCTCTTCGGGCGTCGGCATCCTCGCGCTGATCTCGTCTCGCACGCGTGTCATGACGTGGCCAAGATCTTCAAGGCGGCCGTAGATGCCGTCCTTGCCGGTCTTGGCCTCCATCAGCAGAGTGCCTTGAGCCTCGTCCCATCGCACGTACGTCGAAACGATCTGCACCGGTTCGTCATCGGCGAAGTAGTGGTTCTCGCGGTGTACGACGCTCTCCTCGTCCGAGGGGACCTTCAAGCGCTCCGCGACGTCCGCCGACGGCTGCTCTCGGGTGATCGAGGGGACATCGATCCGAGCGACCTTGCCTTGGCGCTTCGCTTCGAGCCGGAACGGGGTCAGTCCCGTTTCCCGGTTCTTGAGCGAGTAGCGATCACTCCCGAAGCGGAACAGTCGTTGCGGCTCGCGCACGAACACGCCACTCCCATGCTTCGCCGTGACGAGCCCCTGCTCAGCAAGCAGGCGGATCGCCTCGCGCGCGGTGTTGCGGGCCGAACCGTACTGCTCGGCCAACGCCCGTTCTGACGGCAGCTTGTCGCCGCTGCGAAGGTCTCCGTTCTCGATCTGACGGCGGAGTTCATCGGCGATACGGCGGCTGGGCTGCTGCGGAGTCGGCGGGCGGGTGGACGTCATGGCCACACTCTAGCAACTGGCTCAAGCCACCTGCTTGACCCTGGCGACCTCGTGTGCTCAACTGGCTTAAGCCAGTAAGTGGCTCAAGCCAGTTGGCACAGCAAGACCGTGCCACGACCAAGGAGTGACGTATGCCGTCCTTCAAGATCGATGTTTCGACCGCTGTGGTGTTCGTGGCGACTGCGCCGGCGCCGAAGCTCGCGAACAAGCAGACCGGGGAGCGGGCCATGGACCGGGAGACCGGCGCCGGTCTGTCGACCGTGGGTCTGCTGATCTCGGACGAGGGAGAGGGCAACCTCTACCAGGTCACCATCCCCGAGACGGGCATCCCCGAGGGCCTGGCCCCGGGTACGCCGGTGCGGGTGGTCGGTCTCAAGGCCCGTGACTGGGAGAACGAGTTCAACGGCCAGAAGCGGCACGGGATCTCGTTCCGCGCGGTCGCCGTGACGGCGGGGGCCTGACCATGACGGACCTGGCGACCTGGCTGGAGGCCGGGACCATAGCGGTCGGCGCCGGTGGCCTCGGCTACGCGAAGGTCCGTGCCCCGCGCGTGTACTGGTCGATGGTGGGCCTGCCGGTCACCTGGGGGCGCTTCACCTGGACCTACCGGGACACGATGGAGGTGTGCGGGCTGACGGTGCAGCCGTCCGGCTTCCGCGCCTTCGTCAAGCGCAACCTGGCCCGCAGCGAGGTGCGGCCGGTGCCGCCGAAGGTCCGCCGTGTGCGGGGTACTTCGACCGGTCTGCGGGTCACTCTCCGGCTCCCGGCCGGCCTGGAGCCAGCCGATCTCGCCGCGTCCTCCGAGCGCCTGCGCCATGCGTGGGGTGTGCGGTCGGTGATCGTGCGGGAGACCAAGCCCGGCTATGTCGAGTTGCGGATGACCGGGTGGGACGTGCTGCGCCGGGTCCAACTGCCGCGCAAGGCCCAGCCGCGTGACCTGGTGGTTCCGGTCGCGCTGCGGGAGGACGGCACGGTGTTCGAGCGGGACTACCGCAAGGTGCCGCACGCCCTGACGCTGGGCGCGAACCAGTCCGGGAAGTCGATGTATCAGCGCAACCTGATCAAGGGGCTGGCTCAGTTGCCGGTCGGTCTGATCGGGATCGACTGCAAGCGCGGTGTCGAACTCGGCCGGTACGCCTCGCGTCTGTCGGCGCTGGTCACCGATCCTCAGTCGGCCGGGGACCTGATGGACGCGCTGGTCGGCGAGATGGAAGAGCGCTTCGACCTGCTGGCCCTGTACGGGGTCTCGGACCTGTGGGAACTGCCGGAAGAGGTACGGCCGGTGCCGCTGGTCGTGCTGGTCGACGAGATCGCGGAACTGTTCTTCGTGACCTCGAAGAAGGACGAGGGGGCTCGTGATCACACGGTCATGAACCTGGTGCGGCTTGGGCAGATGGCCCGTGCGATCGGTGTCTACCTGGAGGTGTGCGGGCAGCGCTTCGGCTCCGACCTGGGCAAGGGCGCGACCGCGCTCCGTGCTCAGCTCACCGGCCGGGTCGTGCACCGCGTCAACGACAAGCAGACGGCCGAGATGGGGCTCGGCGACATCGCCCCGGATGCCGTGATGGCGGTGACCGCGATCGCCCCGGACCGACCCGGGGTCGCGGTGGCCGGTGACACTTCCGGTGGCTGGTCCCGCATCCGTACCCCCGAAACCACCCCCGGCGAGACAGCGGCCGTGTGCCGCCAGTTCGCCCACCTCACCCCGGACCTGCCGTTCCTGGCTCTGTTCCGGCCGGTCGGACAGGTCGTCGTTCCACCGATGCCGGCCGCTGCGCCGCTGGTGCAGCCCTAGCCGGTCTCTGAGTAACGCCCCTCGTTCCACGGTCGGCGTGACCGCCTCGCGCCGGGTCCCTACCCCCGCCATGCCCGAACGCAGGGAGGTACGCACGATGCCCGCCTCGATGATGTTCAACCCGGAGCCCTCCACACGGGTCCACTTCCACGATTACGGCACCGACCACCCGCCCATCCTGGCCCTCGACGCAGAGGACTACTCGCTGACCATCTCGGTCTTCGAGGGCCGCTCGCCCGGCGAGCACAAGGCGTTCGCCCAGAAGCTGGCGCAGACGGTGAACGGCTACCTCGCGGCCGTGGACCGCTGGGCCGCCGCACAGGCCGCCGACGCCGCGACCACGCAGGACGGATGACCGCCGTGGCCGCACGGAAGACCCCCGCGCCCGTCACCGCCGACCCGGAGCCCGCGAAGTGCCCGACCTGCAAGGGCACGGGAGAGGTCTCCCGCACGGTCCAGGTCGGCCGCAAGCGCCGCGCGGTCGGCAAGCAAACCGGCTTCTGCCTCAACTGCTTGGGCAGTGGCGAAGCCCCCGCCGAATGACCTGCTGGGGTCGGGCGGATGGAGATCGCTTCCCCGCCCGCTCCTGGCCCAACTCTCCTGAAGGGAGGTGCCGTTCATGGCCCGCTCGGTCCGTGTGGACGCAGTCCTGATCCAAGCCGTCATCGCCGGTGCCCTCTCGTTCGCGCACCTGCACGACCTCGCCGAAGCGGCGCATCAGTCCGGGTGGAAGGCGTGGGCGTATCCGGTCTCGGTCGACCTGCTGATGGTCGCCGCCTGGCGCCGCCTGCGTACCGCCCGCCGCGACCGCGCGGCGTGGACGTGGTTCGTGATCGCCCTGTCCGCCTCGCTCGGCGCGAACGTCGCGACCGCGGGCCTGCTCGACCTCGGCCACGTACCGGCCTGGCTGCGGATCCTCGTCGCCGGCTGGCCCGCCCTCGCCTTCCTCGGCGGGACCCTGCTCGCCCACGCACCCGCCGGACCCACCCCGGAATCGGAGCCGGAAACCCGGCCCGCGCCGGTGATCGACCATCGCGAGACCCCCGACCCGGCACCGGCACCGGAGATCGCTTCACCGGAGCCCGCACCGGCTCTGCCGAAGGCGGCCCCGGCCGTGCCCCCGGCCCTGGTCGACCACGCCCGGAAGATCGCGACCGAGCACCGCACCCGCACCGGTACCGCGATCGACACCGCGACCCTGCGCGCCCGCCTCGGCGTCCCCGAGGACCTGGCCGGCGCGATCGCCGCCCAACTCGCCTGATCCATAAGGAGGTTCAGCCATGTCCCGCCCGAACCGCTTCGTCAACGTGATCCGTATCGGCCCCGTCAAGGTCGGCTCCTTCAACAACGGCCGGGGCCAGATCAAGCACACCGCCGCCTGCACCGCCCCCAGTTGCGGCTTCTCGACCGAGCACGACGACCGCTCCGCCGCCGAACTCGCCGCCCACACCCACCGGTGTGCCTGACCAGAGAGGGGCGGTCCGATGCAGTTACCCGAAGACCAGTGGCGCGCCGGGCACATCCCCGCCGACGTCTACCGGCAGATCCCGCCCGGCACCGACCTGCGCAAGGTCGTGATCGTGCAGGAAGCCCCGCGCTCCTACAAGGGCCCGATCGTCCTGACGCTCGTCATCGTCGCCGGATCGATCGCGGTACTCCTGGTCATCGCGTTCGTCGTCCAGGTCATCGCCGCCGCTGCCGTCGCGGTCATCTCCGCGTCCGGCGGGATCAGCTACACGATCAGCCGCAGCAAGGACAAGTAACACCCTCCGGGGCGGCCTCAACCGCCAAGTTTCCGCCGCCCCGGACGGCTCGACCTCTTCCCGATCTTCCGACCTGAAAGGGCTCTGCTCATCATGCCTGTTCGTCTCCCGAACCGTCCGGTCTGCCACCACTGCGACGGCTTCCCCGTCGTCTCCGTCACCACCGGCAACCGCCACCGCGACGGCTCCCGCGTCCTGCTCCGCGTCGTCTGCCCCGCCTGCGACGGCACCGGCCACGCCCTCCCGCTGCCCGCCGCGCTCGTGCCGGCCGGGAGGTGACCGCGATGTTCCACAAGCTCCCTGTCGACCTGACCCCGACCGAAGACAGCCCCGGACTGCGCGTCAAGGCCGGAACCCGCTACAGCTCCTCGCAGGGCGACTACGTGTGCGGTGGCTGCGGTGCCGAGGACCACGCCAACGGCGACACCGACGTGACGGCCCCGGTCGAGGACTACAGCGCCAACCACGGGTCCGCCCACCGTAACGGGGGCCGACGATGACCGTTCTTGACCTGTTCGCGGGTCCCGGTGGCTGGTCCGAAGGCCTGCGGGCGCTCGGCGTGCGCGACACCGGGATTGAGATCGACCCCATGGCCTGCGCCACGCGTGCCGCCGTGGGCCACCTGACGATCCGGGCGGACGTTGCCGCCTACCCCACGGAGCCGCTGCGGGGGAAGGTGACCGGGCTGGCCGGCTCGGCGCCCTGCCAGCCGTTCAGTGTCGCCGGGAACCATGGCGGGACCGACGACATGGACCTGTGCCACCAGGGCCTTGACGACCTCGCCCGCGGACACGACACCCGCTCCGCACTCGGCACTGCCTGCACCGACCCGCGGTCCCTGCTCGTCGTCGAGCCCCTGCGCTACGCGCTCGCCCTGCGCCCCGACTGGATCGCCCTGGAACAAGTCCCCGCGGTCGCACCCTTGTTCGCGCACACCGCCGGCATCCTGCACGGCATCGGCTACTCGGTCTGGACGGGCGTCCTCAACGCAGCCGACTACGGCGTCCCGCAGACCCGGCGCCGTGCCTTCCTGCTCGCCTCCCTCAACCGGTCCGCGGTACCGCCGGAGCCGACGCACGCCAAAGACCCCGGTCCTGACACCCTGTTCGGTCCGGCACTCGCCCCGTGGGTGACCATGGCTGAAGCCCTCGGCTGGGGCTACCTCCGGCGCCCCGCCCCCACCGTTACCGGCGGCGGGACCCGGACCGGAGGCGCCGAACCCTTCGGCAACGCCTCCCGCAAGGCCATGCGCGCCGCCATGGACAACCCCGGCCACTGGGCCTGGAAGTGCCCGGCGCCCACCGTGTCCGGCACGGTCGGCCACGTCGGCGGCAGGCGTCCAGGCGGCGGCCATCTCAGCCTCGAACCCGGTGAGGGCGCCGTACTCCAGTCCTTCCGCCGCGGATACCCCTTCCAGGGCAACAAGGGACAGCGCTCCCTGCAGATCGGCAACGCCGTTCCGCCCCTGCTCGCTGCCGCGGCTCTGCGCCCTCTCGTGCCCGCCGCGCTGGAGGTGGCTGCGTGACCGACACCGCCACTCTGGCGGGCCTGGATGCGGCCACCCTTACCGATGTGCTGAGGGTGGCTGGCTCGGCCCACTTCGACCGCTGGCAGGACCAGATCCGCCGCACGGGCGGCTGCTCCGACCCGGTCCGCCTCTCCGGCGCCACCAAGACCATCGACCCGGCCACCAAGACCGTGCTCTACGCCTACACAACCGAGAACGAGCCCGGCGGCATGCTCCGCATCGCGTGCGGCAACCGCCGTGCCTCCCGCTGCCCAGCCTGCGCCTGGACCTACGCGGGCGACACCTACCACCTCATCCGCGCCGGACTCGTCGGAGACCCCGCCAAGGGGACCCCGCGCACCATCCGCGACCACCCCCGCGTCTTCGCCACCCTCACCGCGCCCTCGTTCGGGCCCGTCCACAACCGACCCGGGAATCGGCCCTGCCGCTGCGGTACCCGCCACGGCGAGGACGCCTCCGAACTCGGCACCCCGCTCGACCCCGACTCGTACGACTACGCGGGCGCGGTGCTGTGGAACAACCACGCCTCCGACCTGTGGCGCTACTTCACGATCTACCTGCGCCGCGAGATCGCCAAGCGGGCTGGGCTGACACAGAAGGACGCTCGGGAACAGTCCCGCGTGGCCTTCGGCAAGGTCGCCGAGTACCAGAAGCGCGGAGCCGTTCACTTCCACGCTGTGATCCGCTTTGACGGACCGGACGGGCCCGATAGCCCGCCCCCGGCTTGGGCCACGCTCAACCTGCTTGACGGTGCGATCCGAGCCGCCGCCGCCCGCGTCCAGGTCGACGTGCCGCCTGCGGGAGACGAGCCGGCCCGCACCCTGCGCTGGGGCACGCAGCTCGATGTGCAGCCGATCGGCGCCTTCGGTCACGGCGAAGAGATCACAGAGCTGGCGGTGGCGTCCTACGTCGCCAAGTACGCCACCAAAGCGGCAGAGACCACGGGCACGGTCGACCGCCGCATCGGCAACAAAGAAGCCCTCGTCCTGCTCGACGTGCCCGACCACCCCGCCCGCCTGATCGCGGCCTGCCTCGACCTGCACGCGCTCTACCCGGATCGCAAGCTCCGCGACTGGGCTCACATGCTCGGCTTCCGGGGCCACTTCTCCACGAAGTCCCGCAGCTACTCGACCACCCTGGGCGCTCTCCGGGAGGTCCGTGCCGACTACCGAGCCGCCCAACACCGCGAAGCCCTCGGTCTGCCCGACCCTGGCGACAACCCGGAGGCAACCACGCTCACCCTCGCGCACTGGACCTACGCCGGCCACGGCCACACTCCCGGCGAATCCTGGCTCGCCGCCAACATCCGCCGTGACATCGAACTGAACCGCGAGACCGCCCGCGAGGAACTGAACGCTGACGCGGGGGAGGGCGAACATGGCTGATCGCCTGTTGAACGTGGCTGAGGTCGCCGTGCGTCTCGGCACCTGGGAGGACAGTGGGGAGCGGTTCCCGCGTCGTCTGATCGAAGAGCGTCGGATCGCCTACGTCAAGGTGGGGCGGTATGTCCGCATCGCTGAGAGCGTGGTTGACGCGTACATCGCGGCGAACACGGTGCAGCCGCGTCGGCGTGGTTCTGCGCTCCGGGCGGTGGCTGCCTGATGGCCAGCAAACGACGACAGTTCGGCCGTGTCCGCAAGCTCCCGTCCGGCCGCTACCAGGCTCGCTACGTCGGTCCTGACGGGTTGCTTCGGCCGGCCCCGGACACCTTCGCCACCAAGCGGGACGCTGACGACTGGTTGGCCGACAAGCAGACCGAGATGCGGCGCGGCGACTGGCACGACCCGGACGCCGGGAAGGTGCCGTTCGGTGACTACGCCGCTGCCTGGATCCGGGAACGGGAGCTGACCACCACCACGCGTCAGCTCTACGGCTCGCTCCTGCGTCACCACCTCGCGCCCACCTTCGCAGCGGTCAACGTCGCCGAGATCTCGCCCCCGCTCGTGCGTCGGTGGCGTGCTGACAAGCTCGCCGGCGGTACCGGTCCGACCACCGTGGCGAAGGCGTACGCCCTGATGCGCGCCATCCTGGGTACCGCCGTGGCTGATCTGCTGATCCGCCGTAACCCGTGCACGATCAAAGGCGCCAGCACTGTGCACACGCCGGAGCGACCGACCGCGACCGTGCAAGAGGTGTACGGTTTGGCCGACGCGATCCAGCCCCGCTACCGGGCGCTCGTGCTGATGGCTGGCTTCCTCGGTCTGCGTTGGGGTGAGCTGGTCGGGCTGCACCGCCGGGATGTCGACCTCGACCACGGGGCCGTTCGCGTCCGCCGGGCCGTCGCCGAGCTGAACAACGGGCAGCGGGAGATCAAGGCGCCCAAGAGTGTGGCGGGCAAGCGCACCGTGGCCATTCCTGCCGCGATCGTCCCGGAGATCCGCGTGCACCTGGACACGTACGCCGAACGCGGTGCTGACGGTCGGGTGTTCGTCGGAGCCAAGGGGGCGACTCCGCGTCGCAACCACTTCAACCGGCTGTGGCACAAGGCGTGTTCGGACGCGGGGATCAAGGGCCTGCACTTTCACGATCTCCGGCACACGGGCAACACCCTCGCCGCGTCGACCGGGGCCAGCACGCGTGAGTTGATGGCGCGCATGGGCCACAGCACCGCTCGCGCCGCTCTGATCTACCAGCACGCGAGTGTCGAGCGGGATCGGTTGATCGCCGATGCCGTGAGCGGGCTCGTCGACAAGGGGCGGAAGAAGGCGCGAAAGGCCAAGAAGAAACAAGATCGAAAGCCCAAGGGGCACGAGGGGGACACGGCGGGCTGATCGGAGCCCCCGGAAACGATCAGGGCCAGGCGGAGAATCCAACCTCCGACCTGGCCCTAAGTCATTTGGAGCGGGCGACGGGAATCGAACCCGCGTAGCTAGTTTGGAAGACTAGTGCTCTACCATTGAGCTACGCCCGCACGCGACGCGCCGCAGGTCAGACTACCGCGGCACAGAGAGCATCGTAGCGGGTCGGGTGCCCTCCGCGCACACCGCGTTCCCCATGCCCCGCCCGGCACCCCGGTGCCCGTGAAATGCGGAGGCTCCACCGCCTGCGGGCATGTACCCTACGTGTCGCACCAGACGGGGTGTGGCGCAGCTTGGTAGCGCGTCCGCTTTGGGAGCGGAAGGCCGTGGGTTCAAATCCCGCCACCCCGACCACGTACCGGACCTCCGGACCGGTATCACACCAGTACCCCGCGAGATCGCCTTTTGGGGCGTCCTGCCGCTGCGGCTACTATGCAAGCTGCGCGCCCGTGTGTCTCTCACACTCTGAAGTCCTCCGGGCGACCAGAAACCGCCGGACCTGTCTGGGTCCGCAAACCAAGAAGTCAGCCCCCAAGGAGACCGAACCGTGAAGAGCGCCGTGGAGACCCTGAACCCGACCCGGGTTCGGCTCAGCATCGAGGTGCCCTTCGAGGAGCTCAAGGACAGCCTCGACGCGGCGTACAAGAAGATCAACCAGCAGGTCACGGTGAAGGGCTTCCGGAAGGGCAAGATCCCGGCCCGCGTCATCGACCAGCGGTTCGGCCGCGGTGCGGTCCTGGAGGAGGCGGTCAACGACGCGCTTCCGAAGTTCTACACCGAGGCGGTCAACGAGGCCGAGCTCAACGTCCTGGGCCAGCCCGAGGTCGACATCACGGACCTGAAGGACGGCGAGACGCTGAACTTCACCGCCGAGGTCGACATCCGCCCGGCCATCGAGATCCCGGACTACTCCGGCATCGAGGTCGAGGTCGACGCCGTCGAGGTCAGCGAAGAGGACATCGACACCTCCGTCGAGCAGCTCCGCGAGCGCTTCGCCTCGACCTCCCCGGTCGAGCGCGCCGCCGCCGAGGGTGACGTCCTCACCCTCGACCTGGAGGCCAAGGTCGACGGCGAGGTCCTCGAGGACGGCGTCGCCGAGGGCGTCTCCTACACCATCGGTTCCGGCGAGCTGCTCGACGGCATCGACGAGGCCGTGACGGGCCTGGAGGCCGGTGGCGAGGCCACCTTCGCCTCCGAGCTCAAGGGCGGCTCCGCGGCCGGCCGGGAGGCTCAGGTCACCGTCAAGGTCACCCAGGTCGCCGCCCGCGAACTGCCCGCGCTGGACGACGAGTTCGCTCAGCTCGCCTCGGAGTTCGACACCCTGGAGGAGCTGCGCGCCGACAGCCGCAAGCGCCTCGAGAACATGAAGCAGTACGACCAGGCCACGCAGGCCCAGGAGCGCGTCCTGGAGAAGCTGCTTGAGCTCGTCGAGGTGCCCGTCCCCGAGAAGCTGCTCGAGGACGAGATCAACACCCGCAAGCACAACCTGGAGCACCACCAGCTCGGCCAGATGGGCCTCGACCTCGAGAAGTACCTCGAGATCCAGGGCAAGACGGCCGAGGAGTTCGACGCCGAGACCAAGGAAGCCGCGGTCAAGGGCATCAAGACGCAGTTCGTCCTGGACGAGCTCGTCAACAAGGAGAAGCTGAACGTCAACCAGGAGGAGCTCACCGAGCACCTCATGCGGCGCGCCGCCTCCTCCGGCATGTCCCCCGACCAGTTCGCCCAGGCGGTCGTCGAGGGCGGCCAGGTTCCGCTCCTGGTCGGCGAGGTCGCCCGCGGCAAGGCCCTGGCCGTCGTCGTCGAGGCCGCCACGGTCAAGGACACCAACGGCGAGATCGTGGACCTGGAGGACGAGGACGAGGACGAGGCTGCCGAGGCGGCCGAGACCACGGAGACCGCCGGTGACGCCGACGCCGACGCCGAGGAGTCGGCCCAGGCGTAACCAGCCGCAGAACAGGCCGAAGAGCAAAGGGCCCCGGGGACATCACGCCCCGGGGCCCTTGCCCTTACCCGGGGTCTCACCAGCGCCGTACATGCGCTGACAGCGAACAGTTCCCTTTGCGGGATTCCCCGGAGGGACCCGCGCGTTAGGGTCCATGAATACGAGGGCAGGGGAGTCTCCGTTGCCCTCGGCAGTACACGTGAGACGGCCCGGCGCCGTCGTAAAGACGAGCAGGTGGATACGTGACGAATCTGATGCCTACAGCCGCCGGCGAGCCCTCCATCGGTGGCCTCGGCGACCAGGTCTACAACCGACTGCTCGGTGAGCGGATCATCTTCCTCGGCCAGGCGGTCGACGACGACATCGCGAACAAGATCACCGCACAGCTCCTGCTCCTTGCCGCTGACCCCGACAAGGACATCTACCTCTACATCAACAGCCCCGGCGGCTCGATCACGGCCGGCATGGCGATCTACGACACCATGCAGTTCATCAAGAACGACGTGGTGACCATCGCCATGGGCCTCGCCGCCTCCATGGGCCAGTTCCTTCTCAGCGCGGGTACCCCGGGCAAGCGCTTCGCGCTGCCGAACGCCGAGATCCTGATCCACCAGCCCTCCGCCGGCCTGGCCGGTTCGGCCTCCGACATCAAGATCCACGCGGAGCGGCTGCTGCACACCAAGAAGCGCATGGCCGAGCTCACGTCCCAGCACACGGGCCAGAGCATCGAACAGATCACCCGCGACTCCGACCGCGACCGCTGGTTCGACGCGCTCGAGGCCAAGGAGTACGGCCTCATCGACGACGTGATTCCCACGGCCGCCGGTATGCCGGGCGGCGGCGGTACCGGGGCCTGAGGCCCCAGGACAGCCCTCAGCCGACCGCACAGCCCCTAGGAGAGAGACAGTGAACGACTTCCCCGGCGCCGGCCTGTACGAGCGCGCACGCGCCGAATACACGGCGCCCGCCGCCGAGTCCCGTTATGTGATCCCGCGCTTCGTCGAGCGCACCTCGCAGGGCGTCCGTGAGTACGACCCGTACGCGAAGCTCTTCGAGGAGCGCGTGATCTTCCTCGGTGTCCAGATCGACGACGCGTCGGCCAACGACGTCATGGCGCAGCTGCTGTGCCTGGAGTCCATGGACCCCGACCGTGACATCTCCATCTACATCAACAGCCCGGGCGGCTCCTTCACGGCCCTGACTGCGATCTACGACACGATGCAGTTCGTGAAGCCGGACGTGCAGACGGTCTGCATGGGCCAGGCCGCGTCCGCCGCCGCCGTCCTGCTGGCCGCCGGTACGCCGGGCAAGCGCATGGCGCTGCCGAACGCGCGCGTGCTGATCCACCAGCCGTACAGCGAGACGGGCCGGGGCCAGGTCTCCGACCTGGAGATCGCGGCCAACGAGATCCTCCGCATGCGCGGTCAGCTGGAGGACATGCTGGCCAAGCACTCGACGACCCCGCTGGACAAGATCCGCGAGGACATCGAGCGCGACAAGATCCTCACGGCCGAGGACGCCCTGGCGTACGGCCTGATCGACCAGATCATCTCCACCCGGAAGATGAACAACGCCGACGTCCGCTGACCCGGACCTGTATCGTCCACCACCCCTCGGCACGGTCCACGTGGAAGTGAACCGTGCCAAGGGGGGCCCGAACGGGGGGCCCGGCAAGGTACCGTCGGACATAAGGCAGCACCAGGAGCCGCTGGACCTAGGCGTCTCCCAGGCGAAGGGGAAGCACACCGTGGCACGCATCGGTGACGGCGGCGATCTGCTCAAGTGCTCGTTCTGCGGCAAGAGCCAGAAGCAGGTCAAGAAGCTCATCGCAGGGCCCGGTGTGTACATCTGCGACGAGTGCATCGACCTCTGCAACGAGATCATCGAGGAAGAACTCGCGGAGACGAGCGAGGTCCGCTGGGAGGAACTCCCCAAGCCCCGCGAGATCTACGAGTTCCTCGAGGGGTACGTCGTCGGCCAGGAGTCGGCGAAGAAGGCACTCTCGGTCGCGGTGTACAACCACTACAAGCGCGTCCAGGCCGGTGAGAACGGCGGCGGTCAAAGCCGCGAGGACGCCATCGAGTTGGCGAAGTCCAACATCCTCCTGCTCGGCCCCACGGGCTCGGGCAAGACCCTCCTCGCACAGACCCTGGCCCGCATGCTGAACGTGCCGTTCGCGATCGCCGACGCGACCGCGCTCACGGAGGCGGGCTATGTCGGCGAGGACGTCGAGAACATCCTGCTGAAGCTCATCCAGGCCGCCGACTACGACGTCAAGAAGGCCGAGACGGGCATCATCTACATCGACGAGATCGACAAGGTCGCCCGCAAGAGCGAGAACCCGTCGATCACGCGTGATGTGAGCGGAGAGGGCGTCCAGCAGGCCCTGTTGAAGATCCTGGAGGGCACCACGGCCTCGGTCCCGCCGCAGGGCGGCCGGAAACACCCGCACCAGGAGTTCATCCAGATCGACACGACGAACGTCCTGTTCATCGTGGGCGGTGCCTTCGCGGGCCTGGAGAAGCTCATCGAGTCCAGGGCCGGCGCCAAGGGCATCGGCTTCGGGGCGACGATCCGCTCGAAGCGGGAGCTTCAGTCCAAGGACCAGTTCGAGGACGTCATGCCCGAGGACCTGGTCAAGTTCGGCATGATCCCCGAGTTCATCGGCCGTCTCCCCGTCATCACCTCGGTCCACAACCTGGACCGCGAGGCCCTGCTCCAGATCCTCATCGAGCCGCGCAACGCACTCGTCAAGCAGTACGAGCGCCTCTTCGAACTCGACGGCGTGGAGCTGGACTTCGAGCGTGAGGCACTGGAGGCCATCGCCGACCAGGCCATCCTCCGCCAGACCGGCGCCCGCGGACTGCGCGCCATCATGGAGGAAGTCCTCCAGGGCGTCATGTACGAGGTCCCGTCCCGCAAGGACGTGGCCCGGGTCGTCATCACGGCGGACGTCGTCCTGTCGAACGTCAACCCGACCCTGATCCCGCGCGACGCACGCGGCCGGGGACCGGGGGAGCAGAAGACGGCGTAACAGCCGCACCCCGTACGACACGAAGGGCGCCCGGTCGACCGACCGGGCGCCCTTCGTACGTGAGGCGTCGGGGCTAGATCTTCACCCGAACTTCCTTGCGCAGCTTGGTCGTCATGGAGACGGCGGTGTCCTTGGACACGTCGGCGGTGTTGTCGCCGGGGGAGACCATCGCGATGGTGCTGTAGTCGGCCCAGGCGCAGAACCAGTCGGTCTGCTCCTTCTTGGTCACCTGGTTGGTGCCCTTGGCCGCCTGGCACTTCATGACCGCGCCGTCGGTGTCGACCGACTCGGCATCCCCGACCAGCTTGCTGCCGCCCGACGAACTGCTGGAGGAATTGCTCTGGTTGACGTCCTTCTGGATGTCCGCGAAGAACGCGTCCAGGGCCTTCTGCGGATCGGCGATCTTGCCGTAGGCGCCGATGAGCGAGATGCCCTTGGCCGTGAGCAGCTCGGACGCGCTGGGAGCGGTGGACGGGTCGCTCGGGTCGTAGCCGCTGAGGTCGGCCGTGGAGTAGGCGCCGAAGACGGCGGTGCCGTTCTTGACGCCGCTCTTCTCCAGGTCCTTCACGGTCGAGGAGCCGCTGTCGCTGGTCTCGCCGTCCTTGGTGGCCCGGTTGTAGTCGCCGAGCACCTTCGCCGGGGTCGTCAGCTTGTGGGGACCGTCGTCCGCGAGACCGGAGGACCCGGTGTACCCGAGGACGAAGTACACGCCCACGCCGATGGCGGCCAGGACCGCCACTCCGCCGATGATGAGCCCGGTCTTCTTCTTCCCGCCGGGCGCCGGGGGCTGCGGAACACCGTACGGGGCCTGCCCGTAAGGGGGTTGGCCGTAGGGCTGCTGGCCGTACGGCTGCTGCGGCTGGCCGTAGGGGCCCTGCTGCGGGACGCCCTGCGGGGGCTGGGGCTGCTGCGGGTAGCCGTAGCCGGGCTGGGCGGGGGGAGCCTGCTGGGGGTAGCCGTAGCCGGGCTGAGGCGCGCCCTGCGGCGCCTGCTGGGGAGGCTGCCCGTAGGGGCCCGGCTGACCGTACGGTCCGGGCTGCTGGGGCTGCCCGTCGTACGGGCCCGGCTGGTTGTAGCTCATTCCTGGGTTCCCCTCCAGATACTTATGTGTTCCCGACATCCTGACCCAGTCACAGGAAGCGCACGGCATCGGGGGCCGCACCGTTACAGAACAAACGCGTTTCGGGACACCCCCGCGACACCCCTAAACTGGGCCCGTGACCGAGAACGCTCAGCAGCAGCCACCAGCGCCCGACTCCGAACTGCCGACCCAGTACGCGCCGGCCGATGTAGAGGGGCCGCTGTACGAGCGCTGGGTGGAGCGGGGTTACTTCGAGGCGGACGCCAAGAGCGAGAAGCCGCCGTACACGATCGTCATCCCGCCGCCGAACGTCACGGGCTCGCTCCACCTGGGGCACGCCTTCGAGCACACGCTCATCGACGCCCTCACGCGCCGCAAGCGCATGCAGGGGTACGAGACGCTGTGGCAACCCGGCATGGACCACGCCGGCATCGCCACGCAGAACGTGGTCGAGCGCGAGCTGGGCAAGGAGGGCAAGTCCCGGCACGACCTGGGCCGTGAGGCCTTCGTCGAGCGCGTCTGGCAGTGGAAGGGCGAGTCCGGCGGCCAGATCTCCGGCCAGATGCGCCGCCTCGGCGACGGTGTCGCGTGGTCGCGCGAGCGCTTCACGATGGACGAGGGTCTCTCCCAGTCCGTCCAGACCATCTTCAAGCGGCTCTACGACGACGAGTTGATCTACCGCGCCGAGCGCATCATCAACTGGTGTCCCCGTTGTCTCACCGCGATCTCGGACATCGAGGTCGAGTACCAGGACGACGACGGCGAGCTGGTCTCCATGAAGTACGGCGACGGGGACGAGACCATCGTCGTCGCCACCACGCGTGCCGAGACCATGCTCGGTGACACCGCCGTCGCCGTCCACCCGTCGGACGAGCGCTACAAGCACCTCGTCGGCAAGCTCATCAGGCTGCCGCTGACCGACCGTTCCATCCCGGTCGTCGCGGACGAGCACGTCGACCCCGAGTTCGGCACGGGGGCCGTCAAGGTCACCCCGGCCCACGACCCGAACGACTTCGAGATCGGCCAGCGGCACGACCTCCCGGCCATCACGGTCATGGACGAGCACGCCGTCATCACCGTCCCCGGCCCCTTCCAGGGCCAGGACCGTCTCGAAGCCCGCTCGGCGATCGTCGCCGCGCTGCGCGCCGAGGGCCGGATCGTCGCCGAGAAGCGGCCGTACGTCCACTCGGTCGGCCACTGCTCGCGCTGCAAGACCACCATCGAGCCGCGGCTGTCCATGCAGTGGTGGGTCAAGGTCGCCCCGCTCGCGAAGGCGGCCGGCGACGCGGTCCGTGACGGCCGGGTCAAGATCCACCCGCAGGAGATGGAGAAGCGCTACTTCGACTGGGTCGACAACCTCCACGACTGGTGCATCTCACGGCAGTTGTGGTGGGGCCACCGCATCCCGGTCTGGTACGGCCCGAACGGCGAGGTCGTCTGCGTCGGCCCCAACGACGAGGCGCCCACGGGTGAGGGCTGGCACCAGGACACCGACGTCCTGGACACCTGGTTCTCCTCCGGACTGTGGCCCTTCTCGACCCTCGGCTGGCCCGAACAGACCGATTCGCTCGCGAAGTTCTACCCGAACTCCGTCCTGGTCACCGGCTACGACATCCTCTTCTTCTGGGTCGCCCGGATGATGATGTTCGGCCTCTACGCGATGGACGGCACCCCGCCGTTCCACACCATCGCCCTGCACGGCATGGTCCGCGACCAGTTCGGCAAGAAGATGTCCAAGTCCTTCGGGAACGCGGTCAATCCGCTCGACTGGATGGACAAGTACGGCTCCGACGCGCTCCGTTTCACCCTCGCGCGCGGCGCCAACCCGGGCGTCGACGTCCCGATCGGCGAGGACTGGGTCCAGGGCTCCCGCAACTTCGCCAACAAGCTCTGGAACGCGACCCGTTTCGCCCTCATGAACGGCGCGACGGTCGAGGGCGAGCTGCCCGACGCGTCGGAGATGTCGGCGACGGACCGCTGGATCCTGTCCCGGCTGAACTCCACCGTCGCCGAAGTCGACGCGCTCTACGAGGACTACCAGTTCGCGAAGCTCTCCGACGCGCTGTTCCACTTCGCGTGGGACGAGGTCTTCGACTGGTACGTCGAGCTGTCCAAGACGACGTTCATGGCCGGCGGCGAGCCCGCGAAGGTCTCCGGCCGCGTCCTGGGCGAAGTCCTCGACGTCACCCTCAAGCTCCTCCACCCGATCGTCCCCTTCGTCACGGAGACGCTCTGGACGACGCTGACGGGCGGCGAGTCGATCGTCATCGCCGACTGGCCCACCGACAGCGGGTTCCGGGACCCGGCCGCCGAGAAGGAGATCGGGACCCTCCAGCAGGTCATCACCGAGGTCCGCCGTTTCCGCAACGACCAGGGCCTCCAGCCCGGCCAGCGCGTCCCGGCCCGCCTCACGCTGGACGGCACGGCACTGGCGCCCCACGAGGCCGCCATCCGCCAGCTCCTGCGCCTCCAGCCGGAGGGCGACACCTTCACCGCCACGGCCACCCTCCCGGTCGGCGGCGCCACGGTCGCCCTC
The DNA here is from genome assembly GCF_044763565.1 of Streptomyces sp. NPDC096013. Taxonomy (NCBI): domain Bacteria; kingdom Bacillati; phylum Actinomycetota; class Actinomycetes; order Kitasatosporales; family Streptomycetaceae; genus Streptomyces; species Streptomyces sp. NPDC096013. The sequence continues at coordinate 177,023 of NZ_JBIWGK010000007.1, read as the reverse complement.
GACCTCTCCGGCACGATCGACTTCGCGGCGGAGCGCAAGCGCCTCGCGAAGGACCTGGCCGCCGCCGAGAAGGAGAAGGCCCAGGCGACGGCCAAGCTCGGCAACGAGGCGTTCCTGGCCAAGGCCCCGGACAACGTGGTCGACAAGATCCGCGTCCGCCTCGCCAAGGCCGACGAGGACATCACCCGCATCAAGGCCCAGCTGGACGTCCTGCCGGAGGCGTAAGGATGTGCAGGTGGGACAGGGCCCCCGGAACTTCTCGGTTCCGGGGGCCCTGTCCCACCCACGGGCGCGGGGAACTGCGCGACCAGCCCCCACCGGACCCGCGGACAAAGGACTCCCGACGGGCCCGCAGGGAAAAGACACCCCCAACGTCCGTAGACTGACCCATGTGACTGACAGCGACCCGTTCGACGAGATCATCGAGGCCGAGACAGACCGCGACCCCGACCTCGCGGTCATCGAGGCCGGCAGCCGCACCCTCCGGGCCCAGGGCACAGGCGCCCCCCAGGCCGACGTCCCCGGCCGCCCCGAGGACCCCGCCCTGGACAAGGCCCTCCGCGACGTGGAGGCCGAGCTGGCCACCCGCTGGGGCGAAACCAAGCTGGAACCCTCCGTCAGCCGCATCGCCGCCCTGATGGACGTCCTCGGCGACCCGCAGCGCTCGTACCCCTCGATCCACATCACGGGCACGAACGGCAAGACCTCCACGGCCCGCATGATCGAGGCGCTCCTCGGCGCCTTCGAACTGCGCACCGGCCGCTACACCTCCCCCCACGTCCAGTCGATCACCGAACGCATCAGCCTCGACGGCGCCCCGATCTCCGCCGAGCGCTTCATCGAGACGTACGAGGACATCAAGCCGTACGTCGAGATGGTGGACGCCCAGCAGGAGTTCCGGCTGTCGTTCTTCGAGGTGCTGACCGGCATGGCGTACGCGGCGTTCGCGGACGCACCGGTCGACGTCGCCGTCGTGGAGGTCGGCATGGGCGGCACCTGGGACGCCACGAACGTCATCGACGCCGCCGTGGCCGTGGTCACCCCCATCGATCTCGACCACACCGACCGGCTCGGCGGGACGACCGGTGAGATCGCCACGGAGAAGGCCGGCATCGTCAAGCAGGACGCGACCGTGATCCTGGCGCAGCAGCCGGTGGACGCGGCGCAGGTGCTGCTGAAGAAGGCCGTCGAGGTGGACGCGACCGTGGCCCGGGAGGGCCTTGAGTTCGGGGTCGTGTCCCGGCAGGTCGCCGTCGGCGGGCAGTTGATCAACCTGCGGGGGCTCGGCGGGGAGTACGAGGAGATCTTCCTCCCCCTGCACGGCCCCTACCAGGCGCACAACGCGGCCGTGGCGCTCGCCGCCGTGGAGGCGTTCTTCGGGGTGGGGGCGCAGCGGCCCGATCCGCTCGCCATCGACACCGTGCGGAAGGCGTTCGCGTCCGTGACCTCGCCCGGGCGGCTGGAGGTCGTGCGGCGGTCGCCGACCGTCGTGCTGGACGCGGCGCACAACCCGGCGGGCGCCCGTGCGACCGCCGAGGCGGTGGCCGAGGCGTTCGACTTCAGCCGGCTGATCGGGGTCGTCGGGGCCAGCGGGGACAAGGACGTCCGGGGCTTCCTCGAAGCGTTCGAGCCGATGTTCGCCGAGGTCGTCGTCACGCAGAACTCCAGCCACCGCGCGATGGACGCGGACGAGCTGGCCGCGATCGCCGTCGAGGTGTTCGGCGACGAGCGCGTGCAGGTCGAGCCGCGGCTGCCGGACGCGCTGGAGGCCGCGATCACGCTGGCCGAGGAGGAGGGCGAGTTCGCGGGCGGCGGTGTGCTCGTCACCGGTTCCGTCATCACCGTCGGTGAAGTCCGACTGCTCCTGGGGAGGGGCTGACTTTCCGTGCGTACGCTCTGTTCTTCCACGCTGATCGGCGAGTTCTTCGTGATCGGCTTCGCCGGTCTCGTCGCCATGAAGGACCCGGATCTGACCACCGCCACGGTGTGGACGGTCTGCGGGATCGCGATGTTCCTGTCGGTCGCGCTGTGCGCCGTGGTGACCCGGCCGGGCGGCATCGCGCTCGGCTGGGCGCTCCAGATCGCGCTGATCGCGTCCGGGTTCGTCGTGCCGTCCATGTTCTTCCTCGGGGCGATCTTCGCGGCCCTGTGGTGGGCGTCGGTGCACTACGGCCGGAAGATCGACGAGGCGAAGGCGCGGTTCGCGGCGCAGGCCGCGCAGGCCGACTCCCCTACACCTGACGCTGCGTAATGGACGCATGGACACGCCCTGTAGCCTCGGGCCTGTCGTGAGACGTCCCGCACCATCATGATCCGAAGGAGTCCTGTCGTGACCCAGCGCACCCTCGTCCTGCTCAAGCCCGACGCCGTACGTCGTGGCCTGACCGGCGAGATCATCAGCCGCATCGAGCGCAAGGCCGGCTGGCAGATCACCGCGCTGGAGCTGCGCACCCTGGACCAGGACACCCTGGAGCAGCACTACGGCGAGCACAAGGGCAAGCCCTTCTACGAGCCGCTGATGGAGTTCATGGCCTCCGGCCCGGTGGTTGCCCTGATCGTCGAGGGCGACCGGGTCATCGAGGGCGTCCGCCAGCTGGCCGGTCCGACCGACCCGATCGCCGCCGCGCCGGGGTCGATCCGCGGGGACTTCGGTGTCATCGTCCGGGAGAACCTGATCCACGCGTCGGACTCGGAGGAGTCCGCCGAACGCGAGGTGAAGATCTTCTTCCCCGAGCGTGGCTGAGTCTCCATCAGTAACCCACATGCCTGACCAGGGGCGGCCGCGAATGTCCGGCCGTCCCGCGGCATATGCGTGCCGATCGGGGGAACGCGTGCCCCCGTTGGACCGTCTCCACAAGCGAGGCGGTGCCTCACATGCTGACAATGGCGAAGACCCTCGCGCAGTGTTCGTGCAGGCGCGTCTACGATGGAAGCCTTCACGTCACAGCACCCACTTCGCCGACCTGAAAAGCCCTCAAAAGCTCCCAGGAAGGCCAGACGAATCCTGATGGGGAACTCAATGTCGTTCATCGGCCGTGACATGGCTGTCGACCTCGGGACCGCCAACACGCTGGTGTACGTCAGGGGTCGCGGGATCGTACTCAACGAGCCGTCCGTCGTCGCGATCAACACCAACACCGGTGGCATTCTCGCGGTCGGCTCCGAAGCCAAGAAGATGATCGGGCGGACGCCGGGCAACATCGTTGCCGTGCGCCCGCTGAAGGACGGTGTCATCGCCGACTTCGAGATCACCGAGCGCATGCTCCGCTACTTCATCCTGAAGATCCACAAGCGGCGCTATCTGGCCCGCCCCCGCGTCGTCGTCTGTGTGCCCTCGGGCATCACAGGCGTCGAGCGCCGTGCCGTCATCGAGGCGTCGTCCCAGGCCGGGGCCCGCCAGGTGCACATCATCGAGGAGCCCATGGCCGCGGCCATCGGTTCCGGCCTGCCGGTCCACGAGGCCACGGGCAACATGGTGGTGGACATCGGCGGCGGCACCACGGAGGTCGCGGTCATCTCGCTCGGTGGCATCGTCACCGCCCAGTCCATCCGCGTCGCGGGCGACGAGTTGGACAACGCGATCATCCAGCACATCAAGAAGGAGTACTCGCTCCTTCTGGGTGAGCGGACGGCTGAGCAGATCAAGATCACGATTGGTTCCGCGTACGACCTCGACGACGACCAGCACACCGAAATCCGCGGCCGGGACCTGGTCTCCGGTCTGCCCAAGACCGTCGTCATCTCCGCGGGCGAAGTCCGCAAGGCGATCGAAGAGCCCGTCAACGCGATCGTCGACGCGGTGAAGACGACCCTCGACAAGTGCCCGCCGGAGCTGTCCGGCGACATCATGGACCGAGGAATCGTTCTGACCGGCGGCGGAGCCCTGCTGAAGGGTCTGGACGAGCGGCTGCGCCGGGAGACCGGCATGCCGATCCACATCGCCGAGGACCCGCTGGACAGCGTGGCGCTCGGCTCCGGCAAGTGTGTCGAGGAGTTCGAGGCGCTCCAGCAGGTCCTCGACGCCCAGCCGCGCAGATGACGTAACGCTTCGATTCCGCCGTACGGGATGATCTCCTCTCGTGCGGCGGATCGTTGATATGGAGGCATAGGCTCCGTCATAGGCCTCCGACCACGACACACCACACCTGCATACCTGTACCTCTGCACATTTCTATGAGGAAGGCACGGCCGCCGCACGTGAGGGACACACGAGAGAGCCGGCTGCTCCTGGTGCTGCTGATCGCCGTAGCGTTCGCGTTGATCACGGTGGACATCCGGGGAGGGCAGGACTCGCCGGTCGACGGAGCCCGCCGGGCCGCGGCCACCGTGTTCGGTCCGATCGAGAACGGCGTGTCGTCGGCCGTCGACCCGGTGGGCAACGCGGTCTCCGCGGTCCGCGACTCGGGTGAGCGGCACGACCGGCTCGCCGTCCTGGAGAAGGAGAACGCGGCCCTCAAGGCGAAGCTCGGCAGCGACGACCGCAACCGCAGCCGCCTGACCCAGTTCGACAGGATGCTGAAGGTGGCCGGCGAGGGCCAGTACGGCATCAAGGGCGCCCAGGTCATCGCGATAGGAGCCGCCCAGAGCTTCTCCTGGACGATCACCATCGACGTCGGCGCCAACGACGGCATCAAGCGCGACATGACCGTCCTGAACGGCAACGGACTCGTCGGCCGTGTCACCACCGTCGGCCCCGACACCTCCACCGTCCTCCTCGCCAACGACCCCGACTTCACCGTCGGCACCCGGATGGAGGGCAGCGACGAACTCGGCTTCGCCTCCGGTGAGGGCGACGGACCGCTGCGCGTCGAACTCCTCAACGGCAAGGCCGAGGTGAAGAAGGGCGACCGGCTGGTCACCTTCGGCTCGCAGGCCGACAAGCCGTTCGTGCCCGGTGTCCCGGTCGGTGTCGTCTCCCGCGTCGACCCCTCCGGCGGCGGCCTGACCCGCACGCTGTACGTCACGCCGTACGTCAACTTCACCAAGCTCGACATCGTCGGCGTGGTCGTGGAGGCCCCGAAGAAGGACCCGCGTGACACGGTCCTGCCCGCGAAGCCCCAGCCGACCCCGACCCCGACGGTGACCGTCACGGTCACCCCGTCCGCGAACGCGCCGGTCGTCGGCCAGTAACAGCAGTAGGAGCCCATCCCCATGCGTGTCAACCGGATCCTCCTCTCCGCGCCGCTGGTCGTCGTCGCCCTGGTGATCCAGGTGAGCGTCCTCGCCCGCCTCCACCTCCCGGGCGCGGTCCCCGACCTGCTGCTCCTCACGGTCCTCGGCCTGGCCATGGTCTACGGCCATGTCGCGGGCGCCCTCATCGGCTTCGGCGCGGGCCTCCTCGCCGACCTGGCCCCGCCCGCCGACCACGCGGCCGGCCGGTACGCCCTCGTCCTGTGCGTCATCGGCTACCTCGCGGGCCTGGCCAAGCCGGAGAACGGCCGCCTGAAGTCGGCGACCGGCCCGATGGCCGTCGTGGTCGCCGCCGCGATCGGCGCCACCCTGCTCTACGCTGGTGTCGGCGCCCTCGTCGGCGACACCGCCGCCCGCCATGTCGGCCTGGTCAGCCTGCTGTTCACGGCCTCGCTGTACGACCTGCTGCTCGCCCCGTTCGTGGTCCCCGGGATCATGGCGCTGGCCCGGCGCGCCGACAACGACCCGCTCGCGGAGACGAACGCGGCCAAGTCGGCCGACATCTCATCGGGTTGGCTCGCCTCCGGCACCGGGCTGAGGATCGGCGGCCAGCGCGGCGGCCTGAAGCTGAAGACCGCCCGTGCCCGCGTGGCCCGTGCGGGACGTATCAAGGGGGTCAAGAGGCTTTGACCTCCGGGGAGTTGGCGTACGGCCTCACAGGCAGTTCGGATATGACTCATACACGCGTCGACGCGTCCACGTACACGTACTGAGAGGGGGCGGCAGCACCACATGACCAACGCCCGCCCGTCTCCCACCACCACCCTCAAAGGGATGGGCTTCGCCCATGACTAACATTCCCGAGACCGGTCGGACTCCACGGGTTCAGATCAGGCTCGTCGTCATCCAGATCCTCGTCCTCTCCCTCCTCGGCACCCTCGGCGGGCGCCTCTGGTACCTACAGATCCGCGAGGGCTCCGCCTACCAGAAGGAAGCGTCCGGCAACCACGTCCAGCAGGTCGTCGAGCCCGCGGTGCGCGGTTCGATACTGGACGCGCGCGGTGTGCCCCTCGCCGACAACGAGACCCGGCTCGTGGTCTCCGCCTCCCGCACCGACCTGCTGAAGCAGGCGGACGACGGCAAGGCCGTCCTCACCAAGCTGGCCGGTGTGCTCGGGCTGAAGCCCGCGGACGTCATCCAGAAGGTCCGGCTGTGCGACGCGAAGACCCCGCAGCCCTGCTGGAACGGCTCGCCCTACCAGCCGATCCCGATCACCGACGAGGCCACCCCCAAGCAGGCCCTGCAGATCCGCGAGCGCGCTGAGGACTTCCCCGGCATCACCGCCGAGCCCGAGGCCGTCCGCCGTTACGCGGCCCCCGGTGACGCCAACGCGGCCCAGGTGCTGGGCTACCTCTCGCCGGTCACCGACGACGAGATCACCCGGGCCAAGGACAGCGACTCGCCGTACCTCCGCTCCGACCAGGTCGGCCGCTCCGGCCTCGAGCGCGAGTACGACAAGGAGCTGCGCGGCAAGGCCGGCGTCACCCGCTACGAGGTCGACAACCTCGGCCGGGTCATCGGCAAGGCCAAGTCCGATGCCCCGCAGCCCGGTTCGAACCTCGTCACCAGCATCGACGCCCGGGTGCAGCGCGTCGCCGAGTACCAGCTCGACAAGGCGATGAAGAGCGCCCGCCAGCAGTTCGACAAGATCACCGGCGAGAACTACAAGGCCGACTCCGGCGCCGTCGTCGTGATGGAGGCCAAGACCGGCCGGATCGTCGCCATGGCGTCCGCGCCGACGTACGACCCGAACGTCTGGGTCGGCGGCATCTCCGCCAAGGACTACAAGCAGCTCACCGGCAAGAACTCCGACTACCCGCTGCTCAACCGGGCCATACAGGGTCAGTCGGCGCCCGGTTCGACGTTCAAGGTGGTCTCCACGGCCGCCGCGGTCGAGGCCGGCTACACCTGGGACGGCGGCTACCCCTGCACGAGTTCGTACTCGGTGGGCGGCCAGGTCTTCAAGAACTTCGAGGGCGAGAACTTCGGCCCCATCTCGCTGGGCCGCGCGCTGGAGGTCTCCTGCGACACGGTCTTCTACGGCCTCGCCGACGCCCAGTGGAAGAAGGACGGCGGCATCAACCCGAAGAAGGGCCAGCCGAAGGACTACTTCTACAAGGCGGCCCACCAGTTCGGCCTCGGCAAGACCACCGGCGTCGACCTCCCGAACGAGGTCACCGGCCGCGTCCCGGACCGCAAGTGGAAGCAGCAGACCTACGAGGCCAACAAGGCCTACTGGTGCAAGACCGGCAAGAAGGGCGGCACGTACGTCCAGCAGATCGCGTACGAGAACTGCCTCGAAGGCAACAAGATGCGCGAGGGCGACTCGATCAACTACTCCATCGGCCAGGGCGACACCCTCGTCACGCCGATCCAGGAGGCCATGATCTACGGCGCGCTCGCCAACGGCGGCACCGAGTACGTCCCCACCATCGGCAAGGCGATCGTCAGCGCCGACGGCAAGACGGTCCAGGAGATCAAGCCGCAGGTGAAGGCTAAGCTGCCGATCAGCGCGGCCACCCACAAGGGCATCGACAAGGCCCTCGCGGGCGTGGTCACCAGCGGTACCGCCGCCTGGAAGTTCCAGGGCTGGCCGCAGGACAAGATCGAGCTGCACGCCAAGACGGGTACGGCCGAGGTCTACGGCAAGCAGACCACCTCCTGGTTCGCCACCTACACCAAGGACTACACGGTCGTCATGACGATCGCGCAGGCCGGTACGGGTTCCGGCGCCTCCGGTGAGGCCGTGCGCAACATCTACAACGCGATGTACGGCGTCCAGGCCGACGGCTCCGTCGACAAGAAGAAGGCGATGCTGCCCACGCCGCAGACGAGCCTCCCGAAGGTCCGCGCCGACGGCACGATCGCCTCCCCGAAGATCACCGCCGACCCGGCCAAGGAGCTGGAGAAGCAGCAGAAGGCGACCGAGCAGGGCGTCACCGCCACGGACGGCACCCAGCCGCCCGCCACCTCGCCCACCGCGAACACGACCAACAGCAACACCCGCAGGCGTCCGCGCAGAAGGGGTGGCCGGAGGATGCTCACATGACCGGCAACAGCTTCTCCGTCTCCGGATACGGTCCCGAACGGGCCGGCTGGACACGGGTCTTCGCCCGTGACTCGCTGGCCCGCCGGCTGGACTGGCCGATACTGCTGTCGGCGATCGGCCTGTCCCTGATCGGCTCGCTGCTGGTCTTCTCGGCGACCCGCAACCGCACCGAGATCAACCAGGGCGACCAGTACTACTTCCTGATCCGCCACCTCATGAACACCGGCATCGGCATCGCCCTGATGATCGGCGTCATCTGGGTCGGCCACCGCACCCTGCGCGTCGTCGTCCCGTTCCTCTACGGCGCCTCGGTGTTCGGCATCCTGCTGGTGCTGACCCCGCTCGGCTCCACGGTCAACGGCGCGCACTCCTGGATCGTCCTCGGCGGCGGATTCTCGCTCCAGCCCTCGGAGTTCGTGAAGATCACGATCATCCTGGGCATGGCGATGATCCTCGCCGCCCGGGTCGACGCGGGCGACAAGCCCTACCCCGACCACCGCACGGTCCTCCAGGCGCTCGGCCTCGCCTCGGTCCCGATGATGATCGTCATGCTGATGCCCGACCTCGGCTCGGTCATGGTCATGGTCATCATCGTGCTCGGCGTCCTGCTCGCCTCCGGCGCGTCCAACCGCTGGGTCTTCGGCCTGCTCGGCGCGGGCACCCTGGGCGCGATCGCCGTGTGGCAGCTGCACTTCCTGGACGACTACCAGATCGCCCGCTTCGCCGCCTTCGCCAACCCCAGCCTCGACCCGGCGGGCGTCGGCTACAACACCAACCAGGCCCGCATCGCGATCGGCTCCGGCGGCCTCACCGGCGAGGGCCTGTTCCACGGATCGCAGACAACAGGCCAGTTCGTGCCCGAACAGCAGACGGACTTCGTCTTCACCGTCGCGGGCGAGGAGCTGGGCTTCGTCGGCGCGGGCCTGATCCTCGTCCTCCTCGGCGTGGTCCTGTGGCGCGCCTGCCGCATCGCCCGCGACTCGACCGAGCTCTACGGCACGATCGTCGCCGCCGGAATCGTCGCCTGGTTCGCCTTCCAGGCCTTCGAGAACGTCGGCATGACCCTCGGCATCATGCCCGTCACCGGTCTGCCACTGCCCTTCGTGTCCTACGGCGGTACATCGATGTTCGCCGTGTGGCTCGCGGTGGGGCTGCTCCAGTCGATCCGCGTGCAGCGCCCGATGTCCGCCTAGTTCCGTTGTTCACCCCGTCATGACCGCCCCGTTTGCCCGAGTTTCCCGGTGGTTCATTTCGGACGCCCCCTGCCATCCCGGCTCGTCGGCAACTAGATTCGGTGCATGGCGGACACCCAGCGCGAGATCGAGCGTAAGTACGAGTCCGACGACAGCGGTCTGCCCGACCTGACCGCCGTCGCCGGCGTCGCGACCGTCATCGACAAAGGCGTCATGAACCTCGACGCCGTGTACTACGACACGGCCGACGAACGCCTCGCCGCCGCCGCACTCACCCTGCGCCGCCGCACCGGCGGCTCCGACGCGGGCTGGCACCTGAAGGTGCCGGTCGCGCCCGGCGTCCGCGACGAGATCCGCGAACCCCTCTCCGACACCGTGCCGCGCACCCTCGCGGGCCTGGTCCGCGCCCGCGTCCGCGAGGCCGAGCTGATGCCCGTCGTCCGCCTGCGCTCCGACCGCGACGTACGCCACCTCGTGGACGCCGAGGGCAAGCTCCTCGCCGAGGTCAGCGTGGACGCCGTACACGCGGAGCGCCTCACCGAGGGCGGCGGCACCGCCCAGTGGACCGAGATCGAGGTCGAACTCGCCGAGGGCGGCGACCCGGTGTTTCTCGACAAGGTGGAGAAGCGGCTGCGCAAGGCGGGCGTACAGCCGTCCTCGTCGTCCTCCAAGCTGGCCAGGGCGCTGCGGGAGACGGCTCCGGGGTCCGCGAAGAAGAAGCGCAAGGCGTCCGCGTCCGCCCCGCGGGACCCGGTCACCGCGGGCGACCACGTCCTCGCCTACGTCCGCGCCCAGCGCGACGCGATCCTCGAACTCGACCCGGCCGTACGGCAGGACGCGTACGACTCGGTGCACCGGATGCGGGTCGCCACCCGGCGGCTGCGCAGCACGTTCCGGTCGTTCGGGAAGGTCCTCGACCGCGGGGTCACCGACCCGGTCGGCGAGGAACTGAAGTGGCTGGCAGGGGAGTTGGGGGTCGACCGGGACCGTGAGGTGATGACCGAGCGGCTGGCGACGGTCCTCGGCGAACTGCCCCGCACCCTGATCTCCGGCCCGATCCGCACCCGGCTGCGCACCTGGGCCAACGCCCGGCGCGGCGGCTCGCGGCGCCGGCTGATCGGCGTCCTCGACTCCCGGCGCTACCTCGCGCTCCTCGACACCCTGGACGCGCTGATCGCCGAACCGCCCCTGCTGCCGGACGCCGCCGGCAAGCCGGAGAAGGTGATCGCCAAGGCCGTACGCAAGGACTTCGGGAAGGTTTCCGCGCTCGTCGCGGAGGCGATGGAGGCGCCGCCCGGCGCGGACCGTGACCTCGCGCTGCACGAGGCGCGCAAGAAGGCGAAGCGCACGCGGTACGCGGCGGAGGCGGCGACCCCGGCGCTCGGCGCCCCGGCCCGCGCGCTCGCCAAGTCGATGAAGTCGCTGACCAGCCTGCTCGGTGAGCACCAGGACAGCGTGATGGTCCGGGTGACCCTGCGGGAGCTGTCCGCGGTGGCGCACGCGGCGGGCGAGAGCTCCTTCACGTACGGGGTGCTGTACGGGCGCGAGGAGCAGCGGGCGGCCGGGGTGGAGACGGCCCTGCCGGAGGCGTGGAAGGCGATCGTGGCCGAGGGGTCCGTCCAGGTGTGACCGCTGGTGCGTACGGGTGAGGTCCGGGATCGCGTTAGTCTGGATGGTCACCCGTCCGTTCAGTCCCGCTCACGAAGGTTCGCGAGATGCCTGCCGAAGTCGCTGCGGCCGCAGAGTCCGTGTTTCCGCAGCTCGAAGCCCTGCTCCCGCATGTGCAGAAGCCGATCCAGTACGTCGGCGGCGAGCTCAACTCCACCGTCAAGCCGTGGGAGTCGTGCGACGTCCGCTGGGCGCTGATGTACCCGGACGCCTACGAGGTCGGCCTGCCCAACCAGGGCGTCATGATCCTCTACGAGGTCCTGAACGAGCAGGAGGGCGTCCTCGCCGAGCGCACGTACAGCGTGTGGCCGGACCTGGAGGCGCTGATGCGGGAGCACAAGGTCCCGCAGTTCACGGTCGACAGTCACCGCCCGGTGGGCGCGTTCGACGTCTTCGGCCTGAGCTTCTCCACCGAACTCGGCTACACGAACATGCTCACGGCCCTGGACCTCGCGGGCATCCCGCTGGAGTCGAAGGACCGGACGCTCGACGACCCGATCGTGCTGGCCGGCGGCCACGCGGCCTTCAACCCCGAGCCGATCGCCGACTTCGTCGACGCGGTGATCATCGGCGACGGCGAGCAGGCCGTGCTCGACATGACGAAGATCATCCGCGGCTGGAAGGCGGAGGGCCGCCCCGGCGGCCGCGAGGAGGTCCTCTTCCGCCTGGCGAAGACGGGCTCGGTCTACATCCCGGCCTTCTACGACGTCGAGTACCTCCCGGACGCCCGTATCGCGCGGGTCGTACCGAACAGGAGCGGTGTCCCGTGGCGGGTGTCGAAGCACACCGTCATGGACCTCGACGAATGGCCGTACCCGAAGCAGCCGCTGGTCCCGCTCGCCGAGACGGTCCATGAGCGGATGTCGGTCGAGATCTTCCGCGGCTGCACGCGCGGCTGCCGTTTCTGCCAGGCCGGCATGATCACGCGCCCGGTGCGGGAGCGGTCCATCACGGGCATCGGCGAGATGGTCGAGAAGGGCCTCAAGGCGACCGGCTTCGAGGAGGTCGGCCTGCTGTCCCTGTCCTCGGCGGATCACTCGGAGATCGCCGAGATCGCGAAGGGCCTCGCGGACCGCTACGAGGAGGACAAGGTCGGCCTGTCCCTCCCCTCGACCCGCGTGGACGCGTTCAACGTCGACCTCGCGAACGAACTCACGCGCAACGGACGGCGGTCCGGCCTCACCTTCGCCCCCGAGGGCGGCTCCGAGCGCCTGCGCAAGGTCATCAACAAGATGGTCTCGGAAGAGGATCTGATCCGCACGGTCTCCACGGCGTACGGCAACGGCTGGCGCCAGGTGAAGCTGTACTTCATGTGCGGCCTCCCGACCGAGACCGACGAGGACGTCCTCCAGATCGCCGACATGGCGATGAACGTGATCGCCGAGGGCCGCAAGGTCTCCGGCCAGAACGACATCCGCTGCACGGTCTCCATCGGCGGCTTCGTCCCCAAGCCCCACACGCCGTTCCAGTGGGCCCCGCAGCTGAGCGCGGAGGAGACGGACGCCCGCCTCACCAAGCTCCGCGACAAGATCCGCGGCGACAAGAAGTACGGCCGCTCGATCGGCTTCCGCTACCACGACGGCAAGCCCGGCATCGTCGAGGGCCTGCTCTCCCGCGGCGACCGCCGCATCGGCGCGGTCATCCGCGCGGTCTACGAGGACGGCGGCCGCTTCGACGGCTGGCGCGAGCACTTCTCCTACGACCGCTGGATGCGCTGCGCCGAGAAGACGCTGCCCGCCTTCGGCGTCGACGTCGACTGGTACACCACCCGCGAGAAGACCTACGAGGAGGTCCTCCCCTGGGACCACCTCGACTCCGGCCTCGACAAGGACTGGCTCTGGGAGGACTGGCAGGACGCCCTCGACGAGACAGAGGTCGAGGACTGCCGGTGGACACCGTGCTTCGACTGCGGGGTGTGCCCGCAGATGGACACCCAGATCCAGATCGGCCCGACGGGCAAGAAGCTGCTGCCGCTGACGGTGAAGCAGCCTGCGGGGAGCGGGCACACGCACTGAGGTGTGCGCTCGCCCCCCGTTGAGGGCGACAACCCGCGGACCCCGGACGGGGGTGGGCAGCCCTGTCGGCCCCACCCCCTCTATAGGGCTGTCGCCCGGCCGGTGAACTCCTCGCCCCTCAGCCGGAGTTGGGGCCGTAGAGCGCCGCGATGTCCTTCGAGCCCGCCCAGCCGCTGTAGGTGGGGGACTGGGGCCAGCCGGCGGGGGAGTCCTGCCACTCCTCCTGGCGGCCGTAGGGCAGGAGGTCGATCAGGGCGAAGGTGTGGGTGAGCTGCTCGGTGCCGCGGCCGTTGGTGTGCCAGGTGCGGTAGACGGTGTCGCCGTCGCGGAGGAAGACGTTGACGGCGAAGCCGCCGTCCGGCGGGGCTCCCACGTCGGTGCCGAAGGGGCTGTTCGCGGTCGAGTACCAGGGCATCCGGTTGCCGACGCGCTCCTTGTAGGCGAGGGCCTCGTCGATCGGGCCCTGGGTGACGATGACGAACCGGGCGTCGTAGTTGTCCAGGAACTCCAGGCGGGTGAACTGCGAGGTGAATCCGGTGCAGCCCGGGCACTGCCATTCCTTGTCGGCGAACCACATGTGGTTGTAGACGATCAACTGGCGCTTGCCGTCGAAGAGGTCCGCCAGGCGGACGGGGCCGTCCGCGCCCTCCAGGGTGTAGTCGGGCATCTTCACCATCGGCAGGCGACGACGCTCGGCGGCGATGGCGTCCAGCTCCCGGGTCGCGGCCTTCTCGCGGGTGCGGAGGGCTGCGAGCTGGGACTCCCATGTCGCGGTGTCCACGACGGGTGGCAGTGCGTCGGCGGTCATGGTCCCTCACAGAGCTCGTGGTGTGGGCAGGGCTGTCCCCTGGTACGGGGTAGACCCCGCCGGGTTCCGGAACTCATCGGTGGGCGGCGGGCCGCGTCGGCGGGTCTCGGGCCTAGATGCAATCGGCTGGCTCGCCCTGGCCGCCAAGGGTGGTGCGGGTTCCGTGGTCACCGGTGACGCCGCCGGCATGTTCGCCGCCGCCCCCGGAGACGTCCTCACCGCTCCGGACGGCGCCCGGAGCGCCGCCACGCACTACACGGATTGGCTCGCCACGCACTACACGGACTGGCTCGCCGGGCGCTGGCCCGCTGACGGCAGGGTCGCCCCGGGGGTTCCGGCCGTGTGCGGGGACCCCAGCCGGGCCAGCGCTGCCGCGTCCTCTGTGTCCGGCTCCGCCGTGCCCACCAGGAGGGACTGGCCGGGGGCGCTCTGCACGTCGAACGTCTGGTACGTGAGCGTGATGCGGCCCGCGTCCGGGTGGTTGAAGGTCTTGGACTGGCGGCCCGGCCTGCTGACGCTGTGCTGCTGCCACAGCGTCGCGAACTCCTCGCTGTCACTGAGGAGTTCGGCGATCAGGGAGTCGAGTTCGCGGTCGTCCCGGTCGTGGCCCGTGGCCAGGCGCAGCGCCTCGGCGGAGCAGCGGGCGACGTGTGGCCAGTCGGCGAAGAGCTCCCGGGCTGCCGGGTCCAGGAACAGGGAGCGGACCATGCGGCGCCGGTCGCCCAGGGGCGCGAGCAGCGCGTCGGCCAGCGGGTTCGACGCGAGAACCTCCAGGCGCCGGTTGATGATGTACGCCGCCGCCGCGGGGAACCCGTGCATCAGCTGGAGCAGCGCCGGGTCCACCTCGTCGGACGGCCTCTCCGGGACGGGCCTCGGTACCAGGCCCGCCAGGCGGTACGCGTGCCAGCGGGCGTCCGTGTCGAGGCGCAGGGCGTGGGCGATGGCATCGACGACCTGCCCCGACGGGCTGCGCTCGCGGCCCTGCTCCAGCCGGGCGTAGTAGTCGGCGCTGACCCCGGCCAGCACGGCGACCTCCTCGCGCCGCAGCCCGGCCACCCGGCGCGACCCTGAGCTGGGAAAACCCACCTCCGCGGGCGTCAGCCGGGAGCGCCGCGCCCGCAGGAAGTCACCGAGCGGGTAACCGACCGAACCGTCCATGCCGTCCACGCCGTCCATTCCGAAAGTTTACGGCGCCCTCGCGGTTCCTAGGAGTGGCGCACCCCGGAAGCCCCGTCCTGCCTCATCGGGGCGATCCCGCCGATGCTCGGAGGGCACGGAAAGCACGGGGAGCGCGCGGGATCACCGTCGCGTGGACCGGCTTTCACCTGCTGTCACCGGCTTACCTCGAAGGGCTGCACCCATGACCACCACCGTCCCCTCCACCCCCGGCCCCGGCAAGGCCGTCCTGGTCACCGGCGCGAGCAGCGGTATCGGCGAGGCCACGGCCCGGCTGCTGGCCGCCGCCGGGCACCGGGTGTTCCTCGGCGCCCGGCGCGCCGACCGCCTCGCCGCCCTGGCCGAGGAGATCCGGGCGGCGGGCGGCACGGCCGGTCACCGGGAGGTGGACGTGACCAGCCTGGAGAGCGTCCAGGACTTCGTCCGGGCCGCGCACGAGTCGTACGGCCGGGTCGACGTGCTCGTCAACAACGCGGGCGTGATGCCCCTGGCGGTGCTGGAGGCGCTGAAGGTCGACGAGTGGAACCGCATGATCGACGTGAACATCCGCGGTGTGCTGCACGGCATCGCCGCGGTGCTGCCCGTCATGCGCGAGCAGGGCGCGGGGCACGTCGTGAACGTCGCCTCCGTCGCCGGGCACCGCGTCGATCCGACCGCGGCCGTCTACTGCGCGACCAAGTACGCCGTCCGGGCCATCTCCGAGGGGCTCCGGCAGGAGAGCCGCGACCTGCGCGTCACCGTGATCAGTCCTGGCCTGACCCGTACCGAACTGACCGACAGCATCGACGACTTGGACATGCGCGCGGTCGCCGACGAGATGATGGCCATCGCGATCCCGGCCGCCGCGATCGGCGAGGCGATCGTCTACGCCGTCAACCAGCCCGCCGAGGTCGACGTCAACGAGATCGTCATCCGGCCCGTGGCGCAGGGCTGAAGTCCCTTCGGCGACACCCGAGTTACCTGCCGGTCGGTGAGGGCGGCGGGTAACTCGGGTGCAGGGAGGGGGAGAGCGGGGCCAGGCCCTCGCACAGCGCCGTGGGGAAGGCGGGTTCCGCGCGTCGCACGGCCGCGCAGCCGCCCGTCGCGCTCGACGTGATCGCTGCCCAGCCGGCGGGCTCGGCGCGGAAGAACCAGCGGTCGCCCAGCCGGGACGAGCAGCCCGCCGGGGTCGCGGTCGTGTCGCCGCAGACCGGGCCCGTGGGCCAGGAGAAGTCGAGGACCAGCCATGTGCCGTCGCAGTGTTCCGCGTCGCGGTAGGTGTGCGCGGGGGCGTCGGCCGCGATCAGCGCCTGATCGTAGGAGGCGCTGGTGCAGCCGGTGGCCGGCGGGTGGCAGCCGAGTTCCCCGCACAGGCGCAGGGCGGGCAATGTGGCGCCGTCGGTGGTGAATTGGTTGTCGTGGTCGACGACCAGCTTCTGGTTGCCCAGGGGCCGGGGCAGCCGGACGCGCGTCGAGGCCGACCGTTCCCTGGTGCAGCCGGAGCTTCTGTCCCCCGAGGGGGAGGAGAAGGTGATCTGGACCCACACGGTGTTGTTCTCGGTGTCGGTGACCACGGCCTTGAGCGCACGCACGCACGGATTCTTGCCGTCGGGGACCTGGGCGGTCAGGGTCAAGGTGCGCTGATCGTCGGCCAGTTGGGCCGCCGTGACCCGCGCGGGCTGCCCCGTCGTCCAGGGGATCGGCCCGGTCGGTGTCGCGCCGTCCGCGCCGCCCGCGCGCTGTGTCCCGCAGGCGGTGAGAAGGAGCACGGCGGCCATGGCGCAGAGGGCGGCCAGCACTGGCGCCCCGCGTGTTCTGACGGGTCCCACGAGCGTCAATCCCCCCGGATCGCACCGACGTCGACCGAGACCTCTCGCGTACGGGCCTCAAGTACGCCCATCAATATAGGGAGTTCAGAGCGCGGCGACCCACTCGGCCACCGTCGTCACGCCGACCATCTTGTTGCGGGGGCTGATCTCCGGGGCGCCGGGGCGGAATCCGATTCAACGCGGCCCTCACCTCAACTCACCGCTTTCTGGGCCGCGATGAGGAGTTTCCCGCGCGGACCACGTCGGCCTAGCCGAGGCGCTCGGTCACCAACTGGCCGCGCCACGGGGGGAGATCGTCGACGCACTCCTGTCGCCGCCTGCCGACCCCTACCCTTGACCGATGCCTGAACTGATCCTGCCCGACGCGCGGTTCCGGGTCTCGTTTCTGGACGCCGTGCACGAGCACCTCGCGGAGGACGACTTCTTCGGGGGCACGCTGGCGCGTGAACTGCGGGAGCACGGCGGTGCCTGGCGGCAGCCGGAGGGCTTCGAGCGGTACGTCGAGGCGGTGCGGCAGGAGGAGGCGGAGGACGGGCGGCGGCCCGAGGGGTTCGTGCCCAGCACCTGGTACTGGTACGTGGACGGCGCCACCTACCTCGGCCGCATCCAGGTACGCCACCGCCTCACTCAATGGCTCCTCGACTACGGCGGTCACATCGGGTACGGCGTCCGGCCCGGGGCCCGGCGCCGGGGGCACGCGACCGCGATGCTGCGTGACGTGCTGCCGTACGCTCAAGCGCTGGGTCTGGACCCGGTCCTCGTGACCTGCGATGTCACCAACATCGCGTCCCGCAAGGTGATCGAGGCCGGCGGCGGGGAGCTGGAGGACGAGCGGGACGGGAAACTGCGGTACTGGATACGAACAGGGCGCTGAGGCGTCCTGGTGGATATGGACGCCCCCATGGAATTCGAGAAGCCGCCCTCCGCGCGGCCGTCGCCGCAGCCGCCCGAGGGGTGTCTCGCCGTCGCGATCCGCGTCCCGGTGCGCATCGTCGTGCTCGTGCTCGTGGTGCCGGTGCGGCTGGTCTGGGACGCGCTGGTGGCCGGCGGGCGGTTCCTGTACCGGACCGTGCTGCGGCCGGTGGCGCGCGCGGTGTTCGTGTGGCCGTGGGTGGCGCTGTGGCGGTACGTGGTCGTGCCGCTCGCCAAGGCGCTCGGTCGGCTCGCCGACGTTCTTCTCCCGGTGCCGCTCGTCTGGCTGTACCGGTATGTGGTCACCCCGTTCGGACACGGCCTCGCCTGGAGCGCCCGCCTGATCGGGAGCGCGCTGGCGTGGGTCTACGCGCGCGTGCTCACCCCCGTCGGGCACGCGTGCGCGTGGGTCCTCAACGGAGTGGCCGCCGGTGTGGCGTGGGTCGCCGGCGGGGTGACCGCCGTCGTGGCCTGGCTCGGGCGGTATCTGCTCGTCGTGCCCGCCCAGTGGCTGTACGCCTGGGTCCTCGCGCCGGTCGGGCGGGCCGTCGCCTGGTGCGGGCGCGGTGTGCTGTGGCTGGTGAAGGCGGTCGGTACCGGGATCGGTGCCGTCCTGTACTGGACCGCCCGGATTCTGCTCGTGCTGCCCGCGATCGGCCTCTGGCGCTGGGTGCTGACCCCGGTCGGGCGGGTCCTCGCCGTCATCGGGCGGGAGGTGTGGGACGCCCTCGGGCACGCCTGGCGGATCGCCGGGCACCTCTCCCTCGCCGTGGGACGGGTCCTCGCGACCCTCTTCCGGTGGATCTTCGTCGAGCCCGTGAGCTGGGTGTACCGGACGATCCTCACCCCGGTCGGACACGTCGTACGGGACCTCGTGCTGCGCCCCGCCGCCGAGGCCGCACGCGCCGCGGGACGGGTCACCCGGCAGGTGCTGACCGCCGTCCGCGACTCCGCCCGGCAGGCCCGCGCGGACTTCCGGCGGATGGTTTTCGGCGAGCCGCGCGTGCCCCGGCCGGTGGAGGCGCGGGAACCGATCGGCGACGAGACACGTACTCTTGGTAGGAGTACGACCGTTCTCACGAAGGACTAGGACACTGGGCAAGCGACAGCCCGAAGGCCCGCCGCCCGCACCCGCGGTGCAGCGCATCCGACTGCGCTACACCAAGCGCGGCCGCCTCCGGTTCACCAGCCACCGTGACTTCCAGCGCGCCTTCGAGCGTGCGCTGCGCCGCGCCGAGGTGCCGATGGCGTACTCGGCGGGGTTCACGCCGCATCCGAAGGTGTCGTACGCCAATGCCGCACCCACCGGCACGGGCAGTGAGGCCGAGTACCTGGAGATCGCGCTCACCGCCGAGCGCGACCCCGGCAAGCTGCGCGAGTTGCTCGACGAGTCGATGCCCGTGGGCCTCGACATCATCGACGCGGTCGAGGCCCGGACCTCCGGGCTCGCCGACCGGCTCACGGCTTCCGTCTGGGAGCTGCGGCTCGACGGGGTGGCACCCGAGGACGCCGAGCGCGCGGTGGCCGCGTTCAACGCGGCCGAGAGCGTCGAGGTCCAGCGCATGGCCAAGAACGGCATGCGGACGTTCGACGCCCGCCCGGCCGTAGCGCATCTTGAGACGCTCGGTCCACAGCCCGACGCGAGCGTCGGCTCCACTGGAGCGGCTGAAGCCGCGCCTCCTGATGGGCCAACGGACCAGGCCTGTGCGATACTGCGGCTGGTTGTTCGGCACGTGACGCCTGCCGTTCGACCCGACGACGTCCTGTCCGGTCTTCGCGCCGTGGCCGACCTGGCGCCGCCGGTCGCCGCAGCGGTGACCAGGCTGGCGCAGGGGCTGTTCGATGAAGAGACCGGCACGGTGACCGACCCGCTCGCGCCCGACCGCGAGGCAGCAGAGACCGCGCACCGCACGGTCGCCGAAGCCGCCGCCGCGAAGGCGCCGGTGTAGGGAAGGTTCCGCGTAGGACGGACGTCGTAGCGCAGCCCTCGGACTCGGGAGCCACCTGGGTCGGGCGGCGCACCGACCACAAGACTTTCGCCAGGCCGTCCGCATCTGGGCGTACGGAACCGGCGAGACAGGACACAGAGAGCTCCCGTGCGGCGCCCGCGCCCCGGACGGCGGCACCGCGCAACGCGCGAGCCGCGGACGTCACCGGCATCCATGCCGGACCAGGCGCGGCGCCCGGGAGCCTGACGGGAGAAACGCCCGCATGCTTGAACCGACCGAACCCGCAGAGGGTTCCGAACTGAACAGCCCGAGCGACACGCTGCCGCCGCGCCGCAGGCGCCGCGCCGCGTCTCGCCCAGCGGGACCGCCGACCGCCGCCGAGGGCGCGGTCGAGAACAGCGCTCCGGCCATACCGGCCGAGGTGAGCGCCGCGGAAGAGAAGAGCGGGGCCGACGAGAGCGTTGTGGCGCCCGCTGCCGCGGAGACACCGGTGGCGGACGAGGCGGCGCCTGCCGGGCGCCCGCGTCGGCGTGCCACCCGGCGGGTGTCCGCGCCCGCCGGTGCGCCCGAGGCGAATGAGGTGCCCGAGGCGGCCGAGATCGTGGTGCCGGCCGTTGCCGCCGCCGCGCCCGCCGCCGTCGAGGAAGAGACGCCGGCCGTCGCGTCCGACGAGGACGCCGCGCCGCGCCGCGGTCGCCGTCGTGCCACGCGCCGGGTGACCGCGCCCGAGACCGTCGCGCCGGCTGCCGAGCCGGAGACCGTAGCGCCGGCCGCCGCGACCGAGCCTGAGCCGGTGGAGGAGCCCGCGACCGCGCCTGCCGCCGTCGAGGCGCCCGCCGCCGCGGAGGAAGAGGCCCCCGCGCCCGCAGGGCGTACGCGCCGGCGTGCCACGCGCCGGGTGTCCACGCCCGCCGGGGCGCCCGAGGCCGTCGAGGCCGCCGAGAGCGCTGAAGCCACCGCAGTGACCGAAGAAGTGACCGAAGGGTCCGCCGCCGCCGCGTCCGACGAGGATGCCGGGCGGGGCCGGAGCCGTCGTCGCGCCACGCGCCGTGTCTCCGCGCCTGCCGGGACGCCCGTGGGCGAGGAGGCCCCTGTGAAGGACGAGACCACCGCGCAGACCGGGACGGACGCCGAGCCGGTCGAGGAGACCGGGCCGCGCCGTCGCCGCCGGGCCGTGCGCACCGCCGCCGGAGGGTTCTCCGCGCCCGCGCCCAAGAACGGGAACGCGGCCGAGGAAGAGGACGGCCCGCGCCGCCCGCGTCGGCCCGCCGTGGCCGTGTTCCAGGCCCCCGTCTTCACCGAGCCCATGTTCCAGACGCCGGAGCGCGCCGCCGCCGCTGCCGCCGCCGAGGCCGTGGAGGACGACGAGGAAGAGGTCGTCGCCGCACCGGAGCCCGCCGCGGCCGAGGTCGTCGAGGAGGAGACCGGCGGTCGCCGTCGGCGTCGTCGCCGGGGTGCCGCCGTCGAGGCCGAGCCCGAGGCACCCGCCGCCGTCGAGGCCGCCGTCGTGGAGGAGGAGCCCGAGGAGGCCGACGAGGCCGAGGACTCCGCCGACGGTGACGAGGCCGAGGAGACCGGCTCGCGCCGCCGCCGTCGGCGTGGTGGCCGGCGTCGTCGCCGTGGCGAGTCCGCCACCGGTGAGGACGAGGGCGAGGACGGCGAGGAGTACGCCGCCGAGCAGGCCGCGCAGGATTCCGAGGACACCGCCGAGCAGGTCGAGGAGGACGCCGAGGAGGCGGACGACGACCAGGGCGGTTCCGGGTCGAGCAGCAGCCGTCGTCGGCGCCGTCGGCGTCGTCGCGCCGGTGACTCGGGCGGCGAGAGCGAGACGAACTCGTCGTCGGACGACCCCGAGCGCACCGTCGTCAAGGTCCGCGAGCCGCGCGCCAAGAAGGACGACCACCCGAGCGACGAGGTGCAGTCCATCAAGGGCTCCACGCGCCTGGAGGCCAAGAAGCAGCGCCGCCGCGAAGGCCGCGAGCAGGGGCGCCGCCGCGTCCCGATCATCACCGAGGCGGAGTTCCTCGCCCGCCGCGAGGCCGTCGAGCGCGTGATGGTCGTCCGGCAGACCGGCGAGCGCACGCAGATCGGCGTCCTGGAGGACGGGGTGCTCGTCGAGCACTACGTCAACAAGGAGCAGTCGACCTCGTACGTCGGCAACGTCTACCTGGGCAAGGTCCAGAACGTGCTGCCCTCCATGGAGGCCGCGTTCATCGACATCGGCAAGGGGCGCAACGCGGTCCTGTACGCCGGTGAGGTCAACTTCGAGGCGCTCGGCATGGCCAACGGGCCGCGCCGCATCGAGTCCGCCCTGAAGTCCGGCCAGTCGGTCCTCGTGCAGGTCACCAAGGACCCGATCGGCCACAAGGGCGCGCGTCTGACCAGCCAGGTCTCCCTGCCCGGGCGGTACCTCGTGTACGTCCCCGAGGGCTCGATGACCGGCATCAGCCGCAAGCTGCCCGACACCGAGCGGGCCCGGCTGAAGACCATCCTCAAGAAGATCGTCCCCGAGGACGCGGGCGTCATCGTGCGCACCGCCGCCGAGGGCGCGAGCGAGGACGAGCTGCGCCGTGACGTCGAACGCCTCCAGGCGCAGTGGGAGGACATCCAGAAGAAGTCGAAGAGCGGCAACGCGCCGACTCTGCTGTACGGCGAGCCGGACATGACCGTCCGCGTCGTGCGCGACATCTTCAACGAGGACTTCACCAAGGTCATCGTCAGCGGCGACGAGGCGTGGGACACCATCCACGGCTATGTCGCGCACGTCGCTCCCGACCTCGCCGACCGGCTCTCCCGCTGGACCTCCGAGGTCGACGTCTTCGCGTCGTACCGCATCGACGAGCAGCTGATGAAGGCCCTGGACCGCAAGGTCTGGCTGCCGAGCGGCGGTTCGCTGGTCATCGACAAGACCGAAGCGATGATCGTGATCGACGTCAACACCGGCAAGTTCACCGGTCAGGGCGGCAACCTCGAAGAGACCGTGACCAGGAACAACCTGGAGGCGGCCGAGGAGATCGTGCGCCAGCTGCGGCTGCGCGACCTGGGCGGCATCGTCGTCATCGACTTCATCGACATGGTCCTGGAGTCCAACCGCGACCTGGTCCTGCGCCGTCTGCTCGAATGCCTCGGACGCGACCGCACCAAGCACCAGGTCGCCGAGGTCACCTCGCTGGGCCTGGTCCAGATGACCCGCAAGCGGGTCGGGCAGGGCCTGCTGGAGTCCTTCTCCGAGACCTGTGTCCACTGCAACGGCCGCGGTGTCATCGTGCACATGGAGCAGCCGACCTCGGTCGGTGGCGGGGGCAAGCGCAAGCGGCGCGGACGCGGTGGTGACGGAAGCGGCCAGGACGTCCACGACGGTCACGACACGCACGAGCACGAGCACGACGTGGCCGACGACGAGGTCGAGACCGAGGCGGAGCTGGCGGCCGAGGTCGCCATGCCGGTGCCGTTCGCCGAAACCGAGTTCCGTCCCGACGAGGACCTGTACAGCAGCGCCGCCGAGGCGGAGGCCGCGGCCACCCGTGGCGGGCGTTCGCGGCGCCGGACGAGCCGGCGGGCGTCGGCTCCGGCCGGTGCGCCGCGGGGCGAGCGGCAGTCGCGCGAGGTGCGTGAGGAGGCCGAGCCGGCCGCTGTCGCGCAGGCCGAGCCCGTCGCCGTGGAGGACCCGGTGGTTGAGGCTCCCGCGGCCGAGGAGACCCCGGCGCCGGTCGTCGAGGCTCCGGTGGCCGACGATGCCGCGCCCAAGGGGCGTACGCGCCGTCGTGCGACCCGTAAGGCGACCGCGCCCGCCGGGTCACCGGCCGGGTCCGAGGAGGCCGCCGTGGTGACGGTGACCGAGGCCGCTCCGGTGGTCGTCGAGGCGCCCGCGCCCGTCGAGCAGCCCGAGGCGCCCGCCGAGAGCGCGGCTCCGGCCCGCCCGCGGCGTCGTGCCGTGCGCAAGGCCACCGCGCCGACCGCGTCCGAGGAGGCGGCCGTGACGGTCGTGCCGTCGGCCGCGGTGGAGGCGCCGGTCGCCGAGGCCGAAGCGGATGCCGAGGCAGCGGCTCCGGCCAAGAAGACGGCCGCTCGCAAGGCCGCCAAGAAGGCCCCGGCGAAGAAGGCGGTCGCCAAGAAGACGGCGGCCACCAAGACCGCGGCCAAGAAGACGGCCGCGAAGAAGACGACGGCCAAGAAGGCCGCCAAGACCACGTCGAAGAAGACCGCGGCGGCGGAGCAGACGAACCCGTCCTCCGTCACCGCCTCCACCGACGAGGGCTGAACCCCGGGTGGGTGCGGCCGGTCCCTGTGACCGGTCGTACTCCCCACGGGCCCGGTTTGACCCGTTCGGCCGCGGCCCCGTAACCTTGACTGTCGGCGTGTCCACAGGTGACACGCCACATCCCCGTAAACCTCTTCCTCCCGGGCGTGTTCCGCCGGGAGAGGCCGTCTGCTCTGCAGGGCGGCTGGACTGCGGGGGTGCCGTCCCAGAGCGAGAGAGTGAGATCAGCGTGTACGCCATCGTGCGCAGCGGTGGTCGCCAGCACAAGGTTGCTGTCGGCGACATCGTTGAGGTTGACAAGATTTCCACTGCCAAGGTTGGCGACACGGTCGAGCTCTCGACCCTGCTCGTTGTCGACGGCGACGCTGTGACCAGCGACCCGTGGGTGCTGGCCGGCATCAAGGTCCAGGCCGAGATCGTGGACCACCACAAGGGCGTCAAGATCGACATCCTTCGCTACAAGAACAAGACCGGCTACCGCCGTCGTCAGGGCCACCGCCAGCAGTACACGGCGATCAAGGTCACTGAGATCCCCGCGGCTGCGAAGTAAGGGACTGAGGAGAGATGGCACACAAGAAGGGCGCATCGTCCACCCGGAACGGTCGCGACTCCAATGCCCAGCGGCTCGGCGTGAAGCGCTTCGGCGGTCAGGTCGTCAACGCTGGTGAGATCCTGGTCCGCCAGCGCGGCACCCACTTCCACCCCGGTTCGGGCGTCGGCCGTGGCGGCGACGACACGCTGTTCGCGCTGAACGCCGGTGCGGTGGAGTTCGGTACGCACCGTGGCCGCAAGGTCGTGAACATCGTTCCGGTCGCCTGAAGCATTCAGGTAGCTGATTCAGCTAGCTGATTCTGGCGACTGATCGGAAGCTTTCGCGAGGCGGACCTCACTTCCCTTCCGGGAAGCGGGTCCGCCTTTCGCGTGTTTCTACTGGTAGCAGCACGTGGCTGCACCCCCAAGACTTTCTTGTACGTAACTGGAGGCACATCCCATGACCACCTTCGTGGACCGCGTCGAGCTGCATGTCGCCGCGGGTAACGGAGGCCACGGCTGTGCCTCCGTCCACCGTGAGAAGTTCAAGCCGCTCGGCGGCCCGGACGGCGGCAACGGCGGACGGGGCGGGGACGTCATCCTCACCGTCGACCAGTCCGTGACCACGCTGCTCGACTACCACCACTCTCCGCACCGCAAGGCCACCAACGGCAAGCCCGGCGAGGGCGGCAACCGCTCCGGCAAGGACGGCCAGGACCTGGTCCTGCCGGTGCCGGACGGCACGGTCGTGCTCGACCGCGCGGGCAACGTGCTCGCCGACCTGGTCGGCCACGGCACCTCGTACGTCGCCGCGCAGGGCGGCCGGGGCGGCCTCGGCAACGCGGCGCTGGCCTCGGCCCGCCGCAAGGCCCCGGGTTTCGCGCTCCTCGGCGTCCCCGGTGACCTCCAGGACATCGTCCTCGAACTGAAGACGGTCGCCGACGTGGCCCTGGTCGGCTACCCGAGCGCCGGCAAGTCCTCGCTGATCTCGGTGCTGAGCGCGGCCAAGCCGAAGATCGCCGACTACCCCTTCACGACCCTGGTCCCGAACCTCGGCGTGGTGACGGCGGGCGAGACGGTCTACACGATCGCCGACGTCCCCGGTCTCATCCCCGGCGCGAGCCAGGGCAAGGGCCTCGGCCTGGAGTTCCTGCGCCACGTCGAGCGGTGCAGCGTACTCGTGCACGTCCTGGACACCGCGACGCTGGAGTCCGAGCGCGACCCGATCTCCGACCTCGACATGATCGAGGAGGAGCTGAAGCAGTACGGCGGCCTCGACCGCCGTCCGCGCATGGTCGTCCTGAACAAGATCGACGTTCCGGACGGCAAGGACCTAGCCGAGATGGTCCGCCCCGACCTGGAGGCGCGCGGCTACCGCGTCTTCGAGATCTCGGCGGTCGCGCATACCGGACTGCGTGAACTGTCCTTCGCCATCGCGGAGTTCGTCGCCGCGTCGCGTGCCGCGAAGCCGAAGGAGGAGGCGACCCGGATCGTCATCCGCCCGAAGGCGGTCGACGACAGCGGCTTCACCGTCGTGCAGGAGGAGGATGGCCTCTTCCGCGTGCGCGGCGAGAAGCCCGAACGCTGGGTCCGCCAGACCGACTTCAGCAACGACGAGGCCGTGGGCTACCTCGCCGACCGGCTCAACCGCCTCGGTGTGGAGGACTCGCTGATGAAGGCGGGTGCCCGCTCCGGCGACGGCGTCGCGATCGGCCCCGAGGACAACGCGGTCGTCTTCGACTGGGAGCCGACCGTCATGGCCGGTGCGGAGATGCTGGGCCGTCGTGGCGAGGACCACCGCTTCGAGGCCCCGCGTCCGGCGGCGCAGCGGCGCCGTGACAACCAGGCCGAGCGGGACGAGGCGGCCCAGGAGTTCGACGACTTCAAGCCCTTCTGACCGACCCGTCCGGCGCCTCGCCCGCGTCGGGTTCGTCCGTTCGGCGTGAAGATCATTCGCCGGCGTGACCAATACGGCCGAGACCCGTTGCTCCCGGAGTAACGGGTCTCTTGCTGTGCTCTCATTTGTCATGGACGCGATACTTACTGTTCAACAGGCGGGACTCCGCGCACTGTGAGGCTTCCAAGTGACCCAAGAGGCCAACGTCGCAAGGGAGTTCAACGATGACCGGAGCCGTATCACCCGATCGACGACGTTTTCTCGCGGCCGGCGCGGCGGTGCTCGGGGCCGCCGCCTCCGCCCAGCTCTGGCTGCCGAACTCGGCCCGGGCCGCCGAAACCCCGCTCCCCGACGGTGTGTTCACCCTCGGCGTCTCCTCCGGGGACCCGCTGCCCGACGGCATCGTCCTGTGGACACGGCTCGCCCCCGACCCGCTGAACGGCGGCGGGATGCCCGACCGCGTGGTCCCGGTGGAGTGGGAACTCGCCGAGGACGCCCGCTTCGGAAAGACCCTGCGCCGCGGGATCGCCCCCGCCCGGCCCGAGTTCGGGCACAGCGTCCACGTGGACGTGCGGGGACTGCGCCCCGGCCGCGAGTACTGGTACCGCTTCCGCGCCGGCGGCCAGCTCTCCGCCACCGGCCGCACCCGCACCGCGCCGCACCCGAACAGCTCCGGCGGCCGGCTCCGCGTCGCGCTCGCCTCCTGCCAGAACTGGCAGAACGGCTACTTCACGCCGTACGCCGACATGCTCGCCCAGGACCCCGACTTCGTGCTCTTCGTCGGTGACTACATCTACGAGTCGGCGCCCTCGGGCGCCGGGCCGCGCCGGCACGAGGGGACCGGGGAGCCGTACAGCCTGGTGCAGTACCGCAACCGGTACGCGCAGTACCGCGGCGACCCCGATCTGCTGGCCATGCACGCCCACACCCCCTGGGTCGTCACCTTCGACGACCACGAGGTCGACAACGACTGGGCGGGGGAGGTCCCGCAGGACCCCGACAAGCAGTCGCACGACGCGTTCGTGGCGCGGCTGACGGCGGCCTTCCAGGCGTACTACGAGCACATGCCGGTGCGCGCGAGCGCCGTACCGAACGGGCCGCACATCCAGATGTACCGGCGGTTCGAGTTCGGCCGCCTGATGCGCCTGAACGTCCTGGACACCCGGCAGTTCCGCAGCGACCAGGCAACCACGCAGGCCGGTGCCCAGGACCCGGCGATGACGATGATGGGCGCGGAGCAGAAGGCATGGCTGCTCAGGGGGCTGAAGCACTCGCCCGCGCGCTGGAACGTCATCGCCTCGCAGATCATGATGGCCGAGACGGACATCCTGCTCGGCCCGGGCAAGGAGTGGTTCTACGACGCCTGGGACGGCTACCAGGCCGAGCGCAACGCGCTGCTGGAGGACTTCAGATCCGTCCGCAACCCCCTGGTGCTCAGCGGCGACCGTCACCTCACGATGATCAGCGACCTCAAGGAGGACTTCGCCGATCCGGACTCCGACGTCGTCGGCGCCGAGTTCGTGGGGACGTCGATCTCCAGCAACGGCGACCAGGACCAGGCCGCCTTCCACGCCCAGTGGGACCCGCTGATGGCGGACAACCCGCACTGGAAGGTGATCGACGCCCACCGCGGCTACCACCTGTTCGACATCCGCAAGGACGGTGTCGACGCGCAGGTGAGAGTCGTGGACACCGTGCTGAAGCCCACGGCGACCGCGAGCACGTATGCCTCGCTCCGGGTGGAGTCGGACGATCCCGGCGTCCGCGTGGTCTGACCTCCGTGAACCCTGTGTGACGGGGCCTGGGACTCATCCGTGTCCCAGGCCCCTCTCAGGTCAAACTCAGGAACAACTCTTACCTTCCGTTAACCATGGAGACGGATTGTATTGACGAAGCGTTGCCCGTCGGGACCCGGCTGCTGCACATCGGCCCGCACAAGACCGGGACCACCGCCATCCAGGGCGCGCTCTTCGCCGCGAAGGACACGATGCCCGCGCACGGCGTCGACTTCCCCGCGCACAGCAGGCACCCGATGGAAGCGGCCCTCGCCGCCTGCGCCCGGCCCGCGATGATGGGCGACACCGTGCCCACCGACAAGCACTGGACGCGTCTCCTCGACGCCGTGCGCGCCACCGGCGGACGCACCTCGGTGATCAGCAGCGAGTTCTTCGCCGACGCCCAGGACGACGAGACCCTCGCCAGGATCGTGGAACAGCTCGGCGGCGAGCGCGTGCACGTCCTGATCACCCTGCGCCCGCTGGCGAGGATCATGCCCTCCCAGTGGCAGCAGTACGTGCAGAACGGCCTGCGCATGGGCTACGGCGACTGGCTGGAGCACATGCTCCGCAAGGCGCCGTACGAGCAGCCCAACCCCAGCTTCTGGCGGCGGCACCGGCACGACCGGCTGGTCGAGCGGTGGGCCCGGGCCGTCGGCCCCGAGCGGGTGACCGTCGTCGTGGTCGACGACGGCGACCGGGACGGACTGCTCCGCACCTTCGAGGCGCTGCTCGGACTGCCCGCCGGCCTCCTGCGGCCGGTGCCGGACGCGGCGAACCGTTCCCTCACCCTCGCCGAGACCGAAATGCTGCGGAAGCTGAACGTGGAATTCCGCGGAAATGGACTCCCCGACGAGCTGTATTCCAAGCTCGTGCGCAACGGCGCGGTCATGCATATGAAGAATGCGTGCAGCCCCACTCCGCAGGACGTGAAGATCACCACGCCGCGGTGGGCTGTCGAGGCGGCGGGCGCGATCGGCGCCGAGATGGCCGGCACCATCGCCGCCACGGGCGTCCGGATCGTAGGGGACACGGCACTCCTCTCGGCCGTACCCGAAGGGGTGGAGAAGGTGCCAGGGGCGCCGCGGATCGCGCCCGAAGTGGCCGCGCAGGCGCTCTACGGGGCGCTCGCGGCGGCGGCCTCGGCGCCCGTGCGGCACTCCGCGCCGGCGAAGGCGCGGACCGTTCACCAGACGTCGTCGAAGGAACTCGTGCGCGTTCTCGGACACCGCTGTCTGAAGAGGCTGCGCCGCCGCTGAACGCGTCATCACCCGGTTACCGGCAGTGCAAGATGAATGACAGGTGTCGCGCACATATGCGGCGGAGGTCACTCGCCTTGCACTGCGGTAACCGCGAGTGGGACCATTTGCGAGTTCCCCCGTTGTCCCGAGGTAGGTCAAGGTCACCTGTGTCGCACATAGCCAAGCCCCGCACCACCGCAGTGATCCTGGCCGGCGGTACCGGCCAGCGGGTGGGTCTCTCGATCCCCAAGCAGCTGCTGAAGATCGCCGGCAAGGCAGTCATCGAGCACACCCTGACCACCTTCGAGAACGCCGACTCGATCGACGACATCATCGTGCTGATGGCTCCGGGCTACGTCCCGGACATCGAGAAGATCGTCGCCAAGGCCGGCTTCAAGAAGGTCACCCGGATCATCGAGGGCGGCTCGACGAGGAACGAGACCACCGAGCGCGCCATCGCCGCCCTCGGCGAGGGCCTGGCCGAGGGCGAGGACCGCAACGTCCTCTTCCACGACGCCGTGCGCCCCCTGCTCTCGCGGCGCGTGATCGACGACTGCGTGGTGGCCCTGGAGCGCTTCCAGGCCGTGGACGTGGCCATCCCGTCCGCCGACACCATCATCGTGACCCGCACCCACGGCGACGACGGCGAGTTCATCACCGAGATCCCGGACCGCTCCCGGCTCCGCCGCGGCCAGACGCCCCAGGCGTTCAAGCTGTCCACGATCCGCCGCGCCTACGAGGTCGCGGCCGGTGACCCCAACTTCCAGGCCACGGACGACTGTTCGGTCGTGCTCAAGTACCTGCCGGACGTGCCGATCCACGTCGTCGCGGGCGACGAGTACAACATGAAGGTCACCCAGCCCGTCGACGTCTTCATCGCCGACAAGCTCTTCCAGCTCGCCTCCACCGCCGCCCCCGAGCAGGTCGACGAGGCCGCCTACCGCGAGCTGCTCACCGGCAGGACCCTGGTCGTCTTCGGCGGCTCCTACGGCATCGGCAAGGACATCGCCGAGGTGGCCGAGGGCTACGGCGCCACGGTGTACGCGCTGGGCCGCTCGACCACCGGCACGCACGTCGAGAACCCCGAGGAGGTCGACGACGCGCTGTCCAAGGCGTACGGCGAGACCGGGCGCATCGACTACGTCATCAACACCGCGGGCGTGCTGCGCATCGGCAAGCTGGCCGAGACGGACAACGCCACGATCGAGGAGGCGCTGAAGGTCAACTACCTGGCGCCCGTGCAGATCGCCCGTTCCGCGTACAAGTACCTGGCCGAGACCAAGGGCCAGCTGCTGCTCTACACCTCCAGCAGCTACACGCGCGGCCGCGCCGAGTACAGCCTGTACTCCTCGACCAAGGCCGCGATGGTCAACCTCACGCAGGCCCTGTCGGACGAGTGGGCCGGCGACGGCATCCGCGTGAACTGCATCAACCCGGAGCGCACCGCCACCCCGATGCGCACCAAGGCCTTCGGCCAGGAGCCCGCCGGCACGCTGCTGTCCTCCGAGGCCGTGGCCCGCACCTCGCTCGACGTGCTGCTGTCCGAGCTGACCGGCCATGTCATCGACGTCCGCCAGCAGGACCCGACGGCCGGCGCGGCCAAGGCCTCCGGCTTCGAGGCCGCCCTCGCCTCGGTTCTCGACGTCCAGGACGGCGTTTAATTAAGCCTGCCTCTGAGTTCCCGGTAAATTACTCGAAACCCCCAAGAGCAGGTTTATCAGTGATTTCCACCGCTATTCGCGTGGCCAGGGTGGGCAGCGCGGCTGAGCTGGCCGCCGCCGTCCTCATGATGCTGGGATACCCGGTCCTCATGCTGGCCGCCCTCATCCCGAGCGTGCCCGCCTTCGCCGCCGCGGCCGTCGTCACCTACGTCGCGGACCACTACCTCCACCGCCAGGCCAGCTACCTGATCAACCGGCTCAGCAAGGTCAGAGCGGGCCTCTCCATCCGCTTCCTGATCCGCCAGCTCCTGCTGATCCTGCTGCTGGCCCGCATGGACCTCTCCAACAACCTCATCTTCTACGGCGCCATCGCCTGCTTCATCGCCTTCTACGGCCTCCAGGCCCCGCACGGCGCGGTCGTCACCCTGATCCGCAACCGCCGCCGGATGCCGGTCGCCACCCGCAACGTCGACCTCGGCGCGCGCATCCGCATCCCGGACGCCCCGAAGTTCGGCCTGCTGGAGCGCTCCGCCGAGAAGATGCTCCACCTCGACCTGTTCGCCGTCGTGGGCCTGCTGATCGCCGCCCAGCTCGACTCGGCCGTCGCGGGCTTCATCGGCATCGGCCTCACCCTGGCCCTGGGCAGCCTCTACGTCCTCGCGCTCCTGCCGTACATACGGGGTACGAAGATCCCGCCGACGCCCGAGGTCATCCTCGCCGCCGTCGACGACTGGCTGCACGAGTACAAGCCGCAGACGGTGCTCTACTTCTCCGGCTCCAAGGACTCGGCGTACCAGGTCAACATGTGGCTGGAGACCATGGAGGAGCTGGACACCCGGCCGCTCGTCCTGCTCCGTGAGCGCGTGATACTCCAGAACCTCGCCCCCACCAAGGCCCCCGTCATCTGCGTGCCCGGCGGTGTGCACCTGATGAACATGGACCTGTCGACCGTGCGCGTCGCGCTCTACGCGGCCAACGTCGGCAAGAACATCCACCTGCTCCGCGTCCCCACCATGAAGCACGTCTTCATCGGCCACGGCGACAGCGACAAGCTGGCCAGCGTCAACCCGTTCAGCAAGGTCTACGACGAGGTGTGGACCGCCGGCCGCGCGGGCCGCGACCGCTACGCCATCGCCGACGTCGGTGTCCGCGACGAGGACATCGTCGAGGTCGGCCGCCCCCAGCTCGCCCCCATCCAGACCTGGCAGGGCGTCCCCGACGGCCGTATCCCCACGGTCCTCTACGCCCCCACCTGGGAGGGCTGGGACAACGACCCCGGCAACACCTCCCTGCTGCTGGCCGGCGAGAACATCGTGAAGAAGCTGCTCAAGGCCGACCCGCCGGTGCGCGTGCTGTACAAGCCGCACCCCTTCACCGGCACCGTCAGCCCCGCGGCCGGCTCCGCGCACCGCAAGGTCACCGCCCTCGTCGAGAAGGCCGCCGCCCAGCGCGCGACCGACCCCCGCTTCCAGGCCGACGCGGCCGTCCGGACCAAGGCCAAGGCCGACCTCGCGCGCATCGAGGCCCGTATCGCCGAACTCTCCGGCGGCGGCGCCGACAAGGGCGACGAGGCCGAGATGACCCGCGACGGCGTGGTCGACCTGGCCAAGTACGAGGAGATCGCCCGGCTGCGCGCCGAGTGGAACACCGCGTACTGGAACTCCTTCGGCACCTACGAGCACCGCGTCATCGCGGGCGCCGAACCGCGCCTGTACGACTGCTTCAACGTCTCCGACGCGATGGTCTCCGACATCTCCAGCGTGGTCTCCGACTTCATCGCGAGCGGCAAGCCGTACGCGGTCACGGACTCCGCGAAGCTGGGCGTCGAGGAGTTCAAGCGGCAGAACACCGCGGTGCGCGCGGCCGTGATCCTCTCCAACAAGGCAGCGGAACTGGACGAGTTGCTCGCGGCGGTCCGCACCCCGGACGCCGACCCGATGGCCGCGGACCGCAAGGAACTCAAGGAGTACCTGCTCGGCCCGGACGAGCCCACCTCCATCGAGCAGTTCAACACCGCCGTCCGGAATCTCGCGGTCAAGTCCGAGACGCGGAACGCCGGTCAGGAACGCGCGGCGGCGAGCGGGGACGCGACGAGCCCGACCGAGGCGCATCTGTCGGCGGACCCCACGATCGGCTGACCGGAGGCGGCTTTCGGCCAGGATTTGGTCAAGAAGAGCCCGGTTCTCGAGGAGTGATCCTCGAAAACCGGGCTCTTGTGCGTATCCCCTGCTGACGGGAGGACAACCTGCCGGCCCGCCCGCCCGTCTTCCAGTCGGCTGTCCAGTGAATGCGGGGAGAACGCCCCGTGTACGAAAGGGGAAGCGTGACCGTGCCACAGCCTGATGTGACCGTGGTCATCGGGGCGTACGAGGCGATGCCCTACCTGGTCGAGTGCCTGCGCTCGGTCGAGTCGCAGACCCTGGACCCGGCCCGGATCGAGGTCGTCGCCGTCGACGACGGTTCGACGGACGGCACGGGGGAGTACCTGGAGGAGTTCGCGGCCCGCGCCGCGGCCCACGTCACCGTGATCCACCAGGAGAACTCCGGCGGCCCCAGCGCCCCGCGCAACGTCGGCCTCGGCAAGGCGAGCGGGCGCTACGTCTTCTTCCTCGACGCCGACGACCGGCTCGCCCCCGAGGCGCTGGAGCGGATGCTCGCGATGGCCGACCGCAACGGCACGGACGTCGTGCTCGGCAGGGTCGAGGGCATCAACCGGGTGCCCCCCAAGGCCGCGTGGGTCGAGACCCTGGAGCGCACCGACGTCTTCCACTCCAACATCAAGTTCACGCTGAGCGCGCAGAAGCTGTTCCGGCGGGCATTGCTGGAGCGGCACAGCATGCGGTTCGACGAGTCGCTGTTCACCGGTGAGGACGCGCTGTTCACCATGGAGGCGTATCTCCGGGCCGACGGTGTGTCCGTGATAGCCGACCACACCTGCTACTACCTGGTGGGCCGGGACGACGGCAAACACGTGACGAAGAGCGGGAGTTACACCCTGCGCTTCGACTCCGCGCGGGCGCTGATGAACCTGATCGCGGAGATGGTGCCGCCGGGGGTCGAGCGGGACAAGCTGATGGTCCGGCCGTTCCTGGTGACCCTGCTGCCGCAGTTCGGGCCGAAGTACGCCAAGGACAGCGAGCAGGTCAGACGGCACAAGTTCGAGCTGGCGAAGCCGTTGATGGCGGCCCACTGGACCGACGAGGTGGCCGTACGCCTCAAGGTGGACGAGCGGCTGCGGCTGCACCTGGTTGCGCAAGAACGCCCCGAACTCCTGCTGGACGTCGTCGAGTTCGTGAAGGCGAAGAAACG
The DNA here is from genome assembly GCF_044763565.1 of Streptomyces sp. NPDC096013. NCBI lineage: Bacteria > Bacillati > Actinomycetota > Actinomycetes > Kitasatosporales > Streptomycetaceae > Streptomyces > Streptomyces sp. NPDC096013. Next base: position 142,580 of record NZ_JBIWGK010000007.1, on the reverse strand, counting down.
GCCCGAGGCGGTTCTGGAGAAGGGGGGCCGCCGGGTGTACCTGGCGTATCCGCACTTCCGCTCCGGTGAAGCGGGACTGCCGGACTCGGTCTACCTGGCCGAGCCTCGCGAGGCTCGTGGGGTGGAGGGGTATCGGGAGGGGGGAGCGGGCGTGTTCTTGCGTCGGGTAGTGCGGAAAGTACGTCGACTGCGGGCCGGTGGGGGCGGGCCGCGCAGTTCCCCGCGCCCCTGAAGAACCCGGGGCGGGCGGTGTCTTTTTGGGGCGCGGGGAACTGCGCGACCAGCCCCCACCGACCCGCACCCGGAACTCAACCCAGCTGTCCGCGACCTGGACCAACGTGCACACTCCAGCCCGGTTCGCGTAAATTGCCGCGGGTCACCCGAACTACCCGAGGGGAACTCGCACGTGGCAGGGGCAAGGCAGGCCGTGACCGAGGCCCGCAGGATCGTCGTCAAGGTGGGTTCCTCCTCGCTGACCACCGCCGCGGGCGGACTGGACGCCGACCGGGTCGACGCCCTCGTCGACGTCCTCGCCAAGAGCCGCAGCGGGGGAGAGAAAGAGGTCGTCCTCGTCTCCTCCGGCGCCATCGCCGCGGGCCTCGCCCCGCTGGGACTGCGCCGCCGCCCCAAGGACCTCGCCCGGCAGCAGGCCGCCGCCAGCGTGGGCCAGGGCCTCCTCGTCGCCCGCTACACCGCCTCCTTCGCCCGCTACGGCATCCGCGTGGGTCAAGTGCTGCTCACCTCCGACGACATGAGCCGCCGCTCGCACCACCGCAACGCCTCCCGCACCCTCGACAAACTCCTCGCCATGGGCGCCCTCCCGGTCGTCAACGAGAACGACACGGTCGCCACGGACGAGATCCGCTTCGGCGACAACGACCGGCTCGCCGCCCTCGTCGCCCACCTCGTCCACGCCGACCTGCTGGTCCTCCTCTCCGACATCGACGGCGTCTACGACGGCGACCCGAGCAGGCCGGGCACCTCGCGGATAGCGGAGGTCCGGGGGCCCGCCGACCTCGCGCACGTCGAGATCGGCAGCGCGGGCAAGGCCGGCGTCGGCACCGGCGGCATGGTCACCAAGGTCGAGGCGGCCCGGATCGCCGCCGCCGCGGGCATCCCCGTCGTGCTCACCAGCGCGGTCCACGCGGCCGACGCGCTGACCGGCGGCGACACGGGGACGTACTTCCACGCCACCGGAAAGCGTTCCGCGGACCGGCTGTTGTGGTTGCAGCACGCGTCCACCCCGCAGGGCTCGTTGACGCTGGACGACGGTGCCGTGCGCGCGGTCGTGCAGCGCCGGATGTCGCTGCTGCCGGCCGGGATCGCCGCCGTCGAGGGCGAGTTCAGCGCGGGCGACCCGGTCGAGCTCCGGGACGGCGCGGGGCAGGCGGTGGCCCGGGGGCTCGTCAACTTCGACGCCAAGGAGATCCCCCAGCTGATCGGCCGCTCCACCAGGGAACTGGCCCGGGAACTGGGGCCGTCGTACGAGAGGGAAGTCGTACACAGGGACGACCTGGTGATCCTGCACCCGTAAAACAACCGAATCGTCCGCCTCCCCGCGGTGGACCTTCCGTAAAAGCGCCACGCGGACGCCTTCGGCCTGCTCAACTTTGTCTCGGGGACAAATTCCGCGCGAGCACCGCAGCTCGACCGTTGCGTAAGGAGGCCGTCGTGAGACGAGTGCGCCCTGGGGCGGCGGCGTCCCGCGGTGGTACCACCTCCCGCGCGCCCGGCGAGGAGCGCGCGCTGACGAGCGTCGCGGCCGGCGCCCGGTACGAGGGCGAGGAACCCAAGGACGTCCCCCGGCTGTGGCATGTCACCCTCAGCGTCTCCGGTGGCGAGGCCCCGCTGAAGGAGGTCCGGCGCGGTCTGGAGCAGCTCGCCCACGACCACCCCTTTCTGCTGACCAGCCGCTACGCCAACGACCACGCGGAGATCCGCTACTGGGAGGAGGCCCGCGACCTGCACGACGCCGCCGCCGTCGCGCTGCGCCTGTGGGGCGAGCACCGCCAGACCGCGAAGCTGCCGCCGTGGGAGATCGTCGGCCTGGAGGTCATCGACCGCGAGACCTACCACCAGCGCATCTCCGAGGGATACGGCCCGCTGCCCGCGACCCCCGTCGGCGTCCATCCGTTCTGAGTCCGCTTCGGACCCTTCTGGGCGTGTCTCGCGGTGTGGGATGGCCGCTGGACGCCTCCGCCCGGCGCACTACCCTTCCCTCATGACCACGCTCTCGCCGTACGACGCCATGTCCCCGGTCACGCAGGCCGCCTACCGCGCCAAGTCCGCCGCCGCCGACCTCGCGCCGCTGCCGCGCGCCGAGAAGGACGACGCGCTGCTCGCCATCGCGGACGCGCTGGAGGTCCGGACGAGCGAGATCGTCGAGGCCAACGCCAAGGACATCGCCAAGGCCCGCGCGGCCGGCACCAGCGAGGCGATCATCGACCGGCTGACGCTCACGCCGGAGCGGGTGCGGGCCATCGCCTCGGACGTGCGGGACGTCGTCGCGCTGCCCGACCCGGTCGGCGAGGTCGTCCGCGGCTCGACCCTCCCGAACGGCATCGACCTGCGCCAGGTCCGCGTCCCCCTCGGCGTCGTCGGCATCATCTACGAGGCCCGCCCGAACGTCACCGTGGACGCCGCCGCCCTCTGCCTCAAGTCCGGCAACGCGGTCCTCCTGCGCGGCTCGGCCTCCGCCTTCGAGTCGAACACCGCCCTCGTGCGCGTCATCCGCGACGCCGTCGGCGGCGCCGGACTCCCCGCCGACGCCGTGCAGTTGGTGCCCGGCGAGAGCCGCGAGAGCGTCCGCGAACTGATGCGCGCCCGCGGCCTGGTCGACGTACTCATCCCGCGCGGCGGCGCCTCCCTGATCCAGACCGTCGTCAGCGAGTCGACCGTCCCCGTGATCGAGACCGGCGTCGGCAACTGCCACGTCTACGTCGACGCCGACGCCGACCTCGACATGGCGATCGACATCCTGATCAACTCCAAGGCCCAGCGCCCCAGCGTCTGCAACGCCGCCGAGACCCTCCTCGTCCACCAGGACATCGCCCCCGAGTTCCTGCCGCGCGCCCTGGACGCCCTCGCCGAGGCGGGGGTCACCGTCCACGCCGACGAGCGCGTCCTCGCCTACGCCAAGGACTCCCAGGCCACCGTCGTCGAGGCCACCCCGGAGGACTGGGACACCGAGTACCTCTCCTACGACATCGCCGCCGCCGTCGTCGACTCGCTCGACAAGGCCGTCCAGCACATCCGGCTGTGGAGCTCCGGCCACACCGAGGCGATCGTCACCACCTCCCAGCAGGCGGCCCGCCGCTTCACCCAGCTGGTCGACTCCACCACGGTCGCCGTGAACGCCTCCACGCGCTTCACGGACGGCAGTCAGTTCGGCTTCGGCGCCGAGATCGGGATCTCCACCCAGAAGCTGCACGCGCGGGGCCCGATGGGCCTGCCGGAGCTGACGAGCACCAAGTACATCGTCACGGGCGACGGCCACATCCGCCGCTGAGGCACCGCCATCCGGCATATGCGTCGGGCATACGGCCACGTCCTGGCGGAGACGTCTCACCCAGCGGATGAATTTCCGTACCGTCTGCCCAAATTGACCCCCCAGGTCTACTCTGGAGAGGTGCCGGAGGACGTGGGGGGTACGCCGTTCCCTGACGGCTGGGAGCCCGACGACGACCACGACCGCGGAAAGTCGGACGAAGAGTTCGCATCCGTGGTCTTCGACGAGGCCTTCGTACGGGCGGCCGTAGTACACGAGCCGACCGCCGTCGAACGCCTCCTGGCCGCGGCGCAGGCACGAGCCGAGGCCTCCGAGGCCGAAGCCCGCCGCGCCCAGCACGGCAGACGCGCACGAGGCGATGACGACCCCTTCGAGGACGCCTACGGGCGCGAATTCGGCCATGATCCGGAACTCGACGACCTCGACGACGCCGATCTCGCCGAGGGCCGCTACGGCGCCCCCGGGAGCTATGGCAAACAGGTCCGCTGGCACCGCCCCGTCGCCTGGCTGCTCGCCGTCGTGATGGGCATCGGCATGGTCGCCCTGGCCTTCTCCGCGGTCTACCGGGGCGGCTCCTCGGGCGGCCGTGACCGCGTCCCGCCCCCCGCCTCCACGGGTGTGGAACAGGGCACGGCGGCTGCGCCCTCCGCTTCCGCCGACAACTCCCAGCCACCGCTGTCCGCGGCCCCGCGCACGCCCTGAGCGAGCTGTGACGGGCTCGGTGAGAACCTGTCAGAACTTGTCGTGTAGCAGGGCGTTTACCTGAGGCTCCAGAGACCTACTCTGAAAGTATGGGCGGTCCAGGAGACCCACCTGAGGGGACGTCCGAGGGCGCTCCCGGTGGTGGTGAGGACGAGTACCGATCCGTCGTCTTCGACGAGTCGTTCGTCCGCGCTGCCCGCCTCCAGGAGTTCTCCGCGCAGGAGCGCATGGCCGACCACGCGCCCGCCGTCCGCCGCCGCCCGGCCCTCCGCCGCGGTCTCTCCCGCCAGGCCCTGATCCTCGTCATGCTGATCGCCGTCGCCTTCGGCACCGCGATCTACATGGGCGTACGGCACCCCTACACCACCCCTACGGCCCAGCAGCCCGCCGAGCCACTGAGGATGACCGTCATACCGCTGTCCCCGCAGGGCAAGGTCCCGGGGGCGGCGGACGCCGAGGACCTCTATGCGCACAGTCCCGCCGCGCAGTTCGGCATCGGCGGCGAGGGCGTGCCGCTGCCGGCCGCGCGGCGCACCGCGCACTTCTCGGACAGCCAGGTCATCGCCGCCCTGAGCACCGCCAAGGACTACATCGTGGAGTCCTCGCTCTACCCGGCCGTACTCACCGGCGGACAGACCCGCCCCGCGCGCGTCCTCGTCGACCCGGACCAACTCGACCAGTTCGACCAGAGCTTCGAGCGCCCGACCGCCGACGGCCGGCACGAGCCGACCGGATGGCTGGTTCGCTTCGACCCCTCACGCGTCCAGCTCGCCGACCGCAAGATCCGCGTCCAGGGCACCCTCCAGGCCACCGAGGTCGACTCCTCCACCCTCGAGGTCACCGCCGACGGAACCTTCGCCTACGCCCTGCGGCCCACCGACTCGGCGGCCTCGGCGTCGGCCTCCGCCGGCTCCGGTGTCAAGGCCCAGGTGTCCCTGTTCACCGTCCGCCGCGAACTGCACTTCCGCTTCGACCGCGACGACCTGCGCATGCACCAGGCCCAGCTCATCGTCTCCTACGTCCAGGCCGGGCCCCTGTCCTGCGCCGACGACTCCGTGACGTACCTCCGCCCCCTGCTCGCCGGCCAGACCGCCAAGGCGGGCGGCCCGGCCGGCACGGACCCGTACGCGACGAGCGGGGCGACGGCGCTGTGCGGGACGCTGGCGGCGGGGGCACAGCCGAAGGTGTGAGTTTCCTGAGTTTTCGCTCGCGCGGGACGCTGCGCACACGCTGGAGGTTGCGCCCGCACCGGAGGTTGCGCACACATCGGAAGCCGCGGAGCCACTGGAAGCCGCGCAGCCACCGGAGGCCGCGCGGTCAGCGGACCGCGCGGCCGTGTCCTGCGTGAGGAGTGAGGCCGGTGCTCAGTCCCGCGGCGGTGTGCCGTCCGAGGGCGGCTGCTCCGTGCCGTTGGTGCCCGACGGCGGCTCGTCCTGCGGGGCGGAACTCGCGAAGCCGCCAAAGCCGCGCCGTACCCGGCCGCCCAGGTCGCCCGCGCCGCCGGCGAAGTCGCTGACCAGCTTCATCAGCGGGTCCTTGGAGCTCTTGACGTTGCTGGCGTAGCTCGCCGCCGACTCGCGGAACGAGTCCGTGACCGAGGTGTCCTTGTCCTCGCTGCGCCGCGGGTAGTGGCCGTCCATGATCCGCTGGTAGTCGCGGGACTCGGCCCACTTCTTCAGCTCGGCCGCGCGCACGGTGGTGAAGGGGTGGGAGCGGGGCAGCACGTTCAGGATCTTCAGGACGGAGTCGCGGAGGTCACCGCCGGACTCGAACTCCTCGGCCTGCTTGAGGAAGGCGTCCACGTTCATCTCGTGCAGGTGGTTGCCGCCGGCGATCTTCATCAGGCCGCGCATGGAGGCCCGCAGGTCCTGGCCGACCAGCAGACCCGCGCGGTCGGCGGACAGCTCCGACTTGCGGAACCACTCGCGCAGCGCCGTCACGATCGCCAGGATCGCGAGGTTGCCCAGCGGGATCCAGGCGACCTTCAGGGCGAGGTTGGTGAGGAACAGCAGGATCGTGCGATACACGGAGTGGCCGGACAGCGCGTGGCCCACCTCGTGGCCGACGACCGCCCGCATCTCCTCCTCGTCGAGCAGCTCGACCAGGCCGGTGGTGACGACGATGATCGGCTCGTCCAGCCCGATGCACATCGCGTTGGGCTGCGGGTCCTGGGTGACGTACATCGGCGGGACCTTCTCCAGGTCCAGGATGTAACAGGCGTCCCGCAGCATGTCGTTGAGGTGCGCGAACTGCTGGTCCGACACGCGCACCGAGTCGGACAGGAACAGCAGCCGCAGGCTGCGCTCGGGAAGCAGCCCGCTGAGCGCCTTGAACACCGTGTCGAACCCGGTCAGCTTGCGCAGCGCCACCAGGGCGGAGCGGTCGGCCGGGTGCTCGTACGCACGCGAGGAGATCCCCGGGAAGCGCCTGCGCTGCCTGCTCGGTACGTGCTCGTGCCCGTTCTGCTCGTGGCCGTCTTCGGACATGTGGTCCCCCAAGTGCGTGTGTGTGCCCTGAGTGCCCCCGAAGCAGAGCCCAGCCTAGGCGGAGATACCGTTGACGGGCAGTACAGCGAAGGAGTCAACGCATGGAGCCCCATACCGCAGCCGCCTGGCTCGCAGAGGCCGCGAACGCCGCCCCCCGGCAAGGGTCGGGGGACCTGCTCAGGGTCGTACTGATCGTCATGTTCCTCGGCTGCATCCTGACCGCGTGGTTCCTGCTGCGCGGGTACAAACAGAAGGACGACTGAGGCGCCCGTCGAGTTCCCGGCCGGGGCGCCGGGCGCGTTCCCAATGGCGGAGTCGGCGTGATCGCCGCGGGGGCGCCCGCTTACCATGGGCCGACATCTTTATCCCGCCCACATCGGATAGGTTCTGCTGAGATGAGCATCCACGGCACTGCTGCCCAGTTGGTCACCCTTGCCGCCGAGGGGGAGGGCGGGGGCAATCACGAGAGCCTCCAGCCGATCATCACCGGTGGCGGCGCGTTCATCGTCCTGATGCTCCTGCTGTGGATCACCACCCGTTTCAACCGCGACCGTTAAGGTCCGTCGGCCGGACGGGTCACGGGGCCTTCACACCGGGCCGGTAGGGTCTGCTCGCATGGGAGAGCAGGACATGCCTACCGGTCCGGCGAACGACACGACGCGTGGCACGGAGATCCGCATGGCGAACGGCCCGCGCAACAACGGCCCGTCGAACCCCGGCAAGCGCCGTCTCGGCGTCATGGGCGGAACGTTCGACCCGATCCACCACGGGCACCTCGTGGCGGCCAGCGAGGTCGCCGCGCAGTTCCACCTGGACGAGGTGATCTTCGTCCCGACCGGTCAGCCGTGGCAGAAGACCGACCGCAAGGTCGCGCTGGCCGAGGACCGCTATCTGATGACGGTCATCGCGACCGCCGAGAACCCCCAGTTCTCGGTGAGCCGTATCGACATCGACCGCGGCGGCCCCACCTACACCACGGACACCCTGCGGGACCTGCGCGCGCTCAACCCCGACGCGGACCTCTTCTTCATCACCGGCGCCGACGCCCTCGGCGCGATCCTGACCTGGCGGGACGCGGAGGAACTGTTCTCCCTCGCGCACTTCATCGGGGTCACCCGCCCCGGCCACACGCTGACCGACCCGGGCCTGCCGGAGGGTGGCGTCTCCTTGATCGAGGTGCCCGCCCTCGCGATCTCCTCCACGGACTGCCGGGCGAGAGTCGCGAAGGGGGATCCCGTCTGGTACCTGGTGCCCGACGGAGTCGTGCGCTATATCGACAAGCGCGAGCTGTACCGCGGCGAGTGAGCCGAGAGGGGCACCGGTGAACGACCGATACGACGCCGGGTACGGCGGCGACCAGTACGAACTCGTCGGCTACGACGAGTACAACCAGCCTGTCTACCGGCAGGTCCCGGCCCAGCAGACCCAACAGCCCCCGCAGCAGCAGCCGTACGACCCGTACGGACAGCAGCAGCAACAGGGCTACGCCTACGACCCCTACGGGACCGGCACCCAGCAGCAGCCCCCGTCCTACGACACCGGCGCCTACGACACGGGCCGGCAGGCCCCCCAGCCCGGCTACGACCCGTACGCCACCGGGACGACGACGGCCTACGACCCCTACGGGCAGACCGCGAGCAGCGGACAGCAGCCCCGGGTCGCCGAGCAGACCGCCTATATCCCGCAGCAGGGCGGCCCGGCCGAGGAAACCGAAGCCCCGAAAACCCCGGAGACGGGTGAACGGGACTACCGCACCGAGCAGTTCGCCTTCGTGGAGGAGCCGACCGGCGACTCCGAGGACGTCATCGACTGGCTGAACTTCACGGAGAACCGCACCGAGCGCCGCGAGGAGGCCAAGCGCCGCGCGCGGGGCCGCGTGGTCGCCCTCGTCGTGGTCCTCGCGCTGGTCGTGGCCGGCGGCGTCGGCTACCTCTGGTCCGCGGGGAAGCTCCCCGGAGTCTCCTCGTCCGGCTCGAAGAAGGGCACCACCACGGCCGTGGGCGCCCAGAACCGCGATGTGATCGTCGTCCACCTGCACAACACCTCGAAGGGCGGCACCTCTTCGATGCTGCTCGTCGACAACACGACCCTGAAGCAGGGCACCACCGTGCTGCTGCCCAACTCCCTCGCGCTCACCGACGGCGACGGCAACACGACGACGCTGGCCAAGTCGGTCGGCGACGACGGCACCTCCGGGACCGTCGACCAGCTCAACACGGTCCTCGGCACCGACATCGAGGGCACCTGGCGGCTGGACACCCCCTACCTCCAGAACCTGGTCGACCTCGTCGGCAACATCGACCTCGACACCAACGCCGACGTGCCCGACCCGGACGCCACCAAGAAGAACGCCGCACCCCTCGTCCACAAGGGCAAGGACCAGACCCTCAGCGGCAAGATGGCCGTCGCCTACGCCACCTACCGCGCCGCCGGCGAGGCCCAGAACGCCCAGCTGGAGCGGTTCGGCCAGGTCATGCAGGCCGTGCTGCGCCAGCTGACCTCCGACCCGACGGCGGCCACCACCACCGTGCAGACCCTGGCCCAGATCCTGGACCCGCCGCTCACCGACAAGGACCTCGGCACCTTCCTCGCGAAGCTCGCCGACCTCGCCAAGAGCGGCGACTACAAGACGGCCCTGCTGCCCGTCCAGAACGACGGCACCCTGACCGCCCAGGCCTCGGCCAGCGTCGTCAAGGACATCCTGGGCGGCACCGCGAAGAGCCCCGACGAGGGCTCGGCGGTCCGGGTCGCCGTCCAGAACGCCACCGGCGTCAAGGACGACACCGAGAAGGCCCGCGTGATCCTCCTCAACGGCGGCTTCACCTTCCTGGAGGCCGGCACCGCGTCCGGGACCTCGGCCACGACCAAGATCACGTACTCCGACGCGGCCGACAAGGAGAACGCCACCGAGGTCGCCAAGACCCTGGGCCTGCCCACCAGCACCGTGACCAAGGGCACGGTCTCCGCGAACGCGGATGTGTCGGTGGTCCTGGGAGAGGACTACAAGCCGTCGTCGTCCTGAGGAGGGCGCGGTGACCGTGTGACGGAGAGCACGCCCCGGAGGGCGGAGCCGGTGTCCGACCGGCTTCCGGGGCGTGATCCGTTATTCACGTGGGGTCCCGTCCGCGGTCCGTGAGACCCTTGAGGTCTGTTGACCGCCGACCGAAAGCCGCGTAGTGACCGCCACTGACCGCTCCATCGAGCTCATCTCCGCCGCCGCCCAGGCGGCCGCCGACAAGCTCGCGCACGACATCATCGCCTACGACGTCAGCGACGTGCTGTCGATCACGGACGCCTTCCTGCTGGCCTCCGCTCCCAACGACCGCCAGGTCAAGTCGATCGTCGACGAGATCGAGGAGCGGCTCAACAAGGACCTCGGCGCCAAGCCGGTCCGCCGCGAGGGCGACCGTGACGCCCGCTGGATCCTGCTCGACTACGTCGACATCGTCGTCCACGTCCAGCACAGCGAGGAGCGCGTCTTCTACGCCCTGGAGCGGCTGTGGAAGGACTGCCCCGAGCTGGACCTCCCGGCCGAGGCCAAGGCCACCCGCGGCAAGGCTGCCGAGCACGCCAAGCTGCAGGCCGAGGAGGACGCCTCCGAGTTCGGGGAGGTGCGGTGACCGCCGGGGCCGACGGCCGCAGGGCCGGCCGCGGCCGCCGCGTCATCCTGTGGCGGCACGGGCAGACCGCGTGGAACGTGGAGCGCCGCTTCCAGGGCACCACGGACGTCGAGCTGACCGAGACCGGCGTCGGCCAGGCCCGCCGGGCCGCCCGGCTGCTGGCCTCCCTCAAGCCGGACGCGATCGTCGCCTCCGACCTGAAGCGGGCCGCGAACACGGCCGCCGAGCTGGCCGCCCTCACCGACCTCGACGTCACCCACGACGAGGGCCTGCGGGAGACCTACGCGGGCGTCTGGCAGGGGCTGACGCACGAGGAGATCATCGCCCGCCACGGCGAGGAGTACGCCGCGTGGAAGCGCGGCGAGCCGGTGCGCCGCGGCGGCGGCGAACTGGAGAGCGAGGTCGCCGACCGGGCCGCTCCCGTCGTGCTGCGGCACGCCGAGAAACTGCCCGAGGACGGCACCCTCGTGGTGGTCAGCCACGGCGGCACGATCCGCACCACCATCGGTCGTCTCCTCGGTCTCGAGTCCCAGCACTGGGAGAGTCTCGGCGGCCTCTCCAACTGCTGCTGGTCCGTCCTCGGCGAGGGCGCCCGCGGCTGGCGCCTGCTGGAACACAACGCCGGCACGCTCCCGGAACCGGTGCTCGGCGACGACGACTGAGCGGCCCTCCAGGGCCCCGACCCCGGATTTCACTTTCCGGCAGGTCGCAGGCTAAAGTTCTTCTTGTTCGCCCCGCCGAGCGGGAAGAACACACGGGGCTATAGCTCAGTTGGTAGAGCGCCTGCATGGCATGCAGGAGGTCAGGAGTTCAATTCTCCTTAGCTCCACAGATCGACACTCTTGAGTTGTCAAAGATCGAGAGTCGTTGACGGTCGAATCGATCAGATCCCGTCCCTTTCAGGGGCGGGATTTTTTCGTGCCTGTCAGCGCCGCCGCGCGCAGCCGGGTCTCCTCGTCGGCCGGGGTGTAGACCACGATCCGGCACTCCGGCATGCCGTGGACCGACAGCGACACCGACGTCATCCGCATCTCGCCCACCTCCGCGTGCCGGAACGTCTTCACCCGCCGCCCCGGCTCCGCCACGTCTCCGCTCCGCCACAGCCGTGCGAAGAGCGGACTCGCCGCCGACAGGCCGCGTATGAACTCCTCCCAGACGGGCTCGCCGGTATGCAGTCCGTAGGCCGAGCGCAGCGTCGCCACCATCACCGGCAGCTCCGTGTCCCGGTACAGCAGCGGGCACTCCTCGTCCGGCACCGTGAACAGCTTCCACAGCGCGTTCGGCATCGGGCCCGGCGCCAGCGGTTCCGGCCAGAACACCGTCCGGTACGGGGAGTTGGTGGCGAGGATGTCGTACCGCGAGTTGTAGACCACCGCCGGGCGCGGCTCCAGGGCGTCGAGGATGCCCTGGATCTCCGGCCCCACCGACTGCAGGACCGTCTCCGGAGGATGCGCGTACGGCACCTCGGCCAGGTGGTACAGATGCTCCCGCTCCGGCGCGTCGAGCCGGAGCGTGCGCGCCACGGCGTCCAGGACCTGCGCGGAGGCGTTGATCGGGCGCCCCTGTTCGAGCCAGGTATACCAGGTGACGCCCACGCCCGAGAGCTGCGCGACCTCCTCGCGGCGCAGTCCCGGTGTACGCCGTCGGAAGCCCGGCGGCATGCCGACGTCGTGCGGTGTCACCCTCGCGCGCCTGCTGCGCAGGAACGCGGCCAGCTCAGGCCGGCGGCGCTGTGTCGTCCTCATCCCCGTCGTCACATCCCCCATGCTCGACGCCCGGCCCGGTCCGTGCCAGGTGCTGCCAGTACCAGCATCAGCGGGCTCTCGGCACCCGTACCGGAGCGCCCTCACGCTCGACCGCATGACGACACCACCCCGTACGGAACCGGATTCCGCACCCGTTCCAACTCCTGCCACCAGTAAAGACCCTGGCACTGACAATCGCCGCGGACCGATGCTCGCGGTGCTGCTCGCGGCCCTGTTCATGGCGCTGCTCGACGTGTTCATCGTGAATGTCGCCGCCCCCACCATCGGCACCGAACTCCACGCCTCCGGCGCCGACCTTCAGCTGGTGATCGCCGGATACACCATCACGTACTCGGTGCTGCTGATCACCGGCGCCCGGCTCGGCGACCGGCTCGGCCATGCCCGGGTCCATCTCGCCGGGCTCGCCCTCTTCACCGCGGCCTCGCTCGCCTGCGGACTGGCGCAGGGCTCGACCGAGTTGATCGTGTTCCGGCTGATCCAGGGCTCCGGCTCGGCGCTGATGATCCCGCAGGTGCTGAGCCTGATCCAGCGCCACTTCGTCGGCGAGGCCCGGATGCGGGCGCTCGGCGTCTACTCGGCGGTCATCGCCGTCGGCGCCGCGGCCGGGCAGATCGTCGGCGGGGTCCTCGTCAGCGCCGATCTGTTCGGCACAGGCTGGCGGCCGGTGTTCCTCGTCAACGTGCCCGTGGGCGCCGTACTCCTGGTCCTCGGCAGGCGGGTGCTGCCGCGGGACGGCGGGGCGGAGCCGGAGCGGGCGCGGGCCTTCGACGTGCCGGGTCTCGTGCTGCTCGCCGCGTCGGTCTCGCTGCTGACGGTGCCGCTGGTGCTGGGGCAGGAGGAGGGCTGGCCGCTGTGGTCGTGGCTGTCGCTGATCGCGGCGGCGGTGCTCTTCGCGGCGTTCTGCGGCTACGAGTCCCGGCTCGCCCGGCGCGGGGGAGCCCCGCTGATCGCGCCGCGTGTGCTGCGTCACCCGGGGATGGGCCTCGCCGTCTTCCGGATCCTGGCCGTGATGGCCGTCAACGCCGGTTTCCTGTTCGCGCTCACCCTGCACGTCCAGGGCGGCCTCGGGTTCAGCGCGCTGCGCGCCGGGCTCACCTTCGCGCCGACGGCGGTCGTCTTCGGGGCGGTCGGGCTGACGTGGCGCAGGTGGCCGGCGGCCTGGCAGCGGGCGCTGACCCCGCTCGGATTCCTGATCACGATGCCGGCCGTCGCGGGAGTCGGCCTGGCGTTCGAAGGCGGCGACCGCGGCGGGGCCGTACTGTACGTGGCGTACGTCGGCGTGGGGGCCGGGCTCGCGCTCGCCTTCAGTCCGACGCTGACGCGGGCGCTGGCGACAGTGCGGCCCGAGGACGCGGCGGACGCCAGCGGACTGCTCTCCACGGTCGCCCAGCTGGGGCAGCTGCTCGGGGTCGCGGTTTTCGGCACACTGTTCTTGAACCGGCTTGAGTCACTTGGGGCCCCGGGGGCGTATACCTCTGCGGAGGCGCTTTTGGCGTGCATGTTCGCCCTGGCCGGGACGGCCGCGGTGGGTGCCGTGTCCGGACTGGTACTAAGGCGTCGCTGACCGTATTGGTCCGGCCGTGGCAGAATCAAACGGCCGGAGGGGGCGCGGCCCGACGGGAGGGAGTAGCGATGCCTGCGAGCATCATCGAGGAGGTCGACCACCTCTTCGATGCGGCGTTGATACGGGATACGATCACCCGCCTGAGCTGCCCTTCCTGCGGTTCCGCCCACGTGGCGCAAGTCCTCGGTGACAACGGCGGAGTTTCCTACGTGTGCACGGCCTGCGGCCACAGCTGGAGCTGATCGATGGGTGCACACAGGCGAAAGTGCGACTGGTGCGGCAGTGGGACGCCGATCGTCCGTGACATGGAACCGGTGAATCCCGACTACCAGTACTGGTGCGAGGAGTGCGCGCGGGCGCTGATCATAAAAGGCGATCCGATCGAGACGTACCGCGAACTCGAGGGCGAGCCGATCTACGGTCGGCTCCTCGAAGAGCACTGCACTTTGAAACGGTTCTATTCCTTCGTCACCGCTTGACCCCGGGCGGGCCCGCCCGGTGGACCATAGCCGTCGAATCCGTACAGAACGGAAACGATTTGGTGGTGCACCGGGTCCACCGTGTAATGTTTGCTTCGCCGCCGGGGAGACCCGGAGGACATCGCAAGGGGCTATAGCTCAGTTGGTAGAGCGCCTGCATGGCATGCAGGAGGTCAGGAGTTCAATTCTCCTTAGCTCCACAGAAGTCGAAGGCGGATCATCCCTCGGGATGATCCGCCTTCGGTGTGTTCAGGGGGAGTTGGCGCCGGTCAGGGGCCGGTGGGCCGCCCCTTCTCAAGAAGAGGCGGCGTCGCCGTCCGTGCGCTCAGCGGCCCAGGGCCCGCCGGCCGCGGCCCTGGGAGAGGACCGGCAGGTTCCGGGACGGGGTCTTGTCCCGGGGAGACTCCTCCTCCAGACGCAGGGCGAGCGCGGGGCAACGGCGCACCGCGCGGAGCGCCTTCGCCTCGGCGTACCGAGGCACCTGGGCCTGCGCGACGGTGGGGAAGCCGTCCGCGCCGAGTTCGAAGACCTCCGGGAGGATGTCCGCGCACAGACCGTGGCCCCGGCACAGCGTCCAGTCGACGTAGATCTTCTGACGGCTGGGACCGCTCTCCTCGGCCTCCGCGCCGCTCGTGATGCCCGCCGGGAGCTGGCCGCCCTCGAAGAGCGGCAGAACGCCCTCCACGGGCCTTCCGCAGCCGTTCCCGAGGACGTGGGCGGCGAGGTCGTCCGTGAACGCCTTGATGGTCGACTCCAGGAACATCGCGGAGCCGTCCGGGTGCGAGCACGCGCCGCGCCGCTTCACGGCCTTGGCGACCTGCTTGAGCGCCTCCAGGGCGGCCGGGCCGCCGCCGTTGAGGATGTCCTCCATGCCGCGCGCGGCGGCGGGCAGACCGAGGTAGCAGGGACCGCACTGTCCCGCGCTCTCGTCGGCCAGCCACTGGGCCACGCGCAGTGACTCGCCCAGCGGGCAGGTCTCCTGGGTGATCGGCATGATGGCGCCCGCGCCGAGCGCACCGCCCACCGCGTCCAGTGAGTTGCGGGAGACGATCGCCTCGTTGACCGTCGCCGCGTCGATCCACTTGCCGTGGTAACCGCCCGTCAGCACACCCTGGGGGACTGGCGGGGCGCCGGCCAACTGCAGGACGTAGCGCAACGGAACGCCGGTGGGGACCTCGATCACCATGGGGCGCGCGACCGCCCCGGAGACCGTGAGCATGACGGTGCCGGGCTCGTCGTAGAGGCCGGTGTTGCCGTAGCGCTCGGGGCCGATGCGGGCGGCGATGGCGAGTTGGGCGAACGTCTCGGCGTTCGACAGCAGGGTGGGGGCGCCGCCGACGCCGTTCTGGGAGGCGCTGACCTTGCGGCCGGGCGGGATCGCCGGGCCGCCGTCGATCGAGCGGATCAGTGACGCGGCGGCACCGGTGACCATGCGGACCGGGTTGCGCTGGACGAACGCCTTCAGTGCCGAACGGCGGGTGTTGCTCAGGCCGCGCTCGGAGAGTGCCGCCTCCATGGAGCGCTGCGTCGACTCCCTGGTGACCCCCACCACGAGCGTGCGGGCCCCCAGGGCCTCGGCGACCAGGAGGGCACCGTCCAGGATGAGGTGAGGGGCACGGTTGATGAGCACCGTGTCCTTGCGGCAGGCCGGTTCGTCCTCACTGCCGTTGACGACGACGACCGGTCGTACGCCGCGTTTGATCGCCGCCTCGGCGACCGAACGCAGCTTCTTGTGGAAGGGGAAGCCCGCGCCGCCGCGGCCCTTCAGGTTGATGGCCTCGGAGAGCTTCGCGAGCTGCTCCCCGCCCATCGGTTCGAGCGGCCCGTGCACCTTCAGGTGCATGGGCAGGTCGAGTCGCTCGACAAGGTCGAAGCCCGACGTGAGCTGCGGAAGCCCGACGACGCGGACTTCTGGGACGTCGGGCAGGGCCTCGTTCACCTATAGCCTCCGGAAGGCGTGTTCCAAGGTTCGCCCGAGCCGCCCTGCGCGTCGAAGTCGTACGAAGCGTTGGGCGTTTGATCAGTGGCGGGACCGCTGTTGTACGTGTCATTGGGGTTGTACGTACCGGAGGTGCCGTTCGACTCACCGGTGGGGTACGCGTATCCCTCCCCATAGCCGCCCGTGCCCGAATTGTTGTTGTACGTCGGGATGTTGTACCCGGTGTCCTGGAGCGGGTCGTACGCCGACGGGGGCGCCTCGCCGACCGGCGGCGGCGTCGGGATCGGCCAGCTGCCGGAGGTGCTGCCGCCGCTCTCCATGCGCGGGACGGCCTGGGTGTTCTGCATGTCCATCGGCACGTTCATGCGCGCTGTCTGGTCGGTGATGTACGGCATCTGGCCGGTGGACTCCGGCGTGGCGGTGCGGTAGGCGGCCGCGAAGTCGTTCTGGGCGGGCTCCGGGGTCATGGACCTCGTCTCGTACGTGGCGGGGTCCACGCGCGGGACCGACCCGGTGTCGGTGAACGAGGACTGCCGCGCGGCCCGTCGGCCCTCGGCCGGACGCCGGCTCTCGAAGCCCGGCAGCGTGGACTCGCCCACGCGGCCCCGGCTCGCGTCGAGCTCGTCCAGGCCGGGACGCTCCTCGTTGCCCAGGAGCCGGGCGACCCTGTCGGCGAACTTCCGCTTGAACGGGCGGGGGGCCGAGCGCAGGGCGAGGGCGGCGGCGACCCCGACCAGGCACAGCTCGTACGAGATCATGAAGAACGGCTTCGCCGCGCGGCCCGCGAACAGGCCGTGGACCAGCGCGGCGCACCAGGCCGGGTAGGCCAGCATGTGCATCG
This sequence comes from Streptomyces sp. NPDC096013, assembly GCF_044763565.1. Taxonomy (NCBI): domain Bacteria; kingdom Bacillati; phylum Actinomycetota; class Actinomycetes; order Kitasatosporales; family Streptomycetaceae; genus Streptomyces; species Streptomyces sp. NPDC096013. The sequence goes on along the minus strand of NZ_JBIWGK010000007.1, from coordinate 125,675 downwards.
CGCGCCAGCGGGCGGCGATGGGCGCGGGGGACGCGAACTGGTTGCGCAGGGCGCCGGTGATGCCCACGAAGATCATGAGCAGGCCGGCCAGGGAACCGAGGCCGATGAGCCCGGCGCTGCCCTTCACGCCGAGGCTGAAGGGGATCAGCGCGGCGATCAGGACGGTGTGGTCGAGTGCCAGCTTGACCGTGATGTGGATCACCAGGAAGGCGATCGAGCCGACGGCGGTCACCCGGTGGATGCCCTGGGCCACGATCCGCTGGCGGATGTTGAGGATGACCCGGTCCTGGGCGACCAGCCCCCAGATCACGGAGCAGGTGAGCGAGACGAGCGAGAGGACGCCCGCACCGAAGTTGAGGAAGTCCTGTACCCGGCTGCCTCCGAGCAGCACGAACACGGGTATGAAGATCAGGACGACAAGGCTCACCACGCCATAGGCCGAACGGCCCGGCTTGGGGAGCGAACTGGTACTACGACGAGGGTTCATGGGGGCAACTCCGAGCAGTATCGGGAAAGCGGTCCCGCTGCCGAACTCTAAGTGGCTCCATACCGGTGGGTACGAGGTTTGAGTTATTGCGTTGTTATCAAACGACAATGCGCTTGCTGTGATGTCCCGTAGGGGGTGGTACGCGAAGGTAGTCCTTGAACTTCGTTCAGTCCGGGTCGGTGTGGTCAGGGTGCCAAGGGTGATACGGAAGCGCGTCGCGTTGTGCTCAAGGGCTGCGGTACTCTGACGCCATGCGTGCTGTACGCCTTCTGCTTAGCGAGCCGCGCTGATCAGTCCCGACCACCGGCGAACGGTGAGGTCGGAATCGGCGCGGCGTCCCCTCCTGTGCGAGGGGATTTTTCATTTGGTGAATGTCACAGCCTGAATGTCGCAGCCGCTGGCAGAGACGATCGATGGAGCCTTGAGGATCATGAGCGAGACGAACCCCGCTGCCGCCGCCGAAGTGGTCGCGCCGCACCGCTACACGGCCGCCATGGCCGCGGACATCGAGGCACGCTGGCAGGACTTCTGGGATGCCGAGGGCACCTACGAGGCACCGAACCCGAGCGGTGACCTGGCCGGCGACCCCGAACTGGTCGCCCGCCCCAAGAAGTTCATCATGGACATGTTCCCGTACCCCTCCGGTGCGGGCCTGCACGTCGGCCACCCCCTGGGCTACATCGCCACCGACGTGTTCGCCCGGTACCAGCGGATGACCGGCCACAACGTGCTGCACACCCTGGGCTTCGACGCCTTCGGCCTGCCCGCCGAACAGCACGCCGTCCAGACCGGCGAGCATCCCAGGATCACCACCCTGGCCGCCATCACCAACATGAAGTCCCAGCTGCGCGCGCTGGGCCTGGGCCACGACAAGCGCCGGTCCTTCGCCACGATCGACCCCGAGTACTACAAGTGGACCCAGTGGATCTTCCTGCAGATCTTCAACTCCTGGTACGACGACGAGGCCGACAAGGCCCGCCCGATCGCCGAGCTGGTCGCCCAGTTCGAGACCGGTGAGCGTGCCGTACCGGGCCACACGCGCGCGTGGGCCGAGCTGAACGCCACCGAACGTGCCGACGTCCTGGGCGAGTTCCGCCTGGCGTACGCCTCCGACGCGCCCGTCAACTGGTGCCCCGGGCTGGGCACCGTGCTGGCCAACGAGGAGGTCACCGCCGACGGCCGCTCCGAGCGCGGCAACTTCCCCGTCTTCAAGGCCAAGCTGCGCCAGTGGAACATGCGCATCACCGCCTACGCCGACCGGCTGCTGGCGGACCTGGAGGAGCTGGACTGGCCCGAGGCCATCAAGCTGCAGCAGCGCAACTGGATCGGCCGCTCCGAGGGCGCCCGCGTCGACTTCCCCGTCGACGGCGAGACCATCACCGTCTTCACCACCCGCCCCGACACCCTGTTCGGCGCGACCTACATGGTGCTGGCGCCCGAGCACCCCCTGGTCGACAAGTTCACCCCGGCCGCCTGGCCCGAGGGCACGCGTGACGCGTGGACCGGCGGTCACGCCACCCCGGCGGAGGCCGTCGCCGCGTACCGCGCGCAGGCCGGCACCAAGTCCGACGTGGAGCGGCAGGCCGAGGCCAAGGAGAAGACCGGCGTCTTCACCGGCGCGTTCGCGACCAACCCGGTCAACGGCGAGCGCATCCCGGTCTTCATCGCCGACTACGTGCTGATGGGCTACGGCACCGGCGCGATCATGGCCGTCCCGGCGGGCGACCAGCGCGACTTCGACTTCGCGCGCGCCTTCGAGCTGCCGATCACCTGCATCGTGGAGCCGACCGACGGCCGCGGCACGGACACGTCCACCTGGGAGGACGCTTTCGCGTCGTACGACGCGAAGATCATCAACTCCTCGAACGACGACATCTCCCTGGACGGCCTGCCCGTCGCCGAGGCCAAGGCCCGCATCACGGAGTGGCTGGCCCGCAAGGGCATCGGCGAGGGAACCGTCAACTTCCGCCTGCGCGACTGGCTGTTCAGCCGCCAGCGCTACTGGGGCGAGCCCTTCCCGATCGTCTACGACGAGGACGGCGTCGCGCACCCGCTGCCCGAGTCGATGCTGCCCCTGGAGCTGCCGGAGGTCGAGGACTACTCGCCGCGCACCTTCGACCCGGACGACGCCAACACGTCCCCGGAGACGCCCCTGTCCCGCAACGAGGACTGGGTCGCCGTCACCCTGGACCTGGGCGACGGCCGCGGCCCCCGGAAGTACCGCCGCGAGACCAACACCATGCCGAACTGGGCCGGTTCCTGCTGGTACGAACTGCGCTACCTGGACCCGCACAACGACCAGCAGCTGGTCGACCCCGCCATCGAGCAGTACTGGATGGGCCCCCGCGCGGGCATGCCGCACGGCGGCGTCGACCTGTACGTCGGCGGCGCCGAGCACGCCGTACTGCACCTGCTGTACGCCCGCTTCTGGTCCAAGGTGCTGTTCGACCTGGGGCACATCTCGTCCCCCGAGCCGTTCCACAAGCTGTTCAACCAGGGCATGATCCAGGCCTACGTCTACCGCGACAGCCGCGGCTTCCCGGTGCCGGCCGCCGAGGTGGAGGAGCGCGACGGTGCCTACTACTACCAGGGCGAGAAGGTCTCCCGGCTGCTGGGCAAGATGGGCAAGTCCCTGAAGAACGCGGTCACTCCGGACGAGATCTGCGACGAGTACGGCGCCGACACCCTGCGCCTGTACGAGATGGCCATGGGTCCCCTGGACGTCTCCCGGCCGTGGGACACGCGCGCGGTGGTGGGCCAGTACCGGCTGCTGCAGCGGCTGTGGCGCAACATCGTCGACGAGACGACCGGCGAGGTCACGGTCGTCGACACCGAGCCCGACGAGGACACGCTGCGTGCCCTGCACAAGGCGATCGACGGGGTGCGCCAGGACCTGGCGGGCCTGCGCTTCAACACGGCCATCGCCAAGATCACCGAGCTGAACAACCAGCTGACCAAGGCGGGCGGCGCCCTGCCGCGCCCGGTCGCCGAGTCGCTGGTGCTGCTGATCGCGCCGCTGGCCCCGCACATCGCCGAGGAACTGTGGCGCAAGCTGGGCCACACCGACACGGTGGTCCACCAGGACTTCCCGGTCGCCGACCCGGCGTACGTCGTGGACGAGAGCGTGACCTGCGTCGTGCAGATCAAGGGCAAGGTCAAGGCGCGCCTGGAGGTCTCCCCGACGATCTCCGACGCCGAGCTGGAGAAGGTCGCGCTGGCCGACGAGAAGGTCGTCGCCGCGCTGGAGGGCGCGGGCATCCGCAAGGTCATCGTGCGGGCGCCGAAGCTGGTGAACATCGTTCCGGCGTAGGTCCGTGGTCCGGTAGTTCCGCGTAGTTCCGCGCGGGCCTTCAGCGAGGTCGGGGCGAGGGCCTTAGGAGTTGCTTTTCGCCGTGGCCGGGCGGTTGGCTCGGGGTAGTCCCCTACGGGCAGGTTCGGGGTTCCTGTGGAACTCGGGACCTGCCCGTTGCGTTTACCTTGGAAGAGCGGCGCGGTGTGTGCCGTCCGGAGCCGGTGGAGGAGCGTTGGAAGCCGTGATCACAGTCTTCGCCCTTCTCTTCCTGCTGTTCGTGGTGCTCGGCAGCTATGCCGCGGTGAAGGCGATCGGCGCGGCCAAGCGCGGCGTCGACCGCACGGTCGCGCAGGCCCGGCGCTCGGTCGAGGACCACACCCTGCGCGCCAAGTCCTTCGCCCAGCCCGGCCCGCAGGGGCAGGTGGCCCAACTGCGCCTCGCCCTGCGGACATCGATGCGCGCGACCCAGGACGCGCTGCACGCGGGCGTGACCGAGGACGAATCCCTCAAGGAGTCCCTCGGCCTCTTCGAGCGGCTCAGCGCGCACGGCCGCGAACTCGACGGCGAGCTGCGGCGCTTGGAGTCCGAGCCCGACCGCAAGACCCTCGCCGAGCGACTGCCCGCCCTGCGCGAGCGCACCGAGCGCATCACGAAGTCGGCGGACTCACTGCGCTGGGCCGCCCGCGACCGCGCCGGCCGCTTCGCGGAGGACGACCTGGACTCGCTCAGCGCCCAGATAGACATGGAGGCCGGCGCCCTGCGGCACTGGACGAAGGCGGACCACACGCCGCCTCCGTGGCCCGACGCCCCGGCCGCCGACGCCACCACCACCCGGCAGACCTGGCCGGAGCCCCCGCGCTCCCGCCCCGCTCCCGAGGAGCCGGCCCCGTCCGCCATCACCCCGCCGGGACGGCGCCCCAGCTACCCGTGGCAGAAGAAACCCCGCCCGGAGAGCACGACTTGATCGCGCGGTACCGAGCGTGTGGGCGATGTGTAAGGATCCGGCCGGTTCCGGCCCAGGTGAAAGGGGTCGGGCTGCCGTCCGGCCGCTACGGCAGGTAACCTCCAGCTCATGTCCCGCCATGTCGCGATCGTCACCGATTCAACGGCCTACCTGCCGCCGCTGACGATGGAGCGCCACGGCATCACAGCGGTGCCGCTGACCGTGGTCCTCGGCGACCGGGCGCTCGAAGAGGGCACCGAGATCTCCACCCGCTCCCTGGCCCAGGCCCTCCAGAAGCGACGCTCGGTCACCACCTCGCGCCCCAGCCCCCAGCTCTTCGCGGAGACCTACCGCAAGGTCGCCGAGTCCGGCGCCACCGGCATCGTCTCCCTCCACCTCTCCGCCGAACTCTCCGGCACCTACGACGCTGCCGTCGTCGCCGCGCGTGAGGCACCGGTGCCGGTGCGGGTCGTGGACACCGGGATGGTCGCGATGGCCCTCGGCTTCTGCGCCCTCGCCGCGGCCGAGACGGCGGAGGCCGGCGGCACGGTGGACGAGGCGGTGACGGCCGCGGAGAAGCGGGCCGCCGGTACGTCCGCCTACTTCTACGTCGACACCCTCGACTATTTGCGCCGGGGCGGCCGTATCGGCGCGGCCCAGGCGCTGCTCGGCTCCGCGCTCGCCGTGAAGCCGCTGCTCCAGCTGGAGGGCGGGCGCATCGAACTCCTGGAGAAGGTACGGACGGCGTCGAAGGCGATCGCCCGGCTCGAAGAACTCGCGGCGGACCGGGCGGGCAGCGCACAGGTCGACATCGCCGTCCACCATCTCTCCGCGCCCGAGCGGGCGTCGGCGCTCGCGGATCGCTTGCGGGGGCGGGTGCCGGGGCTGGCGGATCTGCATGTCAGTGAGGTCGGGGCGGTGATCGGGGCGCATACCGGGCCTGGGTTGTTGGGGGCTGTGGTTTCGGCTCGGTGACGGGGAGTGCCGGGGGCGATGTTCCTTGGCGGGGTGTGCGAGGCCAGGTGTCCTGGCCGGTGCCTTGTGTGGGGACGCCCGTATGGGTGACGGAGTTATCCACAACTGGGCTGTCGTCCCCGGGAATTGACCAAGATCATCGCGAAGTCGCGGGATGTCCGATGCTCGGCACATGGCACTTCGATCACGCTCACACACAGCGACTGCGACCAGCGGCCCGGGCCGCGCTCCCTTCTCCGACGGCCGGACCCGGTATCGCCGACCGGCGACGCGGGGGCGGGCACATCGTCAGGCTTCGGCGGACGAGCTTCGGCGGCGGGCGGAACTGCTCTTTGGCGAACGGGCCGGGGAGCGGGGGGAGTTGGGGAGTGGGCCGCCGGGTGGTGGCGGGGATGTCGGTGCGGGTGGCGGCGGAGGTGGGTGCGCGGGCCCTGGTTCGTCGGTTGAGGAGGGGGCGGGGTCTTCTGTTTCGCCGGTGACTGAGGCGACGGGGCGTGCGGTTCTGCCGGTGAGTGAGGCGAGGGGGCATGCGGTTCCCCCGGCGACTGAGGCAAGGGCGCATGCGGTTCTGCCCGTGGTGAGGGCGGCGGGGCTTGGTTTTCCGGCGCCTGTTGATGCTGGGCCGTGGGCTGTTCCGGAGGCGGAGCCGAAGTCGGAGGCGGAGCCGGGGTCGGGGCGTGGGCCCGAGTCGGAGCCGGAGATCGAGTCGTCGGCAAGGCAGTTGAAGGGAGAGCGGGAGCGGGCGGTCCTTGTGGGGGCGCCGGCGGGTGTTGCTCCTGAACCCGATGGGTTCTTGGGCGCCGACGCGGCTGAAGTGGCCGCAGATGCTGGGGGCTTGGCGGACCCCGGAGATTTCAGCCGTGCCGGTGAGGCGGGTACCCGGCGGGACCGGGCGTCGGGGGCTTGGCGGGAGCGGGTCGGGGCGGCTCTGCGGGAGCGGATGCCGGTGTGGGTGCAGACGCGGTGTGGGCTGGAGCGGCGGAACGTGATCGCGCTCGGTGTTCTGCTGCTGGTGGCCGGGGTCTTCGCCGTGCAGCACTTCTGGGTGGGCCGGACTCAACCCGTTCGCGCACCGGAGGTTGTCCGCGCGGCGGCTCCCTTTGGAGACGGGGGTGGGAGCGAGGGCGGGGCTGCGGGCAAAGGGGCCGGAGCGCGTGCCTCGTCGGTCGGAGCGCGCCCTGCGAGTGGGGCCGATGCCACCGGTGCCGCCGGTGCCGAGATCGTCGTGGATGTCAGCGGCAAGGTCCGGGAGCCCGGGGTGCATCGGCTTCCGGCCGGTTCGCGGGTGACCGACGCCCTGCGGGTGGCGGGTGGGGTGCGTCCGGGGACGAACACGGAGGGGCTCAACCGTGCTCGGTTCCTCGTGGACGGGGAGCAGATCGTCGTCGGCGCTCCGGCCCCCGCGGCAGCGCCGGGTGTGGGCGGCGCGAACACCGCAGGAGTCGCCGGTTCCGCCGCGGGAGCAGTTCCGACGGCCCCGGTCTCCCTCAACACGGGCACCGCGGACCAGCTCAACACCCTGCCCGGCGTAGGCCCGGTGCTGGCGCAGCACATCATCGACTACCGCACCCAGCACGGCGGTTTCCGCACGGTGGACGAACTGCGTCAGGTCAACGGCATCGGCGACCGCCGCTTCGCCGACCTGCGGGATCTGGTCCAGCCATGACCCACGTCCAGGACGTTCCGCCCGGGCCCGAGCCCATGCCCCCTCGTCGCACGGCGCGGGACGACATCCCCGCACCTCCCCACCGGACCGTGCACGCCACCTCCGGCAACCAGCTGGGTACCCCCCACCCCCACCGGGAAGGACCGACAGACCTACGACTCGTACCACCTGCACTCGCGGCCTGGGCTACCGCGGCACTCGCACTCGACGCGTCACCGGCGTGGGTCACGGGAGTAGCACTCGCGGCTGTGGCGGTGGCGCTCGTGCTACTGATGACACGGCAACGGACCACACGGCGGCAGCCCACCCGTCCACAGTCCACACGGCCACAGTCCACACCGCGCCAGCCGACATGGAGGCACGCCACGTGGCCCCGTGTCTCGATCGCCGCGCTGCTTCTCTCCATCGCCGCGGCCGCGGCCTCTGCCGGGCTGCACGGGGCGGATCTGCGGCGCGGGCCGGTACCCGAGTTGGCACGGGAGTACGCGACCGTGACCGCGGAGGTGGAGGTCGGTTCCGATCCACGGCTGACCCGGCCCCGGATCAGTGGGGATCACGCGGCTCCGGTCTCCGTGCTGGTCGACGCCGAGGTGCGGCGGGTCGAGGAGATGGACGGGACGGTCGTGGAGACACGGGCACCGGTGCTGTTGATCGTCGACCCGGGCTCGTCCACCAAGAGAGGGGGCGCGAAAGGGGATTCGCATGGCGGGCCGGAGCGTTCACCTTGGCTCGGGCTGCTTCCCTCCACGCGAGTCAAGGTGACCGCGAGGTTGGCACCCTCACTGACGAGCGGGGACCGGGTCGCGGCGGTGCTGCGGGTGCGGAACCAACCGGTGCCGGAGGTGGTGGAGGAGCCATCCGGGGCGCAGCGGTTCGCGGGGCGGTTGCGGGCAGGGCTGCGTGAGGCCACCGACGGATTGCCGGGCGACGCGCGGGCGTTGCTGCCGGGGCTGGTCGTCGGGGACACCGCGCGGATCACACCCGAGTTGGACGAGGCCTTCAAGGAGACGGACCTCGCGCACACCCTCGCCGTGTCCGGAAGCAACCTGACCATCTTGCTCGCTCTCCTCATCGGCCCGCCCGGCCTCGCCCAGCACATCGAACGCCGGGGTCTGGCACCGCGTCTGGGCATCTCCCTCCGGGCGACGGCACTGCTCGGCGGGGTGCTCACGCTCGGCTTCGTCGTCGTGTGCCGTCCCGACCCGAGCGTGCTGCGGGCCGCGGCCTGCGGAGCCGTAGCGCTGCTCGCCCTCGCGACCGGGCGCCGCAGATCACTGATCCCGGCCCTGGCGACGGCCGTCCTGCTGCTGGTGCTCTACGACCCGTGGCTGGCCCGGAGTTATGGCTTCCTGCTCTCTGTGCTGGCGACCGGCGCGTTGCTCACGCTCGCGCCGCGCTGGAGCGAGACGCTGCGGCGGCACCGGGTTCCGCCGCGGTTGGCCGAGGCGCTGGCCGCAGCCGCTGCCGCGCAGGCGTTGTGCGCGCCGGTCGTGGCCGTGTTGTCGGCGCGGGTCAGTCTGGTGGCGGTGCCGTGCAATCTGCTCGCGGAGATCGCGGTCGCGCCGGCCACGGTGTTGGGTTTCGCCGCGCTGGCGGTGGCGCCGGTGGCGATGCCGGTGGCCAAGGTGCTCGCGTGGGGCGCGAGTTGGCCCACGGGGTGGATCGCGGACGTCGCCCGGACCGGCGCGGCGCTGCCCGGTGGGGGAGTGGACTGGCCGGGGAGTTGGACCGGGGCGCTGCTTCTCGCCGTCGTGGTCGCGGCCCTTGTGCTGGTCGGGCGGCGGCTGTTGAAGTACCCCTGGCTGTGCGGGGTGTGCGGGTTCGTACTGCTGCTGATCGTGGTGGCACCGGCGCCGTTGACCCGGGTGATCACGGGGTGGCCGCCGCCGGGTTGGCGGTTCGCGATGTGTGATGTCGGGCAGGGGGACGCGACGGTGCTCGCGGTCGGCAAGGGCACTGGCGTGGTCGTGGACGCCGGTCCCGATCCGAAGCCGGTCGACCAGTGTCTGCGCACGCTCGGTATCACCAGAATCCCGCTCGTCGTGCTGACCCACTTCCACGCCGACCACGTGGCGGGGCTGCCCGGGGTGTTGCGGGGCCGTTCGGTGGGCGCGATCGAGACGACGTCGTTCGAAGAGCCCGCGGACCAGGTCGAGTTCGTGCGGAGGGCGGCGGCGGAACGGCACATCCCGATCACCCGGGCCGTGGCCGGCGAGGAGCGGCGCACCGGCCCGCTGGCCTGGCAGGTGCTGTGGCCCCCACCGCCCTCACCGCGCCAGGCGCCCGACCTGGACGGGCCGAACGACGCCAGCATCGCCCTGCTGGTACGGACGGCCGGGCTAAGGCTGCTGCTGCTCGGGGATCTCGAACCTCCGGCCCAGCAACAGCTGTTGAGGTCACCGGCAGCCGCGCTGCTGGGCAACGTGGACGTACTCAAAGTCGCCCATCACGGCTCGGCCTACCAAGACCCGGACCTGATACGCAGAGTGGCCCCGCGGCTCGCGCTGATCTCCTGCGGCGAGCACAACGTCTACGGTCACCCCGCCCCGAGTACGGTCGCGGCGCTGCGGGCCATGGGCGCGGTGGTGCTGCGCACGGACGAGGACGGGGCGTTGGCGGTCGGCGGAAGCGGGGAGGGATTGCGGGTGATACGCGGGTGATGGAACGGGTGGGGCGGCGCGGGTCACTGGCACGGCGCCTTCAGGTCCAACGACCGGACCGCTGCACCGTAGGCCCAAATCTCACCCGGCAGCACGCGCACCGCCCCCGTCCCGGAGTGAGACTGGGGGCATGAACCCCGCACAGGTCGACGCCTACCTCCACCGCCTGGGCCTCGCCCGCCCACCCGCGCCCACCGCCGACGCACTACGTGAGCTGCAACTCCACCATCTGCGGGCCGTGCCCTTCGAGAACCTGTCGGTCCATCTGGGCGAGGAGATCGTGCTGGACGAGAACCGCCTGGTGGACAAGGTGGTGGGCGCGTGCAGGGGCGGTTTCTGCTACGAACTCAACGGCGCCTTCGGGGCGTTGCTCGGCGCCCTCGGCTTCGAGGTCACCCCGCTCGCCGCGCGGGTGCACGGGGACGAGGGGCGGCTCGGCATCCCGTACGACCATCTCGCGCTGCGGGTGGGGACGGCGGACGGGAGTGTGTGGCTGGCCGACGTGGGTTTCGGCAAGCACAGCCACCACCCGCTGGCGTTCGCGGAACGGGGTGGGCAGCCGGACCCGGGCGGGACGTTCACGCTGGTCGAGGTGGGACCCGACCTGGACGTCGTCCACGAGGGCAAGCCGCAGTACCGCCTGGAACTTCGGCCCCGGGAACTCGCCGATTTCGTGGCCGGGGCGTGGTGGCACAGCACGTCACCGGCCTCCCACTTCACCCAGTCCCTGGTCTGTTCCCGGCTCCTGGAGGACGGCGGAAGGATCACGCTCTCCGGCCGGACCCTCACGGTGACCAGCGAGGAGGGTACGCGGGACGTACGTGAACTGACCACGGACGACGAAGTGTTGGGGGCGTACCGGGAGCGGTTCGGGATCGTGCTGGGGTCGGTTCCGGAGGTGCGGAAGCGGGGGTAGAAAATATCCTGTGTGAGCGATGTGAGACATGTGCTGGTGCTGCCCGACCGCGACGCGGCCCAGGAGGCGGCGGAGGTGATCGGCGAGCGGTTCCCACTCGACGAGGAACCCCAGTTGGTACGGGATGCCCTGGCCGGTGAGGACGACGCCGAGGACGCCCAGTGGCTCCTGGTCCTGCGCGACGAGCACGCCCGCCTCGACCCCGGAGAGCTGGACGCCTTCGCGGGGGAGTGGGAGGGCTGGCGCGAGGAGCCGTAGAGGCGGCGGCGGTCTCGTGGTCGTAGCCGCACACCTTCCACGGCCGACTCGCCCCGGTTCTAGGGCCGGACCTCCGTTCTGAGGTCGGCCTCGCCCCCGAACCGACCCGATGCCGCACGGTCACCCGGAGCCCGTCCCCGGCCCTGGCCGGGCACGCGCGCCCGATTTCGATCCCGCCTTGGCCGCGCACGCGCAGCCGAGCCCGCCCCCCCCGCACCCGGCCCAACCCTGGCCTTGGCTCGGCACGCGTACCCGAGCCCAGCCCCAGCCCCGGCCCGGCGCGCGCCCGATCCCGCCTTGGCCGCGCACGCGCACCCGAGCCCGCCCCCTCCGCATCCAGCCCAGCCCCGGCCCGGCGCGCGCCCGATCCCGTCCTGGCCGCGCACGCGCACCCGAGCCCGCCCCCTCCGCATCCAGCCCAACCCCGGCCCGGCGCGCGCACCCGAGCCCGGGCCCCGTACTGCACTCCCTCGACCGCACGCGCGCTCTGGCCCGCACCTCGCCCCCGAACCCGGCCCCGCAGGTGCACTCGCGCCCGCACCCCAGCCCGCCCCTCCGGACGCGCACCCAGCCCCGCGCCCGAACCCCCGCACGCGAACTCGGCCCCGCGCCCGGGCCCCCGCACGCGAACCCAGCCCCCACCCCCGACCACCCCCCGGGCCCACACGCCACCCGACCCCCGTTGTCAGTGCCGCGTGCGATGCTTTACGCAATGGCCAGGAAGACTGCGAATGACGACCCTCTCGCCCCGGTGACTCTTGCCGTGGGCCAGGAGGACCTCCTGCTCGACCGTGCCGTGCAGGAGGTGGTGGCCGCCGCCCGGGCCGCCGACGCCGACACGGATGTACGTGACCTCACCTCGGACCAGTTGCAGCCCGGCACGCTCGCCGAGTTGACGAGTCCCTCGCTCTTCGCGGAGCGGAAGGTCGTGGTCGTACGCAATGCGCAGGACCTGTCCGCGGACACGGTCAAGGACGTGAAGGGGTATCTCGGCGCGCCCGCCGAGGAGATCACCCTCGTGCTGCTGCACGCGGGCGGGGTGAAGGGCAAGGCGCTGCTCGACGCCGCGCGCAAGGCGGGGGCGCGGGAGGTGGCCTGCCCGAAGATGACGAAGCCGGCGGACCGGCTGGCGTTCGTGCGGGGCGAGTTCCGGGCGACCGGGAGATCGGCCACGCCGGAGGCCTGCCAGGCGCTCGTCGACTCCATCGGCAGCGATCTGCGGGAACTGGCGTCCGCCGTCTCCCAGTTGGCCGCCGACGTCGAGGGGACCATCGACGAGGCGGTCGTCGGCCGGTACTACACGGGCCGGGCCGAGGCGTCGAGCTTCACGGTCGCGGACCGAGCCGTGGAGGGCCGCGCGGCGGAGGCGCTGGAGGCGTTGCGCTGGTCGCTGTCCACCGGGGTCGCGCCGGTGCTGATCACCAGCGCGCTGGCACAGGGCGTACGGGCGATCGGGAAGCTGTCGTCCGCGCGCGGGGGGCGGCCGGCGGATCTGGCGCGTGAGCTGGGGATGCCGCCGTGGAAGATCGACCGGGTGCGGCAGCAGATGCGGGGCTGGACACCGGACGCGGTCTCCGTCGCGCTGCGCGCGGTGGCCGAGGCGGACGCGGGAGTGAAGGGCGGGGGAGACGACCCGGAGTACGCGCTGGAGAAGGCGGTCGTCACCATCGCACGGGCGGCCCGGTCACGGGGACGGTCGTAAGACCCGGTCACCCGGTCACCCGGTCACCCGGTCACCCGGTCACCCGGTCACCCGGTCAAGGGGACCGTCGTAGCGGAGCCCCGGTGGTGTGAACCCCGGCGGTACAGGGGGCGGACACAGCAATGCCCCCGAAGTGGGTCCGGGGGCACTGTACGTGGCGTGGCGACCACGATGTCTGTCCGTGAATCGAGGTAGAGGGCTCGATATGGTCCTCACGGTGGATTGCTACTGGTCCGGTCCGCGCGGGCGCGGGCCGAGGCAAGTGCGGAGGATCAGCCCTTGAGCGCGGTGACCTTGGAAGCAAGCGCCGACTTCTTGTTGGCGGCCTGGTTCTTGTGGATGACGCCCTTCGCGACGGCCTTGTCGAGCTGACGCGCGGCAGCGCGCTGGTACTCGGTGGCCTTCTCGACGTCACCCGCGGCAGCGGCTTCGCGGGCCTTGCGGATCGCGGTCTTCAGGGAGGACTTGACGGCCTTGTTGCGCAGCCGAGCCTTCTCGTTGGTCTTGATCCGCTTGATCTGGGACTTGATGTTCGCCACGAATGAGCCTTTGCAGGTTCTGGCACGGGGCCGCACGGGTCCCGGGCCGATGATTTTCTTGGGGTGAGCCTCGTGCCGAGAGGGCATGAGACACAGTCGCCCAGGCTACCAGCCACCCACCGGCCCACCCAAACCGGTCCCCGGGCCGGTCCTCGGGAGGCCTCAGGTGAAGCCCCACAGGCCCGGACCGCACTGGCCCCGGACCGCACCGGCCCCGACCGCACCGGCTCGGACCGGCCCCGACCGCACCGCCCTCAACCGCACCCCTTGCCTGCCATGCGAAGCCGGGCCACCAAGCCGATCTCCGACCAGCCCCGGACCTCCCCGGTCCTCCCCGAACCACACCCCGCGCATCCCCGAACACCGAGCCCATCTCTGAAACCCCCCGAAACCCACCCCAAAACCCCGACCCCACCCAGGAAACCCGCCCCCGAACCCCCACACTCACCCACCCGCACCGGCCCAAACCGGACCGCACCTCCCACGCGTGGGACGATGGAGACTACGTATCGATCCGACCCGAGACCGCAGACACTGCGGACGCCTCAAGAATCAGGACCCTGCGTGCCCGCGATCCCCAGCCATGTGCCCGAGCCGAGCCGTACCGACCCGGCGTTGATCCGCAATTTCTGCATCATCGCGCACATCGACCACGGCAAGTCCACGCTCGCCGACCGGATGCTCCAGCTGACCGGAGTGGTCGACCAGCGGCAGATGCGTGCTCAGTACCTCGACCGCATGGACATCGAGCGCGAGCGCGGCATCACGATCAAGTCCCAGGCGGTGCGTCTGCCCTGGGCCCCCACCGAAGGGGCCGACAAGGGCAGTACCCACATCCTCAACATGATCGACACCCCGGGACACGTCGACTTCACGTACGAGGTCTCGCGGTCGCTCGCCGCCTGCGAGGGCACCGTGCTGCTCGTGGACGCCGCCCAGGGCATCGAGGCCCAGACCCTCGCCAACCTCTACCTGGCGATGGAGAACGACCTCACGATCATCCCCGTACTGAACAAGATCGACCTGCCGGCCGCGCAGCCCGAGAAGTTCGCCGAGGAGCTGGCCAACCTCGTCGGCTGCGAGCCCGACGACGTGCTGCGGGTGTCCGCGAAGACCGGTATCGGTGTCGACGCGCTGCTGAACAAGGTCGTCCAGGAGATCCCGGCGCCGGTCGGGAACGCCGACGCGCCCGCCCGCGCCATGATCTTCGACTCCGTCTACGACTCCTACCGGGGCGTCGTGACGTACATCCGTGTCATCGACGGTCAGCTCACCAAGCGCGAGCGGATCCGGATGATGTCGACGAACGCCACGCACGAGCTGCTGGAGATCGGCACCAACTCCCCGGAGATGCTCGGCGCGGACGGGCTCGGGGTCGGCGAGGTCGGCTATCTGATCACCGGTGTGAAGGACGTCCGCCAGTCCAAGGTCGGTGACACGATCACCACCCTGCACCAGGGCGCGACCGAGGCGCTCGGCGGCTACAAGGACCCGAAGCCGATGGTCTTCTCGGGCCTGTACCCGCTGGACGGGTCCGACTATCCGGAGCTGCGCGAGGCCCTCGACAAGCTCCAGCTCAACGACGCCGCCCTGGTCTACGAGCCGGAGACCTCCGCCGCCCTCGGCTTCGGCTTCCGCGTCGGCTTCCTCGGGCTGCTGCACCTGGACGTGATCCGGGAGCGGCTGGAGCGCGAGTTCGGCCTCGACCTCATCGCGACCGCGCCGAACGTGGTGTACCGGGTCGACATGGAGGACGGCAGCGAGCACATCGTCACCAACCCGAGCGAGTTCCCCGAGGGGAAGATCGACAAGGTCTACGAGCCCGTCGTGCGCGCGACGATCCTGGCGCCGTCGGAGTTCATCGGCTCGATCATGGAGCTGTGTCAGACCCGGCGCGGCACCCTGCTCGGCATGGACTACCTCTCCGAGGACCGCGTCGAGATCCGCTACACGCTGCCCCTCGCGGAGATCGTCTTCGACTTCTTCGACCAGCTGAAGTCCAAGACCCGCGGCTACGCATCGCTCGACTACGAGCCCACCGGCGAGGTGACGTCCAGCCTGGTCAAGGTCGACATCCTGCTGCACGGCGACAAGGTGGACGCCTTCTCGGCGATCACGCACAAGGACGCGGCGTACGCGTACGGCGTGCGGCTGGTCGCCAAGCTGCGCGAGCTGATCCCGCGGCAGGCCTTCGAGGTGCCCATCCAGGCCGCGATCGGCTCCCGGGTCATCGCCCGCGAGACCATCCGCGCCATCCGCAAGGACGTCCTCGCCAAGTGCTACGGCGGTGACATCTCCCGTAAGCGGAAGCTGCTGGAGAAGCAGAAGGAGGGCAAGAAGCGGATGAAGATGGTGGGTTCCGTGGAGGTTCCCCAGGAGGCATTCATCGCGGTGCTGTCCAGCGACGACAACGGCGGCGGGGGCAAGGGCAAGAAGTAGCGGCCCTATACACCGAAATTTCGGACGGCAACCGGTGATGCACGGGGCCCGTTGCGCTGTCGCGCGGCGGGCCCCGAGTCGTGGCTCCCCATGGCGTGGTCCCGACTCCGGTGGAAGTGGCCCTCCATCGCCCCTTACGCACCGGCCGGTCGCGGCTTACTCTGATCACTGCCCCATAGTTACTCGTGAGTTAAACAACAGTTCCAGGGGCTACCAGCCGCCCTGCGGCACGAGCCACACTGAGTCACCAGACCCATCGAGTCATCAGCCGCACCGAGTCACCAGCCGCATTGAGCCAACCGCCGCAGCAACAAGCCAGCAGCCGCACCGTCGCGGGCCCGGAGGATGTCGTGAGCGACACACAGACCCTGATCGAGAACCGCCCGCCGTCCGTGGCGGGCCTCTTCCTGGAGCGGGTGGCGGCCACGCCGGACGCGGAGGCCTACCGCTACCCGGTACCGGCGGCCTCCGGCGAGGGCCCCGACGCATGGAAGTCGCTGACCTGGGCCCAGTCCGCCGAGCAGGTCTTCGCGATCGCCGCCGGTCTGATCGAACTGGGCGTACAGCCCGAGGAGCGCGTCGCGCTCGCCTCCGCCACCCGCGTCGAGTGGATCCTCGCCGACCTGGGCATCCTGTGCGCGGGCGCCGCCACGACCACGGTGTATCCGCAGACCAACGCCGATGAGTCGACGTTCATCCTCGCCGACTCCGGCAGCAAGGTCCTCATCGCGGAGGACGCGACCCAGCTCGCCAAGGCGCGGGAGAAGCGCGCCGAACTGCCCGAGCTGACCCATGTCGTGGTCATCGACCCGACCGGCGTGGAGACCGGCGACTGGGTGCTCACCCTCGCCGAGCTGGAGCAGCGCGGCGCCGCGTACCTGGAGAAGAACCCGGACCTGATCAAGGAGCGGGTCGCGGCCATCACCAAGGACCAGCTCGCGACGATCATCTACACCTCGGGCACCACCGGCCGCCCCAAGGGCGTCCGCCTCCCGCACGACAACTGGTCCTACCTCGCCAAGGCCATCGCCGCGACCGGCCTCCTCGGCCCCGACGACGTGCAGTACCTGTGGCTGCCCCTCGCCCACGTCTTCGGCAAGGTGCTCACCTCCGGGCACATCGAGATCGGCCATGTCACCGCCGTGGACGGCCGCGTCGACAAGATCATCGAGAACCTGCCGGTCGTGCAGCCGACGTACATGGCCGCCGTCCCGCGCATCTTCGAGAAGGTCTACAACGGGGTCGCCGCCAAGGCCCGCGCCGGCGGCGGCGCCAAGTACAAGGTCTTCCAGTGGGCCGCCGAGGTCGCCCGCGAGTACGCCAAGGTCACCCAGGACAACTTCCGCCGCACCGGCACCGCCACCGCGCCCTTCGGCCTCGCCGCCAAGCACAAGGTCGCCGACGCGCTGGTCTACGCGAAGATCCGCGAGGCCTTCGGCGGCAAGCTGCGCGCCTGCGTTTCCGGATCGGCCGCGCTCGCGCCCGACATCGGCTACTTCTTCGCCGGCGCCGGCATCCACATCCTGGAGGGCTACGGCCTGACCGAGTCCTCCGCGGCCTCCTTCGTGAATCCCGGCGAGGCCTATCGCACCGGCACGGTCGGCAAGCCGCTGCCCGGCACGGAGGTGCGCATCGCGGACGACGGCGAGATCCTGCTGCGCGGCCCCGGGATCATGGAGGGCTACCACGGCCTCCCTGAGAAGACCGCCGAGGTCCTGGAGTCCGACGGCTGGTTCCACACCGGCGACATCGGCGAACTCTCCCCGGACGGCTACCTCCGCATCACGGACCGCAAGAAGGACCTCATCAAGACCTCCGGCGGCAAGTACATCGCCCCCGCCGAGGTAGAGGGCCAGTTCAAGGCCGTCTGCCCCTACGTCTCCAACATCCTGGTGCACGGCGCCGACCGGAACTTCTGCACCGCCCTGATCTCCCTCGACGAACCCTCCATCCTGGAGTGGGCCAAGGAGAACGACCTGGAGGGCAGGTCCTACGCCGAGGTCGTCGCCGCCCCCGCGACGGTCGCCATGGTCGAGGCCTACGTCAAGGAACTCAACGAGGGCCTCCAACGCTGGCAGACCATCAAGAAGTTCCGCCTCCTGCCCCGCGACCTCGACGTCGAGCACGGCGAGATCACCCCGAGCCTCAAACTGAAGCGCCCGGTCGTGGAACGCGAGTACAAGCACCTGATCGACGACATGTACGCGGGCTCACGCGAGGCGTGACCCTGCTGTTGGCCCGCGCCCGGAAGGGACCGCGGGCCATCAGGGGCGCGGAGAACCGCGCGCCCGGCCCTCACCGGACCCGCACTCGACAACGCACCCGTCGTGGCCCTAACGCCGCCGCATGTTCCGCACGAGTTGCCCCATCTCCCGCACCTGCACCCGAAGTTCCCCCACCTCGTCAACGGAACTCGCGGCCATCCGCGCCTCGATCTCCTTGAGCCGCAACGCCAGCTCATCGAACTGCCCCTGCTCCCGAGCCAGCATCCGCTCCAACAGCTGGTTCTTGCGGTGCAGTTCGAGGAACACGCTCACCTTGGCCCGCAGCACCCAGGGGTCGAACGGCTTGGTCAAGTAGTCGGCGGCACCGGTGGCATAGCCCCGGAACGCATACCCCGCGTCGGCGTCCGTCCCGGTCAGGAAGATGATCGGCACGTCCTTGGTCTGATCGAGCCGTTTGATGTTGGCCGCGGTCTCGAACCCGTCCATCCCCGGCATCCGGATGTCCAGCAGGACCACGGCGAACCGCTGCCGCAGCAGCGCCTTCATCGCCTCCTCGCCCGAACGCGCCCGCACCAGCGGCTCGTTGAGGGACCCCAGGACGGCCTCCAGCGCGACCAGGTTGTCCTCCATGTCATCGACCAGGAGGATGCTCGCGCGCTCGTCGGTCGTTGCCTCAGCGCTCATGATGGCTGTGCCTCACTCAGTCGTCGGCGGTGCCGCCGTCTCCCCTGAAGTACCCGGATCCGCCCCCGCGATGTCCCCGGACTCGGCCCCGGTCTCGGGGTCCAGGAGCGCGCACACGACGGTCAGC
Source organism: Streptomyces sp. NPDC096013 (assembly GCF_044763565.1). Classification (NCBI taxonomy): domain Bacteria; kingdom Bacillati; phylum Actinomycetota; class Actinomycetes; order Kitasatosporales; family Streptomycetaceae; genus Streptomyces; species Streptomyces sp. NPDC096013. Next base: position 106,762 of record NZ_JBIWGK010000007.1, on the reverse strand, counting down.
AACTGGTCGACGTCGACCGGCTTCGGTACGTAGTCGTTGGCGCCCCGCGCGATGGACTTCTCCCGGTCGCCCGGCATCGCCTTCGCGGTGAGCGCGACGATGGGCAGCCCGGTCCAGCGCGGGGCGCGGCGGATGGCGGCGATGGTCTCGTACCCGTCCATCTCCGGCATCATGATGTCCATCAGCACGAGCTCGACGTCCGGGTTGCGCTCCAGCGTCTCGATGCCCTCGCGGCCGTTCTCCGCGTACAGCACCGGCATCCCGACCCGCCCCAGCACATGGGTGAGCGCGAAGACGTTGCGGATGTCGTCGTCGACGATCAACACCCGCCGCCCCGGCAGTACTTGACCCGCCCGCCCGGCCTTCCACGCCTCCAGCTTGGTAGGCGTGGGCCAACTGTCGTCCACCTCGTGCGCGGTGAACGGCTCCGACGACAACTGCTCGGGAGGCAGCGGCAGTTCATGGTCCTCGGTGAGCGGCGCGCCGCCCGCCGCGTGCCCGGGGCTGACGACGGGGACGTAGAGAGTGAAGGTGGAGCCCTGCCCCGGTTCGCTCTCGGCGACGATACGGCCGCCCAGCAGGCCGGCGATCTCGCGGCTGATGGACAGCCCGAGCCCGGTGCCGCCGTACTTGCGGTTGGTGGTGCCGTCGGCCTGCTGGAACGCCTCGAAGATCACCGGGAGTTTCTCGGGGGCGATGCCGATCCCGGTGTCGGAGACGGCGAAGACGATGACCTCGTCGCTGTCGTCGCAGTAGCGGTGCTCGGGGTCCTTGACGCGGTTGACACGGAGTTCGACGCGGCCCGTCGCGGTGAACTTGATGGCGTTGGACAGCAGGTTGCGCAGGATCTGCTGGAGCCGCTGCTCGTCCGACCACAGCTCGCGCGGCACGTCCTCGCCCACCGACACCTCGAACGCGAGCCCCCGGTCCAGGGTGAGCGGGCGGAACGTGGCGTGGACGTAGTCGAGGAGCTTGATGAGCGGGAGCCGTTTGGGGCGTACGTCCATGCGGCCGGCCTCGATCTTCGACAGGTCGAGGATGTCGTTGATGAGCTGGAGCAGATCCGAGCCGGAGCGGTGGATCGTGGTCGCGAACTGCACTTCCTGTTCGGAGAGCCGGCCGTCCGGGTTGTCGGAGAGCAGCCGGGCCAGGATCAGCAACGAGTTGAGGGGCGTGCGGAGTTCGTGCGACATGTTCGCCAGGAACTCCGACTTGTACTGGGAGGAGGTCGCCAACAGGGCTGCCTTCTCCTCCAGTTCGGCGTTCGAGCGCTGCAACTCGGCCTGCTGCTTCTGGAGTTCGTCCGAGCGTTCCTGCAACTGCATCGCGAGGCGCTGGGACTCGCCGAGCAGTGACTCCGTGCGGGAGTTGGCGATGATGGTGTTGATCGCGACGCCGATGGTGTTCACGAACTGGTCGAAGAACGCCAGGTGGACGTCGGAGAAGCGGGAGAAGGAGGCCAGTTCGATCACGCCGAGGAGCCGGTCCTCGAAGATGATCGGGATGATGACCACGCTCGCCGGTGAGGCCTCGCCGAGCCCGCTGTTGATCTTGATGTAGCCGGGCGGCGCCTCGTCCACCAGGATGCGCTTCTTCTCCCGCGCCGCCTGCCGCACCAGACCGTGCACCGGCATCCCGCCGGTGTCCACGGTCGCGCCCTGCGCCGCCCCGTACCCGGCGATGAAGGCAAGTCCCTTGGCGGGGATGGCCGTTCGCAGGCTGTCCTCGTCGGGATCGGCCAGGAAGAACGCCCCGTACTGCGCGTTCACCAGCGGCGTCAGCTCGCGCAGGATCAGGTCGGCGACCTCCATCAGGTCCCGGTGTCCCTGCATCAGCGCGGCGAGGCGGGCCAGGTTGGACTCCAGCCAGTCCTTAGCGCGGGTCGTCTCGCGGAGGTTGGCCACCATCAGGTTGATGTTGTCCTTGAGCTCGGTGACCTCGCCCTGGGTCTCCACCGTGATCGAGCGGGACATGTCGCCCTGTGCCACCGCCGAGGCGACCTCGGCGATCGCGCGGACCTGCGTGGTGAGGTTGAGCGCGAGTTCGTTCACGTTGGTCGTCAGGCGCTTCCATGTGCCGTAGACGCCCTCCACCCGTGCCTGGCCGCCGAGTTGGCCCTCGGAGCCGACCTCGCGCGCCACCCGGGTGACCTCGGACGAGAAGGACGAGAGCGTGTCGACCATGGTGTTGATGGTGGTCTTGAGTTCCAGGATCTCGCCGCGGGCGTCCACGTCGATCTTCTTCGACAGGTCGCCCTGCGCCACCGCCGTCGCGACCTGGGCGATGTTCCGCACCTGTGATGTCAGGTTGTCCGCCATGTAGTTGACGTTGTCGGTCAGGTCGCGCCAGACCCCGGAGACGCCCAACACCTGGGCCCTGCCGCCGAGTCGGCCGTCGGTGCCGACCTCACGGGCGACGCGGGTGACCTCGTCGGCGAAGGCGCGCAGCTGCTCCACCATCGTGTTGACGGTGTCCTTCAGTTCGAGGATCTCGCCGCGCGCGTCGACGGTGATCTTCTTCGACAGGTCGCCGTTGGCCACGGCGGTCGTCACCTGGGCGATGTTCCGCACCTGCGATGTCAGGTTCAGGGCCATGAAGTTGACGTTGTCCGTCAGGTCCTTCCAGACCCCGGAGACGCCCCGCACCTGTGCCTGACCGCCGAGGTTGCCCTCGGTGCCGACCTCGCGGGCGACCCGGGTGACCTCGTCGGCGAAGGCGGAGAGCTGGTCGACCATCGTGTTGATGGTGGACTTCAGCTCCAGGATCTCGCCCTTGGCCTCCACCGTGATCTTCTTGCCGAGGTCGCCCTGCGCCACGGCCGTCGACACCAGCGCGATATTGCGGACCTGCGATGTCAGGTTGTCCGCCATGAAGTTGACGTTGTCGGTGAGGTCCTTCCAGACGCCGGAGACGCCCCGGACCTGCGCGCGTCCGCCGAGGTTGCCCTCGGTGCCGACCTCGCGGGCGACGCGGGTGACCTCGTCGGCGAAGGCGGAGAGCTGGTCGACCATCGTGTTGATGGTGGACTTCAGCTCCAGGATCTCGCCCTGGGCATCGACCGTGATCTTCTGACTCAGGTCGCCGTTGGCCACGGCGGTGGTGACCTGGGCGATGTTCCGCACCTGTGACGTCAGGTTCGAGGCCATGAAGTTGACGTTGTCGGTGAGGTCCTTCCAGACCCCGGACACACCCCGCACCTGCGCCCGGCCGCCCAACTGACCCTCGGTGCCCACCTCGCGGGCGACGCGCGTCACCTCGTCCGCGAACGCCGACAGCTGGTCGACCATCGTGTTCACGGTCAGCTTCAGTTCGAGCAGCTCACCGGTCGCCTCGACCGTGACCGTCCGTGTCAGGTCGCCCCGCGCCACCGCCGTCGTCACCAGGGCGATGTCCCGCACCTGCGCCGTCAGCCGGGACGCCATCGTGTTGACCGCCTCGGTCACATCACGCCAACTCCCGGACAGCCGCGTCACCTTGGCCCGGCCGCCGAGCCTGCCCTCGGTGCCGACCTCGCGGGCCACCCGGGTCACCTCCCCGGTGAACAGGGAGAGCTGGTCCACCATCTTGTTCACGGCCCGGCCCAGATGCCGCAGGTCACCGCGCAACTGCCTGCTGCCGTCGTGCAGATCGACCCGCTGGGTCAGATCGCCGCCCGCCACCGCGTCCAGCACCCGGGTCGCGTTCGCGGCCGGGGCGACGAGGGCGTCGAGGAGCTGGTTGACGTCGTTGACGCGGGAGGTCCAGCCGCCCTGGCCGGGGCTGGCCGAGAGGCGTTCGTCCAGGCGGCCGTGGCGGATCAGCTCCCGCCGGACGCGCTGCGTCTCGGAGTTGAAGTGGGTGCTGCGGTCCATGATCTGGTTGAAGGCGGCGGTCAGTTCGGCCACGATGCCCTGGCCCGTCTCCGGTGCCTTCGTGAAGTCGCCGTCGCGGGCCGCCGTCATCACGGCGAGCAGGGGACGGAGATCCGATGCTCGAATCCAGTCCTCTTTCCGACCGTCTTCGAGCACACGCGTAGCACTGTTCTCACCCATGGCGGCCCACTTCGGTAACTCGGCGCTTATGCGCGCGGTCAGTCTGTCACTCTGTCCGCATCGAACGAGGCGTATTCGTCCGAACTGCCCGGGGAGCTGTCCATGGGGGCCATTCCGACGCAACGGGAGACCATATCGCGTGCTCCCGACGCGCCCGCGCACCACGGTGCGGACCGGCGTACGACCGTGCGTGCCACGCTGCCCGGCAGCCCCCTAGCGCCCGGCTCGGCCCGCTCCCTGGTGCGTGCCGCGCTCCGTGAATGGGCCGAACTCGCCCTGCCCGGCACCGAGAAGCTCACCGACCGGCTCGCCGAGGACGCGATGGTCGTCATCAGCGAACTCGTCACCAACGCCGTCGTCCACGCCGGCACCGACGTCGAGCTGGTGTGCCGCCTGGAGGACACGGACGCGATCGTCGTCGAGGTCGCCGACCACCACCCCTCCCGCGCCCCGCGCGACAACACCGCCGAACCGGCCTACGAGACACCGGAGTTCGGGCGCGGCCTGCGGCTCGTCTCCACCCTCGCCGAGGCGTGGGGCGTCACCTACCGCACCGGCACCAAGACCGTCTGGGCCCGGCTGCCCGCCGAAGGCACACCGGCCGCCGAGGAGCTGGAGACCTTCGCCGGTGAACGCGGCCTGCGCGTCGCCGAGATCCTCGCCCCCGAACCGCCCGCCCCCTCCGGCAGGCCCACCCGCGGCGACCCCCAGCGCGCCGAGCACGACCGGGACTGGCTCGGCCGCGGCGCCCTCTCCTTCCTGGCCGAGGCCTCCGACCTGCTCGCGGGACAGCTCGACGAGGACCTCGTCGCCGCCCTCGCCGGACAGCTGATCGTGCCGAGACTGGCCGACTGGTGCGCCGTATGGCTGGAGGACGAGACGATGGGGCGGTGGGGGTCCCCCCGGTCGAGCGGAACCGAGAGCGGGGGAGGCTGGAACGAGGACGCCGGAGCAGGCGCAGGACCCCGCCTCGCCCGCGTCTGGCACGGCAGCGAGAACCGCATCGAGGAACTGCGCCGCGCCCTGGAGAAGGACCCGCCCCGCCCCCCGGACGCCCTGCGGCCCGTGTCCTACCCCTGGCCCGCCGACGCGCTCGGCCCGGACGGCACCCAGGGCGCGGCCCTCGCGTACCGGCTGATCGCGGGCGGCCGTCCGCTCGGCACGCTCGTCATCGGACGGTCCGGGCTGCCGCGCTTCCCCGACGAGGTCACCGGCCTGGTCGAGGACCTCAGCCGCCGCGTCGCGCTCGCCATCGGCGCGGCCCGCCAGTACGCCCGCCAGGCCACCATCAGCCGCGTCCTCCAGCGCGGCCTGCTGCCCGGCGCGGTCGCCGCGATCCCCGGCGTGCGCAGCGCCCTCGTCTACGAACCGTGCGACAAGGGCGGCCCCAGCGGCGACTTCTACGACCTCTTCCCGGCCGGTGACGGCCGCTGGTGCTTCGCCCTCGGCGACGTCCAGGGCAAGGGCCCCGAGGCCGCCGTGGTCATCGGACTGGCCCGCCCCTGGCTACGGCTCCTCGCCCGCGAGGGCTACCGCGTCGCCGACGTCCTCGACCGCCTCAACCAGCTCCTCCTCGACGACGCCACCGAGGCCGCCGACGCCGCCGCGCACGCCCTCGTCGCGGCGGGCGGCCACCCCGGCCCGGTCGGCGACGGCCCCCGCTTCCTCTCCCTCCTCTTCGGCGAGCTGATCCCCTTCGACGGCGGCGTCCGCTGCACCCTCGCCTCCGCGGGACACCCGCTGCCCCTGCTGCTCGGCCCGGACGGCGGCGTCGGCACGGTGGCCCGCCCGCAGACGCTCCTCGGGGTCATCGAGGACGCCACCTACACCAGCGAGACCTTCGAACTCCGGCCCGGCGACAGCCTGTTGTGCGTCACCGACGGGGTGACCGAGCGGCGCTCCGGGTCGGTCCAGTTCGACGACGGCGACGGGCTCGCGACCGCGCTGGAGGGGTGCGCGGGTCTGAGCGCCGAGCTGATCGCGGAGCGCATCAAACGCCTCGTCCACGAGTTCGGCGGGCGTCCCCCGGAGGACGACCTGGCGCTGCTGGTGCTCCAGGCGGAATAGGCGGAACAGGCCGAGCGGCCGGGCGGAGCGGAGAGTCGCACGGGTGCTGGACAATGGAGGACATGCCTTCCGCACTCCCCGACGGCGACCCCGTCCCCGAAGACGGCTCCCTGCCCGCCCAGGCGCTCGCCGGGGCAGCCGACCGCCCCCTCGGGTTCTACCTGCACGTTCCGTACTGCGCGACCCGCTGCGGCTACTGCGACTTCAACACCTACACGGCGACCGAGCTGCGGGGCACGGGCGGAGTGCTGGCCTCCCGCGACAACTACGCGGACACCCTGATCGACGAGGTCCGCCTGGCCCGCAAGGTCCTCGGCGACGACCCCCGCCAGGTCCGCACGGTCTTCGTCGGCGGCGGTACGCCCACGCTGCTGGCGGCGGGCGATCTCGTACGGATGCTGGGCGCGATCAGGGACGAGTTCGGCCTGGCCCCGGACGCCGAGATCACCACGGAGGCGAACCCGGAGTCGGTGGACCCCGCCTACCTCGCGGCCCTCCGCGGCGGCGGCTTCAACCGCGTCTCCTTCGGCATGCAGAGCGCGAAACAGCATGTACTGAAGGTGCTGGACCGCACCCACACCCCCGGCCGCCCCGAGGCCTGCGTCGCGGAGGCCCGCGCGGCCGGCTTCGACCACGTCAATCTCGACCTGATCTACGGCACCCCGGGCGAGACCGACGACGACTGGCGCGCCTCGCTCGACTCCGCCCTCGGCGCGGGCCCCGACCACATCAGCGCGTACGCCCTGATCGTCGAGGAGGGCACGCAACTGGCCCGCCGCATCCGCCGGGGCGAGGTCCCGATGACGGACGACGACGTGCACGCCGACCGCTATCTGATCGCCGACGAGGTGATGTCGGCGGCGGGCTTCGACTGGTACGAGGTCTCGAACTGGGCGACGTCGAATTCCGGCCGTTGTCTCCACAACGAGCTGTACTGGCGCGGCGCCGACTGGTGGGGCGCGGGCCCCGGAGCCCACTCGCACGTGGGCGGCGTCCGCTGGTGGAACGTCAAGCACCCCGGCGCCTACGCGGCGGCCCTCGCCTCCGGCCGCTCCCCGGGCGCGGGCCGCGAGATCCTCACCGAGGAGGACCGCCGGGTGGAACGCATCCTCCTGGAACTGCGCCTCCGCGAGGGCGCCCCCCTGACCCTCCTCCACGAGACCGGCCTCCAGGCCTCCCGCCGAGCCCTCACGGACGGCCTCCTGCAACAGCAGCCCTACGACGAGGGCCGCGCCGTACTCACCCTCCGGGGGAGGCTGCTGGCGGACGCGGTGGTGCGGGACCTGGTGGACTGACCGGCCCGACCCCCGCGATCACGGGGACGCCGAACCGCTCGGCCGGGTCGACGAGTTGATCGACGGAAGACCTCCGTGTCGGCAGAGAACGCCATCCACCAGATCCCGCCCGGCCACCGCGCGGAGAAGCCTCAGGGCGCGGTCACGTGGTCGATCAGTTCCTCGACCCGGCCGAGCAGTTCCGGCTCCAGGTCCTTGTACGACTCCACCTTGGCCAGAATCGCCTGCCACACCGCACCGGTGTTTTCCGGCCAGCCCAGTGCCCGGCAGACGCCCTTCTTCCAGTCCTGGCCGTGGGGGACGCGGGGCCAGGCGGCGATGCCCACGGAGGACGGTTTCACGGCCTCCCAGATGTCGATGTACGGGTGGCCGACGACCAACGCGTGCTCGCTCGTCACCCACTGGGCGATGCGCCACTCCTTGGTGCCCGGCACCAGGTGGTCCACCAGGATGCCCAGGCGCGCGTCCGGGCCGGGGGCGAACTCGTCCACGATCGACGGGAGGTCGTCGACGCCCTCCAGGTACTCGACCACCACGCCCTCGATGCGCAGGTCGTCGCCCCACACGCGCTCGACCAGCTCGGCGTCGTGCCGGCCCTCCACGTAGATCCGCCCGGCGCGGGCCACACGCGCGCGTGCACCGGGGACGGCGACCGAACCGGAAGCCGTACGGGTGGGCCGCAGGGGACTCGACACGGGCCTGACCAGGGTGACGACGCGGCCCTCCAGGAGGAAGCCGCGCGGTTCCATCGGGAACACCCGGTGCTTGCCGAAGCGGTCCTCCAGGGTGACCGTGCCGGCCTCGCAGCGGATCACCGCGCCGCAGAAACCGGTGCCCGGCTCCTCGACCACCAGGCCCGCGTCCGCGGGGACCTCGGGGGCCGGCTTGGGCTTCTTCCACGGCGGGGTCAGGTCGGCGGAGTACTGGCGCATTCGGATGACGATAGGAGAACCGGGGCGGCGGCCGTCACGACACGCCGAAACGCGTTGCCAACGCGTCCCGTTGGGCCCGCACGAAGCCCGCGTCCACCACCGCTCCGTGACCGGGCACGTACACCGCGTCCTCCCCGCCCAGGGAGAGGAGTCGGTCGAGGGCCGCGGGCCAGTGGGCCGGTGTGGCGTCGGGGCCCGCCTGGGGTTCGCCGGACTCCTCGACCAGGTCCCCGCAGAACACGACCTTCGGGGAGCCCGGTACGAGGACGGCGAGGTCGTGGCCGGTGTGGCCCGGGCCGACGTTCGCGAGCAGGACCTGCCGATCGCCTCCCAGGGAGAGCGTCCACGCGTCGGAGACCGGATGGTGCGGCCGCACCAGGGCGGCCACCGCCTCGTCGGCCACACGCGCGTGCAGCCCGTTCTCGACGGCGTCCGCGCGCAGCGCCTCCCGTTCGTCCGCCAGTACCCGCTCCACGCCCGCCGCGCCGTACACCTCCGCGTCCGCGAACGCCGCCGCCCCGAAGACGTGGTCGAAATGCGGGTGGGTGAGCGCGAGATGGGTCACAGCGCGACCGGCGAGCGCCCGTGCCTCCGTACGCAACCGCGCGCCCTCCGCGAGGCCCGACCCCGCGTCGACCATCAGCACCGCGTCGTCGCCGATCACCAGCCCGACCGTGCAGTCCCAGCCAGGCAGCCGACACCGGCCCACCCCCGCTGCGATCCGCTCCCATCCCAGCTCTTCCCAAGTCACCGTCACACGGCGACGCTAACGGTGAAGGCACCTCACGGCGTGACATCGCAGGACCGGCCTTGCCCGAGGTGTGCCTCACGGCCGTACACTGGCCGGGGAAGGCTGGCACTCACGCGCACAGAGTGCCAGGAAAGGGCGGGCTCGCGACAAGCGGCGACAAAGGCGACCAGAACCGGGAGGTGTGCGCGGATGCTCAGCGAACGCAGACTTCAGGTGCTGCGCGCCATCGTCCAGGACTATGTGGGCACCGAGGAACCGGTCGGCTCCAAGGCGCTCACCGAGCGGCACAGCCTCGGCGTCTCCCCGGCGACCGTGCGCAACGACATGGCCGCCCTGGAGGACGAGGGTTTCATCGCCCAGCCGCACACCAGCGCGGGGCGCATCCCCACCGACAAGGGCTACCGGCTCTTCGTCGACAAGCTCGCCGGCGTCAAGCCGATGACCGGCCCCGAGCGCAAGGCGATCCAGAACTTCCTCGACGGCGCCGTGGACCTCGACGACGTCGTGGGCCGTACGGTCCGGCTGCTCGCGCAGCTCACCCGGCAGGTCGCCGTCGTCCAGTACCCGTCCCTGACCCGCTCGACCGTCCGGCACGTGGAGCTGCTCTCGCTGGCCCCCGCGCGCGTGATGCTCGTGCTGATCACCGACACCGGCCGGGTCGAGCAGCGCATGGTCGACTGCCCGGCGCCGTTCGGCGAGGCCTCGCTCGCGGATCTGCGGGCGCGGCTCAACAGCCGGATCGCGGGGCGCCGCTTCGCGGACGTGCCGCTGCTGGTGCAGGACCTGCCGGAGGCCTTCGAGGCCGAGGACCGCGGCGCGGTGTCGACGGTGCTCTCCACCCTCCTGGAGACCCTCGTCGAGGAGACCGAGGAGCGGCTGATGATCGGCGGCACCGCCAATCTCACCCGCTTCGGACATGATTTTCCCCTCACCATCCGCCCCATCCTGGAAGCCCTGGAGGAGCAGGTCGTCCTCCTCAAGTTGCTTGGTGAGGCGGGGGATTCGGGCATGACCGTACGGATCGGTCATGAGAACGCCTACGAGGGACTCAACTCCACGTCGGTGGTGTCGGTCGGCTACGGTTCGGGCGGCGAGGCAGTCGCCAAGCTAGGCGTGGTCGGACCGACCCGCATGGATTACCCGGGAACGATGGGAGCGGTACGCGCAGTGGCACGGTACGTCGGACAGATCCTGGCGGAGTCCTAAGTGGCCACGGACTACTACGCCGTTCTCGGCGTGCGTCGCGACGCGTCGCAGGATGAGATCAAGAAGGCCTTCCGCCGGCTCGCGCGCGAGCTGCACCCGGACGTGAATCCGGACCCGAAGACCCAGGAGCGGTTCAAGGAGATCAACGCCGCTTACGAGGTGCTCTCGGACCCGCAGAAGAAGCAGGTCTACGACCTCGGCGGCGACCCCCTCTCGCAGGCGGGCGGCGGCGCGGCCGGCGGCTTCGGCGCGGGCGGCTTCGGGAACTTCTCGGACATCATGGACGCGTTCTTCGGCACGGCGTCGCAGCGCGGACCGCGCTCGCGCACCCGTCGCGGCCAGGACGCGATGATCCGGCTGGAGATCGAGCTCGACGAGGCTGCCTTCGGCACCACGAAGGACATCCAGGTCGACACGGCCGTCGTCTGCAACACCTGCAACGGCGAGGGCGCGGCCCCCGGCACCTCCGCGCAGACCTGTGACATGTGTCGCGGTCGCGGTGAGGTCTCGCAGGTGACCCGGTCCTTCCTGGGCCAGGTCATGACGTCCCGCCCCTGCCCCCAGTGCCAGGGCTTCGGCACGGTCGTGCCGACGCCGTGCCCGGAGTGCGCCGGTGACGGCCGCGTCCGCTCGCGGCGCACCCTCACGGTCAAGATCCCGGCGGGTGTGGACAACGGCACGCGGATCCAGCTCGCGGGCGAGGGCGAGGTCGGCCCCGGCGGCGGCCCCGCCGGTGACCTGTACGTCGAGATCCACGAGCTGCCGCACGCGATGTTCCAGCGCCGCGGCGACGACCTGCACTGCACGGTCACGCTCCCGATGACGGCGGCGGCCCTGGGCACGAAGGTGCCGCTGGAGACGCTCGACGGCATGGAGGAGGTCGACATCCGCCCGGGCACCCAGTCCGGCCAGTCGATCCCGCTGCACACCCGGGGCATCACCCACCTGCGCGGCGGCGGCCGGGGTGACCTCATCGTCCACGTCGAGGTCACCACCCCGACCAAGCTGGACGTCGAGCAGGAGCGTCTGCTGCGCGAACTGGCGAAGCTGCGCGGCGAGGAGCGGCCCATGGGGACGTTCCAGCCGGGTCAGCAGGGGCTGTTCTCACGCCTCAAGGACGCCTTCAACGGTCGCTGAGAGGGTCCGGGGGCAGCCGCCCCCGGACCCTCTCCCCGCTCCGGACGGCCTCGCTCCCGGGCGCCCGGTGGGCCGGAAGCACCGGCATGTGCCGGGGCCCAAGGTCGGATTCGGACTTGTTCGGAGGACGTGACAACATGCCGTCATGTCCTCCGCGCTGACCGATCTCTTCCCCCATCCGATCGTGCAGGCCCCGATGGCGGGCGGTGTCTCCGTCCCGCGCCTCGCGGCCGCCGTGGCCGAGGCCGGCGGGCTGGGGTTCCTCGCCGCCGGGTACAAGACAGCCGACGGCATGTACCAGGAGATCAAGCAGCTGCGGAGCCTGACGTCCCGCCCCTTCGGCGTGAACCTCTTCATGCCGCAGCCGGAGTATGCGGACAAGGCCGCCGTCGACGTCTACGCCCACCAGCTCGCCGGTGAGGCCTCGTGGTACGACACGGAGCTGGGCGACCCGGACAGCGGCCGTGAGGACGGCTACGACGCCAAGTTGTCCGTCCTGCTCGACAACCCGGTGCCGGTGGCCTCCTTCCACTTCGGCGTCCCGACGCCCGAGGTGCTGGACTCGCTGCGCCGGGCCGGCACCTTCACCCTCGTCACCGCCACCACCGTCGAGGAGGCCCTCGCCGTGGAGCGGGCCGGTGCCGACGCGGTGATCGCGCAGGGCGTCGAGGCCGGCGGCCACCAGGGCACCCACCGCGACCTCCCGGAGAACGACGGCGCCAGCGTCGGCCTGCTCTCCCTCGTCGCGCAGATCCGCGAGACCGTGAGCCTCCCGATCGTCGCCGCGGGCGGTCTGATGCGCGGCAGCCAGATCGCCGCGGCCCTCGCGGCGGGCGCCGGCGCGGCCCAGCTCGGCACGGCGTTCCTCGCCACCCCCGAGTCCGGCGCCCACGTCCTGCACAAGCAGGCGCTCACCAACCCCCTGTTCACGCGCACCGAGTTGACCCGCGCGTTCTCCGGCCGCCCGGCCCGCGGCCTGGTCAACCGCTTCATGCGTGAACACGGCCCGTACGCCCCGGCCGCGTACCCCGAGATCCACCACCTGACGTCCCCGCTCCGCAAGAAGGCCGCCGCGTCCGGCGACCCGCAGGGCATGGCGCTGTGGGCGGGCCAGGGCCACCGCATGGCCCGCGAGCTGCCGGCGGGTCAGCTGGTCGAGGTCCTGGTCGCCGAACTGGCCTCCGCCCGGACAGCGTTGTCGGCCGGGGGAGACCTCCGATGACGGCGCCGGTGTTCGTGGTCGAGTCCCTGGAGGGTGCGACCCCGGGATCCGTCACCGAGGTGGCCGGGCCCGAGGGACGGCACGCGGTCTCCGTACGGCGGCTCCAGCCCGGCGAGGACGTCGTGCTCACCGACGGACAGGGCCGGGGCGCCTCCGGTGTCGTCCTCAGGGCCGAGGGCAAGGACCGTCTGATCGTCGAACTCCACGCCTTCCCTGTCGAGTCGGAGCCCGCGCCCCGCATCACCGTCGTCCAGGCCCTCCCCAAGGGCGACCGGGGTGAGCTGGCGGTGGAGACGATGACCGAGACCGGCGTCGACGCGATCGTCCCCTGGGCCGCCTCCCGGTGCATCACGCAGTGGAAGGGCGAGAGGGGTCTCAAGGCGCTCGCGAAGTGGCGGGCCACCGCACGGGAGGCCGGCAAGCAGTCCCGCCGGCTGCGCTTCCCCGAGGTCGCGGACGCGGCAACGAGCAAACAGGTTGCGGCACTTCTGGCCAAAGCCGACTTCGCCGCCGTCCTCCACGAGGACCGCGACTACAGCAGCGAGCCCCTCGCCACCGCCGAACTCCCCGCCGAGGGCGAGATCGTGCTGGTCGTGGGCCCCGAAGGGGGCGTCTCCCCCGAGGAGTTGGCGCTCTTCGAGGAGGCGGGCGCGAAGGCCTGCCGCCTCGGGCGTAGCGTGCTGCGTACATCGACGGCCGGGACCGCGGCGACCGCCCTGCTCCTCGGCCGTACCGGACGCTGGTCCTGAACCAGGGGGGATCGCCGTGGAACTCGCCCAGGTACGGCTGCTCGTCACCGACTTCGCCGCCTGCTACCGCTTCTACGCCGACGTCCTCGGCCTGAAGCCCCAGTCGGAGGCGGCCGACGGACCGTACGAGAAGTTCAGCCCCGCGACCGGGTCCGCCGGGATCGCGCTCCAGGACCGGTCGATGATGGCCCAAGTCCTGGGAGAGCTGGGGGACGTGGCGACCGGGCACCGCTCGCTGGTGGTGCTGCGGGTGGACGACCTGGACGGGTACTGCGCGCAGATCACCGCCCGGGGCGCCGAGTTGTGGCACGGGCCCGCGCCGATGACGGACCGGATGCGGGTCGCGCATCTCAAGGACCCCGAGGGCAATGTGGTGGAGCTTCAGGAGTGGCTGCTGCTGCGCGGCTGAGGAGGGTGCGCCGGGAGACCGCGCCCCCGGCGCACGCGTGGCCGTATGCGCTCTTCCGTGTGCGCCCCGACGGTGGCAGGCTGCCGTCCATGGGGGTGTCGAGACGGAAATGGAGTCGGCCGCGCGGGCGGCGGGTCGCCGCTGTGGCGGGGCTCGCGGTGGTGACCGTGGGCGGGGCCGTGGCGTGCCAGCCCGGTGATCTCAGCGCGGCGACCGTCGCGTACACGACCGACAAGACGGCGACCGCGGAGCTGAAGCGCGACCACGTGAGCGTGCGCTATCTGACCTGCACCGGCAACTACGGCAGCGGCAACAAGGTCTACACGCCCGGCAGGACGCCCTCGCCGACCGAGACCACGGTCGTCAGCGTCGACTGCCAGGGACAGACCGACGACAACCGCGGCATCACCGTCACCGGCAAGGTCACCCGGGCCGTCGACGGCGCCTGTGTGCGCGGCGATCTGGTCGGCAAGGTCGCCGGCAGACAGGTGTTCCACGTGACCGGGCTCGGCGACTGCAACGCGGCGACGCCGTCGTCCGTGAACAACCCCAATCCGACGCTGACCTACGGCCCCGGACCGACCGTCACGGTCACCAAGACGATCTGGTGCAAGGGCGACCCGACCTGCTGGCCCGTCGAGGGCAAGTGATCCAAAGGGCTGTCGGCGGATACCGTCGGTGCATAACCTGATCAGGTGACTCAGCCCTCAGCGTCCGCAGCCCCGGCCTATCTCCGCTTCCCGCACCTGCACGGCGAGTTGGTCGCCTTCACCGCCGAGGACGACGTGTGGCTGGCGTCCCTCGACGGCGGCGGCCGGGCCTGGCGGGTCAGCGCGGAGAACGTACCGGTGACCCACCCCCGCATCTCGCCCGACGGCACCACCGTCGCCTGGACCTCCACCCGCGACGGCGCCCCCGAGGTGCACATCGCCCCGGTCGACGGCGGACCCGCCAGGCGCCTGACCTACTGGGGCAGTTCACGCACCCAGGTGCGCGGCTGGACCGCCGACGGCGAGGTCCTGGTGACCACCACCCACGGCCAGGCCAACCTCCGCCGCAGCTGGGCCCGTTCGGTCCCGCTCGACGGCGGACCGGCGACGACCCTCCCGTACGGCTGGGTCGGCGACGTCGCCGACGGCCCGCGGGGCACGGTCCTCCTCTCCGCGCCGATGGGCCGCGAGGCGGCGTGGTGGAAGCGCTACCGGGGCGGCACCGCGGGCAAGCTGTGGATCGACCGCGAGGGCGACGGCGAATTCACGCGCCTGCACGAGGAGTTGGACGGCAACCTCGAATACCCGGTCTGGGCGGGGGAGCGGATCGCGTTCCTCTCCGACCACGAGGGCACCGGCGCGCTCTACTCCTCCCTCGCCGACGGCTCCGACCTCCGCCGCCACACCCCCGTCGAGGGCAGCTTCTACGCCCGGCACGCGTCCGGCGACGGCACCCGGATCGTCTACTCCTCCGCCGGTGAACTCTGGATCCTGGACGACCTGGACGGCGCCGAACCGCGCCGCCTCGACATCCGCCTCGGCGGCCAGCGCACCGACCAGCAGCCGTACCCGGTGGCCGCCGCCCGCTGGTTCGGGTCCGCGTCCCCCGACCACACCGCGCGCGGCAGCGCGGTCGCCGTACGCGGCGCCGTCCACTGGGTCACCCACCGCTCGGGCCCCGCCCGCGCACTCACCGCCACCCCCGGCGTCCGCGCCCGGCTGCCCCGCACCTTCCGCACGGACGGCGAGGAGTGGGTGGTGTGGGTGACGGACGCCGAGGGCGACGACGCCCTGGAGTTCGCCCCCGCCACCGGCCTCGCCCCCGGCGCCACCCCGCGCAGACTCGCCGCGGGACAGCTCGGCCGCGTCCTCGCCCTCACCGTGGCCCCCGACGGCAGCCGGGTCGCCGTGGCGTCGCACGACGGCCGCGTCCTCCTCGTCGAGCGCGAGACCGGCGAGGTCCGCGAGGTCGACCGCAGCGAGGACGGCGACGCCTCGGGCCTGGCCTTCTCCCCGGACTCGGCCTGGCTCGCCTGGTCGCACCCGGGCCCGCGCCCCCTCCGCCAGCTCAAGCTGGCCAACACCACGGACCTGTCGGTCACCGAGGCCACCCCCCTCCGCTTCCAGGACTACGCCCCCGCCTTCACCCTCGACGGCAAGCACCTGGTCTTCCTCTCCACCCGCTCCTTCGACCCGGTCTACGACGAGCACGTCTTCGACCTGGCCTTCGTGGTCGGCGACCGCCCGCACCTCATCACCCTCGCCGCGACGACCCCGTCCCCCTTCGGACCGCAGCGCCACGGCCGCCCCTTCGAGAACCCCGACAAGGACGAGACCCCCGACAGCGAGGGCCGCCCCACCACCCGGATCGACCTCGAAGGCCTCGCCGACCGCATCGTCGCCTTCCCGGTCGAGGCCGGCCGCTACTCCAACCTGCGCACCGCCAAGGACGGCGTCCTGTGGCTGCGCCACCCGGTCCTCGGCGTCCTCGGCGCCACCCGCGCGACCCCCGAGGACCCGGACCCCAAAACGGAGTTGGAGCGCTACGACCTCGCCCAGCAGCGCATCGAGCACCTCGCGGGGGACGCCGACCACTTCGAGGTCAGCGGCGACGGCAAACGCGTCCTGCTGTGGACGGACCACAAACTCCGGGTCGTCCCGAGCGACCGCCGCGCCTCCGGCTCGGACGACGACGACAGCGACACGAACATCAACGTCGACCTGTCCCGCATCCGCCAGACCGTCGACCCGGCCGCCGAGTGGCGCCAGATGTACGACGAGACCGGCCGCATCATGCGCGACAACTTCTGGCGCGAGGACATGAGCGGCGTCGACTGGGACGCGGTCCTCGACCGCTACCGCCCCGTCCTGGACCGCGTGGCCACCCACGACGACCTCGTCGACCTGCTCTGGGAGGTGCACGGCGAACTGGGCACCTCGCACGCCTACGTCACCCCACGCGGCGGCCACGGCCACGGCGAACGCCAGGGTCTCCTCGGCGCCGACATCTCCCGTCACGAGGACGGCAGTTGGCGCATCGACCGCATCCTCCCCTCGGAGACCTCCGACCCGCACGCCCGCGCCCCCCTGGCCGCCCCCGGCGTGGCGGTCCGCACGGGAGACGCGATCCTCGCGGTGGCGGGCCGGCCCGTGGACCCGGTGACCGGACCGGCCCCTCTCCTCGTCGGCACGGCGGGCAAACCCATCGAGCTGACGATCTCCCCGGCCGCCGGCGGCGACCCGCGCCACGCGATCGTCGTGCCCCTCGCGGACGAGGAACCCCTCTACTACCACGCCTGGGTAGCCGACCGCCGCGCCTACGTCCACGAGAAGTCCGGCGGGCGCCTCGGCTACCTCCACGTCCCCGACATGCAGGCCCCCGGCTGGGCCCAGATCCACCGCGACCTGCGCGTCGAGGTGGCCCGCGAGGGCCTGGTGGTCGACGTCCGGGAGAACCGCGGCGGCCACACCTCCCAGCTGGTCATCGAGAAACTCGCCCGCCGTATCGTCGGCTGGGACCTCCCCCGAGGCATGCGCCCCTACAGCTACCCCGAGGACGCCCCGCGCGGGCCCGTGGTGGCCGTGGCCAACGAGTTCTCCGGCTCCGACGGCGACATCGTCAACGCGGCGATCAAGGCCCTGGGAATCGGCCCGGTCGTCGGCACCCGCACCTGGGGCGGTGTCATCGGCATCGACAGCAGGTACCGCCTGGTCGACGGCACCCTGATCACCCAGCCCAAGTACGCGTTCTGGCTGGAGGGTTACGGCTGGGGCGTCGAGAACCACGGCGTCGATCCGGACGTGGAGGTGGTCCAGCGGCCCCAGGACTACGCGGCGGGCAGGGACACCCAACTGGACGAGGCGATCCGCCTGGCACTGGAGAAACTGGAGACCGTTCCCGCGAAAACCCCTCCAGGCTTGCCGACTTAAGGGGCGCGGCACTCAACGACGATACGATGCCCACCGTAAATCGCCGCTCGACCCCCGGAGGGGAACGCACATGTCAGGGGACCCGCAGGACGACTGCCTGTTCTGCAAGATCGTCGCAGGCCACATCCCCGCGACGATCATCCGAGAGACACCCACCACCGTCGCGTTCCGGGACATCAACCCCCAGGCGCCGACCCACGTCCTGGTGATCCCGAGGGTCCACTACCCCGACGCCGCCTCCCTCGCCGCGGCCGACCCCGCGGTCGCCGCGGACGTCCTGCGCGAGGCGGGCGAGGTGGCGGCGGACGAGAAGCTCGACAGCTACCGCGTGATCTTCAACACCGGCAGCGGCGCGGGCCAGACCGTGTTCCACGCCCACGCCCACGTCATGGGCGGCCGTGGCATGCAGTGGCCGCCCGGATAGCTAGCCGTGTCCGTACGTGAACTGGTGATCCTGGGCACGGCGAGCCAGGTCCCCACCCGCCACCGCAACCACAACGGCTACCTCCTCCGCTGGGACGGCGAGGGCATCCTCTTCGACCCCGGCGAGGGCACCCAGCGCCAGATGCTGCGCGCCGGGGTGGCCGCGCACGACCTGAACCGGATCTGCGTCACCCACTTCCACGGCGACCACTCCCTCGGCCTCGCGGGTGTCGTCCAGCGCATCAACCTGGACCGCGTCCCGCACCCGGTCACCGCGCACTACCCGAAGTCCGGGCAGCGCTTCTTCGACCGCCTGCGCTACGCGACGGCGTACCGCGAGACGGTGGGCATCACGGAGTCCCCGGTGTCGGAGGACGGCACGATCGCCGCCACACCGGCCTACACCCTGGGGACCCACAGGCTCTCCCACCCCGTCGAGTCCTACGGCTACCGCCTCACCGAACCCGACGGCCGCCGCATGCTCCCCGACCGCCTCGCCGCGCACGGCATCAAGGGCCCGGACGTGGGCCGCATCCAGCGCGAGGGGTCGATCGGCGAGGTGGCCCTCGACGACGTCAGCGAGGTGCGCCGGGGCCAGCGTTTCGCGTTCATCATGGACACCCGGCTCTGTGACGGAGTGCACGCCCTCGCGGAGGGCTGCGACCTCCTGGCGATCGAGTCGACGTTCCTGGACGAGGACGAGCAACTGGCCGCGGACCATGGCCACTTGACCGCAGGCCAGGCGGCGGGGGTGGCACGGGAGGCAGGCGTACGGCATCTCGTCCTCACCCACTTCAGCCAGCGCTACTCCGAGCCGGAGGAGTTCGAGCGGCAGGCGCGGGCGGCGGGGTTCGAGGGGGAGCTGACCGTGGCGCACGATCTGCTCCGGGTGCCGGTTCCGAAACGGCGATAAAACACCCGTACGATACTTCGATGCCCATTCCCAAAGCCGAACTGCACCTGCACATCGAAGGCACCCTGGAACCCGAGCTGGCCTTCGCGCTCGCGGCCCGCAACGGCGTCGAGCTGCCGTACGCGGACACGGAGGAACTCCGCAAGGCGTACCTCTTCGACGACCTCCAGACCTTCCTGAACCTCTACTACGAGCTGATGGCCGTCCTGCGCACCGAGCGGGACTTCGAGGACCTCGCGAACGCCTATCTCGCCCGCGCCGCCGAGCAGGGCGTACGGCACGCGGAGATCTTCTTCGACCCGCAGGCGCACATCGCGCGGGGCGTGGACATGGGCACGGTGGTGGAGGGCCTGTGGCGGGCCCTGGGCAGCAGCGAGACCAACCACGGCATCTCGACCCGGCTCATCCTGTGCTTCCTGCGCGACGAGTCCGCCGACTCGGCGATGGCGACCCTGGACGCCGCCGGACCCTACCTCGACCGGATCACCGGCATCGGCCTCGACTCGGCCGAGGTCGGCCACCCGCCGGCGAAGTTCCGCGAGGTCTACGAGGCCGCCGCCGCGCTGGGTCTACGACGGGTCGCGCACGCCGGTGAGGAGGGCCCGCCGGCCTACATCACCGAGGCGCTGGACGTCCTCGGCGTCGAGCGCGTCGACCACGGCCTGCGCTGCATGGAGGACGCGGAGCTGGTGGCGAGGCTGGTCCGGGACCGCGTCCCGCTCACCCTCTGCCCCCTCTCGAACGTCCGGCTGCGCGCGGTGGACGTCCTCGCCGAGCACCCGCTCCCGGCGATGATGGAAGCGGGCCTGCTCTGCACGGTCAACTCCGACGACCCGGCGTACTTCGGCGGGTACGCGGGCGACAACTTCGACGCGGTCCGCTCGGCGCTCGGCCTGACCGAGGAGCGGGTGCGTGAGCTGGCCCGGAACTCCTTCGTGGCGTCCTTCTTGGAGGACGACGAGGAGCGGCGGGGTCGTTATCTGGCCGAGGTGGAGGCGTACGAGTTCGCGTAGGTAGTCGGTGACCTGCGGGCCGGTGGGGGGCTGGTCGCGCAGTTCCCCGCGCCCCTGGGGGGTTTGGGCCTGGGCCTGTCTCGATGTACTGCTCAGCCGCCGGTGGCCGCGGCCGTCTGCCGGGGTCCCGCCGTGTGGTAGTCGTCCTGGGCCGGGACGGCCGGGGTGTCCAGCGGGATCTCGACGACCGGCTGTTCGGGGGCGCCGATCGGCGGGACCGTGCCGCGGGGTGAGCCGGCCGACGCGGCGACCACGGCGGCCGGGGTGCCCCCGCGCCGCCGCACCGTGCCCGGCACCAGCAGCCTGCCGCCGGTGTGGAGGGCGACCGCGGTCATCGGTACGGCGATCACTGCCAGCCCGGTCGCGAGGATCGCGCCCATCGCGGGGAACCCGGCACCCGCCGACAGCACGCTGCCCGCGAGGGGGCCCGCCGCCGTGCCGAGGGACGAGGCCGAGCCGACGAGGACGGCCCAACGCCCGCGCGGGTCAAGGGAGGCGGCGAGGCCGAGGACGTAGGACAGGACGATCGGGTAGAGGGTGTTCCAGGCGATCTCGCCGGTCGCGAACGTCCGCAGGTCGTGTGCGGACGCGCTGAGCACGATGCAGCCCGCGATGAGCGCCGTGCCCGCGCCGATCGGTACCGCGCGCCCCAGCCGGGAGCCGAGCGCGCCCGCGCCGATCACGCCGACCAGACCCGTGCCGAGCGCGATCGCGAAGACCGCGCCGACGGTGACCTCGGAGAGGTGTGCCTGGTGGATGCCGATGCGGCCGCTGACGCCCCAGAGGGAGTTCTGGGCGAGGGACCAGCACAGCAGGGTGCCGGCGAGGACGAGTCCGGCGCGGCGGTGGGGGAGTCCCGCGGTCTCCACGCGCGTGTGCTCCGTCGCCGTACGGACCGGGAGGCGGCCGGTCAGGGGCCATACGGCGAGTGCGGTGAGGGCGATCGCGGCGAGCGGTTGGCCGTGGCCGGGGCCGAGGTGCGGGACGGTGAGGTAGACGGCTCCCGCCAGCGCGGACACGCACAACAGGCCCAGCGTGGACGCGCGGTGGGGGTCCCGTTCGGCGGCGATGCCGGACGCGGCGACCGTGGTGGCCGTACCCGATCCGAACCCGCCGATCACCGCGCCCGCGATGACCGCGGGGACGGCGTGGGTGAGGGCGGCCGAGCCGTAGCCCAGCACGGCGAGGACGAG
This sequence comes from Streptomyces sp. NPDC096013, assembly GCF_044763565.1. NCBI lineage: Bacteria > Bacillati > Actinomycetota > Actinomycetes > Kitasatosporales > Streptomycetaceae > Streptomyces > Streptomyces sp. NPDC096013. The sequence continues at coordinate 85,501 of NZ_JBIWGK010000007.1, read as the reverse complement.
ACCGATCCGCGCGAGCGTGCGCGGCCCGACGCGGTCGACCCGCGAGGCGAGGAGGAACCCCGCCGCCGCCGAACTCAGCAGCAGCGCGCTGCCGACGGCGCCGGCCTGGGTGGCGGAGAGCGGCAGCCCCGAGTCGAGCCTGCCGACGGTGGTGGGGAGGAGGTAGGGGGCGAGGTACCCGGCCGTGAAAAGGGCGACGAGGGGCCAGGGCGTGGTGGTGCGGGCGAACACGGGCGTTCCCAGGGCATGCGAAAGAAGCGGCTCAAAAGGGGGATTGGGCGACGACCGTCGACAGACAGGAACGCGCGGGCAATTTGTATCAAGCACGTGGTTCGCCGAAGAAGGGCGGGGGGTGTGATCTGGGGCACGTCGCGTTTGGGGTGACGAACGTGGGGCAGAAGCGCGGCTCAATTTTCTAACGGCGTTCACTTGTCAGCCGGGTCTCACCCGGAGGCGCGCACGCTAACGCCAGCGCACAGCTCCACCGGTGGTGGGCGGCGCCGCCTCGATCTTCGCCCTGATCTCCCGCATCACCGTCACGATCCGCCCCTCACGCCCCGCCGTCAGCCGGGCCACCGGCACCGAGCAGCTGATCGCGTCCAGCGCCGGACTGTCGTACCGCAGCGCGAACCCGAACCCCACGATCCCGAGCACGCCCTCCTCCCGGTCGACCGAATAGCCTCGGGCGCGGACGGCCGCGAGATCGGCGAGCAAGGACGCCCGATCGGTGTGGGTGTGGGGCGTGGCCGCCTCGTACGGCCCGTCCGGCAACTCCCCGTCCGGCCGCTCCGCGAGCAACGCCTTGCCCAGGGCGCCGACATGGGCCGGCAGCCGACGCCCCACACGGCTGATGGTCCGCAGGTACTCGTGCGACTCCCGGGTCGCCAGATACGCCACGTCCCAGCCGTCCAGCCGCCCCAGGTGGATCGTCTCGCCGAGCGCCTCGGACGCCTCGTCGAGATACGGCCGCACGGTCCGCACGCGAGGGTCGGAGTCCAGATAGTTCGTGCCCGTGAGCAGCGCGTGGATGCCGATGCCGTAGAGCGACCCGGTGATGTCCGTACGGACCCAGCCGCGCGCGATCAGGGTCTGGAGGAGGGCGTACATGGAGCTGCGCGGCACGCCCAGCTCGTCGGCGAGTTCCTGGAGCCGTGCGGGACGGTCGCCGCGCGCGGCGAGCAGTTCGAGCAGCTCGACCGTGCGGGCGGCCGACTTCACCTCACGGACGCCACCGGGCTCTGACATGCGCCGATGGTAGCGAGAGCGGACCGGGACCGGGCGGCCCCGCCGGTGCTCCCCGGCAGGCCCCATTGACGGTCGCGGTTCGCGTATCTAATCTCGGTTTGCATACGTGGATAACGTCTACATAGGGAGATGGCAGTGAACGCCGACACGGAGACCGTGGTGCGCAGGCTCCGGGACGGGATGGCGGGCGGCGTCCTCTCCTTCCCGCTCACCTCCTTCCACGACGACGGCTCCCTCGACCCCGCCGGCTTCCGCACCCATGTCGCGGCCCAGATCGCCACCGCCCCCGGCGCCGTGTTCCCCGCCTGCGGCACCGGCGAGTTCTTCTCGCTGGACGAGGACGAGTACCGCACGGTCGTCACCCTCGCCGTCGAGGAGGCGGCCGGCCGCGTCCCCGTCGTCGCGGGTGTCGGCTACGGCTGGGCGCAGGCCGCCCGTTTCGCCCGTATCGCCGAGGAGGCCGGCGCCGACGCGCTCCTCGTCCTGCCGCACTACCTCGTCGCCGCCCCGCAGGACGGCCTGGTGGCCCAGCTGGAACAGCTCGCCGCCCGTACCCGGCTCCCGCTCATCGCCTACCAGCGCGGCCAAGTCGCCTTCACGGCAAGCTCGTTGAGGCGGATCGCGGCGATCCCCGGCGTCATCGGCCTCAAGGACGGCCACAGCGACCTCGACCGCCTGCAACGCCTCACCCTCGCCGCCCCCGAGGGCTTCCTCTTCTTCAACGGCGCCTCCACCGCCGAGATCCAGGCCCGCGCCTACGCCACCGTCGGCGTCCCCGCCTACTCCTCCGCCGTCCACGCCTTCGCCCCCGAGATCGCCAACGCCTTCTTCGCCGCCCTGCGGGACGGCGACGACAAGACCATCGAGCGGCTGCTGCGCGACTTCTACGTCCCGCTCGTCGAACTCCGCGACCGCGTACCGGGATACGCCGTCTCCCTGGTCAAGGCGGCGGCCCGGCTGCGCGGCCGCCCGGTCGGACCCGTGCGCGCCCCGCTCACCGACCCCTCGGCCGGCGACCTGGCCGACCTCACCGTCCTGCTCACCACCGGACTCGACCTCGTAGGAGCCGCGCTGTGAACCTCACCATCGCCGACGTCCGGCTGACCCCCATCCTGGTCGCCGACCCGCCCCTGCTGAACACCCAGGGCGTCCACCAGCCCTACACCCCGCGCCTGATCGTCGAGATCGAGACCGCCGACGGCGTCACCGGCCTCGGCGAGACCTACGGCGACACCAAGTACCTGGAGCTGGCCCGGCCCTTCGCCGAGAAGCTGACCGGCCGTCAAGTCACCGATCTGAACGGCCTGTTCACGGTCGCCGACGAGCTGGCCGTGGACAGTTCACGGGTCTCCGGGCAGGTCGACGTGGGCGGGCTGCGCGGGGTCCAGACCGCCGACAAACTGCGCCTGTCCGTCGTCTCCGCCTTCGAGGTCGCCTGTCTCGACGCCCTCGGCAAGGCCCTCGGACTGCCCGTGCACGCCCTGCTCGGGGGCAAGGTGAGGGACGCGGTCGAGTACAGCGCGTACCTGTTCTACAAGTGGGCCCACCACCCCGAGGGCGTGGTGGGCGAGAAGGACGACTGGGGTGCCGCGATCGACCCGGCCGGAGTCGTCGAGCAGGCCCGGAAGTTCAAGGAGCGGTACGGCTTCACCTCCTTCAAGCTCAAGGGCGGTGTCTTCCCGCCGGACGAGGAGATCGCCGCCGTACGGGCGCTGGCCGAGGCCTTCCCCGGCCACCCTCTCCGCCTCGACCCCAACGGCGCCTGGTCCGTGGAGACTTCGCTGAAGGTCGCGAAGGAACTCGGGGACGTCCTCGAGTACCTGGAGGACCCGGCGCTCGGCACCCGAGCCATGGCTGAGGTGTCCGCCGGGACCGACGTGCCGCTCGCCACCAACATGTGCGTGACGACGTTCGCGGAGATCGAGGAGGCGTTCACCAAGGACGCCGTGCAGGTGGTGCTCTCCGACCACCACTACTGGGGCGGACTGCGCAACACCCAGCAACTGGCCGCCATCTGCCGTACGTTCGGCGTCGGTATCTCCATGCACTCCAACACCCACCTCGGCATCAGCCTCGCCGCGATGACCCACGTCGCGTCGACCGTCCCCAACCTCCACCACGCCTGCGACTCCCACTACCCCTGGCAGTCGGAGGACGTCCTCACCGAACGCCTCACCTTCACCGACGCCAAGGTCACCGTCTCCGACGCACCCGGCCTCGGCGTCGAACTCGACCGCGCCAGGCTGGAGTTCCTGCACCGGCGCTGGCTCGACGACGACGGCACGCTGCGCGAACGCGACGACGCGGCGGCGATGCGGATCACCGACCCGGAGTGGGTCACACCCTCCATGCCACGCTGGTAGAGGCCCGCGACGACGCCGGGCGCGGCCGGATCCGGACGCGCCCTGCCGCTCCCGCGGACGGACCGGCACCGGGCGCGGCAGCCGCCGTAGCGCCCGGACCTGCGGACGGCCGGAAGCGGTGCGACGGGTGGTCCCGGAGCGGGAGTCGGCGTCACGGGTGCGGGGTGGTGCACACTGGCCTGATCCGTATCACGTCAGGGAGCGCACCGTGACCGCGTCCAACGCGTCCACCTCCGGCAGCGCAGGGCCGTCCTGCCGGGCCACCGAGGTCGACCCCCTGGCCGGGCTGCGCGCGGCGGGTGACCCGCCCTGGGACGTGTACCTCACCGGCACCGTCTTCCTCGACATCATCTTCACCGGGCTCGAGTCCGCGCCGGTGCGCGGCACCGAGTCCTGGGCGCGGGGGATGGGGTCGAGCCCCGGCGGCGTCGCGAACATGGCCACCGCGCTGGCCCGGCTCGGCCTGCGCACCTCCCTCGCCGCGGCCTTCGGCGACGACCACTACGGCGAGTACTGCTGGGACGCGCTCGCGCAGGGCGAGGGCATCGACCTCTCCGCCTCCCGCACAGTCCCCGGCTGGCACTCACCGGTCACCGTGTCGATGGCGTACGAGGGCGAACGCACGATGGTGTCGCACGGTCACGAGCCGCCCCCCGAGGTCGTGTTCGGGCAGGGCGGCGCCCCCGACCGCCCGCCACGCGCGCGTGCCGCCGTCGCCTCCCTCACCCCCGGCAAGCAGGCACCCTGGGTCGCGCAGGCCGCGAGCGAGGGCACCCGGATCTTCGCCGACGTCGGCTGGGACGACACCGGCGCCTGGGACCTCGCCGGGCTCCCCGACCTCGCGCACTGCGAGGCGTTCCTGCCGAACGCCGAGGAGGCCATGCGCTACACCGGCGCCGACTGCCCCCGCGCCGCCGCCCACGCGCTCACCGAACACGTACCGCTCGCCGTGGTCACCCTCGGCGCGGACGGCGCGTACGCCGTGGACCGTCGCACGGGGGAGTCCGCCGAGGTCCCGGCGATCGCCGTGGAGGCCCTGGACCCCACCGGCGCGGGTGACGTCTTCGTGGCCGGTTTCGTCACCGGCACCCTGGCCGGCTGGCCGCTCGCCGACCGGCTCGCCTTCGCCGGTCTCACCGCCGCCCTCTCCGTCCAGGAGTTCGGCGGCTCCCTGTCCGCACCGGGCTGGTCCGAGATCGGCGCCTGGTGGCGCAAGGTCCACTCCGTCGCGGGCCAGGACCCGACCGCCCTCGACCGGTACGCCTTCCTAGCCGGACTGGTACCGGAGGAGGAGCCGGACGGCGGCAGCCCGTGGCCACTGCGTCGGGCGGTGCCGACGATCGGGTTCGGCAGGTCCACGTAGGGGTGGGTTCGCGTGGAGGTGGGTCCGCGGGGAGGTAGGTCCGCGTGGAGGTGGGTCTGCGGGTAGATGGGTCCGCAGGGACGCCTAGACGCGCAGACGCGCAGACGCGTAGACGCGCAGAGGCGGGGACGCGCAGACGCGGAGAGGCGGAGACGCGGAGACGCGGAGACGCGGAGAGGCGGAGGGGCGGGGACGCGCGCAGACGCGCAGACGCGCAGACGCGCAGACGCGGAGAGGCGGAGAATCGGGGACGCGGAGACGCGGAGAGGCGGAGACGCGGAGAGGCGGAGACGCGGAGAGGCGGAGACGCGGAGACGCGGAGACACGTCGACCCGGCCCCCGCCGCGCGGCCGGTCCGGGTGAACGTTCCTGCGCACCTTCCCGCAGCGCACTCCTCAGCCGGCCTCCGCCCGCTCCAGCACACCGCCGACCACGTCCCGTACCGCCTCGAAGACCGCCTCGGGCAGCGTGCCGAGCGGAGTCAGCGCCAGGGCGCGGAGGCTCCGGCCGGTGTCCGGGTCGTACGGGACGCTCTCGCTGAGCACGTCGTAGCCGTCGCGCACGGCGACCCGCAGGACCGGCGTGTCCGTGCCCTCCGCCGGGCCCACGGCCACCGCGACCACGAAGGGGACCTCGCCCCGCAGCCGATCGGTCAGCTTGCGGTAGCCGGTGGCCACCGGTTCGGGCCAGCGCAGGCTCAGCAGCAGGGGCTTCTTCGCGAGCAGTTCGGCGAGGTCGGTCTCGACGGGGCCGTCCGGCTCCAGGACCAGCGCGCGGGCGTCCAGCACCAGCGCCGCCGGCAGCAGGCAGCGCAGCGTGCTGCCCACTATGTTCCCGCCGACCGTCGCGGTCCTGCGCACCGCACCGGTGCCCACCCCGGCCGCCGCCTCGCGCAGCACCTCCGGCACCCGCTCGTCGATCTCGTGCAGGAGTACGGCGGAGCCCAGCGTCCCGTCCCCGATCACCCTCGCCTCGGGCACCTCGCGCAAGGACACCGCCTGCTCGGGGAAACCGTCCCGTTGCCAGCCCGCCCAGACCAGGGTCGCCCCGCCGACGGGCACCGCCCCCTCGGCCAGGCACGACTGTGCTTCGGACACGGACCTGGGCAGACGCACGTGCACAGCGGCCGACCTGCTTTCCCTGCAAGGCTCACTTGGCGGACACAGCGCATTGTCCTGACAAGCCAGGGGGCGCGAACAGGGCTCACGGCGTCACCCCGCGCGCCTCCCCTGCGCCCGACACGCGGCCGGAACGGGAACCCACCACCCGCGTCGCCCCCGCGCCCCGCCCGGATTTCGTGGCCCGACGGTCACCGAAAAGCCCTACGGCGTTGTCAGTGGCCCGGCGTACCCTGGAAACCACCAGGCCGCCCTTGTGGCGGGCGAGTCGATCCAGGAGGACGAGCAAGGCCACAGAGCCGGCCCATGACGCAGACACCCACAGCTCACATCCCCGCGCGGGAGCAGGCGAGAGCTCAGTTCACGGTCCCCGCCCAGCACCCGATGGTCACCGTCCTGGGGTCAGGGGATGCCCTCCTGCGCGTGATCGAAAGGGCCTTCCCGGCGGCCGACATCCACGTCCGGGGCAATGAGATCAGCGCGGCCGGCGACGCCCGTGAAGTCGCCCTCGTGCAGCGCCTGTTCGACGAGATGATGCTGGTGCTCCGCACCGGGCAGCCGATGACGGAGGACGCAGTGGAACGCTCGATCGCCATGCTCAGGGCGAGCGAGAACGGGGATGGCCCTGAGGAGACACCCGCCGAGGTGCTCACCCAGAACATCCTGTCCTCGCGAGGCCGCACGATCCGCCCCAAGACCCTCAACCAGAAGCGGTACGTCGACGCGATCGACAAGCACACGATCGTCTTCGGCATCGGTCCCGCGGGCACCGGCAAGACCTATCTCGCCATGGCCAAGGCGGTCCAGGCCCTCCAGGCCAAGCAGGTCAACCGCATCATCCTCACCCGCCCGGCGGTGGAGGCGGGCGAGCGCCTCGGCTTCCTCCCCGGCACCCTGTACGAGAAGATCGACCCGTACCTGCGCCCCCTGTACGACGCGCTGCACGACATGCTCGACCCGGAGTCCATCCCCAAGCTGATGGCGGCGGGCACCATCGAGGTCGCGCCGCTGGCGTACATGCGTGGCCGCACCTTGAACGACGCCTTCATCATCCTGGACGAGGCCCAGAACACGAGCCCCGAGCAGATGAAGATGTTCCTCACCCGGCTCGGCTTCGAGTCGAAGATCGTGATCACCGGTGACGTGACGCAGGTCGACCTGCCGAGCGGTACGAAGTCGGGGCTCCGGCAGGTGCAGGACATCCTGGAGGGGCTCGACGACGTGCACTTCTCCCGCCTGTCGTCGGCGGACGTCGTCCGGCACAAGCTGGTCGGCCGTATCGTCGACGCGTACGAGAAGTACGACAGCGAGCACGGTACGGAGAACGGCACCCACAAGGGTGCCCGTGACAAGCGGAAGTAGATCAGCACGACCATGTCGATCGACGTCAACAACGAGTCCGGAACCGAGGTCGACGAGCAGGCGATCCTCGACATCGCCCGCTACGCCCTCGCGCGGATGCGCATCCACCCGCTCTCCGAGCTCTCGGTGATCGTCGTGGACGAGAACGCCATGGAGCAGCTCCACATCCAGTGGATGGACCTGTCCGGGCCGACCGATGTCATGTCCTTCCCGATGGACGAGCTGCGTCCGCCGAGCAAGGACGACGAGGAGCCCCCGCAGGGACTGCTCGGTGACATCGTGCTCTGCCCGGAGGTCGCCGCGAAGCAGGGCGCCGAGGCCGAGACGCAGCACACCATGGACGAGGAGCTCCAACTCCTCACCGTCCACGGTGTGTTGCACCTCCTCGGCTACGACCACGAGGAGCCGGACGAGAAGGCCGAGATGTTCGGCCTCCAGGCCGCCATCGTGGACGGCTGGCGCGCGGAGAAGGGCCACACCGGCCCCTCCCCGGCGCCGACGGTCTCCTAGGGCACCGGGTCACCTCATCCCATGAGTCCTCAGATCGTCCTCGGGGCCATCGCCCTTGTCGTTGTCGCCTGGCTCGCCGCCTGCGCGGAGGCGGGCCTCGCGCGCGTCTCCAGCTTCCGCGCCGAGGAGGCCGTACGGTCCGGTCGGCGCGGCAGCGCCAAGCTCGCGCAGGTCGCCGCCGACCCGACCCGCTATCTCAATGTCGCGCTGCTGGTGCGGGTGGCCTGCGAGATGGCCGCCGCCGCGCTGGTCACCTACGAGTGCCTGCACGTGATCCACGGCACCGCGCCCGCGCTGCTCGCCGCGATCGGCGTCATGGTCCTCGTGTCGTACGTCGCGGTAGGGGTCTCCCCGCGCACGATCGGCCGCCAGCACCCGCTGAACACGGCCACGGCGGCGTCGTACGTGCTGCTGCCGCTCGCGCGGATCATGGGCCCGATCCCGTACCTCCTGATCCTCATCGGCAACGCGCTCACGCCCGGAAAGGGCTTCCGGCGCGGCCCGTTCGCCTCCGAGGCCGAGCTGCGGGCGCTGGTGGACCTCGCCGAGAAGGAGTCGCTGATCGAGGACGAGGAGCGCCGGATGGTGCACTCCGTCTTCGAGCTGGGTGACACCCTCGTGCGCGAGGTGATGGTCCCGCGCACCGACCTCGTCGTCATCGAGCGCTACAAGACGATCCGCCAGGCCCTCACCCTCGCGCTCCGCTCCGGCTTCTCGCGCATCCCGGTCACGGGCGAGAGCGAGGACGACATCGTCGGGATCGTGTACCTCAAGGACCTGGTCCGCAAGACGCACATCAGCCGCGACGCCGAGTCCGAACTCGTCTCGACGGCCATGCGCCCCGCGACCTTCGTCCCGGACACCAAGAACGCCGGTGACCTCCTGCGCGAGATGCAGCAGGAGCGCAACCACGTCGCCGTCGTCATCGACGAGTACGGCGGCACGGCCGGCATCGTCACCATCGAGGACATCCTCGAGGAGATCGTCGGCGAGATCACCGACGAGTACGACCGCGAACTCCCCCCGGTGGAGGAGCTGGGCGACGACCGCTACCGGGTCACCGCCCGCCTCGACATCGGCGACCTCGGCGAGCTGTACGGCTTCGAGGCCTACGACGACGAGGACGTCGAGACGGTCGGCGGCCTCCTCGCCAAGGCCCTGGGCCGGGTCCCCATCGCCGGAGCCTCCTCGGTCGTGGAGCTGCCGGACGGACGGGAACTGCGCCTCACGGCGGAGGCGTCGGCGGGCCGCAGGAACAAGATCGTCACGGTGCTGGTGGAGCCGGTGGACCCGGCCGAACCGCCCGAGGAGGAGACGAAACCGGAGTGAGCCCCGAGCAACTGCGCGCGTTCTGCCTGTCGTTCAACGCGACGGTCGAGGAATTCCCCTTCAACCCGGACACCTCCGTCTTCAAGGTCCTGGGCAAGCTCTTCGCGCTCACCCGCCTGGACGCGACCCCCCTCACGGTCAACCTCAAGTGCGACCCGGAGGACGCGATCAGGCTCCGGGAGGAGCACGAGGGGCTGATCATCCCCGGGTACCACATGAGCAAGCGGCACTGGAACACGGTGACCGTGGACGGGCGGCTCCCGGACCGCCTGGTCCGGGAGCTGGTGGAGGACTCGTACGACCTCGTCGTCGCCGGACTACCGCGCGCCGAACGGCTCCGCCTCGACCGCCCCTGACCCGGCCCGCCGCGACCGCAGCCCTACGGCCACCAGCACCGCCGCCCCCAGCAGGATCGCCGCGTCGATGCCCACCACGGTGTGGACCCCCGCCATCAGATCGCCGGAAGTGGCGGCGAGGACGCCCAGCAGGGGGATGCCGACGGTGATGCCGACCTGCTGGGTGGAGGTGACCAGGCCGGTGGCCAGGCCCTGTTCCTCGTCGGGGACGCCCGAGGTGACCGTGAGGCCGTAGGAGATGATCGCGCCCAGGTGACACATGCTCGCCAGGGAGACGGCGGCCGTGGCCACCCAGACCGACCAGGTGTGGGTGTTCAGGGTCAGGAGGGCGGCGGTCAGGGCCGCCTGGCCGGCGAGGGAGGCGATCAGGGTGCGGCGGGCGCCGACCCGGCCGATGACCTTCGGGGCGCAGACGCCCGCGACCGCCGAGAGGATGCCCTGGACGCCGAAGACCAGGCCCGTCTCGAAGGACGACAGGCGCAGGATCTCCTGGAGGTACAGGGTCAGGACGAAGACCACCGTCGACATCATCGAGAAGGTGACAAGGCCGCCCAGGTTGCCCCATGCCACCGTGCGGCGGCGCAGCATCGGGAGGGAGACCAGGGGCTGGGGTGTCCGGGACTCGATGGACACGAAGGCCGCCAGGAGCAGGACGCCCGCGATCAGGGTGGCGATGACGTCCGCGTGGGCGAAGCCGTGGTCCGCCGCCGTCGAGAGGGCGTAGATCAGGGACAGCAGGCCCGCCGTGACCGTGATCGCGCCGGGCACGTCCAGGCGCGGACGGTCCGGGGTGCGGGACTCGGGGAGCAGGGTGGGGGCCAGCGGCAGGACCAGCACCGCGAACAGGGTGAGCAGGGCCATCGTCGAGCGCCAGCCGAACGCGTCGGTCAGGACACCGCCCGCCACCATGCCGACGGTGAAGCCGAGCGAGAGCAGGGTGCCGGAGATGCCGAGCGCGCGGTCGCGGGCCGGGCCCTCGGGGAACGTGGTGGTGAGCAGGCTCATGCCGGTCGGTACGATCGCCGCCGCGCCCAGACCCTGCAAGGCCCGGCCCGTCAGGAACGACGCCGGGTCCCAGGCGAGGGTCGCCAGCAGGGAGGCCGCCCCGAACAGGGTCAGGCCGGTGAGGAACAGCCGGCGGCGGCCGTAGAGGTCGCCGATGCGGCCGAACAGGAGCAGGAAGCCGCCGGACGGCAGCGCGAACGCGGTGACCGCCCACTGGAGACCGGACCGGCTCATGCCGAGGTCGGCGCCGAGCGTGGGCAGCGCCACGTTGAGGACGGAGAAGTCCAGGGCGACCATGAACTGGGCCGCGCAGAGGACGAAGAGGACGAGTTTGTCGCGGGTCGAGAGGCGGGGTTCGCCGAGGGGTTCGTGGACGGGAGTGGTGGTGTCGGTCGCCATGCGTCGAGCTTCCCGGCGCCGGAATAGCCGTGGGGAGCCGCAAGTTGTGCTGGTGGTGGCACCACCAGTCAGCGCGAGGGGGATGTGTACGTGACTGAGGACGCCCTGAAGAGCCGTCGGCTGAGCGAACTGCGCGAGTTCCTGATGAGCCGCCGGGCCCGGGTCTCCCCGGCCGAGGCGGGGCTCCCGGACGGCGGGGCGCGGCGGCGTACGCCGGGGCTGCGCCGGGAGGAGGTCGCCGTGCTCGCGGGCGTGGGCGCCTCCTGGTACCAGTGGCTGGAGCAGGGACGGGACATCTCGGTGTCGCCGCAGGTCCTCGACTCCGTCGCCCGGGTGCTGCGGCTGAGCAACGTGGAGCGACGGCATCTGTACGTCCTGGCCGGGCTGAACCCGCCCGCGCCGGAGCCCGCGGCCGATCACGGCTGCGAGGGGATGCGGCGGCTGATCGACGCGTGGATGCCGTTCCCGGCGCACATCATGGACCGCTACTACAACTGCGTGATGTACAACGACGCGGCCGGCTGGGTGCTCGGCATGCGGCCCGAGAACACCCAGAACTGTCTCGTCGACTTCTTCACCGACCCGCTCTACCGGGCCCGTTCGCAGAGCTGGGAGCGGAACGCGCGCATGGTCGTCGCGCAGTTCCGGGCGGCGTGCGCGGACCGGCCCGACGACGAGGGGCTCCAGGAGGTGCTGGCCGAAGTGGCCTCCGTCAGCCCGGAGTTCACCGAGCTGTGGGCGCGGCGGGACATCCTGGACGCGGGGGTGGTCCGCAAGGAACTCGACCATCCGCTGGTGGGCCTGCTGTGCGTGGAGTCGACGGCGTTGCGGGTGCCGGCGCGGCCTGATCTCACGATCGTGCTGCACACGCCGTTGGACGAGGCGAACACGGTGGGCAAGCTGGAGTGGCTGGCGTCTCCCGAGGGGCGGCGCGGGGCGATGTACCCCGTGGCGGGATGAGTCCCCTGGTCCTTCGTATGCTCTGTGCATGACCGACAGCAGCGCGCTTGATCCCGAGGACCGCAAGATCGTCACCCTGGCCCGTTCCGCGCGGGCCCGCAACGGCGTGCCGGAGGGCGCGGCCGTACGGGACGAGACGGGACGTACGTATGTCGCGGGGACGGTCGCCCTCGACTCGCTGTCGCTGAGCGCGCTGCGGACGGCTGTGGCGATGGCCGTGGCGTCCGGGGCGAAGTCGCTGGAAGCGGCGGCGGTGGTGACGGAGGCGGAGTCCGCGACCGCGGAGGACCTGGCGGCCGTAGGGGATCTGGGTGGGGCGGGGACGCCGGTGCTGGTGGCCTCGCCGGACGGGGTGGTCCGGCTGACCGTCACCGCGGGCTGAGGTGGTGCTGGGGGCTGTGCCCCCAGACCCCCGTCGGCCCTGAAGGGGCCTCGTCCTCGAACGCCGGACGGGCTGACGACTCAGCCCCTGACAATCCTCTAGAAGCCGAGCTTCCGCAGCTGCCGAGGGTCCCGCTGCCAGTCCTTCGCCACCTTCACATGAAGGTCGAGGAACACCGGCGTACCGAGCAACGCCTCGATCTGCTTGCGCGAGGTGATGCCGACCTGCTTCAGCCGCGCGCCCTTCGGCCCGATGATGATGCCCTTCTGGCTGGGCCGCTCGATGTAGACGAACGCGTGGATGTCGAGGAGCGGCTTGTCGGCGGGCCGGTCCTCGCGCGGGAGCATCTCCTCCACCACGACGGCGATGGAGTGCGGCAGTTCGTCCCGCACCCCCTCCAGCGCGGCCTCCCGGATCAACTCCGCGATCATGACCTGCTCGGGCTCGTCGGTGAGATCGCCCTCGGGGTAGAGCGCGGGACCCTCCGGGAGCAGCGGGATGAGGAGGTCGGCGAGCAGGTCCACCTGCTGGTCCGCGACCGCAGAGACCGGCACGATCTCCGCCCACTCGAACCCCAGCTCCTTGCCGAGCTGATCGATGGCGATGAGCTGCTCGGCGAGCGTCTTCGAGTCCACGAGGTCGGTCTTCGTGACGATCGCGACCTTCGGCGTCTTCTTGATGGACGCGAGTTCCTTGGCGATGAAACGGTCACCCGGACCCAGCTTCTCGTTCGCCGGGAGGCAGAAGCCGATGACGTCGACCTCGGCCCATGTGGTGCGGACGATGTCGTTGAGCCGCTGACCGAGCAGTGTGCGCGGCTTGTGGAGCCCGGGGGTGTCCACCAGGATCAGCTGCGCGTCCGGCCGGTGGACGATGCCGCGGACCGTGTGCCGCGTGGTCTGCGGCTGGTTGGCGGTGATCGCCACCTTCTGGCCGACCAGAGCATTCGTAAGGGTGGACTTGCCCGCGTTGGGGCGGCCCACGAAGCAGGCGAAGCCGGCGCGGTGGGGGGCCTCCGCCGACGCGGACGGCTTGGATGACGGGGTACGAACGCTCATGGCGCCCATTGTCCCTGATCCACAAGCTCCTGCCGTACAACAGTCCAACCCCGCCCCTCACAGTGAGCTTTCGGAAACCCCGCCGCAATGAAACGTCACGGAAACACCCCCGTGCACAACCGGAAACCCGAGCCGGTGACCCTCTGACGAGCCCCCACACCGTTGGAGACGACCGTGCCCCTCTCCGTCACCGAAGCCGCCGCGCATATCGACACCGGCGACACCGCCTGGCTGCTCGCCGCGACCGCCCTGGTCCTGCTGATGACCCCGGGCCTGGCCCTGTTCTACGGCGGCATGGTCCGCACGAAGAGCGTGCTCAACATGCTGATGATGAGTTTCGTGTCGATCGCGCTGGTCACGGTGGTGTGGCTGACCGCCGGATATTCGCTCGCGTTCGGCGACGACATCGGCGGCGGGCTGATCGGCGGTCTCCGGCACGCCGGCATGGCGGGCCTCGGCCCGGACAGCGTGCACGGCACGGTCCCCACGCTCCTGTTCGCCACCTTCCAGCTGACCTTCGCGATCATCACGGCCGCGCTGATCAGCGGCGCGGTCGCGGACCGGGTGCGATTCGGGGCGTGGCTGGTGTTCGTGCCGGTCTGGGCGCTCCTCGTATACGTTCCCGTCGCGCACTGGGTGTGGGGCCCGGGCGGCTGGATCGCGGCGCACCTCGGCGCCCTCGATTTCGCCGGGGGTCTGCCGGTCGAGATCACCTCGGGCGCCTCGGGCCTGGCCCTGTGCCTGGTGGTCGGCCCGCGTCTCGGCTTCAAGAAGGACGCGATGCGCCCGCACAACCTCCCCATGGTGATGCTGGGCGCGGGCCTGCTCTGGTTCGGCTGGTTCGGCTTCAACGCCGGTTCCGCGCTCGGCGCCAACGGCCTCGCCGCCGCGGCCTTCCTCAACACCCTCGCCGCGGGCTGCACCGGCCTCCTCGGCTGGCTCTTCGTCGAGCAGAAGCGCGACGGCCACCCGACGACCCTGGGAGCCGCGTCCGGCGCGGTCGCGGGCCTGGTCGCGATCACCCCGTCCTGCGGCTCGGTCTCCCTGCTCGGCGCGCTGGTCGTCGGCCTGGCCGCCGGTGCCGTCTGCTCGTACGCGGTCGGCTGGAAGTTCAAGCTGAACTACGACGACTCGCTCGACGTCGTCGGCGTCCACCTGGTCGGCGGCGTCATCGGCACCCTCCTGATCGGCGTCTTCGCCGTCACCTCCATGACCACCGGCCCCGAAGGCCTCCTCTACGGCGGCGGGCTCGCCCAGCTAGGCAAGCAGCTGGTGGCCGTGGCCGCCGTGGGGGCGTACGCGTTCCTCGTGACGTACGGCATCGGGAAGCTGCTCGACCGGACGATGGGGCTGCGGGCGAGCGAGGAGGAGGAACGGACCGGGCTCGACCTTACGGTGCACGCCGAGAGCGCATACGATCACGGCGTCCTGGGCCACGGAGCCCCGGTCGGCGCAACTCTTCCCTCCGCTCAGAAGGTCAGCACCCAGGCATGAAGCTCATCACCGCGATCGTCAAGCCGTACCGCCTCGACGAGGTCAAGACGGCGCTCCAGGAGCTCGGCGTGCACGGCCTGACCGTCACCGAGGCCAGCGGCTACGGCCGGCAGCGCGGCCACACCGAGGTGTACCGCGGCGCCGAGTACCGCGTCGACCTCGTCCCGAAGGTGCGGATCGAGGTCGTCGTCGACGACGCGGACTCGGACGCCGTGATCGACGCGATCGTCAAGGCCGCGCAGACGGGGAAGATCGGGGACGGGAAGGTGTGGTCGATCCCGGTCGAGACGGTCGTACGGGTTCGGACGGGCGAACGCGGCCCCGACGCGCTCTGACCGCCAGCGCACCCCCGGCGAAGCCGACCGCGAGCAGCAGCGCCGCCGCGAGCCACGGCAGCGCGAAGAACGACGCACTCGCCGACTGCTTCGTGCCCGGCGCGCTCGCGGTCAACGTGACGTCTCCCCAGTCGAGTTGGGGCGACCCCTGCCAGGGCTCGGTCAGCCGCACGCGCTGCCCCGGCAGCAACTCGGCCGGGATACGCGTCAGTCCACGTGACAGCAGGGTCCGGCCGAACAGGCCCCGCGCCTTCAGCGTCACCTTCGGATCGAGGGTGACGTTGCCGGTGTTGTGCAGCGTGTAGGAGATAGTGGCGTCGCTGGCCCCCAACCCCGGTACCAGCGGCTGGTGATGGGACACCCGCACGTGTTCCACGGCGAGTGCGGGCAGCGTGGGTCCGCCGACCCGGAGGTAGACGCGGGCGCCGACGGCCCGCTGCACGCCGAGGGCGAGGGAGCCGTCGCCCTTGTCGACGCGTTCGTCGAGGGCGACCAACGCGCCCGGGTGGTCGCCCGGTTCGGCCCCTTCGGGCACGTGCAGGGTGAACGGCACCGTGACCGTCCTGTGGGCGGGGACGGTCACCCGGGACTTGGCGGGCTTCGCCCAGGCACCCACCCCGCGCATCGTCTCCGTCACGGTCCGCACGGCGAACCCGCCGTCGCGCGCGGTGTTGTAGGCGTCGGCCGCGTACAGCCGGAAGGTGAGCGGCTTCGCCGTCTTGTTGGCGACGACCACCTTGTCCTGGATGGTCTGGCCGGGGTCGGCGGAGAGATAGAAGTACGGCCGCGCGGCGATCTGCGAGGCGGCCGGGTAGACGGACCAACTGCCGTTGTCCGCCGCGTAGGCGGCGGGCGCGGTGAGCACGCCGAGACAGAGACTCAGGAGGAGGACGTACAGCTTGCGCATGGGTGCGGACCCCCACGGACGAGGTGTGGCGGTCGGGCGGGTGCGGGCGCCCGGCCACCGGAGGTGAGCGGGACGGTCAGGTGAGCGTGAGCGTCAGAACGCCGGAGTACGAACCCGGAGGCGTGAACGCCGGTACGTTCAGGGAGAGTCCGGCGTCGACGGTGAACTGACCGCCGGTGAGCGTGCCGTCGGGCGTGGACGCGAGCGTCGCTCCCGATGTGCCCACTGTGCCCGCCGAACCGGCAACACATGTGCTCGGGCTGCCCGCCTTGGTGGCACAGGCGGGGGTCCAGCTCAGCGCCCCGGCACCTATCTTGCCGCCGGGACCGGTGAAGTCGGTGACCTTGCCGGTCAGGGACCAGCCCGCGGGTCCGCCGCGGAAGTCCTGGACCGTCACCGTGTTGAGGGCGCCCGTGGAGGCACCGCCCTTGCCGAAGTCGACCGCGGACAGACGCACGGCGTCCCCGGCCTGTGCCATGGACAGCGTGCCCGCCTTGACGGTCGTCGTCAGCTTCTGACTCCCGGGCGGAACGGGCGTGGTGTCGTTGACGACGTAGGCGGCGGGCCCGGCACCGAGGTCGGCGCTCCACGCACTGCCCTCGTAGGCCACGATCCCGGTGGTCGTCCTGTCGTTGACGACGAGCGAACCGCTGATGGCACCACTGGCACTGGCCGTGACGGTCGCCGTGTCCGCGGTCTGCGCGGTACCGGACCGCCCGGCCAGGGTCACGGTGGCGCCCGGGGTGAAGTTGCTGCCGGTCACGGTGACGCTGTCACCGGCGTTCCCGGAGGCCGAACCCAGGCTGATCGCACGGGTGTTGACCGGGGTGGTGGCGGTCGCGGTGACGGTCTCGGAGACCGGGGCCGGCGGGTTCGTCACCGTGCAGGGGGTGTCCAGCTCCAGGATGTAGCTGGTGTGGATGTTGTAGTCGCCGGGCGAGAGGGTGATCGCGCCCGGGGTGGTGACCGTGAAGGTGCCGGTCATGGAGAACGACGGGAAGGCGCCGTTGCCCGGCACCGGGTCGTTCTTCTTGGGCCCGGCCACCGTGACACTGCCGGTCTGGGCGCCGCCGAGGGCGACCTTCCCGGTGGGCGTCATGATGTCGGCCGGCAGCGCGATCGCGGTCGGGTTGCTGGCGGCGGGCTTGACCACCGTGTACGTCACGGTGACGGTGTCGCCGACCTTCGGCGCGGTGTTGTCCACCGTGATCGCGGCGGTCGTGGTGCCGTCGATCGGCGGGATGCCCGCGACCGCCGGCGGGATGCAGTGCGTCGGGAAGTCCACGTTCGTGGACGCACCGGCCGGACAGGCCAGCGCACCGCCGGTGGCGACCGCGAGCGCGGTCACCCCCAGCAGTGACGCCCAACGGCGTCTTCGGGATGTCGTAGCCATGGCTGTGCCCCCTCCTGAGGACGGTGGGCACAGCGGCTCGTCCGCGCCCACAGGGGGCATTGATGTGGGGATCGCGTGAGAAGTCAATGGAGACGTGAAAACAAACTGATGGGCCGTCAGTTCCTGCTCAACAGCGGGAACTGACGGCCCAGTTGGGACCGTGGGGGGAATTCTCAGTCGAACACGAACGGGCCCGGCGACTGCGCCGCGGTGGCCGTGCAGGTGACGGCGATCCCGAAGATGGTCATCTGGAGCGAGCCGCCGTACGCCTCCAGGCTGTCGCCGGAGGCCACGGTCCCGTCGAGCGGGCCGACGGTGACGGGGTCGCCGGTCGCCATGGCCGGGTTCTTCGTCCCGCTGAAGACGGTGGTGCCACCGCTCGCGTTCACGAAGGTGAAGGTGGAGGAGATGGAGTCCTGCGACAGGGCGAGCGGGGCGGTGATGGCCGAGGTGACGGTGACCGTCGCCGCCGTGCCGTCCTGCGTGGCCGTGATGGTGGCCGCGCCGCCGCCGAAGATGCCGCAGTCCGCGGTGATGGTCGCCGTCTGGGGGGTGACGGCGAGCGCGCTGGGTGCGAACGCCAGCGAGGTGGCCGCGAGGACCCCCGTCACCAGAGCCGCACCCGTGCCGATCCGCTTGCTTCTCGACGTGCCTTTCATGTGTCTGGTTCCCTTCCCGTGTCGGGGAATGCCATGTGGGGACGGACGGGAGAACACATCGGATGCGCCCACGAACGCGGTGCGGTGCGCCACGCGGGCGAGAATCTGACGGTCCGTCGGAACGTACGGTTCCATTGATGCGCGGGGGGCGGGGGAGAGCAAGGGCGAAATCCGGACGGGGTACTTCCGGACAGGTGCGGCCTCGGCCGCCCGGGTGACGGAGGGAACCGCCCGGCCCTTCAGCGCAGGCCCGCGCCGTTCCGCCCGTCCGGCGTCTGAGGCCGAGGGGCGGGGGACATGTCCTGGAGGCCGATCACCCTGAGCAGTTGCAGGCGTTCGTACGACTCCGTGCCGGGGCGGGCCGTGTGGATGATCAGGAGGTGGTGGGCGTCCTGGTTCAGGAGGACCTCGCAGTCCAGCTCCAGGAGCCCCACCAGCGGGTGACGGAAGCGCTTGACGGACCGGCGCCGTACGGCCACCTCGTGGTCCTCCCACAGACGGGCGAACTCCTCGCTGGACGACCGGAGTTCGGCCACCAGCGCGGCCGGCTCGGGATCGTCGGGGCGGGCCGCGGCCACCGCCCGCAGGTTCGCCACGTGGACACGGGCATGCTCGGGCACGTCCTCCGGCGGGAACATCTCCCGGGAAGCCGGGTCCAGGAAGAACCGCCGGAGCAGGTTGCGCTCCCGGGGCGGCCTAGCCAGCACGTCACCCGACAGCGCCCGCGACATCGCGTTCTGCGCGATCATCTCGCCGCAGTCGCTCGACACATGTGCCGGGGTGTCGTGCAACCGGTCCAGCACCAGCAGGAGGCCGGGGCGCAGATGCCCCGTCGGGGTGCCCCGGCGCGGCGGCTCCTCACCGGTCAGGTGGAACAGATGGTCCCGCTCGTCGTCCGTCAGGCGGAGCGCCCGCGCCAGCGCCGTCAGCATCTGACGGGACGGCCGCGGACCCCGGGACTGCTCAAGCCGCGTGTAGTAGTCCACGGACATACCGGCCAGCTGGGCCACCTCCTCGCGGCGCAGTCCGGGCGTACGGCGGCGGGCGCCGGCCGCGAGGCCCACATCGGCGGGGTCCAGGCGGGCCCGGCCGCGGCGCAGGAAGTCGGCGAGTTCGGCTCGGTTCACGCTTCCAGGGTGCGCCCCTCCGCCCGGCTTATCCAGGGACTGCCGATCCCCCGATCGGAAGGTCTCTCCCGCCCGCGCCGCACCCGTCCCAGGCTGGTGGCACCAGATCGTGAGGAGCAGATGATGTTGACACTGGTGACAGGCTCGACAGGACAGGTCGGACGGCGCTTCGTGCCCAGGCTGCTGGCCCAGACCAGGCCGGGCGAGCGGGTACGGGTACTGGTCCGGGACGCGGCCCGCGGCGAACGGTTCGCGGAGCTGGGCGCCGAGGTCGTACTCGGTGATCTGCGCGACGAGGACGCCCTCGGCAAGGCGGTCTCCGGCGTCGACGCGGTCGTGAACGTCGCCGCGTCCTTCCGCGGCGTACCGGACGAGGAGGCCTGGGCGGTCAACCACACCGCCGCGATCGCCCTCGGCCGGGCCGCGGTGACCTCCGGCGTACGCCGCTTCGTGCAGGTCAGCACGGGGATGATCTACGGCGCGGGACGCGGACGCCCGCTGACCGAGGAGGACGAGAGCCGCCCCGGCGGCCAGATGTGGGGCGCGTACAACGAGTCGAAGGTGGCGGCGGAGCGTGACCTCCTCGCGCTCACCGACATGGACGTCCGCGTCGCCCGGCTCCCCTTCGTCTACGGCGAGGGCGACCCCCACCTGGCCAACTGCCTTCAGTGGGCGGCGCACTGGGCCTCGAACCAGCGCCTCCACATGGGCCACCACGCGGACGTGGCCCAGGGCCTCCTGCGCATCCTGCACGCCCCGGGGATCGCCGGCCGCGTCTACAACATCGCCGACGACGCCCCGGTCACCGCGCTCGACATCCACCTGCTCAACGGCGTCGAGATCCCCGCCGAACTCGCCCGGAACACGGACCCGGACCCCTGGTTCGGCATCATGTCCACGGAACGCATCCGCCGCGAACTGGGCTACCGCCCGATGTTCCCGACGGCATGGTCGGCACGGGACGCGGGCGTGCTCTGACGCGAGCGCGCGGTCGCCGGCCGACAAGCGCCGGCCTCACCCGCGCACCCCCGCCTCAGTCCACGCCCCGAATCCGCCGCACCAGCAGCGCCCCCGCCATCCCGATCGCCGCCGACACCAGATACAGCACCCGGTACCCGCCCAGATACGTCACGATCGGCGCGGCGAGGGCGGGGGCGGCGACCTGGGGGAGGGCGTTGGCGACGTTGATGACACCGAGGTCCTTGCCGCGGTCCAGGGCCTTCGGGAGCACATCCGTCATCAGGGCGAAGTCGACCGACGTGAAGACGCCGAAGCCGATGCCCAGGACCGCCGCCGCGGTGATCGCGCCCGGCCAGGTCTGCCAGCCCGCGAGGACCGCCGTCGCCGCCGCCATCAGCACGCCGGACCAGATCACGAACGGCTTGCGGCGGCCGATCCGGTCGGACCACACCCCGCCGACCACGACCGTGGCCAGCAGCGTCACACCGTTCACCGCCGTGAGGATAAGGACGCCCTGGTCGGGGTCGTGGTAGTGCAGGCGGTCACGCAGGTAATACAGCAGATACAGCAGCACCAGCGCGTTGCTCAGGTTGATCAGGAAACGGGTCAGCCAGGCCCAGCCCAGGTCCGGGTAGCGGCGCGGGCTCAGCCAGAAGCCGCGCACGAAACCCGGCCAGGACCACACCGGCCGTGCCGCGGGCGGGAGCCGGAGGTCCTTGTGGCGCAGCACGTACGGCAGCACGCCCACCGCCGTGAACACCGCGCACGCCACATAGCCCGCGCCGATGCCCCCGGCCGCCGTCGCGAGACCCGTGCCGCCGACCACGCCCAGGATCTGCGCGGCACCCAACCAGCCGCCCACGGACCCCCGTTGGAGCCGCGGCACCCGGTCGGGCACGGCCGCCGTGATCGCCGCGAAGGCCGCGTTCAGGGTGAGCTGGACCAGACACCAGCCCGCCGCCATCGTCCACACCCCGCCCGCACCCGCGAGCAGCAGCAACGACAGCGCCCCGCCCGCGGCCCCGCCCACGATCCACGGCGTACGGCGCCCCCACCGCGCCGTCGTCCGGTCGGACAGCGCGCCGAAGAGCGGATTGGCGACCAGCGACACCAGCGCGCCCGCGCCGGTCACCCACGCGAGCATCGTCTCCTTGGACATGCCGCTGCCGGGCGCGAAGTCCTTGGCCTGGGAGGCGAGCAGGATCTGGAGCGGGCCGTACCAGCCCACCCAGATCGCCCCGTTGGCGAGGGAGAGCGTGGACGTCCAGCCCCGGCCGACCCGTTCGACTGGCTCGGCGAGAGCGGGGGCCGAAGTGGCCGTGGCCGGAGCCGGGTTGCCGTCGTCCACCGAACTCCCCGTCGTCGTCATCTCTGCGCCCGCAGCATGCCCTGGAACCAGCCGTACGACGCCTTCGGGGTGCGCTTCTGCGTCGCGTAGTCGACGTGCACGAGACCGAAGCGGCGCTCGTAGCCCTCCGCCCACTCGAAGTTGTCCAGCAGCGACCACACGAAGTAGCCGCGTACGTCCACGCCCGCCTCCAACGCCCTGTGCAGCGCCCGGACATGGCCGTCGAGGTAGGCGATCCGGTCCTGGTCGTCGATGCCGTCGTAGGAGCAGCCGTTCTCGGTGATGACGACGGGCGGGAGGCGGTCGCCGTAGCGGTCGCGGAAGGTGGTGAGGAGTTCGGTCAGGCCCTCGGGGACCACCGGCCAGCCGAAGTCCGTCACCGGGACGTTCTCGATCTCCTGCACGGAGAAGGGGAGTTCGGCGGGGAGCGTGAGGCCGCCGAACTCGATCTCCGCGCCCTGGGGTGCCCCGACCCGGCTCGGCGCGTAGTAGTTGACGCCGTACCAGTCGATCGGCTCGGCGATCACCTTCAGGTCGGACTCGACGTCGCCCGGCATCAACTCGCCGAGCCCGGACGGGTATTCGCCCAGCAGCAGGGGGTCGGCGAAGAGGCGGTTCAGGAGCAGGTCGTAGAAGTTCGCCGCCTCGATGTCCTCCGGCTCCCGCGAGGCCGGCCAGGTCGGGCCGTGGGAGTTGGCGATCCCGATGTCGGTGGCACCGGCCGCGCGCAGGGCCCGTACCGCCAGGCCGTGGGCCAGGAGCTGGTGGTGGGCGACCGGCAGCGCGTCGAACAGAAGCGCCTTGCCCGGCGCGTGGGCGCCCAGCGCGTGTCCCAACAGGGTGTGTTCCGCGGGCTCGTTGAGGGTGATCCACTTCGTCACCCGGTCACCGAGACGCCCGGCGACGACCGACACGTACTCCGCGAAGCGGGACGCCGTGTCCCGCTGCAACCAGTCCAGCGTGACCGGGAGATCCCAGTGGAACAGGGTCGGGACCGGGCGTACGCCCGCCGCGCACAGGTCGTCGACGAGGCGGTCGTAGAAGTCGAGGCCGCCGGGGGAGTTCACCCGCGGCCAGGAGACCGAGAAGCGGTACGCGTCCACGCCCAGGTCGGCCAGGAGGGTCACGTCCTCGCGGTGGCGGTGGAAGTGGTCGCAGGCCACCGCCGCCGTCGAGCCGTCCTTGATCCGGCCCGGCTCGGCCTCGAACCGGTCCCACACGGACGGTTCGCGCTCGTCCGCCGCGCCCTCGATCTGATGGGCCGAAGTCGACACGCCCCAGAGGAATCCGGCCGGGAACCGAGGTATCGGGTTGCCTGCATCAATCGCCATGCGCCGGATCATGGGTACCGGCGGTAACGGGTGTCAACGGGCGGGCGTGAACAAGCAGTTACACCCGCCCGAGGACATCCGCTCAGGCGCCTTCCTTCAACACCCGTGAGATCAGCTCCCGTTGATCGTCGGTGAGCCGCGGGTCGGCCGTGTGCACCGTTTTCCCGTCCACCGTGATCTCGTAGTGGAAGCCGTCCGGGACGCCTGCCGCGGGCGTGCTGTGCCCGGCGGCGACCGCCCGTTCGGCCAGCGCGTGCCACTCATGGGCGTCGGGCCGCGTCGAGGTGTCGACCTCGCCGCGGCGCTGGATACCGCCGAAACCACCCGTGCGCCGAACCTGAATCCGCATGGGCTCCTGTCTAGTACGGATACGGGTCCGGCGCGACCGCCGCGACTACGAGGTCGGCACTCCGACCTGTTCCCATGCCTTCGTCACGGCCTGCGACTCCTCGCCGCCGTCCCCGAACCGCGTCCTCGCGGCGGCCACCGTGAGCTTCGCGAAGTCCGCGAACAGGGCATCCTTCTTCAGCTCGCCGCCGGTGAGGACGTCGTACCAGATCTGGCCCGCCTTCTCCCAGGCGTGGCCGCCGATGGCGTCGGCGACCAGGTAGAAGGCGTGGTTGGGGATGCCGGAGTTGATGTGCACGCCGCCGTTGTCCCTGCCCGTGTTGACGAAGTCGTCCATCGTCGCGGGCTGCGGGTCCTTGCCGAGGGCGTCGTCGTCGTAGGCCGTGCCCGGGGCCTTCATGGAGCGCAGGGCGACGCCCGAGACGCGCGGGGCGAGCAGGCCCGCGCCGATCAGCCAGTCGGCGTCGGCGGCGGTCTGGCCGAGCGTGTACTGCTTGATGAGCGAGCCGAAGACGTCGGAGACCGACTCGTTCAGGGCGCCGGACTGCCCGTAGTACGTCAGGTTCGCGCTGTACTGCGTGACGCCGTGGGTGAGTTCGTGGCCGATGACGTCGACCGGGATGGTGAAGTCGAGGAACAGCTCGCCGTCGCCGTCGCCGAACACCATCTGCTCGCCGTTCCAGAACGCGTTGTCGTACTTCACGTCGTAGTGGACGGACGCGTTGAGCGGCAGGCCCTGGCCGTCGATGGAGTGCCGGTTGAAGGCGTTGAGGTACAGCTCGAAGGTGGCGCCGAGACCGGCGAAGGCGCGGTTGACGGTGGCGTCCTTGCCGGGCTCGGCGCTCTCGGCGCGCACCTTCTTCCCCGGCAGGTCCTGCTTGTGCTGCGCGTCGTAGATCGTGCGCTGCGGCTTGTCGGACGCGACCGGCGCCGCGATCGACGGGGCGCCGATGACGGTGGTCAGCCGGCGGTGGGTGCGCTCCCAGGCGTCGCGCTCCAGGGTCAGACGGGCGGGTCCGGAGAGCGCGGGGTCCTCGTGCTGGGCGAGCTTGTCGAGGACATGTGGCGGGACGATCGTGCAGAAGACGGGCTCGAAGCCCCCGTGAGTCGTCATGCCCGGCACGATTGCACTCCGTTAGATGTATGTCACTACGCGCGACCATGATTGGTGAAATGTGCGGATGCTCCACCCCGGAATGGTCGCTCTGTGTTATGGATCGACGGCTTTGTGTGGCCGGGTCGTGCCCGCCCGGCGGAACCGCACTCCCCGCGGCCCCGCGTCCTCAGGGGTGTGCGGTCCCGCATACTGATACGGAGCCGCACGTCCAGAACAGCTCGGCTAGCATGCTCTGCATCATGCGTATCGGGCTGCTTCTCCTTAGCTGCCGCGGCGAGGGCCTGTAGTCGAGGCCGACCCCCTCCCCGCGGAGTCTGGCGTTGCGCCGTCGGCCGTCCTTCAGGACACCACGAGGAGCCCACGCATCATGGCCCAGAGCGCCAATCGCCAGCAGCCCAGTTCCATGCCGATCCACAAGTACGGCCAGTACGACCAGGTCGACATCCCCGACCGCACCTGGCCCCAGCAGCGGATCACGGTCGCCCCCCGCTGGCTCTCCACCGACCTGCGCGACGGCAACCAGGCCCTGATCGACCCCATGTCACCGGCGCGCAAGCGCGCGATGTTCGACCTGCTGGTCAAGATGGGCTACAAGGAGATCGAGGTCGGCTTCCCGGCCTCGGGCCAGACCGACTTCGACTTCGTACGCTCGATCATCGAGGACGAGGGCGCGATCCCGGACGACGTCACGATCTCCGTGCTGACCCAGGCCCGCGAGGACCTGATCGAGCGGACCGTGGAGTCCCTGAAGGGCGCCAAGCGCGCCACCCTGCACCTCTACAACGCGACCGCGCCCGTCTTCCGCCGCGTGGTCTTCCGCGGCTCCAAGGACGACATCAAGCAGATCGCCGTCGACGGCACCCGTCTGGTGATCGAGTACGCCGAGAAGCTGCTGGGCCCCGAGACCGAGTTCGGGTACCAGTACTCGCCGGAGATCTTCACGGACACCGAACTGGACTTCGCGCTGGAGGTCTGCGAGGCGGTCATGGACGTCTGGCAGCCCGGCCCGGGCCGCGAGATCATCCTCAACCTGCCCGCCACGGTGGAGCGTTCGACCCCGTCGACGCACGCGGACCGCTTCGAGTGGATGGGCCGCCACCTGTCCCGCCGCGAGCACGTGGTGCTCTCCATCCACCCGCACAACGACCGCGGTACGGCCGTCGCCGCCGCCGAGCTGGCGCTGATGGCCGGCGCCGACCGCGTCGAGGGCTGCCTGTTCGGCCAGGGCGAGCGCACCGGCAACGTCGACCTGGTCACCCTGGGCATGAACCTGTTCTCCCAGGGCGTCGACCCGCAGATCGACTTCTCCGACATCGACGAGATCCGTCGTACGTGGGAGTACTGCAACCAGATGGAGGTCCACCCGCGCCACCCGTACGTGGGCGACCTGGTCTACACGTCCTTCTCCGGCTCCCACCAGGACGCCATCAAGAAGGGCTTCGACGCCATGGAGGCCGACGCCGCCGCCAAGGGCGTCACCGTCGACGACATCGAGTGGGCCGTCCCGTACCTGCCGATCGACCCGAAGGACGTCGGCCGCTCCTACGAGGCCGTCATCCGGGTCAACTCGCAGTCGGGCAAGGGCGGAATCGCGTACGTCCTGAAGAACGACCACAAGCTGGACCTGCCGCGCCGGATGCAGATCGAGTTCTCCAAGCTCATTCAGGCCAAGACGGACGCCGAGGGCGGCGAGGTCACCCCGAAGCAGATCTGGGCGACCTTCGAGGACGAGTACCTGCCGAACCCGGACAACCCCTGGGGCCGTATCCAGGTGAAGACCGGCCAGTCGACCACCGACACCGACGGCGTGGACACGCTCACGGTGGAGGCCACCGTCGACGGCGTCGACACCGTCCTGACCGGCTCCGGCAACGGCCCGATCTCCGCGTTCTTCGACGCGCTGGGCTCCGTCGGCATCGACGTACGGCTCCTGGACTACCAGGAGCACACGATGAGCGAGGGAGCCTCCGCGCAGGCCGCGTCGTACATCGAATGTGCGATCGACGACAAGATCCTGTGGGGAATCGGCATTGACGCGAATACGACACGTGCGTCCCTGAAGGCGGTCGTCTCGGCCGTCAACCGCGCTACCCGCTGAACCATCCTGACCGGCGGTTTACCCGTCTTCGCAGGGCCCCGTACGCCGGTCTCCGGCGGGCGGGGCCCCGTCGTTTCCCGGCCAATCCGTGTGCAGGTCACGGAGAGGTCTCGTCCGGGGTACTGACTCCGGCTCGACAATGTGGCTAACATCACGCCAGCGCGGCGATGTTGCCGCGGCGTTACGGAGGTGCGACGTGCTGCCAGAACGGGGACGGAACGGCCGAGTTGTCCATGAGGGCCGTGCAGCGCGCGTGCTGGGCATCCGTACCGCGTGGACCAGCGTCGGAGACGGCGAGTTCTTCTGCCCCGGCTGCGGGGGCGACCGCAACTACCAGCGGCTCACCGGACGCCGCCGTTTCACCCTGCTCGGCATGCCGGTGCTGCCGCGCGGTGACACCGGCCCGGTCGTCGAATGCGCCGCCTGCCAGGGCCACTACGGCACCGACGTCCTCGACCACCCCACCACCACCCGCTTCTCCGCGATGCTCCGCGACGCCGTGCACACCGTCGCCCTCGCCGTCCTCGCGGCCGGCGGGACCTGCGCCCGTACGTCCCTGGAGGCCGCCGCGGGCACCGTGCGCGCCGCCGGCTTCCAGGACTGCACGGAGGAACAGCTCGGCGCCCTCGTCGAGGCCCTGGCGGCCGACACCGGCCGCGTCTTCGGCGAACCCAGCGGTGCCGGCCTCGCCATAGAGCTGCACGAGGCCCTCGACCCGCTCGCCCCCCACCTCGCCCCCGCCGGACGCGAGTCGATCCTCCTCCAGGGCGCCCGCATCGCCCTCGCCGACGGCCCCTACACACCGGCCGAACGCGACGCCCTCGCGACCGTCGGCGCGGCGCTCACCATCTGCGCGGACGACGTGACCCGGCTGCTGGCGGCGGCGCGTACGCCGTCGTAGGCGAGCCGCTCCCCGATCCTCCCGCACCGGCGCGGACACTCGTCCGGCCGAACTCCCCGACGCGGTCCGCCGCGTGCCGCCGCGCGCGGGAACGCGGGGCGCTCACCCCGGCTGACGCGCGAAACACGCACGTCAGCCGTGTCATGGGCGAGTTGGGGTGGGATGGCCGAGACCGGTGGGGTCGGCGCCGTGCGCGCCGGAGGCCGCGCGTCCTGGCCGGTGACTGCGGGGAGGCTGTGACGGACAGGCCGGCGTCGTCCCGCGCGGGCGACCTCCGCAAGGGAGAGCGATGACCATCCTGAGCCGCACGCTGCTCGTCACCGCGGTGCTGGCCGCGCCGTTCGCGGTCGGTACGGCGCCCGCCTCCGCGCACTCCGGCTGCACGTCGTCCGTGCCCTACGTCTCGGGAGACGGCGGCTACGACACCTACCGCATCCCGGCGACCGTCGTCACCGGCCGGGGCACGGTCCTCGCCTTCGCCGAGGGGCGGCACAACGGCGCGGGCGACACCGGCAACATCGACGTGGTCCTCAGACGCTCCACCGACGGCGGCTGCACCTGGGGACCGCAGGCGGTGGTGGCCGCCGGGGACGGGGACACCCGGGGCAACCCCGCCCCCGTCGTCGACCCCCGCACCGGAGCGATCGTGCTGGTCACCTCCTACAACAGCGGAACCGTGACCGAGGGCCAGATCATGCGCGGCGAGGTCACGCCGCAGCAGAGCCGGCGGGTGTTCGTGCAGCGCAGCTGGGACGACGGGCGGCACTTCACCGCTCCGCGCGACATCACGGGGCAGGTGAAGCCGCCCGGTTGGCGCTGGTACGCCACCGGGCCCGGGCACGCGGTCGCGCTCACCCGGGGGCCGCACACGGGACGGCTGGTGATCCCGGCGAACCACTCCGCGGCGCCGCCCGTCGGGTCGACCGACACCGGGCAGGAGGCCAAGTACTACGGCGGCCACGACCTCTACAGCGACGACGGCGGCGAGACATGGCGCCTGGGGTTCGTGGACGCGACGTACACCGGCGTGAACAACGCGAACGAGTCCTCCGCGGCCGAACTCCCCGACGGGCGGCTGTACTTCAGCTCACGGGACCAGCTGGGCACGAGCACGGGCAACCGGCTCGACACGTACTCAAGTGACGGCGGTGTCACCCTCGACCGGCCCTACGAGGTGCAGCACACGCTGGACGACGTGCCGGTGGTCGAGGGCAGCGTCCTCCAACTCCCCGGCGCGGGCGCTCCGTTGCTGTTCTCGGCGCCTTCCGTGCCCAACGTGCGGCAGAGCATGGCGGTGTGGCGGAGCGCGGACGGCGGCGGCACCTTCGTGAAGGCGGTCACCCTGTCGGGGGAGTGGGCGGGGTACTCGGATCTCGTGCGGGTCGGGCCGGACACGGTGGGGGTGCTGTACGAGACGGGGTCGACGAGCGCCTACGACACGATCGTCTTCCGGCGCCTGCCGACGGCGACCCTGTCCGTCACCTGACCGCCGTAGACGGGTGGTGGGTGGGCAAAGCCCCGGTGGCCGGGGGGCAGAGCCGCCGGGCGCTCACAGCAGCCCCGCCCCCGCCAGGAACTTCCCCACCCGCGCCACCTCGTCCGCGGACAACGCCACCTGCGGCTCCGCCGTGGCCGCACAGTCGATGACCCCCCGCAACTGCAACGCGGCCTTGAACGCCCCGATCGCCGACGAACTGCCCCCCATCCGCCCCGGGTCCCCCACCCCCACCAGCCCGAACAACACGCACAGCCGCTCCTGCTCCGCCCGCGCCCGCTCCCAGTCCCCACCCCGGCACAACGCGTCGAGCCGCACATACCCGCGCGGATCGACATTGGCCAGCCCGGGCACCGCCCCGTCCGCCCCCATCGCCAGCGCCGAGTCGACGACCACCTCGGACCCGGTGAGCACGCTGAACCCGCTGATGTCCGGATGGACCCGCGCGCCGGTCACCACCCGCCGAAAGCCGCCGAGGTCCCCGCTGGAGTCCTTGAGCCCGGCGAGCACACCCTCCGCGGCGAGTTCGAGAACGAGGTCGGACGGGAGCTTCGTATGGACGGACGCGGGGAGGTCGTAGGCCACCACGGGAACCGAGGACGCGGCGGCGACCAACCGGTAGTGGCGGGCGATCTCGGCGGGATGGGTGCGCGTGTAGAAGGGCGCGGTCACCACGACCGCGTTCGCCCCGGCCTCCGTCACCGCGGCCACATGGTCCAGGACGCGGGGCGTCGTCATGTCGATCGCCCCCGCCAGCACCGGCAGTTGACCCCCGACATGGGCCACCACCGCCTCGACGACGATCCTCCGCTGCCGGTCCGTCAGATACGCCGCCTCGGACGTCGAGCCGAGCAGGAACAGCCCGTGCACCCCCGCCTCGACCAGATGGTCGACGAGCCTGAGGAGCGAACGGACGTCCACCTCGCGTTCCGGTGTCAGGGGGGTGCAGACGGGCGGTACGACACCGGTGAGCGGGGCGGGGAAGGTCATGAAGGCTCCATGGGGCGGCTTTGGCGAACGAGGTCGCGGGTGGACAGATCCTCCTCCACAGGATGGTGGCAACGGTAGAAATGTCCCGGTGTCGACGCGGCCGAGAAATCCGGCATGGCGTCGGCGCACACGTCGTCGGCCTTCCAGCACCGGGTACGGAACGGGCACCCGCTCGGCGGCCGTGTGGCCGACGGCACCGGTCCGATCAGCGGGATCGGGTCGATGGGGTGGAGCAGCCCGGGGGTCGCCGAGAACAGGGCGCGGGTGTACGGGTGCCGGGCCCGGTCGGAGACCTGGTCGGCCGGGGTCTCCTCGACGATCCGGCCCAGGTACATGGTGATCACGCGGTCGCTCATCCGGCGTACCGTCTGGATGTCGTGCGACACGAACACCAGGGCCAGGCCCAGGCGTTCCTTCAGGTCGAGGAGCAGGTTCAGGATCTGGGCGCGGACCGACACGTCGAGCGCGCTGGTCGGTTCGTCGGCCACCACCAGGTCGGGATCGAGGGCCAACGCCCGTGCGATCGCGACGCGTTGGCGCTGCCCGCCGGAGAGCTGTCCGGGGAGGCCGTCGGCCAGGGCGCGGGGGAGGCCGACCAGGGACATCAACTCCCGCACCCGGTCCTCGCGTTCGGCCCTGGTGCCGCGACCGTGCACGTCCAGCGGGTCGCGCAGTATCTGCCGGATCGTCAGACGGCGGTTCAGCGCGGTCGACGGGTCCTGGAAGATCATGCCGATGCCGGTACCCACCGCGGCCCGCCGTTCACCGGCCGGCATCGACCACAGGTCCCGGCCCCGGAAGGACACCGTGCCGGACGTCGGCCGCTGGACGCCC
The DNA here is from genome assembly GCF_044763565.1 of Streptomyces sp. NPDC096013. Lineage (NCBI taxonomy): Bacteria > Bacillati > Actinomycetota > Actinomycetes > Kitasatosporales > Streptomycetaceae > Streptomyces > Streptomyces sp. NPDC096013. The sequence continues at coordinate 54,714 of NZ_JBIWGK010000007.1, read as the reverse complement.
ACCAGCACCTTGGCCAGCGTGGACTTCCCGCAACCGGACTCACCGACCACGCCCACCGTCTCCCCGGCCGCGACGGTGAGATCGGCCCCGGTCAGCGCGTAGACCCGATCCCGGCTGAACAGCCCTCCGCTGCGCGCCTTGTGCACGACATGAGCACCGGCCAACTCGACCAACGCACCACTCACTCGACCACCCTCGGCCTGCACCCCGCTCACGTGACCGCCTCGCTCTCCGTCGTCGCCAGGTCGATCGCCGGGTGATGGCACGCCGCCGTGTGCGTGCGCGGTCCGACCAGGTCGGGGGCCGTCGTACGGCAGACCTCGCTCGCCAACGGGCAGCGGTCGGCGAAACGGCAGCCGGCCGGGAAGTCGGCGGGCGAGGGGACGACACCCTTGATCTGGGTCATCCGCTCGGCCGCGGACTCCAGGGACAGCACGCTGCCGAGCAGACCGCGCGTGTAGTGGTGGGCCGGCGACTCCACCAGGTCGGCGGTCACGCCCGTCTCGACGATCTGGCCGCCGTACATCACCACCACCCGGTCGGTGACGTCGGCGATCAGCGCGAGGTCGTGCGAGACGAGGATCAGCGCGAAGCCCAACTCCTCGCGCAGGCCCAGCAGCAGCTCTATGACCTGGGCCTGCACGGTGACGTCGAGGGCGGTGGTCGGCTCGTCGGCGACGATCAGCTTCGGGTCGCGGGACAGCGCCATCGCGATCAGGACGCGCTGGCGCTGGCCGCCGGAGAGTTCGTGCGGATAGCTGCGCAGGGTGCGGTCCGGGTCGAGGCCGACCATGGTCAGCAACTCGCCCGCCCCGCGGTGCCCGCCGCGCCGTATGACCTGCTTGAGCTGGGCGCGGATCGTCATCGCCGGGTTCAGCGACGACAGGGCGTCCTGGTAGATCATCGCCATCTCGTGGCCCAGCAGCCTGCGGCGGGCACGCATCGGCTCGCCCACCAACTGCCGCTGGTTGAACCGGACATGGCCGCGCACCCGGGCGCCCTTCGGCTCCAGGCCCATCACCGCGAGCGCGGTCAGCGACTTCCCGCAGCCCGACTCGCCGACCAGGCCGAGGACTTCACCCGGCCGCACCTCGAAGCTGATGCCGTCGACGATGTCCACCCCGTGGTGCCGGCCCTCGAAGCCGATCGCCAGGTTCTCGACCGCCAGGACCGGCTGGCCGTCCTGGTCGGGCAACGGCCGTGCGCGCGACCGGAGTCGCAGCGCCGCCTCGGTCAGACCGGGCAGCGGGAGCACCTCGCCGCTGCCGGGCTCCGGCGCGTCCAGCGGGTCCTCGTCGTGTCGTACGTCCACCTCGCGCGGGGCCGGGGCCGCCCACGCGTCGGAGACTCCCTCGGACAGTATGTTCAGCGACAGGACGGTGATCAGCATCAGCAGGCCGGGGAAGACCGTCGCCCACCAACCACCGGTCAGCACCATGTTCTTGCCGTCCGCGATGACACTGCCCCAGGACGGGTCAGGGGGCCGGACGCCCGCGCCGATGAACGACAGTGACGCCTCGAAGACGATCGCCTCGGCGACCTGCACGGTGCAGAACACCAGCACCGGCGCCGCGCAGTTGACGGCCACGTGCCGCGCGACGATGTGCGGGGTGCGGGCGCCGATGACCCGCTCGGCGGTGACGTAGTCCTCGCCGTACTGGTCAAGTACGTTGGCCCGTACGACCCTTGCGACCGGCGGGGTGAACAGGAACGCGATCGCGCAGATCAGTACGGTGATGCCGCCGCCGAACACTGCGACCAGCACGGCCGCCAGCGCGATGCCCGGGAACGCCATCACCACGTCCAGGCAGCGCATCAGCGTCTCGTCGACGCCCTTGCGGGAGGTCGCGGCGACCGCGCCGATCAGCGCGCCGACGACGAGGGCCAGCGCGGTCGCCCCGAGCCCGATCGCGAGGGACCAACGGGCGCCGTACATCAGCCTGCTGAGGATGTCCCGGCCCAGGCTGTCCTGGCCCATCCAGTGGCCGGCGGAGGGGTGTCCGGTGCCGTCGACGGGGAGCTGCTGGTCGAGCGGGTCGTGCGGCGCGAGGAGCGGCGCGAGCAGCGCGACGAGGACGACGACCGCCACGAAGCACACCGCGACCTTCGACAGCAGCGGGAGCCGGCGCCAGCCCCGCAGCCGGATGCCGGGCCGGGACAGGGTCTCGGCGAGGCCCTTGCGGGAGAACTGAGTGAACATCAGGAGGCATCCCTCAGGCGGGGGTTGACCAGCAGATAGAGGATGTCGATGACGAGGTTCACGACGACGAAGCCGGTCGCCGTGGTCAGCACCACGCCCTGGACGACGGCCGGGTCGCCGTTCTGCACCGCGTCGATCATCAGCTTGCCCATCCCGGGCAGGGAGAAGATGGTCTCGATGACCACCGCGCCGCCCAGCAGATAGCCGACCCGCAGGCCCAGGACGGTCAGCGGGTTGATCAACGCGTTGCGCAGGACGTTGCGGCCCACCACCACCCTCGGCGGCAGACCGCTGCCGATGGCCGTCCGGACGTAGTCCTTGTCCAGCTCCTCGACCACCGACGTCCGGACGATACGGGTGAGCTGGGCCGCCACCGGGAGCGACAGGGCGAGCGCCGGGAGGGCCATGGTCCTGAGCCAGCCGGTGAGGGAGTCCGCCGGGTTGATGTAGCCGCCGGTCGGGAACCAGCCCAGGTCGACCGCCAGGTACTGGATCATCAGCAGCGCCAGCCAGAACGCGGGTGCGGCGACCCCGGTCAGCGACACGACCCGGATGATCTGGTCGGGCAGCCGGTCCCGGTAGATCGCCGCCGTCACCCCGCCGAGCAGGGACAGCACGATCGCGATCCCCAGCCCCAGGAAGGTGAGCTGGAGGGTGAGCGGCAGCGCGGTGGTGACCTGATGAAGGACCGGCGCCCGGGTCAGCGCGCTGGTGCCCATGTCACCGTGGAGCAGGGCGCCCACGAAATGGACGTAGCGGACGGGCAGCGGATCGAGCAGCCCGTTCTGGACGCGGAAGTCGTGCAGTTGCCGCGGTGTCGGATTCGCGCCCTGGAAGAACGCCGACGCCGGGTCGACGTCCGAGAAGCGCATCACCAGGAACACGAACAGCACGATGCCGAGCATCAGCGGAACGAGCAGGACGATACGCCGGGCCAGAATCCTGAGGACGGTGACCATGGTCCAACTCCCGGGTGGCTAGGGCTTGTCCGGCGGATCCGGTCGCGGGAAACGAAGGGTGACTGACCAGCGCCGGTGAGCGGGGCGTGGTGCGTGCAGCTGCAAGGCGGAGGAGGGCGGCGACGCGGAGCGTCGGCAACCGACGACAACGCGGCAGATGCGCGTGCCACGCCCCGCGTCTGCGACAGGATCCGCCGGACAAGCCCTAAACCCACTTGGCCTGGAGGACGTTGATTCCGGGGTAGGGCTGGGCCCGTATGCCGGTCAGCTCCTTCGGGTCCCAGGCGGTCATCAGCTCGTTGTGGACGACCGGGTAGAGCACCGCCTGTTCGGCGACGGTGTCGATGTAGTCCTGGATCATCGTCTTCTTCTTCGCCGCGTCCGGCTCGCGGGTGGCCTGGTCCATGTCCTTGAAGAGCTGCTTGGCGACCGGGTTTCCGGCCCACCGGGCGTACCCCATCCAGAGGTTCTGCGGGCCGTAGTTGTAGTGCATGATCAGGTCCGCGTCGACGCCGAACTGGTTGGGGTTCGAGGCGGCGGCGACCACCTGGTAGTCCTGCTTCTGGTCCATCTTGGTGAACACGGCCGTGGTCTCCTGCGGGGCGAGGGTCGTCGACACGCCGATCGCGTCCCAGGACGCCTTGATGGTCGGAAGGCAGTCGACGATCCAACTCACGTTCACCGCGAGGATGTTGACCTTGAGCCCGCTGACCCCGGCGGCCTTCAGCAGCGCCTTCGCCTTGTCGGGGTCGTAGTCGTAGACCGTCTTCGCGCGCCGGTAGGCGGGGTTGCCGGTGTCGAGGAACGACGACGACGGCTTCCCGTGCCCCCGCAGCGCCAACTGGACCATTTTCCCGGTGTCGATGGCGTAGTGCAGCGCCTGGCGCACGCGCACGTCGTCGAAGGGCTTGTGCTGGGTGTTGAACATCAGGAACAGGTTGTTCATCCCGGCCCCGCCCGCGACCGTCAGCCCGCCGCTCCGCAGCCGCTGGATGTTGGCGTAGGGGATGTTGTCGGCGATCTGCGCACCCGCGCTCGACCCGGAGATCTTGGCGACGCGCGGTGCCGCGTCGACGATCGTCAGCCAGTTCATCGTCTTGAAGGCGGCCGGGCGCGGGCCGTTGTAGTCGGCGAACGCGGCGAAGGTGGTGTTGGACTTCGGGTGGTGCGCGGTCTGCCGGTACGGCCCCGAGCCGACCGCCTTGCCCTTGATCGCGTCGTCCCAGGCGCCCGGCTTGGAGAAGATGTGCTTCGGCATGATCTTCGCCAGCGTCAGCCGCGAAACCCCCTCCGGGAAGGGGAACTTGAGGACCAGCTCGACGTTCTGCGCGTCGATCTTCCGCGCCTCCTTCAGCCAGCTGGCGAAGAAACCCTGCGCGAGCGTCGTCGTCTTCGGGTCGAGGATGCGGTCGAAGACGAACACGACGTCGTCGGCGGTGACCGGCTGCCCGTCGTGGAATCTGGCGCCCGCCCGCAGCGTGAACTTCCACGAGGTGCCGCTGGTGTCCTTCGGTACCGCCGTCGCCAGCGCCGGATAGGGCGCGCGGGTGATCGGGTCGGTGTCGATCAGCCCCTCGTAGATGTGGTTGTTGCCGGCCATCGCGAACGCGGACGCCGTCTGCGTCGGGTCCCAACTGCCGTCGTTTCCATAGCCGATCACCGCGGTCAGCGTCCGGTTCTTGCCGGTGCCACCGCCCCCGGTGTCGTTCGTCGACTGCGGCCCCGACGAACAGGCCGTCAGGGACGAGGAGATCGCCGCCGCCGCGCCCAGCGCGCCGGAGTACTTCAGGAACGCCCGGCGGTGCAGCGCGGGCACGTTCTGGGTCACGTCTTCGCGCATGGTTACTCCAGGAGGTACGACGTCCTACGTCCTGCGGTCAGCGCGACCATAAGAGCGGCCGTGGGGGCGGTCAAGGCATCGCACACGAATGGCGTAGCCGTCAGAGGTCGGACCAATGGCGGTTTGAAATGGCGCAAGTTGACGCCCCGTCAGCACGGGTCGGCGCCGGACATGGGACGTGGGACGTTTCGGGCGGCTACCATGCGGCGCATGTCCGGGGAGCCAAGGAACAGTCGGATACAGCGCGAGGTCGTCCAGCTGATCCTCGACCGCAAGCTCCAGCCCGGTGCGCCCCTGCCCACCGAGGCCGAGCTGATGGAAGACCTCGGCATCAGCAGAAACTCCGTCCGCGAGGCCCTCAAGGCCCTCCAGGCCCTCGACATCGTCGAGATCAGACACGGCTACGGCACCTACGTCGGCCGCGCCTCGCTGACCCCGCTCGTCGACGGCCTCACCTTCCGCACCCTCACCCGGCACGAGGACGACGCGGACGCGCTGGCCGAGATCCTCCAGGTACGGGAGGTGCTGGAGGAGGGCCTGATTCATCGGGTCGTTGCCACCGTCACCGAGCCTGAACTGGACGGACTCGAAGCGGTGGTGACCCGCATGGAGGACGCGGGCCGCGCGGGCCGCCCCTTCCCCGAACTCGACCGCGAGTTCCACGAGTTGCTCTACGCCTCACTCGGCAACGAACTCGTCCCCCAACTCCTCGGCGCCTTCTGGACGGTCTTCCGCCGGGTCGCCGGCGCCCGCGGCTGGACCGACGACCCCGACCCCGCCCTCACCGTCCACCGCCACCGAGACATCGTCACCGCGCTGCGCGCCCGCGACGTGGAGGACGCACAGCGGGCGATGGCGGACCACTTCCGGGGAATCGAGGCACGGGCGGCGCAGGAGTCCCGGGGGGTGGGCTGAGGGGTTTCGGGGCGTGGGGCCGAGCGGTTGTTTTCGGACAGCGGGCCCCCACCGCGTCCACGTCTCTACGCTGACCGCGTGACCGAGCCCTGGAACCCGACCACCACCACCGGCATCCTGCGCCTCCCCTCCGGCCGCCTGGTCCGGGGCCGCGGCTTGCGCCGGCCCCTCCCCGCCGACGGCCCGGCACCGACGTACGGCGTGTACCTCCTCGGCAAGCCGCCGCCCCAAGTCCCGTGGGAGACAAGCTGGTTGCGCTGGCCGGACTTCCGGCTGCCCGCAGACCGCGCCGAGGCCCGCGCGGTCCTCACCGAGGTGTGGCAGCGGTCCCGAACCGAGCGCGTTGAGCTGGCCTGCGGCGGCGGCCGGGGCCGCACCGGCACGGCACTGGCCTGCCTCGCGGTCCTCGACGGCGTACCGCCCCGGGAGGCGGTCGGCTACGTCCGCGCCCACTACGACCGGCACGCGGTGGAGACGCCGTGGCAGCGGCGGTACGTACGGCGGTTCAGGCAGGTGTAGCGGTCCGGGCGGGTGGGGGCGCGGGTGGCACACCCGGCGGGCCCGGAAGCGCGGGCCGCCGGGTCGAGGGCGTGTGCCGTCCCGCGGAAGTGCAACACCCGGAAGCGGAAGCCGGGTTGGCTGCTTGCTGCCCGCTGCCGTACTAGCTGACGGCCGCGGCCACCAACTTGGCCGTGTCGGCGACGAGTTGGCTGTCGTACGGCCCGTCGGGCAGCGTCGGCTTCGTGGTCAGGACCGCGAGGACGACCGGGTCACCGGCCTCCGTCCAGGCGATGCCGACGTCGTTGGCGGTGCCGTAGTCGCCGCTGCCGGTCTTGTCCGCGATCGTCCAGGTCGCGGGGAGGCCCGCGCGGAAACGAGTGGCGCTCGTCGTGTTGTTGAGCAGCCAGGCGGTGAGCCGGTCGCGGTCCGGGCGGCGCAGGGCGTCGCCGAGGACGAGCTTGCCGTAGGCGCCGGCGATCGCGCGCGGGCTGGTGGTGTCGGTGATCCGGTCCGGCTCGGCCGAGTTCAGCTCGGTCTCCCAGCGGTCGAGCCGGGTGACCCGGTCGCCGAGGGAGCGGGCGAAGCGGGTGACCGCGGTGGGGCCGCCGAGTTCGCGCAGGAGCAGGTTGCCGGCGCCGTTGTCGCTGTAGCGGATGGCCACGTCGGCGAGCTGCTCGACCGTCATGCCGTCGGCCAGGTGCGCGCGGGTCTGGTCGGAACCGTCGACCAGATCGGCCTCCGTGTAGTGCACGACCCGGTAGAGGACCTCGCCGTGCCGGTCCAGGTCCCGCAGGACGGCCGCGGCGGCGAGCGTCTTGAACACCGAGCACATCGGGAAGAGTTCGTCGGCACGGTGCGCGACGGTCTTCTTCGTACCGAGGTGATGCGCGAACACACCGACACGGGCGCTGTGCCGTTCCTCCAGTGCGCGCAGTCCGGCGCCGATGTCGGTGCCTGTGCCTTCGCCCGTCCCCGCGCCCGTGCTGTCCGACGCCTGCGCGGCGGTGGAACCGGCGAGGAGGGTCGCGGCGGTGGCGGCACCGGCGGTGAGGAGGGTGCGGCGGGTGGCGTTGCGGGCCGTAGGGGTCGTAGGGGTGAGGTCGGCAGGGGTCGTGGGGGACTGTTCGAAGCCTGAGATCACGCTCTCCTTTGTTCGCTGTCCGGCAACGATCTCCGCAGTGATCGACGCGAGAGCTCATCCCTTGGTTGCGTCGCCGTGGACCATCGGCGGACACCGGGGCGGGTCCGCGCTGGGCACAGTGGGTCCATGGTGAACACACAGGGGATCACGCAGGGGATCACTCGGGGGCGGTTCCTCACGGGCGCGCTGGCCCTCGGAGCGGCGGGCGCGCTGCTCCCGTCCGGGCAGGCGACGGCACGGCCACGACCGCACGCGGCGCACGGCCACCGGCCCGGTCTGCGCCGTCACGGGGTCGTCTACACCGTCGGCGAGGGCGAGACCCCCGCCACCGCCTGGAGCACGCGCCGGATGCGCGCCGACCTCCGCGCCATCCGCGACGGACTGCACGCCGACACGGTCGACGTCACCGGCGACGGTGTGGACCGCCTCACCGCCACCGCCGCCGAGGCCGCCGAACTCGGCCTGCACATCTGGCTCCAGCCCACTCTCGCCGACGTCCCCGAGCGCGACATCCTCGAACACCTCGCGGAGACGGGCCGGTTCGCGGAACGCCTCCGGCGCCAGGGCGCGAGCGTCGACTTCAGCGTGGGCTGCGAGTTCTGGCTCTTCGTCCCCGGGATCGTGCCGGGCGCCACGGTCCTGGACCGCGTCCAGAACATCCTGGACGGCACGTTCGACCCGGCGAAAATGCAGCGCAGGCTGAACGCGTTCACCAAGAAGGCGGCGGCGCTGGGCCGTTCGGTCTTCCACGGCGACCTCAGCTACGCCGCGGCCCAGGACGACGAGGTCGACTGGAACCTCTTCGACATCGTGGGCATCGACTACTACTCGTACTTCAATCAACCGGCCGACTATGTGCGGGAGTTGAAGACCTACCAGCGCTGGGGCAAGCCCGTGACCATCACCGAGTTCGGCACCTGCGCGTACCAGGGAGCCGAGAAGACGGCCGGCATGGGCTGGAACGTCGTCGACCACGACAAGGACCCGGAGGAGATCAAGGGCCACCTCGTCCGCAGTGAACACACCCAAGCGGCGTACGTCGTCGACCTGTTGGAGGTCTTCGAGTCGATGGGTCTCCACGGCGCGATGGCCTTCGAGTTCGTCACGCCGGACGCCCCGCACCGCGCCCACGACCCACGCCACGACCTCGACATGGCGAGCTACGCCCTCACCAAGACCGTCAAGGACCGCCCGTACGACCCGAGTTCACCATGGCACTGGGAGCCGAAGGAGGCGTTCCGGGCGCTGGCGGCGCGGTACGCACGGGCGTGCCGCCCCTGACCGCGCTCCGTCGCCCGTGTCTCACATCCCCAGCGTCATGATCAACCGGTCCTCCCCGGGCCCGAAGTAGTCCTTCTCCACGCCTTCCTCGGACGAGAACCCCAGCGACCGGTAGAGCATGATCGCGGCGGCGTTCGTCGGCTCCACCGTCAGACGGACCTGGTGGACGTGTTCCGTCCGCAGTCGGCGCAGGGCCTCGGCCATCAGGCGGCGGCCGAGTCCGCGGCCCTGGAGGTGGGGGATGACGGCGAGGCTCATGATCCAGCTGACGTAGCCGTCCGAGGTGTTGACGAACAGGACGTAGCCCAGCAGCCCCTCGCCGTCGTCCAGGACCAGGATGCGGTCGCCGTGGATGTCGACCAGCTGTCTGAGCACGACCAGGGGGTACGGCTCCTCGGGGAAGGCCTCCCTGTCCACCCGGAGCAGCTCGGGGAGATCTGCCACGGTGACGCCCCGCAGGGTCAGCGGGCGGTCCGCGCGGTCGGCGAAGAATGCCTGGTCAGCGCGGCGTCCTACAGAAGGGAAACGTTCCTCCGGAAAAGCTGCCATGCTGCCCCCTGGGAGTGGGAAGTCAATTGCGCGTTGACACTCGTACGGGTGGTACGGGCGAGACGCGCGCGTCCTGCCTTTCTGGTGTGTTCAGCAGGGTTCCACCCATCTTGAGTGGGGCAATCCGGCAGTTCAAGGCCGAATCCGGTCGCATGAATGTATTCACCACGATGCGCCCCCCATGCGCCCCGAGGGCGGCTGTGGGTTGGCGTAGATTGTGCTACGAAATTGACGAGTGGTGTACGTCGCGCCAGTGATGTTGTTAGTGTGGACTGGTGAAAAACGCGGAAGTCGCCTGGAGCGCGTTCGATTCGATCGCATATGTAGATCACAACTATCGTGACCTACAGGCGGAGGACGCCGAGATCCTGACCATTGTCCGGGATCATTTCGCGGGCCATTTCCGGAATCAGGGCGTCGGCCCGGTCTACGGTATCGACGTGGGCGCCGGCGCCAATCTCTACCCCGCGCTGTCCATGCTCCCGTGGTGCGACGAGATCACCCTCTTCGAGCGCTCCCCCTCGAACGTGGCCTACCTGGAGAGCCAGGTCGGCTCCTACGCGCAGAACTGGGACCAGTTCTGGGACGCCCTGTGCGGATGCGAGGACTACGCCGCCTTCGACACCGACCCCCGCGCACGGTTCCGCGAGGTCGTCAAGGTCGAGCAGGGCAACATTTTCGGTCTCGAACGCTTCGGCGGCCGGTGGTCCATGGGCACGATGTTCTTCGTCGCCGAGTCGATGACCTCCTCGTACCAGGAGTTCACCCTGGGCGTGGAGCGTTTCATGCGTGCCCTCGCCCCAGGTGCTCCCTTTGCCGCCGCATTCATGGAACACTCCAAGGGTTATCACACGGGTGAGCAGTTCTTCCCCGCGTGCGACGTGGGGGAGGGCGAGGTGCGGAAGAGTCTTGAACCATTCGCGGACGAGTTCACGGTGCAGCGGCTGAAAAGTGCGGCCGTGGTGCGGGACGGATATTCGGGAATGATCCTCTCCTATGGCTGGCGCGGGAATTCGGACGCACAGGTTCCGATCTGCTGACAGGGCGGTCGACCGGTGAATCTTCACAACAGAAGAGGGATATTCCTCGGCTGAGGGCAGTGCGGTCTGTGTGAGGGGCATGGAATGGAGATCAAGCCGCGGCAGCACCTGCTGGACATCTGGCAGGCCGTCGCCCGCTACTCCTTCGACGGGGGGCAGTGGGCATGGGGAAAATGGGGCGGTGAGAGCAGCGTCGCCGACGCCGAGCGCCTGCTCTGCCTGCTGTACCCGGCGACCGAGCTGCCCTCGTTCCGGCTGGACGACCCCGACACCACGCTGACCGACGTACAGCAGACGCTGAGGCGGGCGGGCGGACGGCTGGAGATTCCGGCCAACCTCGTCACGGCCGCCGTCGAGTTCATGCGCACCCACACCGACGACAAGAGGCCCACGTTCGCGGGCGGTTACTACTTCCAGTCCCGGGACAAGGAGCGGGACCTCACCGAGGAGCAGCGCCAACTCGGCGTCACCGACTCGTTCTCGATGTCCATCACCCTCTGCCTCGCCCTGCTCGGCTTCCTCAAGGTCTACGAGTCCAAGACCCGCCGCGGCGACATGCAGGAGACGATCCGGGAACTGAAGATCGCGACCAGCAACCGCCTCACCGCCGCCATGGTGAGCCTGCTGCGCTCCTTCACGGTCAACGTCTACGACACCGACTCCTCCCAGGGCCAGACGCTCTGCGAACTGCTGGGCCAGGGGCAGCTGTCGACGCGGCAGGTGCTGGAGCAGTTCCAGCGCCGGTTCCGGCCGCTGCGCGCCGCCATCATCGAGAGCTTCATCCTCGGCGTCGACGTCCAGGAGGCCCTCAAGGACGAGAGCCAGCTCTTCGAGTGCGGCTGGGCCTGGAGCCTGGTGCGGGACGCGCCAGAGGTGGAGACCGACGAGGCCATCGGGCCGCAGCCCGGCGGGGTCGCCAACCCGGTGCCGTACCTCTACTTCACCGTGGTCGCGCTCGACGGCATCCAGGACCTCTTCTCCGACCGCACCCTGACCCTGGGCCTGCTCAACGCCGAACAGCAGAAGCTCGCCGAGGCGCTGCGACTGCGCTGGGAGATCACCCAGCAGTACTGGTCGCGCATCGCCCGCTTCGACGGCGACCGCTGGCCCCTGGAGGACATCCCCTGGCGTACGACGGGACAGCGGCTGGAGTCGGAGTACTTCTCGCTCTCGGTCGCCGCGATCCTCGTGCACGACCTGATGCGCCGCCGGGCCACCGACGACGACCTGACCCGTACCGTCCGCGTCATGGAACGCCTCGCCGAACGCGGCCGGATCACCAGCCGGATGACGCGCGACGACCCGATGATCCAGCTGCACAACCCGGGCGTCACCCTGCCTCTTCAGGGCGGCGGCACCATCGGCCCGCCGATGGACTGGACGATGAGCGACTTCTCGGCCCAACTCCTCAAGCGGACCGTGCAGTTGTGCACGCTCTCCCGCAACCTCACCGCGCACGACCGGCTGCTCAGGCTGGCCGAGGACATCTTCGGCCATGTGTGGCGGCGCCGGATGGGCGAGGGCGAGGGCGTCGGCCTGTGGGACAACGTGCACGCCATCTACCCCGAGACCTCCCTCACCGAGGGCCCGGTGTCCTGGAGCATCACCGAGCGGGTCACCGAGGTGATGGTCCAGGTCCACAACATGTACGCGCAGCCACCGATCCGCAGCCTCGAACTCACCGAACTGGCCAAGGCGTTGCTCAGCGAGTCCACCCACCTCCTGGGCAACGAACAGATGGCGCCCGCCCCCAACTCCGACGGCAAACGGGGCATGCAACTCAGGGGCATCGAGGTCAAGTTGCGCCGCGCCCGCGCCCTCATCGACGAACAGCCGGGCACCGCCTACTCGCTGACCCTCGACGTGCTGGGCCAGCTCGACGCACTCGCCCGTGCCCGCGAAGCCGCCGCGGTCCAGGGAGTGTGAACCGTGCTGATCTTCGCGGCCTCCGACAAGGGAGGCACGGGCCGCTCCGTCACCAGCGCCAACCTCGCCTACCAGCGGGCGCTGACCGGCGACGACGTCTGCTACCTGGACTTCGACTTCGGCTCGCCCACCGCCTCGGCCGTCTTCGACGTGCCCGAGGCCCGCACGGCCGCCGAGGACCGCGGACTGCACTCCTACCTCATAGGCGAGATCAGCGAACCCGTCCGCATCGACGTCTGGGCCGACACCGAACACCGCGTCCTGCGCAACCAGCCGCCCGGAGCGGGCCGGTTGATCCTCATGCCGGGCGACCTCAGCGGCGGCGAGTTCGCCACCTCGGGCGACAACCTGCGCCGCTGCGTGGACCTGCTGCTGCGCCTCAACAGCGAGTTCGACCTGATCGTCGTCGACCTCAGCGCCGGCCGCAGCTACGCCGTCGACATGGTCCTCGCGGCCACCTCGCAGCGCGCGATGAGCGGCGTCCAGGCCCGCTGGCTGGTCTTCCACCGCTGGACCCGCCAGCACGTGGAGGCCGCGGCCAGCCTGGTCTACGGCAAACGCGGCATCCTCGCCGGCGGCGTCGCCCGCGGCCACGACGAGGACGCGCTGCGCGGCGCGATCCGCTTCGTACGGGCCGCCGTACCCGATCCCGACTCGGCGCTGTGGTCGCAGGCCACGCCCACCCAGTCGGCGTGGATGGAGCAGTGCGACACCGAGCTGAAGCACCTCGCCTCGCACCACGGCATCGGCTACAGCCAGGTGCTGGGCTCGGTGCCGCTGGAGCCGGTGCTGCAATGGCGGGAGCAGCTCATCACCGACGAGGACGTGCTGGACAGCCAGATCGCCACCATGGAGACCTGGCAGGCGCTCAGCGACCTGGCGGCGCGGCTGACCGACGACAAGTACTGGGAGGAGGCATGACGGACGCCGTCTTCCGGGAGACCACCGCTGACCCGCGCACCCAGTCGGTGCCCTTGGCCCATCTCTCGCTGGAGCTGGGCCACTTGTACATGGAGGACTTCGAGGCGGGCCCCGAGCGGCTGCGCGAGCACTTCGCCGAGGTCCGCATCTGGGTGGACGCCGCCCGCGCCTCCGCCGCCCGCCGCACCGGCGGAAAACGCCCCCGGATCAGCACCTGTTTCCTCATCGACGACTACTTCAGCCGCTTCTCCACCCCCGCCGAACTCGTGCCGCTGGTCCTCGAAGAGGCCGAGAAGGCCGGCCTCGTCATCGACTACCTCGCCCGCGAGTCGGGCTGCGCGGTCGCCGACCGCATCGAACTGGCCGAGTCGGTGATGCACCGCCTGGTCGAGTCCCCGCCGCCCGGCAGCCACGGCTCCCGCCCGCCGGTCAGCCAGACGGGCTGGCTCGCGAACGGCGAGCGCACCACCCCGACGCGCAGCGCGTTGGCGGAGATCGTCACCTGGCAGCCCCCGCACGAGACCGCCGCCCGCAACCACTCCGTCTTCATGGACGTCGAGCTGTGGTCGGAGACGGACAAGGGCCGCCTGTGGTCCTGCCCCTTCCTCGCCGCCGTATGGCAGTTGGCCCGCCTGGGTCTGCTACGGCACCTGGGCGAGCCGGTGCTGATCCCGCGGCCCTGGACCGGCGGGGACTTCCCGCGCGACTGGGACCGGCTGCCACCGCTGATCCAACTCAGCGACACCCGAGTCCCGTTCAGCGCGTACCGCACCTGCACGCTGATGGCGAACCGCTTCGTCGCCGTGGAGGATGCCGTACGGCTCATCCTCGACCAGGTGGACGTGGACTCCGTCGCGCTCGAACAGGTCGCCAAACGGTCCGCGGGCGAAGGCGTCGCGGTACCGGAGGCGGTGGCCCAGCGCGCCACCTACGTGTTCTACGAGGAGCCCGCCAACCCCGCTGTGCAGGACGGGACGTGACATGACGACCCCTGGACGGCCCACACGCTCGGTCCTCGCCTGCGGCGAGGTGCGCACCGGTCTGCTGCCGTCCTTCCAGGCGCTGGACGGCCGTGCCGCGGCCCAGCTCCTGCGGCTGCGCGCCGACGAACACGTCCGCGTCTCCGAGCGGCCCAATCTCTACGCCCTCTCGCCCGAGGTCCTCACCGGCGTGGACTGCCGGCTGCCCACCGCGAACGGCGCCAAGGTCAGGGCCGTCGGTACGGTCGTCACCCGCGCGGCGCTCACCGAGGGCCGCGTGCTCCAGTCCACCGCCTACTTCAGCGCCCCGGCCGCCGGACCCGACGTACGCCGGCCCTGGGGGCACTACCTCGTCCGCCCCGGGGTCGTCGAGCCGTTCGGGAAACTGCCCGAACAGGCCACCGCCGAGGGCGTGTTGCGCGGCGGCGGGCGCGGCGAACTGGACCTCGGGATGATCGCCGAGGGGCTGCTGGCGCAGCTGGTGCGCCACCCGCTCCTCGACCACAAGGCACCCTTCAAGTCCCGTCGCACACAGCTGCGTTGGGCCGCACGGCAGGCGCCCGCGGGCGAGGACGCCTCCCTGGACCGCTTCACGCTGGCCGAAGACGGTCTGCGGACAGTCGAGTTGAGAGTCCCTGACGGCACCGAGGCCGCCGCGGTCGCGGGGCTCTGCGAAGACCTCGCGTTGCACGACTGGCTTTTGACGACGGTGGTGCACATGCTGGAGAACAGCCGACTCGGTGCGGCCGACGGGCCCGCGGCGGTCCTGGCGCTGCGCCCGGCCGTGGATCACCTGCTGCATCTGTGGATGCCGCGCGCTCACGTGGACCGCACGCTGGGACACCTGTGGGACGTACTGGAGCGGGAACCGGGCTTCAGCCGCCAATGGGAGAACCTTCGCCAGCGTATCCGGGACCAACTGGCCATACAGGCCATTCCGTTGCTGCACCAGGCGCTGAGCACGCGCTGACGGGGCGGCACGAACCGCATATCCGACGGGGGAGGCTCACATGAACGGAGTGACGACAACAGGGGCGGGACCAGGGGCCGTTCCACAGCAGGGCCAGGTCCAGCGCGGCTCGAGGCTGTTCATCAGGACGGGGTTCGCCGTCTTAGCGGGAGTGGCCGCGTTCTTCGTGACCAACGTCCTCAACGAGAACGACGGCGACCTGTGGCAGTGGACGATGTCCATCGTCCTCGGCTGCGCGACGCTGATCGTGCAGTTGCTCGTGGACTTCGGGGAGCGGCTGGAGGCCGTCCAGGAGAGCCAGAAGCGGCGCATGCGGGACATGAAGGACAGCCTGTCCAGCCACCACACCGAGATGCGTGCGGCGGTCGACGAGAGCTTCGCGAAGATCAACGCCGCGACGGAGCTGTACAGCAAGGTCGACGGCTCGGTGCTGCGCTCCGACGAGGTGACCCGGCTGGTGCTGGGCTACACAAAAGTGGGCGAGCAGGGCGCGGACATCGTCAAGGCCTTCGCCGAGGAGGAGCTGGGCCGACTGGCACTCCTGATGGAGAGCCTCGGCAACGGCACGGCGGACTGCCCCGGCGAGAACCATGAGTGGCTGATCGACCTCACCAAGTGCGTCAAGCGCACCCTCTACGCCACCAGCACGTCCGTCGACCGCGACTTCTGGTCCAGCGAGCCCGCCCGGCGCTATCTCGCCGCCCAGGAGACGGCCATCAAGTCCCGCCGGGTGGAGATCCGGCGGGTGTTCCTCGTCGACGAGGAGTCGGAGGTCACCGGCAGCCTCCGCCAACTCTGCGAAAGGCACCGGAAGTTCGGCATCGACGCGCGTATCGCGGTCCGCGCCCTCCTCGAACCCACCGCCCAGATGAACTCGCTGAACGACTTCATCGTCTTCGACGGCGAACTCTGCTACGAGACCGAGCCCGACATCCGCGTCATGCCCGCCAAGACGACCCTGAAGATGACCCACGAACACGTCGAGGAACGCATCAACCGCTTCAACGTCCTGTGGGAGGCGACGGAACCGGACTCCCGGCCGGACCCGGAGCCGGCGGTGAGCCCCACCCCGGAACCCCGGGTGCACGCGCCGGGCGGTGGCGCAGCCCGTTCGTAGGCACCCCTGGAGCAGGACGCCCGCGTGGTGGCTCGCCGTGGCCGCCCGCCAGGGCCCTCACGTCAAGAACCTTTCGTGGAGCGGGTGTTCGTCGCCCATGCGGACCTCGTGGACGAACAGTGACGGGACTCGGCGTGTGTTTATGCGCCGGTGCCCGAAAAAGTGGCGCCCGATTTCGGAATCCCGTCAAACCGGTTGGACGGGATTGTTCGTGATTTCCGAATGGCCTGTTCGAACAGTGTCGATATCTCTTCCGGGCTGCCCGCCGTGAACCGTTGGCCAACACCAACACCCTTGCCGCGCACCGCACTTGTGGCCCCTTGCGGTCGACAGACTCCTGCCGAGTGTAGGGGCGAATAGGGGTCGTGAAGTGAAGAAGCGTGAAACTCGAAAAGTGAGGGGAGCCAGGTGTGGGCACACTGGCCGGAGGCGAAGGACACCTTGATGGAATTGCGGATTCGGGTGCGAGGAGAGCGATGAAACCGTCGGTCGGATCGGTCGCCATGGACACCCGTACCGGACGCGTGGGCATCGTCATGGGACATGAGGGGCCTTATGTTCAGCTCCGCCCGTACGGCGGCGGGCGGGAGTGGGACGTCGAGCCGGCCGCCCTGCGGGACGCGACCCCGGCCGAGCGGCTGAGCGCGGCGACCGCCTATGCGAACGCCCGAAGCCGCGGTGAGGTCCCCTGACATGTCCCGGATGCCCCGACGCGTCGTAGGGCCGTGGAGCCGTAGGGGACAATGGGCGTCATGAGTCTGTTCCGCGACGACGGCATCGTGCTGCGCACCCAGAAGCTGGGTGAGGCGGACCGGATCATCACGCTGCTCACCCGGGGTCACGGGCGGGTACGCGCGGTGGCGCGCGGGGTGCGGCGGACCAAGTCGAAGTTCGGGGCACGGCTGGAGCCGTTCTCGCACGTGGACGTCCAGTTCTTCGCGCGGGGCAGCGAACTCATCGGCCGCGGACTGCCGTTGTGCACCCAGAGTGAGACCATCGCTCCGTACGGTGGCGGGATCGTCGCCGACTACGCGCGGTACACCGCCGGCACCGCGATGCTGGAGACCGCCGAGCGGTTCACCGACCACGAGGGCGAGCCCGCCGTGCAGCAGTATCTGCTGCTGGTGGGCGGGCTGCGGACGCTGGCCGGTGGCGAGCACGCCCCGCATCTCATCCTCGACGCGTTCCTGCTGCGTTCCCTCGCCGTCAACGGCTACGCGCCAAGCTTCGGAGACTGCGCGAAGTGCGGGATGCCCGGTCCGAACCGGTTCTTCTCGGTGGCGTCGGGCGGGGTCGTCTGCGTGGACTGCCGGGTGGCCGGGAGCGTCGTACCCTCACCGCAGGCCCTGGAACTCCTCGGTGCGCTGCTTACGGGAGACTGGGAGACGGCGGACGCGTGCGAGGCGCGGCATGTGCGGGAGGGGAGCGGACTGGTGTCCGCCTATCTGCACTGGCATCTGGAGCGCGGACTGCGCTCGCTGCGGTACGTCGAGAAGTCGTAGCACGTCGTGAGAGACAGCAAGAGGCAAGAGGAGCGAGAAGCACATGGCCGTACGCGGGATTCTGGGGCGCCAGCGGCGCGAGTACACGGCGCCGGAGCCGCACCCGTCGGGGGCCACCGCGCCGAAGCTGCCGGGTGAGCTGATCCCCAAGCACGTGGCGATCGTCATGGACGGGAACGGCCGGTGGGCGAAGGAGCGCGGGCTGCCCCGCACCGAGGGCCACAAGGTCGGCGCCGAGCGGGTGCTGGACGTGCTCCAGGGCGGTGTCGAGATGGGGGTCGGCGCGATCTCGCTGTACGCCTTCTCCACCGAGAACTGGAAGCGGTCGCCCGACGAGGTGCGCTTCCTCATGAACTTCAACCGCGACTTCATCCGCAAGACCCGCGACACCCTCGACGAACTCGGCATCCGGGTGCGGTGGGTGGGCCGTATGCCCAAGCTGTGGCGGTCGGTCGCCAAGGAGTTGCAGGTCGCGCAGGAGCAGACCAAGAACAACGACGCCCTCACCCTGTACTTCTGCATGAACTACGGCGGCCGGGCCGAAATCGCCGACGCGGCGAAGGCGTTGGCCGAGGACGTGCAGGCGGGCCGGCTCGACCCGGCCAAGGTCGACGAGAAGACCTTCGCCAAGTACATGTACTACCCGGACATGCCCGAGGTCGACCTCTTCCTGCGCCCCAGCGGTGAGCAGCGCACCTCCAACTACCTGATCTGGCAGAGCGCTTACGCCGAGATGGTCTTCCAGGACGTCCTGTGGCCGGACTTCGACCGCCGCGACCTGTGGCGCGCCTGCGTCGAATTCGCCCAGCGCGACCGGAGGTTCGGCGGCGCGGTCCCGAACGAGAAGCTGCTGGAGATGGAGAAGAACATGCGAGGCGGCTCTTCCCTCTAGCCTGTCCGGCGTTTGAGGACGAGGCCGTTCAGGCCGAAGCGGGGGGCCTGGGGGCGGCAGCCCCCAGGGACGGCCACTTCGGCCCACCCGCACGACAACCGGTCACCCCGCGGCGCACTCCGCACAGGTGCCGAAGATCTCCACCGTGTGCGCCACGTTCACGTAGCCGTGCTCCGCGGCGATGGCCTCCGCCCACTTCTCGACGGCGGGACCCTCCACCTCCACCGCCTTGCCGCACACCCGGCACACCAGGTGGTGGTGATGGTCGCCCGTGGAGCAGCGCCGGTACACCGACTCGCCCTCCGAGGTGCGCAGGACGTCGACCTCGCCGGCGTCGGCGAGGGACTGGAGGGTGCGGTAGACCGTGGTCAGGCCGACCGAGTCACCCTTGTGCTTGAGCATGTCGTGGAGTTCCTGGGCACTGCGGAACTCGTCCACCTCATTGAGTGCCGCCGACACGGCGGCGCGCTGGCGGGTGGATCGTCCCTTAACGGGCGGGCCGGCCGTCGTCACCGTTGCCTCCTCACGTCTGCACTGTGCCGGGCCATTGTGCCAGCCCGGGCTGTGCGTGGTCAGACGCCGACCTCGTCGGCGGCCCCCCGTGTGGCCGGAATCGCGCACTCCAGCGGGTCCCCCGCGGGTCGCGCGGCGGCCGCGGCCCGGGCCCGGCGCCGGGCCAGCGGGGTCGCCAGCGCGGTGAGCGCGATGAACGCGGCGATCGTCAGGAGCACGATCGTCGCGCCGGGCGGGACGTCCTGGTAGTACGAGATGACGGTGCCGCTGACCGTCACGGTCACGCCGATGACGCCCGCGATGGCGAGGGTCGCCCCGAAGCTGCGGGTGAGCTGCTGTGCGGCGGCGACCGGCACCACCATCAGCGCGGAGACCAGGATCAGGCCCACGACGCGCATCGCGACGGTGACGGTGACGGCCGCGGTGACCGCCGTCAGCAGGTTCAGGGCGCGTACGGGCAGGCCGGTGACCCGGGCGAACTCCTCGTCGTGGTTCACGGCGAACAGCTGCCGCCGCAGGCCGAGGGTGACGACGATCACGAAGGCGGCGAGGATGCCGATCGCCGTCACGTCGGACTGCGAGACGGTGGAGAGGGAGCCGAAGAGATACGAGTTCAGGTTGGCGTTCGAGCCGCCCGGCGCGAGGTTGACGAACATCACGCCGCCCGCCATGCCGCCGTAGAAGAGCATCGCGAGGGCGATGTCGCCGCGGGTCTTGCCGTACCAGCGGATCAGTTCCATCAGGACCGAGCCGAGGGCGGAGACGGCGGTGGCCATCCACACCGGGGAGGCGTTCAGCAGGAAGCCGAGGCCGACGCCGGTCATCGCGACGTGGCCGATGCCGTCGCCCATGAGGGGCTGGCGGCGCTGGACGAGGTAGATGCCGATCGCGGGGGCGGTGATGCCGACGAGGACGGCGGCGATGAGCGCCCGCTGCATGAAGGCGTAGTCGAGGAGGTCCATCAGCTCAGCAGTCCCGTGCGGATCGGTTCGGCGTCCGCCGAGTGCGGGTGTACGTGGTCGTGGCCGGGCAGGGCGTGCTGGCCGAGCGCGCGCGGCGGCGGGCCGTCGTGCTGGACGCAGCCGTCGCGCAGGACGACGGCGCGGTCGATCAGCGGCTCCAGCGGGCCGAGTTCGTGCAGGACGAGCAGCACCGTCGCGCCTTCGGCGACTTGGCGAGTGAGAGTGTCGGCCAGCACCTTCTGGCTGGCCAGGTCCACGCCCGCCATCGGCTCGTCCATGATCAGGAGTTCGGGTTCGGCGGCGAGCGCGCGGGCGATCAGCACGCGCTGGTGCTGGCCGCCGGAGAGCGCGTTGACGGAGTCCTTGGCGCGGTCCGCCATGCCGACCAGCTCCAGGGCGTGCCGTACGGCCTCGTGGTCCGCCTTGCGGAGCAGGCCGAAGCGGGCGCGGGAGAGGCGGCCGGAGGCGACGATCTCGGTGACGGTGGCGGGGACGCCGCCCGCGGCCGTCGTGCGCTGCGGTACGTAGCCCACGCGCCGCCACTCCTTGAAGGCGCGGCGCGGGGTGCCGAACAGCTCGATCTCGCCGCCGCTGAGCGGGACTTGGCCGATGATCGTGCGGATCGCGGTCGACTTGCCGGAGCCGTTGGCGCCGAGCAGCGCGACCACCTCACCGCGGCGCACGGTGAGGTCGATGCCGCGCAGGACGGGGCGCGAGCCCAGCTCGGCGCGGACTCCGCGCAGCGATATGACGGGTTCGCTCATCAAGTCGCTCATCAACTCGTCCTCCGTGCTGGTCATTTACTTCCCAGGGCCTTCTGGAGGGCCTTGAGGTTGGCCTGCTGGACCGAGAAGTAGTCCGTGCCGCGGGACTTGTCGGTGATGCCCTCGATCGGGTCGAGGACGTCCGTCTTCAGGTGCGCGTCGGCGGCGATGGTCTTCGCGGTCTTGTCGCTGACGAGCGTCTCGTAGAACACCGTGGTGACGCCGTCGGCCTTGGCCATCTTCTCAAGGTTCTTCACGCGTGCGGCACTGGGCTCCGACTCGGGGTCGAGGCCGTTGATGGCCTCCTCGGTGAGGCCGTAGCGCTCGGCGAGGTAGCCGAAGGCGGCATGGGTGGTGATGAACACCTTGGTGCCGGTGTCCGCGAGGCCGGTCCTGAACTCGGTGTTGAGCGCGTCGAGTCTCTTGACCAGGGCCGCGGTGCGCGTCCGGTAGTCGGCCGCGTTCTTCGGGTCGGCCTTCTCGAAGGCCTTGCCGACGCCCTCGGCGACCTGGGCGTAGCGCACCGGGTCGAGCCAGATGTGCGGGTCGAGGCCGGCCAGCTCGTCGTTCTTCGAGGTGTCGTGCGTGGCCGCGTGGCCGCCGACCTCGTTGCCGTGCTTCTCCAGCGTGGTGAGGGAGGCGGCGTCGATCTTCGTCTTGACCTCGGACTGGCTCACCGCGTCGTCGACGGCGGGCTGGAGGTTCTTGAGGTAGAGCACCGCGTCGGACTCCCCGAGCGCGGCGGTCTGCTGCGCGCTGATCTCCAGGTCGTGCGGTTCCTGGCCGGGCTTCGTCAGGCTGGTGACGTGCACGTGGTCGCCGCCGATCTGCTCGGCGAGGTACTGCAAGGGGTAGAACGCCGCGACGACGTCGAACTTGTCCGTGTTGGCCGCGGACGCGCTGTCGGAGCAGGCGGAGAGGGTCCCGAGACCGAGGGCGGTGGCCGCGGCGATGGCGATCCCGGATATGTGGCGTCGTCGTACGTTCATGACAGTCATTTTCAACTGAGATGGAAACCGTTGTCAACAAGCCCAGGGTAGGGAACCGATTTGATACGGGGCAGGGAGGCGCCGGTAACCTGAAGCATTCGCTGCCTGTCCATTCGTCATGAAGAGAGCACCGTGGCCGCCGACAAGATCGACACCATCGTCAGCCTGAGCAAGCGCCGTGGCTTCGTTTTCCCTTGTAGTGAGATCTACGGCGGCCAGAAGGCCGCCTGGGACTACGGACCGCTGGGTGTCGAGCTCAAGGAGAACCTGAAGCGCCAGTGGTGGCGCTACATGGTGACGTCGCGCGAGGACGTGGTCGGTATCGACTCGTCCGTCATCCTGGCGCCCGAGGTCTGGGTCGCCTCCGGCCACGTCGCCACTTTCTCGGACCCGCTCACCGAGTGCACCGCGTGCCACAAGCGGTTCCGCGCGGACCACCTGGAAGAGGCGTACGAGGCCAAGCACGGCCGCCTCCCCGAGAACGGCCTGGCCGACATCAACTGCCCCAACTGCGGCAACAAGGGCCAGTTCACCGAGCCCAAGCAGTTCTCCGGCCTGCTCTCCACCCACCTCGGCCCGACGCAGGACACCGGCTCCATTGCCTACCTGCGCCCCGAGACCGCCCAGGGCATCTTCACCAACTTCGGTCAGGTGCAGACCACTTCGCGCAAGAAGCCGCCGTTCGGCATCGCGCAGATGGGCAAGTCCTTCCGCAACGAGATCACGCCCGGCAACTTCATCTTCCGGACCCGCGAGTTCGAGCAGATGGAGATGGAGTTCTTCGTCAAGCCGGGCGAGGACGAGAAGTGGCAGGAGTACTGGATGCAGGAGCGCTGGAACTGGTACACCGGCCTGGGCCTGCGCGAGGAGAACATGCGGTGGTACGACCACCCCAAGGAGAAGCTCTCCCACTACTCCAAGCGCACCGCTGACATCGAGTACCGCTTCCAGTTCGGCGGCAACGAGTGGGGCGAGCTGGAGGGTGTGGCCAACCGCACCGACTACGACCTGACCGCCCACTCCAAGGCCTCCGGCCAGGACCTCTTCTTCTTCGACCAGGAGGCCCAGGAGCGCTGGACGCCGTACGTCATCGAGCCGGCGGCCGGTGTCGGCCGGGCGATGCTGGCGTTCCTGCTCGACGCGTACGTCGAGGACGAAGCGCCCAACGCCAAGGGCAAGTTGGAGAAGCGGACCGTGCTGCGGCTCGACCACCGCCTCGCCCCGGTGAAGGTCGCGGTGCTTCCGCTGTCCCGGAACCCGGAGCTGTCGCCGAAGGCCAAGGGCCTCGCCGCCGCGCTGCGGCAGAACTGGAACATCGAGTTCGACGACGCGGGTGCGATCGGCCGTCGTTACCGCCGTCAGGACGAGATCGGCACGCCGTACTGCGTGACCGTCGACTTCGACACGCTCGAGGACAACGCGGTGACGGTGCGCGAGCGCGACTCGATGAAGCAGGAGCGGGTCTCTCTCGACCAGATCGAGGGCTACCTCGCCGGGCGCCTCGTGGGTGCCTAGGGTCTGAACGGGACTGCGGGCGGGCCGAGTCGATCGGCCCGCCCGCAGTTTTTTGTGCGCTGCCCTCAACGCCCTTGCAGGGCCTTCACGTTGTCGCCGAACGTCCAGTTCTTCGAGCCGTCCCAGTTGATGGACCAGGTCATCAGGCCCTTGAGGCTCGTGCCGTAGTGCTTCCAGGCCTGGGAGACCAGGGACGGTGTCATGTAGCCGCCGCCCGCGCCCGATTGGGCCGGCAGGCCCGGGACCTGCTTGTCGTAGGGGACCTTGATCGTCGTACCCTGCACGACAAGGCCCTTGTTGAGGCAGTCGGTCTGGGCGGTGAAGCCCGCGACGGTGCCGGCCGAGTACGAGTCGCCGGAGCAGCCGTACATGCTGCCGTTGTAGTACTGCATGTTGAGCCACCACAGGCGGCCGTTGTCCGCGTACTTCTTCACGATCGGGAGATACGCGCCCCAGATCGAGCCGTAGGTGATGCTCCCGCCGGTGACGTACGCCGTCTCCGGGGCCATCGTCAGGCCGAAGTTCGACGGCATTTGGGCCAGGATGCCATCGATGATGCGGATCAAGTTGGCCTGGGACGTGGAGAGTTGGCTGATGCTGCCGCTGCCCACCAGGCCCGTCTCGATGTCGATGTCGATGCCGTCGAAGTTGTACTTCTTCAGGATCGGCACGATCGTCGCGACGAACTTGTCCGCCACAGCGGTGGAGTTGAGGTCGATGCCCGCCGCCGCGCCGCCGATCGACATCAGGATCGTCTGGCCGGAGGCCTTCGCCGCGCACATCTCGGCGGGCGTGGCCACCTTCACGCCCGTGTCCATGCCGTCCTCCCACAGGGCCGTTCCGTCGGACCGGATGACCGGGAAGGCCGCGTTGATCACGTTGTAGCCGTGCGCGGCGATACGGGAGTCGGTGATCGGGGTCCAGCCGAAGGGCGGATGAACGCCGTTGGAGGAGCCGTCCCAGTTCTCCCAGTAGCCCTGGAGGACCTTGCCCGCCGGGCGGGACTTGACGGCGCAGGTGTCGGCCGCGGACGCCGTGGGGGCGGTGGCGATCGAGAGGGGGACGAGCAGGGTGGCCGCCGTGAGGGCGGCGGTGACAAGGCGACGGAGCATGCGAGGCCTCCCGGTGGGGGTGCGGTGAGGTGTCGTGCGTCGTAGACATGACAGTGCTCGTGGTCCAGACCTTTCGTCAAGAGGTCTGTACCAATTGATCGCGTCGGTGCGGGACGGGTCGACAGGTGGGGGCGGGTCGGCACGTGCGGCGCCGGGTGGCGCTGACAAGTATGGAATGACAGATATTGAAATCTGTCAGCTGTCATGCCAAGGTGGACGCATGACGATCCCCACACGCACTCTCGGCACCACCGGCCCCCAGGTCTCCGCCCTCGGCCTCGGCTGCATGGGCATGTCCGCGCTCTACGGCGAGGCCGACCGCACCGAGTCCATCGCCACCATCCACGCGGCCCTCGAAGCGGGCGTGACGCTCCTCGACACCGGCGACTTCTACGCCATGGGCCACAACGAGATGCTGATCGGCGAGGCCCTGCGCACCGCCCCCGCCGCCCGCCGCGAACAGGCGCTCACCAGCGTGAAGTTCGGGGCCCTGCGCGACCCGGCCGGCGGCTGGTCCGGCTACGACGGCCGGCCCGCCGCCGTGAAGAACTTCGCCGCGTACTCCCTCCAGCGCCTCGGCGTCGACCACATCGACGTGTACCGGATCGCCCGGGTCGACCCCGGCGTACCGATCGAGGAGACCGTCGGCGCGATCGCCGAACTGGTCGAGCAGGGGTACGTCCGGCACATCGGCCTCAGCGAGGCGAGCGCCGACGCCATCCGCCGGGCCGCGGCCACCGCGCCGATCTCCGACCTCCAGATCGAGTACGCGATCATCACCCGCGACATCGAGCGGGAGATCCTGCCGACCACCCGCGAACTGGGCATCGGCGTCACCGCGTACGGCGTGCTCTCCCGCGGTCTGATCTCCGGCCACTTCACGCAGGACCGGCAGCTCGGGGCGACGGACTTCCGCGCCCTCTCGCCCCGCTTCCAGGGCGACAACCTCCGCCACAACCTCGAACTCGTCGAGGCGCTGCGGAAGATCGCCGAGGAGAAGGGCGTGACGGTCGCGCAGATCGCCATCGCCTGGGTCCTCTCGCGCGGCACGGACATCGTGCCCCTGATCGGCGCCCGCACCCGCGAGCGGCTGAGCGAGTCGCTGGGCGCGCTGGACGTCACGCTGGACGCGGCCGACCTGGCGGCGATCGAGGAGGCGGTACCGGAGGGAGCGGCGGCCGGCACCCGCTACCCGGCCGTGCAGATGGCACATCTGGGCACCGAACAGTGATCCAGCCTGCGGGTACCGTCTAGGGCATGGCACCGACCACCCAGGCCCTGACCGCCGAGCGCATCCTCGAAGTGACCGAGGAGGTGCTGCGCCGCCACGGCCCGGCGAAGGCCACCGTGGTGGACGTGGCCCGCGCGCTCGGCGTCAGCCATGGCACCGTCTACCGGCACTTCCGCACCAAGGCGGCGCTGCGCGAGGCGGTCACCAAGCGCTGGCTCGACCGGACGTCGGAGCGCCTGTCCCGCTTCACGGCCGAGGACCGCGACCCCGAGGCCCGCCTCCGTGCCTGGCTGGCGGGCCTCTTCGAGGCCAAGCGGCGCAAGGCGGGCGACGATCCCGACATGTTCGCCGCGTACATGGTGCTCGTCACGGAGGCGGGCGAGGTGGTCGACGAGCACCTCGACGAACTCACCGGCCAGCTCACCGCGATCATCGGCGCGGGCATCGACAGCGGTGTCTTCACGGCCACCGACCCGGCCGTCGCCGCCCGCGCCGTCTTCCAGGCCGCCAACCGCTTCCACGACCCGTCCTACGCGCGGGAGTGGCAGAAGCCCGGCGCGGACGCGGATTTCGCGGCGCTGGTGGAGCTGCTGGTGCGCGGGCTGCGCAACTGACCGCCGGTGCCGGTCAGTCGACCTTGACGGTGACGGTCGGGGAGTACGTCGTCCCGGCCGCGATCCGCAGGTGTTCCTGGCCCTTGGTGTTGAGCTTCGCGGTGAGCGAGTAGCTGCTGCCGTTCTTGACCGTGGTGGACGCGTTGAGCGCGTTCCACTTCCCGGACTTCTCGTGCTGGAGCACCAGCTTGGTGCCGACCTTCAGGCCTTTCGTACGGCCGATGAAGGTCACCTTGTCTCCGGCCTTGACCGTGCTCTTGTCGGCCTTGACGGTGATCGAGCCCATGGCGCTCGGACTCGGGGACGCGGCGAAGGCGCTCACGGTCCCGGCCGACAGCAGGGCGAGACTCAGGGCACCGGCGGCGAGCGTACGAGTGCCGCGAGCGCGGAGTGCGACGTTCACGGGGACTCCTCTCGTGCGGAGGGGCGTTCGGCTGAGCACGCCCATCCATGCTGATGCCGGTCGGCCGCGTCGGCGAGCCGAGAGGTCAGTGCCCCGCCGCGGACGCCCAGAACTCCCGCATCAGCGCCGTCGGCGTCGGGCTGGTCATCGCGACCTGGGTCAGCAGGACCGTCACCGTGCCCGTGGGCGGCAGGACGTGGGCCGCGGTGCCGGTGCCGCCGACCCAGCCGTAGCGCCCTGGGACGTTCCACGGGTCGATCGGATCGACGTCGACCTGGCCGCCGTAGCCCCAGCCCTGGCCCTCCAGGAAGAGGGCGGACGCCTCGCGCTGGGCTGCGGTGAGGTGGTTGGTGGTCATGTGGCTCACCGAGGTGGGGGAGAGGACCTGGGTGCCGTCCGGTGAGGTGCCGCCGGCGCCGAGCATGCGGAAGAAGGCCAGCAGGTCGTCGGCCGTGGAGACCAGGCCGCCCGCGCCCGAGGGGAAGGCCGGGGGACGGCTGAAGCCGCCGTCCGGGGTGTCGGCCCGCTCCAGGGCGCCCAGTTCGCCCGGGGTGTAGGCGGTGGTGAAGCGGGATCGCTTCGGCTCCGGCACCGCGAAACCCGTGTCCGTCATGCCCAGCGGCCCGAAGAACCGCTCCGCCAGGAAGTCGGGGAAGGACGAGCCCGAGGCGCGGGCGACCAGGACGCCCTGGATGTCCGAGCAGGTGTTGTACAGCCACGCGGCACCCGGCTGACGCACCATCGGGAGCCGGGCCAGCGCGGCCAGCCACTCGTCGGGGCCCGGCTGGAGGTAGGGCGCGCGGCCGTCCTTCTGGAACGCGAGCAGCGCCTGCACGGCCGGCAGGAGGAAGTCGTCGGGGAAGCCCCATCCGGCCCGGAAGCTCAGCAGGTCCTCGACCGTGACCGGACGCTCCGCCGGGACCACGTCGTCGACCGGCGAGGACGGCGTACGGGCCACCGTCGGCTTCGCCAGCTCCGGCAGCCACTCCTCCACCGGGGCGTCCAGCGCGAGCCGCCCGTCCTCGACCAGCGCCAGCACCGCCGCCGCCGTGACCGGCTTGCTGACCGACGCGATCCGGAAGATCGAGTCGCGGGCCATCGGGGCGGTGCCCTCGGCGTCGACGGAGCCGACGGCGACCACCTCGACATCGTCGCCGCGGGCCACCAGGCCCACCGCGCCCGGCACGGTGCCGTCGTCGACGCGTCGCCGCAGGGTGTCGTGGAGAGAGCTCATGGGTCGGCCTTCCGGTCCGGGGAGTCGTATCGGATACGACTCTCCTCGCCTCGCGAACTCATCGCCCCGGTCAGTCGGCGGACGGGTCAACCGTCGCCTGGTGCTCCTCGGCCAGATGCTCCTCCGCCTTCAGCCAGGGCAGGAACTGCGCGCTCTTCTTCCAGCCGCAGGTGTCGCACACGATCGTGCGCTGCGCTCCCTTGCGCTGCACGCGGACGACATGTTCCCGCCCGTGCTGGTCCCAGCGGCTCACTTTGCTCGTGTTGATCTGCAACATGCGCCTCGCCTCCGTTCAGGAGTGTCCGGCAAGGAGTGTGCAGCACTATCAACATCAACAGGGCTCAATTCACGCCGAGTTGTCCAAGCTGTGAGCATGACATCCCGGATGGTGTCCGGGATGTCGTCCGCCGGGTCAGCCGATCGTGCGCGGCAGCCGCAGGCTCAGCAGGCCGGTCAGTACGACCCCCGCCAGCTGCGCCGACAGCGTGATCGCCAGGGCGTCCCGCATGCCCATCCCCGGGACCAGGGAGAGGAAGAGGGTGCCCAGGGTGGCCACGCCCAGGGCCAGCGCGGACTGCTGGGTGGTGACCATCACGCCGGCGCCCACACCGGCCCGGGCCGTCGGCACCTCGGACAGGATGATGCGGAAGATGATGGGGAGTTGGAGCGCCTGACCGGCACCGGCGACGGCCGCGCCGGGGAGCAGTTCGACGAAGCCGAGGTGCGGCCAGGAGCGCCACACGGCCAGCACGATCAGGCCCAGGCCCACCGCCTGGATGACCGAACCGGCGGTCACGACCCGGGTGCCGTACCGGTTCACCAGGCGCGGCCCGGCGAGCGAGGCGAGGAAGAAGGTCACCGCCAGCGGGACCAGCGCGAGACCCGCCGCGACCGGGCCGAGACCCGCGCCGCTCTGTAGCGCCACCGCGATCACGAACATGAACCCGCTGAAGCCGATCGCGAACGGCACGATCATCACCAGCCCGCGCCGCAGCGAGGTCAGCGCCAGCAGACTCGGCGGCACCAGCGGCGTCAGCCCCTGCCGGTCGGCCCTGCGCTCCACCGCGTAGAACGCCGACGCCAGCCCGGGGAACGCGGCCAGCGACAGCCAGGTCCACAGCGGCCAGCCCGCGGCCCGGCCCTCGGTCAGCGGGACCAGCAGCGCCAGCAGGGACGCGGCGAGGAGGAAGGTGCCGGGCACGTCCACCGGCTCCGGGTGCTGGGAGCGCGTCTCCGGCACCACCTTCGCGGCCAGGAACAGGCCGACGATGACGACTGGCACGTTCACCAGGAACACCGCGCGCCAGCCGGTACCGGCGATGTCGGCGGCCACCAGGACCCCGCCGAGGATCTGGCCCGCCACCATGGCGAGCCCGGCGGTCGCGCCGTACAGGCCCATCGCCTTGGCGCGGCGCGGGCCCTGCGTGGTGGCCTGGATGGTGGCGAGGACCTGCGGGAGCATCGCCGCGGACGCGGCGCCCTGGGCGATCCGCGCGGCGACCAGCGTCCAGGCGGTGGGCGCGAGCCCGCACGCCAGCGAGGTCAGCCCGAACGCGGCCATCCCGCCCAGGAACAGCCGCCGCCGGCCGAACAGGTCGCCGAGCCGGCCGCCGAGGACGAGCAGCACGGCGTACGCGACCCCGTACCCGGCGACGACGAGTTCGAGGACGGCCTCGCTCGCCGAGAGGTCCTTGCCGATGGTCGGCAGGGCCACGTTCACGATGAAGAAGTCGATGAGGGGCAGCGCCGCGGCCAGCAGCACCGTGAACAGTCCGAGGCCGCTGAGCACGGGTGCCGCCGCCGGGGATCGGACGGTGCGGGAAGTGATGGTTTCGGTCACGCTGCCGAGCGTGCGCCGTCCGGGAGACTGGTACCAGAGTGTCCTTATCCTGGTAGAAGGACTACCTGGAAACAGGCTCCGGGCGACGGCAGACTGGAGCGATGACGACCATGGCACAGGAGACGGCGACGGGGGCGGCGGTCGGCGCGGTGACCGAGGCGGCCGCCGCTCCGGGGGCCGCCCCGCAGAGCGCGTCGACCGTCCGGCGCCATGAGCTGGCCGCGTTCCTGCGCCACCGCCGGGAGCACATCACCCCCGAGCAGGTCGGCCTGCCGCGCGGCACCCGGCGCCGCACACCCGGCCTGCGCCGCGAGGAGGTCGCGCAGCTCGCCGCGGTCGGGGTCACCTGGTACACGTGGCTCGAACAGGCCCGGGACATCCAGGTCTCCGTGCAGGTCCTCGACGCCCTCGCGCGCACCCTGCTCCTGGACAGCAGCGAACGCTCCCACCTCTTCCAGCTGGCCGGTGCGATCGACCCCCGGCCGGCCACGAGCTGCGCGGTCGTCACGCCCGCCCTTCAGGCGATGCTGGACCAGCTGGACCCGATCCCGGCCTGCCTCCAGAACAGCAGGTACGACATCCTCGCCTACAACCGCACCTACGGGATGCTGCTCTGCGACCTGGAGGCCGTGCCCCCGGAGGACCGCAACTGCCTGATCCTCTCCTACACGCACGAGGAGTGGCAGTCGTCGATCGTGCATCTGGAGAAGAGCCAGCGCCTGATGGCTGCCCGCTTCCGTGGCTCGATGGCCGACCACCTCGCCGATCCCACCTGGAAGATGCTCCTCAAGCGCCTCCGCACGTCCCCCGAGTTCTGCGAGGTCTGGGACCGCCACGAGGTGATGGGTGCCAGCCCCCGCCGCAAGGAGTTCCGCAACACACATGTGGGCCGCCTCACCGTCGACCACACGGACCTGTGGCTGGGCCCGTCGAGGGGCCCGAGGATGGTGACGTACGCGCCGGCGGACGAGGAGTCGCGAGTACGCCTGGAGAGGCTGTACGCCATAGCGCGGGCCAGGTGAGGTTCTCAGGGGCGCGGGGCTGTACCTGATGTGCGGCTGCCGCCCCGTGGGCGCTACGGGCCACCGGTGACCCGCTCCCCACGGACCTAGGCGCTGATCCCCGCCGCTTCGCGCACCTCGACAGAAGCCAGCTTGTCAGCCGTGCGCTCGGCGGTCCGCCGAGCCCACACCCCACTGGTCACCGCCCCTAGCACCAGCACAGCCACCCCGCACGCCACGAGAATCCACCATCCCGGCCGGGCCGCGGACACGAACGTCTCCTTGTACGACGACGCCGACACCCCGGAAGCCAGCACCGCCCCCACCACGGCGACCCCGAGCGTCTGCCCCAACTGCCGGCTCGTGGAGGCGACGGCCGCCGCGACACCCGCTTGAGCGCGCGGCATCCCGGACACCGCGGTGTTGGTGATCGGCGCGTTCACGAACCCGAAGCCGATGCCGAACAGCGCGTACCCGATGAACCGCGAGACCCCGGACGTCTCCGCCTCGAACCCCGCGAAGAGCACCGCACTCGCCGTCATCGCCGTCCCCGCGATCAGCAGGGATATGCGCGGCCCGTGACTGCCGACCAGCCGCCCGGAGATCGGCGCGCACAGGAACGTGGGCACAGCCATCGGCAGCATCCACAGCCCTGCGTGCAGCGCGTCGAGCCCCACCACGTTCTGCAAGTACAGCGTGGACAGGAACAGGAACCCGCCGAGCGCCGAGAACGCGCTGATCGCGATCACCGTCGCACCGCTGAACGGCGCCGAACGGAAGAAGCGCAGGTCGATGAGGGGTTCGTCGCGCCGCGGCTCGTACCAGAGCAGTGCGGCGAGCGCGGCCAGCGCGAGGACCGCGAACGGCAGGATCGAGGTGAACCCGGAGTCCGGCGCCTCGATGATCGCGTACGTCAGGGAGCCGAACAGCGCGATCACCAGGAGCTGGCCGACCGGGTCGGCACGGCGGGCCTTGGGCGCGCGGGACTCGGGGATGAACTTCAGCGTGAGCAGCAGCGCGGCCAGGCCCACCGGAAGGTTGATCCAGAAGATCGAGCGCCAGCCGACCGAGTCCACGAGCAGTCCGCCGATCAGCGGCCCGGCGGCCATCGATATGCCGACGACCGCGCCCCACACGCCGATCGCGCGGGCGCGCTCGCGGGGCTCGGTGAAGGTGTTGGTGATGATCGACATCGCGACCGGGTTGAGCATCGAGCCGCCGACCGCCTGGATCATGCGGAACCAGATCA
The DNA here is from genome assembly GCF_044763565.1 of Streptomyces sp. NPDC096013. Classification (NCBI taxonomy): domain Bacteria; kingdom Bacillati; phylum Actinomycetota; class Actinomycetes; order Kitasatosporales; family Streptomycetaceae; genus Streptomyces; species Streptomyces sp. NPDC096013. The sequence continues at coordinate 22,553 of NZ_JBIWGK010000007.1, read as the reverse complement.
GCGAGTCCAGGCCGGGCGCGAGGGAGCAGAGCAGGGAGCCGAGGCTGAAGACCACCAGGCCGACGACGAAGACCCGCTTGCGGCCGATCCGGTCGGCCGTCGAACCCGCCAGCATCAGCAGGGAGGCCAGGACCAGGGTGTACGCGTCGATCGTCCACTGGAGACCGGAGGTCGACGCGTGCAGATCCGTCTGCATCGCGGGCAGGGCGACGTTCAGAATGGTCACGTCCAGGCTCACGATCAGCAGACTCATGCAGCAGATCGCGAGCACCAGCTGTCGGCGGCGGTGGCTGAGCTCGGGCATGCGGACCATCGTACGCGAAAGTCGATAGTGCGTCTAACTAATGACTGCTACATGATCTCCGTACGCGGGCACCGGAAGCGGTGCGCCACAATGGAGCAATGTCCACGCCCGTGTCCCTGCCCGCGCCCCCGGCCGTGTCGCCCTTGCAGATCGGCCCGCACACCGTCTCGCCGCCCGTCGTCCTGGCCCCCATGGCCGGGATCACCAACGCGCCCTTCCGCACCCTGTGCCGGGAGTTCAGCGGGGGCAAGGGGCTGTTCGTCAGCGAGATGATCACGACCCGGGCGCTGGTCGAGCGCAACGAGAAGACCATGCAGCTGGTCCATTTCGACGCGACGGAGAAGCCGCGCTCGATCCAGCTGTACGGCGTGGACCCGGCGACCGTCGGCAAGGCCGTCCGCATGATCGCGGAGGAGGACCTCGCCGACCACATCGACCTGAACTTCGGCTGCCCGGTGCCGAAGGTCACCCGCAAGGGCGGCGGCTCCGCGCTGCCGTACAAGCGGAACCTGCTGCGGGCGATCCTGAAGGAGGCCGTCAGCGGGGCCGGTGACCTGCCCGTCACGATGAAGATGCGCAAGGGCATCGACGACGACCACATCACCTTCCTCGACGCCGGACGCATCGCCGTCGAGGAGGGCGTCACCTCCATCGCGCTGCACGGCCGCACCGCCGCCCAGCACTACGGCGGTACGGCGGACTGGGACGCGATCGCCCGGCTCAAGGAGCATGTGCCGGAGATCCCCGTGCTCGGCAACGGCGACATCTGGTCGGCCGAGGACGCGGTGCGGATGGTCCGGGAGACCGGGTGCGACGGGGTCGTGGTCGGGCGCGGGTGCCTGGGGCGGCCGTGGCTGTTCGCCGATCTCGTGGCCGCCTTCGAAGGGCGTCAGCAGGACGTGCTGAAGCCGTCGTTGCGCGAGGTCGCCGACGTCATGGTGCGGCACGCGACGCTGCTCGGCGAGTGGATCGGGGACGAGGCGCGCGGGGTCATCGACTTCCGCAAGCACGTCGCCTGGTACCTGAAGGGCTTCGCGGTCGGCAGCGAGATGCGCAAGCGGCTCGCGATCACCTCGTCCCTGGACGAACTCCGGTCCGGGCTCGACGAGTTGGACCTCGACCAGTCCTGGCCGACGGGCGCCGACGGGCCCCGCGGCCGTACGTCCGGCAACAACCGGGTGGTGTTGCCGGACGGTTGGCTCAAGGACCCGTACGACTGCGCGGGGATCGGCGAGGACGCGGAACTGGACACGTCCGGAGGCTGAACCCCCTTCGGTGGCCGGTCAGTTCTTCTTCGGGTGGGGCGTCGAGCCGTACGCCGTCAGGAACTTGTCGCGGAAGTCGCTCATCTTCCACACCGGGGCGTTGTGCGCGGGGCGCAGGCCGTCGGACCAGTTCCAGCCGTCGATCTTCTGAAGGACCTTGGGGTCCTTGGCGACGATCGAGATCGGGACGTCACGGCTGGCGTGGTTGCCGCTGACGCGGGCGATCGGCTGGTGGTCGCCGAGGAAGACGAGCACGGTGTTGTCGTTGCCGTAGCGCTCCAGCCACTGGGTGAGGGAGTTCACCGAGTACTGGATCGACTTGCCGTACTCCTGGCGGGACTTGGTGGTGTCGGCGATGACGCTGGACGCCTTGTTGCCGGCCTTCTCGATCGAGTCGAAGATCGAGCCGTTGCCCAGCTGGTCCCACGGGACGAGCTTCGGGATCGGCGCCCAGGGCTGGTGGCTCGACGTCAGGATGATCATCGACATCAGGGACTTGCCGTCGGTGCGGGGCTTGCTGTGCACCTGCTTCTGGAACTGCTCGAGCGCGTACTGGTCCGGCATCGTCGACCAGCTGAACTTCGGTCCCTTGTAGCCGAGTTGGAAGGCGTTGTAGACCTTGTCGAGGCCGTAGAAGCTCTGCTCCGGCCAGCCCTTCTGCACGCCCGGCATCACGCCTACGGTGTCGTAGCCGCCGGTCTTCTTGAAGGCGTCGGTCAGGCTGAGGTGGTCGCTGGCCATCACCGTGCGGTAGCGCTGCTGGTTGCTGACCCACAGGCCGGACATGGTGGTGGAGTGGCCGAGCCAGCTGCTGCCGCCGTAGGTCGCCGAGGTCAGCCAGCCGCTCTTCGCCGCGAAGCCCGCCTTCGAGAGGGCCTTGGTGTCGGCGGCGAGGGTGTCGTCTACACCCGGCGCCATGATCGGGTCCTCGATCGCGCTCCGGCCGTAGCTCTCGATGAAGGTGAAGATCATGTCCTTGCCGCGCAGGTCGGGGACGAGCTGGCTGCCGGGGGTGTTGCCGAAGGCGTCGACCTTGGCGACCTTCTTGAAGTCGGCCTCGTCGCGCAGGGTTTCCTGCATCGCGCGTACCTGGTACTTGATGACACCGGCCGTGTGGTCGGCGGCCAGCGGGATGCCGTGGAACTCCAGCGCGAACGCGGTGAGGGTGATCCACACCGTGCCCGCGATCAGGGTGCCCTTGGTGGCGATGGCCTTGTAGGTGACGAGCACGTTGCTGAGCCGGACCATCGCCAGCGCGACGAGCACGATCAGCGCGACGATGAGGGCGATGAGGGCGACCGTGAGGATCTGGGTCGCCGTCCCGCCGAAGGTGTCCTTCAGATAACCGCGGGCATCCCCGAACAGGCTCCAGTCCAGGATGATGTTGAAGTGCCGGCCCAGGTACTCGTTGAACCCCATGTCGAACATGTTCAGCACGGCGATGGCCCCGACGAGCGCCCCGAACGCCGCGGCCACGACGACCCGGGCCCGCCGCGGCAGACTCAGCAGAACCACCGCCGCCATGATCGCCTCGGCGGGTATCCGCGCGAACTCCATCAGCCTCAACTGCCCCAAGGTGTTGGGCATTTCGAGGCAGACGTAGACCAGCACGGCGGCGAGGAAGGTGACCACCCAGGACAGGGTGAGCGCGGCCACGGGGTGCTTCTCCCGCCAGCCCTTCATACGCCGGCGGAGCCCCAGGCGGCTGACCCGGGTGCGGGGGTCGGCGGCTTCGCCGGGTCCGGCCGAGGGGGCGGTGTCGGTGGCCGGGGCGTCGGGTTCGGCGTCCGGGGTGGTCACGGGGGTGTTCTCGCCGGGCTCTGAGCCGAGTGCCTCGGGGTCGGCGCCCCCGGGGTCGGTGGCGTCCTCGGCTGTGTCGGCCTCCACGGCGCCGGACGTGGTGTCGGGCGTCGCGTGGGACACGGTTCCGGTGGCGTCTTCCGCCGTGGCCTCAAGCGGCACTTCTACGGCCCGTTCGGGCGCGGAGGTCTCGGCTTGCCCGCTCTTGGCGGCGGAAGAGGCGGCTGCTTCGACCTCGGCGCGAGCAGACGAACCGGCCTCGGTCTTGGCGTCCGCAGGTGAACCGGCCTTGGTCCCGGTGTGGGCGGAAGTGTCGGTTTCGGGCTTGGTGGCGGCGGGGGAGCTGGCCTCGGTCTTGGCGCCCGCAGGTGGACCGGCCTTGGTCTTGGCGGTCGTGGAAGTGTCGGTTTCGGGCTTGGTGGCGGCGGGGGAGCCGGTCTCGGTCTTGGCGCCCGCAGGGGAACCCGCCTCGGGCTCGGCGGTCGTGGAAGTGCCGGCTTCGGGCTTGGCGGCGGCGGGGGAACGGGCCCCGCCCTTGGCGACTGCGGGGGAGCCGGTCTCGGTCTTGGCGCCCGCAGAGGAACCGGCCTTGGTCTTGGCGGCCGTGGAGGCGCCGGCTTCGGGCTTGGCGCCCGCAGGGGAACCCGCCTCGGGCTCGGCGGTCGTGGAAGCGTCGGCTTCGGGCTCGGTGGCGGCAGGGGAACCGGCCCCGCTCTTGGCAACTGCGGGCGAACCGGCCTTGGTTTTCGCCCCCGCAGGGGAGCCGGACTTGGGCGCGGTGGCGGCGGGAGGCCTGGCCTTGTTCTTCACGTTCGCCAGGCGGTTGGCCTTCGTCTCGGCGGGTGTGGAGGTTCGGGTGCTGGGCTTGCCGTCGGTCTCGGCGCCGGGCTCGGCCTTCGCCTCGGCTGTCGTGGAACTCCCCGTCCCGGTCTCGGACTTGGGCCCGGTGTCGGTGGAGGGGGTGCCGGAGGCCTCCGGTGTTGTCGTCGTGCCGTCCGGCGGCAGTGCCTCGCCATCGGCTGCCCCGGCCGTATGCGGTGTCTGGCGTGTGCTCGTGTGCTGAGGCAACCCGAAGGTCCTTCCGTGCGAGGCCCGTGATCGGAGTGGAGGGGCGGTCCGATGGGGAGGCAGGACCGCCGCTCTTCCGTACGAGTTGCCTCGGGCCCCTGTTCACGGAACTGGGCAAACACCCGGCAAACGCCTTATCACCGTTGTGTCACGCTCCCCCGACCGCCGTGAGCAGCGCCAGCGGGGACGCCGCCGAACGGGACTCCCGTACGCACGCGTGCGGGTACGGGACCGGCTCCGGGTGGGTGTCGCGGCCGTAGCCCGCGAGGACCTCCGGGAGGCGGTGGCCGGTCGCCGTCGCCGCGTCGACCAGGGCGTGTGCGACCGTGCGGGCCTCGTCGTGCAGGCCGTAGCGGGCCAGGCCGAGGGTGATCAGCGCGTTGTCGTGGGGCCAGACCGAACCCCGGTGGTAGGACAACGGGTGGTACGCCGCCTGGCCCGACGCGAGGGTGCGGACACCCCAGCCCGAGAAGAAGTCCGGGGCGAGGAGTCTGCGCCCGACCAGTTCGCCGTACTCCTTGTCCAGCAGGCCGGACCAGAGCAGATGGCCCGCGTCCGACGCGAGCGCGTCCACCTGGCGGCCCTCGCCGTCCAGCGCCAGCGCCGGGAAGGAGTGCTCCCGCATCCAGAAGTCCCGCTGGAAACGGTCCCGCAGATCGGACGCGGCCTGCTCCAGGAGGGCCGCGTACGTCTCGTCCTCCCACACCGTCCGCGCCACCCACGCCGTGCGGCGCAGCGCGTCGTACGCGTACCCCTGCGCCCCCGCCGCCATCACCGCACCGCTCGCCCGCGTGCCGTCGGCGCCGCAGATCGCGCCGGGGGAGTCCTTCCAGTTCTGGTTGGCGAGGCCGCCCTGGTCGGCGCGGTAGACCAGGTAGCCGCGGGACGTCAGGCCGCCGTGGTCCAGCATCCAGCCGATCGCCGCACGGGCGTTGGGCTCCAGCCGCCGGGCCAGGGCCGAGTCGCCGGTCTGCTCCACGTACGCGCCGAGCAGCACCAGGAACAGCGGGGTCGCGTCGACCGAGCCGTAGTACCGCCCGTACGGCACCTGCCCGAAGTGCGCCAGCTCGCCGTGCCGCACCTCGTGCACGATCTTGCCGGGCTGGGAGACGGACTCAGGGCCCACGTCCGTCGCCTGCGTCGCGGCGAGCGCCGGCAGGGTGGCGGCGGCGAGCTGAGGGCGGTAGGGGAGGGCGAAGAGGGAGGTCAGGAGGGCGTCACGGCCCAGGAGGGTCAGGAACCAGGGGGCTCCCGCCGCCGGTACCCGCAGTTCCTCGCCGTCCGGGCCCTTCGCCGGGACCTGGAGCGAGGCCAGGTCCGACAGGCCCCGCGCGCAGGCGGCGGCCAGCTCCGGCCAGCCGGTGGGGAAGGAGACGCCCTGGACGTACTCGCCCTCCAGGGCCATGAGTTGCTCGTTCAGCGCGGACGGTGAGCGCGGTACCCGCAGGGCCCGCTTGTCACCGTGCGGGCGGGCCATCACGCGCAGGGCCAGCTCGGCGGTGCCGTGCGGTTCGAGGTCCAGGGTCCACACCATGCGGCGCGCTCCGGTGCCGGTCTCCTCGACGCCGTCGGGCGCGGGCTCGGCCGTCACCGTCGTACAGGACCGCCATTCGCCTCGCTGGTAGGCGAACTCCACGCCGTCCTCCAGGACTTGGCGGGAGCGGGTGACGCCGGTCTTGGCGTACGTGCGGTGGTCGGAGCGGAGTTCGAACTGGTCCGTGAAGTCGGCGTCGGCGGTGACCGCAAGCCGGACCGTGGTGGCCACCGGGCGGTTGCTGGTCACCTTCAGCGATTCGACGAACGCGCCGTCGCCCACGGCCTGTTCACGGAAGAGCGTGTGCGCGGGCGGCTCCTGGCGTCCGCCGCGCGGGACGAGGACACAGCGCGCCATGTCCCCGTCGGCCACCGGCGTCAGCGCCTCCGGCACCGCGCCGTCCACCGTCAGCTGCCAGCGGCTCAGGTGCCGGGCGTCCCGGACGAATAACCCGTCCGGGGAACTGCCGCCCCGTACGCCGCTGATGTCCCCGCCGTCGCCCACGACGGCGAACGTCCCGCCGTGCACGAGCAGATGATGCCGGTCCGTCATCCCCGGTCCCCTCCCTTGACTCCGTTGGCGACCTTGACCTCGCTGGTCTTCGCTTCGGTCACTTCTGTGTCGCGCGCTTGTGTGTCACGCCTGTCGAACGTGCCGAGGACCGTGCCGGAGACGGCGGGTCCCGGGGGCTCGTGGAGCAGATCGAGGGTCAGCGCGGCGGTCCAGCTGAAGCCGGTCGCACCGCACGCCTCGCCGTCGTACGGGTCGACGTACTCGGCGAAGTCGGTCGCGTCGGCCGTCTCCAGCACCGCCGTGCGCAGCGCCTCCGCCCGGGTCCGCTCGCCGTGCAGCCGCAGCCCGCGCTCCAGCAGCCAGCTCGTGTTGAACCAGGCCGGGCCGCGCCAGTACCGGTGCGGGTCGAACGCCTCGCCCGACAGGTCGTAGCTGGGCGGCAGCCGGGTGGTGTCCCCGAGCCCGAAGTGCGGGCCGGACGCCGTACGGACGAGGGCGGTGGCGATGTCCCGGGGCAGGTCGGGGAGGAGCAGCGGGATCAGACCGGAGACGCTGCGCTCGGGGATCAGTCCCTCGCCGCGTACGTCACGGCAGAAGAACATGCCCTCCGCCGGGTCCCACAGCCGGTCGATGAGCACCCCGGTGAGCCGCTCCGCGCGCGCGTGCCGGGCCGTGCCGGTGGCGCCCAACTCCCGTGCGATCCGGGCGAGTGCGTGCTCGGAGGCGATGAGCAGGGCGTTGAAGGACGGGTCCTCGACCGCGAACTCGCTTGCCCCGTCGGCGTACTGCCCGTCCCGGTAGTCCGTCGCGAGCCGCACGTAACGGCCGTAGTCCAGGTCCGTGGGCCGGTCCTCGGCGGCGCCGTGGTCGAGGTCGGCGCGGCGGAAGGAGCGGGCTGGGGCGGGCGTGATCCGGCTCAACGGGGCATCCCAGCAAGGGCTGTTGTCCATACCCTGTTCCCAGGGGTGCACGACGGACGCGAGGCCGCCCCCGCCGAGGTCGCGCCGGTGCAGCAGATAGCGGTGCCAGGCGGCCAGCCGGGGGTAGACGCCGGCGAGGAAGCCGCGTGCGCGGGACAGGCCGGGGTCGGCGCGGTGCACGAGCCACGCGGCGAGCGCGTGGACCGGTGGCTGCACGATGCCGGAGGTCTGTACGGTGCGCGGGGCGCCCGCCGTGTGCCCCGCGGTCGAGGAGCGCCAGAAGTCGGGGCTCGGGAAGTACGCGTCGAGCGGCACGGAGGGGTTGAAGACGATGTGCGGGACCCGGCCGTCGCCCCACTGGGCGGCGAGCAGCGTCTCCAGTTCCTTCTGCGCCCGCAGGGGCGAGAGGTGCCGCAGACCGATCGCGATGAACGCGGAGTCCCAGGACCACTGGTGCGGATACAAGCCACGGGAGGGGACGGTTGAGGTACCCGTCCAGTTTCCTTCCAGTACGGCAGCCGCCCTGAGGTGCAGGGAACCTGACAAGGACGGCGGATCGTATACGAAGGTGCGTTCCTCGGGGAGGGCTGTGAGCTGGGCAGTGCGATCCACTCGGGACTCCACGAAACACGTCGTGCCGACCGGTTCGGTCATGGCTACCGTAGGGTTACGTCTATTTAACACGCAAAACTCAATATGTAATGCAGGGTTGAGAAACACAAGGGGGTGCGCATGACGGGACGAGGTCATGGGAGCGCCGGAGATCTGCTCGAACTGGTGCGCACCGGGCGCGCGACGACCCGGGGCGCCCTCCAACAGGTGACCGGACTCTCCCGCGCGACCGTCGGCCAGCGTCTGGACCGGCTCTTCCGCGCGGGCTGGCTGCGCGAGGGCGCGGGCGGTCCCGTGGACTCCCCGCTGGGCGGCAGGCCGTCGATCACCCTGGAGTTCGACGACGCCCACGCGGTCGTCCTCGCGGCGGACCTGGACACCCGCCACGCGCGCGCGTGCGTCCTGTCCCTCACCGGCGAGATCCTCGCGGAGCACGGTGGCACGCTGGTCATCGAGGACGGCCCGGACGCCGTGCTGGGCGAACTCGGCCGCTGGTTCGCCGAGTTGCTGGAGAAGGCGGGCCACCGGGCGTCCGAGGTCTGCGGGATCGGGCTCGCGGTGCCCGGGCCCGTCGACAGCGAGACCGGCCGCGTGGTCCAGCCGCCGATCATGCCCGGCTGGGACGGCTACGACATAAGGGGCCGCCTGGCCCGCGCCTTCACCGAACACACCGGCGCCCCGCGGGTCCCGGTCCTGGTCGACAACGACGCCAACCTCATGGCGTACGGCGAACAGCGCACCGGACACCCCGACTGCTCGGCCTTCGTGCTGGTCAAGGTGTCGACGGGTATCGGCGCCGGGGTGGTCGTCGGCGGCTCCGTCTTCCGGGGGATCGACGGCGGCGCGGGCGACATCGGCCACATCCGGGTCCCGGCGGGCGCGCAGGCGCTGTGCCGGTGCGGGTCCTACGGCTGTCTGGCCGCCGTGGCGAGCGGTGGCGCCGTGGCGCGACGGCTGGCCGAGACCGGGGTGCCGGCCGCGTCCGGCTCCGATGTGCGGGACCTGCTCGCGTCGGGGCACCCGGGAGCGGCCGCGTTCGCCCGCGAGGCGGGCCGGCAGGTCGGGGACGTCCTGGCGACCGTGGTGACGCTGCTCAACCCCGGGGTTCTGATGATCGCGGGAGACCTCGCGGGAACCTCCTTCCTCACCGGCGTGCGCGAGCTGCTGTACCAGCGGGCGCTGCCGCGCTCGACCGCTCATCTGCACGTACTGACCTCGCGGCTCGGCGAGCGGGCCGGGCTGGTGGGGGCGGGGGCGATGGTCGTGGAGCATCTGTACGCGCCGGAGCGGGTCGAGGAACGGCTGCTCGCGCTGGGCATGTGACGTCCGCGTTTCCGTCCCGGGACCCGTCCGGATGGTGAAATCCGGTCGGTTGTGGAAGCGTGATTCTCGCCACCTTTGATAGAGGTGGCGCTCAGGTGAGCGGATCTTGCGCGGCTGCACTTCTCCAAGGGGTGGCACTCCGTGCCACCCCTTGATCGTTCATCGATCGAAAACAGCCGAGCCGTGAACCGCTCACGTGAGCGCAAATGTGCGCCGATGGTCCATGTTGCGTTCAAGAAGTGAAAACATCCGGCCGTGTTCGCTTGCCGAGCTTTGACTTTCGATCCGCTGGCGGACTACCGGTTACAGACGCATGACATGCAAGTGGACGTACCCAGACGCCTTCGATCTGGGTATGTTCCTGGCCGTCAGGGCAGCCACCCGCGTCCCGAGGAGTCGAGACCCGTGTCGGAAAACAAAGAACCCCACGTAGTGAAGTTCGTCTACGACTTCACCGAGGGAAACAAGGACCTCAAGGACCTCCTCGGCGGCAAGGGTGCCAACCTCGCCGAGATGACCAACCTGGGCCTTCCCGTCCCTCCGGGTTTCACCATCACCACCGAGGCGTGCAAGACGTACCTCGACAGCGGGGACGAGCCCGCGGCACTGCGTGACGAGGTGAGTGCACACCTCGACACCCTCGAAGCGACGATGGGCAAGCAACTCGGGCAGGCCGACGACCCCCTCCTCGTCTCCGTCCGTTCCGGGGCGAAGTTCTCGATGCCCGGCATGATGGACACCGTCCTGAACATCGGCCTCTCCGACAAGTCCGTGCAGGGCCTGGCGAAGCAGGCCGGCGACGAGCGCTTCGCGTGGGACTCGTACCGGCGGCTGATCCAGATGTTCGGCAAGACCGTCCTCGGCGTCGACGGCGACCTCTTCGAGGAGGCGCTCGACAAGGCCAAGGACGCCAAGAAGGTCACGGTCGACACCGAGCTGGACGCGGCCGACCTGAAGAAGCTGGTCACCCGGTTCAAGCGGATCGTCAAGGCCGAGGCGGGCCGCGACTTCCCGCAGGACCCGCGCGAGCAGATGGACCTCGCGATCCACGCGGTCTTCGACTCCTGGAACACCGACCGCGCCAAGCTCTACCGCCGCCAGGAACGCATCCCGCACGACCTCGGCACCGCGGTCAACGTCTGCTCGATGGTCTTCGGCAACCTCGGCCCGGACTCCGGCACCGGCGTCGCCTTCACCCGCGACCCCGCGAGCGGCCACCAGGGCGTCTACGGCGACTACCTGCAGAACGCGCAGGGCGAGGACGTCGTCGCCGGCATCCGCAACACCGTGCCGCTGGCGGAACTCGAGCAGATCGACAAGAAGTCGTACGACCAGCTCATGCAGATCATGGAGACCCTGGAGAACCACTACAAGGATCTCTGCGACATCGAATTCACCATCGAGCGCGGGCAGTTGTGGATGCTCCAGACGCGGGTGGGGAAGCGGACGGCGGGCGCGGCGTTCCGGATCGCGACCCAACTCGTCGACCAGGGGCTGATCGACGAGGCCGAGGCCCTCCAGCGGGTCACCGGGGCGCAGCTGGCGCAGCTGATGTTCCCGCGCTTCGACGAGGACGCGAAGATCCAGCAGGTCGGCCGGGGCATCGCGGCCTCGCCCGGCGCGGCGGTCGGCAAGGCGGTCTTCGACTCGTACACCGCGGTGAAGTGGTCGCGTTCGGGCGAGAAGGTGATCCTGGTCCGCCGGGAGACCAACCCCGACGACCTCGACGGCATGATCGCGGCCGAGGGCATCCTCACCTCGCGCGGCGGCAAGACCTCCCACGCGGCCGTCGTGGCGCGCGGCATGGGCAAGACCTGTGTGTGCGGCGCCGAGGAGCTGGAGGTCGACACCAAGCGGCGCCGGATGACGGTGCCGGGCGGGCACGTCGTCGAGGAGGGCGACGTCATCTCCATCGACGGCTCCAGCGGCAAGGTGTACCTGGGCGAGGTCCCGGTCGTCCCCTCCCCGGTCGTCGAGTACTTCGAGGGCCGGATGCACGCGGGCGCCGACGACGCCGACGAACTGGTCGAGGCGGTCCACCGGATCATCGGCTACGCCGACCGCGTCCGCCGGCTGCGGGTCCGCGCCAACGCCGACAACGCCGAGGACGCGCTGCGCGCCCGCCGCTTCGGCGCCCAGGGCATCGGCCTGTGCCGTACGGAGCACATGTTCCTCGGCGACCGCCGCGAACTGGTCGAGCGCCTGATCCTGGCCGACACGGACACCGAGCGCGAGGAGTCCCTCAAGGCGCTGCTCCCGCTCCAGAAGGCCGACTTCGTCGAGCTGTTCAAAGCGATGGACGGACTCCCGGTCACCGTGCGCCTGTTGGACCCGCCGCTGCACGAATTCCTGCCGGACATCACGGAGTTGTCGGTCCGCGTGGCGCTGGCGGAGTCCCGTCAGGAGTCCCACGAGAACGACCTCCGCCTCCTCCAGGCGGTGCACCGCCTGCACGAGCAGAACCCGATGCTGGGCCTGCGCGGCGTACGCCTCGGCCTGGTCATCCCCGGTCTGTTCACCATGCAGGTACGGGCCATCGCCGAGGCCGCCGCCGAACGCAAGGCCGCGAAGGGCGACCCGCGCGCGGAGATCATGATCCCGCTCGTCGGCACGGTCCAGGAGCTGGAGATCGTCCGCGAGGAGGCCGACCAGGTCGTCGCCGAGGTCGAGGCCGCGACCGGCACGTCCCTGAAGCTGTCGATCGGCACGATGATCGAACTCCCGCGCGCCGCGCTGACGGCGGGCCAGATCGCGGAGGCCGCGGAGTTCTTCTCCTTCGGCACGAACGACCTCACCCAGACGGTGTGGGGCTTCAGCCGCGACGACGTGGAAGCCTCCTTCTTCACGGCCTACCTGGAGAAGGGCATCTTCGGAGTCAGCCCCTTCGAGACGATCGACCGCGACGGCGTCGGCTCCCTGGTCGAGCTCGCGGCGAAGGCGGGCCGCGAGACCCGCCCGGACCTGAAGCTCGGCGTCTGCGGCGAACACGGCGGCGACCCCGAGTCGGTCCACTTCTTCCACGAGGTCGGCCTGGACTACGTCTCCTGCTCGCCGTTCCGGATTCCGGTGGCTCGGCTGGAGGCGGGCCGGGCGGCTTCGGCGGCGCAGGGGAGCGACCACCGGTAGGGCGTACGGCGTTCACGGCCCCGGGACTCCCGCCGCTCAACCTGACCCTCACCGCGGCGGCGGTGGTTCCGGATCATGGGAGAGGGCGGCACCCCTGTGCGGGGGGTGCCGCCCTTTCCGCTGCCGGTGTCACTCGCAGGCGACGCCGTCCCCGTCCCGGTCGAGGTGGGAGTCGTAGCCCGGGTCGCCCACGTACAGGGGTGTGACCCCGGCCGCGCGGGCTGCGGTGCAGTTCGTGTAATAGGTGCTGCCGCCACCGGAGTTGGAGTCGCCGGAACCGGACCCGGAGCCTGAACCGCTGTCCACGGCTGCCGCCGCGGTGACCGTCTTCGTGACCTTGACGGTCTTCGTCGTGGTGACCGTGGGGGCGGGGGCCGGGCTGGCCGTCTCCGTCGCGGTCGCCGTGACGGTCGTCGTCGGCTGGGGGTCGGCCGCCGCGGGCTTCGCGTCGGCCGTCGTGTCGGTCTTCCTGTCCTGGCCCGAGCCGCCCGCGCCGATGCCGATGAAGAAGGCCACCGCGAGGGCGGGGAGGACATACCGCTTGCGGGCCCAGCGGGGTGCCGGGCGGACCGGCTGGAACGGCGGCTGGGGCATGGGCGGTGTGGCGTACGGGTGAGTCATCTCGTCCCCCTGTGTCCGGTGAGACATGGACCGTATTGCCCCGGTGAGGGCGGTGAAGGGGGAGTGACCATCTCGTGATGGAGGTGTCGCCCGGTGTGACCGGAGCGGTGCCGTCTCGGCTCTCGTACGCTGAGATCCCGACCGCTCGCCGATGCCCGCAGAGGAGCCCGCTCATGTCCGGCTGGAACGAGAAGGACATCCCCGACCAGCACGGCCGGGTCGCCGTCGTCACCGGGGCCAACAGCGGGCTCGGCTACGTCACCGCGCGCGAGCTGGCCCGCAAGGGCGCCCGGGTGGTGCTCGCGTGCCGGAGCGAGGTGCGGGGGAGCGAGGCCGCCGACCGGATCGTCGCCGAAGTGCCGGGCGCCGAGGCCGAGTTCGCCCGGCTGGACCTCGGGGACCTGGCCTCCGTACGGGAGTTCGCGGCCACGTTCCCCTACGAGCGGCTCGATCTGCTCGTCAACAACGCCGGGGTCATGGCGATGCCCTACGGCACGACGGTCGACGGCTTCGAGACGCACTTCGGGGTCAACCACCTGGGGCACTTCGCGCTCACCGGGCTGCTGCTGCCCGCGCTGCTCGACGCGCCCGCCGCCCGGATCGTCACGCTCTCCAGCTTCATGCACGTGCTCGCCAACATCGACATCGACGACCTCAACAGCGAGCGCCGGTACAGCCGTTGGACCGCGTACTCCCGGTCCAAGTCCGCCAACCTGCTCCTCACGCACGAGCTGGCACGGCGGCTCGCGGCGGCCGGTTCCGGGGTGGTCGCGGCCGCCTCCCACCCCGGCTACGCGGCCACCAACCTCCAGACCGCCGGTCCGCAGGCCGAGGGACGCAAGGGCAGGGAACGGCTCATGGAGATCGGCAACCGCGTCTTCGCCCAGTCCGCGGAGGCCGGTGCGCTGCCCTCCCTCTACGCCGCCACCGCCCCCGACGTACGCCCCGACTCCTTCTTCGGCCCCCGCCTCGCGATGTGGCGCGGGGCACCCGCCCCGTCCTGGCGGGCCCCCTGGACCGTCAACGACGCCATGGGGCAACGCCTTTGGGCCGCCTCGGAGGAGCTGACGGGGGTCGTCCACGACCAACTCAAGGCGTGACCGGCCCCGTCGCGGTGCGTGGCGTGCCCCAGGCGCGTCAGGGCCGGTGCGTCACCGGGTTCGCCCGCACCTCGTAGGCCGTCACCCGCACCGACGCGTCGTCCAGACACTCCCCGGAGATCAGGTCGAACCGCTGCTTGAGCAGTGGCGACGCGACGAACGGACGGCCCTGGTGGGTGCCGGTCAGGCCGCGCGAGAGGACCGCCGCGCCACTGAACGGGTCGCGGTTGTCGATGCCGTAGAGAGTGCCGGAGCGGTCGCGGAACAGGGCGACCTGGGAGCCGTCGGGCAGCAGGGCCGCCACTCCGCGGCCGGGGGTGAGCAGATGGAGGTCGCAGACCGTGAACCAGTCCTCGGTGAACCGGAGTTGGACCTTCAGGTCGGTCGTCTCGGGGGCCAGGGTCATCGCTGGGCGCTTCCTTCCAGGACGTCTGCGGGCTGCTGGGGCCGCATGCCGATGGTCAGCAGCGGCAGATCGGGCTTGATCTGGTCGCGCTCGGGGACGAAGCCGACGACCGGGTCCGGGGTGTCGGGCGCGTTCACGAAGGACACGAACCGGGCCAGTTTCTCGGGGTCGTTGATGGTTGTGGCCCACTCGTCGCGGTACCCGGCGACATGCGCGGCCATCAGCGCCTCCAACTCCTCGCAGATACCGAGCGAGTCCGCCACGACCACCTCGCGCACATGGTCCAGGCCGCCCGGAATCCGCTCCAGCCACACGCTCGTGCGCTCCAGCCGGTCGGCCGTACGGATGTAGAACATGAGGAACCGGTCGATCAGGCGCACCAGTTCGGCGTCGGAGAGGTCCTTCGCGAGCAGATCCGCGTGACGCGGAGTCGCACCGCCGTTTCCGCCGACGTACAGGTTCCAGCCGGTGGCGGTCGCGATGATCCCGAAGTCCTTCGACTGGGCCTCGGCGCACTCGCGGGCGCAGCCGGACACCGCCGACTTGAGCTTGTGCGGGGAGCGCAACCCCCGGTAGCGCAGCTCCAGGTCGATCGCCATGCGGACCGAGTCCTGGACGCCGTAGCGGCACCAGGTCTGCCCCACACAGGACTTGACCGTGCGCAGCGCCTTTCCGTAGGCGTGCCCGGACTCGAAGCCCGCGTCCACCAACCGGGCCCAGATCAGCGGGAGTTGCTCCACCCGTGCGCCGAACAGGTCGATGCGCTGGCCGCCGGTGATCTTCGTGTAGAGGCCGAAGTCGCGGGCCACCTCGCCGATCACGATGAGCTTCTCGGGGGTGATCTCGCCGCCGGGGACGCGCGGGACGACCGAATAGGAGCCGTTCTTCTGGAGGTTGGCGAGGAAGTGGTCGTTGCTGTCCTGGAGGGCCGCCTGTTCGCCGTCCAGGACGTAGCCGCTCGCGCCGATCGCCGGGGCGAGCGACGCGATGACCGACGCGACCGTCGGCTTGCAGGTCTCGCAGCCGTCGCCACCCCGGGCGCCGGCACGGCCGTAGCGGTCCAGCAGATCCTGGTAGGAGGAGATCCGCAGGGCGAGGACGATCTCGTACAACTCCTCGCGGGTCTGCGCGAAGCAGCCGCACAGGCCCTTGTCGACCTCGACGCCGTTCGCCTCCAGCTCGGCGGTGACCAGCTGGCCGAGCACCTTGACGCAACTCCCGCAGCCCGTACCGGCCTTGGTGCACTTCTTCACCTCCGGCACGCTCGTGCAGGAGTGGTCGGTGACGGCGCCGCGGATCGCGCCCTTGCTGACGTTGTGGCACGAGCAGACGACCGCCGCGTCGGGAAGCGCGGAGGGGCCGAGCTGGACGGCCTCGCCGGAACCGGCCGGGAGCACCAACTGCTCGGGGGAGACGGGCGGTACGGACCCGGTGAAGGCGCGCAGGGTGCCGTACGCGTCCGCGTCGCCGACCAGAATGCCGCCCAGCAGCTCACCGCCCCGGCCGATCACCAGCTTCTTGTACGTCCCCGCCCGCGCGTCGGAGTAGACGACGTCGAGGCAGTCCGCGGTGGCGCCGTGCGCGTCGCCGAAGGACGCCACATCCACCCCGAGGAGCTTCAGCTTGGTCGACAGGTCGGCGCCGGTGAAGGCGGATTCGTCCCGCGCGATGGTCGCGGCGGCCGTCTCCGCCTGCTCGTACCCGGGCGCCACCAGCCCGTACACCCGGCCGTCCGCCGCCAGGGCGCACTCGCCGATCGCGAACACGTGCGGGTCGTCGAGCGTACGGCACTGCTCGTCGACCGCGATGCCGCCGCGCTCACCGACCGACAGGCCGCAGGCGCGGGCGAGTTGGTCGCGGGGACGGACCCCGGCGCTGAACACGACCATGTCCGTGGAGAGTTCGGAGCCGTCCGACAGCCTCATGCCGGTGACGGCGCCGTCCGGGCCGGTCAGGATCTCCTGGGTGCCGACGCCCGTGTGGACGGTCAGGCCCATCTCCTCGATGGTGCGCAGCAGCGCGGCACCGCCGCCCGCGTCGATCTGCACCGGCATCAGCCGCGGGGCGAACTCCACGATGTGGCTGGTGAGTCCGAGCCCCTTCAGCGCGCCGGCCGCCTCAAGACCGAGCAGTCCACCGCCCACCACGGCACCCGTCGTGGCCCGTGATCCGGCGTACTCCTCGATCGCGAGCAGGTCCTCGATCGTGCGGTACACGAAACAGCCCTCGGCGTCCTTGCCGGGGACCGGCGGCACGAACGGGTACGAGCCGGTGGCCAGGACGAGGGTGTCGTACTCGAGTGACAGTCCAGAGCGGGCGGTTACCGTCTTCGACGAGCGGTCGATCGTCTCCGCCGGGTCTCCCACGCGCAGCTCGATCCCGTGGTCCCTGATGAACTCCGCGTCCGTGAGCGAGAGTTCCTCGGGTGTACGGCCCGCGAAGTACGAGGTGAGCTGGACGCGGTCGTAGGCCGGGCGGGGTTCCTCGCACAGCACGACCACGCGGTGCGTGCGGGTCAGGCCGCGCTCGGCGAGCGCTTCGAGGAAGCGCTGACCGACCATGCCGTGGCCGACGAGCACGAGGGTGGGCACCACACGCGGATTCGAGGTCATGTCGAGGAGCCTGCGACGTCGGTGTTACCCGACCGCATCACACCTGTTTCCCGCCGGGAACGCTGCCCTCAGCGGGAGCGTGCGGGGGGTGTGAGGGAATGGGGTGTGCGCCGGGGGAGGGTGTGAGGCCGAGTCCGGTGTGCGCCGGTTCGGTTAACCGAACCCCCAGGTCCCGTGCAGGCACCATCGTGTACAGCGGGCGGCGGCGGAAAGCTGGAGACATCGGTTCACAGCGGTTCACAGGGACTGCGCCGACACACGGACACCGACTCCACATACGCCCGCTCATGTGCAGGGGGACGCACCATGACCACCGCCCCGGACCCGACCTCCGCCCACGCCTGGAACCTCGTCCACGCCCCGTTCACCGCCACCACCTGGCGCCGCACCGCCTACGCACTCCTCGCCCTCCCGCTATGCCTGGCCTGCATCCCGCTCGCCCTCCTCGGCGCCCCCACGGCCCGCTGGCAGCGCGGCCTCGTCCACCGCTTCCTCGACCCCGGCCGTACCGACCCCACGAACCCCACCGACCTCCCCGGCAGGCCCCGGGCCGGCGGCCTGCCCCACGCCCTCCTCGCCACGCCCCTCAACCTCGTCACGGCGTTCATCACGCTCTACGGCTGGGCGATCGTCCCCCTCAACATCGGCTGGCCGCTGCGCGCCGGCGACGACTACGCCGACGCCTGGGGCGGGCCCACCTTCGCCGGGGCCTGGGCCTTCCACGCGGTGGTGGGCGGCCTCGGCTTCCTGCTGCTGATGCCGTGGGTGGTGCGCGGCCTGACCGCCGTGCAGTTCCGTGTCGCCCGGTCGCTCCTCTCCTAGGTTGATCCCCATGCCGAGCCTCCGCTCCCGTCTCCGATCCCTCGCCTCCCGTCTCCGTTCCCTCGCCACCGCCACCTTCGGCCGCCGCGCCCTGGCCGCCGTCCTCTACGGAGTGATCGCCCTCCCGCTCGCCCTGGCCGGCTTCTTCCTCACGCTCGCCGGGCTGGTGTTCGGCGGGGCGCTGTCGGTGACCACGCTCGGCCTGTGGCTGCTGGCGGTCACCGTGCGCGGCGCGCTGGCGCTGGGCGCGCTGCAACGGGGGCTCGCACACCGCCTGCTCGGCCTGGAGATCGAGCCGCCGGGCGTGCCGGGCGCGGAAGCCGGCGGGGTCAGCGGGAGTGGCGGCGGCCCGACCGGCACCGGCACCGGCAGCGGCGTGACCGGCACCGGCAGCAGTGCCACCGGCATCGGCACCGGCGGCAGCGCCTCCGCGATCCTCGGCTGGCGGCGCGGCATCCTGCTCGACCGGACCGGCTGGCGAGCCGTCGGCTGCGCCCTGTTGACTCCGTTCACAGCCGTTTTCGCGTACGCCACCGTCGTCATCGGCTACCTCTACGGCGTCCTGTTCACACTGCACCCGCTGCTCAAGCGCTGGAACTACAACACGGTTCACAACGCCGACGGCTCCACGCACCAGGTGTCACTGGAGTTCCTCGGTCACCAGCTCGACTCCTGGCCGCGCTGGTTGATTCCGTTCACAGCCGGTCTGCTGTTGCTGGCCGTCGCACCCCTGATCCTGCGGTACGCCCTCGGCCCGCACCGCGCCCTGCTGACCGTGCTGCTCGGCCCCGACGCCGCGACCCGTCGTATCCGCACCCTGGAGGAGACCCGCGCCCGCGCCGTCGACGACGCCGCGCTGACCCTCCGCCGTATCGAACGCGACCTGCACGACGGAACCCAGGCCCGCCTCGTCGCCCTCGCCATGCACCTCACCCTGATCCGCGAACTGGTCACCGCCGGCGCCGAACCCGACCGCGTCCTCACCGTCGTCGACACCGCGCAGGGCAACGCCACCCAGGCCATCTCCGACCTGCGCCACCTGGTCAAGGGCATCCACCCGCCCGTACTCGACGAGGGACTGCACGCCGCCCTCACCACCCTGGCCGCCGACAGCGCCCTCCCCGTCACCCTCACCACCGACATCGGCACCCGCCCCACCCCGGCCGTCGAGACCATCGCCTACTTCTGCGCCGCCGAACTCCTCGCCAACGCCACGAAACACGCCCGCGCCACGGCCGCCGCCGTCGATGTCACCGCCCGCGACGGCGTCCTGCGCCTGCGCGTCACCGACGACGGACAGGGCGGCGCGACGATCGGCGCCGGTTCCGGACTCACCGGGCTGTTGGCCCGGGTCCGCACGGTCGACGGCACACTGACCTGCGACAGCCCACCCGGAGGCCCTACGGTGGTCACGGTCGACCTGCCCCACATCTGACCCGCCCCGATCGCCCCGACCGACCCGACCGACCTGAACGGAGCGGCATGCGCGTCGTCATCGCCGAGGACTCGGCCCTGTTGCGCGACGGCCTGGTCCAACTCCTCCAGCTGCGGGACGTGGAGGTGGCCGCGGCGGTCGGCGACGCGGAGTCCCTGCTGACCGCCGTCGCGGCCCACGCGCCCGACGTGGCCGTCGTGGACATCCGCCTCCCGCCCACCCAGACCGACGAAGGCGTACGGGCGGCCGTACACCTGCGCGAACGGCATCCCGGGACCGGTGTCCTGCTGTTCTCGCAGTACGTCGAGACGACGCACGCGGCCCAACTCCTCGGCAACCCGGCCGGATTCGGGTATCTCCTCAAGGAACGGGTCGTGGACATCGGGGAGTTCATCGGCGCCCTGGAACGCGTAGCGGGCGGCGGTACCGCGCTCGACCCCGAGGTGGTGGCCCAACTCTTCGGCGCCGCACGCCGATCCACCGCCCTCGACACCCTCACGCCCCGCGAGCGCGAGGTCCTCGCCCTCATGGCGGAGGGCCGCACGAACCACGCGATCGCCACCGCCTTCACCGTCTCCGAACGAGCCGTGGAAAAGCACGTGGCGAACATCTTCACCAAGCTGGATCTGCCCCCGACGGAAACGGGAAACCGCCGCGTGCTGGCGGTACTCCGCTACTTGGAAACGATCCGCTGACGATGCCGTTCAGGCCGACGGCGAACCCGGCGTACGGAACCCGCGGACGACCTACGGCCCTTCCCCCTGCCGGCTCCCATCCCCTTACCGACTCCCACTCAGGTGCGCGAAGACGACGACGTTGCCCTGATACCCCGTCGCCCGCGAATACCCGCCCCCACAGGTGATCACCCTCAACTCGGGCCGCCGCGCGGCCCCGTACACCGTCTGATCCGGAAAGCGGCTCGCCTGGTACACCTCGACCGCATCCACCGTGAACAGCGCGACGCTCCCGTCCAACCGGTCCAGCTCGATCGTGGCGCCCTTCTTCAGGGCGCCGAGGTCGTAGAAGACGGCAGGGCCGTCCGCGTTGTCGACATGGCCGGCCACGATCGCCGTACCGGTCTCACCAGGGGTCGTGCCCGCCTCGTACCAGCCCGCGAGGTTCTTCCTCGCGGCCGGGGGCACGTCCAGGCTGCCGGTGGCGGTCAGTCCGAGGCCCATCAGGGGGGCGTCCACATGGATGGCCGGGATGCGGATGCGGTCCGGCGGCGACGGCGGCAGCGGACGGGCCTCGGTGCGCCCGGCGACCGGATCGGGCCGGCCCTCGGCGGCGGACGGCTGCGGCGGGGCGTTCGTCCCGGAGCCGCCGGCCAGCAGCCACGCGCCCGTGCACAGGGCGACCACGGTGACGGCCCCTATCGCGGTGTTGCCGAATCGCATTGCGCACCCCTCTCCCGTAACTGCCCCGCGCCCCCCTCCGGGTCGCGAGGGGCGTCGGACCCGGAGGGGGAGGGGACATGCGGTACCGGTGGACGGACAGCGGAGGGTGTCCGTCAGAACCTGTCGCCTCTCGCCCGGCGATGCAGGAGCCAGGTACCGCCCGCGGCGGCGACGGCGAGAGCCGCCACACCGGCCGCGGTCTGCACGGGGTCGGGGCCCAACGCGCCGCCGACCCCCGTCTTCACACTGCCCCGCGGCTGCACCTGCTGCCGCATCGAGGCCAGCGTCACCATCAGATCGCCGGAGACCTCCCGGCCGTCCGTGCACTTCGCGACGATCTCGTACGTCCCCGGCTGCGCACTCGGCGGCACCTTGAACTGCCCGATCGCATCGCCCTCGTGCGTGCTCGGCGCCAGCGTGAACGTGCCGGCGCCCACCGCGCTGGCATCACCGGCGGCCGTACCGTCGGCGCCGCACGCCGCCGTGTTCACCGTGACGGCGCCGCCCGGCACGGCGTTCGACGGGAACACCTCCAGGCTGCCGGTCTCGCCGCCGTACGCCGGGGCGGTCGCGAGACCCGCGGCGGCGACGGCGAGCGCGGTGCCGGTCAGCAGACGGGCGGTACGACGCATCGGTGCTCCTCCGAGCTGTGGTTGGCTGCCCTTCCGAGGTAAGTGGCACCGGGCCGAGCCCGCTTCCTGAGCGGGCGTCAGAAATGCGGTGAATGGGTGTCAGGAAGCCGCCCGGTCGGCCCAACCCGCCGCCGTTTCAGCAGGTCATAGAGGTACGCCGAGCCCGCACGAACCCATCCCGGAGAAGAACCCGAAGAGCGCAAGCGGCGCGTGTGAACGGGTGACCGGGAGTCAGGGGAGGGCGGCGGAGGACGGCGGAGGACCCGGGGGGGCCACCCTTGACCTCAATAATGGTTGAGGTAACAGGCTGCCCATATGGACACCACCACGACTGACACCACCACGACTCCTCTGACCGTCACCGTCGTCATCGGCAGCAACCGACACGGCCGCTTCGGCCCGGTCGTCGCCGACTGGCTCCTCGCCCACGTCCGCGACCACCCCGACCTCACCCTCCAGGTGGTCGACGTCGCCGACACGGGCCACTTGCCCACGACCCTCGCCCCGACCCCGGAGGCGACGGCGGCACTCGCCGGGATCACCCCGAAACTCGTCTCGGCCGACGCCTTCGTCGTCCTCACCCCCGAGTACAACCACTCCTTCCCGGCCGGCCTCAAGAACCTCATCGACTGGCACTTCACGGAGTGGCGCGCCAAGCCCGTCGCCCTCGTCTCCTACGGCGGCCTCGCGGGCGGCCTGCGCGCGGTGGAGCACCTGCGCCAGGTCTTCGCCGAACTCCACGCGGTGACCGTCCGCGACACCGTGTCCTTCCACAATGCGGGCGCGTCCTTCGACGACGACGGCCGCCTCAAGGACGCCACGGCAGCGGACGCTGCGGCGAAGGCGATGCTGGACCAACTGGTGTGGTGGGGCCGGGCGTTGCGGGACGCGCGCCAGGTGCGGCCGTTGATCTAGCGAAAAGAAAAAAAGGGGGGGGGGCGCCCCCGGGGGGGCCCCCCCCCCCCACCCCCCCCCGGGGGGGGGGGGGGGGCCGCCCCCGGGGCGGGGGGGGGGGGGCCGGCCGCCCCAATGCCCCGCCCCCGGCCCCCGACCCCCCTGTTTT
>NZ_JBIWGK010000006.1:226711-585653 GCF_044763565.1 Streptomyces sp. NPDC096013 | reverse complement strand
AGTGCCTCGAAGAACCTCGCCTTCAGCACCTCGAAATCCACGATCCCCGCAACTCCCTGAACTCAAGGGCGTTGCGGGGATCAGTAGAGCCCGCCTACGTCGGGATGCGGGGCACTGTCGTGCCGTGGGCGGCCGTCAGCCGGTGAAGAAGTCCGGCCCCCCGTTGTTCATCGCGCCCGCGACCACCGTGTCGGGTCCCCCGTTGTTCGCCGGAACCACCGTGGCCCCCCAGCCCAGTGCCAGAACCGCCGCCACGATCCCTATGAGCCCGACCGTCTTCCTGCGCATCGTTCTTCCCCCCTGTGGTGGTGATGTCGTTCGACGTCCCTCATGGTGTCGTCGAACGATCCCGAAGCGATACCGCTCGGATACCGTCGGTCATCCTGCCGCCCGGCGAGTGCGCGGAACAGGCTCAGTTCGGGGTCGGCATCGGCGCCCGTGCGCGTCGGTTCGGGGCCGCGCCCGGCGAAGGACGCCTCGGCGGCGACCACCCGGGCGCCGCGCGGAGTGAGCACGAGACGGGTGTACGCCGGTCCGGCGCGGTAGTCCGCCAGATCGAGCAACGCCCGTGCCGCCGCCCGGAGTTCGGCCCGGTCGGGGGCGCCGAGCGGGGCCGGGTACAGCTCGGTGACGGGGCCGTCGGCGTGCTGGTGGGCCGTGATGGCGAGGACGTGGTGGGCGCCGTCGACCGTCAGGGTGTGCACGCCGAAGGCGGGTCCCGCGAGGTACTCCTCCAGCAGATAGGGGCCGGGTGCGGCGTCCGCCGCGCGGCGGGCCGTCCAGGCGGCGAGATCGCCGGTGCAGGTGATCCGGGTGACGTGGTGCGTGCCCGCCGCGTCGGTCCGCTTGACGACCAGCGGGAGTCCCACCGCCCGTACGAGTGCCGGGACTTCGGCGGCCGACCGGGCCACCCGGGCGCGGACGGGCGAGCGGCCGTTCTCGTTGAGGAGGCGGCGCATCGCGGTGTGGTCGCTGATCCGGCGCACGGACTGCGGGGTGGCGCAGGCCGGACCGGACGGGTCGGCGGCGGCCAGGGCGGCGAGGCTGCGGCGCCGGTCGTCCAGATGCAGGACCTGGGCGATGCCGTGCCGGCGCGCGGTCCTGCCGAGCAGGGCGGCGAGCGCGGCCGGGTCGCCGGTGTCGGTCAACTGCACGCCCTGGGACAGCCGTTCGGTCTCGGCGAGGCAGTGCGGTGCGCACAGCGCCGGGTCCTGCACCGACCAGACCCGGAACCCGGCCGTCACGGCCCTGACCACCGAGGTGTGACAGGGCCGGACGAGGAGCAGCCTCCGGTCGGCTCCGCACCTCATGTGCCGGCCGGTGACCGGTCCAGTCCGACGAGTTCGTCGGCGAGGGTGCCGCCGCTGCCCCAGTGGTCGTGCGGTACGTCCCGGACGAGGACGGTCACGGCCTCCTTGGGGCAGCCCGCGACCCGGGAGGCGGTGGCGGTCAGTTCGGCCACGAGCTCGGCGCGCGCGGCACGGTCGTTGCCCTGCCACCAGTCGACGGTGATCACCGGCATGTCATTGCTCCTTGCGAGAGGGGGTGTTGGGGAGGGTGGTGTCCGTGCCGTCCTGCCACAGGCTCAGATAGCGCTCGCCGGTGTCGGGCAGCACGGTGACGACGGTCCGGCCCGCGTACTCGGGCTTCGCGACGAGCCGGGCGCAGGCGTGCACGGCCGCGCCGGACGAGACGCCGACGAACACTCCTTGGCCGCGCGCGAGTTCACGGGCGGTGTGCAAGGCGTCCGCGTCGGTCACGGTGACGACCTCGTCGATGAGGGAGACATCGGTGGTGGCCGCGACGAATCCGCCGTTGAGGCCGGGGATGCGGTGCTGCCCCGCCGAACCGCGCGACAGCACGGGGGAGTTCTCCGGTTCGACCGCGACGACGTGCACGGCCGGGTTCTGCTCCTTGAGGTACCGGGCGATGCCGGTCAGGGTGCCGCCGGTGCCGACCCCGCACACCAGGACGTCGACCTGGCCGCCGGTGTCCGCCCAGATCTCGGGGCCGGTCGTCTCGTAGTGGGCGCGGATGTTGTCCTCGTTCTCGTGCTGGCGGGTGAACCAGGAGCCGGGTGTGGCCGCGTGGATCTCCTCGGCCCGGGCGATCGCGCCCTGGTAGCCGGCCTCGCGCGGGGTGCGGACGACCTCGGCGCCGAGCGCGCCGAGCAGGGCGACGCGTTCGGCGGTGGCGCTGTCGGGCAGCACGATCACACAGCGGTGGCCGCGCGCGGCGGCGAGGGCGGCCAGCGCGATCCCCGTGTTGCCCGAGGTGGCTTCGACGACCGTTCCGCCGGGCCGGAGTTCGCCGCGTTCCTCGGCGGCCCGCAGCATGAACAGGGCGGCCCGGTCCTTGATGCTGGACAGCGGGTTCACGGACTCCAGCTTGGCCAACACCCGTACGTCGTCGGCGGCTTCGTCCATACGCAGCCGGACCAGCGGAGTCGAGCCGACCAGGTCGGCGATGCTGTCGGCGATGGGCTGGGGCACGGTGTCCTCACGTGGGTCGGAAGTGGATCAGGCGTCTTCGAGCACGAGCTGCTCCAGGAACCAGGTCTCGACCTGCCGCAACCGTGTCTCCACGGTCGCCCGGTCGGGTCCCGAGACCAGCACCGTGCACAGGAAGTCGGACGAGGTCCGGGCCGCCGCGAGGGTCTGGCCGGGCTGCACGAAGACCCGGAACCGTTCGACCCAGGGGAACTCCGGCGGTACGGCGTCCGGTACGGCGGCAACCCGCCCCGGCCGCTTCATCAGCACCAGCTGGCCGGTCATGGTGCGCGGCAACGGCCGTTCACCGGACGGCGGTCGCTCCACGGCCACCGCCAGCCCCAGTTCGGCGCGCAGCCAGCTCTCCGTGGGGTCGGCGCCGAACAGCAGCGTGACGATGTCGCGGATCGCGGCACCGCCCGTGCGGCAGGCGATCTCGCAGAGCACCAGCTCGTCGTCGGGCGTGTGGAAGACCTCGGCGTGGAAGGCGAAGTTCTCCGGCCCCGGCAGCGCCGCGAGCAGCCGCTCGGTGAACGCCAGCAGCCGGTGTGCCAGCGGGTCGTCCACGTCGAGGGTGAGGTCGATCCGGGGCCCGGTGTCGGTGGCGTAGGTGGCCAGCGCGTACTGGTACTGCGAGGGCCAGGCCACCGCGAGCCGGCCGTCTAGCACCAGGCCGTCGATGTGGCAGAGGGGGCCGGGGACGTACTCCTCGGCGATGAGGTTCGGCAGGTCGGGGCCGTAGAGGTCGAAGTCCTTCGCGAGGTAGGTGTCCAGCTCCTCGCGGCTGCCGAGGATATGGAGGCCGACCGAGCCCGCGCTGTCACGCGGCTTGAGGACCAGGGGGAAGCCGTGCGCGTCGGCGAACGCCACGATGTCGGTCGCCGTCTCCATCTCCCGGTACGCGGCCACCCGCACCCCGGCCGCCGCCGCCAGCTCCTTCATCAGGGACTTGTCCCTGAACGGCAGCACGGTACCGGTCCGTTGACCGGGCAGGCCGAGTATCTCCCGCAGCACGGCGGCCCGTTCGAGGTCCCGTTCGTGCGGGGCGACGACGTGGGTGACGCCGTACGCCCGCGCGAGGTCCAGCGCGCGTTCCTCCAGCCGCCCGCTCGTGTCGTAGCCGTCGACCGCCTCGGTGTACGCGTATCCGGCGCCGGACAGCGGGAGTTGCTCGCCCACCCGGTCCAGGTTCTCGCGCGAGGCGAGCAGCAGGACGTCTCCGTCGTGGTCGGCGAACCAGGAGTCGTAGGGGACCGCGTGCAGCGAGCCGACCTGGTGCAGGACGAGAACACTCATTCAGACCGCCTCCGCGTCTTCCAGCTGCCGTGCCTGCGCGCACACGAGGTGACGTGCGTCGCCGGTGTCCCCCGTGTACCGGACGATGTCGACGCGCCAGGTGCCGTGCGCGTCGCGTACTGCCTCGGTCTCGAAGGGATGGCCCGGTGCCGCGGGCAGCACCGCGAGGGCCGCGTCGGTGGCCGGGTTGCCGGGGCCGTGGTGCCGGGGTCCGCCGGTCGCGGGTTCGACGGTGAGCCCTGCGGTGGCGGCCGTGTCGCCCTCGGCGAGACCGCCCCGGGCGAAGGCACGCAGCGCGGTCTCGTCCGCGAGCTGGGCGACGACCGCCCGCTCGGGGCCGCGCCGCCGCCGCACCACCAGGGGATATCCCCAGGCGTGGGCGGCCCGGTACAGGTCGGGGATCGTGGCGGCGGGCGCCCGCCGTACGACGGGCACGCCCGCGGCACCGAGCAGTTCGGCCGCCCGGATCGCGTCGGCGCCGACTATGGCCTCGTCCCGGGTCTGCCCGGGGAGACCCAGCCGGTCGCGGAGCGCACCGGCGCGGATCTGGTCGTCGGGGTGCAGGGCGACCAGCGCGGTCACGTGGGTGTTCGACGCGAGGCTCAGGACGGCGAGTTCGGCGGTGGCGGAGGCGGAGTCCGCGGCGGTCGTGGAGGAGTCCACCACGATCGCGTCCCCGCCCAGCCACTCCCCGTACGGCAGTTCCCCCAGGGACCGCCGGTGCAGTACGACGACCGTCATGCCCGGTCCTCCCCTTCCATGCGGACCGTGAGCCCGGTCGCGACCAGTTCCTCGCACAGCAGGACCGCCTTGTCGGTGTCCGGGCCGGTGACGGCGATCAGGCCGAGCCGGTCCCAGTTGTCGCGGGCGGCACGCAGGACGGAACCCTTACGGGCCGCGATGTCGACGGCGAGGACGTCAGGGTGGGCGCGGAGTTCCTCGGCGCCGGTGATCTCGGCGACCGTGCCGGGGCGTCCGAGCAGTCCGCGGACACAGCCCGCGGCGCGTGCCTCGGGGCGGGCGGGCAGCGGCTCGACCAGGCCGAAGGGCCAGGCGAGGGCGTACCGCACGAGGTCGATGCCGTAGGCCGCCTCGACGAGGGTCTGGATACGTCCGCCGCCGTTGCGGTTGTGACCCTCGATGACCAGGGGTCCGCGCGGCGAGAGCCTCAACTCGGTGTGCGCGGGGCCGTCCTTGAGGCCGACCGCGTCGAGGAAGGCGGCCACGGCCGCCTCGATGCGCCGTTCGTCCTCGGCGCGCAGCCTGGCCGGCATCGCGTGGCCCAGTTCCGCGAAGTGGGTCTCGTCGACGAGCTTCTCGGTGATGGCGACGACGACGTGCCGGCCGCCGAAACTGAAGGACTCGATGCTGAACTCGGGCCCCGGGATGTACTCCTCCATGAGGTAGCCGCCGACCTGGTAGAGCGTGGTGCCCCGGTCGACGCCGTCCGCGCGCAGCGTCTCGATGCGCCGCCACACCTCGTCGACGTCCTCGGGCCCCGACACCTTGAAGATGCCGAACCCGGCGGTCAGGTCGGTGGGCTTCACGACGAAGGGGTAGCCGTGCGCCGGCCCGAACGCGGCGAGGCTGTCCCGGTCGGTCAGCGGTCCGGCGCCGATCGCGAACTCCGGTGCCACCTGGGCGAGATGGCGTCGCATCGCGAGCTTGTCCCGCAGCAGCCGTGCCGTCTCGTGGCCGGTGCCGCCGAGCTCGAACAGGTCGTTGATCCGGCCCGCGATCTCCAGGCCCGGTTCGGTCAGGGAGAGCGCGGCGGCGAAGTCCCACACCTGGTGGGCGGCCCTGGCCAGCGGTTCCACCACGGCCCAGTCGGTGAAGTCGGCGACGAAGGTGACGTCCGCGAGCCGCGCCTGCTCGGGGTCGAACTTGTCCTTGTGCTGGATCAGGATCACGTTCAGGCCGAGGGACTTGGCGATCCGCAGCGGCTCGGTGAGATGCCCGAGCAGCAGCAGGGTGCGCTCGGGCACCATCGGCCGCGCGTTCTGCGGCTGTACGGCGTTCAGGCGCGCCGAGGTGTAGGTCACCGTCAGCAACTCCTGCGCCGCACGCGCCCGTTGCTCGGTCTCCCGGGCGTCGGCTCCCTCGACGACCACGAACCCGTGGCGGCTGCCGGAGTGCACCGTGACGGGGAGTTCGTCGCCGGGGCCGTACGGGAACCGCAGGTCGTGGACGTACGGCAACTCCTCGATGGCGGCCTGGCCCCGGACGTTCTCGATGCGGCCCGGTTCCAGCTGGAAGAAGGAGATCGCCGCCGAGCGCTCGGCGGGACCCGGGGTGACGGGACGTCCGGCGAGTGCCTCGAAGATCGCGGCCTCGATGTCGAAGCCGGTGGCGACGCGGATCAGGTGCGGGATGCGGTCGCCGCCGAGCCGGGCCTGCGACTCGACGATGCGCGGGCCGTCGGCGGTCAGGATGATCTCGGTGTGGGCGGGGCCGAAGCGGTGACCGGCCGCGTCCAGCAACGCGGTGACCAACTCGCCCATTTCAGCCGCGGTTTCGGCGGGCAGCGGCGCCGGGAAGAGCTGGCCGGTCTCCACGAACAGGTCGCCGTCGGTGACCTGCTTGGCGGTGACGCCGACGACCTGGTGGACCCCGGCCGCGCTGAGCGTCTCGACGCTGAACTCGGGGCCGTCGAGGAACTCCTCGACGACCACGGGACCGTCGTAGGAGAAGTCCCGCACCTCCTGCTGCCAGGCGTGGAGTTCGTCGGGGGTGCGGACCAGGCGGACGCCCGCGCTGCCCTGGAGGCGGGTGGGCTTGACGATCGCCGGGTAGCCGAAGTCCGCGAGGAGTGCGGGGACTTCGGTGGGGGTGTCGGTGGTCGCGCTGCGCATCGGGGAGAGGGCGTGGGCGGCGAGGAGTGCGCGCATCGCGGCCTTGTCGTTGAGGCGGCGGACGGCCTCCGGCGGGTTGAGGGCCAGGCCCAGGGCATCGGCCTCCAGGGCGGCCGGGAGCATGGTGGACTCCTTGCCGAGGTGCAGGACGTGGGCGACGTCGTGGGCGCGGGCCGTCTCGCGGATCAGGGCGCGCAGGGCGGGCTCGTCGGTGAAGTCGGCGTGGAGCAACGCGACGGAGTGGCGCGCCACGTCGCGCAGGTAGTCCGGCGTCTGGAGGGTCGGGTCCCAGATCGAGACGACCTCGAAGCCGGCGGCCACGGCCTTCTCCACCAGCTGGCGGTACGGCTGGACCATGAGGATCCGGTGGTTCTCGGTCACTGCTGGGCCCTTTCAGGAAGTTGCGCAAGTGGGGTGCGGGATACGGCGGTCGGCTGGGTCAGCCTGCGGTCGGCACCGCGTGGGCGACGCGGGCCGCGCGGGCGTCCTGCGCGCGGAACAGCGACTGGTAGAGGGCCATCGCGGCGAGGCCGAAGAGGGCGTAGACGACGGCCATGCCCCAGGGCGGGACGAGGGCGCTGATGGTGACGCAGAGCGAGCCGACGAGCAGGCCAAGGCGGACCTGGAGGCCGTACGCGGCCATGTACTTGGTGCGGGAGGCGTCCGGCACGGAGTTGGCCAGCAGGGTCTGTTTCACCGGGGCGTTCATCAGCTCGCCGGCCGTGACCACGAAGGTCGCGACGATCAGGGTCCAGGCGTCGCCGCTGACCGCCCACACCATGTAGCCGATGGTGAACACCACGATGCCGCTCATCAGCCGGCGCCGTTCGCCGACCTTGCCGAGCACCTTGCCCACCCACAGCGCGCAGCAGACGACCAGCAGCGTGTTGACGGCCCGCATGATGCCGAGCATGTTGACCCCGTTCACCCGCACGTGCCACGGCCCGAGGTCGATGAGGTCCTGCGTGGTGAAGTCGTTGCCGAGGCGTACCGCGATCGACGACGAGATCTGCACCTCGATGGAGCGGATCAGCAGCGCGGCGACGATCAGCCGCAGGAAGACCCGGTCGCGTACGACGAACAGGTAGCCGGTGAGCGCGGACCTGACCCCGCGCGGGTTCTCGACGCCGTCCTCGGGGGCCGTCTCCTTGATGCCGAGGAAGGTGGTGGTGAAGACCGCGCCGAGGCATATCCCGGCGGCGGCGAGGAGTTGGAAGAAGTAGCCGTAGTAGAAGAAGCCGCCGACCAGCGAGCCCAGCATGAACGCCATGTTCGTGGACCAGTAGTTGATCGTGTAGACCGCGGTGCGGGACTCGACGGTGGTGACGTCGACGAGCATCGCGTCGTTGGCGGGCAGCGCGGTGCCGGCCGAGCAGGCGGCGAAGAGGTAGAGCACGTACATGACGACGCCGTTGCCGCCGCCCGCCGGGGACGCCGTGAACGCGAGGCCCAGATAGGCGAGGCAGGCGCCGAGTTCACCGCCGAGCAGGACCGGGCGGCGGCCGTAGGTGTCGGAGAGGTGGCCGCCGACGAGGTTGCAGGTGATGGCCGCGAGGGCCACGACCAGCGTCATCAGACCGGCGGTCGCGGCGCCGTAGAGCTTCGCGAAGTGGATCACCATCAGCGGGACGAGCATGATGTCGAAGAA
The DNA here is from genome assembly GCF_044763565.1 of Streptomyces sp. NPDC096013. Classification (NCBI taxonomy): domain Bacteria; kingdom Bacillati; phylum Actinomycetota; class Actinomycetes; order Kitasatosporales; family Streptomycetaceae; genus Streptomyces; species Streptomyces sp. NPDC096013. The sequence goes on along the minus strand of NZ_JBIWGK010000006.1, from coordinate 577,368 downwards.
CCGCTGGACGAAGGCGACGGCTATGCGCAGCCGGAGGTTGGGGTGCAGCTCCTTGAGGTTCACCGGTCGGCCTCCGCGTCCATGGGCTCGTCCGGCCACCAGCTGAGGTACCGCTCACCGGTGTCGGGGAAGACGGTCACCACGGTGGCGTCCGTGAGGTCGTGGCGGCGGGCCAGCTCGGCGCAGCCGTGGGCGGCGGCGCCGGAGGAGATGCCGACGAGGAGTCCGGTGCGGGCCGCGATCGCGCGGGTGGCCGCCGCCGCGTCCTCGTCGGAGACCGCGATCACCTCGTCGATCAGCTCGACGTCGGTGACCGGGCTGATGAAGCCGCCGTTGAGACCGGGGATGCGGTGCGGGCCGGGCGCACCGCCCGACAGCAGCGCCGAACCCGTGGGTTCCACGGCCACCACCCGCAGCTCGGGGTTGCGTTCCCGCAGGTAGCGGGCGGTTCCGGTGAGGGTGCCGCCGGTGCCCACCGTGCAGACCAGGTGGGTGACCCGGCCCTCGGTGGCCGCCCAGATCTCCGGGCCGGTGGTCGTGTAGTGGGCCCGGACGTTGTCGGTGTTGGTGTGCTGGCTCGCGTACCAGGAGCCGGGGATCTCCACCGCCAGCTTCTCGGCGCGCTCCACACAGCCCGCGAACCCGAGGGTGTGGTCGGTGAGTTCGATCTCGGCGCCCAGCATCCGCAGGGTCAGGACGCGTTCCTGGGTGGCGTTGTCGGGCAGCACGATCAGACACCGGTAGCCGCGCGCCACCGCCAACGCGGCCAGCGCGATACCGGTGTTGCCGGACGTCGACTCCACCACCGTGTCGCCCGGCCGGAGTTCGCCGCGTTCCTCGGCGGCCCGGAGCATGAACAGGGCGGCCCGGTCCTTGATGCTGGACAGCGGGTTGGCGCACTCCAGTTTGGCGAGCACCCGGCCTTCCGCGCCCTCAAGGGGCAGCCGCAGAAGCGGGGTTGAGCCGACGAGGTCGGCGATGCTGTCGACTACGGCCAGAGACATGAGTGGTCCTCGGTGGGAAGCGGTCGGTGGACGGTGCGGGCGGTCACCAGGACCCCGCCGACGCGGTCACCGCGAACAGGTCCTCCATCAGGCGGGGTTGGTGCCCCTTGGCGCGGATCACGGCGGTCGGCGCGAGGACCCGGGCGTACGCGGGCACGTCCTTGTTGACCAGCGCCTGGGCGCCGATGACGGCGTGGTCGGCGATGGTGACCGGGCCGAGCACGGTGGCGTTGGTGCCGAGCACGACTCCGTTGCCGACGCGCGGGTGCCGGCGCTCGCCCTCGGGCCGCTTCACATCGCTCCACCAGCCGACCGCGCCCAGCGTCACCTGGTGGTAGATCGTCACGTCGTCGCCGACCTGCGCGGTCTCGCCGATCACCACGGCCGCGCCGTGGTCGATGAACACCCGCCGGCCCAGCTCGGCGCCGGGGTGGATCTCCACACCGGTGGCGCGCCGGGCGCCGTAGGCCAGCAGGCGGGCCGTCATCCGGTGGCCGCGCCGGTGCAGGCGGTGGGCGACCCGGTGCGTCCACAGGGCGGGCAGCGCCGGGTGCAGCAGGGCCTCGCGGCGGCTGCGGATGGACGGGTCGCGCTCGACGACCACGCGGAGGTCTTCGCCGAGAGTGCTGAACAGGCCTTTGCTGGCGAGCTGTTGGCCGTGTGCGCGGTTCGTCATGCGCCCGCCCCCGCCGGTTCCCGTACGGCCGCCAGGGTCGCGTCGATCAGCCCGCCGAGGGCCGCGACGGTCTCGGGGTCCGTGAAGTCGCCCTCAGCGGTGCGCAGTTGGCCCGCCCGACCGATGGCGACCGGCTGGTGGCCGACCACCAGCGCGCCGCACCTGGTCAGCACCCGGGCGAGCGCGGTCTGCGCGTCGACGGCACCGCGCGCACCCGGCGAGGCGCTGATGAGCGCGACGGTCCTGCCGCTCAGCGCGCTCTCGCCGTTCGGGCGGGAGAGCCAGTCGAGGGCGTTCTTGAGGACGCCCGGCATCTCGCCGTTGTAGGCGGGCGTACTGATGAAGACCGCGTCCGCGTCCCCCACCAGCCGCTTGGCGGCCCGCACTTCGGGCGAGCCGTCCGCCTGCTCGACGTCCCAGTCGAAGTGCGGGAGCAGGCCCACGGACAGCGACTCGATCTCGTACGTGTCCCCGTCCGGCCGCTCGGTCAGCAGACGGCGCACGGTGGCGAGGACGGACGCGTTGAGCGAGTCCCTTCGGACGCTCCCGGAGATGAGCACGATCTTGGTCACGGCGGCTTGCCCCTCAGTTCTCGGCTGGCTCCGAGCCTGACCCCCGCCGGTCCCGAACCCGTCCCGTGCCGTTCCCGCGCCCGGCGGTACCGGCACGGGAAGCCTTCGGTAGCCCCCGACCGCAACCTGATCAACGGCTGATCAACAGGGGGAACCACGCCAATGAAGACCGCGAGTGCACTGACGTCCGGCATACCGCTCACGGGCAGCCACCTGCCCGACCTGCTCGCCCACCAAGCCGCCCTGCGCCCCGACGCGACGGCCGTCGACTACCGCGACACCCGGCTCACCTACGGCGAACTCCACCGCCGCAGCCGCGCCCTGGGCGACCGGCTCGCCCATCTCGGGATCGGCCCCGACACCTGTGTGGGCCTGTTCACCGAGCCGTCCCTCGACCTGATGGTCGGCGCGTGGGGCATCCTCGCCGCCGGCGCCGCCTATCTGCCGCTGTCCCCGGACTACCCCGAGGACCGGCTGCGCTACATGCTGGAGGACTCCGGGACCTCGGTCGTCGTCACCCAGCCGCATCTGCGCGACCGGGTCACCGCCCTGGCGCCGCGCGGCACGACGGTCCTCACCCCGCAGGACGCGCCCTCCGAGGGCGACCTGCCACCGGTCGCGTCCGTGCCGGCCCCGGAGCACCTGGCCTATGTGATCTACACCTCGGGCAGTACGGGTCGCCCCAAGGGTGTGATGATCGAGAACCGGGCCGTCGTCAGTCAGCTGCGCTGGCTCGCGGACTGCGGTCATCTCGGGCCGCAGGTCACGGTGTTGCAGAAGACGCCGATGAGTTTCGACGCGGCCCAGTGGGAGATCCTCGCCCCGGCCACGGGCGCCCGGGTGGTGATGGGTGCCCCCGGCATCCACCGCGACCCCGAGGCTGTCCTGGCGGCGGTACGGGCGGGCGAGGTCACCACCCTCCAGTGCGTGCCGACGCTGCTCCAAGCCCTGCTGGACACCGAGGAGTTCGCGACCTGCACCTCGCTGGAGCGGGTCTTCTCCGGCGGCGAGGCCCTCACCCACCGGCTCGCCCGCGACCTCCTCGCCGAGCTGCCCGGCGTCTCCCTGATCAACCTCTACGGCCCGACCGAGACCACCATCAACGCCACCGCCCACCAGGTCGACCCCGACTCCCTGGGCGGCGGCGCGAGCGCGACCGTCCCGATCGGCGTCCCCGTCGACGGCCTGAGCGCCTACGTCCTCGACGCCGACCGGGCGCCCGTGGACATCGGCGAGAGCGGCGAACTCCACCTGGGCGGAATCCAGTTGGCGCGCGGCTATCTCGGGCGCCCCGAGCAGACCGCGGAACGGTTCGTGGACTCGCCGTTCGCCGCGGGCGAGCGCCTGTACCGCACGGGCGACGTATGCCTGTGGAACCCGGACGGCACGCTTCAGTTCGTCGGCCGTACCGACAACCAGGTCAAACTGCGCGGCTACCGCGTCGAGCTGGAGGAGGTCGCGGCCCGTATCGAGGAGCACACCTGGGTGCGCCGCGCGGCCACGCTCGTCACCGACGACGCCCGCACCGGCCACCAGGCCCTCGTCGCCTGCGTCGAGCTGAACCCCCGCACCGCCGCCGTCATGGACCAGGGCGCGCACGGCGCCCACCACCAGTCCAAGGCGTCGAAACTCCAGGTCAAGGCCCAGCTGTCCAACCCGGGCCTGCGCGAGCCGGCCGAGCTGGCGGGCCGCCCCGTCGTCGTCCTGCCGGGCCGCGAGGCGACCCCGGAACAGCGCCGCGAGACCTTCGCCCGCAAGACCTACCGCTTCTACGAGGGCGGCCCGGTCACCCGCGACGACCTCCTCACCCTGCTCGCCCCGCGCCGGACACCCCGGAACCCGCGTCCCCTCACCGACCTGACCCTCGACCGGCTCGGCACGGTGCTGCGCTGGCTGGGCCCCTTCCGCAGCGAGGAGCGCCTGCTCCCCAAGTACTCCTACGCCTCCCCCGGCGCCCTGTACGCCACCCAGCTGCACATCGAGTCCGGCGGGACCGCGGGTCTCGCGCCCGGCGTGTACTACCACCACCCCGCCGACCACACCCTGGTCCGCGTGGGCGACCCGAGCGGCCACTGCCCGGAGGGCGGGCTCGTCCTGCACTTCCTCGGCAAGCGGCGCGCGATCGAGCCCGTCTACAAGACCAACATCCAGGAGGTCCTGGAGTTCGAGACCGGCCACATGCTCGGGGTCCTGGAGGAGGTGCTCCCTCAACACGGCCTGACGGTACGCCCGTTGGGCCACTTCCCCGCCGTCAAGGACGCCCTCGACGTCGCCGACGAGGACTACTACCTCGGCACGTTCGCCCTCACCCCCGACGACGACGGTGTGCCGCGCGACGACTCCACCGAGCTGTTCGTGCAGGCGCACCCCGGCCGGGTCGAGGGCCTGCCCGGCGGCCAGTACCGCTACCGCGACGGCCGACTGGAGCCGCTGGGCACGGAGTTGATCGAACCCCGGCACGTCATCGCCATCAACCAGGGCGTCTACGACCGCGCGAGCTTCGGCATCAGCGCGGTCAGCCGGACCGCCGAACCCTGGCTGGAGTACATCGAGCTGGGCACCCGGCTGCACCACCTCCAGCGCACCCCCGGCTTCGGCTTCATGTCCTCGGGCTACTCCTCGAAGACCGGGCACCCGCTGCCCGCCGCCCGCCGCCTGGACGACCTCCTCGCCGCCGCCGGCATCCCGAGCGGGGCGTCGTACTTCTTCCTCGGCGGCCGGGTCAGCGCCGAGCAGGTCGCCGGCGAGGGCATGCGCGAGGACGCCGTGCACACCAAGGGGCCCGCCGAGATGATCCGCGACGAACTCGCCCGCGCCCTCCCGGACTTCATGGTCCCGAGCCGCGTCCTCGTCCTGGACGCCCTCCCCCTGACGGCCAACGGCAAGATCGACACGAAGGCCCTCGCGGTCTCCCCCGAGGTCACCGCGGCCCGCACGGCGGGACCGTACGTCGCACCGGAGACGCCCACGGAGACCCGCCTGGCGGTGACGTGGGGCACGGCCCTGAAGTACCCGGACCCGGCCGATGTCTCCACCGAGGACAACTTCTTCGCCAGCGGCGGCAATTCGCTGATCGCCGTCGCCCTCGTCAACAGGATCAACAGGGAGTACGGCACGAAGCTCCCCCTCCAGGCCCTGTTCGAGGCACCGACCCTGCGCGAACTCGCCGCACGCATCGACGAGGCTCCCACCGCACCGGTCTCCCGTCTGATCCCGCTGGCCCGCGAGGGCGGTTTCACCCCCGTCTTCTGCTGGCCGGGCCTCGGCGGCTACCCGATGAACCTGCGTCTCCTCGGCGGCCGGGTCGCCCTGGACCGCCCCTTCTTCGGCGTCCAGGCGCACGGCATCAACGCGGGCGAGACCCCGTACGCCACGATCCGTGAGATGGCGAGCGCCGACCTCCGCGAGCTCCGGCGCGTCCAGCCCAGCGGGCCGTACACCCTGTGGGGCTACTCCTTCGGCGCCCGGGTCGCCTTCGAGGCCGCCTGGCAGCTGGAGCAGGCGGGCGAGAAGGTCGAGCGCCTGCTGCTGATCTGCCCCGGCAACCCGGAGATCCGCCGTGCGGACGGCGTCACCTGGGGCCGCGACGCGTCGTACACGAACCCCGCGTACGTGACGATCCTCTTCTCCGTCTTCACCGGCACCATCGAGGGCGCGGCCCTCGACGCCTGCCTCGATGCCACCCGGGACGAGGACAGCTTCGTGTCGTACGTCGGCGAGCTGCTCCCTGCGCTCGACACGGAGACGATCCGCCGGATCACCCGCATCGTCTCCACGACGTACGAATTCGACTACACCTTCCGTGAGTTGGCGGAGCGGCGGGTCGAGGCCCCGATCACCGTCTTCAAGGCCCGGGGCGACGACTACTCATTCCTGGAGGGCGCGTCCGGGTACTCCGCGAAGCCGCCGGTAGTGGTCGATCTGGAGGGGGACCACTACGGGGTGCTGAAGGAGCGGGGGGTGGGGGAGCTGGTGGCCGCGGTGCGGCGGGCCATGGGGAGTTGAGCCGAGAGGTGCGGTGTGACTCCCCGGGGGACCAAGCGGGTGCCGGGGCGGTGAGCTCAAGTCCCTGTCCGGGCAGCCTCTTTCACGCCCCGGAGGCCAACGCGCCCCGCTGCGGCCGAATCCCCTCCGGCACCGCACGCGCGCGTGCCGGAGTCCCCGTCCAGCACGTGCCCCGGCGGGCCAGCAGCCGCCCCAGCCACAGCTCCAGGGAGACCAGGTCCGCGAGGCCGTCCAGCGGCAGCGGCTCGCCCTGGGCCGCCGCTCTGAGCGCCTTGCGGACCACACGGGCCTCGACCAGGCCCGCCTGCGCGAGCAGCGGCGTCGCGAAGAGGTCCATCAGGGAGTCCGCGGCCACCCGGAGTCCCTTGCGCGCGGCGGCCGCGGCCGGGGCGTGGGACGGGGCGCCCCAGCCGGGCGGGAGGTCGCCCACACCGGCGCCCTCCAGGACCGTACGGAGGATCGCCGCGCGGGCGCCCGGCTGGACCCGTAGCGCCTCGGGTAGGGAACGGCAGGCGCGGACCACCTGGTTGTCGAGGAAGGGGGTGTGCAGACGCTGGGAGCGGATCTCGGCGGCCTGCTCCAGGACGCGGAGGTCGGAGGCGTGGCGGGCGAGGGCGGCACGGGCACGGAAGTCGCCGGGGCGCTGGCCGGGGCCGCTGCCCTGACGGCTCGGCGCGCTCTGGAGGCGAACCGATACTTCAGCCAGCGCCTCACCCGTCAGCCAGCGTGCGGCGGGGCCCGGTCTGGCCCAGGTGAGCGCCGCGAGGGAGGCACCGACGGCGCCGCCGGGCTCCTCGAAACGCTGGTTCATCAGCCGGTCGGCGAGGACCTCGAGACCCGCGCCGTAGGGCGTACGGGCGAGGCGGCGGGCCGCGCCGTACACGCGCGCGGGGACCATCACCGAGCCGTCCGCCTTCGCCAACGCGGCCACCGGGCGCACCAGATGACGTCGTTTGCGGTCCATGAGGAGGTCGGCCAGGCGGGCCGGGTGCGCGTCGAGGACCTGCCGGGCGCCGTACCCGGTGAAGTGGTCGGCGCTGCCCGCCGCGAGCCGGGCGCGATGGCGGGCGGCGTTGATCAGGGAGGGGCCGGGTTCGTCGGTGAGGGGGCCGTCGAGTTCGGCGTACGGCAGGACCAGCTCGTCACCGGTGACCACCACGTGGTGCAGGCGCGGGTTGGCCGCGAGGGCGCCCGCGCGCTCCACCTCGGACTCGCGGCCGGGGACGGCGAGGTCGTTGAACGTGACGGCGAGGAGGCGTTCGCCCGCGCCGGTGCCGTGCCCGAGGACCGTGCCGGGCGCCCCCGGCAGCCCGGCGGCGAGCAGGGCGAGCGTCCCGGAGGCGGGCCCACCGGAGAGATCGGCGCCGATCCCGGGGACGGGCATCCCGCGCGCGGCACGCCGTTCGGCGGGCCCCATGCCGGGCACCGGGCCCGGGTCTATGTCGGGCACGTGCCGGGGTGCGGAGAGCCGCACGCGCACCGCGTCTACCAACGCGTCGCGTACGGCGTCCACCGCGCTGTCCGGATCCACGGGCGCCGCCGCCACCGCGAGGGAGGCCACCGGCTCGTACCCGGCGATCTCGCGCGCCCCGGCGCGCAGGATCAGCGCATGCCCCGGCGGAATGCGCCGGACCCCGTCGTAGGGCGTCGAGTCGTGCAGCGCGGCCGGGACGTCCGGGGCGGCGAGCAGCGCGGCCAGGTGACCGAAGTCGAGGTTGGCCTCGATGAGGTCGGCGAGCGGGAGCGCGGCCGTGGAGTACGCCGTACCGCCGGCCCACGGGGTGTAGAACACCGGCTTGGCGCCCGCGAGATCGCCGCAGACCATGGTGCGGCGGCCGACCTTGACGACCGCCGTGTAACTGCCGGACCAGGCGGTCAGATGCCGAAGTGCCCCTCCGCGCGCGGAGAACAGGCTCAGGCGCAGCTCCTCGTCGGAGGCACCGCACGTGCCGAGGACCGCGATGCGCGTCTCGGCGTCGACCTTCACGACCCGCACCTCGTCGGGCCGCCAGTCGCCGACCGCCCACAGCGGATCCGGGTCCCCCCACAGGAGTTGGGAGCCCACCGGATGGACCGTCTCACCGTCGAAACCGGTCGCCCCCGCGGAACCGATCACGGCGGCTCCAGCGGCGGTACTGCTCCATCCCACCAACCACCGCATCGACGCCTCCACAGGCTGTGGACAACCAGTGCACCGCACGAACTGGGCACCATGCTGCCATGAAGGACGCCTTCCGGAGGGCCGGAGAAGCCGCTTGAGATCGCGCGAGGACGCCCTGGACGAGGGACAACCGGACAAGGACGACCCTACGTCCGCGACGCGAATGCGCCCCCGATACGCTCCCCCAAAACACCTAACGCGCCCTCAACTCCCGTGGTAGGAGCGGTATTCGACCTCGGGAGGCAGGGGCGTTTTTCGGCCAAATCGGCGTGACAAGGACAGGCTCGGACACGCTCCGTACATGCCCTGCGCACCGCTTCGTGCCGCGCACAGTCCGGGAGGCGGAGTTCGCCTCCCGGACCGGTCCGCCGCCCGCGGGGATGTAGGCGGCGGTGTCCCCCAGCCCACTGGATCCAGTACAGCGGGCCGACCCACGCACGATCCATGGAACCGCTCCCGTGATGGCCGGAGAAGAGCGCACACACGGGCGCACGGCCACACGACGGGGGCACGTCGCAACCCTGCGTGCAAACCCCGCACTCGCGTACGGACCACAATCCCGCCATCCGGAACAATGCCCCTTAACGCTTGGGATGCGGCGAACTACGCTGGGTTTACGAATGCCGGGTGGTTATGCCAGCGCGGCAGCCGTCTGTGTCGAGGGGTGGCGCATGTCCAGGGAGCAACGCGGGCCGAACGAAAAACTCGGCACCGTTCTCGCCCTCGCGGGAATCAGCAACGCAGGACTCGCGCGTCGCGTCAACGATCTTGGCGCTCAACGCGGGTTGACACTTCGCTACGACAAGACGTCGGTGGCGCGCTGGGTGTCGAAGGGGATGGTGCCCCAGGGCGCCGCCCCGCACCTCATCGCGGCCGCCATCGGCCAGAAGCTCGGCCGCCCGGTGCCGCTCCACGAGATCGGCCTGGCGGACGCGGACCCCGCACCCGAGGTGGGCCTCGCCTTCCCCCGGGACGTCGGCCAAGCGGTGCGTTCGGCAACGGAGTTGTACCGCCTGGACCTCGCCGGCCGCCGTGCGGGAAGCGGCGGCATCTGGCAGTCCCTCGCCGGGTCGTTCGCAGTCAGCGCATACGCAACGCCCGCCTCACGCTGGCTCATAACCCCGGCCGACAGTTCGGTGGCACGGGAGGCGAACTCCGCGGAGAGCTCCGGGACACCGCTCAAAGTCGGCCACAGCGATGTGCAGAAACTCCGGGAGGCCGCGGAGGACGCCAGGCGCTGGGACTCCAAGTACGGGGGCGGCGACTGGCGTTCGTCGATGGTGCCCGAGTGCCTCCGGGTGGAGGCGGCACCGCTGCTCCTCGGCTCGTACTCCGACGAGGTCGGCAGGGCCCTGTTCGGCGCGAGTGCCGAACTCACCCGCCTCGCCGGGTGGATGGCCTTCGACACCGGCCAGCAGGAGGCGGCCCAGCGGTACTACATCCAGGCGCTGCGTCTTGCCCGCGCGGCGGCGGACGTCCCGCTGGGGGGCTATGTGCTGGCGTCGATGTCGTTGCAGGCGACGTATCGCGGCTTCGGTGACGAGGGCGTCGACCTCGCGCAGGCCGCACTGGAGCGCAACCGCGGCCTCGCGACCGCCCGCACCATGAGCTTCTTCCGGCTCGTCGAGGCACGGTCCCATGCGAAGGCCGGGGACGCGCAGGCGGCGGGCGCGGCGCTGAAGGCGGCCGAGGGATGGCTGGAGCGGGCGCGGGACGGGGACAACGACCCGTCCTGGCTCGGGTTCTACTCCTACGACCGGTTCGCCGCCGACGCGGCCGAGTGCTACCGGGATCTGAAGGCGCCCCGGCAGGTCCGTCGCTTCACCGAGCAGGCGCTGTCGAAGCCGACGGAGGAGTTCGTGCGGTCGCACGGGCTTCGGCTGGTGGTGTCCGCGGTGGCCGAGCTGGAGTCGGGCAACCTTGACGCGGCGTGTGAGCAGGGGGTGCGCGCGGTGGAGGTCGCCGGGCGGATCTCGTCCGCCCGGACCACCGAGTACGTGAAGGATCTGCTGCACCGGCTGGAGCCGTACGGGGATGAGCCGCGGGTGGTCGAGCTGCGGGAGAGGGCCCGGCCGCTGTTGATGGCTCCCGCCTGAGCGTCTGCCTTGCTTGTGCCGTCCTGTGCGTGCGGCGCCGTCGTGGCGTGTGGCGCCCACGCGGCGCGGCCGCACATGTCACAGTCCCGCGCCCCTTGGCGGTACTCGGCTCCCCGGGGTTTGAAGGCATTGTCAGTGGCGCAGTGCACTATCGAAGCCGGGAGGTGGTGCAGGTGCGGGCTGGGGTCGGATACGACTGTGACGTTCTTGTGGTCGGGGGCGGGATCGTAGGGCTGTCGACGGCGTATGCGATCACGCGTGCCTCGCCCGGGACCCGGGTCACCGTGCTGGAGAAGGAGGGCGGGCCCGCTCGGCATCAGACGGGGCGGAACAGCGGGGTGATCCACAGCGGGATCTACTACCGGCCGGGTTCGCTCAAGGCGCGGTACGCGGTGCGGGGGGCTGCCGAGATGGTGGCGTTCTGCGCGGAGTACGGAGTGCCGCACGCCGTGACCGGGAAGCTGATCGTGGCCACGGAGCGGTCCGAGCTGCCCCGGCTGCACGCGCTCGTGCAGCGCGGCCGGGAGAACGGCATACCGGTGCGGGAGCTGGGCGCCACCCAGATCGCCGAGTACGAACCGGAGGTGCGCGGCCTGGCGGCCATACAGGTCGGGACCACGGGGATCTGCGACTACGGCGAGGTCGCCCGCCGGCTGGCCGAGGCCTCCGGCGCCGAGATCCGCTACGGCGCGCGGGTCGCCCACATCGACCGCCGCCCGGAGCGCGGGGTCGCCGTCCGTACGGTGACCGCGACCGGCGGTGACGTGGTCCGCGCCCGTGTGCTGGTGAACTGCGCGGGCCTGCACTGCGACGAGGTGGCCCGCCTCACCGGCGACGACCCCGGCATGCGGATCGTCCCGTTCCGCGGCGAGTACTACACCCTCACCCGGCCCGAGCTGGTCCGCGGCCTGGTCTACCCGGTACCGGACCCGGCCTTCCCGTTCCTCGGCGTCCACCTCACCCGCGGCATCGACGGCACCGTCCACCTCGGCCCGAACGCGGTCCCGGCCCTGGCCCGCGAGGGCTACGACTGGGGAGTCGTACGCCCCCGGGAAGTCGCGGCCACGGCCACCTGGCCCGGCGCCTGGCACATGGCCCGCAGGCACTGGCGCTACGGGGCGGGGGAGCTGCGCCGGTCCTTCTCCAAGACCGCGTTCACAGGAGCCGTGCAACGCCTCCTCCCGGCGGTGACTCCGGACGACCTGACCCCCGCACCGGCCGGTGTCCGCGCCCAGGCAGTACTCCGCGACGGCACCCTCGTGGACGACTTCCTGATCAAGGAGGCCCCCCGAGCCATCCACGTCCTCAACGCCCCCAGCCCAGCGGCCACAGCCTCCCTCCCCATCGGCAGAGAGGTAGCCCGCAGAGCCCTGGCAACACTCCACCAGAACCGCCGGCCTCTCCCCACCCCAGGGAGCGCCACCCCCTAAGGGGCGCGGGGAACTGCGCAACCGCTACACCGCGAGCTCCCCACCCCGGCCAGCGCAACCCCCCAAGGGGCGCGAGGAACTGCGCGACCAGCCCCCACCGGGCCGCACCCGCAAGACAACACAAGCCAGGCAACCCTGTAGGCGCACGCCCAGTAAAATCACCGCATTGTGTCTGACTCCCCCAACACCCCCGCCACCCCCACAGAGCCCACGCAGCGAACCCGGCCGAGGGGCGAACCCCGTTTCCCCGGCGGCCCGACGCCCGACCCCGCCGGCTCCCACCACGAACGCCGCATCCGAAGCTTCCAGCCCCGCCGGAGCCGCGTAACGGCCGGGCAGGCCGACGCCCTGGAACGCCTGTGGCCCACGTGGGGCCTGGACATCGACGGCCAACGCACCCTCGACCTCCCCGAACTGTTCGGAAACGACCACCCGGTCGTGCTGGAGATCGGCTTCGGCATGGGCGAGGCCACCGCCCAGATGGCCGCCGACGCCCCCGCGACGAACATCCTCGCCGTCGACGTGCACACCCCGGGCCAGGGCAACCTCCTGGGCCTGGCCGACCACCACGGCCTGTCCAACATCCGGGTCGCGAACGGCGACGCGATCATCCTGCTCCGCGAGATGCTCGCCCCGGACTCCCTCGACGGCCTCCGCGTGTACTTCCCGGACCCCTGGCCCAAGAAGCGCCACCACAAGCGCCGCCTGATCCAGCCGGAGTTCCTCACCCTCGCCGCGACCCGCCTGAAGCCAGGGGCCACCGTGCACTGCGCGACGGACTGGGAGCCGTACGCGGAGCAGATGCTCGACGTCCTCGACGCGCACCCGGACTTCGAGAACAGCCAACCCGACGGCGGTTTTGCGCCCCGTCCCGACTTCCGGCCGCTGACCCGTTTCGAGGGCCAGGGACTGGACAAGGGACATGTCGTGAACGATCTGCTCTTCCGTCGCGTACCCCACGACGACCAGCGCTGACGCCAGGCTCCATCGCGGGCCGTGCCCTTACCTCGTTAGGGTCGATGCCGTGGCCACGTTTCCGCCTCTCCCCCCACACCCCGGCCGCCCCGCCCACGCGCCGCGCGGACGCTGGTGGCAGCGGAACTGGGTCCGGCACGTCGCGCTGATCACGCTGCTGACCGTCTCCGGGCTCGTCATCCTGGCGCTGGTCCGCCAACAGACCGGTACGGAAGGGTTCCTGGTGGGTCTCGGGCTCGCCGTACTGCCCGTGCCGCCTCTTCTCGCCGCCTTCCGCTGGCTGGACCGGGTCGACCCCGGGCCCTGGCGCAACCTGCTCTTCTCCTTCGCGTGGGGCGCCTGCGCCGCGGCCCTGATAGCCATCGTCGCCAACAGCTTCGCGACCAGATGGATAGCGACGACCACCGCGGACCCGACCAGCGCGGACACCCTCGGCGCGACGGTGATAGCACCCATCGTGGAGGAGTCGGCGAAGGCGGCGGCCGTCCTGCTCGTCTTCCTGTTCCGCAGACGGGACTTCACCGGGATCGTCGACGGGGTGGTGATAGCCGGGGTCACCGCCACCGGCTTCGCGTTCACCGAGAACATCCTCTATCTGGGCACGTCCTTCGGCACCGACCAGCTCACCGGCGACCGCGGCTTCACCTCCGTCACCGCGGCGACCTTCTTCGTGCGCATCGTCATGTCCCCGTTCGCGCACCCCCTGTTCACGGTCCTCACCGGCATCGGCTTCGGCATCGCTGCCCTCTCCCCCGACCGCCACCACGTCCGCCGCGTCCTGGGCCCCCTGACCGGCCTCCTCCTCGCGATGGGCATGCACGCGATCTGGAACGGCTCCTCGACCTTCGGCCAGTACGGCTTCTTCGAGGTCTACGGCGTCTTCATGGTCCCCGCGTTCGGCCTGCTGACCTGGCTCGCGGTGTGGACCCGGCAGCGTGAACTGCGCAGTGCGCGCGAGGAGTTGCCCGTCTATGTGCACGCGGGCTGGCTGCCCCCGTCCGAACCCTTCGTGCTCGGCTCGATGAGGGCCCGCCGCCTGGCCCGCGAGTACGCCCGCCACCACCTCGGCCGCGAGGCGGCCCGCTCGGTCGCCCGGTACGAGGCCCGTGCGACCAGCCTCGCGTTCCTGCGGCACCGGGCGGCCCGGGGCCGCGTCGGCCCCGAATTCGCCGTACGGGAAAGGGAGTTGCTGCACGAGCTGTGGCTGCGCCGGGAGGTGGCGCGCCCCGCCCTGGACTACGCGGCCCGCCGCACGGCACCCCCGGTACCGGTGGTGGTACCGCCGTGGCCGCCGGTGTACGGGGCGTACGGGACTCCCCTGTACAACCCGTACCGGTCCTGACGGCCCACCCCGGCGACCCGTACGACCCCTGCAGCCCTCAGGCCGACGCCTGCGTGAGGCGGGCGATCTCCGCGTCCGTCAGCTTCAGTTCGGCCGCGCCGAGCAGCGCGGGGAGCTGCTCGACCGTGCGGGCGGAGGCGATCGGGGCCGCGACCGTGGGCTGCGCGGCGAGCCAGGCGAGGGCCACCGTGGCGACCGGCGCGTCATGGGCCTGGGCGACCTCGTCGAGGGCGGCGAGGACGCTCCGGCCGCGCTCCGACTCGGCGTACTGCGCGGCCCGGCCGGACCGCGCGCTCTCCACGGACGTGCCGGGCCGGTACTTGCCGGTGAGGAAGCCGGCCGCCAGCGAGAAGTACGGGAGGGCCGACAGCCCGCCGCGTGCGGCGACGTCCCGCAGCTCGCCCTCGTAGGTGTCGCGGGAGACGAGGTTGTAGTGGGGCTGGATGGCGATGTAGCGCGCGAGGCCCTCGCGGTCGGAGAAGTCCAGGGACGCCTGGAGTCGTGCGGGCGAGATGTTGGAGGCGGCGATGTGCCGCACCTTGCCCGCCTTCACCAGCTCGTCGAGCGTGCCGACGATCTCCTCGACCGGCACGTCCTCCTTGTCGAAGTGCGGGTAGTACAGGTCGATGTAGTCGGTGCCCAGGCGGCGCAGGGAGGCGTCGGCCGCGGCCTTGATGTTGGCGGCGGACAGGCCCGGGTACTCGGGGTGCTGGCTGACCTTGGTGGCGATGACGACGTCCGAGCGGTTGCCGCGGGCCTTGAGCCACTTGCCGATGACGGTCTCGGACTCACCGCCCTTGTTGCCCTCGATCCACGCCGTGTACGAGTCGGCGGTGTCGACGAAGTTGCCCCCGGCGGCCGTGTAGGCGTCGAGCACGGCGAAGGAGGCCGCCTCGTCGGCGGTCCAGCCGAACACGTTGCCGCCGAGGTTCAGCGGGAAGATCTCCAGGTCGGACCGGCCCAGCTTGCGAAGAGAAGTCATGCCATACGTCAACGCCCGCGCCGGAACCGGATATTCCGGCACAGCACGGGCGGACGGGGTCGGCTCAGGGTCCGCTCAGGGGTTGAGGCCCTTGCTGCGCAGCCAGGGCGCCGGGTCGCTCCCGGTCGCGGCGCCGTTGATGTGCACCTCCAGGTGGAGGTGCGGCCCGGTGACGTTGCCGGTCGCGCCCACGCGGCCGATGACCTCGCCGGTGGAGACCTTCTGCCCGACGCTGACGTTGATCGAGGACTGGTGGCAGAACCACAGCTCGGTGCCGTCGTCGAGGGTGAGGATCGTGCGGTACCCGTACGACCCGGCCCAGCCGGCCTCGGTGACCGTGCCGCTGTGGATGGCCTTGATCAGCGTGCCGGTGGGCGCGGCGAAGTCGAGACCCGTGTGATACCCGGAGGACCACATCGAGCCGGCCTGGCCGAAGGTGCCGGTGATCGTGTACGAGGCGACCGGCAGCGTGTACTGCTTGGCGAGTGCGGCGAGCTTCGCGGCCTCGGCCTTCTTCGCGGCGGCGGCCTCCGCTGCCTTCTTCGCGTCGGCCGCCTTCTTCGCCGCGTCCTTCTCGGCCTTGGCGGCGGCGTCGACGGTCTGCTTGGCTACGGCGGCCTCGGCGGCGGCCTGCGCCTTGCCGTCGACCTGCACCTGCTGCGACTCGGCCTGCGCCATGATCCGGTTGCGGAGCAGTTCACCCGCGTCCGAGGTGCCCTTGGCGGTGTCGGTGGTGACGACGCCGACGCTGCTGAGCGCGGTCGCGGAGCCCTTGGGGGTGCTGCTGGACGAGTCGTCGAGCAGGTGGCCCACCGAGGGCAGGTCCGGCAGGGAGATGGAGACCGGCGGCTTGCCGGTGTTGGCGCTGGCCATGCCGCCCGCGCTGACGGCGGCTATGACACCGACGCCCAGGACGGTGGAGCTGCGGGCGAATCCTCCGCCACCACGCTGCTTTGCGACACGGTGCTTGCCGCGGTTGGGGGAAACGGTCTCCGCGCTGGGATTCCACTCCTCCCAGGGGCCCTCGTCGGGGCGGTAACCGCCGTAGACGACAGGGGCTTCAGGGGCAGCCTGGTTTGACGCCACGTGGGCGTGCTCCTTTCCTTCCTTCTCGCCTACCGGGTTAGCTGACGGGTTCGGAGCAGGAAGGTCTCCTACGCGCGTAAACCGGACGTGTCTCCACGACGGTCGACGAGCGATTCACCCCAAGTGGTGGTTCCCCGGTTCCCTTGCGGGATTCGGCGCGTGCGCACGGAGCCGTCTCTTGTGACGGCTGGGACGACCGCGCTGCGTTATCGAACGTTAATAGACACGGGCGCCCGTTTCCAAGCTGTTCGGCTTGATCATTAACCTTTCCTTGCTGGACGAACGGCCCACCACCGGCGAAAAACGGGCGAGTTGGCCAAGTCTCGGAATTCCTTCGGGTATTGACGGTATGTCAGTTGTTATGCGGAGGGCACCGGCACGGTCACACCTGGTGACAACGGCTGGGGATGCCGTACGGCGATCATCGCCATGTCGTCCGTCATCCAGCCCCCGGAGTGCCGCCGCACCTCCCTGGCGAGGATGCCGAGCAGCGCCTCGGGGGTACGGAAGGTCCGCCCGGCCAGCCGCGCCGCCGGGTCGTAGAAGACACCGCGGGAGTCCCGCGCCTCGGACAGCCCGTCGGTGTGCACCAGAAGAGTGGCCCCGCCCGGGAACGCGAACTCCTCGGCCCGGTCGGGCCAGACCCCCAACTCGCCCATTCCCAGGGGCAGTGCGGGCTCCCGGACCTGCAACGTGCCGACAGTGCCGTCCACATGAAGGAGCAGCGGCGGCGGATGCCCCCGGTCGACGATCCGTACGACGCCGTCGCCGTGCGGGAGTTCGACGAGGACGGCCGTGGTGAACCCCTCGAACGCGTCGAGCCCGTCACGCCGGGTGCCCTCACGCGCGAGCGCCCGCTCCAGCCGCTGCGCGACCGCCTCCAGCGTCGCCTCCTGCTCGGCGGCCTCCCGGAACGCCCCGATGACCACGGCGACGGCGGCGACCGCGCCCATGCCCTTGCCGCGCACGTCGCCGACGACCAGCCGTACGCCGTGCGGGGTGTCCTGCACCGCGAACAGGTCGCCGCCGATGAACGCGCCCTCCTGCGCCGCCTCGTAGCGGGCCGCGATCTCGAACCCGGCGATCCGCTCGGCCGGTTCGGGCAGCACGGCCCGCTGGGCGGCCTCGGCGATCTCGCGCGCGGAGGCGAGCTGTTCGCTGCTGCGGCGGACCAGGAGGTTGATGAGGACGGCGAGCACGGCGACCGTCGACACGGTGGCCACCTCGGTCAGCGCGCCGGTGTCGTAGACGATGCCGAGCCTGATGTGGATGGCGAGGACGAGGGCGACGGACGCGAGGCCGGTGAGGACGGTGCCGCGCCGGGAGTAGAGCGGGGCGGCCACCAGCGGGGCGGCGGTGAAGAGCGGGGCCGCCGTGAACTCGGCCGGGGTGAGGTAGTCGTAGAGCGCGGCGGCGATCAGCAGCAGGACGGGGAGGCGGCGGAGGACGGCGCGGGTGTACGAGATCCGCCGGCCCTCGCTCTCGGGCCGGGGCGCGGGGCTGTCGCCGAGGCCGGGGTCGGGCACGGGATCGCCGGGCAGACGCCCGCCGGCTCGCACATACGGACCCTCCTCCTCCACGGAACCAGTTTTTCCCGGCGGGAGGAGGGCGGCGAGCGGGGTGGGCCGACAGGGGGAGAAACACCGAGGGCCGGAATCCGTTTCTGGATTCCGGCCCTCGGCCTTCAGTAGCGGGGACAGGATTTGAACCTGCGACCTCTGGGTTATGAGCCCAGCGAGCTACCGAGCTGCTCCACCCCGCGCCGTTGTGATTGCAACTATACGCCATTCGCGGGGTCCGATGTCACACGGGTTTCAGTCGGCCGGATTACCGGCGTGCGTGAGGGTCTCCCAGGAGACGAAGAGGTCGTCGCTGCCGGCCGGGCGGGTGGACTCGGCGAGCTTGTGCGCGGCGGGCACCTTCATGCCGAGCCGGTTCTCCAGGTGGTTCACGGCGACCTCCACGTCGGGGCCCATGTTCCGGTCGACCTTGCCGCCGCACAGCCACGCGGGCGCGGGCTCGCCGAGCTGGTAGCGGGAGTGGAACTCCAGGGCCGCCTTGAGCCGGTCCTTGACGCCGTCGTAGAGGTCGACGCCCTGGTGCCAGGCGGTCTCGGCGATGTGCGCGGACGCCGCCAGCGAGTAGCCGACGTGCTTGAGGTTGCGGCAGGTCTCCTGGGCGAGGCCGTCGCGGAAGGTCGTCTGCTTGAACCAGTACGTCGTCAGCTTCTGCGGGGTGGTGAGCTTCGAGCCCACCGGGGTGAGCGGCACCTTGCCGTCCTTGGCGAGGTAGAAGTAGGCGGGCACGCGGTCCCGGAAGCGTTTCACGGCCGCGTCGAAGGCCTTGTGGTCGTCGAGGAAGACCGCGATGCCGATCGCCGCGTCCGTCATCGCGAGGTCCCAGTTGCCGTTGTAGTCCGGCAGGTTCTTGGTGACCTCCGGCTCGTAGGCGGTACGCAGCATGGTCCCGAACCGCTTGACCCGGTCGGCCGGCCAGCCCGCGCCGGGCGTGTACCGGACGATCTCCGCGGCCCGGGCCCAGGTCGAACCCGCCCACGCGGTCTGGAGGCCGGCGTCGTCGGAGGTGTGCTCCTTCATCTTCGCCGACCAGCCGTCCATGATCTCCCGCGCCTTCAGCGCGTGGTGCTGCTTGCCGGTGATGCTGAAGAGGAGGGCCTGCGTGTACGCCGCGATCGCGTCCTCGCGCTCCTCGACACAGCCGTGGGCGGCCTTGCCGTTCCAGGGGCAGTCGACGTCCGCGTACGGCTTAGGCGCGTACTTGTACGAGCCGTACTTGCTGTCCCGCATCCCGAAGTACGCCTTCAGCCAGGGCTGCTTCCCGGCGGCCACGTTCTTTCGTACGGCGTCCAGTTGGGGCTTGCTGACGAGGATTCCGGGGTGGGTGAACGCGGCGCTCGCGGGGAGCGCCCTCGCCATGGTCCGGGTACCGGTGTCCGTCGTTCCGCACGAGGCGAGTAGCCCTACGGCTACGGACGCGCCCAGCACCGCGACTGCCCTCATGTGTCCTACCTCCGCCTGTGGTCACCGGTTCCCTGCGAGCGTGCCGCGGCGAGGGGTGGGGCGCAGGATCTGTTGGGCCGATTGGTCGTGGTGGGGGCGGGCGGGCCGAGTCATGCCCGCCCGGGTCGGGAGGAGAGGGACGGGCCGCGTGGTGCTCAGCCCAGCAGGTGGCTGTTCGGCGCCTTCGCCCCCTCCTCGTACTCCGGGAGTACGACCACGGTCACCCCCCGCGCGGCCAGCGCCCCGCTCCCGTCCGCTGCCTCCACGAAGGTGTCCGGCTCGCGCCACGCCGTCACCACGCGGCGGACCCCCGCGTCGAGGATCAGCCGGGCGCAGGACTTGGGGCGGGAGGCGCGGTGGGTGCAGGGTTCGAGGCTGGTGTAGACGGTGGCGGTGGGGAGGCGCGGGTCCTTCGGGTCCAGCTTCGCCAGGGCCGCTTCCTCCGCGTGGACCACCGGGTCGCCCGCCTCTCGGGAGTGGCCCCGGGACAGTTCCGTGCCGTCCCGCGCCACCACCACCGCGCCGACGCTGAACGCCGTCTCCGAGGGCGGGCAGTCCGCCGCCAGGTCGCAGGCGAGGGCGAGCCAGTGGCGGTCGGCTGCGGAGGGGAGGGCGTCGGTGCCGGGGGCGGTCGGTTCGTAGCGCATGAGGACGACGTCTTCGATGGGGCGGGTCTCCAGCAGGCGCAGGCGGCCGGGCTGGTAGGTGCCGGGGCCGAAGAGGCGGGGGGCCTTCTCGTCGCCGACGAACAGCGGGGACAGGACCAGGTGGAGTTCGTCGGCCAGGCCCTGTTGGAGGAGCTGGGTGTGGATCGTGCCGCCGCCCTCGACCATCAGGCGGTCGACTCCCCTCGCCGTGTGCAGGTGTTCGAGGAGAGCGCGCCAGGTGAGGTGCGGGCCGAGGGAGACGATGTCCGCCGCCAGGGCCAGTTCGCGGGCCCGCTCCGCGCCCTTGTCCGTCGTGTAGAGGAGCTTCTCGCCGCCCGTGTGCCAGAAGTTGGCCGCCGGGTCCAGTTCGCCGGAGGCGGTGACCGTGACCTTGAGGGGGTACTCCGGCTTGCCCTCGGCCACCCGACTCGCCCTGCGCTGGGGGGAGTTGACCAGGAGTCGCGGGTTGTCCGCGCGGATCGTGCCGGCGCCGACGAGGATCGCGTCGACCGATGCCCGGACCTCGTCCACGCGGTCGAAGTCGGCCGGGCTGGAGAGGAGCAGGCGGTCGGGGCCGGTGTCGTCGAGGTAGCCGTCGAGGGAGACGGCGGCGGACAGCAGGACGTAGGGGACGTACGGGTGGGGCATCGACGCGCTCTCTCTCCGAGGCGGGCGGGGCGGAACGGCGGGGCTTGGTTCAAGTTTGAAACAAAACTACACTGGGGGCATGACGACCCGCTGGCTCACCGCCGAGGAGCAGCGCGCCTGGCGCGCGTACATCGCCGCGACGCACCTCCTGGAGGACGCGATCGACCGGCAGCTCCAGCAGGACGCCGGCATGCCCCACCTGTACTACTCCATCCTCGCCAACCTCTCCGAGGCGCCGGACCGGCGGCTGCGGATGACCGACCTCGCCGAGAAGTCGAAGATCACCCGGAGCCGGCTGACGTACGCCGTGACCCGGCTGGAGAAGGACGGGCTCGTACGGCGGGAGGGGTGTCCTTCCGACAAGCGCGGGAGCACCGCCGTCCTGACGGACGAGGGGATGGCCGTGCTGGAGCGTACGGCGCCGGGTCATGTCGAGACCGTACGGGCCGCGGTCTTCGATCACCTCACCCCGGAACAAGTGGGGCAGCTGGAGGAGATCAGCGCGGGGATCGCGCGGGCGCTGGAGGAGCCGGAGGACGTGCCGTGGCGACGGCGCTCCACCCCCTCGTGCTCGTAAGGCGTCCGGCGTCCCCTTCGCGTTCGTAGGGCGTCCGGCGCCCCCTTTGTGTTCGTAGGGCGTCCGGCGCCCCCTTTGTGTTCGCAAGGCGTTCGGTGTCGGTACGGCGTCCGTGACCCGTCCCACAATCCTGTTGCTTCAAATTTCAAGCATGAGGTAGTCTCCGTGATCGTGGATGTGCTTCAAAACTGAAGCACATCCCGGAGTTCCTGCCGCCGGACCACGGAGACCCGCATGCACGACTTCCCCGCCGCCACCCCGCGTGCCCGCGTCCGGGTACCGCTGCGCTTCCAGGACGGCTACGGCGTCGACGCCGAACTCGTCACCTTCCACGGCCTGACCGACGGCCAGGAACACGTGGCCGTCGTCCTCGGCGACCCCGCCCCCGGCACCACCCCGCTGGTCCGGCTGCACTCCGAGTGCCTCACCGGCGATGTCTTCGGCTCCGCCCGCTGCGACTGCGGGCCCCAGCTGCGCGAGGCCGTCGAGCGCATCGCCGAGCGCGGCGGCGTCCTGCTCTACCTGCGCCAGGAGGGCCGCGGCATAGGCCTCTACAACAAGCTCGACGCGTACGCCCTCCAGGACCAGGGCCTCGACACCTACGCCGCGAACACCGCGCTGGGCCTGCCCGAGGACGCCCGTGACTACACGGCCGCCGCGCAGATGCTCACCGCCCTCGGGATCACCTCCCTGGACCTGCTCTCCAACAACCCCGACAAGGCCGACCAGTTGCGCGGGCTCGGCATCGACGTGCGGGACCGGGTGCCGACCGGTGTGTTCACCACGCCGCACAACGTCCGGTATCTGCGCGCGAAGGTCCTCCAGACCCAACACACCCTGCCGCTGGGGCAGTTGACCGAGCTGCACGCGGGGTGACGATGCCGGCGCGGGGCTGAGCCGCGCGGCGGTGGTGTAGCGGGCTGCACCATCCCTTCGGGAGGGCACCCCCTCGTGCCGCGGGGCCGCCGCCGGAAGGCTTGAGACCACGATCACGGACTCGACCGGGATCTGTTCCGGATCTCGATCCGGATCTGTCTCTCGACCGACCGCCGACGTGGAGGCCCTCCCCAGCCATGGCAACTCTCCTTTACCGCTTGGGCCGTTCGGCCTTCCGGTGGCGCTGGTGCGTCACCCTGGCGTGGGTGGCGGTCCTCGGCGCCGTCGGTTTCGCGGCCACCCAGGCGCCCGCCGCCCCGGACGACGGCTTCACGATGCCCGGCATCGAATCGCGGCGCGCCTTCGACCTGCTGGAGCGGCGCCTTCCCGGCACCGCGGCGGACGGTGCGAGCGCGCGGATCGTCTTCGTCGCCCCGAACGGCGAGAAGGTCACCGCGGCCGACAACAGGGCGGCGATCGGGAAACTGGTCACGGAGGCGGCCGACGGTTCCCAAGTCGCCTCCGCCAACGACCCGTTCACCGCGCGGGCGGTGAGCAAGGACGCGACGACGGCGTACTCCACCGTCACCTTCGAGGTGAGGGCCGACGACCTCACCGGCGCCGCCAAGACCCACCTGGAACGGGCCGTCGACACCGCCCGGGACGCGGGCCCGACCGTCGAGGCCGGCGGCGGCGCCCTGACCCACGGGGTCCCGGCACCGGTGCCCGACACCCCCGCCCGCCTCACCCCGATCCTAGGGACCCCCAGACCGGGGCCGCCGAGAGCGGTGGCGGCCTCGTGGTGCCCGGATTCCGTGGGGACGGGGACCGGCGCACCTCCCGGGCCCGGCGACGGGACACTCCCCCCGCCTGTCGCCGGGCCCGTGGACGTCCCCGACTCACCTTCCAGAGAGGGCACATGATGAAAACCTCCCTACAGGCCGGGGTGGCCGGACTGCTCGCCTGCGGCACCCTGCTCACGGTCGTCCTGGTCACCCGCGACGGCGACGGCGGCCACGCCGGCCTCGCCTACTCGGCCCCGGCGAAGGGCCCGTACGTGGCGCTCGGCGACTCCTACACCGCGGGACCCGGCATCACCGACCCCACCGGCACCCCGGCGGGCTGCGACCGCTCCGCCGGCAACTACCCGGCCCTCGTCGCCGCCGGACTCGGCCTGAAGGGAGGGGACTTCCACGACGTGAGCTGCGGCGGCGCCACGACCACCGACGTCACCTCCGCCCAGAATACGGCCGACGGCACCAACTCCCCGCAGCTCAGGGCCCTTTCGTCCGATACCCGCCTGGTCACCATCGGCATCGGCGGCAACGACATCGGCTTCGGCTCGATGATCAAGCGGTGCGTGGCGATGGGCGCCCTGTACCGACTGGCCGGCAGCGGCACATACGTCGCCGAGGACGCCCCCTGCGCCCGCGCCTACGTCAACGGCGGCTCCGACGCGGTCACGGCGAAGATCGACACGGCGGCCGACCGCCTCACCCGCGTGCTCACCGAGGTCGGGCGCCGCGCCCCCGGGGCCCGGGTCTACGTCGTCTCGTACCCGGCGATCCTGCCGTCCGACAGCGCCGACTGCGGCCGGGAGATGTCCCTCGCACCGGGCGACGTGACCTTCCTCCGCGAGAAGGAGGAGCAGCTCAACTCCATGCTGCGTCGGCGCGCTTCGGACGCCAAGGCCACCTACGTCGACACGTACACCCCCTCCGCCGGCCACAACGCCTGCACGCCGAAGGACACCCGCTGGATCGAACCCCTCGCCCCGGAGAACCCGGCGGCACCGGTGCACCCGAACGCGCGGGGCGAGCGGGGCATGGCGGACGCGGTCCTGCACATGATCAATTCGGCGCTCTGACGGGGGCACATCGACCAGGCAGCCCAATAATCTGCACAGCGATGATAAAAATCGACGCGGTGTAGACTTTAGGGTGAGGGAGAGCAACCGGGCTCCTCCCAGGTCCCGGCCGGAGGAACAATGCGGGAACAGAAGTGGCTCATCACCGGTGTCAGCACGGGCCTCGGACGGGCCTTCGCCCAGGCGGCCCTGGCCGCCGGACACACCGTCGTCGGCACGGTCCGTTCGGAGAAGGACCTGCGGGCCTTCGAAGAGCTCGGCCCCGGGCACGCTCACGCCCGCATCCTGGACGTGACGGACGGCGAGGCCGTCTCCGACGTGATCGACGAGGTGGAGCAGAGCGTCGGCGCCCTGGATGTCGTCATCGCCAACGCGGGCTACGGCCTGGAGGGCACCTTCGAGGAGACCCCGCTGGCCGAGGTGCGGCGGCAGTTCGAGGTGAACGTACTCGGGGCGGTGGCCACCCTCCAGGCGGCGCTGCCCCACATGCGCAGGCGCCGCCGCGGACACCTGATGGCCGTCACCTCCATGGGCGGTCTCATGGCCGTGCCGGGTCTGTCCGCCTACTGCGGCAGCAAGTTCGCGCTCGAAGGCATCCTTGAGGCGCTAGGCAAGGAGGTCGCGCCCTTCGGCATCCACGTGACGGCGATCGAGCCCGGCTCCTTCCGCACGGACTGGGCCGGACGGTCCATGACACGCACCCCGCAGTCCATCGACGACTACGACGAGCTGTTCGCCCCGATCCGCGCAGCACGGCAGAAGGCGAGCGGGAACCAGCTGGGCAACCCGGCCAAGGCCGGCGACGCCGTCGTACAGATCGCGTCGGTGGAGCGGCCGCCGGCCCACCTGGTCCTGGGCTCGGACGCGCTGCGCCTGGTCACCGCCGCGCGCGCGGCCGTTGACGAGGACATCCGCGCCTGGGAGACGCTCTCGCGTACGACCGACTTTCCCGAGGGTGCGCAGCTCTGATGCCCGGCCACCACCCCGCGCGAAGCCGACGCGCCACCGAACGCAAGGGCGATGTCCGGGAGCGGGCCATCCTGGACACCTGCGAAGCCCTGCTGGCGCGGAAGGGCTACGAGGCCATGACCGTCGGCGACATCGCCGAGGGCGCCGGCATCACCCGCGGCGCCCTGTACTTCTACTTCGGCTCCAAGCAGGAAGTGGTCACGGCACTCGTGGCCCGGACGGTCGAGCACCTGTGGGAGCGGTCCCGGGTCACCGCGCGGGCCGACGATCCCCGCCAGGCGATCGCGGCGGCCATGCGGCGCACGGTCGAGCTGTGGAACGAACACGGCCTGGTCATGCGCACGGCGATCGACCTGTCCCTGACCGTGCCGGAGATCGGCGCACTGTGGAGCCGTACGGCCGACCTGTTCAGCTCGGCCATCACCGCCGTCCTGGAGCGAGCCGGCATCCCGTCAGGCCCCGACCCGGACCAGGCGCCGGCGATGGGGCGCGCCCTGTGCTGGATGATCGAGCGGACCTTCTACCACGCCTCGCAGGAGTCCCGTACGAACCTGAAGAAGGCATCCGCGACCTGCGAACTCATCTGGCTGACCAGTGCCGGCCTGACCGCCTGACCCCGCCGACACGGCCGGTCGAGCGCGTGAGTGACGCGCGGACCGGCCGTCGTTCGCGGGGCGTCAGGCGGAGGAGTCGTCCGCCGCGTCGTCACCGGCGTCCCTGCCGACGACGTGCGGCCCGTCAGACCTTGCGCCAGCGGGCGTTGGCCCAGGAGAAGACGCCGAAGGCGATGAGGCCGATCGCTATCACCGTCAGCAGCCACGGGCCCACCGGGGTGTCGGCGAACGTCCGCAGGGTGTCGTCCATGCCCTTGGCCTTGCCGGGCTTGTGCTGCACGGCCGCGGCGATGGCGAAACCTCCCGCGGTGGCGAAGACGACACCTCGGGCCGTGCCGCCGAACACGCCCAGGAACGTGACCACTTGACGCGTCCTCGCGGACATCTCCGTCATCTTGAGATGCTTCTCGAACTTGCGCCTGAGGGCCCGTACGGCGATCCACACCCCGGCCGCGGTCACCGCGGCACCGACGATGCCGACGATCCACTGCCCGCCGGGCCAGTCCAGCGCCTTCGCCGTGACGTCCTGGGAGTTCTTGTCGGAACTGCCGCTGCCGCTGCTCTTGTCCCCGGCCGCGTAGGAGAGCACGGAGTACGACACGAAGCCGTAGAAGACGGCACGGCCCGCCGCCATCGCCCTCTTGCTCGGCTTGTCGCCGTCGGGACCCGCCTGTCCGAAGGCGGCCTCGGACAGCCGCCACAGGGACATCCCGGCCAGGGCTATTCCCAGCAGCCACAACAGCACCGTGCCGAAGGGCTTCTGGGCGATCTCCGCGATCGCACCGCCCCGGTCGGCCTGTTCACCTCCGCCGAAGAAGGCGATCCGCACGGAGAGGACGCCGATCAGTACGTAGATGACCCCGCGGGCGACGAAGCCCGCACGGGCCGCCGCCGCGACCGTCTTGCTGTTCGCCGCACGGCGGGCCTGTCCCTGTCCGCGTGCCGTTGCCGATCCAGTAGCCATGCCGTCCGAATGCCCTCGAAGTACGGGGGCATCCCGGTTTTGTCGTCAGCTCGATGTCCAGGAAGGTGCAGCCATGGCAAACACGCAGAACACAGCCGACGCGGAAGCCGTATCCGTCGCGACGGCGGGGGCCGTCAGGTCCGGGGAGACCGGCGGCGCGCGGGAGCTCGATCGCGTCCTCGACGAACGGGCCCGGCACACCAGACGCCGGCTGGAACGACTGATAGGAATCGCCGCCACGGAAGGCAACTCGCTGCTCCCGTTGCGCAACGGGGACGAGATCTTCGCCGCCATGCTGGGCCGGATCCGTTCCGCCCGGCACACCGTGGACATGATGACGTTCGTGTACTGGAAGGGGGAGATCGCCCGGCAGTTCGCCGAAGCGCTCGCGGAACGAGCGCGTGCGGGCGTGCGGGTACGGCTGCTGCTGGACGGCTTCGGGAGCCGGCTGATCGAGAAGGACCAGCTGGAGGCGATGGAGCGGGCCGGCGTGCAGGTGGCCTGGTTCCGCAAGCCGCTGTACCTGTCCCCGCTGAAGCAGAACCATCGCTGTCACCGCAAGGTCCTCGTCGTCGACGAGGAGACGGCCTTCACCGGCGGTGTCGGCATCGCCGAGGAGTGGTGCGGGGACGCGCGCGGCCCGGAGGAATGGCGCGACACCCATGTGCAGGTGACCGGGCCCGCCGTGGACGGGCTGGCCGCCGCCTTCGCCCAGAACTGGGCCGAGTGCCACGACGAACTCTTCGACGACCGCGACCGGTTCACCGACCACACCCCCCGGGGCGGGTCCGTGGTGCAGGTGGTGCGGGGCTCGGCCAGTTTCGGCTGGCAGGACATGCAGACCCTGTTCCGCGTGGTGATCGAGACGGCGGAGGAGAGAATCCGGCTGGCCACCGCCTACTTCGCGCCGGACGCGTTCTTCATCGAGCTGCTGTGCGCCGCGGCCCGCCGGGGGGTCGAGGTGGAGATCCTGCTGCCGGGTCCGTACACCGACAAGAGGGTCTGTCAGCTAGCGGGCCAGCACTACTACGAGCAGCTCACCGCCTGCGGGGTGAAGATCTTCCAGTACCAGCCGACCATGCTCCACACCAAGGTCGTCACCGTCGACCGGGCCACGGCCCTCATCGGGTCGACGAACTTCAACCGCCGCTCCCTGGACCACGACGAGGAGGTCATGCTCGCCGTGCTGGACCCCGCGTTCACCGCGACACTGGACCGCCACTTCACGGAGGACCTGGAGCACAGCGAACTCATCAGCGCGGGACGGTGGAAACGCCGCGCCCTGCTCCAGCGCGCCAAGGAGGCGGCCGTCCAGCCGATACGACGCTTCCTCTGACCTGGCCGCCGACCCGGCGTACGCCGAGGGGTCAGTCCTCCGCCGCGCGCTGCGACTTGGCGGCCTTGCGGTGTTCCTCGTTGATACGCCGGGCCTCTTCGAGCTGGTCCTCGAGGATGATGATGCGGCAGGCGGCCTCGATGGGGGTTCCGTGGTCGACGAGTTCGCGGGCGCGGGCGGCGATGCGCAGCTGGTAGCGGGAGTAGCGGCGGTGGCCGCCGGCGGAGCGCAGCGGGGTGATCAGGCGGGCTTCGCCGAGAGCGCGGAGAAAGCCCTGCGTGGTGCCGAGCAGTTCGGCGGCTCCGCCCATCGTGTAAGCGGGATAGTCGTCGTCGTCGATACGGCCGAACGAGTCGTCTGCTGTCATCTGCACCTCTCTGTGGAACGCGTCGAGGGGCCTTGGTGCCGAACGGCACCAAGGCCCCGAAGGAACTGCTACACCATCTGCCGGCCCTGTTCGGGCACCGGCCTTCTGTTTCGGCGGCCCTGACCTGAATCGTGTCGGGGCTGCTGGGATCGCGGTTGCTTGACCGGAGACCACCTCACTATCGATGTCCT
The DNA here is from genome assembly GCF_044763565.1 of Streptomyces sp. NPDC096013. Taxonomy (NCBI): domain Bacteria; kingdom Bacillati; phylum Actinomycetota; class Actinomycetes; order Kitasatosporales; family Streptomycetaceae; genus Streptomyces; species Streptomyces sp. NPDC096013. The sequence continues at coordinate 548,963 of NZ_JBIWGK010000006.1, read as the reverse complement.
GCGGTACCCGGGTTCAAGATGTCGGCCCGGGCGATCCTGATGGCGCTTCGCTCCTCCGTTCTTCCCTCTGGAATCAACTGCTGACAAATGGGGTACTGCACTGCGGTCCTGCTGATGGCGGCCCCTGATCACCGCGGGCCACCCGGTACGGTCGTCAGCCACGTCGCCGTCCTGCAACCGCTCTGGCTTCGCGACTCCACCACCGCACCGTCCTGCGTACTGCAACTGCGTGTACTGCTGCCCGGCAGTTCATGTCTGCCGGGCCCTGCTGTCTCTTCGAGCTACGAGAGAACCATAATCACGCTCACCGCCCAATGTCTACTCTGACAAACGCAGATTTCCGCGTGTTCGACGGAGAGGCAATCGGCCTCGAACAGGGACGACGCGGGGGGAAGGGCTTGAACGCCTGGTTAACGGCCACGGGCCGGGGAACGAGACACGGCAGGCAGAACCGGACATAGACGATCCACAGACCGGGGAGACCCGATGAACACCATGAGCCTCGACGTCGCGCCCGCCCGCTCCGCGACCTCCGTCGCCGGCGCCCGCGACAGCGCCCGGGACTTTCTCGACGGTCTCGTACGTCCGCTCGCGGCCGAGGGCGCCGACAGCGTGGTCCTGGTCGTCTCGGAGCTCGTCACCAACGCCCTGCGGCACGGCGGCGGCAGCTGCACCCTGGAGCTGACCGCGCACCGGGACGGCATCGAGGTGACCGTGCACGACGACAGCCCGGAAGTGCCCCGCATGCGCACCCCCGACCTGAACGGCGGCACGGGAGGCTTCGGCTGGCCCATGGTCAACCGCCTCGCCGACACCACCTCGGTGACCCGCCAGCCGACGGGCGGCAAGACGGTGAGGGCCTTCCTCGCCCGGTGAGACCGACGCCGGGAACCGGCACGGGCCACGGAAGCCGGCCCTCCCACCCCCGCCAGGCGTGATGCGGGCCCGGACAGCACGAGCCCCGCACGGGTGGCGGGACCCCGGACAGCACAAGTCCCTCACGCGCTGCGGGGGCCCGGACAGCACGAGTCCCGGCAGCCAGTCGGCTGCCGGGACTCGTGGTCAGGAGTGGTGTCCTACTTGGGCTTGATGGCGTCCTTGGCCTTCTCCTTGGCCGCGCGCAGGTCGCCCTTGGCCTCCTCGGCGCGCCCCTCGGCCTCGAGGGACTCATTGCCGACCGCTCCGCCGACGACCTTCTTGCCCTTGCCCTCGGCCTCCTCGGCCTTGGCCTTCGCCTTCTCTTCCGCGGTCACAACCACTCACCCCTGTCTGTCTCGGAATAGGTTCGCCACCCGTCTCACCGCATATCCGACCTTCAAACCGGACGGTTGCCGCACGTCCCCCGGCGGTTCCCGGCCACCGGAGAAACACAGAAAATCCGCAGGAGTGAAGATCGCTCCACCGGGCAACCGGATGATCGGAGGTTGATAACAATGGTTCCTATTCTTCTCGTTCTGCTGCTCGCCCTGATCCTCTTCGGTGCCGGTTTCGCACTCAAGGCCCTGTGGTGGATCGCCGTGATCGTGCTGGTCGTATGGGTCCTGGGCTTCGTGATCCGCCCCACGGCGAGCGGAGGCAAGCGCGGCCGCTGGTACCGCTGGTAGGCCGGCGCTCCTTCTCCTCACATTCCTTCCCGATGTGAATGTGTGGGAGCGGCGGGCCGGGGCACGTGGATTTCCGAAGTCCCGCGGAGACGCGGAGACGTCGTCGAATTCGACGCCACCCGCACGACTTCACGGTTCGAATACGAGAGCAATAAACAATCTCGACGAGATCGACGAGGGAGCGGTTCTCCATGAGTGACACCATCTGGGGCTATCAGCCGACCACCGGCCACATCACGGGCACCGACCTGATCGGCTACACCGTCGAGGCCACCGACGGCAGCATCGGCAAGGTCGACAAGCACTCGGACGACGTCGCCGCCGCGTACCTCGTCGTCGACACCGGTGTATGGATCTTCGGCCAGCACGTCCTGCTGCCCGCCGGGACGGTGAACTCGGTCGACCCGGACGAGCGGAAGATCTACGTCGGCCTCACGCGGGACCAGATCAGGGAGTCCCCCGAGTTCGACAAGGACAGGCACATCGGCGACGCCGCCTACCACCAGCAGGTCGCCGACTACTACCAGACCCAGCGCGTGGTCTGACACAAGCACCAGCCCGCAGGCGGGGCCGACCGGAGATGCTCCGGCCGGCCCCGCCTGCGTCGTCCAGGGCCAAGGGGCAGGCCGGGCAGGCGCCGTGGACGGGGACGGACGGACCGGCGTACCCGTTCCTACGACAGCCGGCGGACCAATCTGAAATCAGTGGGAATGCATTCCGGGAACCCGGGTAGGCCGATCATTGTCGGTGGACAAGGAACCGGCGGCACGGGGGCTGGATCTACTAGGGAGGGGCCTGACATGACGGTGACGAAGACGGCAGACGCACAGACCCGGGTGCTGCCGGAGATCGCGGACCCTTCGCAGGTCGCGCCCAAGGACGCCCGTCAGCTGACCAGGCTGTTCCTCGACCAGCTCGCCGTCCTGGAAGAGGGCACGCCCGAGTACCAGTACGCGCGCAACACCCTCATCGAGATGAACGTCACCCTCGTCCGGTACGCGGCCTCACGGTTCCGCAGCCGCAGCCAGGACGAGATGGAGGACATCGTCCAGGTCGGCACGATCGGACTGATCAAGGCCATCGACCGGTTCGAGCTCAGCCGCGAGGTCGAGTTCACCTCCTTCGCGATCCCCTACATCACCGGTGAGATCAAGCGCTTCTTCCGCGACACCTCCTGGGCCGTGCACGTACCCCGCCGCCTCCAGGAAGCCCGCGTCCAGCTCGCCAAGGCCAACGAGGAGCTCCGCAGCCGGCTCGGCCGTATGCCCACCGTCAAGGAACTCTCCCAGCTGATGTGCCTCAGCGAGGAAGAGGTCAACGAGGCGCATCTCGCCTCCAACGGCTACAACTCCGCCTCCCTGGACGCCACCATCAGCTCCAGCGACGACGGCGAAGCCGCGCTGGCCGACTTCATCGGCCTCGACGACAACGCCCTCGAACTCGTCGAGGACTTCAACGCCCTGGCCCCCCTGATCGCCGAACTCGACGACCGCGAACGGCGCATCATCCACATGCGCTTCGTCGAGGAACTCACCCAGGCCCAGATCGGCGAACACCTCGGCGTCTCCCAGATGCACGTCTCGCGCCTCCTCAACCGCACCCTCACCAAGCTCCGCGCGGGCATGCTCACCACGAACTGAGCACATCGGCACACGATCGGTGTCGGCGGGAGTTCCGCCTAACGGCCGCAGCGGGTCGCCCAGCGCTTCGAGCGCGGGCGGCCCGCTCGACGTGCGGTGCGTGACGGACGGGACGGGCCCCGACGGGCTGTGCGTACGCGCCCTCGTCCTCGCTCCCGTCCTCGCTCTCTTCCTAGCCGGCGCCACGGTCGGTCATCCACGGCTCAGCAGCCACCGGCGGTAGTGGCGGCCGGGGCGCCGGTGCCGATCTGGAGGGTGGTCGGGGCGGCGCAGCAACCGCCGCCGGACTGCTCGGCGTTCTCCGGCTCGTCGAACAGGCCCGCGCCGCCGCAGACACCCGTGTCCGGGAGGACCAACTCGACGCGTTCGGCGGCCTCTCGGTCGCCTGCGAGGGCGGCGGTGATGGAGCGGACCTGCTCGTAGCCGGTCATGGCGAGGAAGGTGGGGGCACGGCCGTAGGACTTCATGCCGACCAGGTGGACGCCCTGTTCGGGGTGGGACAGCTCGTTGACGCCGTGCGGGTAGACCGTGCCGCAGGAGTGGACGTTCGGGTCGATGAGCGGGGCGAGCGCGGTCGGGGCCTGGAGGCGCTCGTCGAGGCCGAGGCGGAGTTCGGCGAGGAAGGAGAGGTCGGGGCGGAAGCCCGTCAGGACGACGACCTCGTCGACCGGGTCGAGGCGGCGCCCGTCCTCGGCGACGAGGACCAGTCGGTCGCCGTCGCGTTCCACAGCCTGTGCACGGAAGCCGGTGACCGCGCTGGCGTGACCGGCCTCCACGGCGGCCTTGGCGCGCAGGCCGAGGGCGCCTCGGGCGGGAAGCTGGTCGGCGTCGCCACCGCCGTACGTGTTCGAGCCGATGCCGCGCCGCAGAATCCACACCGCGTGCGTGCCGGTCTCTTCCGCCGCCAGGTCGGCGAGGAGGGCCAGGGCGGTGAAGGCGGAGGCGCCGGAGCCGACGACGGCGGTGCGCCTGCCCGCGTAACGGGCGCGCACGGCGGGGTCCTTGAGGTCGGGGACCCGGTAGGAGATGCGGTCGGCCGCCGCCTTCTCACCGAGGGCGGGCAGCCCGTCCGCGCCCAGCGGACCGGGGGTGGACCAGGTGCCGGAGGCGTCGATGACGGCGCGGGCGGTGATCCGCTCCTCGTGGCCGTCGGCGGACCGGACGTGCACGGTGAAGGGCTGCTCGTCGCGGCCCGCGTCGACGACGCGGTCACGGCCGGCCCGGGCCACACCGGTCACCGCCGTGCCGTAGCGGACCTTGTCACCGAGTACGTCGGCCAAGGGCTGGAGGTAGCGCTCGGCCCAGTCGCCGCCGGTCGGGTAGGCGGAGGCGTCGGGGCGGAGCCAGCCGGTCGGGGCGAGGAGCTTCTCGGCGGCCGGGTCGGTGAGCTCGCCCCAGGTGGAGAACAGACGGACGTGCGACCACTCGCGTACGGCGCTCCCGGCGGCCGGGCCGGCCTCCAGGACCAGAGGTTCGATGCCGCGCTCGACAAGGTGGGCGGCGGCGGCCAGGCCGATGGGACCGGCGCCGATGACCACGACGGGCAACTGGTCGGTGGTGAGCGCGCTCACTGGACTCCCCTTTACTTCGACGTTTGTCGATGGCTTACGCGGCCAGCTTGGCACTTGATTCGACAAGGGTCAACATAGACGTTCATCGAATTCACGAGTGGTGGTGGTCGTAGGCTCGGCTTGGCACGGAAATCGCCGGCTCGGCTTGGCACGGAAATCGCCGGCTCGGCTTTGGCATGGAGGTCGTCAGCTCGGCTTACTGCCGATCAGATGGGCACCCGGTGGCGCGGTGGCGCGCTCGCTCGAAGCCCCTCGCGGGAGGGAGCCGGTCATGCCCCCCGGCGACTGGTTCGACGTATGTCAACATAGACGTATGTCGAACACTCAGGCGCTGCCGCTGTTGGACCCCGCCCCCGGCGAGGCCGCGGCGCCGTGCTGCCCGCCGCTCACCGAGCGCCCGTTCACCGCGGAGGAGGCCGAAACGGCCGCGCGGATGTTCAAGGCGCTCGGCGATCCGGTCCGGCTGCGCCTGTTCTCCCTGGTCGCCTCGCACGAGGGCGGCGAGGCGTGCGTGTGCGACATCTCCGACGTCGGCGTCTCGCAGCCGACCGTTTCCCATCACCTGAAGAAGCTCAAGGAGGCCGGCCTGCTCACCTCCGAGCGGCGCGGCACCTGGGTCTACTACCGCGTCGAGCCCTCCGTGCTGGCGGCGATGGGCAGGCTGCTGGTCGTCGCTCCGACCGCGGCCTGAGCGGTGATCGGCAACCGGGTGGCATCACGCCCTGCTCGGCCACCGCGTCCAGCGGGACCATCCTCCCGAGCGCGCCGACCGGAACCGGATGACGCGGGTCGTGCACGTCATTCGGCCGCGCGGCCGGGCATGAAGACGAGGGCCACGAGCCCCAACCCAACTATGGCGCCGATGAGTTGCATGCCGATGAACCCCAAGACCGAGCCCGGCGCGATGCCCGCGAAGGTGTCGGTGAAGGCGCGGCCGATGGTCACCGCGGGGTTGGCGAAGGACGTCGAGGACGTGAACCAGTACGCGGCGCCGATGTAGGAGGCGACGGCCACGGGGGCGTACCGCGTGTGGTCGGTGCGGGCCAGGCCGAAGATCAGCAGGATCAGACCGGCCGTCGCGACCACCTCACCCAGCAACAGGTGCCCGGACGAACGGTCGTGTGTGGACCACTTCACCAGCGGCTCGGCGAACATCGCGTCCGCCAGGATCGCGCCCGCGACGGCGCCGACGATCTGCGCGGACAGATAGACGACCACCTCGCGCAGGGTGCCCCCGGCGCCACCGCGCCGGGCGGTCCACCACTCGGCCAGGGTGACGACCGGGTTGAAGTGGGCGCCGGAGACCGGGCCGAACAGGAGGATCAGGATGCCGAGACCGAAGACGGTGGCCATCGAGTTGGCCAGCAGTTGCAGGCCGACATCCCTGGTGAGTTCGGTGGCCTGGATGCCCGAGCCGACCACGACGGCCACCAGCAGCGCCGTACCCAGGAGTTCGGCGGCGGCCCGGGCGACCAGGGGACTGCGCGGCGGAGCGGCACCCGGCGCGGACCCGACGGAGGCGGGTGCCGAAGCGGCTGTCGCGGTCCGCGCGGGCGGAACGGCTTCGGCGGCGGTCATGGACAGGCCCTCTTGTTCCCGGCGGCGGTGCGCGCGGACGCGGCCAGCTCGGCGAACTGCCCGGCGAGTGCGGCGAGGACGTCGGGCCTGAGCCGGTAGTAGGTGTACCGGCCGCACGGCTCGGTCTCTACGACCCCGGCCTCGCGCAGCACCTTCATGTGGTTGGAGAGGTTGGTCTGCTTGGCACCGGTCTCTTCCACGAGGTGGGTGGTGCACAGCGTCTCTCGGGCGAGCAGGGTCACGATCCGGAGCCTGAGCGGGTCGGCCAGCACCCGGATCAGGTCAGTGTCGACTGACGTCAGCATGCGCTGATACTTTCACATCAGCGGGAGCTGACATCACCACACGCTGATGCCGTTCGTGTCTGATGTCGTTGGGCCTGATGTTGCTCGTGCCCGCTGTTGTTCGTGCCCGCTGTTGTACGTGCCTGATGTCATTCGTGCCTGATGCCGTCGCGAGACAAGAGAGACCTCTGATGTCCGACAAGCCCTCCGTGCTGTTCGTCTGCGTCCACAACGCCGGCCGTTCCCAGATGGCCGCCGCGTGGCTGACCCACCTGGCCGGAGACCGTGTCGAGGTCCGCTCCGCCGGCTCCGCCCCGGGCGCGGGCGTCAACCCGGCCGCCGTCGAGGCCATGGCCGAGGTGGGCATCGACATCTCCGCCGAGGTCCCGAAGATGCTCACCGTGGACGCGGTGAAGGAGTCGGACGTCTGCGTCACCATGGGCTGTGGCGACACCTGCCCGGTCTTCCCCGGCAAGCGGTACCTGGACTGGATGCTGGAGGACCCGGCGGGCCAGGGCGTCGAGGCCGTCCGCCCGATCCGCGACGAGATCAAGGTGCTGGTCGAGGAACTGATCGAGGAGATCGCGCCGGGCGTCCGCTGAGGCCGCCAGGCACCGGACCCCTCCGACATCTCCCGCCATCTCCCGCGCCCTTCATCGGGCATCCGGACGCGCGCCCGGAACCAGCTGTGGTCGGTCAGGACAGGTTCCTCAGGCGGCGAGGTCCAATCCCGATCGGTCCAATCCCGATCGGTCCGCTCCCGCCGGTTCACGGTGTGCCGGACGCCAGTCCGACCCGGTAGGCGAGGACGACGGCCTGGACCCGGTCGCGCAGGGCGAGCTTGGCCAGGATCCGCGAGACATAGGTCTTGACCGTCTCGGGGGTGATGTACAGCTCCGCCGCTATCTCCGCGTTCGACAGCCCCTCGGCCATCTGCCGGAGCACCTCCAACTCGCGGGGCGTCAACGCGCGTACGACGTCCTCTCTGGCCGGCCGGGAGAACTCGGCCGGGCGCAGATGCTCGGCGTAGTGGCCGATGAGGTGACGGGTGACGGCGGGCGCCAGCAGGGCCTCGCCCCGGGCGACGGTCCTGATGCCGTTCACCAGCTCCGCGGGCGGCGCGTCCTTGAGGAGGAACCCGCTGGCTCCGGCGCGCAACGCGTCGTAGACATGGGCGTCGACGTTGAACGTGGTGACGACCAGCACCTTCGGTGGTTGCCCGGCGTCGGGGCCCGCCAGTTGCCGGGTCGCCTCGATGCCGTCGAGAAGGGGCATCCGGATGTCCATCACGACCACGTCGGGGCGCAGCCGCCGCGCGGCCTCCACCGCCGCGTGCCCGTTCTCCGCCTCGCCGACGACCTCCATGTCGGGCTGGGCCGAGAAGATGGTGACGTAGCCGGTCCGCACCAGTTCCTGGTCGTCACAGACGAGCACACGGATCGGTGGCGGCGCGTCCCTCACGTAATCACTCCTGAACGGGCTAGGGATGGGGTTCGGACTGGGGCTGGTGCTCCGACTTGGGCTGGGGCTCGGGCTGGGACTGGGACTGGTGCTCGGACTTGGGCTGGGGCTCGGACTCGGGCTCGGACTCGGACTCGGACTGAGGCTGATGCTCGGGCTGGGACTGGGACTGGGACTCGGGCTCGGGCTCGGGCTCGGACTCGGACTGAGGCTGATGCTCGGGCTGGGACTGGGACTGGGACTCGGGCTCGGGCTCGGGCTCGGGCTCGGGCTCGGGCTCGGGCTGATGCTGGGGCTCGGACTGGGGCTAGGGCTCGGGCTGATACGGGGACCGGAGCTGGGACGGAATCGTGGCACGGACCTCGAACCCGCCCTCGGGCCGGGGTCCGGCCTCCAGTTCGCCATCGAGCATCCGCACTCGGACACGCAGCCCGGCCAGGCCTCGTCCCCCCTTGGGGCCCGGCTCGCGGGTGGCGGGCACGGCCGCCGGCGCGGGGGCGGAGGCGGGGCCGTCGGTGGTCACCCCGATCTCGATGTGCTCGTCCCCGTGCCGGAGCAGGACCCGTGTCGGCTGCCCGGTCGCGTACTTCATCGCGTTGGTGAGCGCCTCCTGCACCACCCGGTACGCGGCCAGCTCCACGTCCACGCTCCGGGGCCGCCGCTCGCCCCGCTCGCTGAACTCCACCGGCTGACCCGACCTGCGGGCCTGCTCGACGAGGTCTCCCACCCGGCCGAGAGCGGGTCCCCGGCTCCCGGGCGAGGAGCCCTCCCGGCCGGGCCGGTCGGTCGCGGACCCGGCGAACGCGGACTCACTGGTCGCGGACCCGGCGGACACGGATTCACCGGTCGCGTACCCGTCGGACACGGACTCGCCGGTCGCCTCCAACACCCCGAGCAGATACCGCAGTTCCGTCAGGGCCCGGCGGCCGGTGTCGCTGACGGAGGCCATTCCCGTAGTGGCCCGTTCCGGTGCGGACGTGATCAGGAACTGTGCCGCGTCCGCCTGCACCACCATGGCCGTCACATGGTGGGTGACCACGTCGTGCAGCTCACGGGCGATCCGTGCCCGTTCGGCGGCCGTGGCCAACTCGGCGGCCAGCCGCCGCCGTTCCGCCTCTTCGGCGCGCCGCTTGCGCACACCGCTCCCGACCAGCCGGACCGCGGCCAGCACCAGGTAGAAGGCGACGTAGGCCATCGCGTCCTGCGGGGAGCCGAGCCGGTGCAGTACGACGGCCAGCACCACGTACCCCGCACTCGCCCCGCCCGCCAGACCCGGACGGAAGCGGACCTGGTGGGCTCCGGCCGAATACAGCGCCAGATACAGCCCCAAGCTGCCGAACGTCGTCGCGAAACCCAGCGCCTGGTGGGCGGCGAACGCGGCGGCCACGGCAACCAGACAGCCCGCGGACCAGCGACGGCGCGCCGCCAGCGGCAGGGTCTGGGCCAGGACCAGCCCGAAACCCAGTGCGTTCGCCGGCCGCTCGGGCAGATCGCCGATCTGCGCCCCGATGGCCGAGAGGGTCGGCACGAAGGCCAGCAAGGTGAGCACAAGGGCGAGGACACCGTCCTTGAGGAAGGCGTCCTGCTCCTTCCACTGTTCGAGCGGTACCCGCAACCACGGTGTCCGCGAAAGGCCCTGACGGAACATCACTTGCCTCTTCCTCCGATCAGCTGGTGTCCCGTGCGGTGGTCTGCCTCAGCGCCGGACGAGACGCCGGGGCCGCAGACCGCCGCTCCGGCCGGCGAGGACGAACATCCGGACGGTGAGCAGCACACCGAGGAGGACGGGCACGATCGATGCCTCCAGACCGAAGGTGCCGCCGCTGAGCAGGGCGGAGCCGTGGATGTCGACCGTGAACAGGCCCTTGGGAGTGTGTCCGGAGACCGGGATGCCGAGCAGCTGCTCGGCGACGTTCCAGGCGAAGTGCAGGCCCGCGACGAACCAGATGCTACGCCGCCACAGGAACGCGGCACCGAGCATCACACCGGCCTCCAGGGCGATGGCGAGCGCGCTCCACGCGCCGGCTCCCGGGGCGGCGAGGTGGGCGACGCCGAAGAACAGCCCGGTGATCACGATGGCGGCCCGGCTGCCCCAGCGCTGTTCCAGAGCCTGGAGGGCGAGACCGCGGAACATCAGCTCCTCGGTGACCGCGGCACCGGCCTGCACCATCGCCGCGGACCAGACGACGGAGAAGAAGCCGTTGCCCGCCCAGGAGAAGGAGTAGCCCCCGAACACCGTGATCAGGAGGGCCGAGACCAGGACGAACCCCAGGCCGACCGCACCCCCGTACAGCGCCTCCCGTCCGGCACCCTGACGGGCGATCTCCGGGGTGGAGCGTCCCGCGACCCGGCGCATCACCACCCAGTACACGGCGACCGCCGCGACCGCGCCCAACGCCGGCACCGGACCGGGGCCGGTCGCGGTCAACGCCGAGACCAGGCCGACACCCACCAGCCCCGTCAGCATCCAGCCGAGCGGAGCACGGACGACCCGGCCGAGACGACCACCCCGGCCACCCCCGTCCTCGTCCGGGCGGGTTCCTGCGTCGTCATGTGCGGCGGACGGCGAACTCATCGTGACCTCCCTGCGGCAACGGCCACTCCGACGGCGACCGACCTGACGACCACGCTAGAAATCCACGGGATTCCACGAATCACCCGCGCAGGGACGGTGGGGGTAGCTCTCACGGGGGATGCGCCGACGGCCGCCGGGCCGGGCGGCCTCTCGGGCCGGCAGCGGCCGGCTGACGATCGCCAGGTCTCACCAAAACGGACACGCCCCCAGCTCGAAGTACCTCTGAGCTGGGGGCGATTCGGTAGGCCCTGTGGGACTCGAACCCACAACCAATGGATTAAAAGTCCTGGCCAAAGCTTGCTGAGTGGTTCCGGACGGTTCTTCGGTGTCCGGAACCACCTAGTCAGGACAGGTATCGCCTTGCACTCAGTCCGCACCGTGACGGTGTCTGCCGCATCGTCCGCTCACGCATCGCTCACGCACGGACAGGACGCTGAGCAGGACATTCGCGCACCTACCGCTGCTTGGCCAGGAAGCGCTGGGCGATGGTCCGGGCGCCGGAGGGGTTCATGCGCATGCGGGCGAATTCGATGCTTACATCGAAGTGTCGGGCAACATCGTCGTCCGACCAGTTGGCGATCGCGGCCTTGATCGCCGCCGTCTTAGGAACCAGGAGTTCCGCCGAGAGCGCGAGCGCCTGATCCTCTTGCTTCTTCATGGCCGGGTCCAAGTTGCGGCAACCGCCGTCGGTGAACAGGGCTTTGCCGAATTCATGCTCCAAGAGAACGTGCGCCATCTCGTGCGCCACGTTCGAGCGGCGGCGCTGAGAGGTGTGGGAGCAGTTTTCGACAATGAAGTATCCAGTGCCGACTCGAACGAGGGCTGCTGACCACTTACGAGATCCCTCGTTGGCGAAGTGCCCCAACGCCTCGGAGGAGCATCCATGTTCAGCCAGGTCGCTGATCGCGTAGACCGGAATGCCGTACTCGTCAGTGAGACTCACCAGGTCTAGGGGCACATGAGGAGTCGCCCCTATACGGGCACGTTCTTCCAGAGCGAGATCTTCCAGCGCCTTCTTCGTCCATCGCTGTCCCACGCCTCACCTCACGCGAGAGTCCCGCTCGGAGGCGAACCGACGCACAGCGGCGCCGATCACCTCTTCCAAATACTTCACGTCTTCCTCCCCGAGGTCACTGCGGGCTCGCAGGAGCGGGGCCAGCTGCACCAGCAGTTCGGGCTCCCCGGCCTGGCTTCCTTCACTTTCCCCCTCGGCATCGATCATGAAGCTTTCAGCCGGGGCTCCGAGCCATCGCACGAGTGCCGCGAAAGCATCCACGTCCGGCCGGTTGCCATTGGCCAGACGCGTCATCGTCGACGGGCTCACTCCCACCTCCGCCGCCAGCTGCCGCCACGAAAGTTTCTTCGTGGTCCTCGCGGCGTCGAGGGCCGCGTACAAGGCGGCCACGTTCACACGGGTCCGGGCCATCGCCCTCCTCCTCAGCCAGTCCAGTATTCCCCCTTTCTATCAGTGTTCGACATCTCAAACATCTCCGTGGTACCTTGAGCCTCAGATGTTCGACATCTCAAACGGTGCGAAGATCTCGACACAGTCGCGTCAGTCTGCACCGCAGGCCGATGCAAGCAAGATCAGAAAGAAGGTGGACCATGGAGACCCCCATCGGACTGACGGCAGAGCCGGATACGCATCGGCACGCCGCGGTCACGGTCACTGTGAACAACCAGCCCGTGGTACTTCCCGACCGCGAGGTCACCGGCCTGGAGATCAAGCAGGCGGCGATCGCCCAGGGTCTGCCGATCGACGCTGGTTTCCAGCTGTCGGTCAAGCGGAGCCACGGACGTTACGAGGTCGTCGACGACGCTGAGCCCATCCGGGTCCACCCACGCCAGGATTTCCTTGCCGTCCCCCCCGACGACAACTCGTGATCAGCATCGCTACGGCGATCGCCGAAGCCATCGAGGCCGTTCGGCTCCACTTCGCTGGCCATCCGGTCGAAGTGGTCCCGGACGGCACCGGTGGGGCGTTTGTCACCATCGAGCAGGTTCCGATCGGTGCTTCCTACAGCCCCTCAGTCACATGGCTCGGCTTCCAGATCAACGCGGCCTATCCGGACGCTGACGTCTACCCTCACTACACCGGGCCGGTCGTGCGCAACGACGGACAGCCCCATGGACCCGCCATCCAAGCTGTGCCTTGGCGCGACCGCCAGGCCATGCAAATCTCACGCCGCTCCCCACACCGCGACCCGGCCGTCGACAGCGCAGCACTGAAGGCTGAGAGGGTCCGCCGATGGCTCGCCGACCAGTGAACCCACCGGCCGCAGGGCTGAGCCTGACCATCCCGCCGAGGCTTTGGGCGGACCTGTCCCAGCACCTATTCCAGGATGACGGCGGCGAGCACGGAGCTGTACTACTCGCTGGCCGCGCCGACGGTCCGCGAGGACCGCGCCTACTGGCCCGAGACCTGATCATTGCGGCCGAGGGCACGGACTATGTCCCAGGCGAATATGGCCACCGAGCTCTCGCTCCTGCCTTCGTCCGCGATGCGATCGTTCGCGCCCGCGACGAGAAGCTGGCCTACCTGGCCGTCCATGCGCACCCTGGGCTGAACCGGGTCGGATTCTCCCGCATCGATCTCGCCAGTCACGAGCGCGGCTATCCGGCTCTGCAACAGATCAGTGGCCAGATAGTCGGCGGCCTCGTACTGACCCCCCATGCTGCCGCCGGCGACCTCTGGCTATCCGAGGGGGACCGGGTACCGCTGGCAGAGGCCGTCGTGCCCGCCGGCAACATGTTGCGCCTCCGATCCAATCCTGCTCTGGCCCACCTAATCGACTCTCAGCACGACCGCCAGGCTCGACTCCTTGGCGACCTCGGTCAGGAAACCCTGCGTCGACTACGTATCGCGGTCGTCGGTCTCGGCGGCGTCGGCAGCATCCTCGTTGAGCAGCTCGCCCGCCTCGGCGTCGGCGAACTTGTCCTCATCGATGACGAGACCGTCGACTCCACCAACTTGCCTCGCCTGATTGCCGCAGAACCGAGCGACGTTGGCCGACCCAAGACCGAACCGGCGGTTCGCAATGCATACCGCGCGAATCCCGACATCCACCTGACGCCCGTAGTGCGGCGCGTAGAACATCCGGAAGCGCTCAAGGAGATCGTGCGTTGCGACTGGATCTTCCTGGCCGCCGACAGCGACTCCGCGCGCCACTGGGTCAACGCTGCGGTCCAGCAGTACCTGATCCCCGGTATCCAGGTCGGAGTCAAAATCCCAGTGACGTCGGAAGGAGAAGTCGGCCAGATTCACACGGCCACGCGGATCATGATTCCCGGAAACGGCTGTCTGTGGTGCAACCGCCTCATCGATCCGACTCGGCTGGCCATCGACATGCACCCTGAAGCGGAGCGGAAGGCGGCCCAGTACATCGCAGACGTCCCGGTACCAAGCGTGATCACGCTCAACTCCCTAGCCGCTTCAGAGGCCCTGAACTATTTCGTCCTCGCCACCTCCGGTCTGCACCACGAGGAAGGCGACCACGCGTCTGTAATCCACCGACCTCGCACCCGTCAGCGCGACCTGCAAGACCCGCGTCAGGACACCGACTGCCGCTGGTGCACCCGAAGCGGACGTCTCGGCCGCGGTAGTGATCGCGGGTCCATCTTCTGATGTCGGCCGAAGCCAGCGGCTGGCTGGAGCAAGGTCGACTGTCAGTGGCCCTTTGTACCCTCAGTTGTGGGACAAGTACGGGAGGACCGGGAGGCAACATGGCCAGGGATTCACGGCGCGTACAAACAGCGGTGCTCGACCATGCCGATTCCGAGGAACCTGTGGAACTTCCCATGGATCCGGTGGGCCTGACACTGTTTCTCCAAGCCCACCCGGAGCGCACTTTCTGGTGCGGACTTTGGCTGCGCGGCTGCGGAGGCCGACTTACGACCAGGCTCTGCACGGAGAAGGTCTGCCACTTCGCACACGTCCCGAATCCGAATGCACCCGACTCACCTTGCCGCAGGACGAGCTCGAAGAGTTCTGGATCCGGCAGCGCCGACCATCTCTACATCAAAGCCGCGATCAAGGACTGGATGGCAGGACAGGGCCTCACCGGGGAAGCCCACATCCCGCGAGATCCCTCCGGAGAGAGCTGGCTGGGCGCCCAGGTCACCGCGGAGCCCAAGGGACACCAGCCCATGCGCTTCATCCTGGACAACAGCGCGCTGCCTGATCCCAGCGAGATCGGCTCCGCGACGATCCTGGGGCCGGACGTCGACCCTGGCCCCCGTCTTCTGCACGAGCTGGGCTACATCAATCGAGTCCGCTGTGTACCCGAAGGGTCGCATCGCAAAGTACAGATCGGCACCCAGCGCAGCGGCGGCCGTTACGACTGGTACGACTTCACACCGGACAACGTGCAGCTCCTCTCTGACGGGCTGTCCACCCCGGCCGTCGAAGAGGTCCGCCGCCAGCGAAGCCACACAGTGCCAATCGGTGTGCGCCAAGGTAGTCACACGGCCGCCCCCGCGGCCCCACTCCGGCCAGTTGCAACACCGTCAGATCATCCTGTAGGCCGCTCCGTGTTGGCCGAAGACCTGCGTCAGGCCCTTGCCGACCACTCCAGCCTGACGCCTCTGCAGCGCTGCCTAAATCGGCTAGAGGAAGCCACTCGGCAAGGAGCCACTGCGGAGGAGACCGAGCTCATCCGGCAAGCCTCGGACACGCTATTGCTCCTTCGCCGCGGCGTGGGTGCTCAGGCTCCGGCCGCAGTCAAGCGGTCCGGGCCCCGTAAACCGAAACGCCTCCCGCTGGTCTCCGCCCCCACGCCAGTCGCAGAGCGCAGTGTCGCCCCGGTGGCGAAGGGACCGCGCCAAGAGAGGCAGGCCCGTCGGGCGGCAGTCCGTGAAGTCAGGAACGTCCTGCAGCGTCTGGCTCAACCTGAGCCTCTCACCGATGCAGAAATGCAGCAGATGGGCTGGGATCTCGCGACAGCGTTGGACGCCGCAGGCGACTGGCTGTCACCAAGTGAACGCCGTAAGGCACGAGCTTGGATCGACCGCCCAACCCAGCCGGAGGCCACCAGCACACCCCACGATCGCAGCACATCGGTTCCGGACAGCCTGCGCTCCGCCGCCAGCGCCGTTCGCGGGGCACTGAAGAAGACCGCCCGCGCACAGACCACCACCAACTGGGCCACTTTGCGGCGCCAACTCGGATCGGCACTACCGAGCATGACCTCGGCCGAACGCATCACGGTCCTCATCCTGGTGGACCAGCAAACGCCGAAAGACCAGCCTCTCCTGTCAAGTTTGATCGCCGCAGGAGACCCCGGCATGGCAGCCTCCTATCGCGAAGTCGCCACCTCGCTAGGACTGGATGTGCCGACAGGCGACAACGAACTGCGTGACGTTTTGGAAGCCCGACGCACAGCAGGTTCACCGGCATTGGCTCCACCAGTAGGACCTTGTCGGCGATCACGCTCAGCTACCCGAAACCGTGCGCTGGAGGAGGACGATGCGGTTGGCGGCCTTGCCGTGGACGATGACGGCAACAACCAGGAGGGGCATTGATTCGAGGGCGGGCGGTAGGGCCTTGGGCTGGTCGTCGGTGGTCCGTTGAGCCACGGCTGGTGTCCCTTCGTCGCTCGCAGCCAGTTGCGAGGCGTGGTCCACCTCAGAACTGTGCCTGATTCCTTCATCCTCGCGACCTCAACCTTGGTGCAGCCAGCCGCAGTTGGAGTCGCCTTCGAGCCGGCGGCGTGACTCGGTCCTCTGTCTCAGCCGAAGGCGACTTCACGGAAGGTGTTGCGAATCTCGGTGAGGGGCTGGCGGTCGCGGGTGTAGTAGAGCTTGTTGGTCAGCAGTACGGCCCAGCGCCCCTGGTCGGGCGAGATCCACATGCCGGTTCCGGTGAAACCGTAGTGCACCCAGACATCCTGGGTCGGCTTGGTACCGGGAGCCGGATGCCAGAACAGGCCGCGCACCGGCTCCAGTTCACCGGTCTGGATCGTCAGCGACTCAGTCGCCCAGGTCGACCCGAAGCCGGCTTGCTCAGATGCAGAGGTGCCGCCCAGCATGTACCGCAGGAAAGCGGCGAGATCGTCGAGGACGGTGAAGGCACCGGCGATGCCGCACACGCCGCCCAGGAGTCGTGCAGAGAAGTCGTGGGCGACGCCTTTGAGGTGAGTGCCGGTGTCCTGGTCGAGTTCGGTCGGCGCACACCGTGCGGCGATCTCCGAGGACAGCGGCCCGAACCGGGTGGTGTTCATACCGAGCGGCTGCCAGATCCGCTCCGTGGCGAGTTGGTCAAGGCGCTGGCCCGAGAGGTGTTCGGCGAGGTAGCCGAGGATGAGGGCGGCACGGTCGGTGTACTCGACGGCCTCTCCGGGCTGGCGGTGCAGTGCTTCCCTCAGTACGCCATCGCGGATGTCCTGCGGGTCGCTGCCGTAGAGGTTTTTGAGCTGGGCCCGTAGGGGGACGCCGGCCGTGTGGGTCAGCAGCTGGCGGGCGGTTACCGATCCGAGCGCGTGGCCTTCGACCTCGGGCCAGAAGGTGCCCAGGGGAGAGTCGAGGTCGAGCTTGCCTTCTTCCCAGAGGGAGCCGATCGAGGACCACACGGCGAGGATCTTGGTGAGGCTGGCAGCGTCGAAGACGGTGTCGGGCCGCATCGGCACGTCCGGTTGCTCGGGGTCGAGGACCCCTGTGGTGCCGTGAACATGAGTTCCGGCGGCGTCTCCGACGGCCCATACAGCGCCGGGGTAGACCTTGTCGCGGACGCCTTCACTCAGGAGCTGTTCGATGCGGTCGGTGCGGTACGTCATGGTCTCCCTGTTCGCAGTGGGCATCCCGTCGGTCAGCGTAGTGACGCGGGTGGGATGAGTGGAGGAACGGCGTGCTGAGCTGCCCTCATGGCAGGCCGGTTACCTCCTGTGCCGAACGGTCCCGTTTCTGAACCTGCTCAGGAGAGTTGGTGGCCGAGGTCGATGAGGGCTTGCGCGGTAGTCGAGAGCGGGTAACGGGTGGCGTTCGCGTAGCCCGCCTGCCGCAGCGCGGAGAGCAGGCCGGGAGAGGTTCGCAGCCGATCCAGATCGCGGGCGAGGGCGGCCGAGTTGGTGAAGTCGGTGGCTACGCCGGTCGCGGCGAGGGCCTCGCTGAGGCCCGGTACGGGTTGGTAGAGGACGGGCAGTCCACAGGCTTGGGCCTCCAGCGCGACCAAGCCCATGGCCTCCAAGGTGGTGGACGGCATGACCAGTACGTCGTGCTCGGCGAACGCCTTCCACAGTTGTTGACGGGGTAGCCACCCAAGGTAGTGGGCCCTCACGCCGGCCCGTTTCAACAGCGGGGCCAGGGCGTGGAATTGGGCCCGGGGCGCGGCGATGCTCAGCTCGACACCTGGCACAGGGGCCAAGCTCTTGATCAGGGCCGCCACGCCCTTCTCGGCGGTCAGCCGTCCTGCGTACAGCAGTCGTAGGTGGCTGGTGGAGGCGTGGGTTGGTCGGGGCGGCGGAGCGGTGAGCAGGTGGTCGGGGATGCCCCAGGGGATGTGGGTGATCTTCCGACGGTCGGTCTGCGGGGCGAGCTTGAGCAAGCGGTCGGCCATTGCCTCTGTCGGTACGACGATGGCGTCGGCGGCTCTGGCGGTCTCGCGCAGGACTCGGAGTTGATCGCGGTGGGTCTCGGCGAAGATCAGGTCGGTGCCGTGGACCAGGGCGATGCGGGGATGCAGAGGCAGGGCTCGGATCAGGGCTGGGGTGGCGCCGAATGTCAGGTGCTGGAGGTGCAGGACGCCGATCTGGTTTGGGTCGATCGCGGCTGTGAGGGCCCTGCGTAGGGCTGTGACGTAGCTGCCGAAGGCCGGGCCTTCCAGGCACTTGCCGGCCACGGGCAGCAGGTCGAGCCCAGCGGGGAGAAGACGCCTCGGGTTGGACGGGCCGAGCATGAACGCCCGTGCGGGGATGAGGGGGCACTCGCCCGTGTAGAGGTCGAGGAAGAGTTCGACGCTGCCGCCCGGACTTCCGGCGGGCAGGTCCAGCAGGGTGGCGGCCAGTGGCCCGACGGCTGGGCGGGGACTCACAGGACTCCTCCGGGGATCTCCTCGTAGAGGCGGGAGATGTCGATGCCGTCCGTATCCGCGTACTTGGAAAGCTGCTGCTGGTAGCTGGTCGGCGTGCCGAAGGCGGTGAGGAAGACGAGCTTGCCGAAGGTCATCCCCGGATAGACCCGGACGGGCTTGGCGACGCGGATCTCCAACGTCCAGCGAATGGCGTGGCCTTGGTGGCCGAGCGGGGCGGAGACATGGACCCAGATGCCGAGGGTGCCGATGGTCCGATCGCCGTTGAGCATCTGCGCGTACGTCTCCGAACCGGTCTTCTCCAGCGTGACACCCAGGTAGAGCACCTCCGGCTTGAGCACCAAGCCCGTTGCGGGGATGACCTGTTCGACGAATGCGGTGGGGGTGGCGGCGTCCAGTTCACCGGCGCAGACGCGAAGAGTGTCGCCGAGCCGCCAGTCGTAGGCGTTCGGGGAGAGACGGGCGGGATCGTACGGCTCGATCGTGATCTCGCCAGCCTGAAGGGCGGCTCTGATCGCGGGGCGGGTCAGGATCACGAGGCGACCGCCTTCACCGGAGCGACGTCCCGCCAGTACCTCGACGGCTGCGGACCTGTGGCGGCCTGGTACTTGCCTTGGTAGGGGTCGATTTCACCGGTGGAGACGAAGAACATGATCTGCGCGATCTTCATGCCGGCGTACACCCGTAGCGGACGGACTGGCGAGAGCATCAGCGTCCACTGGCCGTGGAAGCCGATGTCGCCGATGGGGGCGGTGATTTCGACGAAGAGGCCGAGCCTGCCGACCGAGGAGCGGCCGAACAGCAGCGGTACGAAGGAGTTGGAGCCGACCTGTTCGAGGGTGTGCCCGAGGTACAACTCGCCGGGTTGGAGCACGTGTCCGTCCGTCCCGATTTCCATCTCACGCGTGAGGTTGGGGCGGTAGGAGTCGATCACGGTGTCGGCGTAGGTCAGCAGGGTGGGGCCGAGGCGGACGTTGTAGCTGTTGGGGTTGACCTGCTCCAGCTCGAAGGGGTCGATGGTCAGGCGACCGTCGCGGGCAGCGGCGGTAATCTCAGGGCCGGTGAGGATCACTGCTCGCCTCCCTCGGTGGCACCGCCGGGCAAGGTGGTGGCCAGGACGCGGCGTACTGCTTGGCTGAGCCGGAGCCCGGCTTGATGTGTTCGGCCGCCCAGATGGCTGTCGGCGAGGTAGCCCGTCGTCAGCACGCTGCTCATCGCCGACGGAAGAGGCGTGGGAGCGATGACCAACGGGCCCACGCATTCAGCGAGTTGCGTGAGCAGCTTGTCGTGGTCCTGGGCGTGCTCGTCAGGAAGGACGGCGTGGACGAGTTGGTTGTCGAAGGGCTCGATGGCCAACAGGTCGCCGAGGGTGAGCACTTCGCCGAGCGGTACGGAACGGAGCGCGGTCTCGTTGAGGGTCACCGCGTCTGCGCCGAGGCCGGAGTGGAGTCGGCTGGCGATCTCTCGCAGCAGACGGCTGCGGTCCAACTCCCCATTGCGGTAGGGCTCGTTCACGGTTCCGAGCGGACTCGCCAGCTTCCGGCTGAAGAGGGAGATCTTCTCCCGCACCGTGGCGAGGTCTTCGGGAACTGCGGTGGCGTTGGGAAAGGTGCATGTGCGGGCGGCCCAGCCGCTGCCGCCCGGTTCTGCGGTGGCGTAGCCGACGCCGAGTTCGCGTCCCTTGACGACCAAGGTGTTGCCGATGCGCACAGGGCCGTAGGTGTCGCTGTGGCAATGGCCGGCGAAGATGACGTCCGCGAATGGGCAGGCGGCGGCCAGCTTCAGGTCCTCCTCGAAGCCGGAGTGGGACAACACGATCCAGGCGTCGGCTCGGTGGTGGTTCTCCAGCATCACCTCGCGCAGGGCGTGAGCCGGGTTGGTGACGTGATGGCCGTTGCGATCGCGGGTGGGGATCGTGTTGAACGCCTGGGGACCGATCACCGCGGTGATGGCGACGCGTTGGCCGCCGACCCGCTTGATGCGTACCCGGTCGAAGAGGGGTTTGCCGTTGGTGTCGGAGGCGTTGGCGCACACGGTCATCTCGTGCAGCCCTGGCTCGAAGTAGTGCGGCCAGCCGTGGTTCCCGGGCGCGAGCAGGTCGTACAGGCTGGTGAGGATCTCGCGCTCGATCCGGCCCTTGCCGAAGCGGTAGTAGCCGCTCCCTTCGAAGAAGTCGCCGCAGTCCACGATCAAGCTCTCGGCCCTGGCGGTGTGGAGGTGGGTGAGCATCGGCGTGGCCGCGTCGAAGGCGGAGTGGACGTCGGTCGTAGCGATGATCTTCCGTAACCGTCGGCTCATGGGGTGACCTCGCAGATGTCGGCGCCGAGGGCGTGCAGTTTGGTGGGCAGGTCGGCGTGTCCGCGCCGGAGTTGGTCGAGGCCACCCAACGTGGTGACACCGCGTGCGGTGAGGCCGGCGATGAGCAGGGCGGAGCCCGTGCGGATGTCGGTGGCCTCCACTCCGGTCCCGGTCAACTGCTGCGGGCCGGTGAGACGGCACTTGGTGGGCGACAGGTCGTGGATCTCGGCGCCAAGACGAGCGAATTGAGGCAGTAGGTTGCCGTGGCGGCCGGGGTTGATGGTGTCGGAGAAGAGATGGGTGCCAGGGCGGGTGAGGGCCAACGCCATCAGGGGCGGTTCGAAGTCGGCGTCCAGGCCGCCAGGGGCGAGGGAGGCGACGGCTCGTAGTGGCCGGCTGTTGAGCCGGTTGCCTTGGGCATGGATGGTCAGTACGTCGTCGTCGGTGCCGGCTGGCACACCGAGCTGCCGCAGGGCTCTGATCAGCGGAACGATGTCGCCGCCACGAACGCCGCAGATATGTGCGTCGCCACCCGTTGCTGCGATCGCACAGGCCAGCGTCCCGGCTTCGATCTTGTCGCCGGGTACCTTCCAGGCGATGGTCTCCGCAGGGGCAGACGCTGGTGGTGCGAGCGAGAGGAGGGACTCGCTGACTCGGCACTGCCATCCGGCCAGCCGTAGCGCCTCTACGACGCTGAGCACTTCCGGCGAGAGGTTGGGCCCGCCCAGCCGCAGTGGCCGTCCGGCCACGACGGCGCGCAGGACGGCGGCGATGGTCGCGCCTCGGGAGCGGAAGGGCAGCATGATCGAAACCGTTCCGGTCAGTCCGGCGGCTGCTTCCACGAGGTAGCCCCGGTCGTCGACGGTCGTACGGTCGCCGAAGCACTCGTAGACCGTGAAATGTTGTTCCATGCCGCGTTCCCCGATCCGGCATCCGCCTGGCCAGGGAAGTCGGGCCCGTCCGTATGCACCGAGCAGCGCTGGTACGAGGTAGTACGAGGCTCGGATACGTGCGGCGGTCTCGGGGTCGGGCCCCGCTTGCGGCCTGTCGCTGGGCAGGATGACCGCGGTGTGCGGATCGGAGACGGGGCGAGCCGTGTGCCAGCCGGACTGTTGGAGCAGGGTGAGCATCGTTTCGACGTCGGTGTTTGTCGGGACGTTGCCCAGGTGCACTGGGCGGTGCATGGCCGCGGCGGCGGCCAGAAGTGGCAGGGCTGCGTTCTTGGACCCGTCGACAGTTACGGAACCGGCAAGGGGAGTGCCGGGCCGGATGGCGACCACTTCGGCGGCGACTGGGGGGATCCGTACGGCTGTCAACCGTCAACTCCTTTGCAGGGGAAGGCATCGTGAGGGCTGGTCCGGGCCGCTGACCTTGAACTCGGCCCAGCACCGCTTGCCGGACGGCAGCGGGTCGATCCCGTGGCGGTCCGCGAGGGCGGCGACGATGAATAGGCCGCGTCCGCCCTCCTCGTCCACGTCCGGCAGTCCGACCTGTGGGGCCTTGGAGCTGGCATCGGTCACCTCGATCAGCAGGCGTTCGTCGTTCAGGCGAGCGCCGGCCGAGATAGGGCCGTGGCCCGCGTGCCGTACCGCGTTGGCGAGCAACTCTGCGGCGACCAACTCCGCTGTCTCCAGGAGTTCCTGATCGAGAGAGGCGTCCCAGGCCCGTATCCCGATGGCGAGCTGCTGGCGCGCGAAGCTGGCGGCAGCAGGTGTGCCGTGAACGGGGAAATGGATCTGATGCGCTTCCATGAGCGGCCTCCTGGATCGGTGTGGCAACTCCACGCAACCGCTTCGGAGGCAAGCTGGACCACGCCGTGTGCCGTCGCTGCATCACTTATGCAGGAGCTGCATCGCGGTCAATTGCCGCTCGGTTACGCTCGGTTGAGCAGGCAGGATCGGCGACGGCGGAAGGGGCCGTGGCAGATGGCCGAAGCACACAGCGAAGCAAGACGGATCGGTGAAGCGATCCGTCAGGCACGGGTGTTACAGCGGCGCTCGCAGAAGGACGTTGCCGCCGCGCTCGGCTACCACCAGTCCAAGGTGAGCCGTCTGGAGAGCGGACGCGGCACGGAGGACATCCGCGTCCTGCGTGCCGTAGCCCAGGAACTCGGCATCGCGCCCCACCAGTTGGGTCTCGCCGCTTTCCCCGATGCCTCCGCCGCCGATTCCGAGACAGAAGACATGCACCGCCGTACCTTCCTCGCCGCGAGCATCGCCGCGCTCGCAACCCCGGCTGCCTCGGCCGCCGCTCACAACGACCTGGTCCAGGCCCTCCTGCCTGGCTTGAGCCCGGCGAGTACCGGCGCCGTCATGGATACGACGGTTCTCCGCGAACGGGTCGGAGCGGCCCGCAGGCTCTTCTACACCTGCGACTACACGGAGCTGGAACGCATCCTGCCCAGCCTGATCGCCGATCTTCGGCTGGCCTCCACCGGCACGCAGGACAGCGACGTGCTGTCCGCACTCCTGGCCACGGCATATCAGACCTCAACCAGCCTGCTGCTCAAGCAGCACGACCAGGGCAGCGCCTGGCTCGCGGTCGGTCGTGCCATGGCTGAGGCCGAACGCTCCGGCGACCCGGTGGTCCTCGCCTCGAGCGTCCGCGTGCAGACCCATGTCCTGGCCCGCGAGAAGCACACCACCCAGGCCATCACCCTCGTCCGGCATACGGCCGACCACCTCACCGGCTCCTACGACCGCCGCTCCCCGAAGTACCTTGCAGCCGTAGGGCTGTTGCTGCTGCGGGGCGTGACCGCGGCCAGCGGAGGAGGCGACCGCGCGGCCACCGAGGAGTTCCTCGCCGAAGCCAAAGAAGTGGCCCGGTACGTCTCCCTCGACCGTCCCGACGCCTGGGCCAACTTCAGCCCCACCAACGTCGCCCTCCACGAGCTCAGCGCTCTGGTGGCCTTCGGCGACGCGGGCCTCGCCCTGCAAGCGGCCCGCCCGCTCATGCGCCGGCACATCCCCGTCCCCGAACGGCGGGCGGCCCTGTGGGTGGAGACGGCCCGCGCCTACAGCCAGCAGGGCCGCCTCTCCGACGGCTACCAAGCCCTGCGGATCGCCGAGACCTGCGCCGCCCAGGACGTTCGCCGCCCCGCCGTACGCGACCTGGTTGCCGACATGGCCGCCCGCGACCGCCGTCGTACCCTGCCCGAACTGCACCACTTCAGCCGCCAACTAGGAGTCCCTGCGTGACCGAGCCGACCGCTCCGGAGAAGAAGCCCTTCCTGTATGTCGTCGTGTGCGCGTGCGGCATCGCCGGCGACGTCGGCAAGCTGATCACCGCAGCGCAGGAACGGCACTGGGACGTCGGTGTCGTCGCCACCCCCCAGGGGCTGGGCTTCCTCGACGCCGAGGCGGTCGAGATCCAGACCGGCTACCCGATCCGCTCGGCCTGGCGAACGCCTGGCGAGGCCCGACCGCTCCCGCCTGCGGACGCCATCGCCGTTGTCCCGGCGACCTTCAACACGGTCAACAAGTGGGCTGCCGGCATCTCTGACACCCTCGCCCTGGGCATCCTCTGCGAGGCATACGGCATGGATATCCCCGCAGCCGTACTGCCGTACTTGAACATGGCCCAGGCCGCCCACCCCGCATACCAGCAGAGTCTGGAACGGCTGCGCGGGATGGGCGTCCTGATCGGCAGCTACGAGCCCCACCGGCCCAAGGCCGGCGGCGGAGCAGACCGCTTCCGCTGGGAGGAAGCCTTGGATCTGCTGGAGCCCCGGCTCTCCCGGTAACCACAACCAGGGGTGATCAGGACCCAGGCAGTAGTGCCATAACGGTGGACTGGACGAGTTGGGCTGCGGCCAAGAGGTTGGGGAATCCGCCGCAGCGCTCGACGAGGTTCTGGAGCATGTAGCGCAGGGTGCCGGGGTCTCGTTCGGGTTCGTCCAGGCGCGGGGTGATCATGGCTAGGTCGCGCAGGGCGGCGTCCACCTCGGGGTACTGGCCGCGTAGTTCTTCCAGGCGCCGTCGAAGGTCGTCGATGCTCTCGCGAGCCTTGTCCACGGCTTCGTTGGTGATGTTGTTGGTCTGGCTGACGTTCTGCGAGAACGCAGCGGCTTGGGCGGGTCCGGTCATGTTGCCGGTGTTGATGATGCCGAAGTTGGGTCCGTTGGGGGCCGGGTCGGGCTGGCGGCGAATGGCCATGCGAGGCTCCTGGTGAGGACGCGGGTCAGTTCTTCTGGGAGGGGTTCTGGGAGAACGGGGCAGCCTGTGCGGGGCCGATCATGGTGCCGCCGTTCATGACGCCGAAGTTGTAGATCGCAGTGGCCTGTTGCTGGTAGGCGGCGATGTCGACGTTGTGGTCGCGCAGGAAGATCTCGGTGGAGTCGAAGACGCGGCGCTGCATCATCTGCACGTAGTAACGAGCGTCGTCATTGGTGTGCATGTCCTCGATCCAGCGCACGCTGTAGACCTCGCGGAGGCTGACCGGCCCGCTGCCCATGTCCAGTTCGGGCCGTTTGCGGGCTGTGCGGCGTATGAGCCGGTCGAGGCCGATGTAGATGTCGCCGAGAGCGTTGAACGCGGTGCGGCTTAGCCATCTCAGGCTCCGCGGGTCGGCGGGCTTGAGACCGGCGACCTTCGGGTTGAGCGGGGCCATGATGTGCGGCCGGACGGTGACGCGCAGAAAGCCGCCCTGGTAAGCGAGGTGAACCAGGACGGCGGCGATGAGTTCGCCGTTCCAGGCGGTGACCCGGGCCCAGATATAGCGGCGGGCGATCTCCTCAACGGGCTTGTCGCCAATGTTGTCTTCGGCGAGGGCGTGCAGGGTGCGCCAGGCGTCGTCGTCGATCTGATCCCAGCGCTTGTAGTGGATGCCGGCGATGCCGATGACCTCCATGCGCGGGATGGGGTGATCGCGGTGATGGGCGGGTGCCGGGTCGTCCAGTCGGCGCGCGACATGGGTGTGCAGCTGGGCCACGGTGAAGTGCTTCAGCGGCTTGCGGGCCACTGGCTTGTTGTGCTGAGACAGGGCATCCAGAACGGCTTTTGCCACCTCGGCCATGTCGGGCTGGCCTTGGCGCTGTGCCGGCGAACCTAGTCCCGAAGGCAGCCCGGTGTCGTCGTCTCCCGCATCCTGGTTTTCGGGGGCCGGTTCGACGTCGATGCCGATGACCGCGGGCGGCCATGCCTGAAGACCCGCTCCGAGAAAGCGGTCCCGGTCGCCGCTGTCGCGGCGCTCGCGGAGATACGGCAGAGCGTGTGCCTGAACGGCTGTCGGAGCCGCGTGCAGCTCACCGGCCAACAGGGCGTTGAGGCGCGTCTGTGCCAGGTAGCGCTCGACCAGGTACACGCCCCACACCCCGACGACCAGGGTGAGGGCGGCCCATCCCACCGTCAGACTGCCGGCGATGGCCTGCCAGACGACAACCGCGACCATCGCAGCGACGGCCCATCGCCGTTTCCGCATATGTCGTATGGCGCGGTCCGAGGCTTCCACCACGGGTTCCTGGTGGAAGCCATACACCGGCACCGGCCGCTTCGACTTCTTGATCCTCCGCCGAACCCAGACCGCGTAATCCTCACCCACCACGACCGACGGCGGTACCGGCTCGGAGGAACCGGCGGCCTTCTCCGCCTCCTTGGGAGGAAAGAGCCACCGCAGCCGCTTCTTTACGGCTGCTTTCAACTTCTTCCAGAGTCGGGCCAGTTCGGCGCGCAACACGGCCAGCCAGTCCGTACGGGCGAAGGCCGCAGCGCTTAATCGGCGGGTGACTCCCTCGGTATAGACCCCATGTTTGATCACTTCCCGCGCATCAGCCGCAGTCCCCAACGGCACCGCTGGTGCCGAAAAGACAGACTGATGCTCCCCGTAGGACAAGTCCCCCACCCCCGTGTCTCCGATGCCCCACCGCGACACCTGAATACGGCGGACGCAGAGGGGCATCGTCCTCGCGCATGGCAAGCGCTGCCATACCACAAACCCGCACAAGCCGCGCACTAGGGCATTCGGATCGAACAATGACCGAAAGGCGCCTCCGTGTTGTGGGGATACCGACGGCGTAGGTGACATTCCGCCGAAACTCCGGCGTTGGGCGTCACCGGGAGCGCGGCCGTGCTTGGGTCGGCTGTTGCGAGGCTGGAGCGACTGCTGTCATCGGAGCCGAAGCGCCGGTGTGCTGTGCGGCAGTGCTGCGGGACTGTGCTGCTCGGGCTCGTGGGCTGGGTGCCGACCGTGCGCTGAGGCGTTGGATTCGCCACGTCAGGACCCGTGCAAGGGAGTCGGCGTCGTCCAGGGCGCGTTGGTCGGCGGCCTGTTGGAGGAGCTGCTGCGGATCGTGGCCTGCTACCTCGGCCTCGGCGAGGACGGCGGTGAGCGCGCCGAAGGCGGGGTCTTCGACGACCTGCTCGGCATGGTCGGGGACAGCTTGGCGCAGGTGGTAGATGTGCCGGTCCACAGTCTGCTGCGGTGGTCGGCGTTGGGCGAGGGCAGCCAGCGGTACGGCGGCTGCTTGGTCATAGGCAGCCTGAAGGTGGACCAGGGTCTGGTGGGCGGCGGCGACCTGCTGGTCGTGGTGGCGGAGTTGGTGCCAGCGGGCAGCGGCGATGACGACGAGGATCGCGGCATCGAGGAACATCGCCAGAACAGCGCCGTCCTTTGGGGCGGGCTCTCGGAGCATCGCGCGTACGGCGCCGCGCAGGGCCCGGGCGTGGTGGTGATGGGCGCGGATGCGGGAGCGGGTGGCGCGCTCGAACGCGGTTGCCGCCTCTCGGAGTTGGGTTCGCACGGTGTGGGGTGTGACAAGCGGAAGGGCGTCGAGAGCTTCGCCGAAGGCGGCGAGGTGACCTTGGGAGGCTTCGTCGTCGGGTTGGTCGAAGTGGTGGGGGATGCGTTCGGCCGCGGCGGCGGCCTGGTGCCAGGGGTTGGGCCTGCGCCTGCCCGACTGGCCGGTGGGCTGCGGCCCCATGCTCGCCAGGCGTTCTTGGATCTTGGGGAGGGACAGGTCCGGGGCGAGTTTGGAGCCGGAGTACCAGATAGGGCCCTGAGCGTCGTCCGCGACGGCGACCTTGTATCCCCGTACGTCGCCTGCGGGGAAGTGCACGACCTCGACGAGCACGCCGTCGAGGCGGCTGAGCAGGTCGACGAACTCGTCGATGGTGGAGGCGGCGGCCACGGCGGTGCGGACGGTGGCGCGCAGGCGTTCGCGAGCGGTCGTGTCGCGGCCGGCGCGGCGGGCCTTTTCCTGTTCGGCGCGGGTGGGGCGCTTGGCGGCGGTGCGGTCTCCGCGGACGACCTGGAAGAGTCCGCACTCCTTCTCGATGGCGGCGAGTTCACGGTCGGCAGTGAGGTAGTCGTTCCAGTGGCGGGCCGTACGCAAGTCGGCACGGACCTTGGTGGCGGCGATGTGGATGTGGTCCGGCGCATGGCGGACGGCGACCCAACGACAGCCGTCCGGATCGTCAACGGAAGCGATGCCGGTGGCCGCGACGACCCGGCGGGCGATGTCGGCCCACTCCTCGTCACTGAGGTGGCGGTCGGATTCGGCCGCCCGGATCGAGCAGTGCCACGTGTGCTTCTCGGGGGCGCGGCCCAGTCGCCGGGCCTGTTTGACGTGCAGGTCGAGGTCGGCCACGAGGAGCCTCTTCGTGGCTTCGAAGTCGTCAGTGCGGCCGGGGTCGGGGGCGAAGCCGTCCCAGGAGGCGACCAGGTGGGGGTCGGTGTGGTTCTTGGCCTTCTTCGTGTCGAACAGGTACCGGATCAGACCAGCTGTGTCCTTGCCGCCGCTGATCTTCGCGATCATCGAGCGCGCTTCTTCGCGACGGCCTGGTTCGCGGCGGACGCGATGTGGCGGACGGTGGCGCTTACTGCGTCCAAGGTGGGTTCGACCTGGGCCAGCATGGCGTTGTCCCCAGGGTGTGGATGGCCGCCGGAGTGGAGCTTCTTGGCGATCTGGTTGATGTTGTGGCCGATCCTGGCGACCTCCCTGCGCAGGGCGGTCAGTTCGTCGATGTAGTCGTCGAGCGGGGTGCGCTGGCCCGGCAGGGCGAGGTCGCCGTGGAGGTGAGCCATGACGACGGCGCCGACGTAGTGGGCGCCGGCGATGTTCAAGGACCGGGCCTTGGCGAGGATCGCGGTCTTCTCGTCGAGGCTGTAGCGCACGTCGACACGCTCTTTGCGCTGGACGGGTTCGCGCTGACGGCGGCGGGCGACGCGGTGCAGCGCGGCGGCATCGGCTGCTCGTGTCAGTGGAAAGGCGGGGGTCTCGACGAGCTTGTCCTCCTCGGGCACCCCCTGGTGCCCGAGCCCCTCCGCCACCCCCGGGGCGGAGGCACCCTCGTTGGACCGGCCCTTGGACGGTCCAACGGGATACCTTGCTGGCTGGGTTGCGGTGGTGGTCATCTCCCGCTGAGTAGTGGGGAGTTCGTAGCCCGGGTTATGCATGAGGGGGTTCTCCGTGGCGCGTTCGTGGGGCGGGAAGCTGTGGACTCAGAAGGCGCGGGCAGAAGTCTTGTCGCGTTCGGCCTGCCGCTGAGGGGCGGACTCGTCGAGTTCGGTCTGCAAGGCGTCCTTGACCTTTTCCGCGTCGGCCCTGCCGATGGACAGGCCCGCGCCCCGTATCGCCGCTTCGATGTGGCGGCGCGAAGCACGGCCTCCCCGTCCGAGTGGCGCGGTGCGGGCGATGGCGAGGAACTCCTCGGAGACCGTGCTGAACTCTTTGCCTTCCGGCTCGTCCGAAGGATGCGGGAGCTCTGGCAGGTTGGTGGCGTCCTGCGCCACGTCGGAGTGCCGGTCCGCCGCTTCGAGGGCAGCTGGCTGCGGCTGACCGGAACCGTCTCCCGCGAGACTGACTATCTGGGTGCCGTTGTGGCTGCTGTCGGCAGCGTTGTGGCGTTGAGTGGCGTCGGCGGGCTCGGCGACGAGCTGGTGGATCTGCCGCATCAGGACACCGAAGGCCAGCAGCGCGGCGGTCGGCGGGACCGCGGCGACCACGTAGTCGAGCAGGGGCAGGGCGCCGGTGCCACCCGTGCCACTGACGCCCGCCACGTTGAGTGCGATGGAGCCGACCGATCCGGTGGCGGTGAGGGCGATGGCCCACCCGTCGGTCGCTTGGCGCAAACCAGCGCGGAGCATAAGCAGTTCGCCCGCGATGATGAACGCGTCGAGGGTCGCTGGCCAGGCCCACTGGCGGACCGGGGAGTTCCTGAGCCCGTGTTGTCCGGCGACCTCGGCGAGATGCGCGTACGAGAGCCAGAACCCGCCGGCCGTAAGGGCCACGATGACCACACCCGCTGCGATGAGCGTGAATCGCTCGGCGGCCTGCTGGATCGTGGTCGGCCCTCCCTCGTCGAGGCGGTCGTCTGGGTTGCTGGCGGTGGAGATGTTCGTCAAGCGGGGTGCTCCTGGGCGTTGGTGTGGTCCGTCTTTGCCGTCTTGGCCGTTGCAAGCGCAGGTCAGGGCAGGTACGGCACGAGGTTTGGTCTGCCGTCCCGGCCGATGCCGGAGGCGTTCTCCGGCATCGGCCGGGACGGCTTAGTAGTGATGTGCCGTCCCAGCGGCTGGCACTCTGACCTGAGGCGATACGGCGGGGACGCTCGGGACGGCACAAGACGGATCGGGACGTGGTCCCGGCCCCGCAACGCGGCCCTCATGATCGCGTTGCCGTCTTGCCCCCAGTTGCCGTCTTGTCTGCATGCCATTTGACCTGCGGGATCACGGCAGGGACGGCAGGGACGGTTATCCGGGGATGCGGGGCTCAGCCCGAGGCGGAGGCGCTAGGCCCGGCGTCCACAGGGTGGACGGTGGGGCAGTAGCGCCGCCAGGCGTCGAGGAACTTGTTGCGCATGTAGCCCTTGCGCTGGGTTCCGTCGGCGAGGCGGACGTTGCCCGGCCTGATGTCATACGGGCTGAGCATCCGTGCCAGAACTCGGGAGTCCAGCCCGCTGCGCCCCCACTCCGCCCACGGGGCCTCTGCGTCCTGGCGCAGGTGGTACAGCAGCTCGTCCGTGGAGAGGCTGTCCGCCTCGCGCTGGGCGACGAAGACCCGGCGGATGTCGGCAAGGATCCGCGCGCCGCCGGGCCGCTCCTCCTCCGCCTCGACCTCAGTGGCCACCATCCGCGCACACGCCTCGCGAGCGCGACGGGGCCAGAACCCGGCGGCCAGGTCGGCGACGATGACCAAGGGCTCCCAGGTGTCAGCCGCCCGGTCCTCCACCGGCATGACCGGCTCCAGTTCCGCCGCCTCGTCCAGCAACGGCCTGACCCAGGCAGCGATACGGTCGCGCAGATCATGCAGGGCCGGGATGTCGCGGCGGGAGCGGAAGGGCTTGACCTTCTCGCCCTCGGCCCGGCGCCGCATGCGGATCACTATGGCCCGGTCCATGATCGTGTCGGGCAGGTCACCGATGCCCGCGATGGCCGCCATGGCGAAGGTCGCAAAACGGTGCGGGGTGTGGTCGTTGCCCACGACCCGGGTGACGTACCGGTTGCGCTGGTGGCCAGCGTTGAGCAGGCCGCGCATCTCCTCGTTCTTCTCGGCCACCTTCGGGGTGCCGAAGATGGTGTCCGCCTCGTCCACCAGAAGCGTGGGCGGGTTCTCCTCGGTGATCGACCGGAAGATGGCCGCCGGTGTGGTGTTGATGGTGAGCATGGGCTCGTGGACCGTCTCGGTCAGCACGTCCAGCAGCCGCGACTTGCCGCACCGCTTCGCCGGTCCCACCACCGCCAGACGCGGCGCGTGCTGCCACGCGGGCTGCAGATGCGTCGCTGCCACCCACAGCGTGACCGCGTCCAGCGCCTCCTGCGAGGGCAGGATCACGAACTTCGCTATCTGCGCACGCAGTTCGTCCAGCAGCGCCGAGCCGGGCGTCGGCTCAGGATCCGGCACAGTCTCCTCGGCAGGCTGTTCCACCGAAGTGGCGTCAGGCGCACCGTCGTTGGCGGCCGGCGGGGCTTCGCCGGTGCGGTGGCCGAGCTGGCCGGGGACGGTGACGGGCGGCCACGAGGGCTTGTCGGAGTCGGAATAGGGCTCGGCTCCCGCATGTTCCACGGGGCAGCTCCTCGTCTGGCGGCTGCGGGCGTGTGCGCCCTGGCCGCCGGGTTGGTTCTTCACGGGCCGGTTGGGGTTGCTCGGGCCTCCGGCGTTGCATCGCCGGGGGCCCATCCCCGCCTCGCGGGCACCAGGCCATCGCGAGGGAACACGGACCGTACGTCCACACCCGGCAACAGTCCAGCGTTTATGTGTCAGCTCAGCGCAGAACTCTTTGCTACGGTGCTGCGTCATCACGCCGCCAGACCCAGCAGATCGAGCAGATCCGCGGTCACTACCCGGTAGGCGTTGCCGAGCCGCAGCACCTTGCACGGGTACTCGCCCCGCTTCGCCAGCTCATAGCCCTTGCTCCGCCCGAGTCCGAGAGCACGGTTGCCTGTGTCCAGGTCAACGGACACGGGGAGGGCGAGAAGCTCCTCCCGGCTCATCCCCTTCGAGTCCTTCATCCGTCCGGCCGTCGCGTCTTCGCGCATGCAGTGCGCCCCTTTTCTGTACAGCCCTCGGCGAACGTGGCCTTGACGTCCGGCTCCAGGCGTCTATAACCATCATCGGGAAGCTAATGTGTCTCCATGACACAACGCGGTGTGGATGCTGATGAGGACGAGGTTCCCGAGTGGGAGGACCGGGTCAAGGCCAACGTGGCCGGCGAGGTCCGGCGCAGAAGGAAGGAAATGGGATGGAGCGCACAGGACTTGGCCGACCGGTGCGAGCAGCTCGGGCATCCCATCCCGCGCAACGTGATCGCCAACATGGAGTCCGGCCGCCGGGCCACCCTGCCTCTGGTTGACGTCATCGTCCTGGCCGCCGCCCTGGAGACGTATCCGGTCTGCCTGATCTTCCCGGTCGGCTACGTCGACCGAACCCAGGAACTCCCTTTCCAGGACCTCGTGCCCACTTGGGACGCACTGCGTCGCTTCACCGGCGACGAGGCCACGTTCTTGTACGACGCGGGCCTCATCCCCGACTTCGAAGCGCACGACAACCTCGTACGCACCGCTCTGGCCGCCCTCGAAGAAGCGGAACAGGCACGGTTCGCGGCCAAGACGGCAAGCAACCGCGCCCAGCAGGAGGAAGCCGAACGCAGGCGGACCAAGTACTCCGACGAGGCCATCTCCGCCAAGTACAAACTCCGCTACCTCCGCCGCGACCTCCGCGACGAAGGCGCCACCCCGCCCGATCTCCCACCCGCCCTGGGCGACGTCGACCTGCCCGAACCCGACCCCAACACCACCCCGGAGGAACGCCTTTGAAGGGCTCCACCCACCGCCGCTGCTACTGCCGTGATCCCAAGACCGGTAAGCCGCTCGGCAAGAAGTGCCCCCAGCTCTCCAACCGTAAGCACGGCTCGTACTCCATACGCCAGGAACTCCCGCCGCACGAAGACGGCACCCGCCGCTCCTTCAGCCGCGCCGGCTACGAGTCCCTCAAGGACGCGCAGGCAGACCTCGACCACGTCCGCTCTCTGCTCGCCCTGGCGGAGAAGGACGACCCCGACAGCCTCCAGCGTCTCGTCGACATGCTGGAGGAGGTCGCGGTCGAGAAGGCGCCGCTCCCCGCCATTGAGGAGACGCGGCGCCGGTTGAGGGCGGGTCTGGCGCTCCGCGGCAGCCTCACCGTCGGTGAGTGGCTCGACCAGTGGTTCGCCGCGAAGAAGCGCCGCAAGACCACGCTCAACGGCTACGCCTCCCACATCCGCGTCCACTTGAAGCCTCGCATCGGGCATGTACGCCTCGACCGGCTCAACGTCGGTCACCTGGTGGAGATGTTCGACGCGATAGCCGACGAGAACGAGGTGATCGCGGCCGAGAACGAAGCCCGTCGCGAGCAGATCGCGCGCTGCAAGCCGAGCAAGCCCGGCCGCCCCGTGGAAGCCGAGCGGAAGCTGCTCGCGGCCGAGCGGGCCAAGCTGGACGAGATGAAGCCGTTCCGGAAGATCACCGGCCCGGCCAGCCGTCAGGCGATCCGCCGCACCCTGCGCGCGGCCCTGAACTCCGCGATCGCCCAGCAGCTCATCACCTTCAACCCGGCGTCCCACGTCGAGTTGGAGTCCGGCAGGCGCCCGAAGCCTCTTCTGTGGACCGATGAGCGTGTCCGGCGGTGGCGAGTGACAGGTCAGATCCCCGGCCCGGTCATGGTATGGACGCCACAGCAGTTCGGCGCCTTCCTCGACGCGGCCGAGGGCGACCGGCTGTACGCGATCTTCCACCTCATGGGCATCCGTGGTCTCCGACGCGGTGAGGCGGTCGGCCAGGACTGGCACGAGATCGACCTCGACGCCGGCCTCATCACGCCCGCCAAGGAGATCGTGGTGGACGGCTGGGACCCCTACGAGTCGGAGCCCAAGACGGACGGCAGCGCGAACACGATCGCGCTCGACAGCACGACCATCTCCGAACTGCGCGACCACAAAGCCCGCCAGGAGAAGGAGCGCGCCCAGTGGGGCGAAGCCTGGCAGGACACCGGCAAGGTCTTCACGAAGGAAGACGGCTCGTGGCTCCACCCGGGGACGGTCTCCGAGACCTTCCGCCGCATCCTCGCCATGACCGACCTGCCGCCCATCACCCTGCGGGACCTGCGCCACGTCACCGCGACGCTCACGCACGGAGGCGGCGGCGACATCCACACGGTGAAGGAGACGCTGCGGCACTCCACCATCACGCTGACCTCGGACACGTACACGAGCCTGCTGCCTGAGCTGGACCGTGAGATCGCCGAGAAGGCAGCAAAGTTGATCCCCAGGTCGCGTCCGGCCGCTAATGATTCGGCCGCTCAAGTCGCGCGCAATGCGTAGGTCACAGTCACATCCGCTAAGGCAGGCTGAGGCTGCGGGCACCGACACGAGGAGGCTCATCCTGTACGCGGGTCGAAACAGCACCCGCGTACAGGCCGAAGTCCATCGGGCCCTTATGGAGACGAGGGAATTTAGTCCCGCTCCCGCAGTCTGCCCCTCATAGCGGCGCGCTTCCGCCGATGCTCCCACCAAGCCACCCACCACAGATAGCGATATCGGGATTCCTTTGGCATGAGTAGCCGTACCAAAGCCAGCGGCAGGAAGAAGAGAAAAACGATGAGTAGGAATGCCCACCACGGCATCCCTTCGATCGCACTCTGAGGGATCTCAATCATGATTCAACGACTCTCCGTATGGGAAGGTTGATCGACTCGGCCATCCGGTCCGATCAGCGTCGAATCTTGAGTACCGATCCCTTCAGGGTTACCTCATATCCGTGCCGCCGGGTAGAGATTTTCGCATCGCGCACTCCGATCACGGGGTCAGTCAGTGCGAGCGCAACATCCTGCGCGTAGGGATATCCCGTCCATTGCGCTGCCCACTCGTCGCCCTCCCCCCAGAGTCGCCGCTGGGGGTCGTCGTACCCCTCAACCTCCGTATGCCCCATACGCTCCAGCGGGTCCCAATACCAGTTACCCGTGGCCCAGCGCCGGCCCGGGTCAGTCATAGACATCCTCACAGCAATGCCGGCTAGCAGGGTTTGAGCATCAGCGGTCATGACTGGTAGTGCCTCGCAGAGACGCTTCTCCTCCGGCAGCAAGGGGGTATCGAGCGACAGCATTCGACGATCGGTGTCGCTCAATCGTCCAACCACTTTACCGTTTGGATCGTCAGTGACTACCAGTTCCCCACCTGTCGGAACATGCTCCAACACGTAGCAAGAACCGAACACTCCACCCCTAAGACGCATACCTGGAACCCGCAGGTAATCTTCACTGTCCGGGACGAGATACTGCGCAACGTTCATCGGGGCGTCCGCGATAAAGATCAAACGGTTCCAACGCGGCGAAACCTTGATCGTATACCACGTCAGGGTGTTGATCGTCCATTGCTTCGGCGATGCACCCTCGTCGCCTCGATTGAACAGGCCAAGGGCTAGCATTGCATTCAACTGACGCTGTTGCGGTGCGAAAGAATCCAAGCCGTGCGAA
Organism: Streptomyces sp. NPDC096013; assembly: GCF_044763565.1. Lineage (NCBI taxonomy): Bacteria > Bacillati > Actinomycetota > Actinomycetes > Kitasatosporales > Streptomycetaceae > Streptomyces > Streptomyces sp. NPDC096013. The sequence continues at coordinate 512,994 of NZ_JBIWGK010000006.1, read as the reverse complement.
CGATCGTTGGGGATTCCCGCAAGTGCCGCTTTATACAGCTCACCCGAGTACTTCATACGGGAGCGTGCGGCCTGCTTTTTCACTGAATTTGACACGCAAAAACCTCACTCGCCCCCGGTAGCGTTTGAGTGGCACGCCAAAACAGATGCTTCCTGCACCGCTTCCACAGAGTGAGTGCACTAACACCCGTGAGACGGCGATTTCAGTACCGGGCCCGCACGCCGGAGCTCCTGGGCCTCTGCGCCCAGTCGACAAAGGTCGATGGCGGGCAGGTTACCTCAGTCGGAGCCCTCCCGCGCAACTCCCCTTCCGCTACAGCGAGATGAGGTCGACTGCGACGGTCAGTCACCCCTCCTGCGTGGCATCTGCTCAAGCCATCGACCCGAAGGAGCGCAATGATCACGACCGCACTGCGAGCTAGAACCGCGCCGCGGCGTCCCGCCTGATCGATAGCAGATCTCCGTGTTCTGGGCCATTTCCACTCCCTCTGGCGGGCACGGGCGTCATGCTCGGTCCATGGGACGAAACAGCAAGCGCCGGCGGAGCGCACGAGCTGCCAAGGCAGGGCGCGATGTCAGGCCGGACCTCTCTGAGATCTCCCGCGTCCGGACCGCGAAGCGCCTGCGCGCAGATATAGCAACGTGGATGGAGAACCCCTCCAAGGGGCCGGGGGCCTCATTCATTGAGGGTGAGCACCCTTCAGATCCCACTGCAGTCTGGGCGATCCTGATGGGCTGGCTTGTCGGGGCACGGGAGCAGATCACCGAGGACCAGGCGCGCGACGCCGTCACGTGGGTCTCCGACAGCCTGGGAATCAAACACGATGACCTCGTCCAAGCAGCAGGGTTCATCGGCCATCCGGACGCGCCGAATCTGACGCTCAACGAAGGGATCGAGCACTACGGGGGCAACCCGATCACGTTCACCCTGTACATGGTGATGCTCTGCGGCGGCCTGGTTGCGACGGTTGGCGACGCCGATCCGGATTGGCTCAAGCAGTTCGATCTGACGGCATGACCAAGTCGGGGGCTCTCCCAGTGGAGCGTCCCCGGCGCATCCGCTCACGCATCGCTCACGCAAGGCCCCGAAAACGCGGAAGCGCCCGAGCCAACCGAAACCGACCCGAGCGCTCCACCGCAGGTCAGAAGGGGTTTCCCCTCCCCCGCGCCAGTAGGCCCTGTGGGACTCGAACCCACAACCAATGGATTAAAAGTCCACTGCTCTGCCAATTGAGCTAAGGGCCCAGGCGATGTTGCCTCCCCGAGCATAGCGGGAGGTGGCCGTGTCTCCGATCGGGTATCGGGGACACGGCCGCGCCGGACGGTGAAACAGGGGGCGAGCAGGGACGAAACGGGAGACCGACTGGTCCGGCGCGCTACGGATCAACCGGTTCCGGCGCCCCCGCCCGTGCCGCAACCCGTGCCTTCGTGCGGGCGTGTTCCGGGTTCAGGAACCAGTGCCGGGCCGAGGCCTGCCACCAGGCCGCGGCGAAGCCGAGGACGACCAGGACCGCGATCGGCGCGTAGTTGAAGGACTCCCAGGTGACCGGGGACACCTGCGGCAGCATGAACAGCACGGTGATCACGATCACCCACACCACCGACACCGTCCCGATCAGCTTCGACCACCGGCCCAGATGCCACGGCCCCCGCTGGAACGCCTCCCCCTTCCCCAGCCGCAGCAGCGTCGGAATGACGTACGCGATGTAGAGGCCGATCACCGCGATCGACGTCACCGCCGCGTATGCCGTCACATTGATCAGGTACGGCAGGCCCAGCACCAGCGCCCCCGCCGCCGCCAGCCACACCGCCGCCACCGGCGTCCTCGTGCGCGGGCTCACCGTGTGCCAGACGTTCGAGAACGGGAGGGCGCCGTCGCGTGAAAAGGCGTAGATCATGCGGCTGTTGGCCGTCACCGACGCCATGCCGCAGAAGAGCTGGGCGCCGATCACCACCAGCAGCAGGAGCTTGCCCGCGGTCGCTCCCAGTGCGTCCAGGAGGATCTGGGCCGGGGGTGCGCCCGTCGGCGAGCCCAGTTCCTTGTCGTAGGACTGGATCGCGTACGTGAAGCCCAGGAGGAGGACGAAGCCCGCGATCCACGATGTCCAGATGGAGCGGACGATGCCCTTGGGGCCCGCCGTCGACGCGTCGTGGGTCTCCTCCGTCATATGGGCCGAGGCGTCGTAGCCGGTGAAGGTGTACTGCGCCATCAGGAGGCCCAGCAGGACGACGTACACCCCGCTGCCCCAGCCCGTGTTGTTGACGAACTTCGTGAAGACGAACGTCGTCGACTGGTGGTGGTCGGGGACGAAGGCGAGCGCGCCCACGATCACGGCCACGCCCAGCACGTGCCACCACACGCTCACGTTGTTGAGGAGGGCGACGATCTTCACGCCGAAGGTGTTCAGCAGGCCGTGGAGGATCAGGATCGCCGCGAACAGGAGGACCGTGCGGCCCGGTGTCACCTTGAAGTCGAACTGCAGATTCAGGTACGCGCCCAGGAACGACGCCGCCCCGAAGTCGATGCCGGCGGTCACGGCGACCTGGCCGAGGACGTTGAACCAGCCCGTGAACCACGCCCAGGCCGCCGCCGTGCGCGGGGGTGCCAGACGGTGGGCCCAGAAGTACAGGCCCGCCGACGTCGGGTAGGCCGAGCAGATCTCGGCCATCGACAGGCCGACGAACAGCGTCATCAGGCCTACGGCGACCCAGCCCCAGGTGATCACGGCCGGGCCGCCCGTGTTCATGCCGAACAGATACAGGGTGAGGCAGCCCGACAGGACCGAGATGATCGTGAAGGAGACCGCGTAGTTGGAGAACGCCGACATGCGGCGGGCGAGAACCTGCGTATAGCCGAGCTGGGCAAGCCGTTCTTCGTCGGAGAGACCGGGAGCGTCTCCCTTTGACAGCCCACTCGCTATGGCGTCATCTGTCATGCCCCCAGCGATTCCCTCGCCGGGGGCGTGACATGCGCCACTTAAGGAATCGATAAGGACTCGATGTGGCTAGAAAATGCCCCTGTAGCCCTGCCATCCGGTCGCGATCTTCACCCGCGCCCCGAACGACCCCCTCCCGTCACCGCTGTTGCGGTACAGCACCCCGGCCGAGTCCCGCTCGACCAGGTCCGCCTTCCCGTCCCCGGTGATGTCCCCGACCCCGACGACCGTGTTGTACGACCCGCCCCACGCGGTGAACAGTTTCGCCCGGGCCCCGAAGGTGCCCCGTCCGGTGCCGTAGTAGCGGTACACGGTGTTCGACCTGTCCTGGGCGATCAGGTCGCCGACGCCGTCGCCGTTGAGGTCACCGACGCCGACGACCTTCTTGTACGTCCTCCAGTCGGCGTACAGCTTCACGCGCGCGGACAGCGTGCCCGTGCTCGTCCCCTTGTAGAGGTAGACGGTGCCGGACGAGGCCGACCGCGCGATCAGGTCCGGGCGGCCGTCGCCGTTGAGGTCACCGGGGGCGGTCAGCACGTCGTACTGGTTCCAGCCGCTCGTCCCCAGGGACGTGTACGGCGTCGACGGCCTGACCGCCGCACCGCAGCCCGGCTTGTACGCGCGCAGGGCGCCGCTGCTGAACCTGACCAGGACGTCGTTGCAGCCGTCCCCGCTCAGGTCACCGAACGCCACCGGCCTGATGCTCGTCGCCCAGCCCGTGCCGGTGACCTTTCCGGAGAACCCGCCCTTGCCCGTGCCCTCCTGGAAGGCCAGGGCGCCGGAGGAGTCGAGAGTGAGCAGGTCGGCGATGCCGTCCCGGCCGGCGTGGTCGCGCCGCACGGGCGCGGCCGGGGTGCCGGCCGACAGGATGTGGACGCGCTCCGCCGTGTCGACGTACGCCACCCGGTCGCCGTTCGCTTCGAGCGTCCAGCGGATGCCCCGGTCGGAGGCGACCCGCCCGTCCAGGTTCGGCGTCGCGGGCAGGTCGGCCACGTCCGCGGTGACCGCACCGCCGGAGCGGACGTCGGTGCGGACCAGCTTGCCGCGGGCGGTGTCGTGCCGGATCAGGAAGCCGTCGGCCAGCAGGGCGTCACCGGCCGGTACGGCCACCGAGCGGCCCCGGGAGCGGTCGAACACACCGGCCGTCCCCTGTGCCGTACAGGCCCAGTGGACCCAGCGGCCGACGACCTGCAACTCGTCGGGCACACAGCCCGAGCCGACGTTGACGTCCACGGCCGGGAGGCTTGAGCCGAGCCTGGTCAGCGTCAGATGGCCGGCGGTGGCCGCGGTGGTCCACAGCTGGTCGTCCCACACGGTGGCGGCCGTGGCCGTACGCGTCGCGGCCACCGTCATCCGTGTCCAGTCGTAGACGTACTGCTCGGTGTCGTCGGACACGACCGTGTACCGGCCGTCCGCCGCCACCACGTGGGCGAAGGGGCCGCCGACCCTCACGGTGTCCACCGTGCCGGACGGCAGGCGCCGGTGGATCGCCCCGCTGCTGCCTCCCGGGGTGTCGTCGTACACGACGGAGCCGTCCCCGAGGGCGAAGAGACGCGTACAGGCCCACTGGGTCGGGCAGGGCTTGCCGCCGCCGCCCTGGCGCACCGGACCGACCTGCGGGGGCGAACTCGTCGAGACAGTGCGGGAGTTCCACATGACGTCCGCCGACGAAGGCGCGGTCTGGTCGGTGTAGGTGAGCGTGCCGCCCGCGAGGGCCACCCCGTCGACGGGGGCCGGCACCGGCGGCAGGTCGACGATCCTGGTGACCGTCGGCTCGCCTTCGGAGGACCGGGTCACCCGCCACACACCCCAGTCCCGCGGCCCCGAACCGCCTTCGACGACGGCCGATCCGTCCGGTGTCTGCGTCAGGGAGATCTGCGCCCGGGGCACCAACTGGCGCCATTCGCCCCCGCTCAGAGGCATCGTCAGCAGCGCGCGGGTGCTGTCGTCGACGGCGACCAGGTGGTCCCCGACGACGGTGAGCGCGATCTTCCCGGCCGTGGCGGACGCCGGTATCTCGACGGCCGGTCCCCGCGGGTCGTCCCGGCGGACCAGCCGGGCGCCCAGGTTGGGCTGCCACCAGCCCACGTAGTCGTGGGTGAGCAGGGGGATCCAGGCCAGATTCGGCTTGTACGGCTCGAAGACGGGGGTGACCGTGCCGTCGTGGAGGTCGACGAGGGCGAGCTGGGTGAGGAGGACGTTCGGGTCGTCCGTGGGCACGCGGTAGTGCAGCAGCAGCGAGCGGGCGTCCCGGGCGCCCGGCGACTGGACCTTCGCGCCCTCGGGTATGCCGGTCACGACCGTGTCGGAGGTGCCGCCGTCGGCCGTCGGCCTGAGCACGTGCACCGTACGCATGTCCAGCCGGCTGGTGCCCTCGTGCGCGACGACCGCCACACCCGCCACACCGTCCGGTTGCAGCGTGCTCGGCAGGGTGACCGTCCCGCGGTCCGCACCCGTGCCGATGTCACGGAACCGGATCGTGTACGGGGTCCTCCCCAGTGCTTCGAACGCCGTGTCGGACTGGGCCAGGCCGAGTTGCCCCTGTGTCCCGTCCCAGCGCGAGAAGTCGGTGAGGTCCCGGGACTGTCCGGTCGCGTAGTCCGTCCACTGCTGGTGCTCGGTGCCCTCCGGCTGGGACAGCAGCCCGGTGTCGCCGTACCCCTCCAGCCCCGCGGAGCGCGGGACGGTCCTGACCCCGGCCGGCAGCACGGTCTCACCCGCCGCCCCGGCGGCCGACGCCGTCCCGACAACCCCTGGTGAACCCACGGCCAGCGCGAGAACGGCGGCCAGCGCCACGCCCCCGAGCCCCCGCCGCCGTACGAACGTGCGGCCCTTCACGGAACCCCCCGGCCCCTCGACCCGTATCTGTGAATGAAATGTGCATGCCCTGAGAGGGCTACGGGAGCGTATCAGCGAGCGGTCCTGGGGCCACCGGGGTTTCCGTGGCATACGAAAGGGCCCGTACGACCATGTCGTACGGGCCCTTTCGTCAGCTCACTCGGTGTCAGCCGTTGCGCTTCCAGCGCGGCTTGTCGTCACGGCGGCCGAAGGAACCGGTGCCGGTACCCGTGCCGGTCGTGCCGCGGTGGCCGTACGGGCGGTCGTGGCCGCCGGTGCGGAAGCCGGGGCGGTCGCCCTGGCGGTCGCGGTTGAACGGACGGTCGCTGCCCCGGTGACCGCTCGCGGGACGGTCGTCGCGGCGGAAGCCGCCACGGTCGCCGCCGCGGTCGTTGCCACCGCGGTCGTCACGGCGGAAGCCTCCGGAGGGGCGGTCGTCACGACGTTCGAAAGAACGGCCGCCACGGTCGCCGCCGTTGCCACCGCGGTCGTTGCCGCCACGGTCGTCACGGCGGAAGCCGCCCGAGGGACGCTCGTCACGACGGTCGAAAGAACGGCCACCGCGGTCGCCGTCACGACGGTCGTTGTTGAAGCCGCCGGAGGGACGGTCGTCGCGGCGGAAACCGCCACGGTCGTTGCCGCCACGGTCGTCACGACGGAAGCCGCCCGAGGGACGCTCGTCACGACGGTCGAAAGAACGGCCGCCACGGTCGTCACGCCGGTCGTCGCGACGGAAGCCGCCGGAGGGGCGGTCGTCACGGCGCTCGAAGGAACGGCCACCGCGGTCGTCACGGCGGTCACGGCGCTCGTAGTTGCCCCGGTCGTCCCGCTGCTGACGCGGACGGTCGTAGGAAGAGGACTCCTCGCGGGCCGGCGCGGGCTCCGCGGCGACCGCCTCGGCGGCGGCCTCCACGACGGCGGCGGCCTCGGCGACCGCGGCCTCCGGGTCGTCGCCCCGCTCGCGCGCGGCACGGGCGATCAGCCGGTCGGACTCCTCGCGCAGCTCGGCGGCGCGGCGCGTGGCCCGCTCCAGCTCCTTGGTGAGCTGGGCGACCTCGCGCTCGGCCTGCTGCGCGGCGTCGCCCGCCGACTGGGCCTGGACCTCGGTCATCGAACGGGCGCCGGTGATCTCGGCGACCTCGGGCTCGAAGGCCGTACCGGTGTTGATGATGTGCCGCCCGGCGTCGACGCCCGCGTCCTCCATCAGCCGGAAGATCTGGCGCCGCTGGTGCGGCAGGGAGAGGGACACGACGGTGCCCGTACGACCGGCACGCGCGGTGCGGCCCGCACGGTGCAGGTAGTCCTTGTGGTCGCCGGCCGGGTCCACGTTCAGGACCAGGTCGATGCCGTCGACGTGGATACCGCGGGCGGCCACGTCGGTCGCGACGAGCGCGTTGACGTAGCCCTCCTTGAAGTCCGCCAGCGTCCGGGTGCGGGCGCCCTGCGTCATGCCGCCGTGCAGCGCGTCGGCCTTCACGCCGGACTCGCGCAGCTGCTCGGCGATGCGGTCGGCGCCCAGCTGGGTGCGGACGAAGATGATCGTGCGGCCCTTGCGGGAGGCGATCGCGGCGGTGACCGGCGCCTTGTCCTTGGGCTTCACGATGAGGATGTGGTGGGACATCGTCGTGACGTTGCCCTGCGCGCTGTCGACCTCGTGGGTGACCTCGTCGGTGAGGTAGCGCTTGACGAGGGTGGAGATCTCGTTCTCCATCGTCGCCGAGAACAGCATGCGCTGGCCGCCGGCCGGGATCTGGTCGAGCAGCTCGGTGACCTCGGGCAGGAAGCCCAGGTCGGACATCTGGTCGGCCTCGTCGAGGACGGCGATGCGCACGTCCTCGAGGGAGCAGGCGCCGCGGTTGATGATGTCGCGCAGACGGCCCGGGGTGGCGACGAGGACGTCGACGCCGCGCTCCAGGGCGTAGATCTGGTTGCCCATGGACGTGCCGCCGCAGACGACCTTCATCTTCAGGCCGAGGACGTCGCCGTAGGGCTGGAGGGCGTCGGCGACCTGCATCGCCAGCTCGCGGGTGGGGGTGAGGATGATGCCGCGCGGGCGCTTCTTCTCGGTGCGGCCGCCGGACAGCGTCGCGAGCAGCGGCAGACCGAACGAGAGGGTCTTGCCGGAGCCGGTGCGGCCACGGCCGAGGATGTCCTTGCCGGCCAGGGCGTCCGGGATGGTCGCGGCCTGGATCGGGAAGGGGGCGGTCACACCGTTCTGCGCGAGCTTGCGCACGATGCCCTCGGGGAGACCGAGGTCCGCGAAGGTGACCTCGGGAGCTGCCTCGGTGGTGGCCTCTACGGCCGTCTCGTCGCCCTCGTTCTCGGGCATGACGATGTGATCAGTACTGGAAATGGACATGCGAATGCGAAACCTTCCGGAGTCTCCGTCGGCACGCGCCCGTCAACTCCGTGATTCGCTATCGACCGCCTCAATGCGGTCCGCCACGGCAAGGGGAGAGTACGCGCCACACGGCGCGCTCTGCAGTGGCGCCGGGCAATGGGATCAAACGATCTACCACCATACGCACCCACCACCCCCGGAGGCAAACCCGCCTCGATTGACGTGCGTCACAACCGTTCCTACGCCGGTGATCCGGCCGCCGGCGCCGGTTCACGGTCGACCAGCTGCGGGGCGGGGTCCTCGTGCGCGGAGGACGAGGGTTCCGCCACCGTCGGCTGGGCGGACGGCGACTGCGGGCTCGGCGAGGGGTCCGGGGGCGGCGGGGTCCGCGTCGGGGTCGGCTGCGGCGCGGCCGTCGTCGGCCCGCCCGGCTTCGCGCTCGTGCCGGGTCTGGGCGCCTTGGACCCGGCCGGGCTCGCCGCACCGCCGGGCGCGGACGGCGAGGCCGACCCCGAGGCGGACTCCCCGGGCCGGGGCTTGCCGTGCCCGTGTTTCCCGTCACCCCGCGACCCGCCGAACCCGATCCCGCCCCCCGGTCCCCCCGAACCGCCGTCGGGCGCCTCGCCGGCGTGCTGTCCGGCGGAGTGCGAGGGCTTGGCACCGCCGCCCGCGTCGTCGCCCACGCTCATGCAGCCGGCGGCAGCGGCGACGACGGCGACCGCGGCGGCCAGACGGACGGGTACGTACATGGGGCGCACGGGGCCACCTCCGAGGCGGAAAAAGGGAGTCCCCCTCTCAACTCCCACCGCCCACCGGAAGACACGCGTCCGACCGCCGCCGCCCGTTCCTGGCCGGAGAACACCCCTTCCCGCCCCGACACCGGCCGGAAGCAGCCGCTACGACGACCACCCCTGTCCCCAACTGCCCGCCCCCGCACACCATTTCGCCCTGTCCCGGCACACACAGGACAAGCCCGCCGCGCGACAGCCGCCCCGAACCGGCGTTCGTCCCCGACAATGGGCGTGTGCTGGAAATGACACGCGAGGCGTTCGAAGAGCTGGTGAGCGAAGCCCTGGACCGGATCCCGCCGGAGCTGACGCGGGTCATGGACAACGTGGCGGTGTTCGTCGAGGACGAACCCGACCCGTCCGACCCCGAGCTGCTCGGCCTCTACGAGGGCACACCGCTCACGGAACGCGGCGAGTGGTACGCCGGCGTCCTCCCCGACCGCATCTCGATCTACATGGGCCCGACCCTGCGCCACTGCGCGACCACCGAGGAGGTCGTCCACGAGGTCGCCGTGACCGTCGTCCACGAGGTCGCCCACCACTTCGGCATCGAGGACGAGCGCCTGCACGAACTGGGCTGGGGCTGACGCACCCGCATACCCTCCCCCACCCCTGGGCATACGGGACCAATGGCCAGCGTCCCCCTCGCCGCCCTGAACCGCCTCCGCCGAACCCGGTACGCCCTGATCCGCCGGTACCGCAGCCGCCGTCCCCGCCCCACCGTCGAGCTCGTCCCGCAGCCGCACCCCTGGACCCGCGCCCTCGGCCTGGTCATGGTCGTCCTGGTCGGGGCCTGGCTCGGCCTGCTGATCGTCGGCAACGTCCGGGCCCAGGTCGGCCCCATGAACACGACCATGACCCTGCGTCCGTCCCTCACCGGCGGCACGAAGATCAACGTGTCCCCGCTCGGCGCCCTGTCCCTGGACAGCCACCACGCCCCGGTCCGCCTCGACGTCAACGTCGACCAGCTCGACCCGGAACGCTCGCAGTCCCTCGTCGACCACCCCGAGCGCATCTCCGGCCTCCAGGACGAGGTCGCCCGCGACGTGGAGCACGGCACCCTCGACCTGGCCGTACGGTCCTGCACGGCCGTGGTCCTCGGCGCCACGACACTGGGCCTCGCGATCTACCGCCGCCCCCGCCGGGCCCTCGCGGCAGGCGGCCTGGCGCTCACGCTCCTCGCCGCGTCCGGGGCGACGGCGTACGCGACCTGGAACCCCAAGTCGATCCTCGAACCGAAGTTCTCCGGCCTGCTCTCCAGCGCCCCGTCCCTGGTCGGCAACGCCCGCAGCATCGTCACCGAATTCGACGTCTACCAGCAGGAGTTGGCCCGCCTGGTGACAAACGTGACCAAGCTCTACGACGTCACGTCGACGCTCCCCGCGTACCAGCCGGACCCCACCACGATCCGCGTCCTGCACGTCTCGGACATCCATCTGAACCCCGCGAGCTGGAAGATCATCGCGTCCCTGGTGGAGCAGTACAAGGTCGACGTGATCGTCGACACCGGCGACACCATGGACCACGGCACGACCGCCGAGAACGGCTTCCTCGACCCGATCGGCGACCTGGATGTCCCCTACGTCTGGGTCCGGGGCAACCACGACTCCCTCGCCACCCAGCGCTACCTCGAACACATCAAGAACGTGCACGTCCTGGACGAGGGCCGCGCCCAGACGGTCGCGGGCCTGCGCTTCGCGGGCATCGGCGACCCCCAGTTCACCCCCGACCGCTCGACCGCCCCCGGCGCCGACAACTCGGAGGAACTCGCCGGCGACCAGCTCGCCTCCGCGCTCCGCGACCAACGGGCCGCCCGCACCCCGGTCGACATCGCCCTCGTCCACGAACCGTCGGCGGCACGCCAGACCGACGGCGAGGTCCCCCTCGTCCTGGCCGGCCACCTCCACCACGAGGGCACCGAGGTCATGAAGCACGGCACCCGCCTGCGCATCGAGGGCTCGACGGGCGGCAGCGGCCTGCGCGCGGTCGAGGGCAAGTACCCCGACCCCATCGAGGCGTCGATCCTCTACGTCGACCGTGACACCCGCCGCCTCCAGGCCTGGGACGAGATCAAGCTCGGCGGCCTCGGCCTGACGACGGCGGAGGTGAGCCGCCACCTCCCGAAGGAGAACCTCCCGGGCGCACCCCAGTCACCGAGCCCGTCCCCGAGTCCCTCCCTGAGCCCGTCCCCGAGCGGGACCCCGGCCCGGTCTCCGAGTCCGCCCCGGACCCCCTCCCCCAGCCCCTCCCCATCGGCCCCGTAAACCGTTTTGGCGATACCTCCCGCCATCCCATATGCTTCTCACGTCCCCGACGCGCTGAGAAGCGCCCAGGCGGGCCGATAGCCCTCATCGTCTAGCGGCCTAGGACGCCGCCCTTTCAAGGCGGTAGCACGGGTTCGAATCCCGTTGGGGGCACGCAACACCGTGTGCGACACTGGCTCTCGCCAGTCAGCACGCAACAGCTTGGTCCTGTGGAGCAGTTTGGAGTGCTCGCCACCCTGTCAAGGTGGAGGCCGCGGGTTCAAATCCCGTCAGGACCGCTGAGGTTCCGTGAGGAACCTCGTGGCTGGGTAGCTCAGTTGGTACGAGCGATCGCCTGAAAAGCGATAGGTCGCCGGTTCGACCCCGGCCCCAGCCACCGGATCGAAAGCCCTGTCCCACCGGGACGGGGCTTTCGTCGTGACCGGACGACACAGGGTGGGGCGCGATGGGCCAGGACACCGACCTGGAGAAGATACGGGCGCGGTACGGACTGCTCGCGGTGGTGGGCAGCAACTTCGGGATCACCGCGGTGGCGGTCTTCGGCGTATGGCAGCTGGACGGCGACCGCGCGGTGATCGTAGGCGTACTGACCTCGGCGTTCACCGCGATGGCGGGCCTGACGACGGCGTACCTGGGCATCAAGGCGGTGTCGAACACGGCGCAGTCGATGTCCAAGGACGCGGGTCACCAGCAGGACGCGGCCCGGCAGAGTCCAGCCCCTCCGGCGGCCGAGGACGAGGCCCCTTCCGGGCCGATGGGGGGCCTGGGGACGGAGCTCCCGTCGCCGGCGCCCACCCCGGACCATTGACCCGGGACAATTCATTCGCCAGGAATTTCGCCGAGGTGAGATCCTTGACGGCGTATGTCTACGCACCCCGCCTCCGCACCCGGCGCCCCGTCACCCGGCGCCCCCGCCCTGGGTGACCTCGCCCCCCGCCTGTCCGAGCTGACCCTGCGCGACGCGCACCGTCTCGGCCGCAGGCTCGAAGGCGCGCGCAGGATCCGGAAACCGGAGGCCCGCGCCGCGGTCCTCGCCGAGATCGAGACCGAGGTCGCCCGCGGCGAGGAGCGGATGGCCGCGCGACGCACCCGTGTCCCCACCGTCTCGTACCCCGAGCAGCTCCCGGTCAGCCAGAAGAAGGACGACATCGCGGCCGCGATCCGCGATCACCAGGTCGTGATCGTCGCGGGCGAGACCGGCTCGGGCAAGACCACCCAGATCCCCAAGATCTGCCTCGAACTCGGCCGCGGCGTCCGCGGCATGATCGGCCACACCCAGCCCCGCCGTATCGCCGCCCGCACGGTGGCCGAGCGCGTGGCGGAGGAGATGGACACCCCGCTCGGCGAGGCCGTCGGCTGGAAGGTCCGCTTCACGGACCAGGTGAACCCGGAGTCGACGTTCATCAAGCTGATGACGGACGGCATCCTGCTCGCCGAGATCCAGACCGACCGCGAACTGCGCGCCTACGACACGATCATCATCGACGAGGCCCACGAGCGGTCCCTGAACATCGACTTCCTGCTCGGCTACCTCGCCCAACTGCTGCCCAAGCGCCCGGACTTGAAGGTCGTCATCACCTCGGCGACCATCGACCCCGAGCGTTTCTCCCGGCACTTCGGCGAGGCCCCGATCATCGAGGTGAGCGGCCGGACGTACCCGGTCGAGGTCCGTTACCGCCCCCTGCTCGAAGACGACTCCGAGGACGCCGACCGCGACCAGATCACCGCGATCTGCGACGCCGTGGAGGAGCTCCAGGGCGAGGGCAAGGGAGACATCCTGGTCTTCCTCTCGGGGGAGCGGGAGATCCGCGACACGGCGGACGCGCTCACGAAGAAGAACTACCGGTTCACGGAAGTCCTCCCCCTCTACGCCCGGCTCTCGCACGCCGAGCAGCATCGCGTGTTCCAGCAGCACACAGGCCGAAGGATCGTTCTGGCGACGAACGTCGCGGAGACCTCCCTCACCGTCCCGGGCATCAAGTACGTCATCGACCCCGGCTTCGCCCGCATCAGCCGCTACAGCCACCGTACGAAGGTGCAGCGCCTGCCCATCGAGGCCATCAGCCAGGCAAGTGCCAATCAGCGCAAGGGGCGTTGCGGCCGTACCTCGGACGGCATCTGCATCCGGCTGTACTCGGAGGAGGACTTCGAGGCCCGCCCGGAGTTCACCGACGCCGAGATCCTGCGGACGAACCTCGCCTCTGTCATCCTTCAGATGACCGCGGCCGGTCTCGGGGAGATCGAGAAGTTCCCGTTCATCGACCCGCCGGACCACCGCAACATCCGCGACGGCGTCCAACTCCTCCAGGAACTGGGCGCGTTGGACCCGGACGAGAAGGACCCGCGCAAGCGCCTCACCCAGACCGGCCGCAAGCTGGCCCAGCTCCCGGTCGACCCCCGCCTGGCCCGCATGGTCCTGGAGGCCGACAAGAACGGCTGTGTCCGCGAGGTCATGGTGATCGCCGCCGCGCTCTCCATCCAGGACCCGCGCGAGCGCCCGGCGGAGAAGCAGACCCAGGCGGACCAGCAACACGCCCGGTTCCGCGACGAGTCGAGCGACTTCCTCGCGTTCCTGAACATGTGGCGCTACATCCGCGAGCAGCAGAAGGAGCGCGGCTCCTCGGCGTTCCGTCGCATGTGCAAGCAGGAGTACCTGAACTTCCTCCGTATCCGCGAGTGGCAGGACATCTACAGCCAACTCCGCACGGTGGCCAAGCAGATGGGCATCCAGTTCAACGAGGAGGACGCGGCCGAGCAGAGCGTCCACGTCTCCCTCCTCGCCGGACTGCTCTCGCACATCGGCATGAAGGACGTGAAGGAGGGCGCGAAGAACGAGTATCTCGGCGCCCGCGGCGCCAAGTTCGCGATCTTCCCCGGCTCGGCCCTCTTCAAGAAGACCCCGCGTTTCGTCATGTCGGCGGAACTGGTGGAGACGTCCCGCCTCTGGGCCCGCGTCAACGCCAGGATCGAGCCCGAGTGGGTCGAGCCCCTCGCCGGCCACCTCCTCAAGCGGACCTACAGCGAACCGCACTGGGAGAAGGACCAGGCAGCCGTGATGGCCTTCGAGAAGGTCACGCTCTACGGCGTCCCGATCATCGCCCAGCGCAAGGTGAACTACGGCCGCATCGACCCGGAGGCGTCCCGCGAGCTGTTCATCCGCAACGCGCTGGTCGAGGGCGACTGGCGCACCCACCACAAGTTCTTCGCCGACAACCGCCGGCTCCTCACCGAGGTCGAGGAGCTGGAGCACCGCGCCCGCCGCCGCGACATCCTCGTCGACGACGAGACGCTCTACGACTTCTACGACCAGCGGGTGCCCGAACACGTCGTCTCCGGCGCCCACTTCGACTCCTGGTGGAAGAAGAAGCGGACCGAAGAAGGCAGAGAGCCCGAACTCCTCGACTTCGAGCGCTCGATGCTCATCAACGAGCGGGCCGGAGACATCAGCAAGGCCGACTATCCCGACTCCTGGCACCAGGGACGGCTCAAGTTCCGGGTGACGTACCAGTTCGAGCCGGGCGCGGACGCGGACGGTGTCACGGTCCACATCCCGCTCCAGGTCCTCAACCAGGTCACGGACGAGGGCTTCGACTGGCAGATCCCGGGCCTGCGCGAGGAGGTCGTCACCGAACTGATCCGCTCCCTCCCCAAGCCGATCCGCCGCAACTACGTGCCGGCCCCGAACTTCGCCCAGCGCTTCCTGGCGACGGCGAACCCGCTCCAGGAACCCCTGACGACCACCATGGCGCGGGAGTTGAAGCGCATGGTCGGAGTCCCCTTCACCGCCGAGGACTTCGACTGGTCGAAGGTCCCCGACCACCTCCTGATCACCTTCCGGATCGTGGACGAGCGGCGCCGCAAGATCGCCGAGGACAAGGACCTGGAGGCGCTGAAGGTCCGCCTGAAGCCGAAGGCACGCCAGGCCATCTCCCAGGCGGCCGCGGCGACGGCCGAGCGCGAGGGCGGCGAGTCCCTGGAGCGCAAGGGCCTCACCGACTGGACGATCGGCACGCTCACCCGCGTCTTCGAGACCCGCAGGGCCGGCCAGCCGGTGAAGGCGTACCCGGCGCTGGTCGACGACGGCGACACCGTCTCCGTGCGGCTCTTCGACACGGAGGAGGAGCAGGCGGAGGCGATGTGGAAGGGCACGCGCCGGCTCATCGTGCGCAACATCCCGGTGAACCCGGCGAAGTTCGCGTCCGAAAAGCTCACCAACGCGCAGAAGCTCGCCCTGTCCGCGAATCCGCACGGTTCGATCCAGGCGCTGTTCGACGACTGCGCGCTCGCGGCGGCCGACAAGCTCATCGGCGACTTCGGCGGCCCGGCGTGGGACGAGGAGTCGTACCGGAAGCTCTACGAGAAGGTGCGTGCCGAGATCGTCGACACGACGGTCCGCGCGGTGGGCCAGGTCCAGCAGGTGCTGGCCGCCTGGCAGGCCTGTGAGCGCCGCCTGAAGGCCGCGCACAGCCCCGCGCTCCTGCCCAACCTCGCGGACGTGCGCGCCCAGTTGGACGCCCTCGTGAAGCCGGGCTTCGTCACGGCGGTGGGGATACGCCGCCTGCCCGACCTGATGCGCTACCTCGTGGCCGCCGACCGCCGCCTCCAGCAGATGCCGACGGGGGTTCAGCGGGACACCACCCGCATGGAGAAGGTCCACGAGATGCAGGACGAGTACGCCTGGCTCCTGGAACAACTCCCCCAGGGCCGCCCGGTCCCCGACTCCGTCCGGGACATCCGCTGGATGATCGAGGAACTCCGGGTGAGCTATTTCGCCCACGCGCTCGGCACGGCGTATCCGGTCTCCGACAAGCGGATCGTGAAGGCGATCGACGCCGCCGCACCGTGACGAACCCTGCACACCGAGTGAGTTCGACCAGGCGGGCCCGCCTCCTGTACAGTCTCATCTCGCAGCACAACGCACCATCAAGTGCCGCGAAACCAGGTCCTGTGGAGCAGCTTGGAGTGCTCGCCACCCTGTCAAGGTGGAGGCCGCGGGTTCAAATCCCGTCAGGACCGCAGCGAACGAAACCCACTCCCTTCGGGGGTGGGTTTTTTCGTGTCCCCGCAGGCCCGCATCGCCCGGCGTTCGAGGGCACCCTTGACGCCGCACCACCCGCCAGGTACCCAGAAACCAGGCCCCGTTCCCCACAGGGCCACGGAGGTGGCGCATGGCGGCTTCGGTCAGGCACGAGACGCGGGCTCTGCTCCGTGCGCACCTGGCGGCCGCCACCTCGTACCGCCACGCGACCCGGCACTGCCCGATCTGCCACCGCCTGCTGCGGCTGGCGATGGACTCCCCGCCGCCCCGGGAGCCGGCGGACGAGCCGCGGAGCCAATCCTCCTAGCGCACATAAGTCAGAGGCAACAAGCCATCTGGCATGTGACGGGTGTCACCGCATAAGTTTTTGAAACGTCGGAACTTACACCTCACCTACAACTGGTCAATTTAATATGTGCAATTGCACCCTCACGAGGGATGGTCCACAGGAGATCCGACACCCCTCCCCAGACTCCGACAAGGTCCCTCACAGAACCCCGCGGCGGCCACGCGCGCACCCACGACCAGGCACAAAAAAGATCGCGCTGGACCCGGCGGAGTCCAGCGCGATCTACGACGCACCCTGTTCAGTTACTTCAAAAGCCTTGGGGCGTGGGCCCTGTTGGGGCAGAACCCGCGTCGCTTGGAGCTGTGCTGTCGGACGTCAGGCGGGTTGGGGGACCTGCCGATTCGCCCGTATTCAGTTGGTCAGGCTTCGCTGCGCTGCTGCGGGATGCCCGCGAGCAGTGCACGGACCTCCGCCTCGCGGTAACGGCGGTGTCCGCCGAGCGTGCGAATCGAAGTGAGCTTGCCGGCCTTCGCCCACCGCGTGACCGTCTTGGGGTCCACACGGAACATCGTGGCGACCTCAGCCGGGGTCAGCAGCGGCTCGGCATCAGGGGTGCGAGCGGTCATGAGCGGCCTCCTCGGGAGAACCGAACCTTCTCGGTTCTTTCCTCTAAATTCTGCACCTTGACCCGCGTTGCCCGAAATGGCGGACGCGAGTCGAGTCGGTTATAGGACGAACGGCTTGTCCTCGGCACTACAACTACACCATCTGTCCAACCGCGTAGGCCAAACCGATGGAATTGCCCTCCCAGGTGTCCATCAGCGACGGAAGCCGATGGACCATGCCATAGCGGACAGTCACACCACTGTGACGATCAGTCACAGGGGTGATCAGGAGTCATCCAGACCCCCCAAAGCGCGCAATACCGAGATTCCGCCCAAAGCATGACGGATGGAGTCCTCCCCGGACTCCTTGTCCTATTTTGGCATGAGGGGGGGCAAGCGGCGCAAGGCATCTGCACGTGCGGTCCGTCACGCTTGAGGGCAATCGCCCGGATCAGGACCTACGTCCCGTGTTGACGAACCGTAAGAATCCTATGCGCATCTGTTCGAAGATGTCAGCCACGTTCGACGGTGCGACAGAGGCGATCGTGGGGTCAGTTCGCCGAGCGCCGGTCCCTGACCGACCGCCAGCGCTCCACGAGCCGTCCGTACGCCTCGCCCGCCGCCGCCCCGTCCCCGGTCCGCAGCGCCTCGATGCCGGCCGCCACGTCCGCCGCCGAGTGGTCGTCCTCCAGCTCGCCGGCCGGCAGGACGTGCACCAGCCCGCCGTAGTCCAGCTCGACCAGGGACCGCGGGTGGAACTCCTCCAGCCAGCGCCCCACGTCCACCAGGCCGTCGATCAGCGGGCCTTCGTCGATCGCGTCCTTCAGGGCCCGCAGCGCCCGCGCCACCCGCCGCCGCGCCTGCACCATCGGCGTCCGGTACCGCAGCATCGGCGGATCGTCCCCGGAGGCCTTGTCGTAGCGCCGCTCCTCGTCGCCGACGAGCACGAACCAGTTCAGCGGCACCTGCCAGGTCGCCGTCCGGATCCACGGCCGGGCATCCGGGTTCCGGGCCAGCCAGCGCTCGTAGTCCTGGGTGGCCTGGTGCCGTACGAGCGGCGGGAGTACGGCGTCCAGGACCGACGGCGGCAGTTCCTCCGCGAGGTCGCCCAGGGCCTGCCAGCCACGCAGCCGGGTGCGCCAGGGGCAGACGCAGACCACGCCGTCGACCTCCACCACGAAGGCGTCGGCGCTCTCGTGCACCGGGACCGGGACCGGCGGGGTGGGCAGCAGGTCGGCCAGGGCCCGGCGGAGCTCGTCCTGGTACGACGGGCGGTCCGGGCGGCGGGCGTAACGCGCCCAGTGGCCGCGCTCCGGCTCGGGGAAAGCGGCCAGCGGCTCGTAGACCCGTAGATAGCTCGCGTACGGAACGATCACCGAGGACACCTTCTTGGGCACGCCTGCTCCCTCCCCCGCCGTCCGCCAGGAAAACCTCCGGAACCCGCTGACAAACGCGCGGGAAAACTATGCAAATCGTCGCACGGACACCCCCCTTCGGTAGGTGATCCTGAACACTGCACGGATGGCGGCCTGACGCAGGCTCTACGCTCATGCCACGGCACCCGCCACCCCTACGGGAGCCTGTCTCCAACCGCCGCCACTTACCCAGGAGTCACCACCGTGACCGACGTAGACAACGGCGTCCTGCACACCCTGTTCCACTCGGACCAGGGCGGTCATGAGCAAGTCGTGCTCTGCCAGGACCGGGCCAGCGGCCTCAAGGCCGTCATCGCCATCCACAACACCGCCCTGGGCCCCGCCCTGGGCGGTACGCGCTTCTACCCCTACGCCAGCGAGGAGGACGCCGTCGCGGACGCGCTCAACCTCGCGCGCGGCATGTCGTACAAGAACGCCATGGCCGGTCTCGACCACGGCGGCGGGAAGGCCGTGATCATCGGTGACCCGGAGCGCGACAAGACCGAGGAACTCCTGCTCGCCTACGGCCGGTTCGTGGCCTCGCTCGGCGGGCGGTACGTCACCGCGTGCGACGTCGGCACGTATGTCGCCGACATGGACGTCGTGGCGCGCGAGTGCCGCTGGACGACCGGGCGCTCCCCTTCGAGCGGCGGCGCGGGCGACTCCTCCGTCCTGACCGCCTTCGGTGTCTTCCAGGGCATGCGGGCCAGCGCCGAGCACCTGTGGGGCGACGCCTCGCTGCGCGGCCGCAGGGTCGGCATCGCGGGCGTCGGCAAGGTCGGGCACCACCTGGTCGGGCACCTGCGGGACGAGGGCGCCGAGGTCGTGATCACGGACGTGCGCGAGGAGTCCGTACGGCGCGTCCTCGACCAGCACCCGACGGGCGTGACGGCCGTCGCCGACACCGAGGCGCTGATCCGGGTCGAGGGGCTCGACATCTACGCCCCCTGCGCGCTCGGCGGTGCCCTGAACGACGACACCGTGCCGGTGCTGACCGCCAAGGTGGTGTGCGGCGCTGCCAACAACCAGCTGGAGCACCCGGGCGTCGAGAAGGACCTCGCCGACCGCGGAATCCTCTACGCGCCGGACTACGTGGTGAACGCCGGTGGCGTGATCCAGGTCGCCGACGAACTGCACGGGTTCGACTTCGACCGGTGCAAGGCGAAGGCCGCGAAGATCTTCGACACGACGCTGGCCATATTCGCACGTGCGAAGGAAGACGGCATTCCGCCGGCCGCCGCGGCCGACCGGATCGCCGAGCAGCGGATGCACGAGGCGGCCGCAGCACGCGGACGCTGAGGTTCCGGTAAGCCCCTCGGCAGCCGTCTTCGGTACCCGTCGGCGACGACTTCGAGAGAACTCTCACGTTCGTCGGCGGGTCGCCTGCCAAGAAGTGGTTAAAATCGCGGTTGACCAGCGAGTACAGGGCACCTCGCGGGTCCTGGAGCCCGGCACGTGCTGCGGGCGACGTACCGTATGGGCGCGGGCTCAGGTACCGTGGAAGCCCTACGGACCGGTCTCTCCACGGAGAGTCCGTTCCAGATCATGAACGCGTGTCAAGACTCTGGGGCCATCGAGCCCCGTATCCGAGGGGGTCGAGCCATGGGGCGCGGCCGGGCAAAGGCCAAGCAGACGAAGGTCGCCCGCCAGCTGAAGTACAGCAGCGGCGGGACTGACCTCTCGCGTCTGGCCAATGAGCTGGGCGCTTCGACTTCGAGCCAGCCGCCGAATGGCGAGCCGTTCGAGGACGACGACGAGGAAGAAGACGACCCGTACGCTCAGTACGCGGATCTCTATAACGACGATGAGGACGAGGACGACGAGTCCGGTCCTCAATCGCAACGTCGCGGTGCGTAATCGCTTGCAGCGCGCTCAGCGGTTAGATCTTCCTGTCAGCTGACTGCACCTCGCCCGGTCCGGGGCATCAAGCACCGGACCGGGTTTTGTGCTGCCTGTCGTACAGCTGCTGTCGTACGGCGGCTGTCGTGGATCAGGCCGAGTAGTCGCCGACCATCTCCGCGCCCGTCGCGTGATCTCCCCGCTCGGTGATCTCGCCGGCGACCCACGCCTCGACCCCGCGGTCGGCCAGGGTTGCCAGGGCCGCGTCCGTCGACTCCTCGGGGACGATCGCGATCATGCCGACGCCCATGTTGAGGGTCTTCTCCAGCTCCAGGCGTTCGACCTGGCCGGTCCGGCCGACGAGGTCGAAGATCGGGGCCGGGGTCCAGGTGGAGCGGTCCACGATCGCGTGCAGGTCGTCCGGGACGACCCGGGCGAGGTTCGCGGCGAGTCCGCCGCCGGTGACGTGCGAGAAGGCGTGCACATCGGTCGTACGGGTCAGCGCCAGGCAGTCCAGCGAGTAGATCCGGGTCGGGACGAGGAGTTCCTCGCCGAGCGTGCGGCCCAGTTCGTCGATCCGCGCCTCCAGGTCGAGGCCGGCCTGGTTCAGGAGCACATGCCGGACGAGCGAGTACCCGTTCGAGTGAAGTCCCGAGGACGCCATCGCGATGACCGCGTCACCCGTCCGGATGCGCTCGGCGCCGAGCAGCCGGTCGGCCTCCACGACGCCCGTACCGGCGCCCGCGACGTCGAAGTCGTCCGGGCCGAGCAGTCCGGGGTGTTCGGCGGTCTCGCCGCCGACCAGGGCGCAGCCGGCCAGCACACAGCCCTCGGCGATGCCCTTGACGATCGCCGCGACACGCTCGGGGTGGACCTTGCCGACGCAGATGTAGTCGGTCATGAAGAGCGGCTCGGCACCGCACACCACGATGTCGTCCATGACCATGGCGACCAGGTCGTGGCCGATCGTGTCGTAGACACCGAGCTGGCGGGCGATGTCGACCTTCGTGCCGACGCCGTCCGTGGCGGAGGCGAGCAGGGGGCGCTCGAACCGCTTGAGGGCGGAGGCGTCGAAGAGCCCGGCGAAGCCGCCGAGGCCGCCGAGGACCTCGGGGCGCTGGGTCTTCTTCACCCACTCCTTCATGAGTTCGACGGCGCGGTCGCCCGCGTCGATGTCGACGCCGGCGGCTGCGTAGGAAGCACCGGAGGGTGAGCCCGTCGACGGAGTCGACTGATCGGATGCAGCAGACATTGCCTGGGATCTTTCGCGTTGATTGATGCGGCGGGGCTTTACGGGCGACGGATCGCGTCGGCCGCGGCCGTGGCGGCCGGACCGGCCGCCAGCTCGGTCTCCAGGAGCTGCTTGCCGAGCAGTTCGGGGTCCGGGAGGTCCATCGGGTACTCGCCGTCGAAGCAGGCGCGGCACAGGTTCGGCTTGGCGATGGTGGTCGCCTCGATCATGCCGTCGATGGAGATGTACGACAGGGAGTCGGCGCCGAGCGAGGTGCCGATCTCGTCGATGGTCATGCCGTTGGCGATGAGTTCCGCGCGGGTGGCGAAGTCGATGCCGAAGAAGCAGGGCCACTTCACGGGCGGGGACGAGATCCGGATGTGGACCTCGGCGGCCCCGGCCTCGCGGAGCATGCGCACCAGCGCCCGCTGGGTGTTGCCGCGCACGATCGAGTCGTCGACGACGACCAGGCGCTTGCCCTTGATGACTTCCTTCAGCGGATTCAGCTTCAGCCGGATGCCGAGCTGCCGGATGGTCTGCGACGGCTGGATGAACGTACGGCCGACGTAGGCGTTCTTCACCAGACCCGCACCGAACGGGATGCCCGAGGCCTCCGCGTAGCCAATCGCGGCCGGGGTGCCGGACTCCGGAGTCGCTATCACCAGATCGGCGTCGACCGGAGCTTCCTTGGCGAGCTTCCGGCCCATCTCCACACGGGAGAGATACACGTTCCGGCCGGCGATGTCGGTGTCCGGGCGGGCGAGATAGACGTACTCGAAGACGCAGCCCTTGGGCTTCGCTTCCGCGAATCGGGAGGTGCGCAGGCCGTTCTCGTCGATGGCGACGAACTCGCCCGGCTCGATCTCGCGGACGTACGCCGCGCCGCAGATGTCGAGGGCGGCGGACTCGGAGGCGACGACCCAGCCACGCTCCAGGCGGCCGAGGACCAGCGGGCGGATGCCCTGCGGGTCGCGGGCGGCGTAGAGGGTGTGCTCGTCCATGAAGACGAGCGAGAAGGCGCCCTTGACCTGCGGGAGGATCGCGTGGGCGGCCTCTTCGATGGTCAGCGGCTTGCCGTCGGTGTCGACCTGGGCCGCGAGCAGCGCGGTGAGGAGGTCGGTGTCGTTGGTGGCCGCGACGCGGGGCGTACGGCCTTCCTGCTTGGGCAGGTCGGCGACCATCTCGGCGAGCTGGGCCGTGTTGACCAGGTTGCCGTTGTGGCCGAGCGCGATCGAGCCGTGCGCGGTGGCGCGGAACGTCGGCTGGGCGTTCTCCCACACGGAGGCGCCGGTGGTCGAGTAGCGGGCGTGACCGACCGCGATATGACCCTGGAGCGAACCGAGCGAGGTCTCGTCGAAGACCTGCGAGACGAGGCCCATGTCCTTGAAGACAAGGATCTGCGAGCCGTTGCTGACCGCGATTCCCGCGGATTCCTGGCCTCGATGCTGGAGGGCGTAGAGCCCGAAGTAAGTGAGCTTGGCGACCTCTTCACCGGGAGCCCAGACTCCGAAGACGCCGCAAGCGTCCTGGGGTCCTTTCTCGCCGGGGAGCAGATCATGACTGAGTCGACCGTCACCACGTGGCACGGCACCGAGTGTAGGCGAGATCGACCACTGGTCCGAATTCGGGTTACTCGCCGGTAGCGGATCACTGGTCGGCAACGGTCCGCACGATCCTGCCGTTTTCGCTGGTCAGCGCGGTGTCGTCGTGATCGACTCGGTGGTCGAACCGGCCGATGAGGAGACCGGGCAGGGCGCGTTCGGTGCCCATGAGTGAGGCGTCGCACATCATTCGGGTGGCCGAGGGACGGCCGAGCGTGATCCGCGCGGCACGGACGGGCCCGCTGGGCGCGTCACCCCATGATCGGCAGCAGCGCGCTCAGATCCGCCCGCTCCCCGCTCGCGCTGACCTTCGCCTCCTCCACGGCGTCCTTCCACCGGGTCCGCCCGGTCGCCAGCCGGAGCCAGGTCAGGGGGTCGGTCTCGACGACGTTGGGCGGGGTGCCACGGGTGTGCCGGGGCCCTTCGACGCACTGCACGACGGCGTACGGCGGGACGCGCACCTCGGTCGAACCGCCGGGGGCCTTCGTGGCGAGGGCGTCGGCGAGGAGGCGGGTGCAGGCGGCGAGTGCCTGGCGGTCGTAGGGGATGTCGAGGCCGGGGACGGCGGCGTTGAGGTCGTCGGTGTGGACGACGAGTTCGACGGTGCGGGTGACCAGGTAGTCGGCGAGGGGGAGCGCGCCGACGTTGGTCTCCAGCAGCCGGGTGCCGGGGTGGGTGTCGAGGAGTTCGCCGAGGCCGCGGTCGATGTCGGCGAGGTAGGCGTCGAGGTCGGGGTGGTCCGCGGCGAGGGTGCGGGTGAAGTCGGCGATGGCCTCGGAGTTGGCCGATGTGGCGAAGGGCCAGTCGAGGAGCACGACGTCCTGCGCGGGCGGGGCGGGGCGGTCCAGGGAGCGGTGGATCGCGGTGAGCGCCATGCCGATGTGCGCGACCAGTTCGCGTACGGTCCAGTCGCCCAGCCGTGTGGGCAGGGCGAGCTGGTCGGGGGTGAGGGTCGCCACCGCCTTCCGTACGTTCCCGAACTGGGCCTGTACCGCGAGGCGGGTCTTGGCCGGGTCGTAGGTACGCGCGCGCTTCTTGGCCGGGGGCATGGCGGTGAGCCTAATCCTCGGGCCGGGTCGCCTCATCGCGTTTTCCGGGGTCAGGCGGGTCCGGTGATCACCGGGCTGTACGACGGCCCCGGGACGCGGCACGGAGCGTGGCCGCCGTTCCCGCACCGGCGTCCTCCGGAAGCCGGGTGTCTTTCTAACCGCTCAGGCGGCACGGCAGTGGTTAGAAAAGCACCCGGCTTCCAGCGACCCCCACCCACCCACCGCTATCGGCCTACCTCTCGCGCTCGCCATGCGCAGCCCGCACCGCCATGACCAGGCCGCTCGACCATGCCAGGCGGACGGAGCGGAAATCCGGGTGGCCCTCCAGGTCGGCCAGCAGGCGGGTCACGGCGACCGCGTGGGACTCCGGCCAGTCCGGCTGAGGGGTCAGGTCGTCGATCAGGTAGGTGCCGCCTGGGGCGACGAGATCCAGGGCCCGTTCCAGGTGGGTGAACTTGCCGGGCCAGGTGTCCGCGAAGACCAGGTCGAAGGGCTCACCGGAGTACTCCTCCAGGCAGTGACCCGCGTCCGCCGTCACGAAGGTCACCCTCGGGTCGGCAGCCAGTTCCTCGCGGGCGATCGCCTGGACGCCGACGTCGAGTTCGACGGTGACCAGGCGCGCGGCCCGGCCCATCCCGCTCAGCAGCCAGGCGGTGCCCTCGCCGACGCCGGTACCGAGTTCGAGGACGCGGCCGGCCGGGCGGGCTGCCGCGAGCACGGCCAGCAGGCTGCCGGTGCGCGCGTCGCAGGACCTGGTGAAGTCCGCGGCGGAGGCCGCAACACGCAGACGAGCAAGGGCAGTTGGGGTGGAGCGTGGGGTGTCGTCCATCCGGCGATGATGCGAGCGCCGTGCCTGCCGCGCAACAGCCGTGTCGGTCGGCTGTCGGTCGTGTCGGTGCCGCGTCGGCGGGTTGTCGGTCGGCGCTGGGAGCGTCCTGAGTACCGGACGGACGATCGTCCGGCAGGCCCGCGACCCGCAAGGAATCGTCATGAACCCCCACGTCACGATCGTCGGCGCCGGACTCGGCGGACTGACCCTCGCCCGCGTCCTGCACCTCCACGGCATCCCCGCCACGGTCTACGAGGCGGATGCCTCCCCCACGGCCCGGCTCCAGGGCGGGATGCTCGACATCCACGACTACAACGGCCAACTCGCCTTGCGGGAAGCCGACTTGATGGACGAGTTCCGCGCCATCATCCTGGAGGGCCGGCAGGCCATCCGCGTCCTCGACCGGGACGGCACCGTCCTGCTCGACAAACCCGACGACGGAACCGGCGGCCGGCCCGAGGTGCAGCGCGGCGAACTCCGGCAGATCCTGCTCGACTCGCTCCCGGCCGACACCGTGCGCTGGGGCCACAAGGTCAGCGGCGCCCGCACCCTCGGCGACGGCCGCCACGAAGTGGCCTTCGCCGACGGCGGCACGGTCGTCACCGGCCTCCTCGTCGGCGCGGACGGCGCCTGGTCACGGGTGCGCCCGCTGCTGTCCGATGCGGCTCCCGTGTACTTCGGGAGGTCGTTCGTCGAGACCTATCTGTACGACAGCGAGACCCGGCACCCGGTCGCCGCGAAGACGGTCGGCGGCGGCTCGCTGTTCGCGCTGGCCGCGGACACCGGAGCGAGCGGGAAGTGGATCGGGGCGCACCGGGAGAGCGGCGAGACCCTGCACGCCTACGCGATGCTGGCCGAGCCGCAGGAGTGGTTCGCCGCCATCGACTTCGACGATGCGGCGACGGCCACCGCACGCATCGCCGCCGAGTTCGAGGGCTGGGCCCCCGAGATCACCGCCCTGATCACCGACAGCGACACCCCTCCCGCCGTACGGCCGCTCAACTCGCTGCCGATCGGCCACCGTTGGGACCGGATACCGGGAGTGACCCTCCTCGGTGACGCCGCGCATCTCTCGCCGCCGGACGGCGAGGGCGCCAACCTGGCGATGCAGGACGGCGCCGAACTCGGCAAGCTCATCGCCGAACACCCCTACGACATCGAGGCCGCGCTCACCGCGTACGAGGCGGCGCTGTTCCCCCGTAGCGCCACGGCGGCGGCCGAGGCCGTGGCCGTCAACGAGGACATGGGCCAGGAGCTGATCAAGGCCTTCGGCCCGGACGTGCGGAGCCAGGGGGAGGGACAGGGGCAGGGGCAGTAGACGTCGGGACGGGAGGGGCATAGGAAAAGCGTTCGTGGAACGGCCGGCCGACCGTTCCACGAACGCTTTCGTCATCCTCGACCCGGGCGCTACGCCAGCAGCGCCGGGATCGTCGCCTCGTGCGCCTCGCGGAGTTCCTCCAGGGTGAGCGTGAACTCGCCCTGGATCTCCACGGATTCACCGTCGACGACACCGATGCGGGTGACGGGCAGACCCCGCGCGCCGCACATGTCGTTGAAGCGCAGTTCCTCCGAGCGCGGGACGGCGACGACCGCGCGGCCCGCCGACTCCGAGAAGAGGAACGTGAACGCGTCCAGGCCGTCGGGCACGATCAGCCGCGCGCCCTTCTCGCCGAGCAGCGCCGACTCCACGACCGCCTGGATGAGACCGCCGTCGGACAGGTCGTGCGCGGAGTCGATCATGCCGTCGCGGGAGGCGGAGATCAGGATCTCGGCCAGCAGCCGCTCGCGCTCCAGGTCGACCTTCGGGGGCAGTCCGCCGAGGTGGTCGTGGACGACCTGGGACCAGGCCGAGCCGCCGAACTCCTCACGGGTGTCGCCGAGCAGGTAGAGGAGCTGGCCCTCTTCCTGGAACGCGACCGGGGTGCGCCGCGCCACGTCGTCGATGACGCCCAGCACCGCGACCACCGGCGTCGGGTGGATGGCGACGTCGCCCGTCTGGTTGTAGAGGGAGACGTTGCCGCCGGTGACCGGCGTGCCCAACTGCTGGCAGGCGTCGGCCAGTCCGCGGATCGCCTCCGCGAACTGCCACATCACCGCCGGGTCCTCGGGCGAACCGAAGTTCAGGCAGTCGGAGACGGCGAGGGGCTTCGCGCCCGTCGTCGCCACGTTCCGGTACGCCTCCGAGAGCGCCAACTGGGCGCCCGCGTACGGGTCGAGCTTCGCGTACCGGCCGTTGCCGTCCGTCGCGATGGCGACCCCGAGGCCGGTCTCCTCGTCGATCCGGATCATGCCCGAGTCCTCGGGCTGCGCCAGCACCGTGTTGCCCTGCACGAAGTGGTCGTACTGCGAGGTGATCCACTTCTTGGACGCCTGGTTCGGGGACGACACCAGCGCCAGGACCTGGTCCCGGAGTTCCTCCGGAGTCCCGGGCCGCGCGAGCTGGTTGGCGTCGTCCGCCTGGAGCGCGTCCTGCCAGGACGGGCGGGCGTACGGGCGCTCGTAGACCGGGCCGTCGTGCGCGACCGTGCGCGGGTCGACGTCCACGATCTTGCCGCCGTGCCAGAAGATCTCCAGCCGGTCGCCGTCGGTCACCTCACCGATGACCGTGGCGATGACGTCCCACTTCTCGCAGATCTCCAGGAAGCGGTCGACCTTCGCCGGTTCGACGACGGCGCACATCCGCTCCTGCGACTCGCTCATGAGGATCTCCTCGGGCGAGAGCGTGGAGTCGCGCAGCGGTACGTCGTCCAGGGTGACGGTCATGCCGCCGGAGCCGTTGGACGCCAGCTCGCTGGTGGCGCAGGAGAGTCCGGCCGCGCCGAGGTCCTGGATGCCGACGACCAGCTTCTCGGCGAAGGCCTCCAGGGTGCACTCGATGAGGAGCTTCTCCTGGAAGGGGTCGCCCACCTGGACCGCCGGACGCTTCGACGGCTTGGCGTCGTCGAAGGTCTCGGACGCGAGGATGGACGCGCCGCCGATGCCGTCGCCGCCCGTGCGGGCGCCGTAGAGGATGACCTTGTTGCCCGCGCCGGAGGCCTTCGCGAGGTGGATGTCCTCGTGCCGCATGACGCCGATGGCGCCGGCGTTGACCAGCGGGTTGCCCTGGTAGCAGGCGTCGAAGACGACCTCGCCGCCGATGTTGGGCAGGCCCAGGCAGTTGCCGTAGCCGCCGATGCCCGCGACGACACCCGGCAGGACGCGCTTGGTGTCGGGGTGGTCGGCCGCGCCGAAGCGCAGCGGGTCCACCACGGCGACCGGGCGGGCGCCCATCGCGATGATGTCGCGCACGATGCCGCCGACGCCCGTGGCCGCGCCCTGGTAGGGCTCGACGTAGGACGGGTGGTTGTGCGACTCCACCTTGAAGGTGACCGCGTAGCCCTGGCCGACGTCGACGACGCCCGCGTTCTCGCCGATGCCGACGAGGAGGGCGTCCGACTGGGGGGCCTTCTCGCCGAACTGACGGAGGTGGACCTTGGAGGACTTGTACGAGCAGTGCTCGGACCACATGACGGAGTACATGGCCAGCTCGGCGCCGGTCGGGCGGCGGCCGAGGATCTCGACCACGCGCTCGTACTCGTCCTTCTTCAGGCCGAGTTCGGCCCAGGGCAGCTCGACGTCGGGGGTCTCGGCCGCGTGCTCGACCGTGTCCAGAGGCGTCCGGCTCATGCGTTGACCAGCTTCTTGAGGATCGAGGTGAAGAAGGGAAGGCCGTCGGTGCGGCCGGACCCGACGAGCGGCTCGACGGCGTGCTCCGGGTGCGGCATGAGGCCCACGACGTTCCCGGCGGCGTTCGTGATGCCGGCGATGTCGCGCAGCGAGCCGTTCGGGTTCAGGTCCAGGTAGCGGAAGACGACACGGCCCTCCGCCTCCAGCTCGTCGAGCGTGTGCTCGTCGGCGACGTAGCGGCCGTCCATGTTCTTCAGCGGGATGTGGATCTCCTGGCCGGCGCTGTAGTCGCTGGTCCAGGCGGTGTCCGCGTTCTCCACCCGCAGTTTCTGGTCGCGGCAGATGAAGTGGAGGTGGTTGTTGCCGAGCATCGCGCCGGGGAGGAGGTGCGCCTCGGTGAGGATCTGGAAGCCGTTGCAGATTCCGAGGACGGGGAGTCCCGACTTCGCCTGCTCGATGACCGTCTCCATCACCGGCGAGAAACGGGAGATGGCGCCCGCGCGCAGATAGTCGCCGTAGGAAAAGCCGCCCGGGAGGACGACGGCGTCGACCTGGTGGAGGTTCTTGTCCTTGTGCCAGAGGGCTACCGGTTCGGCACCGGCGAGACGGATCGCGCGCTGGGTGTCGCGGTCGTCCAGGCTGCCGGGGAAAGTGACGACGCCAATACGAGCGGTCACTTCGCGGCCTCCGCGACTTCATCGACGCGCACCGTGAAGTCCTCGATCACGGTGTTCGCGAGGAAGGATTCCGCAAGATCGTGGATGCGGGCGAGCGCGGCCTCGTCGACCGGTCCGTCCACTTCCAGTTCGAATCGCTTTCCCTGACGTACGTCGGAGATCCCGTCGAATCCCAGGCGCGGCAGTGCGCGCTGCACCGCCTGGCCCTGGGGGTCGAGGATCTCCGGCTTGAGCATGACGTCGACTACGACGCGTGCCACGGGCACTCCCGGTGGTGTGGTGCTGAGCAGGTCCCTGCAGGTGACTTCAGACTACCTGCACAAAATTTCTACGCGGGTAGAGTTGTAGGAAACTACGTGATGACCATCACGATCTGGTGTCGGGCAGGGGTCTTCACGAAAAGTTCAGGGAAAGATCCCGGATCGATCCCGGTTCCCTATTGCGCGGAGACACGCGGGAAGATTTAGTCGGGCTTCACATTGCATTGCCGGGCACTGTACAAATGAATTGGCAATAGCCGATACTTTGCCCATTAACAGGCGGACAGTCGACATCTCCGCACCTCCGTGGCGTCTCCGTACGTCCTCACGGATAGAGGTGTCGGAGGGGTCGCACGAAGGGACCGATATTCGTGGCGCAGAAGGTCGTGGTCACTCTCTTTGACGACATCGACGGCTCGGAAGCGGCGGAAACGATCGCCTTCGGACTCGACGGCAAGTCGTACGAGATCGACCTGAATCAAGCCAATGCCAAGAAACTGCGTAAGGCGCTCGCGCCCTACGTGGACGCAGGTCGCAAGCGGTCGAGGTCGGGCAAGGCCTACCGCCAGACCGAGGTGGCACCCGACCCGGCGGCCGTCCGGGCCTGGGCCCAGGCGAACAAGATGGACGTGCCGGCGCGCGGACGCATCCCCAAGAAGGTCTACGAGGCGTTCGCCGCCGCGCAGTAGGACGTGAGCCGACAGCCGGTCACCGGCCCCTCGGGACAACCGACTTGCGCTGCACCCCTCCCGGTCGGCTAGAGTTCGGAACACGCCGAGGGGCGAGGCCGAAAGGCCCAGCTCACGGAGTACATGCGGGTGTAGTTCAGTAGCAGAACATCCCCCTTCCAGGGGGAAGGCGCAGTGTGCAATTCCTGTCACCCGCTCTGCGGCATCACCGTCCGGACCACTCTGTTGGATCGGGTAGGCTGGTGCTCGCGCCGATCGGTGAGAGCCGGTCGGAGGCAATGCGGACGTAGCTCAGTTGGTAGAGCGCAACCTTGCCAAGGTTGAGGTCGCCAGTTCGAACCTGGTCGTCCGCTCCAGCGAAAACCCCGGTCCGGGTGGACCGGGGTTTTTTGTGTGCCCGGAGCCGTCTGACATTTGTCATGCCGAGTGATGACACCGCGCACTGCTCCCGCGCCCCCGCCGCCGGGACGCTGAAGCCATGGACACCAACGAACACGAACACGTGATTGAGGTCACCGACCTACGCCGTGTGTACGGGGGCGGGTTCGAGGCCGTGCGGGGGATCACCTTCTCCGTGCGGCGCGGGGAGGTCTTCGCGCTCCTGGGCACCAACGGCGCCGGCAAGACGTCCACGGTCGAACTCCTGGAGGGCCTCGCACCGGCGTCCGGCGGCCGGGTGCGCGTCCTCGGCCACGACCCCTACCGCGAGCGGGCCGCCGTACGGCCGCGGACCGGGGTGATGCTCCAGGAGGGCGGGTTCCCGTCCGAGCTGACCGTCGCCGAGACCGCGCGGATGTGGGCCGGGTGCACGAGCGGGGCGCGGCCCGAGGCGGAGGCGCTCGGTCTTGTCGGGCTCGCGCGGCGGGCGGACGTACGGGTGAAGCAGTTGTCCGGGGGTGAGCGGCGGCGGCTCGATC
This sequence comes from Streptomyces sp. NPDC096013, assembly GCF_044763565.1. Classification (NCBI taxonomy): domain Bacteria; kingdom Bacillati; phylum Actinomycetota; class Actinomycetes; order Kitasatosporales; family Streptomycetaceae; genus Streptomyces; species Streptomyces sp. NPDC096013. The sequence goes on along the minus strand of NZ_JBIWGK010000006.1, from coordinate 481,723 downwards.
TCGCGCTGGCGCTGCTCGGGTCGCCCGAGGTGCTGTTCCTCGACGAGCCGACGACCGGGCTGGACGCCGAAGGGCGCCAGGACACCTGGGAGTTGGTGCGGGCGCTGCGGGACGGCGGGACGACCGTGCTGCTGACCACGCACTACCTGGAGGAGGCGGAGGGGCTCGCCGACCGACTCGCGATCATGCGTGAGGGGCGGATCGCGGTCACCGGGACCCCGGCCGAGGTGACCGCCGGGCGGCCCTCGCGGATCTCCTTCGAACTGCCCGCCGGATTCTTCGTGGGAGACCTGCCGCCACTCGCCGAGCTGGGGGTCGTCGGGCACGAGGTGGCCGGGAGGGTCGTACGGCTGGAGACGCACGAGTTGCAGCGGGCGGCGACCGGGCTGCTGGTGTGGGCCGAGCGGGGACGGGTCGAGCTGCGGCGGCTGGAGATGCGGTCGGCCTCGCTGGAGGAGGCGTTCCTCGGGATCGCGCGGGAACAGGGGGTGGCGGCATGAGTACTACGACGACTCCGGCCGGGCGGCTGCGGGCGCTGGGGCGGGCCGAGCTGAGCCTGCTCGGGCGGAACCGGAACGCGGCGGTCACGGCGCTGTTCGTGCCGCTGGCGCTGCCGTTCGGTGTGCGGCCCGCGATCGACCAGCTGGATCTGAAGGGGGAGGGGCTGTCGGTCGGCTCGGTGATGCTGACCGCCGCGATCGGCTTCTCGCTGCTCTTCGCCGTGTACTCGTCGCTGGTGAGCGCGTTCGTCGCACGGCGGGAGGAACTGGTCCTCAAGCGGCTGCGCACCGGCGAGCTGGGCGACCCCGAGATCCTCGCCGGGACCGCGCTGCCGTCGGTGCTCCTCGGGCTCGTCCAGTCGGTGCTGCTCGCGGTGGCCTGCGCGCTGCTGCTGGGCGCGGGGGCCCCGGCGATGCCCCAACTCGTCGTCCTGGGGCTGCTGTTCGGGCTCGTGCTGAGCGCCGCGCTGGCGGCTCTCACGGCCAGTGTGACCAGGACGGCGGAGAGCGCGCAGGTGACCGCGCTGCCGGTGGTGCTGGTATCGATGATGGGGTCCGGGATCATCGTCCCGCTCCAGTTCCTGTCCGACCGGGTCGCGGACGTCTGTCAGTTCCTCCCCTTCTCCCCCGTGATCCGGCTGATCGGCGGCGGCTGGACCGGCGACCTGTCCGCCTACGACGCCCTCGGCGCCGTCGTGACCGCGCTGGCCTGGACCGTCCTCGCGGTGTTTGCTGTACGCCGGTGGTTCCGCTGGGAACCGCGGCGCTGAGGTACGGGGACCACGTGATGCAGGCATCCGGCGGCTGGTGGGGACGGAAGAGCACGCCCGGGAAGGTCGAGACGTACACCCGGTGGTCCTTCCACTTCTTCGCCCTGATCGAGGTCGCCTCGCTCGGACTGCCGCTGTTCGCGCAGGTCGGGGCGGGTACGGCGACCTGGCTCGCGGCCCTCGTGGCCGTGCACGCGCTGAGCTGTTCCGCGACCGCGTCCCGGGCGCTCGACTGGACCCGCGACCGGCGCGCGCGGCCCGTACGGCTGATGTGGTTCCTCGGCGCGGTGACCGTGCTGATCGCCCTGGTGGCGCTGGTCCTGCGCGAACGGGGTCCCGCCGACGACCAGGCGCGGGCCGCCGCGAGCACGGTCTTCGTGGGGGTGCTGACCTTCGGCGTCGGAACGCTGACGCTCGGGATGCGCGGGCCGCGGCAGATCCTCGCGGTGGTGACCGGTGCGGTCGCCGGCACGCTGCTCGCCCAGCTCCCGCTGGAGGTGGCCGCCCCGGCCGCGCTCGGCACCGCGCTGGGCGTGCTCATCGCGGGCGGCGGGCTCGCCTTCACCGCCGCGTTCTCCGTCTGGCTCCTCGACGCCGTCTACGAACTCGACGAGGCCCGCGAGACCCGCGCCCGCCTCGCCGTCGCCGAGGAACGGCTCCGGTTCGGCCGCGACCTCCACGACGTCATGGGCCGCAACCTGTCGGTGATCGCCCTGAAGAGCGAACTGGCCGTGCAGCTGGCGCGCCGGGGACGGACCGAGGCCGTGGAGCAGATGATCGAGGTCCAGCGGATCGCCCGCGAGTCCCAGCGCGAGGTACGCGAGGTCGTACGGGGCTACCGCGAGGCCGACCTCCGGCTCGAACTGGCGGGAGCGCAGGGCGTGTTGAGCGCCGCGGGCATCGAGTGCGAGGTGACGGGCGACGCGGCGGGACTGCCGGTCGAGGTCCAGTCGGCGCTCGGCTGGGTGGTCCGCGAGGCGACGACGAACGTGCTCCGGCACGGGGATGCGGGGCGATGCGTGGTGGAGGTACGGGTGACCGGGGGCCGGGTCGTCCTGACCGTCGAGAACGACGGCGCGAAGGTGGCGGACGCACTGCCCGAGAGCGGCAGCGGGGCAGGACTGATCGGACTACGAGAGCGACTGACCGCGATCGGCGGCGAACTGGAGGCGGGCCCCGTGGACACCGACCACTTCCGCGTGACAGCCACGGTCCCGGTGCCCTCGGCGATGGGGGCGGGGGGCGGCGTCTCATGAGGGGGGTGCGCGCGGGACGTCGGCGGGGTGCCGGGGGCGGGGGTTCCGGTGACCGGAGGCGTCGTACGGCCTCCGCGGGCCGCGGGCGAGGACGCCTCACCGTCAACCTGGGTATCCCGCCGCGCTACGCGCGAGGCCGAGAGCCCGGCGGCCGGAAGCGTCGCACAGCCTCCGCCGACCACAGGCGAGGACGCCTTGCGATCGACCGAGGCATCCCGGCGCGCTATGCGCGAGGCCGAGACTCCGACAGCCGGGAGCGTCATGCAGCCTCCGATGGCCGCGGGCGACGACGCCTCACCGTCAACCTGGGTATCCCGGAGCGCTACGCGCGAGGCCGAGAGCCCAGTGACCGGAAGCGTCAGGCAGCCTCCACAGACCACGGGCGACGACGCCACACCGTCAACCTCGGCACCCCGGCGCACCGCGCCCGAGGCCGGGAGCCCGGTGGCCGGAAGCGTCGCACAGCCTCCGCGGGCTGCGGGCGAGGACGCCTTTTGCGATCGACCGAGGCATCCCGGGCGCGCTACGCGCGGGGCAGAGACTCCGGCAGCCAGGAGCGTCATGCAGCCTCCGCAGGCCGCAGGCGACGACACGTCACCGTCGACCTCGGCATCCCGGCGCACTGCCCGCAAGGCCAAGAGCCCGGCAGCCGGAAGCGTCGCACAGCCTCCGCCCGCCGCAGGCGAGGACGCCACACCGTAGACCTCGGCATCCCGGCACACTGCGCGCAAGGCCAAGAGCCCGGCAGCCGGAAGCGTCGCACAGCCTCCGCCCGCCGCAGGCGAGGGCGCCTCGTTGGCGCCCGGCGACCTCCTTCCCTCCCTATCTCGACCAGGAGCACCCCATGACCGGAGCCGTCGTAAGACTCCTGCTCGCTGATGACGAGCACCTCATCCGGGGGGCGCTTGCCGCGTTGCTCGGGCTTGAGGATGATCTTGTGGTGGTGGCCGAGGCGGCGAGTGGGCCCGAGGCGTTGGCCATGGCTCGGGCGCATGAGCCGGATGTGGCGGTGCTCGATCTGCAGATGCCGGGGGCGGACGGTGTGAAGGTGGCCACATCGCTGCGGGCCGAACTGCCCGGCTGCCGGGTGCTGATCGTGACCGGGCACGGGCGGCCGGGGCATCTGAAGCGGGCACTCGCGGCCGGGGTGCGCGGGTTCGTGCCGAAGACGGTCAGCGCGCAGCGGCTCGCGGAGATCATCCGTACGGTGCATGCCGGAAACCGTTACGTCGACCCCGAGTTGGCCGCCGACGCGATCTCCGCCGGGGACTCCCCGCTGACCGCCCGCGAGGCCGAGGTGCTGGAACTGGCCGCCGACGGGGCGCCGGTCGCGGAGATCGCCGAACGGGCCGCGCTCTCACAGGGCACCGTGCGCAACTACCTCTCCTCCGCCGCCTCGAAACTCGGTGCCGAGAACCGTCATACGGCAGTGCGTCTCGCACGCGAGCGAGGTTGGGTATAGTTGCTCTCGCGCCACGGCGCAGCGCGGACGTAGCTCAGTTGGTAGAGCGCAACCTTGCCAAGGTTGAGGTCGCCAGTTCGAACCTGGTCGTCCGCTCAAAGCAAGAACCCCGGTCCGGGTGGACCGGGGTTCTTTCGTTCCGCTAGCTCCAGCTCAGGCCCGTCAGGCGCTCGTACGCCTCGATGTACTTCGCCCGGGTCGCGTCCACGACCTGCTGCGGCAGCGGCGGCGGAGGCTGCTCGCTCCTGCGGTCCCAGCCGGACTCCGGCCCGGTCAGCCAGTCGCGCACGAACTGCTTGTCGTACGACGGCTGCGCGCGCCCCGGCTCCCACTCCTCGGCCGGCCAGAACCGGGACGAGTCCGGGGTGAGGACCTCGTCGCCCGCGACCAGCGTCCGGCCGTCGTAGCCGAACTCGAACTTCGTGTCCGCGAGGATGATCCCCCGGTCCCGCGCGATGTCCCGGGCCCGCCCGTAGACCGCGAGGGTCGCCTGCCGCAGCTGCGCGGCGGTCTCCGCGCCGACCTGCCGGGCGACCTCCTCGTACGACACGTTCTCGTCGTGCTCCCCCACGGCCGCCTTGGTGGCCGGGGTGAAGATCGGGGCCGGGAGTTCGCTGCCGTCGACCAGGCCCTCGGGGAGGGCGAGTCCGCAGACCGTGCGGGAGGCTTCGTACTCCAGCAGGCCCGAGCCGGTGAGGTAGCCGCGGGCCACGCACTCGACCGGGACCATCTGGAGGGACTTGCAGATCAGCGTGCGGCCCGCCCAGTCGGCGGGGGCGCCGGGCGGGAGGTCGGTGCTGAGGACGTGGTGGGGGATCAGGTCGGCGAGCTGGTCGAACCACCAGAGCGAGAGCTGGGTGAGGACGCGGCCCTTGTCGGGGATCTCCGTGGGCAGCACCCAGTCGTACGCGGAGATGCGGTCGCTGGCGACCATCACGAGCTCACCCGCCTCGTTCTGGTACAGCTCGCGCACCTTTCCGGTGTGGAGGTGCGTCAGGCCAGGAACCTGGAGCGGCTCGGGCTTTTCTACGAATCCGGACACGGGTTCCTCCAGTGGGTCTGTCCAACTGGCTCGATTGTCCCGTATGCGGGGCCGACCGCCGGTCGCGGGGTTGGCCGACCGCTGGTCACAGGGTCAGTGGTGCTTGCAGATGCGGTCCAGGAGGTTGGCCGTGGCCCGCTGGACGCGGGCGTCCACATGGCCGGGGCGGTCCAGGGCCGGGGACCAGGCGAAGGTGCCGGAGGCGAAGACGAGGGAGCCGGACGGCGCGCGGTACAGGGAGGTCTCCTGGTGGCGGAGGGCGCCCTCGCCGTCCGTGTACGGGGAGTGGGCGAGCAGGATGCGCTCGTCGTGCGGGGGGAGCTGGGTGCGCGGGAAGTACCGGTCGGCCTCGCCCGCGACCAGGCCCTCGATCGGGTCGCCCTCGCCGGCGCCGGTCGCCTCCCACAGCCAGTGGTCGGCGTTGCGCACGATCAGGGGGTGCGGCTCGGGCACCCGGCCCGCGTACTGGATGCCCACCACCTGCTGCTCGGGACGGTCGACCTCACGCCACAGCACCGGTTTGCCCGGGCCCCGGCGCTTGCGGCAGGTGAGCAGGCGGTCGGGGACGCCGGACGGGGAGGGCCCCAACTCCACTTGCCAGTACATGGTGTTGGCGGAGAGGAAGACGAGGGACGTGCCGTGCTCGCGGGCGAGTTCGACGGTACGGCGCATGGGCTGCGACCAGTACTCGTCGTGGCCAGGGAAGACCAGCCCCCGGTAGCGGGTGGGGTCCACGCGGCCCGAGTGCAGGTCGCGGGCGTCGGCGTAGGCGAGGTCGTAGCCGTAGCGCTCGGCCCAGCGGATGAAGTCGTAGGCGTGGCCCACGTGGAGGGGGAGGCCCGCGCCCGCGTACGGGCGGTCGAAGGAGACCGTCGTGGCCGCCTCGGACTCGCCGAGGAGACGGCCGTCGCCGTCCCAGGCGTGGTAGAGGCTCGCGCCGATGCGGCCGTCCTCCGGGTAGAGGTTGTACGCCTGCCAGGTGATGTCCGGCAGGAGGAGGAGCAGGTCGGCGGGGTGGTTGTCGCGGACCGTGAAGGGGATGTGCGAGCGGTAGCCGTCGGCGGTGGTGAGGACGGCGACATACGCGCCGATGCTCCAGTAACCCGGGATCTGAAGGCGCCAGGACAGCCACCAGTGGTGGCAGGAGACCGTGCGGTCGGCGGTGAGCGGCGGGGGCTGCACGATGCCCGAGAGGCGCGGGCTGGTGGTGATCTTCGCGGCGCCGTCACCGCCGTAGTGGCCGATGCGGTAGATGTCCACGGCGAACTCCTGCGGCGGGTCGACCGTGACATGGAAGTCGAGGGCCTCGCCGGGGGCGACCGCGCCGGCGGAGGTGAACCCCTTGATCTGGCGGCGGACGTCGTCGGCGGAGCGGGGGGCGCCGCCGGAGCCGCGCGGGGCGGGGACCTTGGGGGCGTCTCTGCCGGAGGTGTGGGCGGGGGCCGGGTCCACGTACCAGGGGACGACGTGGCCGGTGTCGTCGAAATAGGTCTCGCTGCCCCGGAGCCAGGGGACGGGGCCCTGCCCGAAGGGGTCCGTGACGGCGTGCGCCAGCGCTCCCGACTCCCAGCGGCGGATCTGCTCCGACCCCATGGCCGCTCCCCTCCTTCATGCCCCCGTAGTGGTCCTTCGTTCAACTGTCGTATGTCGCGTGCTCTTGCCACGTACGGGATCGGGCCCAGCACATCACATTAAGCACGCACCCTGTCACTGGTCGTCGCTAATTGACCAAAAGTGGAGGACTCGATTCCGATACGGGCGGGTGGTGCTGTGGCTCGGGTGGTGTGCGAGTGCGGCGGCGTGGGCGCTGGTCACGCGGTTCCCCGCGCTCCTGAAGGGCATGGGGGCGGGCGGGATCGGAGCGCTGACCGGAGTCAGACGAGGCGGACAGGTTTCTCGGGGCGTATGCCGAGGTCGATCAGCCAGGCCCGCAGGGGGGCCGGGTCGCCGTCCTCGACGAGGCACAGGACTCTCGGGGCGAGATCGGCCGCCCGCTCGCCGTTCACGAGCAGCGTCGGGCCGTCGAGCCAGTCGAGGCCGGGGGTCGCCCCCGCGGTGTCCATCGCGGCGCAGCACACCATCGCCGTGACGTGGTCGGCGAGCAACTCCCGTCCTGTGCGCGGCGGTTGGAGCGGGAAGAGGGGGAGCGAACCGTCGTCCCAGAGTGCCGTGTCGGGCCCCTGGCCGGGCGGGGCCGAACTCGGAGGCGGGGCCGCGCCCTCCTCGCGCGCCAGCTCCGCGGTGAGGCCCGCGGCGAGGGCCGCGCTGTGCGGGGACCCGCTCTCGCCGAGCTCCTCGTCGTCGTCGGCCGCCATCGCCCTGTACGGCTCCGGCTCGGGGAGGGGGGTGTCCAGGGGCGAGGGCGGAGTGGTGACCGTCCCGAACGGTCCCGCGCCGTGGGTCTCCCCGTCCGGCTCGCCGTACCGGGCGGACTCCGCCGTCGGGTCCGTCAGATGGTCCACCACCCGGGCCAGGGTCGGGGCGTCATGGTGGGGCGTGGCCGGGTCGGGGGCGCGGCGGACACCGAGGGTGTCCAGGACGCGGTGGAGACGGGCCGCGTCCGTGCGCCACTTACGGTCGACGACCTCCTCCGGATACTCCTGCCAGTCCACCGGCGCCCAGTCGGGACCGGCCTCGGCCGGGCCGCCGTGGAAGAGGCGGGCGGCGAGGAGCGAGGTCGCCTCGTCGATCGAACCGGGCTCTTCCAGCAGGTCACAGGCGGGGCGCTCGCCGAGCCGGGAGGCGAAGCCCTCGGCCAGGCGGTCGCGCCGGGACAGCTCGGTGAGAGCGGCGACCACGCCCGCGTCCAGCCGGGACGGCCAGCGGCCCATCCGCCACGCGGGCAGCGCGACCCGGGTCAGCAGCCGGTCCCAGCCCGCGTACGCCAGTCCCACCTGCTCCTGGGCGACGATCCGCAGGCCGTAGTCCACCGCCTGTGCGCGCTCGGCGGCAGCGGCGGCCACGCCCCGCTCCATCTCGGCCGCGTGGCCCCGGCAACCGCGCAGCAGCAGCCGGGCGACCCAGCCGACACCGGCGAGCACCGAACGGACCACGGGCCCGCGGGGTGCCGACGTCACGGCCACCGCCGCGTCCAGCCCGCGCACGAACCGGCGGGCCGCGGCTATGTCCGGATGCGCGGAGGGTCCCGTGCCGGCGACGACCGGCGCGAGCACCGCGCGCAGCTCACCCACCCGCATCCACCACAGGAACGGCGAGCCGATGACGAGGACGGGCGAGGCAGCCGTACGACGGGAACGGCCCGGGGTGAGGCCCCGTACGCCCGTGATCTCGTCGCGGTCCTCCTGCGGGGGCGGGCCGTGGGCCGGATGGGTGCGGTCCTCCAGCCAGCTGTCGCAGTCCGGGGTGAGCGCTATCGCGGAGGGTGCCGGGACATCCAGGCGGTCGGCCAGGTCACGCACCATGCGGTACAGGTCCGGGGCGGACTCCTCGGCGATCGCGACCGTGGGACTGACCGCGGGGCGGGCCCGCGCGACGACCAGCGCGATGGCGCCGGCCGCGAGCAGCACGACGACGGCGGCCACGCCCATGACCCAACGGGAGACGTCCCAGCCCCGGCCCACGAGATGGCCGGTGGAACCGCCCGCGAGCAGGATCACCGCGACGGCCGCGGGCAACAGGGCGACTGCCAGCGCCCGGCTGCGGATACGCAGCACGGCCAGGGCCCTGGACCGCGCCGCCTGCGCGCCCGCCTCCACACCCATACCGGTCACGACCGGACCTCACCCCCTCCGTGCTGTCCCGCTCTGCTGGCGTTGCTCACTCCCCCACTGTGGCACCCGTCACTGACATCGCAATGCCGGTGGGCCAAGTGCCGGAACGCTTGCGCCGCACCATAGTTGGGGCCCCGGCCCCCGTCAGCCGGTTGGGGCATCGGTCACTCGATGGAATGGCTCAGGGGAAAGGTGGATGACAGAGGGCAAGGATCAGGCCCCGAATCGTGAGACGGATTCGGGGCCTGTGGGGTTCATCGGAGGCCGGTGATACCGGGTGTTTCGGGGCGGTGCCGGGGTGGCGGAGCGCCGGGGTGTGGCGGACTGCCGGGGGCTGCGGGGGTGCCGGGTGCTGTCCGGGGCTGCGGGGGTGCCGAGTGCTGTCGGGGCGGTTGGTCGCCCGTTACGCGTCCGCCGCCGCCCGCGCCGCGATGTCCGTGCGGTGCTGGGAGCCGTCGAGGCGGACGCGGGCCACGGCCGCGTACGCGCGCTCGCGGGCCTGGGTGAGGTCGGTGCCGGTCGCCGTGACGGACAGGACGCGGCCACCCGCGCTGACGACCGTGTCGCCGTCGTGCCTGGTCCCGGCGTGCAGCACATACGCGTGCGGGGCGTCCTGCGCGGCCACCTCGTCCAGGCCGGTGATCGGGTCGCCGGTGCGGGGGGTGCCGGGGTAGTTGTGCGAGGCGATGACGACGGTGACCGCCGCGTCCTCGCTCCAGCGCAGGGGGGCGAGGTCGTCCAGGGTGCCGTTCGCGGAGGCGAGCAGGACGCCGGCCAGCGGGGTCTTCAGCCGGGCCAGGACCACCTGGGTCTCCGGGTCGCCGAAGCGGGCGTTGAACTCGATGACCCGCACACCGCGGCTCGTGATCGCGAGACCGGCGTAGAGGAGGCCGGAGAAGGGGGTGCCGCGGCGGCGCATCTCGTCGACGGTGGGCTGGAGGACGGTCTGGAGTACCTCCTCCACCAGCTTCGGGTCGGCCCACGGCAGCGGGGAGTACGCGCCCATGCCGCCGGTGTTCGGGCCCTCGTCGCCGTCCAGCGCGCGCTTGAAGTCCTGCGCGGGCTGGAGGGGTACGACGGTCACGCCGTCGGTGATCGCGAACAGGGAGACCTCGGGGCCGTCGAGGAACTCCTCGATGACGACCCGCTCGCAGGCGTTGGCGTGCGCCTTCGCCGCTTCGAGGTCTGCGGTGACGACGACGCCCTTGCCCGCGGCGAGGCCGTCGTCCTTCACGACGTACGGCGCACCGAAGGCGTCCAGGGCCTCGTCGACCTCTGCGGGGGTCGTGCAGACGTAGGAACGGGCGGTCGGCACACCGGCCGCCGCCATCACTTCCTTGGCGAAGGCCTTGGAGCCCTCCAGCTGCGCGGCTTCACCGGAGGGGCCGAAGACCGGGATGCCCGCCTCACGCACGGCGTCGGCCACGCCGGCGACGAGGGGGGCCTCCGGACCGACCACGACCAGCTCGGCACCGAGCTTCGTCGCCAGTTCGGCTACGGCCGCGCCGTCGAGGGGGTCCACCCGGTGCAGCTCGGCCACCTCGGCGATGCCTGCGTTGCCGGGGGCGCAGTGCAGGGCGGTGACGTTGGGGTCTAGGGACAGGGAGCGGCAGAGGGCGTGTTCGCGGGCACCGGTACCGATGACGAGGACCTTCACGGGGTCAGCCTAGGTCACCGTGGGGGTGGGGCGGGGTGGGGGCCGGATTCGGGGTGGGGGGTCGGGCTGTTCGCGGGAGGTCTGGAGGCATAGCGGTGGGCGGGGTCGAGGGGTGGGGCTACTCGTTCGTGAACTCTTCCATCACCGTGGCTCCCAGCTCTCGGACGATCAGTTCGTGGCCGGAGAGGGCTGATTCGTCGAGGTCCGGGTCGTCGTCTTCCGGGGTGTCGTCCTCGGCGGAGACCATGCGGGGGGCGGGGGCCTGGGGCGTGGGGGGTTGGGCGGGCGCCGGGGACTGTGCCGATGAGGGATTGGGGGTGGGCGGGGGCGTGGACTGGGCGGACGTCGGGCGGGGGGCCGGTGCCGCGGGGGCCGGGGTGCCGTAGCCGCCGGCCGGGGCTCCGCCGTAGCCGCCTGCTGTGCCGCCGCCTGCGCCGCCGTAGGGACCGCCCTGTTGCGGGGGCGGGGTGCCGCCGCCCGACGGGTCGACGACTGCCTCGATCTTCCACTGGACGTTGAACTGCTCGGCCAGCGCCTGCTTGAGGACGTCCTCGCTGCCGCTGCTGTTGAAGTTGTCCCGCGCCCCGGCGTTGACGAAGCCGATCTGGAGGGTCGTGCCGTCGAAGCCGGTGACCTGCGCGTTCTGGCTGAGCAGGATCCAGGTGAAGCGGCGGCGGTTCTTGACCACTTCCAGGATGTTCGGCCAGAGGGTGCGGGGGTCGGGGCCGCCGGCCGGGGGGGCTTGGGCGGGGGCCGCGGCTTGGGGTGCGGGGGCCTGTGCGGTGGTGGGCGCGGGGGTGTTGCGCGCGGGGGCCGGGGGTTGGCCGCCACCTGCCGGGGCGGCCGTGGGCCAGCCGCCGGGGCGCCTGCCGCTGCCCGCGGCCGTGGCGGTGGGCCAGGCGCCGGGGGCGGGGGCCGCGGGTTGTGCCTGGGGTTGGGGTTGGGGCTGTGGGGGCTCCGGGGTGGGCGGGGTGTGCGCGGCCGGTGGGGTATGGGCGGCAGGTGCCGGGGTCTGCTCCGCCGGCATCGCGGGCGGGGGCGTGCCGGGTGCGCCCGGCCCTCGTACGGCCGCGCGCGCGGCGGCGGCTCCGCCGCCCGGGGGGACGGGGGCCTGAGCCTGGGCCTGGGCCTGCGCAGGGGGCTGCGCCTGGATGTGGGCGTCGGGGCCGGGGACGTAGCCCATGGTGGGCGCTGCGGCGGCGCCCGAGAAGTTGACGCCGCGCTCCAGGCGGTCGAGGCGAGCCATGACGGACTGCTCGTCGCCGTAGGCGGCGGGGAGCATCACGCGGGCGCAGATCAGCTCCAGTTGGAGGCGGGGCGAGGTAGCGCCGCGCATCTCGGTGAGGCCGGTGTTGACGAGGTCGGCGGCGCGGCTGAGTTCGGCGGCGCCGAAGGTGCCCGCCTGGGCCTGCATGCGTTCCAGGACGTCGGCCGGGGCGTCGATGAGGCCCTTCTCTACGGCGTCCGGGACGGCGGCGAGGATCACCAGGTCGCGGAGGCGCTCCAGGAGGTCGGCGACGAAGCGGCGCGGGTCGTTGCCGCCGTCGATGATGCGGTCGACGACCTCGAAGGCGGCGGCGCCGTCACCCGTGGCGAAGGCCTCGACGACGGAGTCGAGGAGCGAGGCGTCGGTGTAGCCGAGCAGGGAGGTCGCCATGGCGTACGTCACACCGTCGGTGCTCGCCCCCGCGAGCAACTGGTCCATGACGGACATGGAGTCACGCACGGAACCGGCGCCCGCGCGAACGACGAGCGGCAGCACGCCCTCTTCCACGGGGATGTTCTCCTGGCCGCAGACCTGTCCCAGGTACTCGCGCAGGGTGCCGGGCGGGACGAGCCGGAAGGGATAGTGGTGCGTCCGGGACCGGATCGTCCCGATGACCTTCTCGGGCTCGGTGGTCGCGAAGATGAACTTGAGGTGCTCCGGGGGCTCTTCCACGACCTTGAGCAGCGCGTTGAAGCCCGCCGACGTGACCATGTGGGCCTCGTCGATGATGTAGATCTTGTAACGGCTGCTCGCGGGTCCGAAGAACGCCTTCTCGCGCAGCTCACGGGCGTCGTCCACACCACCGTGCGACGCGGCGTCGATCTCGATGACGTCGATCGAACCCGGTCCGTTCCGCGCGAGGTCGCGGCAGGACAGGCACTCTCCGCAGGGGGTCGGGGTGGGGCCCTTCTCGCAGTTCAGACAGCGGGCCAGGATGCGCGCGCTCGTGGTCTTGCCGCAGCCGCGCGGCCCGCTGAACAGGTACGCGTGATTGACCCGGTTGTTCCGCAGCGCCTGCTGCAACGGGTCGGTTACATGCTCCTGCCCGATGACCTCGGCGAACGACTCCGGGCGATAACGGCGGTACAGCGCGAGAGACGACACGCGTACGAGGTTATAGGCGCCCACTGACAACGCGGGCCGCCGACAGGATCCGCTGCGGCGCTCCCCGCATCCACGCTCCCCGCATCCAGGGCGGCGCTCCCCGCCCCGGGAACGCAAGCGCCCCCCACGCACCCGCCAGAGCCAACCTACCCTTGCTGCCTTCCGGCCCTGGGGGAGTTCAGTCAGATAGCGCCGCGTGAGGGGCTCCGCACAGGCTACAGGATCTGAGCGGGGGGAACGAGTTCGCGAGCACTCCTCAACGTCTTGTATTGTTTGCCGCGGAGGATTCGCCTAGTGGCCTAGGGCGCACGCTTGGAAAGCGTGTTGGGGGCAACCCCTCACGAGTTCGAATCTCGTATCCTCCGCCAGTGCCTCACCGGGCACGATGTCGAAGGGCCCCGCTGTTCGCAGCGGGGCCCTTCGTCGTTGTCCGTCTCAGTTTCCGTCTCAGTTGGCTTTGTTGCCCGCTCCGACGGTTTCGTTGTCCGCTCCGGCCGGCTCCCAAAGAGCGTCGCCGACTTGTTGGGCGACCTTCCGCAGAAGAGTTCCGGTGACGTGCATGTAGCGAGCGCGCATCCTGGCCGCTCCCCCGGGCTCCCAACCCATGATCGCGTCCACCACGACGTCCGGGACGCCGAGAATCAGGAGGACGGTCGCGGCGGTGTGGCGAGCGTCATGAAGACGGCCGTCCCGCACACCCGCGTCCCTGAGAAGCCGCTTCCAGATGTGGAAGTCGGTGTTCGGGCTGAGCGGGCCACCGGTCGGGGAGGCGAAGACGTATCCCTTGCCCTCCCAGTCGGTACCTGCCTCGCTCCGCTCCTTCTCCTGCTGCTCCTGGTGCTGGCGGAGAAGCTTGATCAGCGGATCGGGGAGGCCGATCGTGCGGCGTCCGGCGCGGGACTTGGTGGACTTGTGCTCTCGGCGGGTCTGCTGCTTCTGGGGGCAGTAACCGGCCTTCCGGCCGCACGGGTTGTCTCCGCAGCCGTGTGCGTACTTGGGACGAAGACGGTTCTTGCGGATGCGGACGTATCCCGCCTCCACGTCGACGTCTTCCCAGTGGAGCCCGAGCGCCTCCCCTTGCCGGAGGCCGAGCGCCAGGGCGACGACCCAACGCGTGCTGTTGCGGAGCTTGGCGGCCTCGACGAGGAGGCTCTGAACCTCCTCGATCGTGAACGGCTCGATGTCCTCTTCTTCGAGACGCGGAGCCTTGGCGATCTCGGCAACGTTGGTGACCACGTGACCACGCCGCTTGGCCTCACCGAGTGCGACTCGGATCGTCCGATGAGCATGGTGAGCGGTGCCGGCGGAGCTCCCGGATTCCTGCATCTTCCGGTAGAAGCGCTCCAGGTGCTCGGGCTCCAACTTGTCGAGCTTGTGAGCGCCCAGGCCCGGCACGAGGTGAACGCGCACGTCGACCTCGTACCCGTCGTACGTGTTCTCGGAGACGTACGGCTTGGCGATGTTCTCGACCCAGTGCTCAAGCCAGGCTTGCAGCGTCCAGCTCTGGCCCGGCTTCCGGAGCTTCTTGTCGTCACGCGCCCGCTCCATTTCGCGGACAGCCCGGGTCACTTCGGCCTTGGACTTGCGCTCGATGTGGCGGCGGTCCGGGGTGCCGTCATCCCGGACGCCGACCGTCACTCGACCGTGCCACTTCCCGTCCTTGCCGAGGTAGATGGACGAGGCCCCGTTGGGCTGTCGTGTGCGCGGCTTCTTCTCTGGCATGACGTCCCTCTCAGGCCGCTTCAGCGGGTCGGTGACGGAGCTTGGTGACGTAGGCGGGCACGGCGTCGGCCGGGACTCGACGGAGCCGCCCTACCGTGACGGACTCGATCTCTCCGGCACGTACGAGCCGGAAGCACGTCGTACGGCCGATGCGGAGCCGTCTGGCCGCCTCTTCCACGGTCAGGAGGGCCAGGGAAGGATCAGCGCTGTCCGGGGTGCTCGCCGATACTCGGGGATCAACCACGTGTGGGCTCTCCTTCCGTTCCGGGGGCGGGTTCGAGGGACGCGGCGAGCCAGGTCTCGCCAGCGCTGAGACCGGTTCCGGCGAACATCCAGTGGGCGAGGACGAGCGTGGTTTCGCCGTCCTGTGGAACGGGCGGTACGGCCTGTGCACGGCGCCAGTCGGCACGGGCGGTACGGAGGGCGCCGAGGGTGGTCGAGTAGCGGCGGGACTTGGTGGAGAAGTGGCCGCGGAAGCCGAGCATGTGAGCCCAGGCCCTCAGGCGGAGGTCTGCCAGCTCGGGGCGAGCGCCCAGCGCCCAGGCCATCCGGATCAGGCGTCGGGCGTGATCGGTGATCCGGGCCTGTGCCAGCTCGGCGAGGAAGCGGATGGGGCGGTCGAGCGTGCCGGTCGCCGCTTCCGCGCCCTTGGTGGCGTACTTGGCGATGTACGCCGCTACCGCTCGCTCGGTCAGCTCCTGGCCGCCGTCGAAGTCGGCCGAGCGGATCGGACGGACGTCGAGTTGTCGCCCGAAGGCGAAACGGTGGGCCCTGCCGTCGTTCTCCGGGCCGTCGATACGTGCGGCGGTCGCGGCGGCATGGATGGCGTCGGTCAGCAGCTCGGCCGTGGCCCAGGCCGGGGCCGGGGTGTCGCCGCCTTCCGGGCCGTCGAGGCGGATCACCGCGTGGAAGTGGACGGCCCCGCGCTTCTGGTACTCGGCGACCTTTGCGAACGAGATGCGGGCATGGTGGCGGAGGGTGCGTTGGGTGAGGCCGGCGCGCTTGGCGACCTCACGGCGGAGGTAGATCGAGAAGCGACGCCAGAGTGCTCCGGCGTGTGCGTTCCAGAGCACGGCCGCTTCGTAGTCGTAGGTGTCCGGGTCGAGCGGAGTGCCGAGTACGGCGTCCTCCTGGTCGTGGTGGGTGCCGCAGCGGCAGGGGCGGCCATCGGTGCGGCGGTTGTGGACCGGGCCGAAGCCGGGGGCGGTGAAGGTGGCGAAGACGCGTGGGTGGGTGGAGACCTGTTCCGATGTGCCCTTGCCGCCGCGCAGTCCGGCGGTGATCAGGTGGAAGGTGTCGCGCCGGTAGGTCTCGGCGCAGGCGGCGCAGCGGGTCGCACGACGGTTGTTGCAGCGGACGAGGAGCTGACCGGCGGGGAGGGCCCCTGAGTCGAGTTGGTTCAGGACTCGGCCGATCTCGCCGGTTGCAGTGTTCACCGTGTACTCCGTGCGGTGGCCGTCGAGGCGGACCGGGTGGGTGCAGCCACCCAGGCCGGACAGTTGGCGGGCCAGCTCGGGCATGGTGCCGAGGGAGGCCAGCATGGAGAGTTCCGCCAACGGTGGCGGAGTCTGCCGGGTGATGATGAGGGTTCCTTTCGGCTGTTTCTGCGGTTGGGAGGGACGGCCCTGGGGCGGCGGGATGCTTGGCGGCGTTGTCACCGCCCCGGGGCCGGTCAGCGCTTGTGCGCGTTGGTGACGAGGGAGCGCAGGACCACGGCGGCGATGGCCACGGACACGGCCGATACGGCGACGGCCGCCAGGAGCGCGGTGAGCACGATCCCTACGACGACCACGGCGGCGACCGCACCCACGTAGGGAGTGAGCTGACGTCCGGTGGACTGCACCGGAGCTTGTACCTGGTGCTGCGTGGTGACGGCCGGGGGCAAGTGCGGAGTGTCGGGGAGCTGCGGACGGAACAACACGGCGTACCTCCTTGTCACTTGTCGGTGCCGTTGACGACGCCGACCCCTGAACGGGTGCCGGTCTCGATGGCGGGGGCGAGGAAGGTGTGCGAGAGCCAGAAGCCGAACAGTGCGATCACGACGGCGACCCAGAGGCGGACACCGAGGAACTTGATCGCGGTCCAGGCGATGACGCCCAGAACGAAGACGAGCGGGAGCGAGACGGTCACGGGATCTCCTCAGCGGACGCGGCAGCGGTGGGTGCGGGCGGCCAGTTCGGCGGCAGCGCGGCTGTCGTAGTCGGTGGCGAAGCCGCAGCGCGGGGCCGTACAGGCGGCGGTGTGCTTTTCGGCGCCCCGGTAGTCGTAGTACGTGGCGACCTGGACGGGTCCGATTCGGACGACCCTGCGGAAGCGGGGGTTGGCGGGCATCAGGCCGCCTCCTTCGAGTTCTCGTCGGTGAAGTCGGTGACGTGGTCGATGAGCCAGCGGCGGATTTCCTCGCCCTCGTGGTGGTCGGCGGTGAGGATCACCGGTTCGGCGATGAGCACGGCTTCGGTGAAGCGGTTCTGTCGGGTCAGCTCGGCAGCACGGTTGAGCGCGCGGAGCGTGGTCGGACGCACGGTTGGAAGTTCTCCCGGGGTCAGGTGAGTTGGGTGGCAATGGCTTCGGCGAGCGGCATCGGGACGCCGAGTCGGGCGCGAAGCGTCGAGGTGTCGATGGCGGTTCCGGTCCGGGTGCGGTGTTCGCCGGCGACCTTGCGAGCCATGGCGACGAGCGCGGGCGGGACGGAAGTTGCAGGGAGCGGAGCGGGTTCAGGCTTCGACTCCGGTTCCGTGATGGGCAGTTCGGGAGTTGAGATGGGCGGGGCCGTGGCTTCTTCCGCTACCACCGGGGTCCCTTCGGACCTCGGGGCTTCGTGGGCGAGCAGCGTTCCGCCGAGGAAGGCGACGGCCGGCCACCCGGCGACGAGGATGCGGAGCCAGGCCGGTACTGCGTTCAGGTCGAGTAGTCCGGCGGTGGAGACGTTGGCGCCGAGCGATGCGGTCAGTGCGACCAGGAACCAGCACCACCCGGCCGTTTTCGCCCCGCCGGAGCGGAGCCGCCGCCAGGCCGCCACCAACAGGAGGTCGACGGAGACCGGGTAGGCCCAGGCTTTCCATCCGTGCTGTCCAGCGGCAGAGGCAAGGTCGTGCAGGTGGGCGAAGGACAGGGCAGCGGCGATGAGTGCTTGGACGAGTACGGCGTCGAGGCGGAGCGGAAGCCGCATCAGCGCTCCTCGTCCGGCTCCTGGTCGCAGTCGTCGGCCAGGGCGGCGGCGTAGGCCTCCAGAGCTTTGACGTAGTCGGCGCAGGCAGCGGCCAGGTCGCGGGCGAAGGTCAGGTGATCGGCGATCGGTACCCGGTCGAAGGCGGAGACTGACAGGGAGTGGTCTTCTCCGTCGAGGGTGAGGATGGGAGCGCGGTTCGTGCCGTACTCACTGAGTCGAACGGTGGTGTCGGCGTCCGCGTAGAAGGACATTGAGGCGGTCACAGGGTGTCCTCTCTTGTTTGGGCATGGGTTGGGTAGGGACTTGGCGCGGGACGTCCGCGCCGGCCGTTGGAGCGGGTGCGCTTACTCGGTGACCGGGTGAGGCGAAGCCACCGACCCGGATGCCTCTGCGGGCATGGGCGGGACGTAGGGCCGGAAGGGCGTGAATGCCGGTACGTCGGGGGCGAGTTGTGCCGTCTCGCGGCAGATGGCCGCAGCGTCTGCGAGGGTCAGGTGCGGGGTTCGGATGCGGGACCATCCGCCGGATGTGTCGCCGACGACGGCTAGGCCGGGGCGTTCCGGGGCGATGGCGCAGGCGGCGTAGACCGCTTCAGGAGCGATGTCACCGAGCGCCATCTTGGCGGAGGCTTCGTCGTTGACGCGGTGGCAGACGCGGCCCGTGAGCTGGGCGCGGAGCATGGTCGCACCCTTGCCCAGTTCGGCGCCGAAGCGTTGGCCGCAGACCTCCAGATAGATGCCGGCGGCACGGCCGAGTTGAGCGAGCCGGATGAGGTGCGTCACCATCTCGTCCCGCCGCTCTTCTTCCTTCTTCGTTGCGATGAGGAAGAGTTCGGCCACTTCGTCAATGAACAGCACGATGGGAGCGGGACGTTCGCGTTCCGGCAGACCCCAGATGTCCGACGTGATCAGCTCTTCCGGAGTGCCGAGGGCGATGCCCTGCCGTGCCTTGATCAGGTCGTAGCGGTCCTCCATTTCCTTGACGAGCACGGGAAGCAGTTCGGCCGCCTGGTCGGGATCGGTCGCCAGCGCGGAGAGCCGGGCGGCGAAGGGCGCCAGCTCGACGCCCCGCTTGCAGTCGATGCCGAGAAGGACAACCGGCTGAGCAGCCAACTTCGTGAGCAGGTTCCGCAGGTACATGGACTTGCCGGACAGCGTGGCGCCGAGGACGAGTTCATGCGGTACGGCGCGGTAGTCGCGTACGAACGCGGTGGCGTCCTCCCGCAGAGCCACCGGTAGCCGTAGGAAGTCAGCAGCGGTTCGGCGCGGCATGCGCACCTTGCGTAGGACGTCGAACCCGACGAGTCGCAGTTCGACGACACCGGGCTTGACGTCCCGGACGTACACGGCATGTACGCCCCACGCGTGACGGAGCCGTTCCGCCGAGGCGGCGACGTCCGCCGGTTCCTGTCCCGGAGCCAGCCGAAGCCGGATTCGGAGGCCCGTCGAGGTCGGTCGGATCACGCCCCGGCGAGGCGGAACGGGCCGTACCTCACGGCGAGTTGTCGCCTTGACGGCGAGCGCCCGCCAACGGGACGGTTCGACCGTCAGGCCGCAGGCGTCCATGGTCGACGTATACGAGCCCAGCAGCCGGGCCACCGAGACTGGCAGCCCGACCGTGGACCAGTACGCCGCCGGGTACGCGTGCCGGGCGTAGGCAGCGCCGCCTATCGCAGCGAGCGACCCGCCCAGCTCGGCCAGCGTCACGAGGTCGGTCACGTCGATCAGACCGCCTCAGCCATGGGGAAGGCACCCGGAGCAACGGCCGTGGCGCGGAAAGCGATGCCGTGCCGCTGCTGGCCGTTGAACACGCTCTCCCACGGCCGGGCGACGAGCCCCGGCAGGGACACCGGAGCGCCGACGGTCAGGCCCTCCGTCACGCCGCTTTCAGGGATGGTGACCTGGACGATCGACGAGTCTCCCCCGTCGATGTAGACGACGCCCACAGTCATCAGCGCTTCACCGCTCACGGCGTCCTTGGCGATCTCACCGGTCTGCCGGTCGCGCACCTTCGGTGCCGGCGCTTCGGTGAGAAGGATCGTGGCGGACGAGGCGTCAACTCGGATTGCACGCACAGAGAGTTCTCCTTTGAGATCGACAACCCGTCGCATGACAGGTTGACTTAGCAAGTTCGAAGTTAGAGTTGCCAGGTTGACTTGTCAAGTCACTTGGCGAGTAGCCTTCAACCACATCCTGGGAATCACGTACAGGGTCTACCGCCTGGCCAGCCGTCAACCACACACATGAGCCAGAGCCAGAGAATCCGTCAGCTCAACCGGTAGGTGTCTTCGAGTTCCTGCCCATCAGCGGGAAGCAGCACGTCAGAGGCCTGCAACGCCTGGCCCGACGCGTCGCGCGCGATGACGAGGACGCTGAGCACAGGGACACCGTCAGGCAGGCCGAGTAGCTGAGCTTCTCCGCTGTCCGGCAGTCGTGCCGAGACGCGTTCCGTCACGTGGTCGAAGCGGACCTTCTTCCGCGCTTCCAGGTGCGCACGGGTACCACCACTCAGGGGTGCGGCACTCTCCAGTTCAGTGCCCTCGATCAGGCTCGCGGGGAAGTACGACGAGACCAGCTCGACGGGTTCGCCGTCCTCCTCAACCAGAAATCGGCGCATGAGGACCTTGGCACGCTTCGGCAACCCGAGTGCGGAGGCGACGCGCGCCGGAACGGAGACACGGCCGACCTCAACCAGCCGCCCCGGGGCTTGGGACTCATCACGGGTGAGCGCTGCACTCCCCCGGCGGTCCTTCTGCTCGACGACAGCGGGACGACCGCGCACGATCGTGCCGTACCCCTGCCGGGACTCCAGCCAGCCGTCACGCTTCAGCAGCTCCAGCGCCCGGACGACGGTCGGGCGGGACATCCCGAAAGCCTGTACCAGCTGGTTTTCACTGGGTACGCGGGTTCCGGGGGCGTATGTGCCGTCCTCGATGCGACCCTGAAGGGTCTGAGCGAGGCGAACGTACTTCGGTGCCTCCACGTCATACGCCATGAACGCCGCCGCCTGTCGAGATTGGCCAAGTCAACCGGTCAACCAGACTAGCGGCAGCGAACGGGGAAGAGAACCCAGACGCCTCTTCAGGCCGGCCAGGCATCGGCCACTACGAAGGAGACGACCGTGCCGCCGAAGCGACTGGGCCCGGAGTGCCACGACTCGGCGATGGAGTCGACCAGCAGCAGTCCGCGCCCGTGCGCGTCGTTCGCGTCCGGGTGCCGCAACCGCACGTTCGCGGGAAATCCGGGGTTGTGGACCTCGACCCGGAGCGAGGCCCCGTCCCGGAACCACTCCACCCGCACGACCCACGGTTCGTCAGCCCGCCCGTAGCGGATGGCATTGGTCACGAGTTCCGAGATCATCAGCGCACAGTCCTCGACCGAGCAGGCCGGGTTGTACGGGGCGATGAACTTCCGGAACCAGCGTCGGGCCCGAGGGACGGACTCCGGAGTCGGATGCAGGCTCATCGCACCGAGTCGCGGTGAGTCCCCAGAGGGGTGGTGGTCGATCGCGTAGGTCATCCGCGTTCACTCCTTGCCGCTGCCGTCGCAGTCGAGGCAGCGCCGCTTCGATGTGGCACGGGTGCGGTCAGCAGCAGCGGCGAGCGCCAGGGAAGTACGCGAACTGACACGCTTCCAACCACGTCCCCGACAACTCCGGCAAGGTAAGCGCGCTCCCTGGTCCGGCTCCTGACTCGTCACTCCGTGCCCCCTTCCGATCAAGTGGCCTTAGCCACTTAATGGATAGTGGCATTAGCCACTTGCGACGCGCAAGCGATTCAACGAAGTGACGACCCATCAGGTAAGCGGATACCCCTGCTCGAACGCCCAGCGATGCGGGGGATAGGTGGCTTCGGCGAACTCCAACGGCCGGTCCTGGAGGTCGAAGACGACGTGATGCACGATCAACGCGGCGGAGCCTGGCTCAAGTTGAAGGTCAACTACCTCCTCCTCGGTCGCCGGCCGGGCACACATGCGGTCCTCCGCGTAACTCCCTTGCCGTCCCGTCAGGTTCTCGACGTACATCAAGGTGCCCTCTTGGATCCGCTCCGGCTCCAGAAGCTTGGGCGCCCGCTGCCCGACGTCCGGCGCGAACCACGAGGTGGACAGCGAGAGAGGCCCGTCCTGGTTGTTCGTGACGCGCCGACGATGCACGGCCCGTCGATCCTTCACGAGGCCCAACGCCTCAGCAACGTGGTCCGGCGCGTCCAGCCACCCGGCCGACGTGATCACTGCGTACTCACCGGGCGTGTAGATCTTCCCGGTCTGCCGGGCCCGCCCGTACAACTCCCGTGCCCGCCGGTTCACTTCGAGACTCCGCACGTATGTGCCGGACCCCTGCCGCTTCTCGACGAGCCCCTGATGGCTCAGCGCCTCCAACGACCGCGCCGCCGTCGGCCGGGACACCTTCCAGTCCGCCGCCAACTGCCGTTCCGAAGGAACCTCGTCCCCCGGCCGTAGGTCACCCCGAAGGATCTGATCGCGGATGAAGTGTGCGATCTGGAGATACTTCGGCTGAGCCTCCTCAATCTGAGGCATGTCCCCTCCTCGTCCAAGTGGCTATAGCCTCTAGCCACTATAGGGTGAGTGGTCAAGGACCGACCCCGTACGCTTGGGCACCATGACGCGGTTGATCGTCGCAGCAGGAGGAGGGGGCGACGCAGTCGCCGCCGCAATGCTTGACGCCGCCCTTTACGGCGACGAGGGCGACCATGCAGTGATCCTCACGTACGCGTGGGACCGCCTGCTGGTCGACCCGGTACCAGGCCCCAGAGGAGTCGACGACTTCACCGGCCTCGAAGTGATCACCCCGGCCGTCTGGAAGGTGCCGGCGAAGGCTCGCCCGATCGCTCCGGCAGGTTCGACGCTCCCACGGCTCGCGGCAGAACTCCCGCACACGTTCGCGCTGATCGATCCAAGGCAAGGCGCCGAGGGTGTCACGCGCCAAGTCGAAGAACTGGTCACCCGCTTGCGGCCGACCACAATCGATCTCCTGGACGTCGGCGGCGATGTGTTGGCCCGAGGCAACGAGCCAACTCTGAAGAGCCCTCTCGCCGACTCCTTGACGCTGGCTGCGTGCGGTCAAGTGAACGCGCCGATCCGGCTGTTGGTCGCAGGGCCCGGCTTGGACGGCGAGCTGCCACACAAGGACTTGCGCGGCATACTCGGCCCAGTCGTCCACACGTTCACGGCAAAGGACGCGGAACCGATCGGCTCGGTCCTGGAGTGGCATCCCTCCGAGGCGACAGGGATGCTCGCTGCAACAGCGCGGGGCGTAAGGGGCACATGCGAGGTCCGAGACGCGGGACTTCCCATATCCCTTACCGACGAGAGCCCAGCGGTCCACCTGGTCGACCTGGACGAGGCCCTGAGCCGCAACGAGTTGGCTCGCGCCATCATGACGACAACCACCCTGGGCGAGGTAGAGGCACTGAGCCGCGAGGTCTGCGGCTTCTCCGAAATCGACTACGAGCGCAACAAGGCGACGTGGCTTAAGGACCAGCCTGCGGAAGAGTTCGACCCCGGCACGGTGCTGTCTCAGCTCGAACGCTTCGAGAACGAGGCCAGAAGCCGCGGAGTCACTCACACGACGTTCCGCCGCCTCGCTGAAGCACTCGGCCTTCCTGGCAGCCAGCGAGAAGCACTACGGTCGCTACTCCTGGAGACCGCGCCGGAGCAGTACGCGGCTCCGCTGTGGGATCTCACCGCCACTGAGACCCCATCATCGTGAGCGTGTTCAGGAGCGACCTCGACTTGGCTGTGCATGACGCCACCGGCACCGGAGCCGAAGCTGACGTTGCCCTGAACCTAGTGACCGGCAACATCAGGCTGTCGATCCTCTGGACCCAAGAGATGCAGCTTTCTCCAGAGGACGCCGAGCAGGTAGCCCAAGCCCTTCAGCGAGCCGCAGCGGAATCCCGACACATGGCAGCAGCCTCGAAGCCTGAGAGCTCACCAGGCCCACAACGCCCATCGGACGCCTGAGTTACAACCTTCCTTACGGGTTCAAGCCCCGGCTGCGCTCCGCTCCGCCGGGCGCGCTCTCGGCTCCGCTGCGGGCGCCGCTCCTGCCTTCGGCTCGCTCCGCCCGCGCTGCGCCGACGCGCGCCCACGTGGGGGTCCGGGGTGATGGGTGAGCACCGTACGCGCGCCACTGTCCGGGCAATGCCTCCGGCGGGGGATCAGCCGGCACCGGGATGGAGGGGGCGCCGTGCGCGACTGCGGGCCCGTAGGGGTGTGCGTGGGGTGCTTCCATCCCGACCACCATCGACCCAGGCAGAGCCGAGCAGACGCGGCCCATGGCGTCCAGGTCGTTCGTACAGTGGCGCGCTCCACCTGGACGCCATGAACCACGCCCGCTCCACGGTGTGTGGGTCGACGGCGGACGGGATGGAAGCGGGGCGAGTGGTGGGCCAGGACGTTGGGGAACACGTCTGTGGATACTTTCCAGCCAACGTTAACGGGTGCACTGTAGCCACACGTTGACTACACAGTGTAGATACACCCTGACCTCGTAACCAGCGCCAACGCCGAAATGCCTCGCACCATAGAACTGGCCTGACGCCAAGCGCTTTGTTGCTGGAAGTGAACGCTTCCCTGGTGACTGAATTGGGCCGTAGGCGAGCCGCTGCTACGGTCTCCGAGCGGATCAGCTCACCCGGCAGGAACAACTGTCAAGCGGTCTCACGTAGTTCATGTGCAGGCCCTGCTAGGGTTGCGCAACTTCACACCGAAGACCCGTACGGCGCGTCCGACAAGACACAGCGCCATACGGGTCACCGATACATGAAAGGAAGTCATGTCTGAGCATGACGAACCTCTACCGCTCTCAAAGACGGGCAACACTTGTTGCCCGTCTCAGAATAGTACACCCGGGGCAATGGGCAGAGCAGTCAAGGCCCCCAACACAGCCGTGATGATCTCTGCACTCGCCAATCTGATCACTGCCCTGACAGGCCTCGCGGCCGTGCTGTACCGGAGCTGACCTACCCCACCACCGTGCCCCTGCCGTGCCCGATCAGCCGGGAAGCAACGGGGAATGACGGTCGCTCACAGGCAGCGTGTACTAGAACGGCCCCCGACCGAGTTACCTGGTCAGGGGCCGTTCACCCGCGGTGGGTGTGGGATTTGAACCCACGGTCACATCGCTGCGACGACGGTTTTCAAGATTGATCATGCTGGCAGGTGCGGCACTACGGCGCTCCTCCCCAGCCACGCGTCAACAGCCGCCTTGCTGGCCTCTCTAAGCTCGGTTTCGAGATCCCACATCTTGCTCGCGATGGTTTCAACATCGATGACAGCGAACTGGCGCTCTTCAAAGCCCTTCCTGTAACGGCTTCGACAGACGTGGAACACGCGATGATCCGGCGGGCTACCGCCAGGCCGGCCTACGCACCCCTCACCGGGCAGGACGCACTCCGCACGCCATTCGCCGTGAACCATTAGGTTGCGCAATCGGTTCACCTCCTGTGCGGCGAGAAGGGCCGAACGGATTCGCTGCGAGTTCGCCGTCGGCCAACGACGCATCTCCTCAAGCTGTCCCAACAGCGCTATGCCATTTGAGACAAGCCATTCCACCGACTGCCCCTCAAAGACGATCCAGCCAGCATCATCGTTCCCTGCCAGCTCAGAAACGACGTATCGGAGGCGCGACTCCATGTCAGCGCTCGCCACGACGAGCTGCCCGAGGGCAGGGTAGAGATCTTCGAAGTCGTAGGCCACGCTGGGTGAATCGGTCATGACCATCACCTTCCCGCACCTGGCCCTGACGGCGCGTCGCAATTACAAGGTTGGGCATGATAAGCCGTGCCCCTCTCGTGCCAGACAACGGGGGTGCACCAAGGTGGCACCGCCGGCAGCGCCGCACGACCGTCTGAGCAGCCGAGCAGACCGCAGCGACCGTCCGGCCCGTAGTTCGCATCGAAGGGCTGAGCGCCGCATAACGTCCAGTAGGCCTGAAGATTTAATCCCCGAGGCTGCTGATTCCAACTGGTGGTGCTGAACGCGCTCATTGACGCTCCACCGCTTCATGGGCTAGTCGCTGTCGTAATCGGGCGGCAGCTGAGAGGACATGGCCATAATGAGAGTCATGAAGATTGACTCACCCAAATCCCGGAGTCGCACAATAGCCTCTTCAGTCGAAATCTCATATTCCTGTCTAAATCTCTTCTCAAGCTCCACGCCCGCAGCTTTGATTTTCTTCACAGCCTCTTGCGCAGCAGCATCCTGCTCAACCTGACGGCGATTAATTAGAAACTGAGTAACAAGTGCCGTAATGAAAAGCGGCGCCACAACGTTGGTTGCAATCTTCACAAATATCGCAATTCCAGAAATCGGCGTAAGGGCGGACCCTGCGCCATTGAAGAGCGAGTAGTACGCCACCTGTAGATAGCTTGGATGTCCCGAGTAAGAGAAGGCCACAGGGTCAATTTTAAGAATCGCCCAGTTAATTGCCGAGAATGCAACCGTTCCCTGCAGGTAAAGACTAACGTACGCGACCATGCTCAAGATGAATGCCGCAGCACTCTTCCTGTATTTCTCCAGTTGATAGGCCCAGTAATACGTTGCCCTGCTGCACAGCACCGCCATTCCCAAGTTCGATTGGAACGTGACCAGCTGAGCGGCACTAAACTTCTCAACGCTGGCATCCCTGAGCTGCGGGCTGACCGAAGTAACTTGAGCAATGAAACCTGCACTGGAGACCTGATCGATCAGCTTTTGCTGAGACTTGAGAAAGTGCGAGGGCCTCACTGAGAACCAAATTGTTCGAGCCATGAGAAGAAAGAAATAGAGACCCAAATAGGCTGCACAAAGAGCCAAAACCACATGATTGGAGGCCACAGCCACTCCCACAAGAGCAAGAATGGCACAGAATCGCGTCGTCACATTGAATTTAAGATGCCCGACCGCCGTGGCAGCCACGTTGACAAAGGTGAATACCGCAACCCAACTCTTCGCCTTATAGAGCCATTTGGGAACTTTCCAAAACGCGACAACAAAGGGGAAAAAACCCACGTAGAGATATTTCATCCGCCGCCCTTTCGAAAATAGGACGAGCAGCACAAAAATGCCACCGGCGAATAGGAAGCGGTAGCTGATAATTGAGCCAGCGCCCGGAAAGAATCTTTCGATCAGATAGTTGTCAACATCAAAGACAAAGAGCTTGAAGAAAACATAAATCCAAACAAAGGAGCCAGCGCCGTCGAGCAGGCGGAACGTCCACTTGGGCCATGCCTTCCAACGGCTCTCGAAGCTGGGCTCCTCCCCCTCGCTCGCCACCCCATTGCTAGGCGCAGCCTGAACTGAGAGATCGATCTTGGACCACAGGCTATCCACGCTCACGAGCGCCTCCGCTGAATGATGCACTTCTGCGCGAGGTTGGGTAGACGAACGTGGAATGTCCGAGCCTGCGCGTTTCCAGCGTAGCGGCCAGGTCTGACAGTTGAGGTCCCGTCAGTTCAGCACCTCTACAGCGCCTGGGTCCCCCCATCCGTCGGCAGTCCATGTCGAGGACAGAGTTCGGAACCGAGACCAATGAAGTGTCTCTCCAACTGCCGCAACCGGGGCAGCCTCTGGTGTCGCGGGCGGTGGAAAAGTCCCCGCCAGGGCGACGATCCGCAACGCCTCGACAACCTCACCATCAGTCACGGCACAGCCTCTCAGCCGGGCTATCGGACGTGCCAGATATGTGCCAGATCCTGCGGAGAACCACGGGGAACAGCGGGGAACAAGTCGGCGACCGCCTCCGCACCGTTCCAGGTCCACCGCAGGTCAGGATAGGTAGCGCCCTCAGAGAACCCAAGCTTCCCAAGCTCAGTGTGCGGACGGCGCTGACGCAGACCATGCCTTCCGATACGGTCCCGAGCCATGGCGGATGGCAAGAGCGTGCCGGAGAAGGTGGCGTGGCTCCTGGTCGTGGACGACCGGGTATTGGTGACGCGCAGTCACGGCAGAGATCGCTTCTACCTTCCGGGCGGTCAT
Organism: Streptomyces sp. NPDC096013; assembly: GCF_044763565.1. Lineage (NCBI taxonomy): Bacteria > Bacillati > Actinomycetota > Actinomycetes > Kitasatosporales > Streptomycetaceae > Streptomyces > Streptomyces sp. NPDC096013. Next base: position 454,066 of record NZ_JBIWGK010000006.1, on the reverse strand, counting down.
CGTGAGCCGGGCGAGTCCGACAGCGAGACCCTGGTGCGGGAGATCGACGAGGAACTGCGGGCGGCGATCGACCCCGGTTCCATGGTGCACTTCGGCACCTTCGAGATCGGCGAGGGCCATCCGGATCACGACCCCTTCCGGATGATCTGCTACACCGCCGACCACCACGGTGAGCTGACCCCGTCGAGGGAGATCGCCGAGAAGGCGTGGTTCCGCTATGCCGACCGGGACCGGGTCTCAGCCGTCGACGAGATGGCCTTCGACGCGCTTCACGAGGCCGGACGGCTTCCCTGATCCCGTGACCGCGGCCTCTACCGTCGCTGCTGCGGCCCTCTTCTACGTCACGGCCGCGCCGCAACCGCACCAGATCGGGGTGGGAACAACGGGGAATCACAGGGAAAGTGCACCGGACCGAAGAGGCCGACACACACCCGTTCACGCAGGTCAACGCTCCAAGTAGCCCCAAATGCATGCAGCTTCCCAAGCTGAAGGTTGGCAACGACTGCACCGTACGGCCAGATCACGACCTCATACGATCAGCCGTCATGGCAGACACAGACGGAGAACTCGGTTGGCTGGAGCAGTGGTACCAAGCTCAGTGCGACGGCGATTGGGAACACGAATGGGGCGTTCGCATCGCAACGCTCGACAACCCGGGCTGGACAGTGCACATCGACCTTGAGGAGACGACGCTCTCCGGCCGGCCCTATGTGAGAACGGACATCCAACGCAGCCACTCCGACTGGGTGATGGCGAAGGTGTCGGACGACGTCTTTGACGCGTCCTGTGGCCCTCTCAACCTCAGCGAAGTACTCCGCCTGTTCCGCGAATGGGCCACGTCAGTCAGCCAGGAGCCCTAGCCGCCCGACCAGCGCGGGCAGGGGTGGCCCGTCTCAATTTCCGTCTCATTCAGCCCCGTTCACGACCGTTCAGGCGAGACCCACAACCCTCCCAGTGTCGACTACCGACCGCCCATGAACCCAGGTGAACGCCCCCGTACGCACCCCACCACCCCACCCCCACAGTTGGAAAGCGTGTTGGGGGCAACCCCTCACGAGTTCGAATCTCGTATCCTCCGCCATTGCTCTCACCGGGCAATACGTCGAAGGGCCCCACCGCTTGCGGTGGGGCCCTTCGACGTTTGGCGTGGCCGTAGCCCGGGCCGTGTTCCGTCTTGAGCCAGGTGACCAGTCCATGTGCTCGGTCAGGGGCGAGGCGCGGATGAGGTCCTTCCACTCCGCGATCGGTCGGCCGTACTTCTTCTCGATCGAGGGGAAGTAGCTCGCGGGGCCCTTCACGGGTTCGGCCGTGGCTGCGCTTCCGTTCGTCTGCGGCGTGGTGGTGCTGCCTGTACGACCTGGACCGAGGCGCGAATACATCGGTCGGGAAGGCGCGATCCACGCCACAGTAAAGATCGAACGTCTGTCCTTGCCCCTCGTTAGAATTCGCTCGCCCCAAGAGCCCTCGTGAGCACCACAGGGACGGGGCCTGCGCTTTCCAGGGGGGAACGCATGCTTCACACGTCCATCAGGGAACAACACCGAAGACGACACGCGTCCAGGGGGGCCACTTCGCTTCTCGCGCTGATCGTCGCCGTCCTGGCCTCGTTCACCGCACAGAACGGCACGGCTTCCGCCGTGGCCGTGCCGACCCCGAAGACCACGGCCGCGACCTCCGGGCCCGCGACACCGAAGTCACCGAAGTCACCGAAGTCACCGGAGAAGAAGGCGGCTCCCGAGGCGCTGCACGCCACCGCCGCGCGCGAGATCGGCCGTAGCGACGCGGCCGACACCTGCTCCGGGGCGATTGAGTCGGGAATGGTCTACACCTGCTCCGCCGGGCCCGAGGGCGGCGCGAGCTTCACCTTCGCCCTGCCGAACCCCGACGACCTGGTGTTCCTCCAGGTCGTCTCCACCGATGACCAGCCCCAGTACCCGACGCTCATCGCACCGGACGGTTCGACGGTCACCTGCGACCGGCCCGACGGCGCGTACGGGGCGGCACGGTGTCCGACGAGCCGGGCCGGTACGTACACCGTGCAGGCCGGGGCCGCGCCGAGTGGCTTCTCGGTGTCGTACACGGCTCTGCTGTCCGGCACTTCCTGCACCGCGGTCTCCAAGGACGACACCGCCCTCGGGGCGCCGAAGTCCCTCGCCGACACGCTTACCGCCGGGTCCGCCGGCCACTGCTTCGGCCTGCCGTCCGCCGCCGGGGACGTTCTGCGGAGCCATCTGTCCGCTTGGCAGGTGACCGGGACCGTCTACGACGCCACCGGCACGGAGGTCTGCACGACCCGTGAGAACAACGCCACGGACTTCGACTGCACCCTCAAGGGCAACGCACCGTTCCGTGTGCTGACGAACCAGTCGTACGCGGCGAGCATGGACTACAGCCTCACGTCGGCCCGCCTCTCCGCTCCCGCCGGCTGCCCCACCGTCCAGCCGCTGGCCTACGGCACGGTCCCGGACGCCACGTCCACCGCGCGCTGCCGCGTCCTGCACGTACCCGCCTCCGGGCCCTATCTCTTCGACACCGTCGGCGACAGCGTCTCCGGGAGCCTCTACGCCACCGACGGCACGTCCCGCTGCACCCCCACGCTGCTCGCCCCCTGCACCCTGACCTCAGGTGATTACACCTGGGCGCGCGACGGGCGCAGCAGCGCCCCGGCCGCCTTCGGGGTCCGGCTGTACGCGACGAACCTGACGCAGGGCTGCACCGCCGTACGCGACGACGGCTTCGCCTCCGGCGCGGTGAAGGGTGCCTTCGGCGGACCGGGCGAGCAGCAGTGTCTGTCCCTCCCGACAGCCACCGGCCACGGCCTCTACCTGATCGACCGGACACCGGACGGCGGAGTCAACCCGAGCTACCGAGTGTTCGACGCCAAGGGCATCGCGCAGTGCGACAACGACGACTCCCCGGTGATCTGCAAGCTGACCGGGACCGCCCCGTTCCACGCGGTGCTCTCGGGTTCCGCCGCAGGTGAGTACCAGCTCGCCGTCCAGGACACCGGGAAGACCGCGGGCTGCACGGCCTGGCCGCAGTCGGCGTTCGACGGCACCTGGGGCGTGTCGGTTCCGCTCACCAGCACGACCCAGGCCGTGTGCCTGGGCATCGCCGCCGACCAGCACTCCACCGCCGAAATGTTCGACTACACGAACAACACCAACAGGGTGAACGCCGCGGTGCGGGTGTTCGACGGCGCCGGCAACGAGCTGTGCACCACTGTCGGCGGCTCCACGACCACCTGCCGGTTCACGGCCGGTGTCGGCTACACGGCCCTGCTGACGGGCACCGGCGCCTCGGACACGTACAAGCTGGTCCGCCGGGACATCTCTTCGACGGCGAAGTGCGCCGCTCCGGCCTCGCTCACCGTCGGTGGAGCCTCCACGTCCTTCACCCTCGACTCCGCACTGGACAGCCGGTGTCTGCGTGTCACTGCAGCGGCCACGGACAAGCTCTGGATGTCCGCGCGGACCCCGACGGCCGCCCGGAACACGGGCGTGGTGCTGAAGGTGGTCGACGCCTCGGGCACGAGCGTGTGCCGGCAGTGGGGCGTCTCCTGCCGCGTCACCGGCTCGACCTCGTACATCGTCATCATCCTGGCCTCGGGGTACGACGAGACCCCCATTTCCGCACACGTCGACACCTGGCGCGTCGGCACCGCCTCGGGCTGGGCCCCGGAGTGCACGGCGAACAAGGTGTCCCCGCAGGGCTTTTCCGTGCGGAGCGGCACGTTCACCGAGTCCGCAACCGCGTACTGCGCCGTGATCCCCATGCAGCCGTCGCAGCGCTTCCAGGTGTACGGCACCCAGAGCAGCAGCACGGGCACCCCGTGGGTGAGCCTGCTGAGCACCACCCGCTTCGCCGGCACGAGCGCCGACTACTCCTACCAGTGCAACGGTGACAACGCCGGTGTCTTCAGCTACTCCTGCCTCACCACCTCCAGCGCCTCCGCGGGCGACTACCTGATGCTGGTGAGCCCGTACCAGGCGGACACTCCGGTCGAGTACTCCATGCAGGGTGTCTGCAAGAGCGGCTGCACCACTCAGCCGAAGTCGGCCGACGTCACCTCGCTTGGCCCGACGAGCGGACCTGCCGGGACGTCCAACCAGGTTGTGCTGCACGGCGCGAACCTGACCCTCGGCACCCAGGTGGAACTCCGGTCCGGGGACGACTCCCGCACCGCCGAGCCGGTCTCCGTCAGCGCCGATGGCACCACGCTCACCGTGCGGCTCGGTACGTACGACCTCCCTCCGGGCGCGTACGACCTGGTGATCGACAACGTCGGGTACACATCCGGCATCCCGTCACCCGGCTACCTTCCGGGCGCCTATACCGTCACCGCCGCACCGGCGGCGACCCACAACCGCCTCGTCCCGGTCTCGCCGACGCGCTTCCTGGACACCCGCAACGGCACCGGCGCCCCCAGGGCACGGGTCGGCGCGGGCGGAATCGTCGAGCTCAAGGTCGCCGGGACGCACGGTATCCCCGCCACCGGGGTCACCGCCGTCGTCATGAACGTCACCGCCGTCCGGCCCACCGGCAACGGCCACGTCGACGTGTACCCCGCCGGTCAGCCGCTGCCGACCGTCTCCAGCGTCAACTACACGGCGCCGCAGACCATCGCCAACCTGGTGACGGTTCCCGTACGGAACGGATCGGTGAACCTGCGCAACAGTGCGGGCTCCGTCGACCTCCTCGCCGACGTCACGGGCTACTACGCGGAGGGGAGTTCAGGTTCGGCCTTGACGCCGGTCTCGCCGACGCGCTTCCTGGACACCCGCAACGGCACCGGCGCCCCCAAGGCGCGGATCGGCGCGGGCGGAATCGTCGAGCTCAAGGTCGCCGGGACGCACGGTATCCCCGCCACCGGGGTCACCGCCGTCGTCATGAACGTCACCGCCGTCCGGCCCACCACCGGGGGCTACATCACCGTGTACCCCGACGGCCAGTCGCTGCCGGCCGTATCCAACATCAACTTCCCCGCCGGCCGGACGATCCCCAACATGGTCGTCGCCCCGGTCGTGAACGGTTCGGTGGACCTGCGCAACAGTGCGGGCTCCGTCGACCTCCTCGCCGATGTCACGGGATACTTCTCCGCCACCGGTTCGACCTTCACCCCGGCGGGCCCGCTGCGGCTACTGGACACACGCAGCGGACTGGGTGCCCGGCCCGGAGCCGTCGCCCCGGGCGGTCTGGTCAGCCTCCCGGTCACCGGTACGGCCGGCGTCCCCTCCTCCGGGGTCACGGCAGTGGTGCTCACCGTGACGGTCACGGCGCCTTCGGCCGGGGGATATCTGACGGTCCACCCGCACGGTCTGCCGGAGCCCGGGGTCTCGAACCTCAACTTCGGCGCAGGGCAGACTATTTCCAACATGGTCGTGGTGCCGGTGGTTGACGGACGGGTCACCTTCGCCAACCACACCGGTTCGGTCCAGGTCATCGCCGACCTGGCCGGGTACTACAGCAGCTGACCACCAGGTCGGGGGCGGGGCTCGCACCGCCCCCGACCGCTCCCTGTACACACCGAAACTGCCGCGCGCTCCGGCGAACGTCGGCCGGGCTGCGGTGTGCTCTCTGCTCGTGCGCTGATCCGGCGGGCGAGTGCGAGCGGGCCTACTGCGGCGAGGGCGCCCGCGGCGAGTGCCGTCCACCCTGAAGGCGCCCTGGTAGCGGCCGCGGGCGTGGACCGGGGCGAGGCCGGCGACGACCGAGGCGGCGATGCCGGCCGCGGAGTCCTCGCCCAGCGACCGGACGACCACCGACACCGCGAAGCGCGGTAGGCGTCGGCCCCACATCCGGAACGGATCATCCTCACCGAACCACTCCGCTTCCCGGCCGCGGCTCCTGAAACGTCTCCCGGTAACACCGCCCCTGCGCGATAACAGCCGCGAACGTATGCCGCGGCACCCCAGCCAGTCCGACATGCCCTTTTGCCGATCAAGCTCATGGAACGGGAGGCAATCGTCCCGCTTGCCGATGACTCGAATCGCCATCCTCGGCTCGCCATGGAGATCGATTCCCCCCTCATCAACCACCCGCCTCCAGGCTCGGAGTCAACCTGCTAGGCAGCACGAAACGCGATGCGTCAAGTGGGGCCTGCCCAGGCAGAACGCGACCGTCTCTGGTCTCACTTCCGGTCTCATTCGCCCACGTTCAGGGCCGTTCAGAAGATCGCGTGCAAGGCGCTTCAGCGCAGTTCAGGACGTTCCTGATGTTCCGTGAACCTCTGGACGAAGACTTGGAAAGCGTGTTGGGGGCAACCCCTCACGTGTTCGAATCTCGTATCCTCCGCCAGTGCCTCACCGGGCACGATGTCGAAGGGCCCCACCGTTCGCGGTGGGGCCCTTCGTCGTGTGTGCGTCGCGGTGTTGGGTGTGGTCAGGTGGAATTATGGGGCCCTGGGCGTAATGAACTGGCCGAGAACATCGCGCACAGGAGGAGCGTGCCGATGCTGACCAGGCGGCCGTGGGTCGCGCGGTCGGCGGGGATCCGCGAGGTCACCCGGCCGAGCGGTGTCCGTATCCGGGCGTCGGCCGCGGAGCGCCGCTGGTACTCGATCGCCGCGTTGAGCGAACGGAAGAGGTCACCGGGGCTGAGCTGGTCGACTTCACTCCAGGCGGCCCCCGGTGGGCCGCCCGGACGGATGCTCGCTGATCTCGGTCACGACCGGCGCGACGGTATGGCTGCTGTTACGGACGCCGTCCCGGACCAGCACGCTGCGGCGCTCCCTGCTCGGGCGGGAGTGGGAGGGATCGACGGGAACATCGTCAGGGCGCCGTGTGGGCGCAGGCCCGGCACCTTCTCGTACCCGTGCCCGGCCCTGATGTCCCGCATGGTGTCGACGCGCGGCTCGGCGGCGAGCCCGTCTCGCCCAACTCCTGGACGAGGGGGAAGTTGTGGCTGTCGGCCACCGGAAGGGTGTCGGCGTGCGCGACATTGTCTACGGCCTCCTGGGTCGACCGGGCGCGACGAAATCAAAGTGCGGGTAGCTCGCCAATTAAATTCACGCCGAGCGTTTCTCGCCCCGACCGACGTTCTCATTGATCACCCACCCGGAAAGTCGAGTGGTGTTCCTGGGGTGATGGTTCACGGGATGTGCAGCTTGCCTGAGCGGTAGCTGTTCAGGGTCAGTTCCACTCGGAGGAACTGCGGGCTGGGCAGCGAGTTGAGCGGGTACCACGCCCAGCTCTCCAGCCGGTTCGGCTCGTTCACGACGGGAGTGCCCTCGGACTCCGCGACGACCTTGGTGTCGGCGTCGGTGTAATGCCGTCCGTCCTCACGGTCGTTGGACACGCACAGCAGACTGAGGCCGCGCACTTCTAGGTCGCTCTCCTCGCTGAGCCTCCCGGGCAGCGGCCTCCTCCAACGACAGGGAGACACATGCGCCGTCGTGCTAACCCGAGGGTGTCGTCCGTCCGGTTCTCACGACAGCGCATCGGCACCTCGGCCCCCTACAGCTGCTGCCCGTCTCGGAGTTGGGCATCGGACACGCGTTTCACGTCGGCGAACCGGGCGTCCTGGCGGACTCCGGCGGCCAGGTCACTCAGGGCGTATGCCGTGTACGTGAACCCGTCCTTCGTGAGGAACCGCGCTCCCCAATTGCCGAAGGTCAGCGAGCCGACACGTGACCAGGGCAGGCGTTGAGTGCCCCAGGGGTTCACCCATGACGATCATGTCCGTCGTGAGTTCCAGACGTACGCGCAGCAGCACCCACCAGGCGAAGAGCGCAAAGCACAGCGCGACGGCGGTCGCTGTTCCGGCGGCTTCCACGTTCTGCGTGTTCGGGTGCGAGAGAACATCCCACCAGGTGGACAGCGCTCCGCCCGCCGGGCCGACCGCCAGCAGGTAGCCCCCGAGCCGACCGGACCGGCCGACCCGCCAGACGCCCAGTACGCCGTCCCGAACATCGTCCACGGTACGAATGATGCCCCGGCGGAGCGCGGGTTCGTAGCCCTGCTCTCGTAGCTCGGTCTTCGATTCCCTTCCCTGTTCTCGTGGAACGGGGGCTGCCCAGTCACCTCAAATGGGTTGGTGAATAGGCTACTTGGGTGGGCCCTTCGGGTCCTGTTCCGCGGGCGGTCGGGTGTTCCACCAGGTTGGGGTCGGTGGGGCCTGGGTCCAGTCGAGGCCCCTGTGGGTCATCCACCAGGCTCCTATCGTGCGGAACTTCTCCTCGAAGCGGCGGTCCCGGACGAGGAATCCGGTGGTGGGGACCGGGAGTTCGGTACGGCGGCCGTTCGCCTCGTACAGGACGACCGTGCTGCTGCCCAGGACCGTTTTGATCTCCATGCCCTGGATGGCGGACCAGGGGATCGTGCGGCCGCGGAAGGTGTGGATCGTGATCGCGGACGGGGTGAGGGTGACGCCGAGACGGGACGGGAAGAAGCCGCCCACCACCAGCAGGACGATCCACAGCGCCGCCACGGCCGGCAGGCCGCCCGGTGGCTCGAACTCCGAGCCGGGGGTGGCGAAGAGGGCCGCCGTGAGAACTGCCATGGGGAGGAAGGGCGTTGTCCGTTGCCATGCCGTCGTTCGGATACGTATCTCGTCCGGCGGTGAGGCCGCGCCCGGTGAACTGCCCATCTATGTCACTCCGTTGCCCCTCGTGTCCGGCGCGGACTGCCTGGCTCACCCGGCCTTGGCCTTCCCGGCCTTGGCCTGCGCGGCGTCGGCCTGCTCGCCCTGCGCGGTCGTCCGTCGTCGCCGTCGTCGCCGTCTTCCCGTGATTGTCGCCGGAAACGGTCTCGGGGCATGACAACCTCCCCCGCCCGCAGGAGAGCCGTGGAGCACAGCCGTAGCGGACAGGCGTCAAAGACGGGCATAGGCACCGCCCCCGAAGTCGTCGCCTCAGAGTTCGTTCTCGATACGGCCGGATTCCATCGCCGAATTCCCGCCTCCCGTGCATCAGGGAAATCCGGGTCAAGCACCGCGGAGCAATGCGTCGCGCCAGCTGAGATTGCGCGATGTGCATTCCTCCGTACCACCAGGAAACCTCTGCGGGGCCTGTGAAAAAGGGGCATCCGCGACTGGATCATGCGCCAGTCGCGGTAGGCCGGCACCGGGTCCCGGGGTCGGTTCTCCGCCGCGGCTCTCGGCGGCATAGAGTGCTGCGGCAGAACCGGCCGAAGCGACGGAACCACCCCACCGGCCGGCCGACCGCCGTGGAGGCAGATCGCGATGGAGACCCCGCCGCAGCTCACCGACGGACGGCTGTTCTCCTCGTGGCAGGCGGACGTCCCCGCGCTGCTGGTGGTCGTGGTCCTCGGCGGGCTGTACGGCTGGGGCGTCCTGCGTCTGCGGCGGCGCGGCGAGGCGTGGCCGGTGGCGCGGACCGTCGGGTTCGCGGTGCTCGGCCTCGGCACGATCGTCGTCGCGACGATGTCCGCGCTCGCCGTCTACGACCGCGTGCTGTTCTGGCCGGCCGCCGTCCAGAACGTCCTCCTGGATCTGATCGCCCCCCTCGGCCTGGCCCTCGGCGATCCGCTGCGGCTCGCCCTCCGCGCCCTGCCCGAACGCGCCGCGGCCCGCGCGCAGGGGGCCCTGACCGGCCGCCTGGTGCGGCTCCTCACGTTCCCCCTGGTCAGCACGGCCCTGGTGCTGGCGACCGAGCTGACGATCTACTTCACGCCGTACTTCGAGACCGCCCTGGCCGACAACTGGCTGCACCAGCTGATGTACCTCCACCTGCTGCTCGCCGGAAGCCTGTTCGTCCTCCCGGTGCTCACCCGCGAGGAGGCGCTGCCCGCCTGGTGCACCCACCCGGTGCGGGCGGCCCTGGTGTTCGTCGACGGGATCATCGACGCGGTCCCGGGCATCGTGGTGATGACCCACGGCACCCTGATCGCCGGCTCCTGGTACCTCAGCCACTCCCCGTCCTGGGCCCCCGGCGTCCAGCACGACCAGCAGCTCGGCGGCGGCGCGATGGTCGGCATCGCCGAACTCGTCGCCGTCCCCTTCCTCCTCGCGATCCTCGTCCAGTGGGCCCGCACGGAACGCGCCGAGTCGGTCGCGCTGGACCGGCGCCTGGACGCCGAACTGGAGGTGGTCCGGGCGACACCCGCGGCGTCGACAGCGGCGGAGCCGACCACGTCGGCCGAGGGCCCGGAACTCGTACGCCCCTGGTGGGAGACCGAGAACAGCGAGGTCGCGCAGCGGATCAGGGGCCAGCGGTAACCGGCCTCCGAAGGCTCGGACCTACCGCACGATCCGCACCTCCCGCGACACACTCACCTGATCCACATCCGACGTCCGGACCGTCACCTTCATCGTCCAGGTCCCGGCGATCGGGAGGTTGAGGGTGTTGGTGCCCCAGTAGCCGCCCTTGTCCTTGATGCCGGCGTCGAGGGGGCCGATCTTCTGGGCGGGGAGAGTGAAGGAGAGGCGGAGTTCGGGGACCGTGGCGAAGCCGCCGTCGGGGCCGTAGACGACCGCCTCCACCGAGTTCTCGCCCACGCGGCCGGGGTCGAGGGTGATCTGTACCTTGCCGCCGGCGTCGCCGACGTGGAAGGGGACGGTGGTGACGGAGGCGGCCGGTATGCCGGCCGGGGTCGCCGTCTGCCGGGCGTCGGCCGCCGCGCGGCCCGGGAGGGTGTTGGTGAGGAGGGTGGTGACCACCAACACCGCGACGCCTACGGCGACTTCGAGCAGCACCGAGCGGCGCAGGCCGCGGCGGAGTCGGTCCTGGGAGTCGTCGGGGGTATCTGCCGGGGTGGTTGCGTCGTCCGCTGGGGAAGGGGGCGCTCCGTCCGCGCCCGTTCGTACCAACTCCGGTGCCCGGAGACGGACTTCGGCCCCCGTCAACCGGTTCGTCCACTGCCGTGACCAGCCCGCCGCCGCGAGCAGCAGCACGACCGCGCCCAGTTTCACCAGCAGGATGCGGCCGTACGACGTGCCGGTCAGGGCGTTCCAGGAGCCGAGGCCGCGCCAGGACTGGTAGATGCCGGTGACGACCAGGACGGTGACCGAGGTGAAGGCGAGGCGGGAGAAGCGGGCGACCGGGGCCGTGTCGAGGGCCGGTGAGCGGTGGAGGGTGGTGAGGAGGGCCGTCAGACCGCCCAGCCATACCGACATCGCGAGCAGGTGCAGGACGGCCGAGGTCATCGCCACCGGCACCTGGATACCGGCGGACGCGTGTTCCGCCGACGCCCAGGTCAGCGCCAGTCCGATCGCCAGGGCGGTGCCGGTCGCCGCCGTCGGGCGGCCGAAGCGGGTGCGGCCCCGAAGTCGTAGGAGGAAGGCGGCTGTCGCGGCCAGGAGGAGGAGTCGGGCGGCGAGGGCCTGGCCCGGGCGGGTCGTCAGGGTCTTCGGGAGGGCGGAGGGTTCGAAGGCCGTGCTGAGGGCGGTGCCTGCCTCGTAGGGGGAACGGAGCAGGAGCAGCGCGAGTGTGGCCGCCAGGAGGGTCCACCAGCCGGTGCGGATCGGCTTGTCGAGGACCGTCGGGTTCGGGGGGCGGCACAGGGCCAGGAAGGTGGTGGTGCCGATGAGGAGGGCCGCGGCTATGTAGGCGGCGTAGCGGGCCATGTCGTAGAGCGTGCCGGTGAGGGGGTCCTCGGTGGGGGGCGTGGCGACCGGGGTGGTGGTGGCGGAGGGTTTGCCGATGGAGAAGGTGAAGGCGCCCGAGACCGGGTGGCTGTCGGCGGAGACGACGCGCCAGGCGACCGTGAAGGTGCCGGTGCCGAGCTTGCCCGGCAGGGTGACGCTCGCCGTGTCGCCCGCGCCCTTCGCGTGGCGGGCCGAACTCGTGGACACCCGGCGGTTGTCGGGGTCGTAGACGCGGAAGGAGTCGTCGAGCAGGGCGACGGACTCGGAGAACGTGAGGGTGACCGTGCGGGGGGCGGACTTGAGGACGCTGCCGTCGGCCGGGTCGGTGGATTCGAGGGCCGCGTGCGCGGAGGCGGTGGACGCGGTGCCGAGGAGGAGCAGGAGCAGGAGGGGGGCCAGCAGCAACACCCGTCGCAGGCCCCGGCGCTCGGGCCATCGGTGGGCGAGGCTTCCCCGGCCGGCCTGGTCGCGCTCGTTCCGTCGTCGGCTCACGTCACTTCTCCGTCTTCACTTCCCCGTCGTCGGACGTGCGGGCCCCGGTGGTGTCAGGCCCTCGGTCCCGCCGGGCCCCGGTTACCTCAGGCCTCCCGATAGGTACGGAGCAGGCTCCCGTCCCGCTCACCACGTCGGCCTCGCCGTCACCCCGCCGTCGACCACCAGGTCCTGCCCGGTGATCCAGGAGGCGAGGGGCGAGGCCAGGAACACGCAGGCATCGCCCACGTCCTCCGGCCGCCCCAGCCTTCCCGTCGGGGCCGCGTCCCGCCATCTCCGTACCCCGTCCGGCCAGTCCGCCGCCAGTCCCTCCCGGTCGATCAGGCCGGGCGAGACGGTGTTGACGCGGATGCCGTACGGGCCGTACTCCAGGGCCGCCGACCGCGCGTGCATGACGACGGCGGCCTTGGACGCGGCGTAGTGCGCGTGCAGCGCGGCCGGGGCGCTCGCCTCGATCGACGCGATGTGCGTCACCGTGCCCCCGCCGTCGCCCTGCTCCCGCATGATCTCCGCCGCGGCCTGTGTGCATGCGAAGACGCTGGTCAGGTTGGTGTCGACGACCGTCCGCCAGTCCGCAGCCGTCATCCCGGGCAGCGGCTGCGTGGGCTGTGTGCCCGCGTTGTTGACCAGTGCCGTCAGCCGCCCGCCGCTCCACTGCGCCGCCTCGCGGACCAGCCCGCGGCAGGCGTCCTCGTCGGTCAGATCGGCTTGCAGTACGACGGCCCGGGCGCCCGCCTCCCGTACGCGCGCAGCCACTTCGCCGGCCGCCTCCACCGCCGTACGACAGTGGACGGCGACCCCCGCCGCCCCCTCCTCCGCGAACCGCACCGCGATGGCCCGGCCGATGCCGCCGCTCGCGCCCGTGACCAGGGCGAACCGGCCTGCCAGGAGGCCGGTCACGGGCGGCACAGGGCGGTGATGCGGGCGGCCTCGGACGGGGTGCGGGCGTAGCGCGCGGTCAACTCGCCCGCGTCGCCGTGCTCGTAGCCGTCGTAGGTGAAACCGGGTGCCATGGTGCAGCCGAAGAACGTCCACGCGCCGCCCGTCACCACCCGCGCGCCCATCCAGGTGCCGCCGGGGACGGTGAACTGGAGGTGCTGGCCGTGCCGTATGCCGGGGCCGAGGACCGCCGTGCGCACGGTGTCGTCGGGGGCCAGGAGGAGGAGTTCGAGGGGGTCGCCGAGGTAGAAGTGCCAGACCTCGTCGCCGGGGAGGCGGTGCAGCGCGGAGAAGTCGTCCGCCGTGAGCAGGGCGACGATCGCCGTGCCCTCCGGGTTGCCGTCGGGCCGCTCGGGGCCCGCCCACGTCTGCCGGAACAGGCCGCCCTCGCGGGGGATCGGTACGAGGCCGTAGTGGGCGACGAGGTCTTCTGGGGTCACTCCGGCAGGCTACGGGAAGGCCACCTCGCGGGAGAGAAAGGCCAGTTGAGCGTGTTTTTCGGGCAGGAAGACGTCCGGTATGTCCACCTCCGGGAGGACGACCCTCGGTCCCGGCACGAACCCCTGCCGCAGGAACCGCGCGATCGCCTTCTCGTTCCGTACGTCCGGGTCGACCACGATCCGGCGCCGGTCGAGACCGAGCAGGACGTACGACGCGAGGGCGCCCAGCAGCGCCGAGGACCAGCCGGACCGGCCGCCGTCCGGGCCCGCGGGGGCGAGGAGGAGGTGGATGCCGATGTCCCCGGGGCGTACGTCGTAGCAGTCGCCGACGCGGTCGGCCGCGGGGTCGTAGGTCTGGAGGAGCGCGACGGGTTCGGCGTCCCGGAGCACGAGGTGGGCGTGGTGGGTGTCGAGGGTGGCCATATGGGCGTAGATCTCGGTGACCTGGGTCTGGGTGAGGCCGTTCATGCCCCAGAACGCGGCCCGTTCCTCGCTGACCCAGCGGTGGATCGTCCCGGCGTCGGCCTCCGGGTCCAGCGCGAGGACGTGGACGGTGCCGAAGCCGTCGACGTGCCGCGAGTGGAGCGGGGGACGGGGGTGGCTGCGGTGGCGGGCGGGGGCGTGCGGCTCAGACATCGGTTTCCTTCACGGGAGGCTCAAGGCGGTGCCAGTCGGTGATCACCGGGACCATGTCCCCCTTGAGCCACAAGGGCAGTTGATCGTGGTGGTGCGGTGAGGCGGGAACCCCCGACGCGCCCAGCGGCACCACCCACAGGCTGTCGTCCCGCCGGGCCAGGTCCCATACGAAACGGGCCGCGGGGCCCCGCGCGCTGAGGTCGCTGAGCCCGGGGACGGAGGAGGTGCACAGGACGCAGTCGTGGTCGCCGGACAGGCGGGGAGCGGGAGCCGGGGTTCCCTCGATCGCCCGCCAGGGGGCGAGGCGATGGCTGTCACCCCAGGTGCCGGACGGGCCGGCCGCCGTCTCCTCCAGCGCCGCCCGTACGGTCTCCGGCCGGTCGATGCCGTACAACTCCTCGGCCCGCAGGAGGTGTTCGAGCGCGAAGCCGACGCGCGGGAGCAGCGCGAGCCACGGCAGGAACACCTCGGGGTACGCGGGCGGTTCGGCCAGCGCGGCGAACGCCGGGTGGGCCACGAGCCGCCGGACGACCGCCCCGCGTACGGCCGCGTAGGCGGCGGCGTCGGTGCTGTCGGCGTCCATGCGGCGGTCCCAGGCCAGCAGCCGGTCGCGGAGTGCGGCGGCCTCGGGGGTGAGGCCGGTGAGCGCGGCCAGCCGGTCCAACAGGGGTGCGGCGGAGCCGAGATGGGTGTCCATGTGGATCGCGGGCATGTCGGCGGCCGACCACTTCTCGTGTTCGCCGAGCAGTGCGGCGATGCGGTCGGCGCGGTGGGGCGGGGCGAACTCGACGCCGAGCGGGGTGGCGGGGCCGCGCTGGTTGGCCATGACCGCGATGCCGTCGTCGGTGAGTCCGGCGCGGGGCGGCCGGTGCCAGCCCTGCCATTCGTGACCGGGTTCCCAGGCGGGCACGAGCCGGGTGCGGTTGGCCTCGGCGCGCGACGGCACCTTGCCCGCGACCCGGTGCAGCAGGCCGCCCTCGGTGTCGGCGGCCTGGACGACGTTGACGGGTTCGGCCCAGTCGTCGAACGCCCGGTCCACGTCGGCGACTTGGCGGGCGCGGAGAAGGGGGAGCAGCGCGGTGAAGCCGAGGTCTTCGGTGACCCGGGGCGGATAGCGGAGGCTCACGGCGAGGGGTGGGGTGCCGGGCGGGGCGCTGATGCCTCCGTCGGGGCCTTCCGGGCCGCCGATGATGCCTCCGTCCAGCCCTTCCGGCCCTCCGATCACGACCGGACCGCGGTCGGTCTCGATGATCTCGACTTCCACGGGCTCCTCGCCGGCCACGTCGACCGTCTCCGTGTGCCGGACGGCACGGCGCCAACTGCCGTCCGGGCCAAGGGCCTCGACTCCGGCGCCGGTGCGGCGCAGGCGTTCGCGGTACAGGTCCTGATAGTCGGCCATGGCGTTGGTGATGGCCCAGGCGACCGTGCCGGTGTGGCCGAAGTGGGCGATGCCGGGGACGCCGGGCACGGTGAGACCGACGACGTCGAACTCCGGGCAGGAGAGGTGGACTTGCTGGTAGACGCCGGGGTCCTCGATGTAGCGGTGCGGGTCACCGGCGAGGACGGGCAGGCCGGTCGTGGTGCGCGCCCCGCCGACCAGCCAGCCGTTGCTGCCGGAGGTACCGGGCCCGTCGGTGGCGAACAGCCCCACGGCGTCCGGCCCGAGGTGCCGTACCGCCTCCTCGCGCCAGAGCTTGGCCGGGAACCCGGCGAACAGGATGTGTGCGGCGAGCCAGATGGCAAGGGGGGTCCAGGGTTCCCAACGGCCGGGCGCGAGGCCGGTCTTGGCGAACTCGGGTGCTGAACTGCCTGCCGCGAGGCCCTCGTTGACGCCGTCGACGTACGACCGGACCCAGCGCGCGGTCTCGGGGTCCCGGCGCTCCAGGGCGGTGAAACAGCGCCTGGCCGTGTCGTCGAGCCGGGCGCGTCGGGCGAAGAGGTCCCAGGGCAGGGCGCGGACGCCGAGGAAGGAGGCCGAGGTGCCCTGCGCGCGGTGCCGTTCGACCTCGATCTGCCAGGCGCGGTCGAGGGCGGTCACGCGGCCCTGGGCGCGGGCGAGTTCGTCGGCGGTGCCGGCGCGCAGGTGGGGGATTCCCCAGGCGTCGCGGTGGATCCCGGCGTCGCGGTGGAACTCGGTCGTCACGCTGTGGCCCCTGTTCTGGTTCCGCCCCGAGGGCGGAGGCTATTCTTTAGGTTAGCCTTACCTAAGTCATTGCTGGGGAAAGCGTACGTGAAGGGTGCGGAGACCATGGTGCAGGGGCGGGGTTGGGAGGGCGCGGTTCTCAGACTGCTGCACGCCAAGGACTACCGGTTCACGGTGACCAGGGCCGAGGACGTCACCCCGCGCTACCGCCGCCTCCGCCTCACCGACGGCGGCATGCTCGCGGCGACCGGGGTCCACCCGACGATGTGGGTCCGCCTCTGGTTCGACAACGCGGGCAGGCCGCACCAGCGGGCGTACACCCTGGTCGACCCCGACCCGGCGGCCGGCACGTTCGGCCTCGAGTTCGCCCTGCACGAGGGGCGGGCGAGCGACTGGGCGCGGGACGCGAAACCGGGCGACACCATCGAGGCGACGGTCCAGGGGACGGGCTTCGAGACACCGGACCCGACCCCGTCCCACCTCTTCGTCATCGGCGACCCGGCGTCGCTCCCCGCGATCAACTCCCTGCTGGAAGCGGTGGGTTCGACGGTCCCGGCGACGGTCTGGTTCGAGGGCGACGGCGAGGGCCTGCCGTTCCGCACCGACCCGGCCCGGCACCGACTTCACGAAATCGCCCGCGGCCAACTCACCGAGCGGGTAAGCGCGGAGCTGCCCGACCTGCTGAAGGCAAGCGCCGACCCGTACGTCTGGATCACCTGCGACACGGCGACCACGCGGGCCCTGTCGTCTTACGTACGCAGGGAGTTGGGCGTACGCCGGGAGCGGGTGCACGCGCTGGGGTACTGGCGGGCGGGCTGAACGGGGACGCCGAAAACGCCTGTGTTCCGATGACCCGGCCGGTCTACGCTCTGCGGATGACCTTGGAATGGGAACAGGTAATCGTCCACGCGGAGGACCCGGCGGCCCTGGGCCAGTGGTGGGCCGAGGCGCTGGGGTGGGTCGTGGTGCACTCCGACGCCGACGAGTACGAGATCCGCCCCGCGCCGGACCGCCTCCCCGGCCTGGACTTCGTCCGGCTCGACGAGGCCAAGCAGAGCAAGAGCCGCCTGCACCTGGACTTCAGGCCCGACGACCAGGCCGCCGAGGTGGCCCGCCTGGAGGCGCACGGAGCGCGCCGCGTCGACATCGGCCAGGGCGAGCAGTCCTGGGTGGTCCTGGCGGACCCCGAGGGCAACGAGTTCTGCGTGCTGGGTCAGCGCCGGCAGTAGGGCGTACCCGGGTGGATGCCCGCCGACCCGGCGCACCGGCGGGCATCCCGCGCCCGTACGCGCCATCATCGACCCATGGACGTCACCCTTCACCTCGCCCAGGACCCCGACGCCGATGAACTCCTCGGCCGTTCCCCGCTCGCCGCGCTGGTGGGGATGCTGCTCGACCAGCAGGTGCCGATGGAGTGGGCGTTCAAGGGACCCCGGACGATCGCCGACCGCCTCGGGGCCACCGACCTGGACGCGCACGACATCGCGTCCCGCGACCCCGAGGCCTTCGCTGCCCTCCTCTCCGAGAAGCCCGCGGTGCACCGCTACCCGGGTTCCATGGCCAAGCGCATCCAGCAGCTCTGCCAGTACCTCGTCGAGCACTACGACGGTGACGCGAGCGGAGTCTGGGAGGGCGTCGGCACGGGTGCCGAGCTTCTCAAGCGGCTCGAAGAACTCCCCGGGTTCGGCAAGCAGAAGGCCCAGATCTTCCTCGCCCTGCTCGGCAAGCAGCTCGGGGTCACGCCGAAGGGGTGGCGGGAGGCCGCCGGGGCCTACGGCGAGGCGAGGTCCCACCGCTCCGTCGCGGACATCACCGGCCCCGAGTCCCTGGCCAAGGTCCGCGCCCACAAGCAGGAGATGAAGGCCGCGGCCAAGGCGGCGAAGGCGGCCGGCGGCAAGTAGCCCCGCGAAGGCGGCCGGTGGCAAGTAGCCTCGCCCACCCCCATTTCCCCTTCACCCGCACTCCGCACACGGCCGGCGCCCGACCACGGCCATCCCGTCAGCCAGCTGGCCCGCCCGGGTGGCGGGCCGTAGGCCCCCGGTCAAAACATGGACCATGACCGAGGCACCGAGCGGCCCCTTGGGCCCGGAGTACGACGACCGCCGCGCCCACGCGCCACGCGCCCCGCGGCCCCCGCATGACGAGCCGGAATTCGAAGGGCCCCTTTTCGCCCTGTCCAAAGCAGCGTGGCAGGTGGTCCTGCTCACCGGCGTCGCGTCCCTCGTCCTCGGCGTGCTGGTCCTCGTGTGGCCCGGCGCGTCACTCTTCGCGGCCGGCATCCTCTTCGGCCTGTACCTGCTGATCAGCGGCGTCTTCCAGCTGGTCGCCGCGTTCGGCACGCACCGGGCGACCTCGCTGCGCGTCCTCGCGTTCATCAGCGGCGCGCTCTCGATCGTGCTGGGCCTGTTCTGTTTCCGCGGGCCGATGCAGTCGATCCTGCTGCTCGCCCTGTGGATCGGCATCGGCTGGCTGATCCGGGGCATCACGCAGACCCTGGCCGCGATCCACGACCGGACGATGCCCGCCCGCGGCTGGCAGATCTTCCTCGGGATCGTCACCTTCGTCGCCGGCATCGTGCTGATCGACTCCCCCTTCCGCTCGGTCGCCGTCCTGACCCTCGTCTGCGGCATCTGGCTGGTCGCGGTCGGCGTCGTCGAGATCGTCACGGCCGTCCGGATGAGGAGCTTCGCCAAGAAGGTGCCCCAGTCCCTGTGAGCCTCGTTGGTAGGCCGTGCGGGCGGTTTGCGCGCCCGCCGCGATGAACGCCGTACGGCCGCTGGGAGATGACCTTCCATGAGCACGAGGGTGCGCCCCGCACACCGCCTCCCCCGCAGCCGCGCCTGGCTGCGGGCCCTCGTGCTGCTCCTCGCCCTGCTGGTGCCCGGCACGCACGCCGACCTGCGCGCGACACCGGCCGCGTCGGCGTCCGCGGAGACGACCGTCGAGTACGACGTCCTCGACACGGCGGCTGCCCTGCGGCCCGTCGGTCCCCTCGCCGTCCAACGGCCCGCCGCACCCCCGCGGCCCGCGCCCGCCCCGGCGTCCCGGGCACCCCTGGCGCGCTCCCGCCCCGCGCCGCCCTCGCCGCCGTACACCCTCCGCGCCCTGCGCACCGTGGTCCTGCGCTGCTGACGGACCGGCCTCCCCCAGGTCAACCGTCACCACGACGCTAGGAACACAGCCATGCCCATCGACCCGTACGCGGTCCTGCGCGCCCTGCTGCGCGCCGAGGCCGTCCGCAACGCGCCCAAGCCGGAAGCCCGCCGACCCGAGCCGCAGCGGCCCCCGGAGGAACGGTCGCGCTGAGCCGTCGTACGGCCCGGCGGGAGCTAACGCTTCCGCCGGGCCGTGCCGAACAGCGAGCGGGTGATCTCGCGGCCGATCTGGGTGCCGACCGAACGCGCCAGGGACTTGAACATCCCGCTGCCGACGACCTGTTGGACCATCGACTCGTCCTCCTTGGCCGGCTTGGGGGCCTGTTTGGCGGCCTTCGGTGTCTCCGGGACCGGCCGCGGCTCCGCCGCCGTGAGCTTCTCGTACGCCGACTCGCGGTCCACAGCCTGTGCGTAACGGCCGTAGAGCGACGAGGACTTGACCGCCGTGTCGAGGGCCGCCGCGTCGATCGGGCCCATCAGCGACTCGGGGGCGCGCAGGCGGGTCACCGCGACCGGGGTGGGGGCGCCGTTCTCGCTGAGGACCGTGACGACCGCCTCGCCGGTGCCCAGGCCCGTGAGGATCTCCTCCAGGTCGTAGGGGGAGTTCGGGAAGGTCTTCACCGTGGCCTTCAACGCCTTCTGGTCGTCCGGTGTGAAGGCGCGCAGCGCGTGCTGGACGCGGTTGCCGAGCTGGGCGAGGACGTCGCCGGGGACGTCCTTCGGGGTCTGGGTCACGAAGAAGACGCCGACCCCTTTCGAGCGAATGAGCCGGACGGTCTGCGTGATCGAGTCCAGGAACGCCTTGGAGGCGTCGTTGAAGAGCAGATGCGCCTCGTCGAAGAAGAAGACGAGCTTCGGCTTGTCGGCGTCCCCGACCTCGGGGAGGTCGTGGAAGAGGTCGGCCAGGAGCCACATCAGGAAGGTCGAGAAGAGCTGCGGTTTGTCCTGGACCGCGGGGAGTTCGAGGACGGAGACCATGCCCCGGCCGTCCGTCGCCGTGCGCAGCAGCTCGCTCGTGTCGAACTCCGGCTCACCGAAGAAGTCGGCCATGCCCTGCGCCTCGAACGCGGTGAGGGAGCGCAGGATCACCCCGGCCGTCGCGGTGGACAGGCCGCCGATGTTCTTCAGCTCCGGCTTGCCCTCGTCGGAGGTGAGGAAGGTGACGACGGCCCGCAGGTCCTTGAGGTCGATCAGCTCCAGGCCTTTGGTGTCGGCGTAGTGGAAGATCAGGCCGAGGGACTGCTCCTGGGTCTGGTTGAGCTGGAGCACCTTGGAGAGCAGGACCGGGCCGAAGCCGGTGATCGTGGCCCGGACGGGGATGCCGTGGCCGATGCCGCCGAGGGCGTAGAACTCCGCCGGGTAGCCGGTCGCCGTCCACTGCTGCTTCACCTCGGCGGCGCGGCCCGCGACCTTGTCGTTCGTGACGCCGGGCGCGGAGATGCCCGACACATCGCCCTTCACATCCGCGAGGAACACCGGCACGCCCTGCGCGGAGAGCTGCTCGGCGATGAGCTGGAGGGTCTTGGTCTTGCCGGTGCCGGTGGCGCCGGCGACGAGGCCGTGGCGGTTGAGCATCGGGAGGGGGATGCGGATCTGCGCGTCGGGCAGACAGGCGCCCTCCCACAGCAGGGCGCCCAGGTCGAGTGCAGGTCCTGTGAAGGCGTACCCGGCGGCGATCGTCTCGCTGTCACTCATATCAGGCCCCTGTTCCCGTTTTGCCCGGCTTTACGGCATCTTTTCCAGCGTCGCACTCCGTCTCCATGGCTGCGCCCGGAACGTCATGACCGGTAGGCTTTCCGTGTGATCTTCAAGCGCATCGGAAACGGCCGGCCGTACCCCGACCACGGCCGGGAAAGCACCCGGCAGTGGGCGGATGTCGCGCCGCGCCCGGTCCGCCTCGATCAGCTCGTGACGACCAAGGGCCAGCTCGACCTGGAAACGCTCCTCGCCGAGGACTCGACCTTCTACGGCGACCTCTTCGCGCACGTCGTGAAGTGGCAGGGCGACCTGTACCTGGAGGACGGCCTGCACCGCGCGGTCCGCGCGGCCCTTCAGCAGCGCCAGGTGCTCCACGCCCGTGTCCTGGAGCTGGACTGAGCCGCACCCCTCTTTTTTTGAGGCCCGGTTCACCTCTTTCCTGAGGCCCTATCCGCCTCTTTTTGAGGCCCGGTTCGCCGCCGGGGCGCCGAAGTCTGCTCCGGGGCCGACTGCTGGGTTCGCCCTTTCGGGTTGGTCTCGGCGCTGTCGAATGATCATCTAGTAGGCATCGCCGCCCGCGCGCACTACGCTGCGCTCATGAGCATGCTGACTCCCCCAGGCATGGGCGGCCAGTACCGGATCACGGGGGACAAATACCCGCGCATGCGCCGTCCGCGGCGCCGCGGGAGGCTCGTCCTCATGGTGGTCGCCTCCGTCGCCGTACTGGGTGTGGGCGGGTGGGGCACGTCGCAGCTCATCGACGTCTTCACCGGTGGCGGCAAGCAGGCGGCGGCAGCCGGTGCCAAGGCCGCCTGCGCGTCCAAGGCGAGCCCCTCGCCCACCGTCGACTCCGCCGTGCCGAAGCCGGCCCAGATCACCGTGAACGTCTACAACGCCACGCCCCGCAGCGGCCTCGCCAAGTCGACCGCCGACGAGCTCAAGAAGCGCGGCTTCAAGATCGGCGACGTGGGCAACGCGTCCGCGCAGTGGGACAAGAAGGTCAAGGGCACCGGCGTCCTGCTCGGTCCCGCCTCCGCCCTCGACACCTCGCTGCCCGTCCTCGCCACCCAGCTCGCCGGCGCCGAGCGCCGCACCGAGGCCACCCGCAAGGGCACCGCGGTCGACCTCGTCATCGGCACCGCCTTCAAGAACCTCACCGCGAAGGCCGCCGCCGACAAGGCCCTGGCCGCGCTGGCCGGCCCTGCCCCGACGGCGAGCGCATCACCCAAGGCGTGCTCGTAGCCGTACGGGAGCGGCGTACGGGAGCACCCGCGGCAAGCGGTCCTACGACAACACCCGATCCCCGTCCGGCAGGTAGGAGCCGTACGGGAACCGGGTGTTGAGGCGGTTCTACTCGGCCGCGCCGTAGAGGCGGTCGCCCGCGTCGCCCAGGCCCGGGACGATGTAGCCGTGCTCGTTCAGGCGCTCGTCGACCGAGGCCGTCACGACCGTCACCGGGGTGCCCGCCAGCTCGCGTTCCATCACCTCGACGCCCTCGGGGGCCGCGAGCAGGACCACGGCCGTCACGTCGTCGGCGCCGCGCTTGATCAGCTCGCGGATCGCGGCGACCAGGGTGCCGCCGGTGGCCAGCATCGGGTCGAGGACGTACACCTGGCGGCCGGAGAGGTCCTCCGGCATGCGCGTGGCGTACGTGGACGCCTGGAGGGTCTCCTCGTTGCGCACCATGCCCATGAAGCCGACCTCGGCCGAGGGCAGCAGCCGGACCATGCCGTCCAGCATGCCGAGGCCGGCCCGCAGGATCGGCACGACCAGCGGGCGCGGGTAGGAGAGCTTGACGCCGGTGGTCGGGGAGACCGGCGTGACGATGTCGACCTGTTCGGTGCGCACGTCGCGCGTGGCCTCGTAGGCGAGCAGGGTGACCAGCTCGTCGGCGAGACGGCGGAAGGTCGCGGAGTCGGTGCGCCGGTCGCGCAGCGTGGTGAGCTTGTGGGCGACCAGGGGGTGGTCGACGACGTGGAGACGCATGTCCACAACAGTAGCCGGGCCCCGCGGCTGCCGCGGTCCACGCTCCCACCGGCCCCGATCCGGCCCGCGGTGGCATCAAACCGCCCGTCCGGGGGAAAGTGGGAGGGACGGAACGGGGTGGTGAACCGATGCCTGACCGTGAGTCCCAAGGGGACCCGTCGCAATCGAAGAGCCGGGAGAAGGACCGCGGTACCGACCGGGGTACCGACCCGGAGGCGAGCCGGGAGACCGAGGCCGAGCGCAGACGGCGCCGCGCCCAGTTCCTGCGCGAACTGACCGAGGCCCGCGAGCTGCGGGACCGGGTCCAGCCCCGCCGCGCCAAGACCGCGCGGCTGCGCCACGCCATGCGTATGCGCACGTTCCGCTGGTAGCTGAGGCCTGTCTCACAGCGGTCTGTCAGGCCAACCGAGTGCGCGTGCAAGGCGATCGCCGCGTACGATCCCGCTGGTGGTCGATCAAAACGGGCGGACACAGGGAGCCGAAGACGTCCCCTGATCGCCTTGTTTCTGCCACGATTCCGAGTGGGTGGGGCTCGGAGCACGAGCTCTCCCCGCCCGCAGCCTCCGCCGGGGGGACCCCCAACCGGCACACCTATGACCAGTGGGAGAGTCACGGTGTACTTCGCCGCACTGCTCGCGCGCACCGAAGACGGGTGGGAAGCGAGCGACACAGAGCTCGACGATGTCGAGAGCCTGTCGGATCTGGCCGAACTGGCCCGTGAAGCCTCGCCCGAGGACGACACGGTGCTGGTGCTCATCGAGCAGGAGGACGCCTGGTTCGGCGTCGTCCGCATCGACGGCGAGGACGACCCTCGGATCTACGTCTCGGACGCAGCTGCCGCCGCACGCAGCTCGTACGGCGAGATCCTGCTCACCGACGAGCTGCTCGGACGGGATCCGGACGCCGACGACGTCGTCGACCTGGACGCGCTCGACCTCGACGGCACCGAGGACGGTGACACCGAGGAGGACGACGACGAGGACGGCACCTCGGCCGAGGCCGTTCCGCACAGCCCCGTCGGTGACAGCCAGATCCTGGACGATCTGGGCGTCGGCGAGAAGGAGTTGCGGCTCCTCGACGCCGACGACGCGCTCAACTCCATCGCCGAGGCCCTGGGGGCCTCGGAGGTCCTGGAGACCGTCCGCTGACCACAGCACGCACAGAAGGGACTCCGGACCCGGTACGCGACCCCTGGCGGGCCGCCATGCGGCTCGCCCTGGACGAGGCCGGAGCGGCCGCACGGGGCGGTGACGTCCCGGTCGGCGCGGTCGTGCTGTCCCCGGACGGTACGACCGTGCTCGCCACCGGGCACAACGAACGCGAGGCCACCGGCGATCCGACGGCACACGCCGAGGTCCTCGCGCTCCGGCGGGCCGCCGCTCTCCTGGGGGAGTGGCGACTGTCCGGCTGCACCCTCGTCGTCACCCTCGAACCCTGCACGATGTGCGCGGGCGCGCTGGTGCAGTCCCGGGTGGACCGGGTGGTCTACGGCGCCCGCGACGAGAAGGCGGGCGCCGCCGGCTCGCTCTTCGACGTGGTCCGGGACCGGCGGCTCAACCACCGCCCCGAGGTGATCGGGGACGTCCTCGCGGACGAATGCGCGCTCCTGCTCACGGAGTTCTTCCGCGACCGGTAGGGGCGCCGACGGCGGGCCCCGATACCGATTTCAAACCACGCCCCACCTTGTTGTAAGGTCTCTCTCGGTAGCGTGTCCGAGCGGCCGAAGGAGCTCGCCTCGAAAGCGAGTGTGGCGCAAGTCACCGAGGGTTCAAATCCCTCCGCTACCGCTTCTGAAGGGCCCCGTCGAAAGACGGGGCCCTTCGTGCGTTGATCCATTCGGGGGCCGTGAAGGTTACACTCACCGCCGGCAACAGGGGGCCCACGGGCACGGATTCACAGGGGAGGCCGCGATGGCGGTGAACGCGAAGAAGATCGCCGTCTATTTGCTCGTGGTCTTCGCGCTGTACGTGATCATCACGGACCCGTCCAAGGCGGCCGACTACGTCCAGATAGGCTTCGAGGGCATATCGGACGCCGCGAAGGCCGTCGGCGACTTCATGACCTGGCTGGCCGACGGGGCGAAGTAGCCAACTACCCACCAGGAGCCCGCAGATGATCCGCCACCTCGTCCTCTTCAAGCTCAACGAGGGCGTCGAGCGCGACGACC
The DNA here is from genome assembly GCF_044763565.1 of Streptomyces sp. NPDC096013. Lineage (NCBI taxonomy): Bacteria > Bacillati > Actinomycetota > Actinomycetes > Kitasatosporales > Streptomycetaceae > Streptomyces > Streptomyces sp. NPDC096013. The sequence continues at coordinate 428,866 of NZ_JBIWGK010000006.1, read as the reverse complement.
CGCGGGTGGTGGCGGGCGTCGAGGCCTTCCGCCCGCTCGGCGACCTGATCGACGACCTGCGCTTCTGGGAGCTGGGCTGGAACATCAGCGACCGCCCCATCGCCTACGACTTCGCCATCAACTCGGCGGTCGAGGACCCCGACGCCCTGAAGCGGTACATCGAGCACCCCGCGCACCAGGCGGGCGTCGCCCTGTGGCGCGAGTTCGCCACCTGGGTCGTCGCCGACTACGCGTTCTGAGCACACCTCCGGAAGCCCTCGAAGGGCCGCCTCCACACAGCCCCTTGCCGTCACGGCAGGGGGTTTTTGTTGCGCAACACGGCGTAACACGGTATTAGGCGGTGCTTGCACACAGTGCACATGTCTTGTGATGCTATGACCGCTTTTGACGGATGAGTTGACCTATTGAAGAGGTGTGGCGTTGACCGTGTCGGCCAGTACAGCGCCGCCCCAGGAAGAGGCGCCCGCCCAGACCCCGGCGCCGACCGCTCCGCCCCGCAGCCGCGGCGCCGACACCCGGGCCCTCACCCAGGTGCTGTTCGGCCAGCTCAAGGGACTCCAGCCGGGCACGCCGGAGCACAACCGCGTGCGCGGGGCGCTCATCGAGGCGAATCTCCCGCTCGTGCGCTACGCGGCCGCCCGTTTCCGCTCCCGCAACGAGCCGATGGAGGACGTCGTCCAGGTCGGCACCATCGGGCTGATCAACGCCATCGACCGCTTCGACCCGGACCGGGGCGTGCAGTTCCCGACGTTCGCGATGCCGACCGTCGTCGGCGAGATCAAGCGGTACTTCCGCGACAACGTCCGCACGGTCCATGTCCCGCGCCGGCTCCACGAGTTGTGGGTGCAGGTCAACGCCGCGACCGAGGATCTGACGACCGCCTTCGGGCGTACCCCCACCACCGCCGAGATCGCCGAGCGGCTGCGCATCGCCGAGGACGAGGTGCTGTCCTGCATCGAGGCCGGACGGTCGTACCACGCGACCTCGCTGGAGGCCGCCCAGGAGGGCGACGGGCTGCCCGGGCTGCTCGACCGGCTCGGCTACGAGGACCCGGCCCTGGACGGCGTGGAACACCGCGACCTGGTCCGCCACCTCCTGGTCCAGCTCCCCGAGCGGGAGCAGCGGATCCTCCTGCTGCGCTACTACAGCAACCTCACCCAGTCTCAGATCAGCGCGGAGCTTGGCGTCTCCCAGATGCATGTCTCCCGGCTCCTCGCGCGCAGCTTCCAGCGGCTCCGCTCCGCCAACCGCATCGAGGCGTAACGCCACTTCGGGACGGGTTCGAAAGCCCGAGCGAGCTGTCACCGGTACGAACGAATCGCCCAGACGGCCATTTCCCGGCAGTTCTGCGCTGAAAAACCGTCAGACCCCTGTTTTCCAGGGCTGATTCGTCACAGACATGTCGACATGTCACTACAGCGTGTTGCCGACATGTGACATTCTGCGGGAAGCGCGTTTGCCGTGGCCCCGGCTCCGGTATTCAGGTGAAGGCACCGCTCCCCCGACGGGGGCGATCGCCGCGACCGTCCCGCGACCCAAAGGGGGTGGCATGTCCGCAGACCAGGGCAGCTCGAAGGTGCTCACGCTCACCAAGAGCGAGGCTGAGCCCGCACTCGACGCCGTTACGGTCCTGGAGGCCGTACCCGCCGTACCGGCCCCGGCCCTCCCGACCACGGGAGCCATCGACACCCGCACCCTGTCCCGCTCCCTCTTCCTGCGGCTCGCCGCACTCGACGAGAACAGCCCCGAGCGTGGTTACGTGCGGGACACCCTCATCGAGCTGAACCTCCCGCTGGTCCGGTACGCCGCCGCGCGCTTCCGCTCCCGCAACGAGCCGATGGAGGACATCGTCCAGGTCGGCACCATCGGCCTGATCAAGGCGATCGACCGGTTCGACTGCGAACGCGGGGTGGAGTTCCCGACCTTCGCGATGCCGACCGTCGTGGGCGAGATCAAGCGCTTCTTCCGCGACACGTCGTGGTCGGTGCGCGTCCCGCGCCGCCTCCAGGAGCTGCGGCTGGCCCTCACGAAGGCCAGCGACGAGCTCTCCCAGAAGCTGGACCGGTCGCCGACCGTCCCCGAACTCGCCGCCGTGCTGGGCGTTTCCGAGGAGGACGTCGTCGACGGCCTCGCGGTCGGCAACGCGTACACGGCGTCCTCGCTCGACTCCCCGGCCCCCGAGGACGACGGCGGCGAGGGCTCGCTGGCGGACCGCCTCGGCTACGAGGACACGGCCCTGGAAGGCGTGGAGTACCGCGAGTCGCTGAAGCCGCTGCTCGCCAAGCTGCCGCCCCGCGAGCGCCGGATCATCATGCTGCGCTTCTTCGCCAACATGACCCAGTCGCAGATCGGCGAGGAGGTCGGCATCTCCCAGATGCACGTCTCCCGGCTCCTCACGCGCACCCTGTCCACCCTGCGCGAGGGCCTCATCTCCGACTGAACCCGGCACCGAGGGTTCCTATTTGACGGAGTGTCAGCCACCATGGCGCGATGCTTCGTTCGACATGGACAACTGGCCGCCGAGGCGCCCTGGTGGGCGCGTCGGCGGCCGTCGTCTGCGCGACGCTGACCGCGTGCGGAAACACCGGCGACGGCTATGTGGCGGTCGGCCCGCCCCGGCCGTCGGTCACGGCGGTGCGCCCGACCGGGAGCGTCACCCTGGTCCCGCTGGACGGCACCCCGAAGTCCCCCACGGCAAGCGGCACTTCGAGCCCGGTGACCACACCGGCACCGACATCCGCCACGGCGCCGACATCCACCCCGGGGCCCTCGTCACCACCCCCGGCCGCCAAGTCCGGCGGCGGCAAAGTGCCTTCACTGCCTTCGACCTCAACTCCCGTCCCCACGACGGCTTCCCGCACACCGGCACCCCGGACCCCCGCCGCCCTCACCTGGGGCACCCCCGCCCGCAAGGCCACGGACAAACGCTGGTGCGAGGACGTGACCCTGGGCTTCCACAACTCCGGCGGCACGGCGGTGCGTTCGGGCACGGTGACGCTGGGGACGCACATCATCGGGGCGCTGGGGATCGACTGGGCGACGATCCCGGCCACCGAGCGACTCCCCGCCCCCATCGCGGCGGGCGCGCGCGAGAACGGCACCTGGAGGGTGTGCGTGGACGCGTGGCGGGTGCCGTTGGGGATGCACATCGAGACGCGGGACGTGTCCGTGGAGTGGCACTAGGGGGAGCGCGGGTCGTCGGTCCACCGGTTCCCGTCGGAGCCGGCCCGGCAGACCACCGCCGGGACCAGGCGTCCGGTGTTACATGAAGGCCAGGTAGGCCACCGCCGCCACGACGAGCACGGCGACGACGACGCCGACGATCAGGCCGACGCGGGGTCCGGCCGAGGCGGTCGGCGCGGCCTGCTGGCGGCTGTCCTGCGGAGTCTCGTCGACGAAGGCACGGAACATCTGGGTGCTGCCGGCGGGGTCGTAGTTGCCCTCGGGGCCCTGGGTGTTTGCCATGGGCCGAGACACTAGCGAATCCCCGGGTGACACCCAAGTGCGGGGCCTCGGACAGCCTTCGCCACCTGCGGGTTTACGTTCAGAAATGCTTGCCTTTGCCAACTTTTTATGTCACACCCGGCCGTTTTATTTGCCTGTAGCAACCAACCTCTCTTACGCTCTTATGGTTGCCCTAAGCAACTGAACCTGGGAGGTGTGATGGCCGAGCGGACGCAGTACGAGGAGCTGATGCGTCAGTTCAGTGCCTTCGGCGCCGTACGCAGGGAGTTGGGGCGGATCATGCCGTCCGGCTGTCCCGCCGGCTCCGCGGCCGTACTGACCCTGCTCGACCGATACGGCGACATGCGCATGAGCAAGCTCGCGGAGCTGCTCTCCGTCGACATGTCCGTGACCAGCCGCCATGTCGCGCACGTCGTCGACCGGGGCTGGACCGAACGGTCCCCCGACCCCGCCGACAAGCGCTCCCGCATCCTGCGCCTCACCCCCGACGGCCAGGCCCAGGTGGACGAACTGTCCCGGCGCACCGCCGAGCTGCTCGCCGACCGGCTGAACGACTGGAGCGACGAGGAGGTCGGCCGGCTGATCCAGCTGATGGCCCGGCTGCGGGCGAGTTTCGACGACTGCCGTACCGCACAGCCGCCGCCCACCCGCCCTCCCGTCGTGGCCGACACCCCCCACTCCCCCCACCACGAACTCGAACACACCACCCGTACACCCGCATAAGCACGGAAGAAAAGGAAGCCCATGGCAACGACCACACCAGCCGGTGTGCGGGCTCACGCCAAGCACGGAGGGGGATCCCCCGCGGCCCCCGACGGCGCACCGATGACACACCGGCAGATCATGGAGGCGCTCTCCGGGCTGCTGCTCGGCATGTTCGTGGCGATCCTGTCGTCGACGATCGTCACCAACGCCCTGCCGCACATCATCGGCGACCTGGGCGGCGGCCAGTCCGCCTACACCTGGGTCGTCACGGCCTCCCTGCTGGCCATGACCGCCACCACCCCCCTGTGGGGCAAGCTCTCCGACCTGTACAGCAAGAAGGCGCTCGTACAGATAGCCCTGGTCATCTACGTCCTGGGCTCCGCCGCCGCCGGTCTCTCCCAGAACGCCGGCATGCTGATCGCCTGCCGTGTCTTCCAGGGCATCGGCGTCGGCGGTCTGTCCGCCCTGGCGCAGATCGTCATGGCGGCGATGATCTCCCCGCGCGAGCGCGGCCGTTACTCCGGCTACCTCGGCGCGACCTTCGCCGTCGCCACCGTCGGCGGCCCGCTGCTCGGCGGTGTCATCACCGACACCTCGTGGCTCGGCTGGCGCTGGTGCTTCTACGTCGGTGTGCCGTTCGCGATCGTCGCGCTGATCGTGCTCCAGAAGACCCTGCACCTGCCCACCGTGAAGCGGGACGTGAAGGTCGACTGGGGCGGCGCGTTCTTCATCTCCGCCGCGGTCTCGCTGCTGCTGGTCTGGGTCACCTTCGCCGGAGACAAGTACGACTGGCTGTCGTGGCAGACGTACACCATGGTCGGCGGGTCGATCGCCCTCGGACTGCTGTTCGTGCTCGTCGAGTCCAAGGCCGCGGAGCCGATCATCCCGCTGCGGCTGTTCCGCAACCGCACGATCACCCTCTCCTCCCTCGCCTCGCTCTTCGTCGGTGTCGCGATGTTCACCGGCACGGTCTTCTTCAGCCAGTACTTCCAGCTGGCCCGCGACAAGTCCCCGACGATGTCGGGCGTGATGACCATTCCGATGATCGGCGGTCTGTTCGTCGCGTCGACGGTCTCCGGCCAGTTCATCACCAAGACCGGCAAGTGGAAGGTCTGGCTGCTCACCGGCGGCGTCCTGCTGACCGCGGGCCTGGGACTGCTCGGCACGATCCGCTACGACACGCCCTACTGGCACGTCGCGATCTTCATGGCTCTGCTCGGCCTCGGCGTCGGCATGATGATGCAGAACCTGGTGCTGTCCACGCAGAACCAGGTGGCGCCGTCCGACCTCGGCTCGGCGAGCTCCACGGTGACGTTCTTCCGCTCCCTCGGCGGTGCGGTCGGTGTCTCCGCCCTCGGTGCGGTCATGGCCACCCGGATCACCGACTACGCCAAGGACGGCATCGCCACCCTCGACCCCAAGTACGCGGCAGCGGCGGCCGGTTCGAGCTCCAGCAGCAGCATCCCGGACATGAACAGCCTGCCCGGACCGCTGCGTACGGTGATGGAGAGCGCGTACGGCCACGGCATCGCGGACGTCTTCCTGATCGCCGCGCCGATGGCGCTGATCGCCTTCCTTGTCACGCTCTTCATCAAGGAGGTCCCGCTGCGGACCAAGGGAGCACTGGCGCAGGCGGCCACGGAGGACTCCCCCGCACAGGCGTCCGAGCCGGCCGGGGAGAACATCCCGAGCCGGTCCGCCGCCGACCAGCCGACCGGCCACGACGCCACGCGGCAGCTCGCCGCCGTGGCCACGACGGCCAGTGAGGAGAGCGCACCCGTGACCGCATCCGACCCCGCGTCCGGTCCCGTGTCGGGCGCAATCCCCGTCCGCGGCCACATCCGGGGCGCCGAGAGCGCACCCGTCCCGCAGGCCGCCGTCACCCTGATCTCCCTCGGGGGACGCCAGTTGGGCCGCTCGGTCACGCAGGCGGACGGCTCCTACGCGCTGGACGCGCCGAGCGTGGGCTCGTACGTCCTGATCGCCTCCGCCGACGGCTTCCAGCCGCAGGCGTCCACGGTCGTCGTCAACAGCCACGAGCCGGTCTCCTACGACGTGCTCCTGAGCGGCACCAGCGGCCTCAACGGACTCGTCCGCGCGGCCGAGACGGGCCTGCCCGTCAAGGACGCGATGGTCATCGTGACCGATGTCCGCGGTGACCTGCTCTCCACCGGAACCACCGGTGAGCAGGGCGAGTTCGTCTTCGCCGAGCTGGTGCCGGGTGCCGTGACCGTCGCGGTGAACGCCGCCGGATACCGGCCGCGCGCCCTGCCCGTCGAGGTCGGCGGCACCGGCGTCACCCGGGTCGAGATCGACCTCGACTCCGGCGCCCAGGTCCAGGGCGTGGTCCGCGCCCCGCACGGCCCCCTGGCCGACGCCCGCGTGACCCTCGTGGACGCGGCGGGCAACGTGGTCGGCACCGCCACCACCGGTCCGGACGGGGCGTACGCCTTCACGGACCTCAGCGGCGGCGACTACACGGTGATCGCGACGGGCTACCCGCCGGTCGCGACCGCCCTCACGGTCGACGGCAGGGGAGCCGACGGCCATGACATCGAACTCGCCCACCCCGGCGAGTAGGTGACACCCCGGCCCGCGGAACTCGTCCCGAGCGGGGGCGCGTTCCGCGGGCCGGTTTCATTTCCGCCGAATCTCGGCTGTACGGCAAGGAGTTAGAGGGACATGGGACTGACCGCGAAGATCCGTACCCGGGACGGATGGGCCGTGTCGCACGCGGTCGTCACGGTGACCGACATGACCGGGGCGCAGGTGCTGCGGGCCGAGGCGGACGTGGAGGGGGCGGTGCGGGACGTGAACCCGCTGGCGCCCGGGCCGTACACCGTGATCGTGACGGCCGTCGGATACGCGCCCGCCGCCGCCACCGCGATCGTCACCGCGAGCGGGCGGGCCGAGGTCGGCACGGTGACGCTGGCCCGGCAGGGCGGTACGGAGCTGCCGCCGCCCGGGCCGTGGACCGTCGACCCCGCCCACTCCACGGTCGGCGCGGTCGCGCAGCACCTGGGGATCTCCAGCGTGCGCGGCCGGTTCACCGACTTCGCCGCCGCCGTCGAGATCGCGCCGGACGACATCGCCAAGTCCCGGGTGGAGGCGGTCATCCGGGCCGCGTCCATCGACACCGGCAACGGCATGCGCGACGACCACCTGCGCTCGGCGGACTTCCTGGACGTGGCCCGCTTCCCGGAGATCACCTACCGCTCCACGGGTCTCGCCCCGGCCGGTTCCGACCGCTGGACGGTCTCCGGCGAGCTGACCCTCCACGGTGTCGTACGGCCGGTCGCCCTCGACCTCGCCTACCTCGGCACCGGGGCCGACCCCTGGGGCGGCACGCGGGCCGCGTTCCGCGCGACCACGGAGCTGCACCGCGAGGACTTCGCCATGAACTACAACCAGGTCGTCCAGGCGGGGATCGCGGCGATCGGTACGACGCTCAAGATCGAGCTGGACGTCCAGGCCGTGCAGGGGGAGTCGTTGCCCCAGGAATGAGGGGCCGAGCGGGCGTCCGGGGGCCGGCTGCGCCTAGGCTGATCCGTATGGCACCGAACATCGCGAGCAACACCTCTGTGTCCCTGGACGATCTGCTGGACTTCGTACGGCCCCGGCACCGGGCGATCCTGCTGACCCGGCGGGCGGACGGCAGCCCGCAGGGGTCGCCGCTGACCTGCGGGGTCGACGACTCCGGGCGGATCGTCGTCTCCACGTACCCCGAGCGGGCCAAGACCCGCAACGCGAAGCGTGATCCGCGAGTCAGCCTGATCATCCTGAGCGACGAGTGGAACGGGCCGTGGGTCCAGATCGACGGCACGGCCGAGGTCATCGACTCCCCCGACTCCGTGGAACCCCTCGTCGAGTACTTCCGGAACATCTCCGGGGAGCATCCGGACTGGGACGAGTACCGCGCGGCGATGGTGAAGCAGGGGAAGTCGATCGTGCGGGTCACTCCCGAGCGGTGGGGGCCCGTTGCCACCGGCGGTTTTCCGGCGCGGCTCGTCGAGGGCTGAGGTGGTGCCGGGGGCTCCGCCCCCAGACCCCCGTCGGCCCTGAAGGGGCCTCGTCCTCAAACGCCGGACGGGCTATTTCTCCCGCTCGACCATCGCCTCGATCCCCGCCACCAGCAGGTCCAGGGCGAAGGTGAAGTCCCGGTCCATCATCTCCGCGACCGTGTCGCCGCCCCGGGCCGCCATGAGCTGGCGGGATTCGGCGAGGACCTCGGCGGCGGTGGGGGCCTCGGTCACCGTGGTCATGGCGTGGCGGAAGTAGTCGTCGGGGGTCATGCCGGTGTCGGCGACGCGGGCGAAGAAGTGGCCCTCGATCGTGCCGTAGCCGTACACGAACTGGAAGACCGCGACGATCGCACCGGTCAGCCCGTGGTCCGGCAGGCCGGTGCGGCGGACCACCCGCTGGACGACGCGGGAGAACGACAGCGAGTTCGGGCCGATGTTCAGGAACGTCCCGGCCAGCGGCGACAGCCAGGCGTGCCGTACCAGCAGGGCCCGGTACTCCGTCGCCAGCATGCGCAGCTGCTCACGCCAGTCCTCACCCTCGGCCGCCGGATCGGGCAGCCGCAGCTCCCCGAAGACGGCGTCCAGGGCGAGTTCGAGGAGGTCGTCCTTGCTGTCCACGTACCAGTAGACCGACATCGCCGTCACGTTCAGCTCGGCCGCCAGCCTCCGCATGGAGAACCTGGCCAGACCCTCCGCGTCCAGCAGCCGCACGGTGACCTCGGTGATCCGGGTGCGGTCCAGCCCCGGTTGTCCCCCACCCCGCCCGCTTCGAGGCGCCTTGCGGTTCAGCCAGACGCTGATGCGCTCGGAACGCCCGGACGACGGGGTTGTCTTGGCCATGCCGCACCCTCCTCGAACTCTCCATCCCGGCCACTGTAGGCGGCCCCTCAGGGGCGCGGGCTGTGCCGGGTGCGGCTGCCCAACGTGGGCGCGACCAGCCACAACGCACGGCCGACCGTCCACGCACCCAGCCACCCGCGCTCCTAGGCGACCACCAACTCCGAGTCTGCCCGCTCCGCCCGCCACAACAACGCCGCCGCGAGCAACCCCCCGGTCAACACTGCGACGGCGCCGACCAGTTGACTCGCCTCCAGACCGGCGGAGAAGGAATCGGTCACCCGCTGCTTCTCCTCCGCGGACGTGGCCGCCGCCAACCCCACCGGCAGTGACACCGCCGCGAACCGAGAACTCAGCACCGCGCCCAGCACCGCGACCCCCAACCCGTTCCCGAACTCCCCCAACGTGCCGTTGACCCCGGCCCCCACCCCGGCCTTCTCCGGAGGAATCGCACTCATGATCGCGTGAGCCATCGCCGGATTCGCCAACGCCGCCCCCGCTCCGATCAGCAGCAGCCCCGACAGCGTCCCCGCGTAACCCCCCGCCGCGAGCACCGCGATCGACACCAGCCCCGCCGACATCAGCACCATGCCCAGCCCGATGGCGAGCGGAGCGCCGAGCCTCGCCGTCCACTTCGCCGCCAGCCCCGAGAAGTTGAGCGCGACGATCGCCAGCGCGAGCGGCGCCGTACGCACACCCGCCTCCAACGGGCCGTAGCCCAGGACGAATTGGAGGTGCTGGGTGAGGAGGAACAGCGAGCCGGCCATACCGAAGGTGATCAGGACGACCCCGGTCACCGCGCCCGTGAACCGGCGGTCGCGGAAGAAGTCGAGGTCGAGCATGGGGTACGGGACACGGTTCTCCCAGTACGCGAAGGCACCCAGGACGACCACCGCGACCGCCGCCGTCAGCAGCACCCGGCCCGACGTCCAGCCGTGCGCCGGGCCGGAGATGATCGCGTAGACCAGCGCCGCCATGCCGACCGTGGAGAGCAGGGCGCCCAGGAGGTCGGGGCGGTCGCCGCGAGGGTTCTTGGACTCGGGGACCAGGGCTGCCGCGGCCACCAGCGCCAGCGCCGCGACCGGCAGGTTGATCAGGAAGATCGCGCCCCACCAGAAGTGGTTCAGCATGAAGCCGCCGAGGAGCGGACCCGTCGCGAAGCCGAGGGCGTTGACCGCGGCCCAGATGCCGATCGCGCGTGGCTGTTCCTCGGGGGTGAAGATCTGCATCACCACGGCGAGGGTGGTCGTGATGAGGAGCGCCCCGCCGACTCCCATACCGGCCCGGGCGGCGATCAACTGCCCGGTGGACTGGGCGAGTCCGGCGATCAGCGAACCCGTGCCGAACAGGACGAGCCCCGCGATCAGCATCTTCTTGCGGCCGTACCGGTCGGCCGCGCTGCCCGCGGTGAGGAGGAGGCCGGACTGCACCAGCGAGTACGCGTTGATCATCCACTGGATGTCCGCGGTGCTCGCGTCGAGTTCGCGGGTGAGCGAGGGGATCGCCACGTTCAGCACGGTGTTGTCGAGCAGCACGGTGAGCTGGGCGAGGCAGATGACCCCGAGGACGATCCAGCGCTGAGGGTGGCCGTGCAGGCCTGGCGAGGTCGGCATGTTGTACACCGTAGAACAGTTCCTGTACGGCGTACAACAGAGTTGCGGCCGGCATGAAGAGGGGCGGTGACCTGGTGGTCACCGCCCCTCTCGGGTCGGCCGGTCGTCGTCAGCTCGACCCGGCCGCTCCGCTCAACCGCTCGTCTTCTGCGTCAGGTCGTAGAAGGTGGCCGAACCGACCGTCACCTTCTTGTAGTTCTTCTCGACCCACGAGGAGATCTGCGAGGACGTGCCGGTGCTGCTGCCGCCCATGCCGGTGCCGCCCGAGATGAAGTAGTGGATCCTGCCGTCCGCCACGTACTTCTTGAACTGGGCCAGCGTCGGCGACGGGTCGGTGCCGTTGAAGCCGCCGATCGCCATCACCGGGTCACCGGTGGCGAGTTGGTAGCTCGCGGCGTTCTGGGAGCCGATGGACGCGGCGACCCAGGTGTACTTGCCCGCGTCCGTCTGGAGCAGCTTCTTGGCCGCCGAGGTGACCGTCGCGCCGTTGAGCAGCCCGCCGACGCCACCGCCGCCCATGGCGCCGTCGCCGCCCGTCTGGCCGCCGAAGCCGCCGCCCTGCCGCTGGGTGCCGGTGCCGCCGCCGGGCATGGTGCCGGTGCCGCCACCCGTGCCACCGCCGGGCATCGTGCCGCCGCCGGGGAAGCCGCCGCCCTGGTTCTGGGTCGTGCCGCCGCCCTGCTGGCCGGGCATGGTGCCCGTGCCGCCGGTGCGGTTGCCGCCGCCGAAGCCGCCTCGGCCGCCGCCACCCGGACCGCCGCCGCCCATCATGCTCGCGCCCGCCGGACCGGCCGTCGGAATCGAGCCGGTGTGGGCGGAGTCGACCGTGGAGAGCGTGTACGCCGTGGGGCCCGCCAGGCCCGCCACGATGCTCAAGCCGACCGCCGCGAGGGCGAGTTGGCGGCCGATCTTCGCCACGAAGATCAGGCCGAGCGCACCGGCGAGGGAGCCGATGAGGACCAGCCACTTCAGCCAGGGCAGGTAGTCGGGGGTGCGGTTGAGGAGGACGTAACCCCACACGCCGGCCGCGACCACCGCCGCCGCGAGGGTGATCGACGCCCAGATCTCGCCGCGCCGCTCCCAGAGGGAACCCGCGCCGATGCCGATCACGGCGGCGATGTAGGGGGCCAGCGCGATCGTGTAGTACTGGTGGAAGATGCCGGCCATGTAGCTGAAGACGACCAGGGTCGTCACCAGCGAGCCGCCCCACACGAGCATCGAACTGCGCCTGACCGACGTGCGGTTGAGCTTGCGTGTGGCCACCAGGCTCGCGACCAGGAGGATCAGCGCGGCGGGCAGCAGCCAGGAGATCTGGCTGCCGATCTCGTCGTTGAACATGCGGTTCCAGCCGGTGGCACCCCACATGCCGGTGCCCGTGCCGCCGCCTCCGCCGCCGACGCTGCCGGTCTCGTCGCCGCTGAGGCGGCCGAACCCGTTGTAGCCGAAGGTCAGTTCGAGGAAGCTGTTGTTCTGGGAGCCGCCGATGTAGGGGCGCGAGGACGCCGGCCACAGCTCGACGAGCGCCACCCACCAGCCGGCCGCGACGACCAACGCACCGGTGGCCAGGCCCAGTTGGGCGAACCTCTTCTTCACGCTCACCGGCGCGCAGACCGCGTAGACGATCGCGAGCGGCGGGAGGATCAGGAAGGCCTGAAGGGTCTTGGAGAGAAACGCGAAGCCGATCGCCACTCCGGCCCAGACCAGCCACTTCGTACGGCCGTCCTCCAGGGCCCGGACGACGAGGTAGCAGGCGGCTGCCATGAGCAACGCCAGTGCGGCGTCGGGGTTGTTGAAGCGGAACATCAGCGCGGCGACCGGGGTGAGCGCCAGCACGGCGCCCGCGATCAGACCGGCCTGGGGGCTGTGCCGGCGCCGTACCGCCGCGTAGACGACCGCGACCGTGCCGACGCCCATGAGGACCTCGGGGACCAGGATCGCCCAGGAGTTGAGGCCGAAGACGCGGACCGAGATCTCCATCGGCCACAGGAACGCCGAGGGCTTGTCCACGGTGATCGCGTTGCCCGCGTCCAGCGAACCGAACAGGAACGCCTTCCAGCTCTTGCTGCCGGCCTGAACCGCCGCCGAGTAGAAGGAGTTGGAGTAGCCGGACGCGCTCAGGTTGTAGAGGTAGAGCAGGCCCGTGGCCAGCAGCATGCCCCAGAACGCGGGGCGGGCCCAGCGCGGGTCCTCGGGCCGGCCGCGCCACAGCCGGCGGCCGAGCGGCTGCTTCGGCTCACCGGCTCCGGGGGCCGGTGTGTGCGCGCCGACGCCCGGTCCGGCCGCGGCCGTGTCTCTTCCGGTGTCGCCGTCACCGGTGGCCGGCCCCCAGGACGAGGGGCTGCCTCCTCCCGGATAGGTCGTCTGATCGGTGTCGGTGGTCATCGGGAGTTCCTCGGATCGGTGTCGTGGGGACGCACCGGCTGCAACCGCATCGTCGCGTCCCTCCAGGTGCCGTCCGCGGCTTCACCGGCGCGGAACTGGGTGGTGGAGGCGGTGTCGTACGCCGTCTGCTGGGGCTGGCGCTGCGGCAGAGGGGCGTAGGAACCGGGGTACTGCGGCGACTGCGGTGCCGTCGAATACGTCGGCGAGGAAGGGGAGTTGAGGGCCGCGAGCGGCGGTTCCTCGGTGCCGTCGCCGCGGTCCGGGAACACCCAGGCGCGGAAGAGCAGGAAGCGCAGCACGGTCGCGGCGAGGTTGGCGGCCACCAGGACCGCGAGTTCGGTGGAGTGCGCCGGGTTGCTGCTGGCCGCGTTCAGCGCGGCGAGGGAGCCGCTGGTGAGCGCGAGGCCGATGGCGAAGACGACCAGGCCCTGCGCCTGGTGGCGGACGGCGCCGCCCCGGCCGCGGACCCCGAAGGTCAGCCGGCGGTTCGCGGCGGTGTTGGCGACCGCCGAGACCAGCAGGGCGAGCGCGTTGGCGAGCTGGGAGCCGCCGAACTGCCGGAAGAGGCTGTAGAGCACCAGGTAGAAGAGGGTGGAGAGACCGCCGACCACGCAGAACCCGACGAGCTGGCGGGCCAGCCCCTTGGGCACGTCCTGGATGTCGCGGTCGCGCGGGTCGTCGCCGAAGGGACGCGTGACACGGTCGAGCGGCAGCGAACCGGAGGCCAGGGCCTTGCCCACCCGCCACACTCCCTTCAGGTCCTCGGTCGCCGTCTTCACGATATGGACGGTCGAGTCCGGGTCGTCGACCCAGTCGACCGGCACCTCGTGGATACGGAGTCCGGCGCGCTCGGCGAGCACCAGCATCTCGGTGTCGAAGAACCAGCCGGTGTCCTCGACGAGCGGCAGCAGCGCCTGGGCCACATCACGCCGGATCGCCTTGAACCCGCACTGGGCGTCCGAGAAACGGGCCTGCAACGAGCCACGCAGGATCAGGTTGTAGGTCCGGCTGATGAACTCGCGCTTGGCGCCACGCACGACACGCGACGAGCGGGCCAGCCGGGAACCGATCGCCAGGTCGGAGTGACCGGAGATCAGCGGTGCCACCAGGGGCAGCAGCGCGTTGAGGTCGGTCGAGAGGTCGACGTCCATGTAGGCGAGGATCGGGGCGTCCGAGGCGGACCAGACGGTGCGCAGCGCACGACCGCGCCCCTTCTGCTCCAGCCGGAAGGAGATCACCTCCGGGATCTCCGACTCCAGCCGCGCCGCCACCTGGGGGGTGGTGTCGATCGACGCGTTGTCCGCGATGGTGATGCGGAACGCGTACGGGAACGTGCGCTTGAGGTGCTCGTGCAGTCTGAGCACGCATGGCTGGAGGTCCTTCTCCTCGTTGTAGACGGGGATCACTACGTCCAGGACAGGCGTACCGGCGTCTCCGGCCGGGAGGTGCTCCCGCGCCGGCAGGGTGCCGGGAGAAGTGTCGGTTCGCATGGAACCGACTCTCCTCAAGCGCCCTGTTGCACCCATGTGGTGGCACTGTGCTGTGCCTGTGAGTGCGATTGCCAATTCGTTTCGGGGGCGGGCACGGGCACAGCCGGTGCAAGCGCGGGCAGATGCACGGTGAACACCGTGCGTCCGGGAACGCTGTCCACGGTGACCGCGCCGCCGTGTGCGGTCGCGACCGCCTGCACGATGGCGAGGCCCAGCCCGGTCGATCCCGTGGAGCGGGAGCGCGCCGAGTCGCCGCGCGCGAACCGCTCGAAGACATGCGGCAGCAGATCGGGCGGGATGCCCTGGCCGTTGTCCTCGACGTCCACGCACATCCACGGCCCGCGCCGCTGCACGCGGGCGGTGATCGTCGTACCGGGCGGGGTGTGCTTGCGGGCGTTGCCCAGCAGGTTGATCAGCACCTGCTGGACACGGGCCGCGTCCGCCGACACGAGGGCCGGTTCGTCGGGCAGGTCGAGCCGCCAGTTGTGGTCCATGCCGGCCGCGCGCGAATCGCTGATGGTGTCCACGACCAGCGGGATGAGGTCGGTCTGGTCGAACTGGAGCGGTCTGCCCGCGTCCAGCCGCGCGAGGAGCAGCAAGTCCTCCACGAGCAGGGTCATACGGCCCGCTTCGGACTCGATCCGGCCGAGCGCGTGCTTGGTGTCCGGGCCGGTCTGCTCCCGGCCGCGCCGGGTCAGCTCGGCGTACCCGCGGATCGACGCGAGGGGCGTCCGCAGCTCATGGCTGGCGTCGGCGACGAACTGCCGTACCCGCATCTCGCTCTGCTGGCGGGCGTGCAGGGCGCCGTGGACGTGGTCGAGCATGCGGTTGAGCGCGGCGCCGACCTGGCCGACCTCGGTGTGCGGGTCGGTCTCGGACTCGGGGACGCGTTCGTTGAGGGTGACTTCGCCGGTGTGCAGGGGGAGCTCGGAGACCCGGGTGGCGGTGGCGGCCACCCGGCGCAGGGGGCGGGTGGCGACGCCGACGAGGACGTAGCCCGCGATGCCCGCGGCCACCAGGCCGGCGGCGGTGACGCTGAGTTCGACGAGGACCAGGGTGTTGATGGTGTTGTCGACCTCGGAGGTCGGGACGGCGACGTAGTAGTTGCCGTTGGCCCCGCTCTTGTACTCGACGCGGAAGTCGCCCACACCCGGGATGTCCACGGTGTGCTGTTTGCCGTCCTGGGGGACGGAGCCGAGCGCGGCGAGCTGGGCACTGCTGAGCTTCTTCGGCGTCATTTGCAGGTCGCTCGTCTGCTTCACACCGCGGCGGGCGTCGGTGATGGAGCCGTTCTCGACCTTCGCGATGATCGTGCCCTGGGGCTGCGGGCCCCTGGTGACGAAGTCCGTCAGGGAGGTCGAACGGGCCTGCGTGTCCGCATCCGCCTTCCCGTCCGGCGCGCCGAGGCCGCCCTTGAGCTGCTGGGCGCCGGGCGGGCCGAACGAACCGGACGCACGCGAGGCCGACTCGTTCAGCTGGCCGTCCAGCTGGCCGTACAGATGCGATCGCAGTGCCAGTGTCGTCACGGTGCCGATCACCGCGCACACCACCGCGATCAGCGTCACGGACGCGACGACGAGCCGGGTCCGCAGGGTGCGCGGCTTGCCCGCTCGTTTCTTCTGCGCACGCGGCCGTCGTCGTCCGCTCATGACGCGGCGGGCTTGATCAGGTAACCGGCCCCACGCCGGGTGTGGATCATCGGTTCACGGCCGGCGTCGATCTTGCGCCGCAGATACGAGATATAGAGCTCGACCACATTGGCCTGCCCACCGAAGTCGTACGACCACACACGGTCGAGGATCTGCGCCTTGCTGAGGACCCGCCGGGGATTGCGCATCAGGAAGCGCAGCAGCTCGAACTCGGTCGCCGTGAGGTGGATGCCCTCGCCGGCCCGCGACACCTCGTGGCTGTCCTCGTCGAGAGTGAGGTCACCCACGACCAGCACGGAGTCCGAGCGGCGGTCGGCCGCACCGGAGCGGCGGATCAGCCCGCGCAGCCGGGCCACGACCTCTTCGAGGCTGAAGGGTTTGGTGACGTAGTCGTCACCGCCGGCGGTGAGCCCGGCGATACGGTCCTCGACGGCGTCCTTCGCCGTCAGGAACAGCACGGGCACATCCGGCAGCTCGCGACGGAGCCGGCCGAGGACGGTGAGGCCGTCCATGTCGGGCAGCATCATGTCCAGCACGATGGCGTCGGGCCGGAACTCGCGCGCGGTCTGGATCGCGCCGGTCCCGTCACCCGCGCTGCGGATCTGCCACCCCTCATATCGAAGGGCCATGGACAGCAGCTCGGTGATCGACAGCTCGTCGTCCACCACAAGCACTCGGACGGGGCTCCCGTCCGGCCTCAGCAGTTCGGTGCGCCCCTGGGGCGAGGTCGTGGTCATGGTGGACACCTTGTCGGGGCCCCCTAAGAACACGCTTTCCGGAGTCTGTGATTTTCCTGAGAAACACACAGCCACCACTCAGGGAACGCCTTGGAACCGCTTGCCCAGCGCTCATCCCATGGTCACGGACCTATGCATCCTCCCCGCTCCGGCCTCCACCTCCCCCATACCTCCACCTTCTCCACGCATCTCCCGTACCGGCCGGTCTCTCAGGTGCTCCTCACCGTCCGAACAGCCGCGCCGCGTTGTCGTGGCAGACCGCGCGCAGCCAGTCGTCACCGAGGTCCAGCCGCTCCAGGGCGTGCAGTTGGTGCAGGTAGGGATAGGGGATGTTCGGGAAGTCGGTGCCGAGCAGGACCCGGTCGCCGAGCGCGGCCAGCCGGGGGAGTGCGCGGGGCGGGAAGGGCGCGAGGCGTTCGCTGAAGTCCGTGAACGTCATGGTCGTGTCCAGCCGCACCTCGCCGTACCGCTCGGCCAGGTCCAGGAAGTCCTCGTACTCCGGCATCCCCATGTGCGCGAACACCAGCCGCAGCCGGGGGTGCCTGGCCAGCACCCGGGCGATCGGCTCGGGCCCGGTGTGCTTGCCGGGCGCGGGCCCCGACCCACAGTGGATCACGACAGGCGTCCCGCTCTCGGCGAGCAACCCCCAGGCGGGGTCCAGCAGTTCATCGGCCGGGTCGTACGCCCCCACCTGCACATGCGCCTTGAACACCCGCGCCCCGTCGTCGAGGGCCTGCCGGACATACCCCTCGACTCCCGGCTCCGGGAAGAGAGTCGAGGTGTGCAGACAGTCAGGCGTCCGCGCGGCGAAGTCCACGGCCCAGCCGTTCAGCCACTGGGCCATGCCGGGCTTGTGCGGGTAGAGCATGGCGGTGAAAGCGCGTACTCCGAACTCCCTGATCCGCGCGACCCGTTCGGCCTCCGCGTCCCGGTAGGTGATCGGCCACTCCAGGGCTCCGCCGGTCGCGGGTCCGAGGGCGTCGAAGTAGGCCCAGACCTTCCGCAGAACCTGCTCGGGCATGAAGTGGGTGTGCACGTCGATCAGCCCCGGAAGGCCCAACCGCCGCCAGAACCGGCTCACTTCGACGGCTTCGGTCATACGCGTGCTCCTGTTTCCACTGCGGCTTGGACCCGGGCTTTGGTTATGGGTGCGGTTACGGTTCGGGGTGCGGCTTGGGTTTCGGCTCCAGTTAGCTCCGGTTGCGGCTACGGGTTCGGGTCCGGTTGGGAGTCCGGTTGCGCTCCGGCTACGGGTCCGGTTGGGGCTCCGGCTACGGGTCCGGTTATAGCTCCGGTTGCGTCTCCGGTGTGCGCGCCCGCTTCCGCGCCCCACCCCACCGCACCCCCACCCTCAGAACAACCCCTCCTGCACCCCCGGCGCGTCCCGCCTGAACTCCCGTACCGGCACGGTGAATCCCCCCGTGTCACCCCCGGAGGAACCCGCAGGGATCAGCTCCCACCCCGTCATCAGCCGACTGTCCAGCACGATCACCCCCCGCTCGGTGGCAAGGTGAAGATCCGGCCCGGCGGCGGCCACCACCTCCCCGCTCACCACCCCGCCCGGGGCCAGCCCGCTCACCTCACCCACCGCGGCCGGAAGTCCCGCGAGGCCGAACACCTCGACGTGGTCCACGGGGCGATACGGCTCGCGGCGCAGCGACTCCGGCCATTCGCGCAGCGCGACCGCGCGGACGTGCAGGTCGGCGATCTCGGCCGCCCGCTCCGCCGCCGACCCGGGCAACGCGGACCGTACGGCGCGCTTCTCGGCGTAGGGAATCCGGTCCGGTACCCGCAGTGCGGCGCGCAGGAGTTCCTCCGAGCGGCGGGCCGCCATCAGCGGGCCCAGGCCGAGCCAGCTGAAGCAGACGGCGCCCTGTTCAAGGAGCCGCGCGGAACCCCGCTCTTCGGCGGTGATGCCGACCTTGAGCAGGCCGGGGCCGAACCAGGCCAGATATACGTGGTACGGCCGCGGGTCGTCCGCGATGGTGTCGGCGGCCACCGAGTGCGCCCGGTCCAGCCGCGCGCACTCCTCGCACCGCGCCCCCGTACTCCGCTCCGGCACCGCCGCCCGCACCGGACAGGCGTGCCCCCGTGCCCCCACACATGTCCGCCCGCCCCCTTCCGCGACCGCGAAGGCCACCCGCTTCCCCCGGGGCAACGGGCTCCCGCGCCCGCCGTCCCACCTCAGCTCGGGACCGTCCGCCGTCCACCGCAGCCCCGAGCACTTCCATGTCTGTGCCATCCCTCACGAGATTAGACGGCGCCACTGACAATGCCCTCAGCCTGCGGTTTCACCGACCGGTGCCGACGCACGACCACTTCGAGGAACTCCGCCCCAGGGACGAGGAGTTGTGGTCGAGCCCTTCTCCTACGCGTGGGGGGGGTAAACCCGACCCCGTTGGTACAGCCCGCTCCACCAACGGTTCGGGAGACCGCTTCATCGTGCGCGGAACCGTACGACGGCATCGTTGACCTCAGCCGGTCAAGAGGGTCGGCGCAGGCCGGACGGCCGCCGTACGGAGGGACATCCCATGAAGTCGCTGCTCTCGCCGAAGCCGGGACTGGCGACCACGGGGGAGACCACGGGGACGATCGGGGAGAAGCCCGAGGAGACGGTCGCGCCAGGTGCGTTGGCGTCGTTCGTCAGGTTCGTGGTGTGCGGCGGCGGGGTCGGGGTGCTGTCCAGCGCGGCGGTACCAGTGCTGGCCGCGCTGATGCCGTGGGTGGCGGCGAACGCCCTGATCACGATCGTCTCGACCGTCCTCTGCACCGAACTGCACGCCCTGTTCACCTTCGGCACCGGTCGCCGTCCCGGCCTGCGCGAGCACTGGCAGTCGGCTGGTTCCGCCACGGCGGCCTACGCGGCCACGTCCGCGGCGATACTCGTCCTGCACACCCTCCAGCCCTCCTCGGGCATGCTCACCGAACAGATCGTCTACCTCAGCGCCTCCGCCCTCGCCGGCATCGGCCGCTTCCTGGTCCTGCGCCTGTTCGTCTTCGCCGCCAGGGCCCCACACACCGCGACAATCCAACTCCCGGCCCTCCCGACCCCCGTGTCCCCCGCCTTAATCTCCGGCGTACCGAACGGCAACGACTCCGCGTCCCGCGCGATGTCCTCGTACACCCGCCGCATGAGGCCCACCCCCGCAGGCCGCCGGCCACTCCACACCTTCCCGACGACCCCGTCCCCGAGTCGGTACACGGCCCCCTCGACCCCCACGCCGAGCGGCCGGACGTCCTGGTGTCCCCGGTCGACGAAGTACCGCGTCCAGCGGTCGGTGTGCGATTGGCGGTGATCGGCCATTCCTGAAGTGGACCATGCGACGGTGGCGGGCCTGCCCCGGATCAGCCCCCAGCGCATCGCCGAAGTGCCGCCGTCGTCCGATCGGGCCCGCTGGAGATCGCGGGCGGGGATGCGGCGGAAGGCAGGGGAAAGTGGAAGAAAGGGTGCAAATCGGTCGTCACCGGCGCAGCCCGTACCCCTGACTGGCAGGGCTTCTTCGGGCCCGGGCATGGTGGAGCGGCCCGTCGGGGTCTGGGGTCCGGTCTGGCGGGGCCGTGGAAACGCGGCTCGTCAGGACCATGGAACCCGGCCCGCCGTGGCCGTGGAAGCCCGGGCCGCCGTGACTAGCCCGCCCTGCGATACGCCTCGTCCATGTCCGAGAAGGCCGTCTGCCCGTCGTCGAGCAGCAGGGTCTCGTCCTCCCCGAAGTCCGGGGCCTGGAAGGGGTTCGTCGCCGGAGGGGGCGATCCCGCGTTGGGGTGGCGGGACGCCCCTTCCGGGGCGGAGAACAACGAGGTCAGGTCGATGAGAGGTCTCCCGTTCGTTTCAGGCCGCTGGGGCCTGGTGTGCCGTGACCGGGCACGGCGGTCCTACAGCTTGCTCATCTTGGCGTACGGACTCAGGATGCGCTCCTGGGCCGACCCGAAGTCGACGAGCACCGCGATTCCGTCCTCGATGCCGATGACCCGGCCGAGGCCGTACATGTCGTGTGTGACCTGGTCGCCGACGGCGAACTGCTTGGGTGCCGCCGCGGCCGGGGCCTTGAAGGGACTGGTGGGCAAATAGCGCTTCGGTGCAGCTGGCTTTGTCATTGACTCCAGTATGGGCCTAGACACGCCAGTCGCTGAGGTCGTCCGCATCGCTTGTTCATCACAGATCGGGCACTCGGGAACCACCGCGCCGCCCCGGACGTACCCCTCACGCCCCTGACCTGGCCCTTCCCGCACCCGCCCCGGAACCACCCGAAAACCGCGGCCCGCCTTCGAAACAACGGACGCCGGGGCACGACCAGGACGCGGCCGGACGCGACCAGGACACACACGAGAGGCCCCGGATCGCTCCGGGGCCTCTCGTCGATGTGCACTCGGCAGGATTCGAACCTGCAACCTTCTGATCCGTAGTCAGATGCTCTATCCGTTAAGCTACGAGTGCTTGTTTTCTCTTGTTTTTCTGTCTCGCTCCCGGCCCTTCCGGCCCGCTCGCGGCGACAGGAAGAACATTACATGACTGCCGCCGCCATGTGAAATCCGTTAGCCATACCCGTTGTGAGCTGCGGAAACGGCCTCCGAGCGACCCCAGGACGGCCCCCGGTACGACCGAAGCCCCGGTCGTGTGGACCGGGGCTTCGAGTGTGGTGCGGAGGCGGAGGGATTTGAACCCTCGATGGGATTTGCGTCCCAAACCGCATTAGCAGTGCGGCGCCATAGACCGGACTAGGCGACGCCTCCAGCATCAACCCCCCGCGCGAGCGCGAGTGGTGCGTGCAGATGATGACACAGACGAGCGCGCTGTCACCAATCGGCTCCTACGGTACTAGGTAGGCCGCCCGCAGGGCAAAGCCGTTGATGCCGGCGGCCGGGTTCGCAACGTCCGGGGGCGGCGGGCGTTAGTCAGGTCATGTTGCAGGTCAAGCGTCTCCTCGTGATCGCCGCCGCGTCCGCCGCCACCGTCGGCTCGCTCGCCGCACCGTCCGCCACCGCCCGCGCCCAGACCGCCCCCGCGGCGCCCCGCACCCTCGCGCCCCCACCGGTCCGTGACGAGGACCGCTCCGGCGGCGACCACCTCACCGTCACCGTCCGGGACACGGGCACCGCGGCCGACGGCACGCACGACCTGTACTGCCACCCCGGCGGCGGCACCCACCCGGACGTGACCGGCGCCTGCGAGGCCGTCGGCCGCAACACCCAGTGGGGAAAGGACCCCTTCGCCCCGGTCCCCCCGGACAGCATGTGCACGATGATCTACGGCGGCCCCGCCACCGCCCATGTCACCGGCACCTGGGCCGGCCGCCCGGTCGACACGACGTACGACCGCGGCAACGGCTGCGAGATCTCCCGCTGGAACGCGATGGTGCCGCTGCTGCCCGACCTCGGCGCCGGCCACTGAGGACGCCGGAGCCGCGTACGGGAGAGGCCGCGGATCGGCGGCCGGTCAACGATCGGTCACACGTTCTACGTCACTTCACCGTGCGACCTCCCTCTCATCTCACTCCGCGAGCACGACGACTGCCCTTAGACTCCCTCGCGTGACACGTCGCGGGCAGGTTGGCAAGATGGCCTCCGCGGTCGGCAAGGTGCGGTAACAGGGAGGAAGCGTCTCGTGAGCAGCAGGCCATCCCGAGGCGCTGCTCGCCTCGCAGCCATACTCGACGCGCTCCCGGACGCGTTGGTCCTGGTCAACGCCAACGGAACCGTGGTCAACGCGAACACCATCGCGCTGGAGGCCTTCGAGGCACCGGGCACCGCGCTCGTCGGGCGCGGACTGCTGGACCTGCTGCCGGAGTTCGACTCCCGGCTCATCCCCGGGTCCATGCGCCGCCCCGACTCGATGGACCCGCGCGGCCGGACCAAGCCCACCCGTATGACCGCCCGCCGCACCGACGGCTCCGAGTTCCCGGTCGAGGTCACCAGCGCCAACCTGGAGGACGGCCAGCAGGCCTACGACGGCTACGGCTACACCTCCGACGAACTCCTGATGCTCGTCGTGCGCGACCTCTCCGGGACCGTGGACACCGAGGCCGAACTGGCCCGTTCCCAGCGGCAGACCGAGATGATCCTGCGCGCCGCCGCCGAGGGCGTGGTGGGAACGGACACCGACGGGCGGGTCGTGCTCGTCAATCCGGCCGCCGCGCAGATCCTCGGGTACCGGGCCAGCGATCTCGGCGGCAAGGAACTGCACACCCTCGTGCTGCACTCGCGGGCGGACGGGTCGCCGTTCCCGTACGCGGAGTCGCCGCTCGCCGACACCCTGCGGTCCGGGCGCAAGCACCGGGTGCGCGGGCAGGTGCTGTTCGCGAAGAACGGGGACCGGGTCTCCGTCGACCTCACCACCGCGCCCGTGCGCGACGGCGACCAACTCGTCGGCGCCGTGATGACGTTCACCGACCGGCGGCCCTACGACTCGCTCGCCGAGGAGAAGGAGGCCGCCGACAAGCTGCATCGCGAGGAGCTGGAGCGGCTCGACGAGGAGCACGCCTCCGAGCTGACCTCGCTGCGCCAGAAGCACATCACCGAGCTGGAGGAGCTCCAGGAGCGGCACGAGGAGGAACTCGCGGCGAACGAGGAGCGGTACGCCGCCCTCGGGGAGCGCGAGAAGGACCGCTTCGAGGAACTGGCCGGACGGCACGACCAACTCCTCACGCTGCTCGGACGGTCGTTGCGCGGCCCCCTCGACGAACTGCGCCGCGAACTGGCCGCGTTGGCCGCCGATGACGCCGGGCAGCTGTGGCCCGAGGCCAACCAGGTTCTCCATCATCTGTCGGCCGGCTACTCGCGCATCACCCAGCTCATCGACAACGTGCTCGGGTACCAGCGGCTGGAGACCGGCGACGGGCAGCTCGCCCGGACGAAAGTGATGCTGGACGCGGTGGTCGCGGCCGGTGTCGACGGGGCCGTGGAGCTGATCGGGCCCGGGCGGGTGCAGTTCGCCGTGCACGCGCCGCCCATCGAGGCCGAGGTCGACCCGGCGCTGCTCGCGACCGCGCTCGCGCATCTCGTCGCGGATGTCGCGGGCGTCGACGCGACCGGCAACTCGCCTGTCTCGGCGGGCGGTTACATGGACAACACGGTCGTCGTGGCGGCGGCGCAGCGCGGTGAGGTCGTACGGATCGAGGTGCGCGGGCCGTACGCCGGGGGAGACCCGGTGCACGAGCCGATCGTGCGCGGGATCGTGCGGGCGCACGGCGGGGTGCTCCAGACGCACGACGTGCCCGGGATGAGCGGCAGCGCGTACGTCCTGGAGGTTCCGATCGGTGGCGGGGCGGGCGCGGTGGCCGCTCCGGCCGCGGCCGGCGGGGCCGAACTCGCCCTGCCCGAGCAGGCGTCCGGCACCAGCGGCCGGCGCCGGGCCCGGCGGTCCTCCGTGGACGCGTTCCTGGAGAGCGAGGCGCCGGGTCCCGACGACTCCTCCGGGGGCGGCGAGGCCGCGGTGCCGACCGGACGGCGCAGGAGGCGCGCTGGCGACGAGTCGGCGGCTGCCGTGGAGGCGGGCGGCGAGGGTGCGTCCGGCGGTACCGGGCGGCGGCGCGGGCGCGCGGCCGACGGTGATGAGAGCGGGTCCGGGGGTGTCTCCGAGGGCGCGGTGATGACGGCGGCGGAACATGCCGCCGGGACCGCGGCCTCCGGTACGGGGCTGGGCGGCACGGTGTCGCCACGAGGCGTGCCGGTGGGCGGCGAACGGCAGGCGCTGCCGGCCGCGTTGCCCGCGGGCGGTCCCGCCGATGCGTCCGGTGGCCCCGACGGCTCGGGCGACTCGGGTGGCGAGGACGGGCAGCCGACCGGGCGTCGCAGGCGGGCGCTGGCCGCCGCTGCCGAGCGGGCCGCCGCGCAGGAGGCGGGGGCGCGGACCGTGTTCGCGTTGCCGCCGGCCGACGCCGACCGGACACCGGACGTGCCGGCGGCCACGGCTGCGCAGGCGCCGGGGGTTCCGGTCGTGCCGGGGCAGGTTCCCGGGGGTGTTCCCGGTGGGCATCCCGGTGCCGACGGGCAGCACGAAGCCGTTCCGGTCGACCAGAGCGACGATCACACTCCGCCTCAGCCGCATCCCGCAAGTGCGCCGACCGGTCGGCGGCGTCGGGCCGTTGCCCAGCCGCAGCCTCAACAGCAGGCGCAGGTCGGGGAGTCCGGGGTCCCGGCCCCGGCGCAGCCCGGTGCGGTGGTTCCGGCGCAGGGTACGGCCGGGCAGGGGCAGCAGGGGGTTCCGGCGCAGGCCGGTACGGGCCGGCAACAGGGCGCAGTACAGCGGGGAGTCGGGCAGGCGGTCGCCGGGCAGCCGGGTGCCGCCACGCAGCTCGCTCCCGCGCAGAATCCCGCCGCTCCGGGACAGGCACCGGCGGGTCAGCCGTTGCCGCTTCCGGCGGAGGCGGTTCCCGGTCAGGGCGTCCCGGCTCAGGGCAACCCCGGGCAGCCGGTCGCGCCGCAGGGAATCCAGGGCCGGCCGGTCGCTCCACAGGGGATGCCGGGTCAGGCAGTCCCGGGGCAAGCGGTCCCCGGTGCGCCCGGTCAGCCGATTCCGCCGCAGGGTGTTCCCGGTCAGGCCGTACCCGCCCAGGGGCTTCCGGCTCAGGGACAACCCGTCTCCCCGCACGGCATTCCCGGTCAAGTCGCCCCGGTGCGGGGGCAGTCCGGTGAGCCGGTGCCACCGCAGTCGCTCCCGGCCGCACAGCCGACGCCGGGTGCGGGCACGCCCGGTGCGCCCGGCGCGGCTCCGGCCGCCGCGGTGGCGAACGGCGCCGAGACGGCCGTAGCGCCGAACGCGGAAGCGCACCCGGATACTCCTGCTGCCGCCGGTACTCCTGCTCCGGGCGTTTCCGTCGGTGCGCAGGGGCGGGCCGCTCAGCCGTTGCCTGCCGAAGCCGTCGCGCCCATCGATCCCAACTCCACTCAGGGGCGGGCGATCAGTGTGCGGACGCTGGGGCAGGGGGTGCCGTTCACGCGGCAGGCGGCTCAGGTGCAGCAGCCGACCGCCACTCCGCCGCCGCATCAGCCGGGTGGCGGCGGGCGGCGAAGGAAGCTGGGGACGCGGCCCGAACCCGCCGGTGGGGCGGGGGAGCAGGGCGGCCGGGCGCATCCGCAGGGTGAGCAGGCGCAGCCGTCCATGGCCGGGCAGTCGCGGCTCGCGCAGATGACCGAGGGCGCCGGACGGTCGTACGCCATAGGAGCACCGGCCGAGAACGCGGCCGAGGGGCCGGAGCCGTTGGACGGTCCCGGTGGGGCCGTCGAGGTCGCGGACACGCCCAGGCCGCAGCCGCTCGACGACGAGCTGCCCCCCGAGCCGCTCGACAATCCGCGCCGGCTGCTCGTGTGGCCCGCGCCGGACGTGACGACCACGCAGGCGCTGAGCGACCGCGGGTACCGGCCCGTCATCGTGCACTCGCGCGAGGAGGTCGACGCGCAGATCGCCGCGTTCCCGGCGGCGCTGTTCGTGGACCCGTTGACCGGGCCGATCACGCGGACGGCGTTGCAGTCGCTGCGGCAGGCCGCGGTGGCGGCCGAGGTGCCGGTGCTGGTGACCGCCGGGCTCGGGCAGGCCACGCGGGAGGCGGCCTACGGTGCCGATCCCGCCGTTCTGCTGAAGGCGCTCGCGCCGCGGGACAGCGAGCAGCATCCGCCGCGGGTGCTGCTGATCGAGGAGCACGCGGAGATCGCGCTGGCGCTGACGGCGACGCTGGAGCGGCGCGGGATGCAGGTGGCCCGGGCCGCGAGTGACGCCGACGCGGTCACGCTGGCCGGGCAGTTGAGGCCGAACCTCGTCGTGATGGATCTGCTCCAGGTGCACAAGCGGCGGGCCGGGATCGTCGACTGGCTGCGCGCGAACGGTCAGCTCAACCGCACCCCGCTCGTCGTGTACACGGCCGCGGTGGACCAGGCCGATCTGCCTCGGCTCGCCTCGGGGGAGACTGTGCTCTTCCTCGCGGAGCGGTCGACGAGCACGGAGGTCCAGTCGCGGATCGTGGATCTGCTGGCGCGGATCGGGACCAACTGACCGTCAACCCGCCTCAGGTGGCGGCTACTTGGCGATCAGTCGCCGTGCCGCCTCCTTGATGGACTCGCGGAGCCGGTCCCTGTCCGTGTCGTCCGCGCCCACCAGGACGCGGCGCATCTGCGGTACGACGACACCCCAGTTGGCCATCGCGACCAGCAGGAAGAGGAGGTCGCGGGCCGGGATCACGTCGCTCACGACACCCCGGTCCTGGCCGTCCTGGAGCGCGGCGACCTTGAGCGCGTAGTGCTGCTGGCGCTCGGCCTCGTCGGGCAGTTCGCCGGTGCCGTACTCCAGGCCCTCCCAGAAGAGGAGGCGGAGGAGTTCGGGGTGGGCCGCGTGATAGTCCATGAGCCGGTCGATCCAGCCCTCGATGTCGTCCGGGTCGACGGGGAGCGCGACGGCGAGGTCGAGCATGGACCGGCCGAGGACCTGGGTGAACAGCTCGGACTTGTTGCCGAAGTAGGCGTAGATCAGCTGCTTGTTCGCCCTGGCCTCGGCGGCGATGCGGTCGATGCGGGCGCCCGCGATGCCGTGCCGGGCGAACTCGGCGACCGCCGCCTCGAAGATCCGGGCCTTGGTGGCCTCGGGGTCTCTGACTCCCATGGGGCCAGGGTACTCGGCGGTGGGTTGTAACCAACTGGTTGGTTGACAGGGAATTCCGGGGCACCGCATGCTGTTCCAGCTGCCAACCAACCAGTTAGTTGCAAGAGCCGATCCGGGTCTCTCAGGGGCGTGCACGGGGTTCTCGTGCACGGGACCGACGTCCTCGTGGACGTTCCCGGAGTCTCCGCGGGCGGCTCGCGCGTCCCGCAGGTCCGAAGGAGTGCCACCGCTCATGTCCTCGGCAACCATCCCGCAGACGTCGGTCGAGAGGCCGGCCCCCACCGCCGCCGACCGCCTCTTCCTCGCCCTCATCGCCGTCTGTACCGCCGTGACGGCCGCCAACATCTACCTCGCGGGCCCGCTGCTCCCCCTCATCGCGCACGACTTCGGCTCGACCCCGTCCGCCGTGGCGTGGATCGCGTCGGTCGCGCAGTTCGGCTACGCCACCGGCCTCCTCTTCTTCGCCCCGCTGGGCGACCGCGTGAACCGGCGCTCCCTGGTCGCCGCGCTCTCCGTCGCCACCGCGGCGGCCCTGCTCGCCGGTGCCGCGGCCCCCGGCACGGCCGCCCTCGCGGTCGCCGTGTTCATCGCCGCGGCGGCGACCGTCGTACCGCAGCTCCTCGTCCCGCTGGTCGCCGAACGCGCCCCCGCGCACCACCGCGCCCGCCATGTCGCGGCCGTCATAGCGGGCCTGTTCACGGGCATCGTGGCCGCGCGGGTCGTCGGCAGCCTGGTCGGCCAGGCCTACGGCTGGCGGGTCGTCTTCATCGGCTCGGCCGCCCTGACCCTCGCCCTCGGCCTGGCCACCGCGTACGTCCTCCCGTCCGAGAGGCGCCGCGGCTCCGGCCCCCTGTTCGCCGGCCTCGCGGCCCTGCCCGGCCTGGTCCGCACCTCCCCCGACCTGTGGCGCGCGTGCCTGCGCCAGGCGGGGATGTTCGGCGCGTGGAGCGCCCTGTGGACGACCCTGGCCCTGCTGCTCACGGGCGGTTCCTACGGCCTCTCGACCGCGACCGCCGGCCTCTTCGGCCTGTTCGGGCTGGCGGCCAGTGCGGTGGCTCCGCTCGCGGGCGGGTTCGTCGACCGGTTCGGGGCGGGGAAGGTCGTACGGTCCGCTTATGTGCTCGCGGCGGTGTCCGTACCGCTGTTCTGGCTCGGCGGGCACGTCCTGTGGGCCCTGTTCGTCGCCGCGATCGTGATCCACACGGCCCTGGTCGCCTCCCACGTCGCCAACCAGACCCTCGCCCTCACCACCACCTCGACCCCGGCGACGGCCAACACGGCGTATGTCGTCGCGGGCTTCGCCGGGGGCGCGATCGCCTCGGCGCTGGCGGGACCGGCCTTCAGTCACTGGGGCTGGGGCGGGGTGTGCGTGGTCGCGGGAGTGTGGCTGGTGATCGGGTGGGGGGCCACGGCCGTGGGTGCGCGGAGGGGGTAACGCCTTGGGCGTGGTGAGGGTGTGAGGGTGCGCGTCATCGTCGTACGACCGCTTGGAGGCCGTACGACGATGACGCGGACGTGTGGGGTCAGAGCTGGGTGACGTCCAGGTCACCGTCGGCATACCGCCTGCGCAGCACCTTCTTGTCGAACTTGCCGACGCTGGTCTTCGGGACGGACTCGATGACCGTCCAGCGTTCGGGGAGCTGCCACCTGGCGATCTTCCCCTCATCGGCGAGGAAGGCGCGCAGGGAGACGAAGTCGGCGGTGGAACCCTCGCGGAGGACCACGGTCGCCAGCGGACGCTCGCCCCACTTCTCGTCCGGTACGGCGACCACGGCGGCCTCGGTGACGTCCGGGTGGGACATCAGGGCGTTCTCCAGGTCGACGGAGGAGATCCACTCGCCGCCGGACTTGATGACGTCCTTGGCACGGTCGGTGAGGGTGAGGAAACCGTCGGGGGAGATGGTGCCGACGTCACCGGTCTTCAGCCAGCCGTCCTCGCTGAACTTGTCGGCGGGGCGCAGGGGTTCGGCGTCGGGGCCGTTGTAGTACGCGCCGGCGATCCACGGTCCGCGTACCTCCAGCTCACCCGCCGACTCGCCGTCCCAGGGCAGCCGTTCGCCGCCGGGGCCGGAGAGCCGGGCCTCGACGCCCGCCGGGAAACGGCCCTGCGTCAGCCGGTACTCCCACTCCCGTTCGGTGCCGACCGCCTCGGCCGGCGGGCGCGAGACCGTGCCCAGCGGGGACGTCTCGGTCATGCCCCAGGCGTGACAGACCCGCATGCCGAGCTCGTCGAAGGCCGCCATGAGCGCGGGCGGGCAGGCCGAACCGCCGATGGTGACCTGGGTGAGGGAGGAGACGTCGCGGGGCCGGGCGGTCAGTTCGCCGAGGAGTCCCTGCCAGATGGTGGGGACGGCCGCCGCGTGCGTGGGGCGCTGGGTCTCGATCATCTCGGCGAGCGGGGCGGGTTGCAGGAAGCGGTCCGGCATCAGCATGTTCACGCCGGTCATGAAGGTGGCGTGCGGCAACCCCCAGGCGTTGACGTGGAACTGGGGCACGACGACCAGGGAGGTGTCCTGGTCGGTGAGCCCCATCGACTGGGTCATGTTGACCTGCATGGAGTGCAGGTAGATCGAACGGTGGCTGAACACCACGCCCTTGGGGTCGCCCGTGGTGCCGGAGGTGTAGCACATCGCGGCGGCCTGGCGTTCGTCCAGCTCGGGCCAGTCGTACGTGGTCGGCTTGCCGGCGATGAGGTCCTCGTACTCGTGCACGCGCGCGTGGGCGCCGTCGAGGGGGGTGCGGTCACCGGGGCCGGACACGACGACGTGCTCGACCGTCTTGAGGTGGGGCAGCAGGGGCGCGAGCAACGGAATCAGCGAACCGTTGACGATGATCACCCGGTCCGCCGCGTGCCGGACGATGTATGCCAGTTGCTCCGCCGGCAGACGGAGGTTGAGGGTGTGCAGCACCGCGCCCATGGCGGGGATCGCGAAGTACGCCTCGACATGGACGGCGTTGTTCCACATGAGCGTCGCCGTACGCTCGCCGTCCACCACCCCGAGCTCCTCCCGGAGGGCGTGCGCCAGCTGAGCAGACCGGTCACCGATCTCCTTGAAGGAACGGCGCTCCGGCTCCCCCTCACCGGTCCAGCTGATCACCTGCGATGTTCCGTGAACCGTGGACCCGTGGGTCAGGATCCTGGAGATCAGCAGCGGTACGTCCTGCATCGTGCTCAGCACGGCGTCCTCCCGGGGCGACATTGCCTACGCGGTAGTAAGGGTTGCGCTGATTCTGCGCACATACCGCACGGTATGTCACTAGGGCCGGGTGATCGATCACGTCACGTCGGGTGAGGGGAGGCCGTGAGGGTGGGGGCGGTGGCTCGGAAGCTCGGGCCCTCTACCGCACCACGCCCAGCTCCGGGTCCTCGCGCAGCTTGCCCAGCGCACGCGACACCGCCGACTTCACCGTGCCCACGGACACCCCGAGCACCTCGGCCGTCTGGACCTCGCTGAGGTCCTCGTAATACCTCAGGACCACCATCGCCCGCTGCCGCTCGGGCAACTTCGCGATCGCCCGCCACATCGCGTCGTGCAACGCCTGCTGCTCGGCGGGGTCCTCCGCGCCGCCGACCGTCTCCGGCTCGGGCAATTCGTCGCACGCGAACTCGTCGACCTTGCGCTTGCGCCACTGCGAGGTCCGGGTGTTCAGCAGCGCCCGGCGCACATAACCGTCCAGCGCCCGGTGGTCCTCGATCCGCTCCCAGGCGACATACGTCTTGGTCAGCGCCGTCTGGAGGAGATCCTCCGCGTCGGACGGGTTCGCCGTCAGCGACCGCGCGGTGCGCAGCAGCACCGGCTGCCTGGCCCTCATGTACGACGCGAACGAGGGGTACGTGAGCATCTGCCCCTGAGCCTGACCCCGCCCGGCGTGAGGCTTGAGTCCCTGGGCCTGGGAAGCCTGAGCGGCCTGGGCGGGCTGGGCCTGGGTCTGCGTGGCCTGTGCGGCGGGCCGCGTGGCAGGCCTTGCGGCCGGGCCCGGGGCGGGCCGGGCGGAAGGCCGGGTGGTGGCTCCTGCGGCGGCCCTTGCGGAGGCGTTCGGCGCGCTGGTGCAGACTGCTGTGGTCATGGCTCCACGCTATGAGTGACCCCCGCACCCGCGGATCGCCCGCAGGTCCCGAAGCGGACTCCGCCTCAGGTTGTAGGGGTGGGGCTGACTCCACCTCCTGAAGGTGGACGAGCGACTGACAGCTACTGCGGGTTTACCCCTGGGGGCTCACCCGTCCGAAGTAAGGGGCGTGGGAGCGACGGGGCCGGTAAGGGTGGTCGGGGCGGTGGGGGTTATCGAGGCCGCGGGGTCGTGACAGGGGGCGGGGTGGAGGGCGGCCGGGGTCGTGAGGGCGACCGGGGTCGCAGGCGCCACGAGGTGGCCCGGAGTCGCTGGCGAGGCACCCGGGGTCTCAGGCAGCGCGCGGCCGGCGGCACCCGCCGCCAGGCCGGTCAAAGTCGCAGGCCCCGCAACGCCGACGCGAACCCCCGCCGAGTCGACCGGGGCCTCGGTCAGCCCCCGCACAACGGAAGCCGCCCCCAGGCCACCCGGTGCCGTAGGCCCCGCAAGAGCCGTGAGCACCAGGCCCGACGTAGGCACGCCTGTCCCCGCGGTCACCAGAACCCGCTCGGCCCCCGGTATCCGGTTCACGGCGGTGCCCCGTATCTGGCGGACGCCCTCCGCGATTCCGTTCATGCCGTGGAGGTACGCCTCCCCGAGCTGCCCCCCATGCGTGTTGATCGGCAACCGCTCCTCGCCCACGAAATCCGCCGCCTCCCCCCTCCCGCAGAACCCGAACTCCTCCAGCTGCATCAGCACGAACGGCGTGAAGTGGTCGTACAGGATCGCCACGTCCATCTCCCCCGGCCCGCACCCCGCCGTCCGCCACAGCTGCCGCGCGACCACGCCCATCTCCGGCAGGCCGCTCAGATCGTCCCGGTAGAAGCTGGTCATCTGCTCCTGCGCCCGCCCCGCGCCCTGCGCCGCCGCCGCGATGACCGCGGGCGGACGCGGCAGGTCGCGGGCCCGCTCCACCGACGTGACGACGATCGCCTGGGCCCCGTCCGTCTCCTGGCAGCAGTCCAGCAACCGCAACGGCTCCACGATCCACCGCGAGGCCGCGTGCTCGGCGAGCGTGATCGGTCTGCCGTGGAAGTACGCCGCCGGGTTCGTCGCCGCGTACTTCCGGTCCACCACCGCCACCCGCCCGAACACCTCCGGCGTCAGCCCGTACCTGTGCAGATACCGCTGCGCCGCCATCGCCACCCACGACGCCGGTGTCAGCAGCCCGAACGGCAGTGCCCAGCCGAGCGCCGCACCCTCCGCCGACGGCTCCCGGTGCGTGACCCCGGAGCCGAATCTCCGTCCCGACCGCTCATTGAAGGCGCGGTAGCAGACCACCACCTCTGCGACCCCCGTGGCCACCGCCAGCGCCGCCTGCTGCACGGTCGCGCAGGCCGCACCACCCCCGTAGTGCACCCGTGAGAAGAACGACAACTCACCGATCCCGCACGCCTGGGCCACGGTGATCTCCGGATTGGTGTCCATCGTGAAGGTCACCATCCCGTCCACGTCCGCCGGCGTCAGCCCCGCGTCGTCCAACGCGGCCCGCACCGCCTCCACCGCCAGCCGCAGCTCGCTGCGCCCCGAGTCCTTGGAGAACTCCGTCGCCCCGATCCCGACGATCGCCGCCCGCCCACCGAGGGCATCGCGTGTCCTCGCGCTCATCCGGCCTCCCCCGATACATCGGGTACGACAGGTGCGGTCGATGCCGTCGATGCCGTCGGTACGGTCACCGTCACCGTGCCGGTCACATGGCTGCCGATGCCGTTCGCCCCGAGCACGCGGACCGTCGCCGTGTCGCCGTCGATCTCCTCGACCCTGCCGGTCAACACCATCGTGTCGCCGGGGTAGTTGGGCGCCCCGAGCCGTATCGCCACCTTGCGGAGCGTGGCCCCCGGTCCGAAGTGGTCCGTGATGTAACGGCCGACCAGCCCGTTCGTCGTCAGGATGTTCATGAAGATGTCGGGCGAGCCCTTCCGCCGGGCCAACTCCGCGTCGTGGTGCACATCCTGGTAGTCACGAGACGCGATGGCACCGGCCACGATCAGGGTCCGGGTGATCTCGATCTCCAGCGGAGGCAGTTCGTCCCCCGGTTTCAGGGACCGCACCGACTTCACGGACCGCACCGGCTTCCCTTCCGCTGTCATCCCTCGCCCACCTCCCGCTCCTTCTCTTCCTCCTCCGCCTCCGCCTCCTCGCTCACGATCAACTCCCCCAATTCCTCTAGCACTTCGCCCCCGCCCCCCAGATACGCGTCCAACTGCCGCCCCCACAGAAAGTGCCGATGCACCGGATGGTCCAGGTCGGCCCCCGCCCCGCCGTGCAGATGCTGACCCGTGTGGACGACGCGCTGGCCCGCCTCGGAGGCCCACCAGGCGGCGGTCAGCGCATGCGTGGCGTACGGCAACCCCGCATCGCGCCGCCAGGCCGCCTCGTACGCCGTCACGCGTATCGCCTCGATGTCCATGTACGCGTCGGCCGCCCGGAGTTGAATCGCCTGCCGCGTGGCCAACGGACGTCCGAACTGCTCCCGGGCATTCACATGAGCCACGGCCCGCGCGAGCGACCCGGCCCCCACCCCCGCCTGCAACCCGGCGAAGGCGATACGGGCGGTGGCCAGAACGTCCGCATAGGGAGACGGAGTTGGAGTCGAAGTTGGAGTTGGAGGGCGAGAGTGGGGCTGCCCGGCTTCGGCGCCGACGTGGACGCCCCCCGCCCCGAGCCGCTCCGCCGGCGCCCCGAGCCGTTCCGCCGACGCCCCGTCCAGCGTCAACCGCCCCGCCGCCCAAGGTGCCGTCAGCTCGACCGCCTCGACCCCCACGCCATCCGTGACCGGCGCGAGCCACAACTCCCGCCGCTCGTCAGCAACCAGCACATGCGTGGCATCCCGCAGCCAGGGCACCACAGGAACCGTCCCGCTCAACTCCCCCTGTGTGAAGCACCGTTGAGCCTCAGCTCCGTCACCCGCCCCCCGTGGCGGCCGCGCCCACACACCCCCCTGCCCCGAAACCGCCCCGCACACCACCACCGACCCGTCCCCGATCCCCGGCAACAACCGCGCCCGCTGCTCGGCCGAACCATGTGCCGCCACCGCCAGCAGCCCGTACACACAGGTCGACGCGAAGGGCACCTGGGCCGTGGTCCGTCCCTGCTCCTCCAGGAGGAGTACGAGCCCCAGCAGCCCCAACTCCGCTACAGCGCCCACCAGTCCGGCCGCGCACAGGGCCTTCCACAGCTCGGGGTCGCTCCCCGTCCCGGCCGCCGCGAGCCGCTCCGATGTCGCGAGGTCGCCGAAGATCCGGGCCGCCAGATCACGCGCCGCCGCCTGCTCCTCCGTAGGCGTGAAGTCCATGTCAGCCCACCCCGCCCGCTCGGCCTGCCAGCACCCGGAAGACGGGGAGCACCAGCGGGCCGCCCTCGTCGTCCCCCTCCGGCTCGTCGTACCGCCGGAATTCGAGCCGCACCGGCAGCCCGATGCGCACCTTGTCGTACGGCACCCCCACCACGTTGCTCACGATCCGCACCCCCTCGGCCAGTTCGATCAGACCGACCGCGTAGGGCGGGTCGAAGGCGGGGAACGGCGGGTGGTGCATCACCACGTACGAATAGACCGTGCCCTCGCCGCTCGCCTCGACCGTGTCCCAGTCCAGGCCGCCGCAGGCGTTGCAGCCCGGCAGCCAGGGGTGGCGCAGCGTCGCGCAGTCCGTGCAGCGCTGGATGAGGAGTCGGTGGTGCTGCACGCCCTCCCAGAAGCCGGCGTTGTCCCGGTTGACGACGGGCCGGGGGCGCCGCGCGCGGGGTTCCTTCGGTTTCCGTTTCCGCCGGGCGGGGGCGTACTTGAGGATGCGGAAGCGGTGGGTGCCGACGAGGTCCTGGCCCACCCGGACGTCCGTGCGCGTCGTGACGAAGTACCCGGTGCCCAGTTTCGTCGTCTTGCGGTCCGACACCGACTCGATCACCGTGTCGAAGCCGACCTCGTCGCCCGGCTTCAGGGGGCGCAGGTACTCCTGTTCGCAGTCGGTGGCGACCACGGAGGTGCAGCCCGCCTCGTCGAGCAGGTCGAATAGTTCGTCGTAGGCGCCCGTCCGTCCCGTGTGGCCGGACAGGCCGCCCATCGTCCAGGCCTGGAGCATGGTGGGCGGGGCGATGGCGTCCGGGCCCGTGTACGCCGGGTCGGTGTCGCCCATGGCCTCACACCAGTGCCGGATCATCGGTTCGTTGACGAGGTCTTTCCCCTTGCCCGCGACGGACGCGGCCCGCCCCTCGTACGCCTTGAGCCGCGCCCCCAGCTCATCACCCGCCCCCAAGTCGCCTTTTACGGCCGCCTCTGGGCCGCCGCTCACCTCCACCTCACCCTTTGCCGCCGCCTCCAGATCTCCGCTCACCCCCGCCTCACCCGTCACCGCCGCCCCCTCGTCATCCCGAGCCGCATCGTCGCGACGATCTCCCGCTGCACTTCGCTCACCCCGCCCCCGAACGTGTTGATCTGTGCCGCCCTGTTCAACCGCTCCAGCTCGCCGTCGCCGAAGGCACCCGGCGAGCCCGAACGCACCAGCCCCGCCAGCCCTGTCGGCCTGTCCGTCCCGGCGATGTGCTGACATATGCGGTACACCGCCACCGTCGATTCGGTTCCCGCGACTTTCACGCCGCTCGCGTCGCCGGGCGCCAGCCGGCCGGCTCCGACATCGCCCACCAGACGCCAGTTGAGCAGGCGCGTCGCCGCCAGCCGGGCATGTGCCTCGGCCAGCTGAGACCGCACCCACGGCTCGTCGGCCCGGCGCCGCCCCGTCACTGGATCGGGCGTGCGGGCGGCGGTGAGCACGGCGGCGTAGAACTCCTCGGCCTGCATTCCGATCGCGGCGAGGGCGACCCGCTCGTGGTTGAGCTGGTTGGTGATGAGGGACCAGCCATCGTTCTGCGCGCCGACGAGGTGGCCGGCGGGGACCTGGACCCCGTCGTAGTACGTGGCCGTCGTGAGCTGCCCGCCGACCGTCTCGATCGGGGTCCACGAGAAGCCGGGGGCGTCGGTCGGGACGAGGATGATCGAGATGCCGCGGTGCTTGGGGGCCTCGGGGTCGGTGCGGCAGGCGAGCCAGATCCAGTCGGCGTTGTGGGCGTTGGAGGTGAAGATCTTCTGCCCGTCGATCAGCCAGTCATCGGAGCCAACATCCGTATCTCCACCAGCGTCGCCACCCCCCTCTCCACCAGCGCCGCCATCCGCGTCTCCACCTGCCTCTCCCTCGGTTTCCGTCCCCGTTCGCCGCCTCCGTACCGCGCGCGTGCGCAGGGACGCGAGATCGGTGCCGGCCGATGGTTCGCTGTAGCCGATCGCGAAGACGAGTTCGCCACGCAGGATGCCCGGCAGGAACGCGGCCTTCTGTTCCTCGCTGCCGTACTTCATGAGGGTCGGTCCGACGGTGTTCAGGGTGACCATCGACACGGGCGCGCCCGCGCGGTAGGCCTCGTCGAAGAACACGAACTGCTCGTCCGCGCCCCGCCCTTGACCGCCGTACTCGACCGGCCAGCCGAGCCCGAGCCAGCCGTCGGCGCCGATCCGGCGGAGCAACGCCCGCTGGGCCTGGGGGTCTTCGGCTCCGGGTGGTCCGTCCGGCATCAACGCGGAGAAGTACGTGCGGAGTTCGGCGCGCAGTCGCCGCTGGCGTTCGGTGGGGGCGAGGTGCACGACGGCGGACCTCCGAGGCGTCGTACGGACGAGGGTTTCTGACTGTCCGTCAGATGCCGTGGACTGTCAAGGTCGTTCCCCGCGGGTGCCCCATCCCGGGTGCCCCATCGGAGGGCACGCGCGCGTGGAGCACGAAAAACGTCTGCGCGGCGGCACCGAAGTGCCACCGCGCAGACGCGTCACAACCCCAGAGAGCACACCTCACACACCCTCACGCACCCCCGCGCATCCCCGCGCGGAAGTGGGGCGCGGCTACCAGAAGTTGGCGAAGTTGACGGCGACGTTCGAGTTTCCCTGGTTGATGGCGGTGAACGCGGACCCGTTGACCTGGGCGGTGTTGCTCTGGTTCGAGGCTCCGGAGCCGACCGCCTGCTGCTGTGTGGTGGACGAGTTGCCCTTGTTGTCGTGCCCGACCCCGCTCCCGCTGACGGTCGCCACACCCGCGTTCGATCCGTTGCCCGCGATGGCGCCGTTGTCCGCCGCCGCGACGCCGGTGAAGAGGGCGGCTGCCAGCGGGAGGGCGGAGACGGCGGCGATGACGCGGGCGGTACGGATGCTTGCCATGTTGTTCCTCCAGAACAAGGTACGTACCGGCTTCGTAGCCGAACGCACATGAAGTACGGCTTCTACCAGGGCAGTTGGCCGACCGCCTCGGTGTGGTGCACGACGTCGCGGAACCAGAGTTGCCCACCGAATCCCCGGCGAACCAGAGCGGAAGGGGTTATTCCCCCTGAAGCGTGATGACAAGTCGATAAACCCCCTTGGTCGCCTCGAAGCCGCAGTTCGGTGCAGTACGGACAGCTCGCCCCAAGCGCCCCAAGGGGCGAAGCGTTCCGCCAGATTTCCGGCCTTTCCCCCCGGCCCGGCGAGTCGCCGCCACCCCCTCTTCCTTTTTTCGAACATGCGTACGAACATAGAGGCATGGCCACCACCGACCGGCAGGCCACGACGCTGGCCCTCGCACACGCCCTGTCAGCCGCCGAACGCGGACTGGCCGTGATCCCCCTGTCCCGCACCAAGCTCCCGGCCCTGCGCTCCCCCCACCGCGACGACCCCGACCCGGCGGGCCCGGTCTGCCACGGCGCCTGCGGACGCATGGGCCACGGGGTGTACGACGCCTCGGCCGACCCGGCACGCATCCGCGAGCTGTTCGCCGCCGCGCCCTGGGCCACCGGCTACGGCATCGCGTGCGGACTGCCGCCGTACCACCTGATCGGCATCGACCTCGACACCAAGTCCGGTACGGACTCCTCGTCCGCGCTGCGCGAACTGGCCCTGCGCCATCTGTTCACGATCCCCGAGACCGTCGTCGTACTGACCCCCAGCGGCGGCCGTCACCTCTGGCTCAGCGGCCCGCCCGACGTGGTCGTCCCGAACTCCGCGGGCCGGCTCGCCCCCGGCATCGACATCCGCGGCGCGGGCGGCTACCTCGTGGGCCCCGGCTCCCGCACCGACCACGGCCTCTACGGCGCCGCCCCGGCCACCGCCCACCTCGCCCCCGCGCCCTGCCCGCCCTCGCTCCTGCGCCTCCTGCTCCCCCCGCCCCGCAGCACCCACCACCCCACACCGGCGTCGACCGGCCAGCACGGCCAGGGCCTGGTCCAGTTCGTCCTCGCGGCACACGAGGGCCAACGCAACACCCGCCTCTTCTGGGCGGCCTGCCGCGCCTACGAGAACGACATCGGCCCGGCGCTCGTCGATCCCCTGGTCGACGCGGCCGTAGCCACAGGCCTGACGGAACGGGAGGCCCGGGCGACGATCGCGTCGGCGGCCCGGATGACACGGCATCGGCCGTAGACGGGTCCCCGGTGCACGCGGGGGCAGACACGCGTAAGGGGCGCCCTCAAGGGAGGACGCCCCTTACGAACACTGCGGTGGGTGTGGGATTTGAACCCACGGTCACATCGCTGCGACGACGGTTTTCAAGACCGTTCCCTTAGGCCGCTCGGGCAACCCACCTGCGCACACGCCCACCAGGGACGGAGCGGGTACAGACTACCGGGCGTGGGCCCTGCTCGGGGTGCGTGGTCCACACGGGGTCCACCGACCCCGCTTCCGGCCGCCAGTGCCGCCATCCGCGATCAGCACCACCCCCCGGTCTCACGCCGGCCCCTGGAGAGCAACGTACTGCCCGCGCCGACGCGGAGCAGGACGCTTCAAGAGCGCGGCCGCCCTCCTCCTCGAAGAGCAAGACCTTCTGATCCGTAGGATCGGGCAGGCCGTTGAACGGGGCCTCTGTCTTCCTCCCGGCTGATGGCTAGTGGTCGTGATCAACAGCCTCTGTGTGCCGTCGTTGCCGTCAGGGTTGCCGTCGGTTCCGGACTAGGGATCCCGACGAAAAGCGACTCGCGCGTTAGCTGCCGTCGACCTGGCTGGGAGCACGCATCTTCTCTACTATTTTTCAAGCCTAATTACCAAGCCTCAGAGACGCTACCATCGGACTCCAAGCCATACACAAGAATTCGACGCCATTTATCCTGGGATTTGTACTTCTTAGCCAAATTCAACAAGGCGTAGGAATACCCCCCGTTAGCCGCTCGTGTGGCATACTCCTCGGCACCAAACAGGTCCCCGACCTCCTCGCAATTTGATGCCATAATCGACAGGGCCACACTATTTCCGAGATCTAGGGCGACTCGCAATAGGTCAATTTCCCCTTGGCGGTCACCCGAAGATTTGCGAAGCC
Organism: Streptomyces sp. NPDC096013; assembly: GCF_044763565.1. Lineage (NCBI taxonomy): Bacteria > Bacillati > Actinomycetota > Actinomycetes > Kitasatosporales > Streptomycetaceae > Streptomyces > Streptomyces sp. NPDC096013. Next base: position 388,959 of record NZ_JBIWGK010000006.1, on the reverse strand, counting down.
GCGCAAGATCCATCAAAGGAGAAAAGTTGCCGGTCTCGGCATAAACACTTACGATCCTATCAGCCTCACCTTTTCGCCCTGTTTCATCCAGAAGACGCGCCAGTTCAAATGGGGCCTCGAACGAATTCTCGATGGCAGCAGAAATATACAGCAACTCAGCTTCCGCAATTCTCCCATCTTCTTCGGACATGCGGCCAAGCTCAATCAAAAAAGACTTTTCTCCGGCTTCAGAAAGGTCGCTAAAAATCTTCCGCGCTTCACCCCTTCTGCCATTATCTTTGCGGATTATTGCGATCTCACCCAAAGCCCAGAGGTCACCGAGATCAGCAGCACGCCTAAATAGCTTCTCAGCAAGCTCAATCTTGCCCTTATCCTTGAGTTCATAGGCAAGTTCGCAAATCATGTCCGCATAATCCTCGTGGGACATGCTATCCAGTATCTCCTCCGCCAATTGGAGGTCATCCTCTTCAATAGCCAGACGGAAGATGTCCATCGCCGCCTCAATGGATCCGGCCAATTCCGCTTCCTTAAGGAGCGATCGAGCGGAATCCATATTCCCGGCCCTAAGCCTCAGGACCGCGATCTCCCACAGCGAGGTAGGATAATTCTCTTCTGAAATCGCCTGCCGGGCAAGCTTCTCGGCACCTTCCGAATCACCTGCTATCTCTTTGGCTCTAGCCAAATCACGGAGTGCGAATACGCTACCCTTTTCAGCAGCTTGATGTCGGAGAACTTCTGCCTCATCAGCGTTCCCCGAATCCTCTCGAAGAAAAGCAACCCGCCTCATTGCTTCGATATTTCCTCGCCGTGCTGCCTCACCGTATAGCATGTAGGCATTCTTGAGTCTATGCCTATCCTGTGCCGCATTCGCCAAAGCCATAAGGTGATCTGTGTCTTCTAGGGATTTTGCTGCAGCCCAAAAGGACGTCGGCGGGACAGCATACGTGCGATTCGCCTGACCGTAATAGTCGAGATAATCCGCGAGTTCCACAACATCTGGCAGACTTCCCACATCCGTAGGGTGTGGGACGCTCACAAATGCCGAAGCCACGCCTTTGATGAGCTGCGTCGCATAACTGAGCGCATCGTCGAACCATGTTTCTGGATTACATCTCGACCGGACGTCGTCTGCCATATAACCTGGAGCGGCCGCTTTGATAAAATATTTTGGAATCGGCCCAATGATCCCCAGTCGTCGAGCATCAATGGCGGCTGATATCACCGCCTTCCCGCACAACCCCTCCACTCCATCGGCTTGTTCGTAGTGGTCGAGGAGGTCTGGGGCTGCGGCCAGAAACTGAGTAACTGAACCTGAATGGTTTCTCGCTGCAAGCGAGAGCGAGCGATCTTTAATTGCTTGTTTGTGCAAGCTCCGCAGATCTACATCCCCAAAGGCTGGGGGTACATCGATGCGACTACCCTGCTTAAGCAATTCTCTAGAGTTCGCATTCTTATCCCGCTCGGAAGCGTCGCTAGGTGGGGTAACGAGCAACCGATGATGCATTGTCCAGAGTGTAGCCATAATTACAAGGGGGCCGTCATGCTCCAGTAGGCGGCGCAACGCGGCGGCAACCTCTTCTCCCTTCTCATGGAGGAGGAAGTGATGAGCATCGTCCAACCAAAGAATTGTCTCACGTTGAACTGCATCACAATTCAGCGCGGCAAGCAGGCTGTCCACACTCTTAGGGTAGATGAGATTCCACTCCGGCATGGCCGACTTGAGTGCCTCATATGCAGTTCGAGTTTTCCCTGAACATGACCCACCTCTAACGATCAGCAACGAAGCAGTTTCTTTTGATTTTATACTCAGAAGCTCCCTTAATAGCTCTGCATCATGTGCCCGGGGGACGTAAGAAGGAAGTACGAAGTCCTCAATTGTTTCATCGTGCGCATCTTTGACCGCTGGATGAATACCGAGACTTTTAGGAGTCCACCTTAGAAATGGTCTGGGCGGATCCGGGAGTTTCGCGATGCGCTCCGCATCGCCCTCTGAAAGTAGGCGAAGAGCCTGGGATCGCGCCGTCCCAGTGGCCACAGTACGGGCTCTACGAGTCGCTTCTGACCGATGCAAATCGCGCCATTTATCCTCATCGAGAAGATCCCCTATCGCATCTGCGCTGAGCCCCCGCGAAATAGCTTGCTGGCGCAGCGCAGAAACAATGATCAAGATCCCATCAATACGCTGAGGAAATCGACTCCCCCGGAACCAATCGCCAACCGTCGTCGGGGCTATCCCGACTAGGCGGCCAAGGTGCCGATCGCTCGGGCGTCCGCCCAGCACCTCCTTCTTGAAGCGACCCAGCCGGCGCAGTGCAGCGAAGACGTCAGCGTCATGCGTCTCGTCCACTTTGCTCCTCTGAGGGGCCACTCGCACTGTCCAAGATGGTCACTGGACAGTGACAGCGTAGCGCTGCAACCTGCACGGATGCGCCCAGATCGTCCAAGAAGAGCGAGAAGGCAGCTGGACAGGCCCGTGGACAGAAACGGTGGAGGCGTCAGACCAGCTGCAACTTCGTTCTTCCAAGGAGACTGCCTTGACCACCGCCCACCTCCTGTCACTTCTCCTCGCGCTCTCGGTCGCGTGCAATGTCGGCTTCTGCGCCGGCCTTGCGGATGCACGAACCGGAGGCGGCCCTGCCCACGCACTGCTCGTTGGTGGGAGTGCGGCAGGTGCCACGGTGGCCCTGTTCCTGGCAGGGGTAGCGGCATACCGCTGACACCCCTCGAGGGCTAAGGGTGTCAAACTCATCCGAGGTAGGGTCGCTCACGCTGCTCCACGAAGTGCCGGATTCGTAGCCGCTGCGTATGGTGCATTGGCAGTTGATCAATCTCGTCGGACTGGACGAACTTCAACTCCGTGGACTCGTCCGAGATCGCGAGCTGGCCTCCGATCACACGCGCGGTGAAACAGATATTGAACTGTCGACGCACCTCACCATCCGTGTAAGCGATGATGTGGCGAGGGTCGGTGTACGTCCCGACGAGACCGGTGATCTCCACGTCCAGGCCCGTCTCCTCCTTCACCTCACGGACGGCAGTGCCCGGCAGGGAGTCCGTCATCTCCATGCCGCCCCCGGGCAGCGCCCAGAGATCGTTGTCCCGCCGGCGCTGTAGGAGGATGCGTCCCTCGTCGTCAGTGACCACCGCGGACGCGGCGACGACCAGGCTGTTGGGCTTGGGGGCGTCCGGGTCGTCGTAGTACTCGGTGCGTGCCATGATCACTTCTCTCGTACTGGCTGCGCGGTCGCCCACACTGCATCGAAGCTGTCGGCGTAGGTCTCGAACATGCCGCCTTCCCCATTTCGGCGCAGGTGCCACATAGGGGCCCGGTAGGCGTTCACGCCCCAGACGTGAGCGTTGACCAGCACCTGGTCATCGGCCCGATAAATCGAGTTGTAGAGCGTCGTGGCATGGGTCCGTACCTCGATGCCCTGCGTCCCGATAAGCGGGCGATAGTGCATCAGCGCGAGGCGGCAACGTGACTGGATGCCGTGGCCGAACTTCTCCTCGTCGCCGCGCTGTTGGACGTTCGAGCTCTCCGCGTCGCCGAGCGCGATGCGGACCGTGCAGCCCTCGGCTGCTCGCTCCTTCAAGAGCTCGTTGAGTCTCGGGTACGCCTCGTGCAGGAAGACGGCGGCGTACACCAACACGTCGATCTGCTCGCGCGCCTGGGTCAGGAGGTCCACGAAGGTGGATACGGGGATGTCCGCCCGCTGGTCGTAGAGAGCCACAAGTTCTGGGCTGACGGCGCGGGCGGGGCGTGCCTGCCTGAGCGATGGCCATAGAGCGTGCACGTCTTCTCCTAGCGTTTCTGCTGCCAACATGGCTGTGGCACGACGCGGCGTACGCCCCAGGTTGACCCATCGTTCGACGGACTTGGGATCGACTTCGACCCTCCCCGCGAGGGCGTTGTACGTCCAGCCACCGGCCGCCATGGCCGCACGTAGTCTCTCGTTTGCCATTTCAATCTCTCTCAACATCCGGGGACGGCACTAGGGACGTTCTACCCGACGCGGGACGTCCTGAAGTGGGGATTGTCCGTGGTTCCGACGTCCTGGTGGTCGACACGAAGCTCGTGTGCATGGCGAGCAACCAGCAGACCAGGCCAGGCATCGGCGAACTGGCGAAGGACAGTGCCAGCAGACGCATCGGCGTCGTCATGGGTGAGATCGGCGGCCGCGTGCAGATGCGGCCCATCCCTGGAGGCAGGGAGTGGGATGCCATGCCGGACAACGTCGTCGCGCTCAGCGCTCGGGAAGAACTCAGCGCCCGCCTGGCAACGAGGAACGGCAACAGCCGGGTCGGGCTGTGATGCGCGCCGTCGGCCGGTATGCCGGGGTCCTGTTCATCATCTGCATCAGCGGCTCGTGCGGCTTGGTGATCGGCATGACCCTCGGTATCGGCCAGTACTAGACCGGCCGCCCCGAGCGGGTGCCACGTACGGCTCCCCGTCCCCGTTCGGGGCCAGCCTCCGATCCCGCTGGCAATCGCCTTCGAGTTGAACTCGTCGATCCAGGCGGCAGGTAAGTGCCCTGCACCACTTCACATGAGGAGACGGCATATGGCAGCAACGGCGAACGTGCAGAAGACCGGTCGCGCGGTCGCAGGTGAGGAACTGTTCGAGAGCCTCGCCCACTTCGTGGTCACCCACAACAGCGAGACGGCCGAGCGTGCCGAGCGGATCGCCGACCAGGCGGTGGCCTTCGTGGTCACGGCGGCAACTGCCACCGTTTCCATGGTCCCTTCGGACGATGTCGACCACGGCCTTCACGCCCTCATCCTGCACACCAAGGAGTACGCCCAGCTGTGTGAGCGGTACGCGGGCCGCTTCCTGCATCACAACCCGAAGCCGGGCGGCGGGGCCCGCGACCCGGAGAAGGTCGCGGCCTCGGCCCGTGCCATGAAGGCCTCCGGATTCGCGGTCTTCGACGACTTGTGGACCGTCGACGGCACGAACCTCGCACAGTGCGACTCGGACTGCGGCCGTCCCTACGGTGACGCGTAGCACCCGACAACAGCGGTGCGGTCGGCCCGGGTTGGTGGTCGACCGCGTCGCCGGAAGGAGAGAGGACGTTGTCCGACTCAACCCCTGAAATGCCGATCGTGGTGCTCGACGCGCTCATGCCCATGGAACAACGGCTGGTCCTGAGCCGTAGGGGCTCCACGGTCTGGGAGGTGGACGGCCCCCGTGGTCACTACGCCGTGAAACTCGGCTATCCGATCGGGGCCACCGAGGAGTGGCCGGCCCAACCCTGGACCGCGCTTGCGCCCGCACGCGAAGGGGCCGTGCTGCACCGTCTCGGCTCGGGTGAGGTCGCGTACGGCGAGTGGGAGCGCGGTACCTGGAACTTCCAGCCGTGGCACGAGGGGCCAGACCTGTACCAGATCTGGGAGCCCTGCCGCAGGCGCGGCTCATCCATCGCGCCGCACTACAGCGTGGCACTGGGCTGCGTCGAAGCGCTGGCCGAACTCCATGTACGGGGCTGGGCACACGGCGACGTGCAGCCTGCCCACTTCATCATCGGGCCGGTACGAACCCATCTCATCGACCTCGCGCTCGCCCGCGGCGGGCAGGTACCTGAGAGTTACGACTTCCCGTTCCGCGGCTGCCTCGTCCACTACGAGGCACCAGAGATCGCTCGCAGCGTGCTCGACACCGGAGAAGCCGAGCCGACGCAGGAGGCCGACATTTACGCCCTCGGGGCGTCCCTCCTGATCTCAGCCACCGGGTGGCGAGCGGTCGAGTACCCGGACGACGCCCCGCGCGCCGTCCAGAGAGAAGCAGTGGCGAACGGAAGGCGCCGCCCTGTGAAGGCGCCCGGTGAGCTGGGCGATTTGCTCGACGCGATGCTCAGCCACGCTCCCGAAGATCGGCCAACGATCTACGAGGTGGGTAAAGCCCTGAGCTGATCCCACGGCCCGTTTCGCCGAGCCTGCTCGTGCGGGCGACCGACAACAAGAGACCGGACCACCCTCAGCCTGGACAGCATTCCGGGTGGTCCGGTCGTGGAAGCCCTGATCAGGACCCCGGTGCCGATGGTACCGGGGCAGTCGGCGTGTTCGGATTCGGGTCCGGCTGCAACCCCTGCCAGCTGGCGTTGCGTTGGGGAGGAGGGCGAATGAACGACGGTCATTGGGCGCACAGTTCTGACCTGGACCACCGAAAGTCAGCCACGACGGCGAGTCCGCCGAACAAGCACCCGTCACGTATGTCTCCAGCAACCCCGTTCCAGCATCAGCCACGTTTCCAGATTTCGAAACGCGGGTCACCAGGGCGGCGGGGTCGTGCCTACTCGGGCTCGACCTGGTCGTCGGGCTGGGCAAGCGGCTTCCTGGCCTGGCTGGCTGGCTCGGCGGTACTGCGCGCTGAGTGGCGGGGGGCCGGCGCAGCGGTGGCGGAGACAAGGAGCAGCGGCGGCCCGTGGCCGCCAGCGCGCGCGGTCCGCCGCAGGCGGGCCGCCTTGATCCAGTAAAGAAACTCTGAACAGCACCGCAGCGCAGTAGTCGATCGACCCGAGAGGCACGGATGCGGTGGGCAGGCCCCGGCAGTTGGAGCAAGTGCGGCACGCAACGACAGCACGGTGGCGAGCGGGGAGCGATGACCGAGCACATACCGGACAACGAAATGGGGTCGACCAGCATTCACGTCGGGGACACGGATCAGGTAGTCGCACTGATCGAGGAGATGCGGGCCATGGTCGCTCGCCTCAGCAGAGAGACAAGGGAGTTGCGAGAGGAAGTGGCCCAGTTCAGGACTACGGCTTCGGCTGCTGAGCTGCCTTCAGTTCCTCGACCTCACGACGCAGTTCCTGATGATCGGCACTTAGAACACGGATCTCGTCACGTAGTGCGGTGAGTACCTCGGCAAGGGTGGTCCCGGCGGCTTCGACTGCTTCGGCGTCGTCGGGCTCACCCTCCGCCTGCCCTGGCTGGTCAACGCTCGCGTCCTTGTTCGCCAAGTACCAGGCTGGAGCGGTGTAGTTCGCCGAGAGTTCCCCGCCGGCGTTGTGGTCAGCGACGAAGCTGCCCCGCCCGTGGATCGTGTAGATCAGGCCTTCGTCGCGCAGCACGTTGAGCGCGGACCTGGCGGTCATATTCGCCACGCCAAAGCGTTCCTGTAGCTCGCGGATGGACGGCATCTGCTCGCCCGGCTTGATCCGCCCCTGCAAGATGTCGCGCCGAATCTCGTCGGCAGCGTGCTGATACGGCGGCCGGCGGTCCTGCTTGTTCTCTGGCGCGGGGCTCATGGCCCAAGAGTAGCGATTCTTAGCACCCCTAGCACACCCCACTGACATAGGTGGCCTATGTCAGTTGATATCTAGCTCACCCGATTCACTTGACACTGCTAGGTCTGCTATTTTCAATGGAGAGCACGCCCCACCACTCCGGTGGAGCGCATCGAAAGGACTCAACTCCCATGGCGCGCATCCGCGTTGGTCTGCTCCCCACCTCTTCGTTCATGGTCGGCACCTTGCCGGTGCCCAAGTACGCGGACCAGGAGAAGACCCAGTTCGCCACCGACCGTGAAACCGGCGCGAAGCTCTACACGATCACCCTCTTCTTCATGGAGGAGGACCGCGCCGAGGCTCTGAAGATCACCGTTCCGGAGACCGGTCTTCCCAATGGGCTCCGGCCGGGTGTCCCTGTCATGCCGGTGGAGCTGTTCGCCACTCCGTGGGCGCGCATCTTCAACGGCTCGCTCTCGGACGGCATCGCCTACCGTGCGGGCCGCCTGGACCTGGTGGCCCCGGTCGCTGAGGCGGCGTGAGCGGCACCGCTTTCCGGTCCGGCGTTGAGCGCAACTACCCGTTGCCTCACGCCGGGCCGGATGCCCGGTCCACCGAATCACTCGCGAACTCGATGACGGCCGTACTCATCGGCTACGGCTACCCCCGCCTCGACCCGTCGGCGGATCGGGCGGTCCTCGCATCGGCCCAAGTGGCCTTCCTCTGCAACCAGTTGGATAACCGCACATGAAGGATTCGAACGCACCGGCGCAAGGTGTCTTCGGTCATGTCCCGCTCGTCGTCGCCCTGGTGCTCGTCGTCGGATGGGCGGTCTGGTGGGTGGTCCGCTACGTTCGCGCGGATGTCATGACCCGGCAGTCCATACGGCAGGCCATACGGGTGCGGTGGGGCTGGAAGCGGCTCGCGCCGATGCTCAAGCTGTCGACCACGGACAAGACCCCGACAGCGTTGGCGTCGCTGGCGAACACGAACGGCAAGCCCATCAAGCCGCGTGTACTCATCCCTTCCCTGAGGGTGAAGCACGACGCGTACGGAGTGATCGCGCGGGCGCGGTGCCTGCCCGGCGTCGGGCTTCAGCAGTTCCAGAAGGCGGCCCCGCATCTGGCGGACGCCTGGCGGTGCACACGGGTGGCGATCACCCAAGACAAGCCTGGGCAGGTCCTCATCCGGGGTGTGCGACTGGATCCGCTGAAGTTCCCCACCGAGCACCACCCCACGGGTGAGCCACCGGAGGAGACAGCCCGGTGGGATCTGGGCCTGGACGAGTACGCGCAGCCCGTGTCCGTGAACCTCACGCAGGTGCCCGGCGTGACCGTGGCCGGCCTCCCCGGCTTCGGCAAGACCAGCCTGGTCAACCGGCTTCTCTCCGACTGGGCACCCTCGCCTGAGGTGCAGTTCGCCTGCGCGGACGGCAAGGTGTCGGCTGCGTACGAAGGTGACTACGCGGACTGGGTACAGCGCATGTTCGCGTTTCGTCGGCGATGACCTGGAAGAGGCCAACAAGCTGTTCCGACACATGGTCGAGCTGCGCCGCGCCCGGTCGGCCTCGGTGCGCCAGGTGCTCGGGGTGAAGTCCATGTGGGACATCGGCCCCTCCGAGCGCTGGCCCCTGGTCGTGCTGATCGTGGACGAAGCCCACACCTACTTCCGCGACCACAAGGGCAGCGACCAGCAGACGAAGAAGCTGGCCGCGCTCGCCGCCGAGAACGCCCGGCTCGTGGAAGACCTGGTGAAGAAGGGCCGGTCCGTGGGACTGCTCGTCATCCTCACCACTCAGAAGTCCACTGGCGACGCGATTCCCACCTTCATCCGCGACGTGTGCCCTGTCGGCCTGAGCTTCGCCCAGAAGACCGCCGAAGCCGCCGTGGCCGCGCTCGGCGACGAGATCCGGGAATGGCCGGACGCCAACCCCATCAACCTCCAAGACCCCACCTACGTCGGCGTCGCATCGATGAACCACCAGTCGCAACCGGGGTTCACCCGCATTCGTACGCCCTACGTACCCGACGCGGAAGCGGCTCGGATCGCCGAAGAGACGGCCTACCTGACCGCCGACCCGAACGCACTCCTGGAAGCGGTCCTCGGCCCTCGCATGGCGGATGTGGATCTTACGAAGCTCGAAGCCTGAGCAGTCCGACCTACGCCGTCGTACGTCCCCGATACCTCAGGAGAGGAGGTGAACACTCATGACAGAAGAGCGCATCACTCAGCGCACCATCACCGCCGTCATGATCGTCATTGCCGCGCTGGCATTCGTCTTCTCCTTCGGCAACGTCTGGTCCCTCGCCTTGCGCCTCGGCGTGCCCGGCCCGATCGCACCGCTCATCGCCCCGATGGTGGACCTGTCCGTGGTCGGCCTCCTGGTCGCACTTCGCTACCTCTCTCTGCGCGGTCTCCCCGCCGACCAGATGACGGCCGCCACCCGCCTGATGCACTTCTCCGGGCTGCTGACCCTCGCACTCAACGTCGCCGAGCCGATCGTCGCCGGACACTACGGCCGCGCCGCCGTCGACGCGGTGGCCCCGCTGCTCCTCCTCGGCTGGGGCTCCCTCGGCCCGCAACTCCTGCGCGCCTTCCACACCGTTGCGCGCGCCGCCGCACCGGCGCCCCTGCCGCACGGGATCAAACCAGAGGCCGAGACGGCTTCGGCCGCCTGCCGACCTGCGGCGCCGCTCACCATTCCGTCCCCGGCCCCGGTTGCTCCTCAGATCGCCCAAGCTCCCGCTTCGTCTGCGGTCAAGGTTCCTGAGCCGCTGCTGACCGAAGCACGCTCCATCGCGACGTCCCACCACATCGAGCACGGCGAACCGATCACAGCAGCACAGCTCAAAACCCGCCTCGGGATCGGCCTGCCCATGGCGACCGCGCTGCACGCCGCGCTGTAGAGCAATCCCTTCCGCCGGCCTCTCCGGCACTCCCCACCACTGCCCGCCCCTGGGCCAACCCGCCATGCCTGCGGGCAGCAGCCCGAGTCCCCTGAACCGCTGCTGCCCGTAGGCCGCGCCCTCGCGCCAGAAAGGACACCCCGCCACCCATGCGCCGCCCCCTCGACCTGCGCCACCTCATCAGCCCCGGCCTGCGGGACCTGGTCGAACTGGCCAACACCGACGACTTCGACCGAGTCACCGAACAGGTTCGCGGCCTCGGTGGCTGCACCAGCCCCGTCAATCTGCACGGCTGGACGGTCACCACCGACCAGACCACCAAGCAAGTGGTCCGTTCCTACCGCTCCGAGGACGAACCCTCCGGACGCCTCCTCACCACCTGCGGCAACCGTCGCGCCTCCCGCTGTCCCGCGTGCTCCCGCGTCTACGCCGCCGACACCTACCACCTGATCAAGGCCGGACTGTCCGGCGGCAAGAACGTCGCCGAAGCCGTTCGCGACCACCCCCGCGCCTTCGTCACCCTCACCGCTCCGTCCTTCGGTCCCGTCCACAACCGCCCGACGAGCGACGCGAGCAAGCCCCGCCTCTGTGCGTGCGGTGAGAGCCACCCCCAGGACGCTCCCGAACTCGGCACTCCACTCCGTCCGGCAAGCTACGACTACACAGGCGCCGTTCTGTGGAACGCGCATGCCGGGGCTCTGTGGGCGCGCTTCACCACCTACTTGCGCCGCGCTCTCGCCGAGCACCTCGGCATGACGCAGAAGGCGCTCAACACGGCTCTCCGCGTCTCCTTCGCCAAGGTCGCCGAGTACCAGCAACGCGGTCTGGTCCACTTTCACGCGGTGGTCCGCTTCGACGGACCCGACGGTCACACCACCTCGCCCCCGGCCTGGGCGACCTTCGAAGCCCTACGCGTCGCCGTCGGCCTGGCGGTCGAGCGTGCCCGGCTCATCGTCGAGTCGGATGCGGTCGGCGATCGAGTCATCCGGTGGGGCGACCGCTTCAAGGTGGATCAGATCTCAACCCTGGGGGACGGCGAACTCACGGACGCCAAGGTCGCTGGATACGTGGCCAAGTACGCGACCAAGAACGCCGAAGGCGCGGGCACCATCGACCGCACCCTCATATGCCGCCCCTGCGCCGGACGCGGCCACGTACGCGGCCCCGACGGCTTCCGCGACCTCTGCACCGACTGCGACGGAACCGGCCAGGCCGAACCCCTCACAGACCTCCCCGTGCAGCAGCACGCCAGGCAGATGATCCGTACCGCCTGGGCCCTCGGTCACCTCCCCGAGTTCGCCGACCTCAAGCTCTGGAAGTGGGCCCACATGCTCGGCTTTCGGGGCCACTTCTCCAGCAAGTCACGCGCCTACTCGACCACTCTCGGCGCCCTCCGCGACGTACGCCGAGCCTGGCGCCTGGCCCAGGCCGAAGCCACCCGCATCCGGGCCGGCCTCCCTGTCGACGACGAGAACACCACCCTCGTCACCTCCTCCTCGTGGACCTACCTCAGCAGCGGCTACCGCCCCGGTGAAGAACTCCTCGCCGCCCAGGTCCGCCACGACAGAACCCTTTCCGCGTGCCTCAAGTCCGAAGGAGCACCCTGGCTGTGACCACTCCGACCACCGCCGACAAGCGAACGCTGACGCTGGTCGAAGCTCTCGCCGAGATCCGGGTCTCTCGCGCCGCCTTCTACCGAATGCGTGCTCGCGGCCAGGCGCCGAAACACCTGAAGCTCCCCAACGGCCAGATACGAATACGCCGGGCCGACCTCGACGCCTGGTTCGACGGTTGCGAGGTGCAGGAAGCGTGCTGACCTACGACGTTCAGATCTGGGGCATCCGCAAGCGCCCCAACCGCGCGGCGGCCTACCAGCTCCGGTGGCGCGTCGGCCCCCGCCCCTTCTCCAAGAGCTACAAGATCAAGGCCCAGGCTGACGGTCGACGTTCCGAGTTGCTGGCCGCCCTCCGCAACCGCGAGCAGTTCGACACGGAAACCGGCCTGCCCGCCTCCGAGGTCCAGGCGCTCAACTCCTCGACCTGGTACGCCCACACCCGCGTATACGCCGAGATGAAGTGGCCTGGCGCCTCGGCCAAGCACCGCGCGAGTATCGCCGACACACTCGCCACCATCACGCCGAAGCTGGTCAAGGACAACCGCGGGGCTCCGGCTCCGAAGGTGCTCCGGATCGCGCTCTACTCGTGGGTCTACCGGTTCGTCCTCGGCAACGAGGGAACGCTGAGGCCGCGTCTCGACGTCGAAGAGCCGCCGACCGACATCGTGGCCGCGTTGGATTGGATCGACCGGAAGTCCGTGGACATCACCGACCTCAACACGCCCTCCATGGTGCGTACGGCGCTCGACGCGCTGAAGCTCAAGCAGGACAGCATGGCCGCCGCCGAGAACACGGTGAACCGCAAGCGGACGGTCTTCAGCAACTGTCTCCGGTACGCGGTGGAGCGCGAGCTGCTGACGACCCTGCCCCTCGACAAGGTGGACTGGACCGCACCCGAGACCAACGACGAGATCGACTTCCGGTTCGTGCCCGGCCCCAAGCTGGCAAAGGCATTGATCAACGCTGTCGGTGAACAGGGCGAACGCGGACGGCACTTGATGGCGTTCTTCGGCTGCCTCTACTACGCGGCCAACCGCCCTGGCGAGGCGGCCGGTCTCCGTGAGAACGACTTCACCCTTCCCGAAGAGGGCTGGGGTGAAGTCCTGCTCTCCACGAGCATGCCCCGAGTCGGCTCCGGATGGACCGACACGGGTGAGTCGTTCGATACGCGCGGCCTGAAGAAGCGTGCCCGTAAGGCGACCCGGGCGGTACCGATTCCGCCGGTTCTCGTGCGCCTGGTCCGCGAGCACATCAAGGAGTTCGGAACCGCTGAGGACGGCCGGCTGTTTCGTGCGGCTCAGGGTGGCCACCTCCTGTCCAAGGAGTACGGGAAAGCGTGGAAGGCCGCCCGACTCGCAGCACTGACGGACACCGAGGCAGCCTCGCCGCTGGCTGATGTGCCGTACTCCCTGCGCCACGCGGGTGTCTCGCTCTGGCTTGAGTCGGGCGTCTCCCCTGCCGAGGTGGCACGCCGGGCGGGCCACAGCATCGCGGTCCTGTTCCGCTTCTACGCCAAAGCAATTCACGGAAACCAGGCACGGGCCAACCAGCAGATTCAGCAAGCTCTCGACGCGTTGGTCGAGCCCGCCCGCGACTAGGACGTATGTGGGCAACGTGTCACAGGCAGGCAGGATAAACGCGACTGCTTATGCGGAGCACCCCACAGGCACAGCATCGTCGAACAGGGTCACGAATCGGCCCGCATCCGTGGGCGTTGGCTTCGAGGACCACAGGCTGCCCCATGCTGGCCATCGCGGGCACCGACAGAGGTTCGAGGCTGCATGAAGTGGCCACCAGCGGCCTGAAATACGGCTACGCTAACGCGCCTGCGAGAAGCGCGATGGGCAGCACGCGCAACAGGTGTTACGCCACAGTGCGGCGGTGGTTCGACCGAGTGTTGAGGCAATCGGCTGCGCATGTAAACTTTGAGCCGCCCAAAGCAGACAATTCACGCCTTTGGCGTGCTCGCTTCTGTTGTACTCCCGCATCTGCGGGACAAGAAGGATAGGCGCGTAGATGGACGGCTCGTGGTCGTGGCGTAAGTCATCATTCAGTGATGCCTCAGGGGTCCAGTGCGTGGAAGTTGCTTGGACAGGCCACAATGTTCTGGTCCGCGACTCCAAGGACACAGCCGTCGGCCAGTTGGCATTCGACGCCACCTCATGGGATCGCTTCATCTCATCGACCCCAGCGACACGAACCGCGTCTGCAGGCAACTGACAAGCAGCCGAAGCAACAGCGCTTAGTGCTACTAGCTGCCCCTTGACTCACTGTCAGGGGGCAGCGTGCGTGTGCCAGTGTCAGCGACTGGGCGTGACCAGCCGACCGGCAAGGGCGAGACCCGCAGTGGCGATAGCCCCGGCAGCTGCCCTGCCGGCATCGTCAGGCACAATGATCAAAATGGTGACGGCCGCGCCGAGCGAGGCGATCGCCACGATGACGGCAACTACCGCATTCGCGCGGGGCAGAACAGGAATGTGTGGGATCCCCCGCTGCTGCGGCACGGGGGGCTCGATGTCAGACACGGTGAACTCCAGATGGCCCGGGACTTGAAGGTGTCACAGCCGATCCGCTTGCAGACGGCCAGCTGCATGCAGGGCAAATTCCCTGCCCTATGCGTGATCACTCATCAGGTACGGACAGATCCCTACCGCCGTGCGTGGCATCTCACCTGCGCAGTTGCACTTTCGACATCATCAATTCGACGCCGCCCGGTTTGCGATCCGGCCACACGCTAGCTAGCAGATTGATGGTTTATCTGGCCGCCATGCCGAGCACACCTCCCTAAGAGCGACTGGTTCCGGGCAGTTCTTCGCCGTCTTACCAGCGGTGATTGCGAACTCCGCCTGGATGCGCAACTGTTGCCCATACGCTGGTGTCCGGTGGCCCGGGCGATCAGCACGGGGCGCATCCCGTTGCAGCGGGTTCGCCCCCACTGTGGCTTCGCCTGTGCGGAGCCACAGCCATGTCAGCGAACAGTTCTCCCGTGCGCCCTGCCGTGCATCTGTGCGCCCCCTGGCCAAGCCGGGGACGTTACAGCGACATCCGGAGGGCTACCGCATCCCGCCAGCCTGCCCGCAGCAGGCGCGAGGCGTAGGGAGGGAGGTCAGTCGTCAGAGGGCCCTATGTGCAAGTCGTGCGGCTCAGTCTCCAGGTGGTCGGCGATCTGCAGCAAGATCCTCGGCACCCGATCGCCCTTGATGGTCTGTGCTTCCAGGGTCCAAAACAACTCTAGGTACGAGACGAAATGCTCCGTCGCCGTGCTGACCGTCGCCGTACCCCGCAGGTTCTCCAGATACACGAACGGTGGCATGTCCTCCTCGAACTCGAACAACGTGAAGGGCCCCTGCGAGGCAGCATGCGCACCGCGACTGAACGGAAAAATCATGATGCTGCGCCGAGGATGGGCTGCCAACTCCGCAAGTCGGCGCAACTGCGCCCGCATCACGCCAGGGCCACCTACCTGACGTCGTATCACCGACTCATCCAGGATGAAGTAGGTCTCCGCATGATCCCTGTCGAGGGCTTCCTGACGCTGCATGCGAGCCTCAATCATGCGCTGTTGCTGCTGCTCGGAGAACTCATCCGATGTATACGCACGAATGATGGCCATTGCGTATTCCTCGGTCTGCAGCAGACCGGGCATAACTAACGGCTGAAAACTGCGGGTGACAAACGCCGAGGACTCCATGGCGAGAAAACTAAGGAAGTCCTTGTCAAAGAGGTCCCGGTACTCAGTGAACGGCATCTTCCGGCTACCCCGAGCCAGGTTCAAGAGCTCCTCAACGGTCGCCTCATCGGTGACAGCGTAGAGGGCCAGCAGTGGGCGCAGATCGTTAACAGAGATACCTACCTCGCCAGCCTCAATACGCAACAGCTTGCTGGGCGACCATTCCATGCGCGCTGCTACCTGGCGTTGCGTCAACCGGGCCGCGGTTCGGTACTTCCGCAACTTAGTGCGCAACTGCAACCGCTGTATCGCAGGACTTGCCCTGTTCGGCGTCGTCATTCGTCCCCCAATCTGCGATACGGCTGATTGTCGCATCACCGAGTGGGAATCAGCTGACCTGAAGAGCGCACAAAGCAAGCCGTCTTTGTGCATGCTCCCAGGAATAATCGCGTCCATCTCTTGTGACCCATCAGCACCATTGAGCACACTGCGCCAAGGCAGTGCTCGTCACTGCTCGCACCGGTCTATAAGCAGATCATGCCGGTGCTGGGGCGGATGCCAGCCGAGGGCCTGCGCTTTCAGCAGTTAACCGTGCCCCAGGGAAGGCGGTGATCTCAGCGAGGGCCGAGGGCAAAGAAGTGCCTAGCGGAGGAAGGTGTTGGGTTAACAACTGTGGCTAGAGAGTCCACCGCGCTTGCGACGCTGGCCGAAGGCAGCCGGGAAGCATCCAGTAAAGCAGCATCCCTTGAGCTTGGTCATCAACGGCCGCGCCGCAGATTGAAGAGAAACCGCACTTCTCGTGCGCGAGATTGGTCCCCTTGAAGTGCTCGGGACAAGGTCACGCAAACCAGTCGTAAGACATCTACGGTCCACCCCAACCCAGTTGTCAGTACTGAGGCGTAGCCTGCCCCCGGGCCAGGACACCAACGTACGCCAGCTCCAACTCCCAGTACTGGAGGAGAGGGACATGCAGCTCTCACCTGAACAGCGAGCCGCAAAATTGGCGCGCTGGACGAACCCGCCAAGCAAGGCGGAGGAGGAGCGCCTTGAGCGCGCGCTTCGTATGGTCACCCACGCGGTGCAGCAACATCCCCCATTCGCTGACCTCGGACTCAGCGTCGAGGCGAAGGGATCCTGGGCGAACAACACAAACGTGAGTAGTGACAGCGACGTCGACATCAAAGTGGAGTTCACCCAGCGCACCTACCAAGGCTCCTCAGCAAGCGGGATGAACTATTGGGAGCTGGCGCTGTCCCCCAACAGCTACAGGGGTCCATGGACACCCGAGGCATTCCGGCAGGAGCTTGGGGTAGCGCTGAAGGCGGTCTCCAGCGCTGTGGACGGAACGCACAATGTCGCCTTCTACGTACCGGATGTTCCTGGTAGCCGTCCGAGTACGGACGTGGTCCCATGCTTCACGTACCTCCGTCAACCAGGGTGGAACCGCCCTGCAGCCCAGGGCACAGTCGTCTTCACGAAGGACGGCAAGCACATCGTCAACTGGTCCCACCAGCAACTGATCAACGGTAGAGAGAAGAACAAGCGCACCAATCACCGTTACAAGTTCGCTGTCCGCGCGCTGAAGGCTATTGAGAACGATCTGGTGCAACTCGGCGAGATCGAATACCTCCCGTCCTACTTCATGGAGTGTCTGATCTACAACGTTCCCGACCCGGTGCTCACGTCTGGCTCCCTCGACACGGCCTTCGAGGGAGCACTGGCCCACCTGCGCCAACAGTTCAGCTTCTGGTGGGGAAACACGGACGCCTTGATCGAACCGAACGAGATCAAGAAGCTTTTTCAGAGCGGCCAGAAGTGGGAGCCGGCCAACGCCCGCGAACTCCTCGATGCGGCATGGCACTACCTCAACTACGGTTGACCGTCGATGACTTCACCAGCCCGTTCCATACGCTGGGGCGCAGCAGCCGCCTCCACCACCTACGGCGTCCTCCTCTATCTACTGGGCCTACGCCCTGACCAAGAACTGAAGTACGCCTTCGCTTACGTTCCTGCGGTCCTGGGCTACCTGGTCCTGGTATTCGACAAGTGGGCCTGGCGTTGGCCCGGCGTCCACAGGGTCACCGGGCACCCGCGCCTGGACGGCACTTGGCGCACGACGCTCACCCCAAGTGTGGAAAGCCACATACCCGTCGGCGGCAACCGGGGCCCCATACATGCCTATCTCACGGTCGAGCAGTCCTTCTGGAGCCTGCACGCCACGCTGCGTACTGCGGAGAGCAGTTCCCGTTCCAGCAACGCGACCGTCGATAAGACGGACGGATCAGGTATCTCCGAGCTGCGCTTTCTCTACGAGAACATCCCCCAGGTTGCTCACCAGCAACGCAGCCCTCGACACACTGGTGCCTGCCGGTTGAGCCTGGCGGGCAGGACCCCCAGGTCACTCGTCGGCCGCTATTACACCGATCGCTTCACAGCCGGTGACATGGAACTGGTCTTGATCACCAGGACCACCGACTACAGCACCTTCGCTGAGGTAGCAGCAGCAGACGCCACCACACCGTGATGCCCGTACCTCACACCACCGTGGACCGTGGTCCACTCCCGGTCCACACGCCCTGATCAACAACGCGACAGAGCCGCGTCAAGGTGAGACAGTCCCACGCAGGAGGGGTGCCTCTCAGCGAGAGGCACCCCTCCTGACCAGCACGTCTATGACCTGCGCAAGCGATGCGATCCGCGCCCACGGAACCGCCGTCACGCTCTCGCGTTTTTCAAGACCGTTCCCTTAGGCCGCTCGGGCAACCCACCTGCGCACACGCCCACCAGGGACGGAGCGGGTACAGCGTACCGGGCCCGGGGCGCGGGCGGGGTCGTGGTCCGGCTTCGGCGGGCGGGGGCGGTCAGGACGGCGGTGCGGTCGGGAGGTCGTAGACGGCCCAGTCGGTGATCCGGACGTAGCCGAGGCGTTGGTAGAGGGCGTTGCTGGTGGGGTTGCCCGGGTCCGTGAAGAGGACGACGTCCGTCGCGCCCGTGGCCAGCGCGGCTCGGGTGACCTCGGCCGTCACGGCGCCCGCGTAGCCGCGGCCCCGGAGGTGGCGCGGGGTGTACACGGGGTCCACCCGGACCATGCCGCCGATCTTCGCGGTCGCGCCCGCGATGGACACCGGGGTGCCGTCCGGGGTCTCCCAGAAGGTGAAGTGCTTGTCGGCGAAGCGGGTGTCGGCCCAGGCGGCGGGGAGGACCTCGTGCACGGCGGCGGCGAACTCGTGGCACCAGTGGACTACTTGGTCGTGGTCCTCCGCTCCCGCGACCCGGCCGCGCCCCTCCGGGACCGGTTTCTGCGGGGTGAGCGTGCCGAGGCGGTACAGGTGGAGCCGGACGCGGAGGGTCGGCGTCACGCCTGTGTGCCGTTGCCAGGCCTCGGCGAACACGGTGGCGGTCTCCTCGTCCGCGGTGACGTAGGGGAGCGTGTGCCCCAGGTCCACCAGGCGGGCGGCGAGGGTGTCGGCCTGCTCGGGGGTGAGGGAGGTGGGGGCGAGGCCGCGGGACGGGAGGCGGTAGAAGGTGGCCTCGACCTTTCCCGCTCGTTCCAGTCGGCCGAACAGCGTTGCCTGGTCGCCGTGTTCGGCCGGACCGCGCGTGCGCAGCCTCTCCGTCACCGTCAACTGCTGGGTGTGCAGGGCGGGTCGCGAGCGCAGGAACTCGCCGCCTCCGGCGAGGAAGTCGTCCAGGTCTTCGGTGAGGTGCCAGTCGTCTGGTCGCATGGTTCATGATTTCGCGGGACCGGGGCTCCTCGGGCCGGTATCCGCGATGTCCTCAACGTGCCCTCTGTGAACCGCCGTTGGGACTTCCGCCGTGCGCACGAACGCGTGGAGACCCGCCGTGTGATGCACGCACGCGTGGTGACCCGTGGTGATGCACGCACGCGTGGAGACCCGTGGTGATGCACGCACGCGTGGAGACCTGTGGTGATGCGCGCACGCGTAGAGGGCGGCAACGGGCGGCCGGGAAACGATAGAGCCGAAGAACGAACGAGCCTTGAAACGGGCGGGGCGAAAAACGAGCGGGCGAAAAACGAACGAGGTGAAAAAACGGGCGGGCCGGGCAAGGATTCCCTTGTCCGGCCCGCCCGTGGAACGTGTGTCGCCAGGTCAGCTGTCGCCGACCCTCGACCCCAGGGTCAGCTCGGTCGTGTGCTCCGAACCGCCGCGCTTGTAGGTGATCGTCACCTTGTCGCCCGGCTTGTGGGTCCAGATCTCGCCGATGAGGGTCGGGCCGCTGTCGATCACCGAGTCGTCGAGCTTGGTGATGACGTCGCCGGCCTTGAGGCCCGCCTTGGCCGCGGGGCCGCCGGCCTCGACCGAGGAGGCGCCGCTGACGCCCTCGGCGGTGATCGTCGCCCCGGAGGTGCTGTCCTCAAGGGAGACGGAGGCGCCGATCTTGGCGTACACCGGCTTGCCGGTCTTGATCAGCTGCTGGGCGACGTACTTCGCCTGGTTGATCGGGATGGCGAAGCCCAGGCCGATCGAACCGGACTGGCTGGTGGAGCCGAGGCCGCCACTGCTGGTCGACTGGATCGCGGAGTTGATGCCGATGACCGAGCCCTGCGCGTCGAGCAGCGGGCCGCCCGAGTTGCCGGGGTTGATCGAGGCGTCGGTCTGAAGGGCGCTCATGTAGGACGCCTTGCTGGTGGAGCTGCCGTCGCTGGAGGCCACGGGGCGGTTCTTGGCGCTGATGATGCCCGTGGTCACCGTGTTCGACAGCCCGAAGGGGGCGCCGATCGCGATGGTCTCGTCACCGACGGCGATCTTGTCCGAGTCGCCGAGGGCGAGCGGCTTGAGGTTGTTGGGGGCGTTCTTGAGCTTGATGACCGCGACGTCGTAGCCCTGCGCGTGGCCGACGATCTCGGCGTCGTACTTCTTGCCGTCCGGGAAGGTCGCCGTGAGCTTGCCGCCGTCGACCGCGTCGGCGACGACGTGGTTGTTGGTGACGATGTGGCCCTGGGTGTCGAAGACGAAGCCCGTGCCCGTGCCGCCCTCGCCGCTGGTGCTCTCGGCCTCGATGGTCACCGTGCTGGGCAGCGCCTTGGCGGCGACGCCCGCCACCGTGCCCGGGTCGCGCTTCACGGAGGCGCTGCTGCCGGTGTCGGCGGAGACGGTGGTGGAGTTGCTGTTGTTGTCGTTGTCCTTGGCCAGGGTGTAGCCGAGGCCACCGCCCAGGCCGCCGGCGACCAGCGCCGCGATCAGCACCGCGGCGATCAGGCCACCGCGTCCGCCGCCGGGCTTCTTGGGCGCGGGCTGCTGCTGGTACGGGGTGCCCCAGCCGCCGCCCGCTCCGGCGCCGTCACCTCCGTAGCCCTCGCCGCCGTATCCGCCGCCGGCCGCGTCACCGCCGTATCCGCCGACGCCCTCGCCGGCGTACGCGCCCGTGCCCGCGCCGCTGTCGGCGTACGACGGGGTGGCGGGCGGCGGGGGCGGCCAGGCGGCGTCGGGAGCGGAACCCGTGCCCTGCGGGGGCGTGGCGGCGTACGCCGGAGCGGGGCCGGCGTGCGGCGTGTCCCGCGGGGCGCCCGGAGGCACCGGCGGGAGCTGGGTCGTGGGCGCGCCCCCTTCGGGCGCGGCCGCCTGCGGGGAAGCTGCGGGAGATTCCACCGGCACGGGAGGTGCAGACGGGGCCGGGGGTACCTCAGTGCCCTCGTTCTCGGTGCTCACAGCTCTTCTCCTCGGTCCACGGCTGTTGTTCTCGGAAGCATGCGGTCACACTCTTCACGCTTGTCGATCGGTCCGGCGCGAAACAGCTGTGCATGTGCTTTTGTATGCCGTCAGCTTTTCCCACCGGCCGTCAGAGCACCATAAGCGGTGCCTGTGGGTTCATGGCGAACCTTTATAAGGGATCTGTCGGACTAAAACGACATACTCGCTACGAGCCGTCCGTGACCCCTCCGACAGGCCTCCCGAAGGCCCGCACTTCGGCCTTCCCTCCGGCACTTCCCCATCCTCTTCCTCAGGCCCTTCCGGCCTTCTTCCGGCCCTCCCACGGCCCTTCGGTTCCACGCCTTCCCCGTCGCGGTGGCACCATGACGCGGTGACCCTCGCACGGCAGCACCGGATCCAAGTCGTCGCCCATCGCGGAGCCTCCGAAGAGGCCCCCGAGCACACCCTGGCCGCCTACAAGAAGGCGATCGAGGACGGTGCGGACGCCCTCGAATGCGATGTACGGCTGACCGCCGACGGCCATCTCGTCTGCGTCCACGACCGCCGCGTCAACCGGACGTCGAACGGCCGCGGCGCGGTCTCGGCGCTGGAGCTCGCCGACCTGGCCGCCCTCGACTTCGGGTCCTGGAAGGCCCGCGACGGCCGCGACTCCTGGAAGACGCGCGACGAGGAGCCCGACTGGGAGCACCTCCCGGAGGACCCCGAGGACACCTCCGTCCTCACCTTGGAGCGACTGCTCGAACTCGTCGCGGACGCGGGCCGGCGGGTGGAGCTGGCCATCGAGACGAAGCATCCGACGCGCTGGGCGGGTCAGGTCGAGGAACGACTGCTGGTGCTCCTGAAGCGCTTCGGCCTGGACGCCCCGGCCACCGCCGCCGACTCCCCGGTACGGGTCATGAGCTTCTCGGCGCGCTCCCTGCACCGGGTGCGGGCCGCCTCCCCGACGCTGCCCACGGTCTATCTGCTTCAGTTCCTCTCGCCCCGCCTGAGGGACGGTCGACTTCCGGCCGGTGTCCGGATCGCAGGCCCCTCGATCCGCATCGTGCGCAATCACCCTGCGTATATCGAGCGGCTGAAAAACGCCGGTCACCAGGTGCACGTGTGGACGGTGAACGAGCCCGAGGACGTCGATCTCTGCGTTGACCTGGGCATTGACGCCATCATCACCAATCGGCCGCGGGCTGTTCTGAGCCAGCTCGGCCGCGCGCTCTGAACAACCTCATAAAGACCGCCAAACACCCCTTGCCCCGGGCACCCCACCTGCACCATCCTCCGAACTCGGCCACACCATCGAAAACAAGCCACTCGCTTACAGGGAGTGCTCCGGCGCGTTCGGTCCGTGTTCGATCGCCGCGAATGCGTCACTGAACGTGGATTGGCCGGTTTCCGGTACAGGCCAATGGGGCATCCACACCGTGGCGTGGGGCGAAGGAGGTCTCGGGGGTGGCGTTGGTGGTGGCACAGGAGGTGCCCACGTCGTCGAGCATGGCCGTAACCCATGGCCCTGCGGGCGTGGGGAAAGCAAGACATCGCATGCGCGAGCAGTTGCGCACGGGCGGTGTGTCGGAAGCGGTCATCGACGATGCCGTACTGATCCTTTCCGAACTTCTGAGCAATGCGTGCAAACACGGCCGGCCCCTGGGCGACGCCCTGGCCGGTGACGGTGACGTCCGGTGCGCCTGGCGCGTGGAGACCGGCGGGCGGCTCACGGTCGAGGTGACGGACGGCGGCGGCCCGACCCGCCCGGCTCCGGCCACCCCGTCGGTGACGGCGCACGGCGGACGCGGACTGAACATCATCACGGCACTGGCCGACGACTGGGGTGTCCGGGACGACACCCGGGGCGAGGTCACGGTGTGGGTCGTCGTGCACGACGACGTTCATGATCCGGATGCCGGGCACCGCCGCGACGACTTCGCTACGCGCGTCACCGCGCCCACCGTCTCCGCGGTACCCAGGCTGGAGTTCGCGGACGCGTTCGACGACCTGGACTGACCGCCGGTCCGCACCGGTCCACACCCCTCACACCGGCCCGCGCCGTTCACGTCGACCCACACCATTCACGCCGGTCGGCACGGACACGCACCGGTCCACACCGGTCGGCACGGGCACACACCCATCGGCGCCGGTCCACACCGGTCTGTACGGGCACGCACCGGTCGCCGGTGATCCCCACCGCTCGCACGTGATCCCCACCGATCGCCGGTGATCCGCATCGGTCGACACCGGTCCGCATCCGGCCGACCCCGTCACCGACACCGACACCCCCTGGTCGACACCGCCCCGCACCACCGGCGTGTCGTCCACAGCCCACCGTTCCCCGCCCGCCTGGTTGTCCACAGGCTCCCGTCGGTCATGGCGTGAACGGCTAGGCTCCCGCCCGTACGAGACGAGCCGTAACCGGGAGACACCCACGATGGCCAAGAAGCGCCCCCAGACCACGGCCAAGCGGCCGCAGCCCAGCGACGGGGCCCGCGCCGCGGGCGCTGATGGAGACTTTCCGGTCGTCGGTGCCCGCGAGCCCTGCCCCTGCGGCAGCGGCCGCCGCTACAAGGCCTGCCACGGCCGCGCCGCCGCCCACGCCGTGACCGAGCTGGTCCAGCGCCCCTTCGAAGGACTGCCCGGCGAGGGCGACTGGGTCGCCCTGCGCGAGCTGGTCCCCGCGGCCACGGTCGCGCTGCCCCTGAAGGGTGGCCTCCCCGAGGGCGTCCCGTCGGTCACGCTCGCCACGGTGCTGCCGATGGCCTGGCCGGCCCTCCGCCGGGACGACGGCTCGGTGCTGCTCGGCCTCCAGAACGACACGGCCTCCGGCGACATCAGCCGCGACCTCGCCGACACCCTCCAGCGCGCGCTGACCGCCGAGCCGGGCACTCCGGTGCAGGCCCGCCGCGCCCCGGCCGACGGCCCGCGACTCCAGGATCTGCTCGACCCGGAAGGCACGTTCGAGCCAGTTGTGCACCCGGGCTTCGAGTTCTGGGTCCCGGAGGCGGAGAACGCGTCGCCGGAGGTGACCGCCTCCCTGGAGCGTGCCAACGCCGCCGCCATCCCGACCGTGAAGCTCCAGGGCGTCGACGCCGCGTACTGGTGCGAGACCCCGGACAAGAACCATCTGCGCTGGGTCATGCCGTATCCGGAGGAGCGTCTTCTGGACGGACTCGCCCGGCTGCACGCGGCGGGCCGCTCGGGTCTCGGCGAGGGCACCCGTCTCGTGGGGTCCTTCCGTGCTCACGGTCTCACCGTGCCCGTGTGGGACCTCCCGAGCGGACTCGGCGCGGACGACATCGAGAAGCCGGCCGCGGAGTTCGCCGAGCGTCTCACCGCCGCTCTGGCCACGGACGCCCCGCTCACCCCGGACGAGCGCCGCGCGCGGGGCGGCCTCACCAACCGGCAGGTCACGCTGAGCTGACACCGGGAAGGGAGCAGGGGTTCGACTGAACGGCCGTTCAGTCGCAACAGTCCTGTTCACTCCGGTGACTCCTGTCACAACTCCCCGTTGTGAAAGGGAAGTCGGTGTCCGAATAGCCGAGTTCGAATTTGCGAACCGCCGATCTCTTGTTACCGTTCGAGTAGCCCGGTTGCTGGTGCATCCCCCGTCGCCAGCAACCGGGTCTTTTCATGCCCGGCCACCGTTTACGGAACGATGTCGTCCGTCAACTCGCCGTAGGCGCCGAGGAGTTGCTCCCCGAGCGCAGCAACAGCGGCCCGCTCCCGCCCCGCCCGGCGAACTCCGCGACGGCCGTGTAGGCCGCCGGTTCGCCCCGCGTCCCTTCCCGGGGTGTCTCGCACAGCGCGGGCTCGTCCTCGGCCTCCACGACGCAGTGCATCTGCACGGTGCGGTCACCCGGCCCCATGAGGCTCAGCACCGCGTCCAGGTCGTCGCCGGTCGCGTTCCGGTAGTAGGTGCGCGCCCAGGTGTCCTCACCCTGCGTCATGACGCAGGTCTGCGCCTCGATGCCGTCGGGGGAGGAGAGTTCGGGCCCGCAGCGGGCCGCCGTGGCCAGTCCCAGGCCGAGCGTCAGCGGGGAGCTGCCGGGCGAGGGCGCGACGGACGGCGCCTTCGCGTCGGCGTCGGAGGAGCCCGGGGAGCCGGACGCCCCCGAGGCGTCCGAGGAGCCCGGGCCGCGGACCAGGGAGCGTACGACCGCGTGACCCTCGTCGCGTACGGGCCCCGCGGACGCCACGGCCAGCGGCAGTGCGACCGCGCACACCGCGACGCCCGCGAGGGCGAGCAGACGAACCATTCGGGGGTCTGGGGGTCGTCCCCCGGAATGACGCAGCATGTGTCGGAAGATAACGACCAACTACGGGCGCCACGTTCCGCGCACGCCCGACACCCCTACAACTCGGGCGCGCTCACACCCGTACGAGTGAGAGCCTCGACCACGGCGTCCACCACGGCCTCGACGTCGGGGACCCAGGGCGAGGAGGAGCCGGGCAGCGGTGCGCGCTCCCAGCGGATCTGGCCCTGGCCGGTCTCGGAGGGCGGGAGGGCGAGGTAGCCGCCCTCGCCGTGGAAGCGGAGCGAGCCGGGGACGTGGTCCTTGGCGTAGAGCAGCTCGCCCAACTGCTCCAGGGAGTACGGCTTGACGAGCAGCGACCAGCGGGTGGGCGCGGCGACGACGGGGCCGAGGCGCATGCCCTGGCTGTCGAGCGCGGCCAGGGCGCGGGCGGCGGCGGGTGCGGGCAGGCTGACCGCGCAGGGAGCCTTGTCGCCGGTGGCGAGGACGATCGGGGCCGCGGGCCGGTTGCCCCACCACCAGCGCACCATGCGGGCGTCGGTGGTGGCCGCGAGGAGGCCTGGGTCGAAGGGGTGTGCTCCGGGCACCGTGCACTCGGGGTCCGGACAGCCGCAGCGGGCCCGGCCCTGGGGGTCCGGTGCCACGCCCGGGAGTACGGGCCATTGCCATTCCGTCGCGAAGGTCAGGGCCGCGCTGAGCATCTCAGACCTCCTGTTGTCTCGCCTGGACAGGAGCCTGCGTCGCTTTCCGAGGATCTCGCGCATGAGCGCTCGTTCCTTTCCGTTGCACCGCTGGCAACACCGAGGACCACATCACACCATGTGTCGATCACTTCACTGTGCGTACCTGTTGGCGCATCACACCCCTGCCTTCGGCAAGGGGAGCCCGTACGTGCTGAATAGCGTGGGCGTGGCGCGGGGGGTGGCGAAGTATGGCGTTTGCCGTCCCGCGTATTTCTCTCCGCCTCCGCCACGGGAGGATGGGGCACGATCGTCGGTGGCTAAGACGCCCGGGTCCCTCACCAGGTTCCGGGTGGCCCCCGCCACCCCTGGTCTTCTCCGAGTACGTACCCATCACGACCGCTGTGACGCTCCGTCGAGCAAGCCCAGTCGACCGCAATGGACCGTCCCCTGATGCAGTTTTAAGCCAACTTTGCCAATCCGCAAGGGGAGAACGAAATACCCCCGGTAAACCCATGGACACCAGGAATCCCGGCAGGACAATGCTGGACATCCCCTCACGAGTGCGTGTACATGTGGAGACACTGCTTGCGGCGCAGAATGACATGGGGGTTTGCGATGCTTTTGAGCAATACGCACCGGTCGGAAAGCCGGACGCCATGAACGCCCCTCACCCTTCGAAAGTGGCCGGAATCGATTCAACGGTTCCCTCGCCCGCACACACTGTCGCGCCCGCGCCCGCCGCCACCGGTACCCCTCCGAGCCCCTCCTCGAACACCCGGAACACGCCGGAAACCGCTCCGAACGCGCCAGGTGCCCTGCTCCAGGACCGGCTCGCCGGCTGGGTCTCGGATCTCACGACCCTCCATGAACTCACGGAGCGGCTGGCACGCACGGACGCACTCGACGAAGCACTCCAGGAGCTGCTGCGCGCCGGAGCCGCCCTGGTGGGCGCCCGCCGCGGACTCGTCGTCCTGGAGCCCGGCGACGGACTCGGCCCCCACACCACCATCGGCCTCGGCCTCGCCCGCTCCGACCTCGGCCACATCGAGACGGTCCCGCGCGGGGCGATGTCGTACGGCCAGATCCTCGACGGGGTTTCCGGCGGCGAGGGGGGCGAGATCGTGCACCCGGACCTGTTCGCCGAGGACGCCCTCGACCCGCGCCACCGCGAGGTCGCCGTCCGCCTGGGCTACGCGGCCAGCTACGCGCTGCCCCTGGCGACCGACGCGGCCGGGCGTCTCGGAGCCGCCGTGTGGCTGTACGACGAGGCCGCCGAGCCGGTCGAGCGGCAGCGCCACCTCGTCGGCCTGTACGCCCGGTACGCCACCGAGCACCTCGCCCGCGTCCTGGAAGTCGAGCGCACGCGCGCGTGCGTGGCGACCATCGCCGAGGAGCTGCTGCCGTCCCGGCTCCCCCGCGTGGCCGGAGTGCAGCTCGCCGCGCTGCACCGCACGGGTCCGCGCGGCGGCGGCGACTGGTACGACGCGCTGCCCCTGCCCGACGCCGCGCTCGGGCTCGCGGTCGGCTCGGTGACCGGTTCGGGGCCGAGCGCGGTCGCCGCGATGGGCCGGCTCCGCGCCTCGCTGCGGGCGTACGCGGTGATGGAGGGCGAGGACCCGGTCGCGGTCCTGTCCGATCTCGAACTGCTCCTGAGACTCACCGAGCCCGCCCGCTCGGCCACCGCCCTGTTCGCCTACTGCGAGCCCGCGCTGCGCAAGATCACCCTGGCCGGCGCCGGGCACAGCCCGCCCCTCCTGGTGGGCGAGCGGCGCACGGAGTTCGTCGAGACCTCGGTGTCCGCGCCGCTGGGCATGCTGGCCTGCTGGGAGGCGCCGAGCGTGGAGCTGGAGGCGGAGCCCGGCGAGACGGTTCTGCTCTACACGGACGGCCTGCTGCACCGCACCGGCGACCCCATGGACCGCGCCTTCGCCCGTCTGCACGCGGCGGCCGCGAGCGTCCCCAGGGCGCTGCGCGGGGACCCGGCCCAGATCGCCGACCACGTGCTGCGGACGGTCCTGCCGGACGGCCTCGACACGGCCGACAGCGACGAGGACGTCGTCCTCCTGGCGGCCCGTTTCGAGTAGTCGCCCGGACGCCATGTGTAACAGGCCATACGGCCCTGGGCCCCCTTCCGTACGACCGTACGATGGACGGGGTCCAGTGCCGTATCTAGGAGGATGACCGTGGCCGACGAGCTCAATCCGGCTGAGACATCCGCTGCTACCGCAGCGGACCCGGAAGCGGAGCCTGAGGAGCCCATCAAGAAGCGGAAGAACGGTCTGTACCCGGGCGTGTCCGACGAACTCGCAGACAGCATGAAGTCCGGCTGGGCCGACACCGAGCTGCACGACCTGCGGCCCGTCGAGCAGGCCGAGCACACCGCCCGCCGCCGCGCCGCGCTCTCCGCGCGGTTCCCGGGCGAGCGCCTGGTAATCCCCGCGGGCAACCTGAAGACCCGGTCGAACGACACCGAGTACCCCTTCCGGGCATCGGTCGAGTACGCGTACCTGACGGGCAACCTCACCGAGGACGGCGTCCTCGTCCTGGAGCCCACCACGGACGGCCACAAGGCGACGATCTACCTCCTGCCGCGCTCCGACCGCGAGAACGGCGAGTTCTGGCTCTCCGGCCAGGGCGAGCTGTGGGTCGGCCGCCGCCACTCCCTCACCGAGGCCGAGCGGCTCTACGGCATCCCCGCCTCCGACGTCCGCGAACTGCCCGCCGCCCTGCGCGAGGCCACCGGCCCCGTCCGTGTCGTCCGGAGCTACGACGCCGGCATCGAGGCCGCGCTGACCGACAAGGTCACCGCCGAGCGCGACGAGGAACTGCGGGTCTTCCTCTCCGAAGCACGCCTGGTCAAGGACGAGTTCGAGGTCGCCGAACTTCAGAAGGCCGTCGACTCGACGGTCCGCGGCTTCGAGGACGTCGTGCGCGTGCTCGACAAGGCCGAGGCCACCAGCGAGCGCTACATCGAGGGCACGTTCTTCCTCCGCGCGCGCGTCGAGGGCAATGACGTCGGCTACGGCTCGATCTGCGCCGCGGGCCCGCACGCCACCACCCTGCACTGGGTGCGCAACGACGGCCCGGTCCGCTCCGGCGACCTGCTCCTCCTGGACGCCGGCGTCGAGACGCACACTCTGTACACCGCCGACATCACCCGCACCCTGCCGATCAACGGCCGCTTCACCGAGATCCAGAAGCAGGTCTACGACGCCGTGTACGAGGCCCAGGAGGCCGGTATCGCGGCGGTGCGGCCGGGCGGCAAGTACCGCGACTTCCACGACGCCGCGCAGCGCGTGCTGGCCGAGAAGGTCGTCGAGTGGGGTCTGGTCGAGGGTCCCGTGGAGCGCGTCCTCGAACTGGGCCTCCAGCGCCGGTGGACGCTGCACGGCACGGGTCACATGCTCGGCATGGACGTCCACGACTGCGCCGCCGCGCGCACCGAGACGTATGTCGAGGGCACCCTGGAGCCCGGCATGGTCCTCACGGTGGAGCCCGGCCTGTACTTCCAGGCGGACGACCTCACCGTCCCCGAGGAGTACCGCGGCATCGGCGTCCGCATCGAGGACGACATCCTGGTGACCGAGGACGGCAACCGGAACCTCTCGGACGGCCTGCCCAGGACCTCGGCCGAGGTCGAGAGCTGGATGGCCTCCCTCAAGGGCTGACGGCCGGCAGCGGGCACCTGATACAAGACTGATGGCCGGGCACACCTGCGGTGCCCGGCCATTCGTGTGCCGATCGTGTGCCCAGGGGAGGGCATTTCTCATGAACGCGCCTAGGGGGAGGGCTTTTTCGTGAACGACTTCTGGTCAGGTGTCGGCGTCGACCTGCACCTGGAACCCGACCCGGAGGGTGGCCGAAGGGCCGGTCTCGAACGCGCCCTGCGGGACGCCGTGCGGGACGGCCGCCTCGCCCCCGGGACCCGCCTCCCGGCGACCCGCCGCCTCGCGGCCGAACTGGGCGTCTCCCGGGGCACCGCGAAGGCCGCCTACGACCAGCTCGTCGCCGAGGGCTACCTCACCGCGCGCCAGGGCTCCGGCACCCAGGTCGCGCTGCTGCCCTCCGTCGACGCGGAGGCACCGGGCGCGGCGGCACGCGCGCGTGTACCCCGTTTCGACCTGCGGCCCGGCAGTCCCGACGTCGGCGCGTTCCCGGCGGCGGCCTGGCTGCGCTCCCTGCGCCGCGCGATCGCGACGGCGCCCTCCCTGGCGTACGACTACGGGGACCCGCGCGGCCGGATCGAGCTGCGGACCGCGCTGTCGGGGTACCTGGGGCGGGCGCGCGGGGTGATCGCGCCCCCGGAGCGGATCGTGATCACCTCCGGGTACGTCCAGGGGCTCGCGCTCCTCACGCGCGTGCTCGACGGTTCGGGCGTGGCCATGGAGGACCCGGGGCTGCCCTTCCACCGGGAGGTGGTCCGGCACAACGGCGGCCGTGTGGTGCCCGTACGGGTGGACGAACGGGGCGCCCGCGCCGAGGAGTTGGGGGACGTGGCGGCCGTGGTGGTGACCCCGGCCCACCAGTACCCGACCGGCGTCACCCTCCACCCCGAACGCAGACGCGCGCTCACCGACTGGGCACGCGCGCGTGGGGGCCTGATCGTCGAGGACGACTACGACGGGGAGTTCCGCTACGACCGCCAGCCCGTGGGCGCGCTCCAGGGGATGGCGCCCGGGCAGGTCGTGTACCTGGGGACGGCGTCCAAGACCCTGGGACCGGCGCTGCGGCTCGGCTGGATGGTGCTGCCGCCGCACCTCGTCGACGCGGTCGCCGACGCCAAGCTGCACAGCGACCACCACACCGAGACCATCGGCCAGCTGGCACTCGCCGAACTCATCGAGAGCCATGCCTACGACCGTCACGTCCGCGCGTGCCGACTGCGCTACCGGCGCCGCCGCGACCAGCTCCTCGGCCGCCTGGGAACGCACGCAAACGTTTACGGCATCGCGGCGGGACTGCACGCGCTGGTGGAGGTCGCCGACGAGGAGGCGGTGCTCGCGCGGGCGGAGAAGGAGGGGCTCGCGGTGGGACGGCTGAGCGAGCACTGGCATACGGCGGGCGCGGACGCGAACGCGGGGCGGCCGCAGGGGCTGGTGGTCGGGTACGGGACGCCCAGGGAGCGGGTCTATCCGGACGCGCTGGAGGCGCTGGGCCGGGTGCTGGACGGGGTCTGACCGGACCAACAAATTGGACCAACAAAACAGGCAGTCATTGGGCCTCCTCACAGGCCCACCGGGCTTCTAACGTCGTACCCATGACGAACTCGCTCGTCCCGCCCGCGGGCCCGCAACGCACCCTCGCACTGGCCCAGTTGGCCAACTCGGTCGGCGACGGCGCCTACTACGTGACCTCGGCGCTGTACTTCACCCACGTCGTCGGGCTCGCCCCCGCGCGCGTGGGTCTCGGGCTCACCCTCGCGTGGGCCGTCGGCTCGCTGGTCGGGGTGCCCCTGGGGCGGCTGGCGGACCGGCGCGGGCCGCGCGGCACGGCGGTGCTGCTGGCGTTGGCGACGGGGCTCGCGGTGGCGTCCTTCCTCGTCGTCCGGGGCTTCGTGCCGTTCGTGATCGCCGCGTGCGCCTACGCCTCCGCGCAGTCGGGGCTCGCGGCGGCCCGGCAGGCGCTGCTGGCGGGGCTGGTGTCCGCCGGGGAGCGGACCGGGCTGCTGGCGCATCTCCAGTCGACGCTGAACGCCGGTCTCGCGGTGGGCGCGGGTCTCGGCGGGCTCGCGCTGCGGGCGGGGACGCGGTCGGCGTACCTCGGGGTGTTCGCGCTGGACGCGGTGAGCTTCCTGGTCTGTGCCGGGCTGCTGCTGCGGCTGCCGTCGGTGAGCGGCGTGCGGGTGCGGCAGGCCGGCGGGCTCGGGGTGCTGCGGGACCGGCCGTATGTCGTCGTCACGCTGCTCAACACCGTGCTGCTGCTCCGGATGCCGTTGCTCAGCCTCGGGCTGCCGCTGTGGATCGCCGAGCGGACCGACGCGCCGACCTGGCTGGTCTCCGCGCTGTTCGTGCTCAACACCGGCGCGGTGATGGCCTTCCAGGTGCGCACGGCCCGCGGGATCACGGGGCTCGCGTCGGCCACGCGCGCGGTGCGGCGGTCGGGCTGGATCATGCTGGCGGCCTGCGCGGTGTTCGCGCTGTCGGCGGGCGCGTCGCCGTGGGTGGCCGTGGGGGCGCTGGTGGTCGGGGCCGTACTCCAAGTGGCCGCCGAGATGGGGCAGTCGGCGGGTTCCTGGCAGCTCTCCTTCGACCTGGCCCCGGCCGACCGGGTGGGCGAGTACCAGGGCTTCTTCGGGACCGGCGTCACGGTCGCGAGGACGATGGGCCCCCTGGTGCTCACGTCCCTCCTCCTGGAGTGGGGGACACCGGGCTGGCTGCTGCTGGGCGGGGCGACGGTCGTGGCGTCGTACGCGATGGGTCCCGCGGTGCGGCGGGCGGCGGGACGCGGTGAAGTGGCTCTCAGGCAGCCGGTGTTGGCGAGCTGACCGGCAGCGAGTCCAGGAACAGGGCGCCCGCCAGGAGTCCCGCGCTTCCGCGTGGGCTCCACGCGCGCGTGTGGAGGTCGGTGTCGAAGGCGGACAGTGCCCGGGCGCCCGCCTCCGTGGCCGTGCCGCCCGTCTCCAGGATCGCGCGGGCACCCGCCTGGACATGGCGCAGTCCCAACGGGCCCGCCGTGTGCAGGAGTTCGGTGTCCTGGAGGGTGGACATCACGGTGAGGAGCGCGTCGAGGCGGGCCTGGGTCTCCGTCGCGCCGGTCGCGCGGACCGTGCCGAGGGTGTCCAACGCCCGCCGTACGTGCGGGAATCCGGCCTTGGCCTCGCCGCGCGCACCGGCCGCGCCGTACGTCGCCGAGATCGACGAACCGCGTGAGGGGCGGCGCGGGGCGCGCCGGTCGGGATGGGCGGCGATGCGCTTCGTGGTCGCGGCGACGTCCTTCGCCCCGGCACGGGGGTCGAGAGCGGCGGCTGCGACGAGAAGGCCCAGCGCCCACAGGGCACCCCGGTGGCCGCCGCCCGCGAGGGTCAGGGAGTGTTCGGCGCAGCGGCCTATCGCGCCCAGTTCGGCGCGGAGTTGGGGTGTGGGCTCGCCGGTGCGGCGGGCGGCGGCGGCCATCGCCGCGAGGCCGGGGGCCAGCGCCTTGGCCGACCAGCGCAGGGCGCGGTGGTCCACCCGGGTCGTCCGGGCGGCCAGGTCGCGCGGGTCGGGCAGCCCCGGCTTGGGGGCCAGCGCCAGTTGCCCGGTCAGCGCGTCCACGGCGGCCCGCGCCAAAGCCTCGTCCTCGCGGCTCTGCATCGTCGTACCTTACGAGGAGGCGGAGGCCGAGGGGGAGGGGCTGTCGGACGGGGGCGTGCCCGTGGGGGCGTCGCTGGGCGGCGTGCCGCCTCCGCCGCTGCCCGCGCCGGTGTTCTCCGTGTCCGGGTCGACGCCGAGCGTCAGGGAGCCCTTGTAGCCCTTGGACGGGTCCTTCTTGTGCACGGCCTTGAGGGTGAGCAGACCGCTCGCGGCGCCTCCGCCGTCGTAGACCATGTCGTCGGCCAGGACGGTGTAGGTGCCCGTGTGCTTGGCGTACGGGTCGAGGGTGAAGATCTCCTCGGCGATGTCGTCGGCGAAGAACAGCTGGCCGGTGTAGTTGACCTTGCCGCCCTCGTAGGTGCCGTCCGCCTTCTCGCCGCCGGTGTGCACCTTGACGTGGATGTGGCAGGTGCGGGGCGTGTACCAGCCCGGGAAGATCGTCTCGAACGTGACGACCCCGTTGGCGTTGGCGACCTGGTAGCCCCGCAGGTACGTCTCGTCGTTCGCCGAGTCGCCCTCCTCGCTCTCGGCGGGGGCCGAGCCGCCGGGGTTGGCGGTGGTGTAGCCGGAGTAGTAGCCCCAGGCGTCGCAGTGCCAGATCTCGACGGCCGCGCCTTTGACCGGGGTGCAGCCGTCGGTGGCGTCGACGACGGTCAGACGCAGGGTCAGCGGGACACCGGCCTTGCCCTCGGTGATGTCCTTGCGCACCAGGGCGCCGTCGAGGTAGTAGGGGCCCTCCGTGACGCTCGTCATCAGTGTCATGCACTCACTGCTGGTGGCGCCTGCGGAGGCCGAGGCGTCCGCGTCGGTGCCGTCGGCCGTGTCGGCGAACGCCGACTGGAGGCCGGCCGCCACCAGCCCGCCGGCCACGACCGTCCCGCCGGTCACCGCGAGGGCGCGGCGCCGGCTGATCGTTGTGTCTCTGTGGGTTCCGTGACTTCCGTGGTTTCCCGTCATGATCGCGAAGCTAGGGACGGCACCCGTCAGGGGCATGGGCCCGGGCTGTGCGCGAGGTAGGAATCCTTAGAAAGCTGACGCCGGGTCCTCGTCGTGCAGAATCCGCTGGAACAGCCGGTGGTCGCGCCACTCCCCGTCGATGTGCAGAAAGCGCGGAGCCATCCCGATCGGCTCGAACCCGCTCTTCTCCAGGACGCGTTGGGAGCCCAGGTTGTCGAGCCGGGTGCCCGCCTCCAGCCGGTGCAGCCCGACCTTCTCCCGCGCGATCACACACATCCGCTCGACCCCGGCGGTGGCCAGACCGCGCCCTTCCTGGTCGCCGGCGATCCAGTAGCCGAGCGAGGCGCTGCACAGGGGGCCGAGCGCGACCCCGGACAGGGTGAAGGCCCCGGCGATCCGCCCGTCGGAGACGAGCAGCAGGGGCACGAGCCGGCCCGCCTCGAACTCCCGTACCTGCGCCGTCAGTCGCTCGCGCTGCCCCTCGGCGGTGTAGTAGTCCTCCGGCCGGTACGGCTCCCAGGGCCGCATCCGCTCCCGGTTCTCGATGTGGGCGGCGGCGAGGGCGGGGGCGTCGGCCGGCTCGGCGAGCCGCAGGGTCACGCCGTCGGCCAGTTGTTCGGGTCGGATGTCCATCCGGGGATTCTGCCGCCGTCGCGCGGGCCCCGGGGCACCCACCCCCGGGACGTCCTCACACCGCCATCAGCGGCGCGTCCTTCCGCCACTTCAGGATCTTGTCGAAGCTCACCACCGCGCCGCCCACCCCCGGCTTGTTGCCGATGTGGACGTGGTCGGCGAGCTCCTGGATGAGACACAGGCCGCGGCCGTTCTCCGCC
Source organism: Streptomyces sp. NPDC096013 (assembly GCF_044763565.1). Lineage (NCBI taxonomy): Bacteria > Bacillati > Actinomycetota > Actinomycetes > Kitasatosporales > Streptomycetaceae > Streptomyces > Streptomyces sp. NPDC096013. The sequence goes on along the minus strand of NZ_JBIWGK010000006.1, from coordinate 353,864 downwards.
TCGCCCGGCGCCGGGCGGACGGACTGGGTGCGGGCGAAGCCGGGGCCCGAGTCGGCGACCTCGATACGGCACTTCTCGCCGTCGAGGTACGCGGTGACCCGGTACGCCTCCGAGGATGTGCCGTGCGCGGTGTCGCCGCCGTGCTCGACGGCGTTGGCGCAGGCCTCGGTGAGGGCGACGGAGAGGTCGTAGGAGATGTCCGGGTCGACGCCCGCGGTCTCCATCGTGCCGAGGAACAGTCGCCGCGCGAGCGGCACACTCGCGGCCTCGCGCCTCAAGTGGAGTGACCACCAGATGCTCATGCTCCAGCCTCCCGGCCGCGGCTCGACATAGTGATACCTATTGCCGCCAGTGCCCCTGCGTAAGCACGGAGTTGACGTGATGCCGCCCATATGGGGGATGTGTCCCAAACGTAATTGGTGTATCCGGAGGTAGCTCACGCCGGAGAGTGATCTTTGTGACGTACAACACACTATGGCCCCGATGTGCCGGACCTGCCGTATAGCCGCGATGGAGCCGGTGCGATGATGAGCCCGCCATGACTGCCCCCCACCCCCATACGGCGCGCTCCGGAGGTGAACTCCGGGTCCTGCGGGCCGCGGTGTTCGCCGCGGTCTGTGTCGTGCTGGCCGCCGCCGGACACGCGATCGCCTCCTGCGCGACCGTTCCGCTGTGGACGGTCGGCGCGGGCTTCCTCGCGACCTTCCTCGTCGTGGCGCCGCTCGCCGGGCGGGCGCGTTCGCTGCCGGGGATCGTGGTGCCGCTCGCGGTCGGACAGACCGTGCTGCACACGCTGTTCGGGCTGGGGCAGAGCGCGGGCACATCCACCGGCGGTTCCCTGTCGGCGTCCGACGCCACGCTCGTCGCGCGCGCCGCGCATCTCCTGTGCGGGACCACCGCGGCGGCGATCAGCCCGGCGCAGGCCCATCAGATCCTCACCGACGCGCGGCTGCTGCCGACTTCGGGCTCGACGGGCCCGATGAGCGCCATGGGGTCCATGGGGTCCATGGCATCGATGCATCACCCGGCGGACGCCATGTCCACCTCCGCCGCCTCCTCGATGTCGCTGTTCCCGTCCCTGTCGATGCTGCTCGGTCACGTCCTCGCGGCGCTCGCCGCGGGCTGGCTGCTGCGGCGCGGGGACCAGGCGCTGCTGCGCCTGATGGAACTGTCGGCGCACGGAGTCGCCGAAGGGGCGCTCGTACGGTCCCTGCGCGGGGCCCTCGCCCTGGTGCGCGCCCTGCGGGCCGGGCTGCCGGGGGCGCCCGAGGCGGGCCCGCGCCCGCGTCTCAGCGCCCTGTTCGCGCCGCCCGCGCCGCACACCACCGCACTCCAGCACTCGGTGATCCGCCGCGGTCCGCCGGCCGCCGCACACACCCTCGCCGCCTGACGCGACGCGACCATCACCCCCGCACTCCCTTCTGTTCCGTGCGTGAAGAGGCCGCCGTCGTGCGGCACACACGCGTGCTCGTGTTCCTCGGCCGGGAAACCCCGCCGCACCCGGGACACCACGCGCCCCTCTTCACCACCGGAACTCACTCGAACTCGAAGTGGAGTGCTCCTTTCATGAAGGCTTCTCGTATCGCCGCCGCCGTCGGTGTCGCCGGCTCGGCCGTGCTCGTGCTGTCCTCCCCCGCCTTCGCGCACGTCTCCGTGCAGCCGGAGGGCGCGGCCGTCAAGGGCGGCTACGCGGTCGTCGACTTCAAGGTCCCGAACGAGCGTGACGATGCCTCGACCACCAAGCTGGAAGTGAACTTCCCGGCCGACCACCCGCTGGCCTCCGTGATGCCGGAGCCGATCAGCGGCTGGACCGTCAAGGTCACCAGGTCGAAGCTCGCCAAGCCCGCCGAGATGCACGGCGAGACGATCACCGAGGCCGTCACCAAGGTCACCTGGACCGCGACCGGCAAGGGCGTCGAGCCCGGCTACTTCCAGAAGTTCCCGGTCTCCGTCGGCATGCTGCCCACGGACGCCGACCAGCTCGTCTTCAAGGCGCTCCAGACGTACTCCGACAAGGAGGTCGTGCGCTGGATCGAGGTCCAGAAGGACGGCGAGGCGGAGCCCGACAACCCGGCTCCCAGCCTCAAGCTGACCTCCGCCGCCGCGTCCGGCGCGACCGCCGAGGACGCCTCCGAGACATCCACGAAGACCGAGACCACCGCCGCCGACTCCACGTCGTCGTCCTCCGGTTCGTCCGACACCACCGCCCGCGTCCTCGCCGTGGTCGGCATCGCCGTCGGCGCGGCGGGCGTGGCGTACGGCGTTCTGGCCGGTCGGCGGCGTACGACCGTCTGAGGCCCGTCCACTCATAGCGCGCACCGGGGTCCGTGCGACTCCCGCGACGACCCCGGTGCGCGCCGGAGCTCTCACAACTGGGACATTTTCCTATGCGCAAGAAGACGTTCGCGGCGGCCGTTCTGCTCGCCGCCGCCACCCTGACGCTCTCCGCCTGCGGCAGCGGGGACGACAACAAGAGCCCCGTCGCCGCGGTCTCCGCGGACACCGCGACGCAGGCCGCCACCGTGCTCGACACCCCGTTCGAGAAGCCGGACCTGGTGCTCACGGACACGCACGGCAAGAAGTACGACTTCCGGGCGGAGTCCAAGGGCCGTCCGACGCTGATCTACTTCGGCTACACCCACTGCCCCGACATCTGCCCGCTGACGATGAACAACATCGCCGTCGCCAAGAAGGCGCTGCCCAAGGCCGAGCAGGACAAGCTGCTCGTCGTGTTCGTCACCACCGACCCGGCCCGGGACACCCCGTCGGAACTCGGCAAGTGGCTCAAGGGCATCGACACCCAGTTCGTCGGCCTGACCGGCGACTTCTCCGCCATCCAGGCCGGTGCCCGCTCGATCGGCATCTCCATCGAGCCGACCTCGAAGGACAAGAACGGCAAGCTGGTCTCGGTCCACGGCACCCAGGTCGTCGCGTTCTCCCCGAAGACCGACGGCGGCTATCTGCTCTACGGCGAGGACACCACCGTCGACGACTACACCAAGGACCTCCCCAAGATCGTCAAGGGGGAGACACCGTGAAACACGCGGTAGCGTCCTCCGTCGTCGTCCTCGCGGGGGCGCTGGTCCTCACGGGCTGCGGCGGCTCGGACGACGCCAAGGCCCAGCTCTCCGTCAGCTCCGCCTACATGCCCCAGCCGGTCTCGGAGATGGCGGCGGGCTTCCTGGACATCGCCAACAAGGGCGGCGCGAAGGACGAGTTGACCTCCGTCACCAGCGACCTCGGCCCGGTCTCCGTGCACGAGACCGTCGGCCAGTCGATGGAGGAGGTGAAGTCCCTCGATGTACCCGCACACGGTCAACTCGTGTTCAAGAGCGGGGGCAACCACCTGATGTTCGACAAGCTGAAGCACACGCTCAAGCAGGGCGACCACGTGACCGTGAAGCTGCACTTTGCCAAGTCTGGCCCCCTCACGGTTGAGATGCCGGTGAAGTCGGCCACGTACAACCCCACGACCGGGCACTGAGGGAGGGACCCCACCTTGACCACGACCATCACCCCCCGCGTCCGCAATCTGGTGCTGCTGCTCCTGGCCGTCACCGGCATGCTCTTCGCCGGGGCCGGTACCGCCTCCGCGCACGCCGCGCTGACCGGCAGCGACCCCAGTTCGGGGGTGGTGGTCGACAAGGCTCCGACGCAGATCTCGCTCACCTTCTCCGAGAAGGTCTCCACGAACGACGACTCGCTGCGCGTCCTCGACCCGAAGGGCAAACGCGTCGACGTCGGCAAACCGTCCAACATCAGCGGTACGACCTACGCCATCCAGGTCCGCAGCGGCCTGCCCGACGGCACCTACACCGTGGCCTGGCAGGTCGTCTCGGCCGACAGCCACCCCGTGGCCGGCGCCTTCACCTTCTCCGTCGGCGCCCCCTCCAAGACCACCGTCTCCGTCTCCGACCAGGACGTCGGCGGCGGGCTCGTCGGCGGGCTCTACGGCTTCGGGCGCTACATGTCGTACGCCGGTTTCATCGTCATGGTCGGCGGCGCCGCGTTCATCCTGGCCTGCTGGCAGCGGGGCGCCGGGGTACGCGCGTTGCAGCGCCTCGTCGTCTCCGGCTGGGTCACGCTCACCGCGGCCACGCTCTGGCTGCTGCTCCTGCGCGGCTCGTACACGACCACCGGCAAGCTCGGCGACGTCTTCGATCTGAACCTCGTAGGACAGGTCCTCCAGACCAAGACGGGCGCCGCGCTCGTCTCCCGGCTGCTGCTGCTCGCCGCCGCCGCGCTGTTCATCGCCGTGCTCTTCGGGGCGTACGACAAGCGGGAGGAGGAAGAGGAGAAGCGGGACCTCACCTTCGGTCTCGCGATCGGCGGCGGTGTGGTGGCCGCCGGGCTCGCAGCGAGCTGGGCGCTGGCCGAGCACGCCTCGACCGGGCTCCAGCCCGGCATCGCGATGCCCGTCGACGTCGTCCACCTGCTGGCCGTCGCGACCTGGCTCGGCGGCCTCTCCGCCCTCCTCGTCGCGCTCTACCGCGCGCCCGCCGACAACCAGGTCGGGCGGACGGCCGTCCGGAACTTCTCCCGCATCGCCTTCGGCAGCGTCCTCACCCTCGTCGCGACCGGCATCTACCAGTCCTGGCGCCAGCTCGGCTCCTGGTCGGCCTTCACCGACACCGGTTACGGCCAGCTGCTGCTCGTGAAGATCGGGCTCGTCGCGCTGCTCGTCGGCATCGCCTCGATCTCGCGGCGGTGGACGGGACGGCTGGCGGAGACGGGCGCGACGGCCGAGACGACGGGGCCGGCTGAGACCGCCGTCGAGGAGCGCGCACAGGAGAAGGAGAAGGCGCATGCCAGCGCCTCTTCGAAGACCGCCGACTCCAGCGCCCCTTCCACTGAGGTCAGCGCCTCCAGCGCTACGACGTCCACCGAGGCCGGTGCCTCAAGCGCCACGACCTCGTCCAAGGCCGCCGCCTCCGCCGAGGGCGACTCCGCCGTGGCCGCGTCCTCGTCCTCGTCCGCATCCTCCAAGGGCGGCGATTCCGGGGCACCCGGCGACACCAAGCGGGCCGCTCAACTCGCCCGGCAGCAGGCCGCCGTGGACTCCACGCGGCAGAAGCGGCTGCGGGACGCCGATCCGATCCGGTTCGGGCTGCGCCGGTCGGTGCTCGCCGAGGCCGCCGTCGCCGTGGTCGTGCTGGCCGTCACCACGGCCCTGACGACCACCGAACCCGGCCGCACGGAGGAGGACGCCAAGGCGGCCAAGGCCTCTTCCCCCTCGGCCGCTTCCTCCTCGTCCGCGGGTGCCCTGACCCTGGACATGTCCTTCGACACCGGAGGCACGGACGGCAAGGGCGTCATACGGCTCGACCTCGACCCCGCGCGCGTGGGCGGCAACGAGATGCACGTCTATGTGCAGCGCCCCAACGGCCGGGCCTTCGACGTCCCCGAGGTGAAGGTGGCCTTCACCCTCGCCGCGAAGAAGATCGGCCCGCTTCCCGTGACGCCCGACCACATCACCACCGGGCACTGGGCGGCGACCGGAATCCAGATCCCCATGGCGGGCGACTGGAAGATCTCGGTGACCGTGCGGACCTCCGACATCGACCAGACGACCGTCGACAAGAACGCGCAGATCGGCTGAACCACGCCATGCCTGACCAGTCCATTCCCCAGACCCGGACCGTAGAGGCACCCCCTGCGGAGGCCGCGTCCGACGACGCCACCCCCGGGGAGGGCATTTCCCGCCGACGACTCCTCGGTACGGCCGGTGCCACCGGGCTCGTGCTCGGTGCGGCGGGCGGGGCCGTGGGCTACGCGTCCGCGCCCGCCGGTGCCACACCGCTCACCTCGCTCGGCGAGGACATGGCAATGTTTCACGGGAAACATCAGCCGGGCATCACCGAGGGCCTCCAGGCGCGCGGCCACCTCGTCGCCTTCGACCTGGCGGCGGGCGCGGGCCGCAAGGAGGCGGCGGCCCTGTTGCGCCGCTGGTCGACGACCGCCCAGCGGCTGATGGCGGGCGAGGCGGCGGCGCAGGACGACACGGATGTCGCCCGGGACGCGGGGCCCTCGTCCCTGACGATCACCTTCGGCTTCGGCAACTCCTTCTTCTCCCGTACAGGGTTGGAGAAGCAGCGCCCGGCCTCCCTCGACCCGCTCCCCGACTTCTCCTCCGACCACCTCGACAAGGCCCGCAGCAACGGCGACCTGTGGGTGCAGATCGGCGCCAACGACGCGCTGGTCGCCTTCCACGCCCTGCGCACGATCCAGAAGGACGCGGGCAGCGCGGCCAAGGTCCGCTGGCAGATGAACGGCTTCAACCGGACCCCGGGTGCCACGTCCCACAAGATGACCGCCCGCAACCTCATGGGCCAGCTCGACGGCACCCGCAACCCCAAGCCGACCGAGCCCGACTTCGACCGGCGGATCTTCGTGCCGGCGTCCGGTACGACCGACCCGGCATGGATGGCGAACGGCTCCTACGCCGTCGTACGCCGTATCCGCATGCTCCTCGACGACTGGGAGAAGCTCTCGGTCCAGGCCCAGGAGAACGTCGTCGGGCGCCGCAAATCGAACGGGGCCGCGCTGTCCGGGGGCGGTGAGACGACCGCGATGGACCTGGAGAAGACCGACGCCAAGGGCGCCCTGGTCGTCCCCATCAACGCGCACGCCCGGATCGCCCGGCCCGACCAGAACGGCGGGGCGGCGATGCTCCGACGCCCCTTCTCGTACCACGACGGCATCGCCGCCGACGGCACCCCGGACGCCGGGCTCCTCTTCGTGTGCTGGCAGGCGGACCCGCTGCGCGGCTTCGTCACCGTGCAGCGCAAGCTCGACCGCGGTGACGCCCTGTCGACGTACATCCGCCACGAGGCGAGCGGCCTGTTCGCGGTGCCGGGCGGGGCGGCGGAGGGCGAGTACGTGGGGCAGCGGTTGCTGGAGGGGTGAGGCCGTCGCCCTCACGGGTGGCTCGTCCAGGAAGCGTGCGTCCGGTTTCGCAAGGCCCATTAGGGTGAGGTCATGCCAGCCAGCTACGCGTATCTCGGCCCTGAGGGCACCTTCACCGAAGTCGCCCTGCGGACGCTGCCCGAGGCGGCCACCCGGGAGCTGATCCCCTATGTGTCGGTGCAGTCCGCGCTGGACGCGGTCCGCACCGGCGAGGCCGAGGCCGCGTTCGTGCCGATCGAGAACTCCGTCGAGGGCGGCATCACCACCACCCTGGACGAGCTGGTCGCGGGCGCGCCGCTGATGATCTACCGCGAGGTGCTGCTGTCGATCACCTTCGCGCTGCTGGTCAGGCCGGGCACGAAGCTCTCCGACATCAAGACGGTCTCCGCGCACCCCGCCGCCCAGCCGCAGGTCCGCAACTGGATGAAGGCGAACCTCCCGGACGCCCTCTGGGAGTCGGCGGCCTCGAACGCGGACGCCGCCCGCCTGGTCCAGGAGGGCCGCTACGACGCCGCGTTCGCCGGTGAGTTCGCCGCCGCCCGGTACGGTCTCGAGGCGCTGGAGACCGAGATCCACGACGCGGAGAACGCGCAGACCCGGTTCGTGCTGGTGGGCAGGCCCGCCCGGCCCGCGGCGCCGACCGGCGCGGACAAGACGTCCGTGGTGATCTGGCAGCGGGACGACCACCCCGGCGGTCTGCGCGATCTGCTGGGCGAGTTCGCCACCCGGGGCATCAACCTGATGCTGCTCCAGTCCCGGCCCACCGGCGCCGGCATCGGCAACTACTGCTTCTGCATCGACGCCGAGGGCCATATCTCCGACCGCCGGGTGGCGGAGGCGCTGGCCGGGCTCAAGCGGATCTGCCTTCAGGTGCGCTTCCTCGGGTCGTACCCGCGCGCGGACGTCGGCGTGGACGGGGTGCGCCCGCTGTTCCCGGCCACCTCGGACGAGGACTTCCTGGCCGCCGCCGACTGGGTCGCGCACTGCCAGGACGGCCGTTTCTGACCGGTCGTACCCGCCGATCGTCCCGGTACTACCTGCGTATCTTCGTTATCCACAGAAGTTATCCACAGGTCCGCTTCTCGACCTGGGGACAAGTCGACAACCAAGTGCGATCCAGTCGACAAATCTCCCTACAGGGGGTCGACCCGTCCACCGGCGCGTAGGTCACTCTTCGTCCACCTGTTTCCTTCGGGCAATCCTATGGAGCGACGCATTTCCACCCGAAAGTGGGTGGGAGGTGCGTTTGGGACAGGAATTGCCCAGCATGCGAAACCCTTTGGAAATGATCACTTCCGATGTCCACAGATCTTTCGCACACCCTGTGGATAACTCTTCCGGGATGTGGATTCCTGTGGACAACCGCATCCCCAAGTCCCGTTTCCCACAAGGGATTCGAGTCAACGGACCGCCTCGCGCCTGCCCCGTTCCAGGGAGCGGGCGGCCATTTCATTGACCGGCGTCACCCCACTTCGACACTCTGTGCAATTGCCGCATAACCGGAGGTAAGGCGCAGTTCGGAATACCGAGTCGTGAGCCGGAACCCGTCACCGGTAGCCTGGTCGCGTGATTGACCTTCGCCTGCTTCGTGAGGACCCCGACCGTGTGCGCGCGTCCCAGCGCGCCCGTGGAGAGGACGTCGCGCTCGTCGACGCTCTCCTGTCCGCCGACGAGCGGCGCAGGTCGTCCGGCGTCCGCTTCGACGAGCTGCGCTCCGAGCAGAAGGCGCTCGGCAAGCTCATCCCCAAGGCCTCCGGCGACGAGAAGGCCGAGCTGCTCAAGAAGACGGGCCAGCTCGCCGCCGACGTCAAGGCGGCCGACGCCGAGCAGCACGAGGCGGACGAGGAGACCAAGCGCCTCGCGCTCCAGCTCGGCAACCTCGTGCACCCCGACGTGCCCGTCGGCGGCGAGGAGGACTTCGTCGTCCTGGAGACGCACGGCACGATCCGCGACTTCGCCGCCGAGGGCTTCGAGCCCAAGGACCACCTGGAGCTGGGCGAGGCGCTCGGCGCCATCGACGTCGAGCGCGGCGCGAAGGTCTCCGGCTCGCGCTTCTACTACCTCACCGGCGTCGGCGCCCTCCTGGAGCTGGCGCTCGTCAACGCGGCGATCGCGCAGGCCACGGAGGCCGGCTTCATCCCGATGCTGACCCCCGCGCTGGTCCGCCCGCGCGCCATGGAGGGCACCGGCTTCCTCGGCCAGGCCGCGGAGAACGTGTACCACCTGGAGAAGGACGACTTCTACCTCGTCGGCACCTCCGAGGTCCCCCTCGCCGCGTACCACATGGACGAGATCCTCGACGCGGACAAGCTCCCGCTGCGCTACGCGGGCTTCTCCCCGTGCTTCCGCCGCGAGGCCGGCACCTACGGCAAGGACACGCGGGGCATCTTCCGCGTGCACCAGTTCGACAAGGTCGAGATGTTCTCGTACGTCCTCCCCGAGGACGCGGAGAACGAGCACCAGCGCCTCCTGGACTGGGAGAAGCAGTGGCTCAGCGCCCTCGAACTGCCCTTCCAGGTCATCGACGTGGCCTCGGGCGACCTGGGCTCGTCGGCGTCCCGCAAGTTCGACTGCGAGGCGTGGATCCCGACCCAGGGCAAGTACCGCGAGCTGACCTCGGCCTCCAACTGCGACAGCTTCCAGGCCCGCCGCCTGTCGGTGCGGCTGCGCGACGGCAAGAAGGTCCAGCCGCTGGCCACGCTCAACGGCACGCTGTGCGCCGTACCGCGCACGATCGTCGCGATCCTGGAGAACCACCAGCTGCCCGACGGCTCCGTGCGCGTGCCCGAGGTGCTGCGTCCGTACCTGGGCGGCCGTGAGCTGCTGGAGCCGGTCGCCAAGTGAGCAGCGGCTTCCCGTACCGGCTGATCGCGACCGACCTCGACGGGACGCTCCTGCGCTCCGACGAGTCGGTCTCCTCGCGTACCCGTGACGCGCTCGCCGCGGCCACCGCGGCGGGCGCGGCCCACATCGTCGTCACGGGCCGCGGGGTCCCCTGGACCCGGCACATCCTCGACGACCTCGGCTACGACGGCCTCGCGGTCTGCGGCCAGGGCGCCCAGGTCTACGACGCCGGGGAGCACCGCCTGCTGACGTCGGTGACCCTGGACCGGCAGCTCGCCGGGGTGGCGCTCGCCAAGATCGAGGCGGAGGTCGGCCCGCTGTACCTCGCGGCGAGCCGGGACGGCCTGGACGGCGATGTGCTGGTCGGCGACGGGTACGCGCTCACGGGCGCGCTGCCCTCGACCCCGCTCTCGGACGTGTCCGAGCTGTGGGCGGCGCCGCTGAACAAGATCTACATCCAGCACCCCACCCTCACGGACGACCAGCTCGCCGAGGCCGCACGGCGGTCGGCCGGTGGCTTCGTCTCCGTCGCGATGGCCGGCGAGGGCATCGTCGAACTGCTCCCGCTCGGCCTCTCCAAGGCCACGGGGCTGTCCCTCGCGGCCCGTCGCCTGGGCCTGAAGGCCGCCGACACGATCGCCTTCGGCGACATGCCCAACGACATCGCGATGTTCGCCTGGGCGTCCCACGGCGTGGCGATGGCCAACGCGCACGAGGAGCTCAAGGCGGTGGCGGACGAGGTGACGGCCTCCCATGAGGAGGACGGGATCGCGGTGGTGCTGGAGCGACTGCTCCAGCACGCGTAAGTCATGCCGCTGCTCCAGCTCCCGTAAGTCCTGCCGCTGCGGCGGCGCCCGTACCTCATGCCGCTGGGGCGGGCCGGTCGCCCGGAGAGCGGCACCTCGTGGCACCGATCCGGGCGACCGACCCGCCCCAGCGTGAAATGCCCCCTGCCATAGGGGGCGAAAGGGAAGGCGGCCCACGCGATAATGAGTCGCGTGCTCGAAGCGGCCGCCCCGGGCAGCTCCCCGTGGTGGGCGACTCGACGGAGGGTAACTACTCCGGAGACCGCCGCGGGCTGCCCTGAAGGGAGTTGGGCGTACTGCCGTGCATGGACATCGCCCAGCTCCTCTCCCAGTAGATGCCGCCGGCCTGATCCGGCGTCGACACGACAACTGTGCCCGTACGCCGAGGTGGACGCCACCGAATTACCTGGGCTCAGGCAGGCACCCCTTCAAGGACGCGGGGCTGTGCCACAGGACAACGCCTACCGCCGCCGCCACTTGCGCCGCCGCGCCTTGCTGAAGAACCACCCCGCTGGCGGCTCGTCGGAGCGCCACGGCTGCGGCTCGGGAGACTCCGCACGCCAGCGCGCCGCGAGCATCCGCGCCCGGGCGGACGGCTCGGCCGTCTCGGCGGAGCGTATGAAGTCGTCGTCCAGGACCAGCTTGTCCCAGCCGTCCCCGGACTCCGCCTGTCCGCCTCCGTACGTCGCCTCTCCGGCCATCCCCGTCCTCCCAGCCATGCGTACCGTTTGCCCAGTGTGCCCGGGCAGAGATGAAGCCCCCGTCAGGATCAGGACCTGTCATTCCTCGCCGGCGAGCTTCAGCGTGCGCAGCTTCTGCCCGGCGAACCAGGTCGCTCCGGCGGTGACCACGACGAGGAACACCGTGGCCGTGGTCAGTCCGACGTCCGAGGTGACCAGGTCGCCGCCGGCCACCTTCTGGGCGACGGCAAGGGCCCACTGCTGGACGCTGAGCGTGCGGGCACCGGCGACCAGGGAGCCGAACAGGGCTTCCCAGACGAGGGCGTAGACGAGCCCGAAGACGACCGCGTGCCGGGAGACCGTGCCGAGCAGCAGGAAGAGCGCCGCGTAGGCGATGGAGGCGACCAGCGCGGCCACCGTGTAGGCGACGGCGATCTGCTGGCCGTTGCCGTTGAGGATGAGCCCGGCGATCAGCATGGGGACCGCCGAGAACACCATGGTGACGGCGATCGCCACGATCAGCTTGGTGAAGATGATCGTGGGCCGCTTCAGCGGCTTGGACAGCAGGTACACCACCGAGCCGTCGTCGATCTCCGGGCCGATCGCGCCCGTGCCCGCGATGACGCCGATGATCGGCACCATCGTGGCGAGGCCGAGCCCGCCCAGGACGTCGACCGCGGTCTGGTCGTCGGCGCCGGCGAGGCCCCGCACCACCACGGAGATCATGATCAGCAGGAAGGGCAGGGCGCTCAGGATGAGGGCCCGGCGCTTGCCGAGCAGGGCCCGGTAGGTGAGTCGGGCGACTGTGGGGTCGTACATCTTGGCCTCCTACGCCGCGACGAGATACGAGAAGACGGACTCGAGGGACTCGTCGGACGGCGAGACCGTGAGCAGCCGGATGCCGTGGTCCTTGGCCACCCGGGGCAGCAGGACCGTGAACCGGGCGAAGTCGACGGCCTCGACGCGCAGCGCGCCCTCGGCCAGGTCGACCTCGATGCCGGACGTCGACGGGTCGGCGATCAGCGCGGCCGCGAGGGCGCGGTCGTCGCTGGAGCGGACCAGGTAGCGGTGCGGGCGGTCGGTCATCAGGCGGCGGATCTTGCGGAAGTCGCCGCTGGCCGCGTGCCGTCCGGCCACCACCACCTCGATGTGCCAGGCGAGTTGCTCGACCTCTTCGAGGATGTGGGACGAGAACAGCACCGTGCGGCCCTCGTCGCCCATGCGCCGCAGCAGGTCCATGAGCTGCATGCGCTGGCGCGGGTCCATGCCGTTGAACGGCTCGTCGAGCAGCAGCAGCGACGGGTCGTGCACCAGGGCGCTGGCCATCTTCACGCGCTGGCGCATGCCCTTGGAGTACGTCGAGATCTTGCGGTCCTGCGCGTACTCCATCTCGACCGTGGCCAGCGCCTTCTGGGCCGCCTTGGCGCCGAGGCCGTGCAACTCGGCGTTGGCGACGACGAATTCGCGTCCGGTGAGGAAGTCGTACATCGCCTCGCGCTCGGGGACGATGCCGATGTGCCGGTAGATCTGTTCGTTGCGCCAGACCTGCTCGCCGTCGAGGGTGACGGTGCCGGTGGAGGGGGCGAGGAAGCCGCCCATCATGTTGATGAGGGTGGACTTCCCGGCGCCGTTGGGACCGAGCAGTCCGGTGACTCCGGGGCCGACGGTCATGGTGATGTCGTTGACGGCGACCACGTTGCCGAACCAGCGGGAGACGTGGTCGATGGAGAGCGTGGTCACAGGCCCACCTTCCGGTAGCGGCGGATCAGGAGGCCGTAGGTCGCGGCGATGAGGCCCAGGACGGCGAGGACGTAGACGACGCCTTCGGCGTGGGTGGGGCCGACGCCTCCGGGGAACGCGGAGGTCGCGCCCAGGAACGCCGATTGCAGGCCGTCGATGAGGGTGACGGGCGAGAAGAGGCCGATCCAGGGGATGGCGTTCGTGGCGTTCTGCGCGTCGGCGATCGCCTGGAGGGTGGAGACCGCGCCGTAGGAGATGGTCAGGACGGCGATGACGGCGGCGATGCCGAAGCCGCGGCGCGGGGTGACCGCGGCGATGACCAGGCCGATGCCGGCGAAGAGCAGCGAGAGGAGGGTCACGGAGACGAGCCCCTGGGCGAAGCCCTTGGTCTGGTCGGCGAAGTCCAGCTTGGCGAGCAGCGCCCCGACGTAGAGCACGATCAGCGGCGCGGCGGTCAGGATGAACATCGCCGAGGCCAGGGCCGCGAACTTGGCCCGCACGTAGTCGGCGCTCTCGATGGGCCGTGAGAAGTACAGCGGTACGGTCTTGAAGCGCAGGTCGCGCGAGACCGACTGGGGTGCCTGCGAGGCGACGTACAGGCTGATGACGGCCTGCATGATGATCGCGTAGCGGGTGTAGGTCACCGGCAGGTCGTGCGCCTTCGTGGCGACCGCGACGGCGACCATGATGGCCGCTGGCACGCACATGACCACGAACAGCAGCATCGGCAGGACCTTGGACTTCACCGAGCGGCCGAGGCCGTAGGCGCCGCGCAGGGACTGCGAGTAGAGGGAGCGGCGGGCGTAGGCGCGGCCCAGGCGGGGGCCGTCGTAGTTGCGGTAGCCGATGTTGTGGATACGGGTCTGGTCGCCCGGCTGGGGGACCAGGGGCTGGTCAATTGCCATGGCCTACGGCCTCCTTCCGCTCTGCGTCGTGGTCGGTGCCCGTGGCGGCGTCGGTGAAGACCTCGGAGATGTGGTGCCTGCGCTGCTCCATGCGCACCAGTCCGAGGCCGAGGTCGGCGATCGTGTCGCGGACCACGTCGTACGTCTCCTCGCCGGAGGCCGTCAGGAGGAGCACGTGGCCCGCGCCCGGCAGGCCGCTGCCGTCGTGGGTGTCCACCCCGCGCGCGTGGAGCGCGTCGCGCACCGCGCGGGTGCCGTCCGGGTGTTCGTCGGTGTCGGTGACCTCGATCGCCAGGGTGGTCGTGGTCTGGGTGAAGTCCGTGGTGGAGCTGGAGCGCAGGAGCTTGCCGCCGTCGACCACGATCACGTGGTCGCAGGTGCGCTCCAGCTCGCCCAGCAGGTGCGAGGTCACCAGGACCGAGATGCCGAAGTCCGTGTGGATGCGGCGGATGAGGCCGAGCATCTCGTCACGGCCGACCGGGTCGAGGCCGTTGGTCGGCTCGTCCAGGAAGACCAGCTGCGGGTCGTGGACGAGGGCCTGCGCGAGCTTGACGCGCTGCTTCATGCCCGTCGAGTAGCCGCCGATGGGGCGGTAGCGCTCCTCGTACAGGCCGACGTGGCGCAGGGTGTCCGCGGTGCGCTCGCGGGCCGCGGTGGGCGGAAGTCCGGACATGCGCGCCATGTGGACGACGAACTCGGTGGCCGAGACGTCGGGCGGCAGACAGTCGTGCTCCGGCATGTACCCGACGCGCTCGCGGATGTCGGCACCCTTGGTGGCGACGTCCAGACCGAGCACTTCGGCTCGGCCCTCGGAGGCGGGGGACAGACCCAGCAGGATCTTGATCAAGGTGGACTTGCCGGCTCCATTGGCACCGACGAGCCCCGTCACACCGGGTCCGACGTCCACGGAGAGCCGGTCAAGCGCGGTCACCCGGGGGAACCGCTTGCTCAGGCTTTCGGTCACGATCACAGTCACGTCTACGAAGGTAGTGACGCGGGCCACTCCGGTCGTCAGCCCGCAGAGCTGTCCTCACGTCAGACTCCAGACGTACGGGCCCGTAGGGGATCCCCTGCCTGAGGGCTACCCGACGGCGTCCTCGCACTTGTCCACAGGTGGGGATCGCGCCTATTGACGCAGCCTCTAACAACTGTCACATTCACGAGTGTCAAGTTACGAGCACGTACCGCAGTCGGTGTGGACAGGTGGGGCGGTGGCATGACTACGGCGGTGACACGCGAACTCTCCGGGGAACTGCGGGGGTTCAGAGAGGTCCAGCGGCTGGCGTACGAATGCGCCGAGGCCGTCGCGGCCCGGCTGGAGCCCGGGATGACCGAGCGCGACGCGGCGCGGTTGCAGCGGTCCTGGCTGCGCGCGCGGGGAGTGACGGACTGGTTCCATCTGCCCTTCGCCTGGTTCGGCGACCGCACGGCGTTCACGAACTTCCGGGTGCCGTTGCAGTTCTTCCCCACGGGCCGCCGCCTTGAGCCCGGGATGCCGTTCATCCTGGACATGGCCCCCGTGTACAAGGGCTTCACGGCCGACATCGGCTACTCGGACTCACTGGGCGGCAATCCGGTGCAGGCCAGGCTGATGGCCGACCTGGAGGCACACCGCGAGCTGCTCCTCCGGGAGGTGCGCGAGCGGCGCCCGCTGCGCGAGATCTACGAAGACGTGGACCGCCTCATGGTCCGCCAGGGCTATGCCAACCGGCACCGCGCGTACCCCTTCGGAGTGATCGCGCACAAGGTCGACCGGGTCGCCGAACGCCCTTGGTCCCCGCGGCTGTTCGGGTTCGGCACGCAGTCCCTGAAGGGCCTCGCGAGCGACGCGCTGCACGGCCACCGCGAGGGCTGGTCCCCGCTGTGGTCGCCGTACCGCTTCTCCGACCATCCCCCGCACCCGGGCCTGTGGGCGGTCGAACCGCATCTCGGATTCCGGGGCACCGGCGCCAAGTTCGAGGAGATCCTGGTCGTCACCGACTCCACGGACCCCGAACAGAGCGCCTTCTGGCTGGACGACGATCTGCCGCACGTGCGGCGCTGGGCGGAGGACAAGTGACGCTTGAGGGTGCGCGGGAGCGCCGGGTGCGGACCGGCGGGGTCGAGCTGTGCGTGGCCGAGCTGGGGGACGCCGCGAACCCCACGGTCGTCCTGGTGCACGGCTATCCCGACAGCAAGGAGGTGTGGTCCGAGGTCGCCTCCCGGCTGGCGGCCCGCTTCCACGTCGTGCTCTACGACGTCCGGGGCCACGGCCGGTCCACGGCCCCGCGGCCGCTGCGGGGCGGGTTCACCCTGGAGAAGCTCACGGACGACTTCCTGGCGGTCGCGGACGCGGTCAGCCCGGACCGGCCCGTGCATCTCGTGGGGCACGACTGGGGCTCGGTGCAGTCCTGGGAGTTCGTCACCGTCGAGCGCACCCGGGGCCGCGTCGCCTCCTTCACCTCGATGTCCGGGCCGTCCCTCGACCACTTCGGGCACTGGATCAACAAGCGCCTGACCCGGCCCACCCCGCGCCGCGTCGGCCAGCTCCTGGGCCAGGGCGCCAAGTCCTGGTACGTGTACCTGCTGCACACGCCCGTGCTGCCCGAACTCGCCTGGCGCGGCCCGCTCGGCACCCGCTGGCCGAAGATCCTGGAGCGCGTCGAGAAGGTCCCGCGCGGCGACTACCCCACCTCGTCGCTCCGCACCGACGCCGCCCACGGAGCCTGGCTGTACCGCGACAACGTCCGCGCACGGCTCCGCAGGCCGCGCACGGACGCGTACACGCACGCGCCCGTGCAGCTCGTCACGCCCCTGGGGGACGCGTTCCTGTCGGAGCGGCTCTACGACGAACTGGAGCTGTGGGCGCCGGGCCTGGTGCGGCGCACCCTGCCGGCCAAGCACTGGGTCCCCCGGACCCGGCCCGACCAACTGGCGTCCTGGATCACGGAGTTCGTGACCACCCACGAGGGCGCCGGGCGGCCCGCGGTGACGCCCGCGACCGGCAGGTACACGGAGCGGTTCGGCGGGCAGCTCGTGCTGGTCACCGGCGCGGGCAGCGGGATCGGCCGGGCCACGGCGTTCGCGTTCGCGGAGTCCGGCGCGCGCGTGGTGGCCGTCGACCGGGACGCGGAGAGCGCGGCCCGTACCGCCGAACTGGCCCGCCTGATCGGTGCCCCCGAGGCCTGGGCGGAGACGGTCGACGTCTCCGACGAGCAGGCCATGGAGAAGCTCGCCGAGAAGGTCGCCGCCGAGTACGGCGTGGTGGACGTGCTGGTCAACAACGCCGGAATCGGACTCTCCGGTTCCTTCTTCGACACCACCCCGGAGGACTGGAAGAAGGTCCTCGACGTCAACCTGTGGGGCGTGATCCACGGCTGCCGCCTCTTCGGGAAGCAGATGGCCGAGCGCGGCCAGGGCGGCCACATCGTCAACACCGCGTCGGCGGCGGCCTTCCAGCCCTCCAAGGCACTCCCCGCGTACAGCACCTCCAAGGCGGCCGTGCTGATGCTGAGCGAGTGCCTGCGCGCGGAGCTGTCCGGGCAGGGGATCGGCGTCTCGGCGATATGTCCCGGCCTCGTCAACACCAACATCACCTTCACCGCGCACTTCGCCGGGGTCGACGCCGCCGAGGAGAAACGCCGCCAGAAGAAGTCCGCGCGGCTCTACGGGATGCGCAACTACCCGCCGGAGAAGGTCGCCGACGCGATCCTGCGGGCCGTCGTGCGCGACGAAGCCGTCGTGCCGGTCACCCCGGAGGCGCGCGGCGCCCACCTCATGTCCCGGTTCGCCCCGCGCGCGTTGCGGGCGATGGCCCGCCTGGAGCCGCCGCTGTGACCTCCGCGCACGAACACCACCCGATCACCCCGCGCCGGGTCGCCTTCGACTGGACGCGCACACCCCTGCACTGGATACCGGACGAGCCGACCGCCACCCACGTCATCAACGTGCTGCACCTGCTGCTGCCGGCGGGGGAGCGGTGGTTCGTGAAGGTCTTCAAGGAGGGCCTGCCACTGGTCAGGGACCCCGAACTCCTCGCGGACGTCAAGGGGTTCATGGGCCAGGAGGCCACCCACAGCGTCCAGCACGCGCACGTGCTGGACCATCTCGCGGCCCAGCGGCTCGAGTCGGCGGACTTCACCCGGTACGTCGACTACCTCTTCGAACGGCTCCTCGGCGAACACCCGCCGCTCGGCGCGCCGTTGCCCCAGCGGGAGTGGCTGCGCTTCCGGCTGGCGGTCGTCGCGGCGATCGAGCAGTTCACGGCGGTGCTCGGCGACTGGATCCTGGCCGCCGAGGCCCTCGACCGGGCCGGCGCCGACGAGACGATGCTCGACCTGCTGCGCTGGCACGGCGCGGAGGAGGTCGAACACCGCGCGGTGGCCTACGACATGTTCCGGCACTGCGGCGGCCACGGCCTCCCCCGCTACGCCCGCCGCGTCGCCGGCATGGCGGTGACGGCGCCGGTGATGCTGTACCTGTGGACCTGGGGCACGGCCTACCTGATCCGCCACGACCCCCAGCTCGCGGGCCGTGTCCGCTACTCGCTCGCCGAGCACAACAGGGCCGTGCGCAAGGGCCTGTTGCCCACCTGGCGCTCGCTCGGCGCGGCCGTCCCCCGCTATCTGCGGCGCTCCTACCATCCGTCGCGGGAGGGCTCGCTAAGCCGTGCGGTGGAGTATCTGAAACGCTCACCGGCGGCCCGGGCGGGGGCCGCGTGAACTCCGGCTCGGGCGCCGGCTCCGGCCCGCACGAGGTCTCCTACCGCATCGAGGACCTCGCGCACCTCAGCGGCGCCACCGTCCGGACCATCCGCGCCTACCAGGACCGCGGCCTGCTCCCCCGCCCCGAGCGGCGGGGCCGGGCCAACGTGTACGCCGACGTCCATCTCGCCCGGCTCCGGCAGATCGCGGACCTGCTCGACCGGGGCTACGGCCTGGCCTCCATCAAGGAGTTGCTGGACGCCTGGGACGCGGGCCGGGGGCTCGGCGGGGTCCTCGGGCTGGTCGCCGAGGTCGACGGGCCGTGGACGGACGAGCAGGCGGCGCGGATCTCGCGCGCCGAGCTGGAGCAGCGCTTCGGCGGCAGCCCGGACGACGCGGCCGTCGCCGAGGCCGTCGAACTCGGCGTACTGGAGGCGGTTCCCGGAGACCCCGACTCCTTCCTCGTGCCGAGCCCCCAAGAGCTGGCGGTGGCCGTCGAGTTGCACGCCTCCGGAGTCCCGCTCTCCGCGATCTCGTCCCACCTGCGGGAGTTGAGGGTCCAGGTCGAGCACATCGCCTCCCGTTTCCTGGAGTTCACCACCGAGCACGTCTTCGCCCGCTACCTCGACGGCCCGCACCGCCCGACCGACGCGGACGCCGCTGAAGCGGCCTCGCTCGTACGACGGCTGCGGCCCCTCGCGCAGCAGACCGTGGACGCCGAACTCGCCCGCGCGATGCGGCTGTTCGCCAACCGGTCGCTGCGGCAGCACCTCGGGGCGGCGGAGTCGTCGCGGGCCGCCTCCTCGTCACGTTCCGTGGCTGTGCCCGAGTCGACAATGCGGGCCGTGGAGGGGCTGGTTGGGAAGGAGAAGGCAGGCGAGTTCGTCGCGCTGGCGGCTGAACGGGAGCTGCGGGCACGGGCGTTGGATGCGCTCATGCCAAGTGGGGTGCCCCCAGCTGATCTTGACGAAGAGGGCTGACATGGAAGGGAGTTGTCCACAGAAACGCCAATTCCCCTGTGGATAACTACAGTTGGTTGTGGATCAAACATCGGCCGCAAAATAAAATGCGTGATCCACGTCTCTCGCGTCATCCTGACCGGATGGATGAAAGACGCACCGTGAAGGTGTCGAAGTACCTCTCCAAGCATCTGCGCCACCAGCCCGAGCGGATCGGGCTCACCCTCGACGAGGCCGGCTGGGTCGAGATCGATACGCTGATCGCGGCTTGCGCGGCGAACGGGTTCCGGTTCAGCCGCGAGGAACTCGACCATGTGGTGGCCACGAACGACAAGCGCCGCTTCGCGATCGAGGGCACCCGGATCCGCGCCAGCCAGGGCCACAGCATCGAGGTCGACCTCGGACTGCCCCCGGCCACCCCGCCGCCGTACCTCTTCCACGGCACCGTCGCCCGCAGCCTCGACGCGATCCGGGCCGAAGGGCTCCGGCCCATGAACCGCCATGCCGTCCACCTCTCCGCCGACCGGGAGACGGCCACCCGCGTCGGCGCCCGCCGCGGCCGGCCCGTCGTGCTCTCCGTGGACGCGGGGGCCATGCACAAGGACGGCCATGTCTTCCGGGTCAGCGAGAACGGGGTGTGGCTCACGGAGGCGGTGCCCGTGCGGTACCTGCGGTTCCCCGAGCCCCACTGACTTCGAGCGGGCCGAGGGGCACTGACCTCACACGGCCGAGAAGTGCCGCCCCTGCCTGGCCCCGGCCGCGCCGCCCCCGGCATGATCAGTGGTATGGACCACTTCCACAGCACCGAGGCCGCCGTCACCGCCCTCCGGGCCATCGCGTCCGAGTACGCGCGGGAGATCGAGGTCACCCATGACATCGGCGCCGACCAGACCTCACGCCGTACCTCCGCGGGCTTCGGCGTCACCACCGACCCGGACGGCTCGCTCCCGCACGAGGCGTTCATCGAGTTCGGCGGACTGCCCCGGGTGACGGTGCGGCTCTACCCCGAGGACGACGCGCTGATCACCGTCGAGGGCATCGACTGCCCCGACATCGCCCGTGACGACGTCCCGGCCTTCCTCCGCTCCGTCTTCGACGGCCGGGCCTACGTCAAGACCCGCCGTTTCCCGCCCAGTTGCAACCTCGTCGTCCCGCTGCCCGGCGACCGGACGCACAAGGAGTGGATCTCGATGATCACCCTCACGCCGTGGCTGAACAGCCGCATACGGTGACGGTTTCACGTGAAACAGGGACAACTGCATAACCTGTCACCCATGAGCCTGCGCCTGAGCACCGTGATCCTCCCGTACCGCCGCTGGAACGAGGGGAGCCGCGAGGCCTGGCAGCGCGCCGAGCAACTCGGCTTCCACACCGGATTCACCTACGACCACCTGTCCTGGCGTACCTTCCGGGACGGCCCGTGGTTCGGTGCCGTACCCACACTGACCGCCGCCGCGGCCGTCACCGAGCGGATGCGGCTGGGCACCCTCGTCACCTCAGTCAAGGCTTTTTCGCCTATCGCAAGCTGACCTGCCGAAACATTCCGACGGCTGACCATGAAGGCCGTGTCGGCAACGCCTTCCACGGCCCCGCAGCTGTCCAAGTTGGCGACCACAACCGACAGGAGAACCGCTTCAACATCTCCAGCTACCTGCCCGCTCCCGTAGGGCCACGGGTGATCCTCCAGGTCTCCAACTCCATCCCCGTCTACGACCTGCCAGACGGCACTCAGGACCTGGGCGATCACTTCGTCAGCGTGGAGGCAGCGAATGTCGGAGACCAACCGATTGCGATCACGAGCTGGGGGGTGGAGTTGCCGGATGACCGGCGACTCTTGTCACACGTGGTGAGAACTGGGCTACTCCGCTCCCTCACGCACTCAGGCCAGGCGCTCCGCCGGCAAGGTTCCTGATCCGAGCCGATGAGCTACGCCGTGTAGAGCGGGAGAAAGCGAATCCCGTTCACACAGATGCATCCCTACGTGGGCCTGGCCGATGGAACCATGGTGCGCGCAGACCGAAGTGCGCCGCTGGCGTGACTGCTGTGAAGTCCGGGGGAAGCGTTGGTCATCGCCCACACACTGAACTTTGAAAACGCAGACGCAGACAACGGGCAGCGTTACACAGAGTCACGCCGATATGTACGTTACGTCCCTTCCCGACGACGCTGCGTTCAGTAAGCGACTGCTGTTCGAGGATGCAGCGCTGAGCACCGCGGAAGGTGAGGTCCGATTCTTGTCGACCCACGGCTGGGCAGTGCGTTCTTTGTACACCCCGCTCTGTCAGACCCCAGCCGTACCGTAGGCACAGTAGCGACGAGTGGGAAGGGCGTCCGTGACCGAGGTAAGACTCGATGACCTGATCAAGGACCTCGACCAGAAGGCGAAGGACGAGTTCGCGTCCACCCCCGAGGTAATGGACAAGGGGCACAACCTCGACGTGTCCGCGCTGCCGATCACTGCAAGGAGGTGGCACAAGGTTACAGACGCCGTCGCTGTGGTCGCAGACTTGAAGGGCTCCACCAAGTTGGGCACCAGCAAGTGGGCCGCGAGTACAGCCAGCATCTACGAGGCCAGCACCGGCGGCGTCGTAAGGATCTTCGACGAGTTCGAGGCCAACTTCTTGGCGATTCAGGGGGACGGTGCGCTTGCACTCTTCTGGGGGGACCTCCGATATGAGCGTGCGCTGGCCTCCGGGATCACAGTCAAGACGTTCAGCGTCGACTTGGTGAAGCGCCTTGAAGACCGGTGGCCAAACGACTCCGAACTGCCCAGCACTGGATACAAGGTCGGCGTCGCATCCAGCCGTCTTCTAGTCAAGCGGGTCGGTACACCACGCAACGTCAACCAGCAAGAGCCGGTTTGGGCGGGCAAGGCTGTCAACTACGCTGCTAAGGCAGCTCAGTCAGTCGATCGACACCTCATGGCTGTGACTGGCAGCGTGTGGGACCGGGTCGAGAAGAATGACTACCTGGCTTTCACCTGCCCTTGCGGTGAAGGACCGACTGACACCCTCTGGGAGGACCACACCATCGATCGGCTTCCCGACGGAGATCCAGAGGCCCAAGGGCGCGTGCTGTCCTCCACTTGGTGCGACACCCACGGAGAGGAATACTGCGCGGCCGTCTTGCGTGGCGAAAAGAAGCGTAACGACGTCGGTCACCTGAAACGGGCGGCTGCATCGGCACAGATGCGTGAGGCGATCTGGGTAAAGGCGCAGCAGGAACGCCAAGCACTGCGAGCACGACGAGCTGGGTTGTCCTCGTGATGCCGCAGCATGACTCCCCGGCCAATGAGGAGGACGGGAAAGGCGTCCCACGCCCAAGCACCCTCCAGCCGGAGCACGCATGGAAGGCGCTGAGCCTAGTCAATGACTGGGTGAAGCACGCTGAGACCAAAAGCGTCGCAACCCTGGCCGCTGCTGGCGTCGCTGGTGGGGTCGCCTACAACTTGCTCAAGGACCAAAGCAACCCCGGGATCATCCTTGACGTCGTTGCGGTCGTCGGCTGTCTCATGATCCTCCTCGCCGGACTATGCGCTATGGCCGCCCTTGCTCCTCAGCTCAAACCTCCTTCGCCTGGCGAGTTGCGCGCGAAGTTCCGTGACCTGTGGGCGAGGCGGAGTGTTCCTCGCAGAGACGGCGAGACCGAGCCAACGCAGGCTGAGGCTGAGCGCAGTCCAACGAATCTGCTGTTCTATGGCGACGTCAAGCGTCAATACGAGCACGACGCGCCGACGTACGCACAGGTGCTGGCCACGCTTACGGGAAACAACGAGGAGATCACTCATCACATTGCGCTTCAGGTGCACGCAAACTCTCTCGTCGCGAATAGAAAGTACGTATGGGCTAACCGCGCAATCCGAGCGCTTCGCGTGGGCCTCATCTGCCTGGCACTAATCGCATTGATAATCGCCGCTCGCTAATTTCTAGATCCCATAGAGATCCCGCTACCGACCATCAGATCGGCGCGTAACTCATACCAAATCCCGTCACTCTGCGCCCGATTTTGCGATCCACCGTGCGACACCTTCGAAGGCGTTGAGTGCCCGCATGTCGTAGGGACCGAAATAATCCTGGCAGTCATGGCCGAGGCGGTTGTACAGGGCCGCGGCCCCTCGCGTGTCGCCCGACTGGCCTGTGACTTCGGCATGCTCTACGCGCGCCTCGATCACTGTCTGGTCATTCGGTCCGAATCGGAATTCCAGTTCGAAGATGCGGCGGTCCAATGCCCTGACGCGCTCCGAATGATGAGTGTCGCCGTCCACGCCGTCAGGCAGGGCCTGTCCACTCGCATCGGCCAAGTCCTCCACGCCCAGAGGTTTCTCGATATCTCTCATCACTTCTGCAACCGCTCCGGCACTTCGCGGGCGATATGCTGGGTCCTTGGCCAAGAGAATCCGAACGATGGAGTCCAGTTGATCGGGCACGCCTGGACGGTGGGCGCTCGGAGGTGCTGGCGAATCGTCCTGGTGCATTCTGCCTACGGTCATGGGATCGTCCTGAGAGCTGCCGAAGGGGGGACGCCCAGCCAGCATCTCGTACAGAACGCAGCCGACGGAATACAAATCGCTTCGCACACTGCCCGGGCTGTCGTTCCACCGCTCTGGTGCCTTGTACAGCGGGGTGCCCACACCCGTGTGAGACTGGGTGACATCCGCGAAGGAAGCCAGCCCGAAGTCCACGATCTTGACCTCGCCCTGGTTCGTGATCATGATGTTGTCGGGCTTGATGTCATGGTGGAGCACGTTACGGGAGTGGGCGGCTTCCAGGCCCTCGCAAATTTCGCGTGTCCATCGAACGGTACGTTCAAGTGGGAGAGTGGGGCCCGTCTTTAAATGGCTAGTGAGCGACCTGCCCTGGATGTACTCCATAACGATGTAGAGCTCGCCATCGTGTTCACCCGTGTCATAGATGTGTGCGACGTGGGGATGATTGACGCGCGCCATCGCAAAGCCCTCGCGCTCGAACCTTCTCACGGTCCAATCAGTGAACTCCGTGGGGGCTCCCTGCTGGCGGAGGCGTCGTCGTGCTAGGAACTTTAGGGCCACAGTGCGGCCCAACTTCGTATCCTCGGCCGGCCACACGTCACCCATGGCACCACTGACAGGGCCATCCTTCGCCATGAAACGGCCACCGATCAGCTTGGACGTATCCATCCGCTCCCTTTTCCACTCCCCGGCCAGGTCACGTCAATCCAGTGATCAATTACGCCGATGACTCCCTCCCCACTCGACGAGGAAAGTCAGTTGCTCCACCGCCTCGTGCCATTCCTCAAAAAAATCCTCGCACTGACGTAACGCCATGTCCAACGTTGTCACAGCCTCATGGCGCAATCGGTCTCCCTGATCGCGTACGTACTTCTTGCGGAGCGGAAGGCTCCAGATCTCCCAAATCGGCCACGTGAACATAGCTATCGTAAGCAAGCCAAATATCCAGCGTGCGACGCCGTCGACGAACGGCACCACGAGCGCCCCAGTGAAGGCACCGATCACTAAGGCTGCAACAACGCGAGGCCATCTACGTACCACAGCGTCCGACTGAACCTGGGTCTGCTGCTCGATGTGCGCGGTAAGCTCATCGAGAAGTGGCCTAGCCTCCACCATCAACTGTGGGTCTGTGGCAACTGTGCATGACCAATCTGCGACGCTCAAGGTGATGTGGCGCGGAAGGCGATTCTGGGAGACGGCAACGAATCGCTGTGCGGCCTTCTCCAAACCCGGCCAGATTGCACGTAAAGCCATCCGGCGGGCTGGCTGGCCGAGCTGTATTTCGTCCGGTTCAAAAACGGCTTGGTCTAGAAGCGTCATGAATTCAACCGGGGCAGCGTCAGGGGCGAGTGACGCCTCCTGCGCCCTGCTGGCCTCCTCAAGGTCTCCCCCATGTTCGATGATGCGCTCAAGTCGCCGCATCCTCTCTCGCATATCCGCTTCATCCGGTTCAAGTTGATCGATAAGGCGTTCCAGGGCGCTCTCGACGTGGCGACCGCTACCGACTGGCATATCGACCCCATCCACTCCGTCCGGGAACACCCTTCGGAGATAGGCCAAGGTCACATCTGGCACAGTGGCCAGTTCCCAACCGTCCCGAAGTACCTCCCATTGACCTCCGCATGTCTCACGCAGAGCCGTGTACCGATTCTCGGCAACCCGGCTTCGCAGGCCCAGCAATCGGGATTCCAAGTCCGTGCCACCACGCATGTCGGGGATTTTGACCGCGCCGATCGAGAGGTGCGAGTCGCCTCGGTTCCATCGCGCCATGGCCTGCTGGGCATATCCGAGCGCTTTCTCGCCCAGTTCCTTGCTCGCGATCGCGTCCAGGACGACCAAGAAATCCTGCCCCAGTTCGTCAGGGTCGAGTGACTGGAGGTAGAGGTCCATCCATGCGGCGGCTTCGGTCTCGTCTCCGAGGCGAGAACATGTCAACGAAAAGAAGAGGTTGGCCTTGGCGGCGTCCAAGGCGCAGGCATGTGCACGGGCGCGCCCACCCTGTTCCTCCTCGTCGCGGAACTTGGCCGCGACCGCCATGGTGGCAGGCGCAAGCCAGTACGTCGGTTCGAGGAGCAATCGCTCCTCAGAGCAGGCTCGCACGGTGGCTGTGTTCACCACGTTCCTGTAGACGGCCTGCGCAGTGAGGGTGTGCACGAGGCCGCGGGCCAGGGCACGGGTCTGCTTGCGCTGTGCGAAGTTTGCATGCCACTCGGTTGTCAGTCGAGACAGTTCGGCCTGAGCTTTGGAGACTTCTCTGTCGCGTCCATACTGCTCGATGAAGATGTCGAGGGTCTGGCGCGTGTCGGTGACAGCGCTCTCCAACCCTGCGATCTCCCGACGCACGTTGGTGACTTCGCTGCTGAGACTCACCACATCGGCTTGTACTCCATACAGCCCACCCCTGAACCCGTCCAACTTCTCCTCGTGGCGCCCTTGTCCCTCTTCTATGCAGTCGATTCGTTCGCTGAGTCGTTGTAGTGCCGAGTCCGGCTCAAGCCAATCTTCCATGCCGTCCCCCGAAGTCGTAGCCGCATGCGGTGCGAGACTGCTCATTGTCGACCGCACATGGGCGTCTGGTCGGCAACTGGCTTGATTTATGGCGGTATTGAGCTGTTCCAGCCACTGTCAGTGGGGGGTGGCAGTATGACGTGACGTGACCCGCCGATCAGACGGAGGTGCTCCATGCGTGAGATCGTTTACTTGTCGGAGAGCAAGCTGCGACAGTTCGTGCCCGAGCCGCGGCGTGTCCCACGTACAGGTGCTCTCCGGTTGACCACGCCGCTCGGCGGTATCGACATGGACGCGCCAACGGCGGACGGGGAACAGGGGCAGTTGCGGCACCTGCGCGACGTATCCAAGCACGTTGAGCTCGTGGCGGATTGGTACGCGGTGCCTAACCTGCGTCCCGGTCAGTGGGTGCAGTTCGAGGCGCCGCTTCGCTGCGTAACGCTCAGCGGTGCTCACCAGGATCTAGTCTTGTTCGTGGACCCACCAGGTGGAAGAGGAACAGCCCCTGCAGCTGACGGAGGCTGTCGTTTGCTCATGCATGGGTCGGCCCGGCATCTGAGGAGCTGGATCCCGATATCAGTGGATGGTCCCGCGCTGGAGGTAGAGAACTCAGTCTCTAGCCTGGGAACTGCATTCGTAACCAGGGTCGGCCAGGTCGTACAGGCGCTCACGAGTCACCGGGACCCGTCGTCAGAGGAGCACACCTCATCCCTGACGGAGGTGCGTCTGCACGGCCGGGGCGTGCAGGAACTGCTGGAAGCACTGGACGACGAGGACAACGACATCGACATGTCCGCGATGATGACTGGGTACGCACGTGTCACAGGGCTTCTTCCGCGTACCGGTGCCACACCTCGGTGTGTAGTGGCGAGCCCACTCGTGGTGGAATACGCGACAGCCGACTCTGCACAGGTCCCCGATTGATTCCACAGCAACTTCGCGCACACCCGTGCAGCGCCTCCATTAGTCGAGTTGCGCGAGCCCTTCCATGGCGATGCGTTCGAAAACGGCCTCGTCCGCTGCAAAGTCCGAGTCCGGGATGGGCCAGTGGATGACGATCTCCGTG
Source organism: Streptomyces sp. NPDC096013 (assembly GCF_044763565.1). NCBI lineage: Bacteria > Bacillati > Actinomycetota > Actinomycetes > Kitasatosporales > Streptomycetaceae > Streptomyces > Streptomyces sp. NPDC096013. The sequence continues at coordinate 326,282 of NZ_JBIWGK010000006.1, read as the reverse complement.
AAGCCGAGCTCCCGGTGCTGCCCAGCGAAGTCGACGAAGGCATCGAGTGACTCCAGAGGGCGACCTCGGTCCGGCGTGAACCCCGTGAGCAGGACCTTGTCCATGGCGTCGGCGTCGCGGCCGATGTCCGCGCACGTCTTGCCCAGCTTCTCGACCTGGTCGCGCAGGGCCTGCCGGGACTGCTCAGGCGTGCCCGTCTCGTACAGCTTGGGGTCGCCGGTGGTCACCCACGCCTGACCGTGGCGCGCGGCAAGCCGCAGCCCGCGCGGGCCGGTCGCAGCCACGGCGAAGGGCAGTCGGGGGCGCTGTACGCAGCCGGGGATGTTGTGCGCCTCATGCGCCAAGTAGAAGTCGCCGACGTATGAGACACCATCCTTGCCGTCCTCGGTCAGCAGCCGGTCGAGCAGGGGCACGAACTCCGCGAACCGGTCGGCACGCTCGCGGGGGGTCCACGGCTCCTGGCCGAGCACGGTGGCGTCGAAGCCGTTGCCGCCGGCTCCGATGCCCAGTGTGACCCGGCCGCCGGAGATGTCGTCGAGCGAGATCAGTTCCTTGGCCAGGGTCACGGGGTGCCTGAAATTAGGCGACGTGACGAGGGTGCCCAAGCGCATCTGCTCCGTGACGCCCGCCGCAGCCGTCAGCGTCGGGATCGCACCGAACCACGGCCCGTCCCGGAACGAACGCCAGGAGAGATGGTCGTAGGTGTATGCGGTGTGAAACCCGAGCTCCTCCGCGCGTTGCCATGCGGCACGGCCCCCCTCATGCCAGCGACGGTACGGAAGGATCACGGTGCTCAGACGCATACTCATGGCTCACAAGCCTACGGCGCCTCTCACTGCGTCCGGGAGCGCCCCGCTCCAGCTCCGCTGAGCCGGCAACCGACGCCATGGCGCACAACAGCCCTGGTGGGGGCGGTAACCACTCACCTGTGCGCACTCCCGCACGACCGTGCGGGCATATGCGGGAGAATGGCCCGGTGACCTCAGCGACTCGACAGCCCGAGACCAAGGCCTCCGCCGTCCCACCACGGCTGATCGCCACCGACCTCGACGGCACCCTGCTGCGCGACGACAAGTCGGTGTCCCCGCGCACGGTGGCCGCCCTCGCCGCGGCCGAGGAGGCGGGTATCGAGGTCTTCTTCGTCACCGGCCGCCCGGCCCGCTGGATGGATGTCGTCAGCGACCACGTGCACGGCCACGGCCTGGCGATCTGCGGCAACGGCGCCGCCGTGGTCGACCTGCACGGCGGCCCCGGCAGCCACCGCTTCGTGAAGGTCCGCGAACTGGCCCGGGAGAACGCCCTCGACGCCGTACGCCTGGTCCGCGAGGCGGCTCCCGGCACGGTGTACGCGATCGAGCTGACGTACGGCTTCTACCAGGAGCAGGCGTATCCGAAGCTGCACATGGAGATACCGGACAGCCTCGCCACCGCCGAGGAACTCCTCGCGCCGGACGCCCCGGGGGCCGACGAGCCGGTGCTGAAGATCCTCGCGTTCCACCCCGAGCTGGACCCGGACGTCTTCCTGAACGTCGCCCGCCTCGCCCTCGGCGACCGCGCCAACGTGACCCGCTCCAGCCCCAGCGCCCTGCTGGAGATCAGCGGACCCGGCGTCTCCAAGGCCAGCACACTCGCCCTGTGCTGCGCGGAGCGCGGTATCGCGCCCGAGGAGGTCGTCGCCTTCGGGGACATGCCCAACGACGTCGAGATGCTCACCTGGGCGGGACAGTCGTACGCGATGGGCAACGCGCACCCCGCCGTGCTCGCCGCGGCCTCCGGACGGACCGTCGACAACAACGAGGACGGCGTGGCGGTCGTGATCGAGCGGATGCTGGCGGAGCGGCGGTAAGGGCCCCGGGCCCGGAGCACGGTTCCCGCCCGTGGGCTCAGCCGATCGGTACGCCTCGCTGGGCCAGCCAGGGCAAGGGGTCGACCGCCGATCCCATGTCCGGGGTGACCCGCACCTCGAAGTGCAGATGCGGGCCGGTGGAGTTGCCGGTCGTGCCGGACTGGCCGATCCACTGGCCGGTGGTGACACGGTCCCCCTGGTCGACGGCGACGGCGGCGAGATGGGCGTACTGGGTGTAGTAGCCGCCCGGGTGCTCGACGACGATCGCGATGCCGAAGGCGCCCCCGCAGGACACCCGCACCACACGGCCCGCGCCGACCGCCCTGACCGGTGTGCCGATGGGCACCGCGAAGTCCTGGCCGGTGTGCCGGTTCGCCCAGCGGGAGCCGCCGCTGCCGAAGCCCGCGGACAGGTCGATCGTCTCCACCGGCGCGACCCACGGGGCGGTGATTCGGGTCGGCGGCTGGTCGAGACGGACGGCGCCGGGGCAGCTACCCGCCGCGGCCGAGGCATCCGCCTGTCCCTGCGACTGGCCGCGCGCCTCCCCGTCACCGTCGCCCGGCCTGGCCGCCAGCACGGCGAGCGCGCACAGCAGCACCGGAACAAGCAGTGGATGACGGCGAGATGAGCGCATGTCAGCGATCGTGACCCGCATGTGGGGCAAGGACCCTGTTGAAGTCGTACGCATGGGGGACGCGTTGCTGCGAACGGCTCAGCGGGGGCCGTGACGGGGGCTCGGCCCGAGCCGCGCCGGACAGGTCCCGGCCGGGTTCAGTGCGGCGCCTGCCACACCACCGTCGTACCGCCGCCGTCCGGGCCGATGCCCGGCCCGTACCAGCTGTCGCCGCCCAGGGACTCGGCCCGGCGCTTGAGGTTCTTGAGGCCGCTGCGGCGCCCGCCCACCGGGATGCCGACGCCGTCGTCCGCGACGGTGAGCCGTACGCCGGGACGGCCGTCCGGGAGGGTCGCGGTCGCGTCGACGACGACCTCGATGCGGGCCGCCGCCGCGTGCCGGAACGCGTTGGAGAGGGCCTCGCGCAGGGCCGCGATGAGGTTCTTGCCGGTGAGGTCGCCGACCGTGGTGTCGACCGCGCCGACGAAACGGTGTCCGGGTGTGAAGCCGAGCGGCACGGCCGCCATGTTGATCTCCCGGAGCACCCGGGTGCGCAGCCCGGAGGGCCCCTCGGCGGGGCCCCGCTGGAGCGCGAAGATCGCGGTACGGATCTCCTGGATGGTGACGTCGAGTTCGTCGACGGCGTTACCCACCCCCTGGCGCACCTCGCGGACGAGCGATCCGCGCTGGGCGCTCTCCAGCATCAGCCCGGTGGCGAACAGCCGCTGGATCACCAGGTCGTGCAGATCGCGGGCGATGCGGTCGCGGTCCTCGTACACCGCGAGCCGCTCCCGGTCGCGCTGCGCCTCGGCCATCATCAGCGCGAGCGCGGCCTGCGAGGCGAACTGGACCGCGAGGGTGCGCTCCGCCTCCGTGAACGGCCGCTCGCCCCGCGCGCGAGGCGTGACCAGGGCTCCCAGGACCCGCCCGCCGCTCTGTAGGGGCAGCACCATGATCGGCCCGTAGGAGCGGGCGAGGGCGCTGAGCATCCGGGGATCGGTGGCCGCGTCGGCCACGAACACCGGCTTCCCGGCGAGGAGTTGCGTGATGATCTCGCTCTCCGGCGGGACGACCCTGCCGAGCTGGTCGGACGGCTGTTCCGAGGCCACGGCGACGATCTCCATGCCGCCCTCGGCGGCGGGCAGCAGCACGATCCCGGCCGCCGAGCCGGAGAGCCGGCGGGCCCGCTCGGCGACGACCTGGAGCGCCTCCTCGGCGTCCCCGCCGGACAGCAGGGCGGTCGTGACGGCCACCGAACCGTCGATCCACCGCTCACGCTGCTTGGCGGCCTCGTACAGCCGGGCGTTGCCGATGGCGATACCGGCCTCGGTCGCCAGCACCCGGACCATGCTGACGTCGTAGTCGTTGAAGGGTTTCCCGCCGCGCTTCTCGCCGAGATAGAGGTTCCCGAAGACCTCGCCCTGGACGCGGACCGGGACGCCGAGGAAGGCGCGCATCCGGGGATGGTGGTCGGGGAAGCCCCAGGAGCGCGGGTCCTCGGTCACGTCCGTCAGCCGTACCGGACCGGGTTCCCGGATGAGGGCGCCGAGCAGTCCCGTGTGCCCGTCGGGCAGCCGTCCGATGCGCCGCGCGGTCTCGGTGCCGACGCCGTGGAAGACGAAGTCGGCGAGCGCGTCGCCGTCCTCGTCGATGACGCCGATCCCCGCGTACCGGGCGTCCGTCAGCGCGGCGGCGGCCTCGCAGATCCGCTCCAGAGTGGAGCGCAGTTCGAGACCGCTGCCCACGGACCGCATCGCCTCCAGCAACTGCGGGACGCGGACGGCCAGTTCGGCCGACAGTCCCGGGGCGGACGACGGGGGACCGGGGCGCGCGGCGGCTGACATACCCCCGAGCCTAATTAGTCCCCTTTGTCACGGAAAGTCGAGCCGCTCGGCGCCGGGCCCGGCTAGCCCGCCGCCACCAGCAGCTCCGACTCCGCCTCCCGCGCCGCCATCCCCCGCAACGGCCCCTCCACCGACGCCAGTCCGGCGAACGGCCCCCGCTGCACCACCCGCCCCTCGTCCAGCACGATCACCTCGTCCACGCCCTCCAGACCCGCGAGCCGGTGCGTGATGAGGAGAGTCGTACGGCCCTCCGTGGCGGCCAGCAGATCGGCGGTGAGCGCGTCGGCGGTCGCCAGGTCCAGATGTTCGGCGGGCTCGTCGAGCACGAGCACCGGGAAGTCGGCGAGCAGCGCGCGGGCGAGCGCCAGCCGCTGCCGCTGCCCTCCGGACAGCCGCGCCCCGTGCTCACCGACCAGCGTGTCCAGGCCCTCGGGCAGCCCGTCGGCCCAGTCGAGCAGCCGCGCCCGCGCCAGCGCGGCCCGCAGTTCGTCCTCGGTCGCGTCCCTCTTCGCCAGCAGCAGGTTCTCGCGCACCGAGCTGTCGAAGAGATGCGCGTCCTGCGCGCACAGGCCGACGAGCCGTCGTACGTCGTCGCCGTCCAGGGCGTACGCGTCCACCCCGGCCAGTGTGTACGTGCCGGCGTCCGCGTCGAGGAACCGCAGCAGCACCTGCGCGAGCGTCGTCTTGCCGGACCCGGAGGACCCGACGACGGCGACCCTGCGGCCCTTCTCCAGCGTCAGGTCGAGCCCGGCGAGAGCGTCCCGGTCCTGCCCGGTGTGGCGGGCTGCCAGACCCTGCACGACGAGCGGGAAGGGCGTCGCGGGTGCCTGCCGGGGCCGCTCCGGTTCGCGGACGGGCTCGGGGGCGTCCAGCACCTCGTACACGCGCTCGGCGCTCTTGCGGACCCGCTGCCGGTACTGCACGGCGAGAGGCAGGCCGAGGACGGCCTCGAAGGCGGCGAGCGGGGTGAGGACGACGACCGCCGTCAGAACACCGCTGAGCCGCCCCGCGGCGACGGCCTGGGCCGCGACGAGCGCGGTGGCGGCGACGGTCAGCCCGGAGACCAGCGCGGTGAGTCCGTCGCCGAGGGCGGTGGCGGTGGCGGCGCGGGAGGCGATCCGGGTGAGCACGCCGTCCGCCCGCCTGGCCTCGGCCGTACGGGCGGGCAGCGCGCCCGCGACCGTCAACTCGGCGGTTCCGGTGAGCAGTTCCGTCACGCGGGTCGCCAGAGCACCACGGGCGGGGGCCAGCCTGCGTTCGGCACGGCGGGCCACGGCGCCGGTCACGAGGGGGACTCCGGCACCGGCCGCGAGAAGGCCGACCGCGAGGACGGCACCGGCCGCGGGCAGCAGCCAGGCCGTGAAGCCGACTGTCGCCGCGGATACGGCGACCGCGACCCCGGCGGGCAGCAGCCAGCGCAGCCAGTAGTCCTGCAACGCGTCCACGTCGGCGACGAGCCGGGACAGCAGATCGCCCCTGCGCGTGTCCCGCAGTCCGGCGGGCGCGAGCCGTTCGAGGCGCCGGTAGACGGCGACCCGGGTGTCCGCCAGCATCCGCAGCACCGCGTCGTGCGACACGAGCCGCTCCGCGTACCGGAACACGGCCCGCCCGATCCCGAAGGCCCTGGTCGCCGTCACGGCCACCATCAGGTAGAGCACAGGCGGCTGCTGAGAGGCCCGCGAGATCAGCCACCCCGACGTCCCCATGAGCCCAACAGCGCTGCCCAGCGCGAGACTTCCGAGCAGCAGCGCCAAGGCGAGGCGTCCACGCCGGGCACCGGACAGGGCACGGACGCGGGCGAGGACACCGCCCTTGGGCGCCGCCGGCCGCGTCTCGGGTTCGTCGGGAGCCACGGAACTCACGTGTGTTTCCTGGGCAGTCCGGGCCTCGGGGATCGCCGCCCCGGCTTCCGCACGCACCGCGGCCGTGCCCTCCGTCACCCGCACCACCCGGTCGGCCACCGCCAGCAGGGCCGGCCGGTGCACCACGAGCAGGACCGTCCGTCCGACCGCCAACCGCCGTACCGCCTCGACCACTTCGGCCTCGGTCGCTCCGTCCAACGCGGCGGTGGGTTCGTCGAGGAGCAGGACGGGCCGGTCGGCGAGGAAGGCCCGGGCGAGGGCCAGCCGCTGCCGCTGCCCGGCGGACAGCCCGGCGCCGTCCTCACCGAGCACGCTCCCGATCCCCTCGGGCAACGCGTCCACGAAGCCCAGGGCGCCCGCGTCGGCCAACGCCCGCCGTACGGCGGTGTCGTCGGCGTCGGGGCGGGCGAGCCGGACATTCTCGGCGATCGTCCCGGCGTACAGCTGCGGGCGTTGCGGCACCCAGGCGATCCGGGACCGCCAGAGCTCCAGGCCCACGTCGGCGAGATCGACTCCCCCGACACGCACCCGGCCCTCGGCGGGCCGGACGAACCCCAACAGGGCGTTCAGCACAGTGGACTTTCCCGACCCGCTCGGTCCGACGAGGGCGACCGTCTCCCCGGGGTCCACGGCGAAGGACACGTCCGACACGGCGTCCACGGAGCGTCCGGGATAGCAGACGGTCACGCCGTCGAGAGCGAGGGCGTCGGACGGTGCTTCGGCGGTGCCCTGAGCCGGGACCGGTGTCTCCAGTACGGCGAAGATCTCCTCCGCCGCCGCGAGACCTTCCGCCGCCGCGTGGTACTGCGCGCCGACCTGGCGCAGCGGCAAGTACGCCTCGGGGGCCAGGACGAGGACGACGAGACCGATGTAGAGGTCCATGTCGCCGTGGACCAGACGCATGCCGATCGTCACGGCGACCAGGGCGACGGAGAGGGTGGCGAGGAGTTCCAGGGCGAAGGAGGAGACGAAGGCGATCCGCAGGGTCCGCATGGTCGCCTGCCGGTACTCGCCGGTGATCCGGCGGATCGACTCGGCCTGTGCCTTGGCGCGCCCGAACACCTTCAGGGTGGGCAGCCCGGCGACCACGTCCAGGAAGTGCCCGGACAGGCGGGACAGCAGCTGCCACTGACGGTCCATCCGGGACTGCGTGGCCCAGCCGATCATCACCATGAAGAGCGGGATGAGCGGGAGCGTGCCGACGATGATCGCCGCCGACACCCAGTCCTCGGTGACGATCCGGGCCAGCACCGCGACCGGAACGACGATCGCGAGGCCCAACTGCGGCAGGTAGCGCGAGAAGTAGTCGTCGAGGGCGTCGACCCCCCGAGTGGCGAGGGCGACCAGCGAGCCGGTCCGCTGCCCGCTCAGCCAGCCCGGTCCCAGCTCCACGGAACGCTCCAGCAGCCGTCCCCGTAGCTCCGACTTCACGGCGGCGCTGGCCCGGTGAGCGGCGAGTTCGGTGAGCCAGGAGACCAGGGCGCGGCCGACGGCGACCGCCGCCAACAGCAGCAGGGGAGTGCCGAGTTCACCGACGGACATCCGGTGCTGGAAGGCACCGACCACGACCTCCGCGATGAGCATCGCCTGCGCGATGACCAGCGCCGCCCCCACGGCACCCAGCCCGACGACCGCCATCAGGAAGAAGCGGGTGGCGCGGGCGTAGCGGAGCAGACGTGGGTCGACCGGTTTCACGTGAAACACACCCTCTTCTCAAGGGGCACGTTTCACGTGAAACATGCCCCATGTCGGACTGCGGCGCGCGGACTCAGTGCGCGGCTTCGGCGATGTGCTGTGTGCCGATCCGCTTGCGGAACACCCAGTAGGTCCAGCTCTGGTAGAGCAGGACGATCGGGGTGGCGATCCCCGCGCACCAGGTCATGATCTTCAGGGTGTACGGGCTCGACGAGGCATTGGTGACCGTGAGGCTCCAGTCCGGGTCGAGCGAGGACGGCATGACGTTCGGGAAGAGCGAGAGGAAGAGCATCGCGACGGCGGCAACGATGGTGACCCCGGAGAATGCAAACGACCAGCCCTCACGCCCCACTTGGATCGCCCCCAGTGCCGCGACGAGTGCGACGACGGCCACGATCAGCGCCACCAGACTCTTGCCGTCACCGCTGTCGGCCTGAGTCCAGATCAAGAAGGCCAGCGCCAGCAGGGCGGTGACGAGACCGACCTGAAGGGCCAGCTTCCGCGCCCGGGCCCGGATGTCCCCGACCGTCTTGAGGGCCGTGAACACCGTGCCGTGGAAGGTGAAGAGCGTCAGCGTGACCAGGCCGCCGAGGATCGCGTACGGGTTGAGCAGATCCCAGAAGTTGCCGACGTACTCGAAGTTCTTGTCGATCTTCACGCCGCGCACGATGTTGCCGAAGGCCACACCCCACAGGAACGCGGGGAGCAGCGAGGTCCAGAAGATCGCCGTCTCCCAGTTGCGCTGCCACTTCTCCTCGGGCCGCTTCGCCCGGTACTCGAAGGCGACGCCCCGGACGATCAGGCAGACCAGGATGATCAGCAGGGCGAGGTAGAAGCCGGAGAAGAGGGTGGCGTACCACTCGGGGAAGGCGGCGAAGGTCGCGCCGCCGGCCGTGAGCAGCCAGACCTCGTTGCCGTCCCAGACCGGGCCGATCGTGTTGATCAGGACCCGCTTCTCGGTGCGGTCGCGGGCGAGCAGTTTGGTGAGGATGCCGACCCCGAAGTCGAAGCCCTCCAGGAAGAAGTAGCCGGTCCACAGGACGGCGATGAGGACGAACCAGACGTCGTGCAGTTCCATGACAGTTGCAGCTCCCTCGGCCTAGTACGAGAAGGCCATCGGCTTGTCGGCGTCCTGGGAGTCGCCGCCGATCTTCGTGGGCGGGTTGAGGTCGGCCTCGGTGAGTTCGGGCGGGCCGGCCTTGACGTACTTCGCGAGCAGCTTGACCTCGATGACGGCGAGGATCGCGTAGAGCGAGGTGAAGACGATCATCGAGGTGAGGACCTCGCCCTGGGAGACGCTGGGGGAGACGGCGTCACGGGTCTGGAAGAGGCCGTAGACGACCCAGGGCTGGCGGCCCATCTCGGTGAAGATCCAGCCCCAGGAGTTGGCGATCAGCGGGAAGCCGAGGGTCCAGATCGACACGAGCCAGTAGAGCTTGGTGAGTTTCGGGCCGAGGGCCTTGTTCTTGAAGAGGACCACGTTCGGCACCTCGTCCTCGCCGACCCTCAGATGCGGGGGCAGCATGAACTTCTTCCGGGTCAGCCAGAGCCCGGCCAGGCCGATGACGAAGGACGCCATGCCGAAGCCGATCATCCAGCGGAACGCCCAGAAGGTGACGGGGATGATGGGCCGGTAGTCGCCGGGACCGTACTTGGCCTGCTCGGCCTTGTTGGTGTCGTTGATGCCGGGGACGTACGAGTTGAAGTCGTCGTCGGCGAGGAAGGACAGTATCCCGGGGATCGACAGCTCGACGGAGTTGTGGCCCTTGCTGACGTCGCCGTAGGCGAAGATCGAGAACGGCGCGGAGTTCTGGCCGTCCCACAGTGCCTCGGCGGCGGCCATCTTCATGGGCTGCTGCTTGAACATGACCTTGCCGAGGGTGTCCCCGCTGACGGCGGTGAGCAGACCGGCGATGGCGACGGTGACCAGGCCCAGCCGCAGCGAGCTCTTCATCACCGCGATGTGCTTCTTGCGGAACAGGTGGAAGGCCGCGATGCCGACCATGAACGCGCCGCCGGTCAGGAAGGACGCGGAGAGCGTGTGGAAGGCCTGCGCGAGGGCGGTGTTCTGGGTCAGGACGTGCCAGAAGTCGGTGAGTTCGGCACGGCCCTTCGCCTTGTTGATCCGGTAGCCGACGGGGTGCTGCATCCACGAGTTGGCCGCGAGGATGAAGTACGCCGACAGGATCGTGCCGATCGAGACCATCCAGATGCAGGCCAGGTGGATCCGCTTGGGCAGCTTGTCCCAGCCGAAGATCCACAGCCCGATGAAGGTGGACTCGAAGAAGAACGCGATCAGTGCCTCGAAGGCGAGCGGGGCACCGAAGATGTCACCGACGAATCGCGAGTAGGCGGACCAGTTCATGCCGAACTGAAACTCCTGGACGATGCCCGTGACGACGCCCATGGCGATGTTGATCAGGAAGAGCTTGCCCCAGAACTTGGTGGCCCTGAGGTACTTCTCCTTCTCTGTGCGCACCCACGCGGTCTGAAGCCCGGCCGTGAGAGCGGCGAGCGAGATCGTCAGCGGGACGAACAGGAAGTGGTAGACGGTGGTGATGCCGAACTGCCATCGCGCCAGTGTCTCCGGCGCCAGAGCCAATTCCACGTCGTCAGTCTCCTTACGTCGCCGTGGTACAGCGGCAGTTTGCCCCTTTTGTCACACGCATCATGGGACGAACCGGGACACGCTTGTGAACGCGTTCACATTCACAAGCTATTATGACGTACGGATTTTCGGCAGGCGACGGGGGGTCCCGTTCCAGAACCCCCATACGAAGGGGGGTCGCCTGGTGGCAACCCCCCTGACGTCACTCGTTACGAACCCACACACCGGCGGATGTGACGAACGACTCGCCGGCCCGCGTGGCCGACCACTCACCGACGACGGCTGGAGCTCGGCTAGAACTCCTTGGTGAACCCCTCCGCCACCTTCAGGAAGATGTCGTTGGCCTCGGTCTCCCCGACCGTGATCCGCACGCCCTCGCCCGCGAACGGCCGCACCACCACGCCCGCCCGGTCGCAGACCGCCGCGAAGTCCAGCGTGCGCTCCCCCAGCCGCAGCCACACGAAGTTGGCCTGAGTCTCCGGGACCGTCCAGCCCTGGGCGCGCAGCGTGTCGACCACGCGGGTGCGCTCGGACACCAACGAGCCGACACGGCCGAGCAGTTCGTCCTCGGCACGCAGCGAGGCGATCGCCGCCTCCTGCGCGAGCTGGCTCACCCCGAAGGGCACCGCCGTCTTGCGCAGCGCCGCCGCCACCGGCTCATGGGCGATCGCGAAACCGACCCGCAGGCCGGCGAGGCCGTACGCCTTGGAGAAGGTGCGCAGGACGCAGACGTTCGGCCGGTCGCGGTAGAGCTGGACGCCGTCCGGCACCTCGAGATCGCGGATGAACTCGCGGTACGCCTCGTCCAGTACGACGAGCACATCGCCGGGCACCCGGTCCAGGAAGCGCTCCAGCTCGGCCCGGCGGACGACCGTGCCCGTGGGGTTGTTGGGGTTGCACACGAAGATCAGCCGGGTGCGGTCGGTGATCGCGTCCGCCATCGCGTCCAGGTCGTGCACATCGCCCGGGGTCAGCGGCACCTGCACGGCCGTGGCGCCGCTGATGCGCGTGATGATCGGGTACGCCTCGAAGGAGCGCCACGCGTACATGACCTCGTCGCCGGGGCCACTGGTCGCCTGGATCAGCTGCTGGGCGACGCCGACCGAACCGGTGCCGGTGGCCAGGTGCGAGACCGGCACGCCGAACCGCTCCGCCAGCTCGTTCATCAGGCCGGTGCAGGCCATGTCCGGGTACCGGTTGAAGGACGCGGCGGCCGCGGTGACGCTCTCCATCACGCCGGGCAGCGGGGGGTAGGGGTTCTCGTTGGAGGACAGCTTGTAGGCCACCGGACCGTCCGCCGAGGCAGGCTTGCCCGGCTTGTAGGTGGGGATACCCTCCAGCTCGGCGCGCAGCTTCGGGCTCGTCTCGCTCACCGCAGTCCTCCTTGTGACCACCACCGGCTTCGAATACTGCTCACCTTATGAGGATTCGGGGGCGAGGCGTACAGGTCGGGTGCCGGAGAGGGGTGGGCGGCGGTCTCCGGAGTAGGGGTGACGGTGGTCGCCGGCGTAGGGGTGACGGTGGTTGCCGGTGAGGTGTGGACGGTGGTTGGCGGAGGTTCCGCAGAGGCTGTCGGCATCGCCTCACGTGTCACATGCACATCAGGGGCATCACCGTACGAAGGCGCACGAAGCGGGGGCGCGCTGTACATATATCTATGCGCCGGTGGCTCGCGCCGTAGCGCGCATCCCTCGTGCAGGTGAGTTGAGACCTCTTCGAAACATGGGGGGCTCGGCAGGTCCATGCGCGCCGACAAGTCACGTAGTGCCATTGCATCGTTTAACTGACTTTGTTTCTAAGGTAGTTGACCCCTTCTGACCTTGCAGAAACGTGCCTGTCAACGCGTGCATATGCGTCCGCACTACCCCACCGCATGAGCCCTACTATCGGCTCGCCATGACAGCAGCAGGGAAGCACCAGGTGAGCCGCGCGGAAACCTCTCGTCGAGGAAGCCGGCCGGGCCGGGCGGGAATCAGAGACGTGGCCGCCGCGGCCGGAGTCTCCATCACGACCGTCTCCGACGCCCTCAACGGCAAGGGCCGGCTCCCGGACGCCACCCGACGCCATGTCCGAGAAGTCGCCGACCGGCTGGGCTATCGCCCCTCCGCGGCGGCTCGCACGCTCCGTACCGGCAAGTCGGGCCTCATCGGCCTGACCGTGACGACGTACGGGGATGAACCTTTCACCTTCACCGAGTTCGCGTACTTCGCCGAGATGGCGCGGGCCGCCACCTCGGCCGCGCTCGCCCGCGGCTACGCCCTCGTGATCCTCCCCGCGACCTCGCGCCACGACGTGTGGTCGAACGTCGCCCTGGACGGCACGGTCGTCATCGACCCGTCCGACCAGGACCCGGTGGTCAGCGAGCTGGTCCGGCAGGGTTTACCGGTCGTCTCCGACGGCCGCCCGGCCGGTTCGCTCCCGGTCACCGCGTGGGTGGACAACGACCACGAGGCCGCGGTCCTGGGCATCCTGGACCACTTGGCCGACGCCGGCGCCCGCCGGATCGGCCTGCTCACGGGAACCAGCACGGACACGTACACGCACCTCTCGACCACGGCGTACCTCCGGTGGTGTGAGCGGGTGGGCCAGGATCCCGTGTACGAGTCGTATCCGGCGCACGATCCGTGCGCGGGGGCCGTCGCCGCGGACCGGCTGCTCGCCCGGCCCGACCGGCCCGACGCGGTCTACGGCCTCTTCGATCCCAACGGCACGGATCTGCTGGCGGCGGCGCGGCGGTACGGGATGCGGGTGCCGGAGGACCTGCTGCTCGTGTGCTGTAGCGAGTCCACGGTGTACGCCAACACCGAGCCGCCCATCACGACGCTGTCCCTGAAGCCGCGGCGGATCGGTACGGCGGTGGTGCAGCTGCTCATCGACGCCATCGAGGGGGTCGAGTCGGATCTGCCGATCGAGCAGGTGATACCGACGGAGCTGATCGTGCGGACGTCGTCCCAGCGGCGTCCACCGCGGACGACTGTCAGTCCGCCTCGGTCGCCTGAGGGGAAGTAGGGGGCCCGGGGGGGTGCGGGGGCGGCGCTGGGATTGGGGGGTCTGGGTCTGGGGGTCTGGGTGTTCTGGGGGGGGAGCCCTGGGGAGCTGGGAGGCCTGGAGATGAGCTGAGGGCTTGGCAGGCCGGGGGGCTGTCTGGGTGATGGTCTGTGCGGGGAGGTTGACCTCGGGGGTAGTAGCGGGTGTCTCGCGGTGCTGGTCCAGAGGGGACGTGCGGGTGGGGCTTGTCGGCGTGGGTGCTGGCGCTAAGACTCGTACGGGCCGGGGGGTCGTATCGGTGCTGGTGCTGGGGACCCCGTAGGGGCGGGTTCTTGCCTGGTCGGGGGACGGGCGTCGGGCATGGGCGCTTCTCCAAGCGGGTGTTGGGGCTGGGTTGAGGCACCACGCGGTTGGCCGGGCGGGTGTGGGCAACCGCCAGACGGCTGGCCGGGACGGTGTCGACAACTCCCGCGCGGTTGACCAGAACAGGGCCGACAGGTGCCACGGCGTCGACCAAGCCGATGCCGGCGACTCCGACGCGGTCGAGCAGGACGGTGCGGACAGCTGCCGGGGTGTCGGGGACGCTGCCAGCTCTCCCCCGGAGGCCTGTGGCGTACAGGGCCCTCTCAGGCAGCCGGTGACGGGCGGAACGGCGCCGGGACTCCCACCCGGCGCCGGGGGCCGCGGAGCGGGCGGCAGAAGCCGACAGCGGGGCGGCCAGGGCGGATTGAGGGACCGTCACCGTCGTAGGGCGGGGCAGGGCAGGCAGGGCGAGCGACGGGAACCGGCGTCCAGGTGGGCAGCACGAGCGATGGACCCCACCGCGGAACAAACACCCGGCACTCCCTCCCGGCAGGCAGCCCACCCGCCCCGGAGAACCAAGCAACACCCCCGCCTGCCAAGCACCCCAGCGCCGCAGAAGCCCCCAGCACCAACCTCGGCGAGCCACACCTGCCGCACCCGCCCAGGCGAGCCCCTCACCGGACACCAAGCAACACCCGCACCGGCCAAGCACCCCAGCGCCGTAGAAGCCCCGAGCACCAGCCTCGGCAAGCCACACCCGCACCCACCTAGGCGCCCACCCCGGCGAGCCCCCCTCACCGGATGTCCAGGCACCACCCGCACTCAACAAGCGCCCTGCACCCGCACAGGACAAGCACCAGGAACCCACCCCCGGCAAACACTCGCTCCCCGACCCTCGCCCCGACAGGCAGAGCACCCGACCCCAGCCAATCGGGCAGCCGACACCCACCCCCACCCTTACGGGGCCCCCAGCACCGGCACCGGCACCCGCACCCGCAAGCCCCGACCGCACAACCACCCCGCACCAGCCCCGGAGCCCACCCTCACCGGACGCCCAAGCAACACCCGCACCCCACAAGCGCCCCGCACCCGCCCACCACAAGCACCCGCACCCGGGACCCGACACTCACCCCCCGCACCGCCCCCAGCGGGCACCCGCCCTCACCGCGCAATCAAGCCGCACCCACCCCGCCAAGCGCCCGGCCCCGTCCCCGGCCCCGCACAAACACCCTCACCCAACCCCCAGCACCACCCCACCCAGAGCCACCCCCGCCCCCTCACACGAACCTCACCCACCCCCACCGTCACCCCCCGCACCCCCACCGACCATTTCCAGCCGCCCTCGCGGCGTGAACCCGTCCCCGTCAAGGAGGCGACGGCCAGTCGAAGACCGGGCCAATCGGGGCGAAAGAGGCGGCAGAGTGGAGTCCTGCTCTGATTCACCACCCCTGGGTCATCACATGGCGCGATCCGCATTCCTATGATGGGCCCACGACACCGCGGGCCGCTGCGACCAGGCAGTCCGACGCGGTGCAGCTGCGGCGCGATGGTGGAGGGGTCGATGACTCAGGGGGCCGGTCAGGGACCCGAGGTGGAGCGGAGTGCGACGCTGCGCGACTTCCGGGTACCCGCGTACGTCCACGAGACCGGTCCGTACGCCGACAGCGCGCAACCAGGCGAGGTCGTACGACCCGACGAGGAGGCCTTCGAAGAGGCCTATCCGGAGGGGTACACACCCACGCAGCGCGATCTGCCTGTCATCCGTCGGGGTGACACGGTTCAGGTCGCCGTGGACCCGGTGTCGGTGGCCGTCCCGCAGCAGACGGAGGGCGCCGGTCCGCTGTTCGTCGTAGGGGATGTGCACGGATATCTCGACGAACTGGTCGCCGCCCTGCGGGAGAAGGGCCTGATCGACGCGGCCGGAAGCTGGTGCGCGGGTACCGCGCGGCTCTGGTTCCTCGGCGACTTCACCGACCGCGGACCCGACGGCATCGGCGTGATCGACCTCGTGATGCGGCTGTCCGCCGAGGCCGCCGCGGCCGGCGGGTACTGCAAGGCGCTCATGGGCAACCACGAGCTGCTGCTGCTCGGCGCGAAGCGGTTCGGCGACACCCCCGTCAACTCCGGCGCGGGCACCGCCACCTTCCAGGCCGCCTGGCTCCTCAACGGCGGCCAGAAGACCGACATGGACCGCCTCCAGGACGTCCACCTGCAGTGGATGTCCCGGCTCGACGCCATGGAGGAGGTCGACGGCCACCTGCTCGTGCACTCCGACACCACCGCCTACCTCGACTACGGCGACTCGATCGAGGCGGTCAACGACAACGTCCGCGAAACCCTCACGCGCAACGACGCGGACGAGGTGTGGGACGTCTTCCGCAAGTTCACCAAGCGCTTCTCCTTCCGCGACGAGGGCGGCGCCGACCATGTGCGCTCCCTCCTCGATACGTACGGCGGGTCCCGGATCGTTCACGGGCACAGCCCGATTCCCTATCTCCTGGGCGACGTCGGCTCCGAGGACGGCGAGGACACCGCCGGTCCGGTGGTCGAGGGACCGCACGTCTACGCCGACGGACTCGCCATCGCGATGGACGGCGGAGTGACCATGGCCGGAAAACTGCTGGTCCAGCAACTGCCCCTGGATATCTGAGCGTCTATCGGGCAGGCATACCCTCTCGCAGGACCGGTGGACGACAGCGCTGGCCAGGGGCCAATTTCTGGAAACCCCCTGTCACCGTGTGCCGTCGCCGCTCTACCATCGGCTTATCCGTAGCAGGCTCCCCTCCGTTTCTGCCCGACGGCTCGTTGGCATGCGAGCCCCAAGCCCTACGGAGCATCGGGGGATGCACATGAACAGCGTTCCGCAGCACCTGCACAGCGAGGACCGCCAGGAGTACGAGCGGATCCTCGACGAGGCGCTGCGCTCCGCCCCTACCCGCCCGGAACTGGCCGCTGTCGGTAAGCGGCTCAACCCCGAACAGCTGCGCACCATGGCGCTGAACGCCACCGCGCTCATCACGGCGGCCGCGGCGACCGAGTACCAGCACTACGTGAAGGTCCGCGAGGAACTGCGCCAGCCGGCGTCGTCCACCCCGTCGACCGTCCGCGAGTCCGGCTCAGCGGAGCCGGACGGCGTGGGCGCGATGGGGCTCGCCACCACCCTGGGGGAAGCGGCCGAGGGTGCGGGCGCCGTCGCCGTCGCCGCCGTCCTCACCCCCGTCCTGGCCGGCACGGCCGCGGCGATATTCCTGCTCGTGGGCTACATCCTCAAGATGCTGACCCCCGAGCCCGCCTTCGCCAAGACCATGCTCACCGCCGGCTGGGTGTTCGGAGCCATGACCGCCGCGGCGATCCTCGTCGCCGCCGTCGGCCTGCTGCTCACCGCCCTCCGCAACCGGCCCTCGCCCGACACCGGCCCCTACGGCGAGTCGAGCGGCGAGGTCACCCGCGCCAGGGAGGCCTGGCACGACGCCCTTCTGGAACGCGGCATCCTGCCGTTCCTCCAGGAGGCACTCGCGGCCCCGGGCACGGCGGCCCTGCGCCGTACGACCCCCTCGGGACCGAGTCGCATGCCGCACCTCGGCTACGACCGCCCCGGTTTCTCCAGCCCGGACGACGGCCCGGAGCCGGGTCACCGCCCGAGCTTCACCAGCCCGGACTTCACCAGCCCGGACTTCGGGGGGCCCGAACACCAGCCGGAGTAGCCCCTCGGCTTGCGCCCCCACCCAGGGGAGCGCAAGCCGAACGTCCGGTCCCAGGGACACAGGGCCGCAGGACCGCAGGGACTCAGAGCCGCGGAGTCACACGGCCGCAGAGTCACAGGGGCGCGGGCTCAAAGGGGCGGCGAGTGGTGCGCTCCTCTACGCTCCCGCAACTGCGGGCCCCTCAGATCGCCCCGTCAGGAAGCCTTGCTGGGAAGCCTTGTCGGCAAGGGCGATGATCGCGATGCTCTCCGGCTGGGCGACGGCCCGTCGTCGGCCGTCCGGGTGCAGGGCCGCGACCGGCCACCCCCGTCGTGACATCGACGAGCCGCGGGTGCCCGTACAACGAGACGACGAGACGACCTTGTCACCCCGGGGTATCAGGGCGCCGATACCGAAGCCGACCCGGTTGCGACGAACCCACCGCTTCCCGCCGAGCGACCACACGCCCAACTCCCGTGACCCCAGGGCGGGTTTCCCCTCACCCTCGCGGAACTCGCCCCCGGTCGCCACAGCCAGCAGGTCACCATCGAGCCAGCAGGCCGAGACCACCGCGGACTCGATGCCCGGCTCCGAGGGCAGCACACCAGGGCCGTCGAGCGCGGCGGGATCGGTCAACGCCCGCTCCAGATCGAAGACTTCGACGATCCCGTGCGGTGCCACAGCCACCCCGCCGACAACAGATGAATCCCATCCGGAGACACCGCCAGCCGCTAATGGAAAACATCCCTCACACCACGGTCGCCGCCGGTGAGCCGTTCTCCCGATTCCGCGTCCTCGATCCCCAGGACTTTGCGGAGCGCTTCGCGCGCCGCCCGCCTCGCGGTCGTGGAAGGCGGGCGGGGGTGAACCCGTGGTCCGTAGGGGGGCTGGGGGTACCCCCGATTCGGAGGGCAGTCCCATCCTTCCGCGCCGGGAGATCCGGTTGGCTGGTGATCGTCACCGACCGAGAACCAGAGCACCGGGGGATACGACCATGCAGATGCCGTCGTCGAAGATGGCCGGCGCCGCCGCGCTGGCAGCAGCCCTGCTCGCACTGGGCACACCGCTGGCCGCGACCGCCGCCACCGCCGGACACCCGGCGCCGAGCCCCTCCTACACCGCGAAGACACTCCAGCAGGACCTCGCGGCCGTACGGAAAGCCGGAGGCGGCGATGTGAACGTGCTTGCCAGGGTCGACGGAACAGGCAGCGCCCCGCTCATGGCCCGCATCGGCACCCGCACCTCCGGCTCCACGGACCCGGTCCCCTGGAACGCGCACTTCCGCGTGGCCAGCACGACGAAGACCTTCGTGGCGACCGTCGTCCTCCAACTCGTCGCGGAGAAGCGGCTGTCGCTCGACGACACCGTCGAGCACTGGCTCCCCTCGGTCGTCTCGGGCAACGGCAACGACGGCAGCCGCATCACCGTCCGCGACCTGCTCCGCCAGACCAGCGGGCTGTACGACTACATCGACGACCCGGCGATCCAGGACCGGCTGATCAACCACTTCGACGAGAACCGCTACAACGACACCCCCACGGCCGACCTGGTCGCGGTGGCGATGAAGCACCGGCCGCTGTTCGTGCCGCAGCCGGGCGGAGCCACCCGGTGGGCGTACTCCAACACCAACTACCTGCTGGCCGGGATGATCGCCGAGAAGGCCGGCGGCGCGAGCTGGCAGGACCTCGTCGAGCACCGGATCATCGCGAAGCTCGGACTGCGGAACACCTCCATTCCCGGGCTCAACCCGTTCCTTCCCGACCCGCATGTGAACGCGTATCTGACGACCGCCGACGGCAAGCGCCTCGACGTCACCGAGCAGAGCTACCAGCACACCGCCGACTCCGGTGTGGTGAGCACCACCGCCGACCTGAACACCTTCTTCCGCGCCCTGGCCGACGGTCGGCTGCTCCCCGCCGAGCAGTGGCGCGAGATGCGGCGGACCGTCGCGCGGAACGACGACCCGGAGGACGTGGCCGAGCTGCCCGAGGGCACCTACGGCCTCGGCCTCCGCAAGATGCCGCTGTCCTGCGGCGGCTTCTACTACATGCACGAGGGAGACGGACCGGGCGTCAACACCCGCCCCGCGGTGAGCGCTGACGGCAGGCGCGCGGTGACGGTCTCCATCACGACCACCACCGCACCGCCGGACCTCGCCGCCCTCAACCGCGCGACGGGCACCCTCGTGGACCACGCCTTGTGCCTCAAGCCCGCCGCGAGTTCGCCGAGGAGCTAGCCGGTCGTCGTCAGTCGGCGATCGGCAGGTACACCCGGTTGCCCGCCGCCGCGAACTCCTTCGACTTCTGCTCCATCCCGACCTCGATCTCCTCCCGGCTCCCGCCGTGCTCACGGCGGATGTCCTGGGAGATCTTCATCGAGCAGAACTTCGGCCCGCACATCGAGCAGAAGTGAGCGGTCTTGGCGGGCTCGGCCGGAAGTGTCTCGTCGTGGAACTCCCGTGCCGTGTCCGGGTCGAGGGCCAGGTTGAACTGGTCCTCCCAGCGGAATTCGAAGCGGGCGTCGGACAGCGCGTCGTCCCATACCTGTGCACCGGGGTGCCCCTTGGCGAGGTCGGCTGCGTGGGCGGCGATCTTGTAGGTGATGACGCCGGTCTTGACGTCGTCACGATTGGGCAGGCCCAAGTGCTCCTTGGGCGTGACATAGCAGAGCATGGCCGTGCCCCACCAGGCGATCATCGCGGCACCGATGCCGGAGGTGATGTGGTCGTACGCAGGCGCGACGTCCGTGGTCAGCGGGCCGAGCGTATAGAACGGAGCTTCATCACAGATCTCCTGCTGAAGGTCGATGTTCTCCTTGATCTTGTGCATCGGGACGTGTCCCGGGCCCTCGATCATCGTCTGTACATTGAAACGCTTCGCGATCGTGTTGAGTTCCCCGAGCGTCCGCAGTTCCGCGAACTGTGCCTCGTCGTTGGCGTCCGCGATCGAACCGGGCCGCAGGCCGTCGCCGAGCGAGTACGTGACGTCGTAGGCGGCGAGGATCTCGCACAGTTCCTCGAAGTTCTCGTACAGAAACGATTCCTTGTGGTGCGCGAGGCACCAGGCCGCCATGATCGAGCCGCCGCGCGAGACGATGCCCGTCTTGCGGTTCGCCGTCAGCGGTACGAACGGCAGCCGCACGCCCGCGTGGACGGTCATGTAGTCCACGCCCTGTTCGGCCTGTTCGACGACCGTGTCCTTGTAGATCTCCCAGGTCAGCTCCTCGGCGCGGCCGTCGACCTTTTCGAGTGCCTGGTAGAGCGGCACCGTGCCGATGGGGACAGGGGAGTTGCGCAGCACCCACTCACGCGTGGTGTGGATGTTGCGGCCGGTGGACAGGTCCATGACCGTGTCGGCGCCCCAGCGCGTCGCCCAGGTCATCTTGTCGACCTCCTCCTCGATGGAGGAAGTGACCGCGGAATTCCCGATGTTGGCGTTGACCTTCACCAGGAACCGCTTGCCGATGATCATCGGCTCGATCTCGGGATGGTTGACGTTGGCGGGCAGCACCGCACGCCCGGCCGCGATCTCCTCCCGGACGACCTCGGCGTCGACGTTCTCGCGTACGGCCACGAACTCCATCTCGGGGGTGATCTCACCCCTTCGCGCATAGGCGAGTTGTGTGACCGCCGTACCGTCACGGCCTCGGCGCGGCTGACGGGGGCGCCCCGGGAAGACCGCGTCCAGGTTGCGCAGTCCACCGCGCGGTGAGGTGTGCTTGATCCCGTCGTCCTCGGGGCGGACGGGCCGGCCCGCATACTCCTCGGTGTCGCCGCGGGCGATGATCCAGTTCTCCCGCAGCGGCGCCAGTCCCCTGCGGACATCGGTGTCGACGAGCGGATCGGTGTACGGACCCGAGGTGTCGTACAGCGTCACCGACTCCCCGTTGGTGAGATGCACCTGACGGACCGGCACCCGTAGATCGGGGCGCGAGCCCGCGACGTACCCCTTGTGCCAGCCGATGGACTTCCCGGCCTCCGTGGGCTGTTCGGCCCGAGCGGACTTCTCGCCCGGAACGGGCTGTTCGTCCTGGCTGGAGGCAGGCGTGCGTACGTCCTTGTTGGTCATGAGACCTACTCCCTACGCCGGCATTACCCGGTAACAGGTTCGGCGGTCGACGCAGCGGCTTCCGTCAGCCGATGTTTCATGTGAAACATCACTCGATTCAGGTGACGTTTCCCGTGAAACATCGCAGAGACGAAGGTCAGCGCCCTCTCAGCCCGGTGCTCCGAGCTCCCGCGTGTGCAAAGGTGCCTCCACGCTAGCGCCATAAGTGGCGCGGTGAACAGTGGGCCTCCGGCGTTCTTGCGATGATCGGGCGGTGACCACGACATCGCAGCCCCCGTATCCGCCGACCGGGCCGCCCCATGGCCACGACCATGGATCCGGCGACGACCGCGATTCCGGGCACGACCACGGACCGGGCGGGGACGGCGGGCACGGTTCCGGTGCGGCCGGTGGTCACGGTTCCGGTGGAGGCGGTGGGCACGGTCACTCGCACAGTCATGGACCCGCCGCCCCCGTCTCCCGGCATCTGCGGAAGGTCATCGCGGCGATCCTGATCCCGTTCACGGTGGCCGTCGTGGTCGGCATGGTGGTGCTGTGGCCAGGCGGCGCCCCCTCGCACAAGCGCACCGGCGTCGGCTTCGACCGGCAGACCCAGCAGGCGACGGTCACCAAGGTCGTCAGCGTGAGCTGCGCGTCGGTGAACGCATCGGGCGGGGGCTCGACCGGGGACACCTCCACCGCCGAGGGCTCCTCTGCGGCACAGGAAGCGGCAGGCACCTGCAAGAAGGCCACGGTCACGGTCTCCACCGGCAAGGACAAGGGCCGTACGTTCACGGAGATCGTCCAGCCCGACCAGTCACGGCAGTTGCATCAGGGCGAGAAGGTCGTGGTCGCGTACGAACCCTCGGCGCCCAGGGATCTGCAGTACTCCGTCACCGATGTGAACCGTAAGTTCCCGATGGCGCTGCTCGCCGGGATCTTCGCGCTGGCCGTCGTGGTAGTGGGCCGGCTGCGCGGTGTCATGGCGCTGATCGCGCTGGCCATCAGCTTCATGATCCTTAACTTCTTCATCCTGCCCGCGATCCTGCACGGCTCGAACCCGCTGATCGTGGCGGTGGTCGGATCGAGCGCCATCATGCTGATCGCCCTCTACATGTGCCACGGCCTGTCGGCCCGTACGTCCGTGGCGGTGCTCGGCACCCTGATGTCACTGGTGCTGATCGGCATCCTGGGCTCGGGGTTCATCGACTGGGCCGCGCTGACCGGCAACACGGACGACAACACGGGCCTCATCCACGGGCTGTACCCGTCGATCGACATGAGCGGTCTGCTGCTCGCCGGCGTCATCATCGGTTCGCTCGGCGTGCTCGACGATGTGACGGTCACCCAGACATCGGCGGTCTGGGAGCTGCACGAGGCCAACCCGTCGATGGGCTGGCGCGGGCTGTACCGCGCCGGCATCCGCATCGGCCGCGACCACATCGCGTCCGTCGTCAACACCCTCGTCCTCGCCTACGCGGGCGCCGCGCTGCCGCTGCTCCTGCTCTTCTCCATCGCCCAGAGCAGCGTGGGGTCGGTGGCCAACAGCGAGTTGGTCGCCGAGGAGATCGTCCGCACGCTGGTCGGCTCGATCGGCCTGGTCGCGTCGGTACCGGTCACCACAGCCCTCGCGGCCCTGGTCGTCTCGGCGGACCGCCCGGGACGCGAGGCCGTTCCGGCGGGGGCGGCTGGGTCGGGGGGTGCAGCGGGTGCGGCAGGTTCGGCCGGCTCGGCTACGACGTCCACGGCGGCGCCGAGCGCCAAGCCCGCGGCAGCACGTGGCGGGAAGGGCCGACGCCGTAAGCACTGAGGCGCTCCCCGCTCTGAGGCGCGGCAAGCCCTGGGACGGCGCCAGCACTGAGGCTCCGAGAACCACGCAGGCAGCCCAAGCCCTGAGGTCCCGCAAACCCTGAGCGCCGCAAGCACGGGACCGCATTGCACCCCGCCGCACTGCACCCCACTGCACCGCGCAACGCCGTGCCGCGCAACGGCGCACCCCGCAGCACCGGCAAGCGCCGCAAGCGGCGGGAACCGCCCCAGGAAGCCGCGCAGAAGCGTTACTGCGGAACTCCGGGCCCTGGGAGAACCTTTCGGGCCCCCGACGGGACCTCCAGGGCTCACAGCGCCTCACGATGCCTCACGGCGTCCACGGCGTCCAGGGCGTCCAGGGCGTCCAGGGCGTCCAGGGCGTCCAGGGCGTCCAGGGCGTCCAGGGCGTCCAGGGCTCAACGATTCCTGGACGGTGGCGAAGCGTTACGCCAGCTCCCGCCCCCACCACGGCGACGACGCGTCACCCCGCGCTCTGCTCCTCCGCCAGGATGCGGTCAAGCGCCTCGTCGAGGTGGGTGTCGAAGTCCGCCAGGGCGGCCTCCTGACCGAGCGGAACCAGCCGGTCGGTGCGGTCGAGGAACGCCACGAGCGGAGCCGCGCCGGTGCGAAACAGCGCCTGGTCGCTGCCCACCTGAAGCCGGATCAGCACCTCACCCAGCGTCTCGGGGTCGAGGGGCTCGATCCGTACGTCGCCCTCCCCGCACGCCATGCCCAGCCCATCGATCAGCAGCTCGCGACCGAAAGCCCAGGTCACCGGGGCGTCGCCCGGCAAATGGAAGGTCAGCCGCACGGCGTACGGATCGAACGTCTCATAGCCCAGCTCGACCGGGATGCGGAAGGAGAGCTCCTCGGAGACGAGGAAGCTCATCATGACCTCTGCCTGTACGGACTCGTGCATCGCCTATCCCGTCAATTGCCGTCGACTGGCTGGGAATGATCCCTGTGACACTGAAGGAATATTGCTGAACGTACACGTTAGATCACAAGGAGTAAGTTTTCAGATACTGATAGAGAGCGCGAGCGACCCCAGCAGCCTGCCGACCTCGGTCTGCAACTGCCGTGCCGCGGTGAGCAGTCGTCCGGCCTGATGCGAGGGCAGGGACATGGCCATCGTGGCCGCCGTGGTGCCGAGCGTGATCGGGACCGCTGCGCAGACCGTGCCCAGCGCGTACTCCTGACGCTCCACCACCAGCTCCATCCTCCCCATGCGTTCCAGGCGCCGCAGCAAGGCTTGGTCGTCGCGCACGGTGTACGGGGTGAGGGACCGCACGGGGTAACGGTCGAGGTGGTCGCGGCGGGCGTCCTCGTCCAACTGAGCCAGCAGACACTGGCCGATCGCGTGCGCGTGCCCCGTCTCACGGAAGTCCGCCCACTCCTCGACCGCCGGATTGCCGGGGGTGTCGGAGACGCAGAGGACCTCGATCTCGCCGTCGCGGTACGTCGCGTAGTACACCGGAACACCGATCGAATCCCGCCAACCTGCCAGCGCGTCGACGATCGTGCTGCGACGTTTCTCCTGCGCCCCGCTGCTGCCCAGCCGCACAGCCGCCTCCCCGAGGAAGAACAGCCCCTTGTCCCGCCGGAGATAGCCCTCGTGCACGAGGGTGCGCAGCAGGTGGTACGCGGTGGGGAGAGCGAGGCCGGTCTCCCGGGCCAGTTGCTTGGCAGGCGCTCCGTGCGCGTGCTCGGCGACAGATTCCAGCAGCCGCATGGCCCGTTGGACGGACCCGATGAGCGTGGCGGCAGACGGCTGCGGGTCGGCGACCCCAGCGCCGGCGACGGTCGCAGCGGAGCGTTGCTGCGGCGGTGCCGCGACGGGGCGGGATCGCGTGGCGGCTGTCATGGGTCGTAGCGGCGGGGTGACTCTGGCGGGGTGTAGCGGCGGGGCATCCATCACCGGTCGCGATTGCGCGGGAGCGGCGATGGGTCGTAGTTCCGCCGGAGTTGTCGCGGAACGAGTCTGTGTGAGGGCCGCCATGGGACTTGGCGCGGCGTCCGTTGCGGGGCGTAGCGGCGCACCGTCCGGCACCGGGCTGAGCTGCACGGGGGCGACCCCAGGTCGTAGCGGCGCGGCATCTGCCCCGGGCCGTAGCGGCGCGGCGTCCACCTCGGGTCGTAGCTGCGCCGGAGTAGCCAAGGAACGTGCCTGTGCCGACGTCACCCCAGGGCGTACCTGCGTGGAGGTCGCCACAGGTCGCAGCTGTGCGGGGATCGACACTGCGCGCGGCCAGGTGGGCGGGACCGGCTGGGTGGGGGGTGCATGGGGTTGTTCTACGGATGTGGTGTCAACCGTGGCCAAGGGTCACTTCCGGAGCGCGAGGGGGCGGCCCGTGCGGGGAACACGGGGAGGGGGTGCGCCGCTCGCGGGGTTCGTCCCCGCGAGGAGTTCCGGACTTTAACCGCCCACCACCGCCCGCAGACGCCCTGTCCGGGAAACTTCCCCCGGCCGAGGGAACCGGTGATTCCTGTTACCGATCACCGGTCGCCCCGCGGGACGTCACCAGTCGCCGCGCGAGGAGGAGCTCGACGTGAACTTCCGCACGATGTAGACCAGTCCGCCGACCAGCGCGACGAAGACCAGCACCTTGAAGAGCAGCCCAATGATGATGCTCACGACGGTCGCTATCAGACCGCCGAACACGACCAAGGCGATGACCGGCACCGCGACCCACTTCACCCACCACGGCAGTCCCGCGAAGATCTCTCGCATCGTCCTCGTCCTGTACCTCTCCGCCCGTCGCTCGAACCGGGTCCGGTCTGTGTCCGGCACTCCCGCACCGGATCTCTGATGTCCTGCTCTCGATGCTAGGGCGGGCGAAGGCCGAACGGGGGCCTCGCATCCCTTGTCCTCCCCTGACCGTCCCCCTAGGGAACCCTGAGACGCGGATCAGGCTTCCGGTGGAGACCGGGGGCTCCGGGAAGGGCCAGGCCCTGGAGGTTCAGGCCTCCGGAGGCGAGAACACCACCAGCACCCGCAGGTCCTCGCTGATGTGGTGGAACTTGTGGGCCACCCCGGCCGGCACATAGATCACGCTGCCGCGCGCCACCTGCGTGGTCTCCATGCCGACGGTGATCGCGGCCCGGCCGCTCACGACGAAGTACACCTCGTCCTGGTTGTGCGGCTGCTGCCGGTCGTGCTCACCGGAATCGAGCGCGTACAGGCCGACCGACATGTTCTTCTCACGCAGGAACTGCAAGTACGCACCGTCGTTGGCGGCACGCTCCGCCTCCAGTTCATCCAACCGGAATGCCTTCATCGCCCTCGTCCACGCTCGGAGTCGATCTCTTCTGTCACGATCAGACACATGAAGAATTTCCTAGTCAAGACGATCGCCAACGCGGGTGCCCTGGCGGTCGCCGTATGGATCCTCGACAAGATCACCCTGACCGGTGACAGCACCTTCAAGAAGGTCTGGACGCTGCTCCTCGTCGCCCTGGTCTTCGGCCTGGTGAACTTCCTGGTCAAGCCGATCGTCAAGGTGCTGACCTTCCCGCTGTTCATCCTGACGCTCGGCCTGATCACCCTGGTGGTCAACGCGCTGATGTTGATGCTGACTTCGTGGCTGGCCGACAAGCTCGACCTGAGTTTCCATGTCGAGGGCTTCTGGACCGCCGTCCTGGGCGGCCTGATCATCTCGGTGGTCTCCTGGGCGCTCAACGTCGTCCTCCCCGAAGGGGACTGAGCACGCGATGACGTACCGCGTCAGCTTCGTCTGCACCGGGAACATCTGCCGTTCACCGATGGCCGAATCGGTCTTCCGCGTGCGGGTGGCCGAGGCCGGGCTCGACGGGCTGGTCGAAGTCGACAGCGCGGGCACGGACGGCTGGCACGAGGGCGACGGCGCCGACCCGCGCGCCGTCGCCGTCCTGGAGGAGCACGGTTACGGCACCGACCACGTCGCCCGCCGCTTCCATGCCTCCTGGTTCGCCCGTCTGGACCTCGTCATCGCCCTGGACTCCGGCCACCGCAAGATCCTGCGCCGCCTCGCCCCGACCGAGCAGGACGCCGAGAAGGTCCACCTGCTCCGCTCCTACGACCCCGCCGCCCCCGATGACCTCGACGTACCGGATCCGTACTACGGGGGTCTGGACGGCTTCGAGGAGTGTCTTGAGATGGTGGAGGCGGCGAGCACGGGGCTGCTCGCCGCGGTGCGTGAGGAAGTGGAGGGACGAGCGGTATGAGTGATTCCGCGACAGCCGGAGGTAGCGGGAACGGCGCGGGGGACGGCACGCGCGCGGTGCGGGCGGGTCTGCCCGAGCCGGTGAAGTACGAACCCACGCTCCCCGGGCCGGTCTTCGCCGCGCACTTCCATCTCCCGGGCGAGGCGACGGGACCGTACAAGTACGGCCGGGACGAGAACCCGACCTGGACCCACCTGGAGCGCGCCATCGGCGAGCTGGAGGCGCCCGGGCGGGACGACGTCGAGACGCTGGTGTTCGCCTCCGGGATGGCCGCCATCTCGTCGGTGCTGTTCTCGCAGCTGCGCGCGGGCGACGCGGTCGTACTGCCCGCCGACGGCTACCAGGTACTGCCCCTGGTGCGCGAGCAGTTGGAGGCGTACGGCATCGAGGTGCGCACCGCGCCGACCGGCGGGGACGCCCAGCTCGACCTCCTCGACGGTGCCAGGCTGCTGTGGATCGAGACCCCGTCCAACCCCGGGCTCGACGTGTGCGACGTACGGCGGCTCGCCGACGCGGCACACGTGCGTGGGGCCCTCGTGGCCGTCGACAACACCCTCGCCTCGCCCCTGGGACAGCGCCCGCTGGAACTCGGCGCCGACTTCGCGGTGGCGAGCGGCACCAAGCAGCTCACCGGGCACGGGGACGTCCTCCTCGGATACGTCGCCGGGTCCGATGCGACGGCGATGGACTCCGTACGCCGCTGGCGCAAGGTCGTCGGCGCGATCCCCGGGCCCATGGAGGCCTGGCTCGCGCACCGCTCGATCGCCACGCTCCAGCTGCGCGTCGACCGGCAGAACGCCACCGCGCTGACCCTCGCGCAGGTCCTGCGCGACCGTGACGACGTCACGGGGCTGCGCTACCCGGGGCTGCCCGACGACCCCTCGCACAAGATCGCCTCGCAGCAGATGCGGCGCTACGGGTGTGTGGTCTCGTTCACGCTGCCCACGCGCGCGCGTGCCGAGCGTTTTCTCGACGCCCTGCGGCTCGTGGACGACGCGACGAGCTTCGGCGGAGTGCGGTCCACCGCCGAGCGGCGGGGACGCTGGGGCGGGGACGATGTGCCGGAGGGCTTCGTGCGCCTCTCGGTCGGCGCCGAGGACCCCGAGGACCTAGTGGCCGATGTGCTGCGTGCGCTGGACGAGTCGGCGCGGTGAGCGCTTTATGTACCGCCGGCCGGTGTCCGGCTCCGCACAGCGGACGGTCCGAGCCTCCCCCCTCGTGGCTCGGACCGTCCTCGGTTCTGCGCGCGAAGAACCGCGCGCACAAGGCTAGTTGACTCTGTGTCAGTGTCCAATCACAGTAGCGACAGAGACCTATCGACTTATTTATAGTTGGGCCCTGCCCGGGGCCGGAGGAAGGGTGGGGAAAGGAGCATGCGAGCCATGGACCTGGCCTTGTTGCGCACCTTCGTGACCGTGCACCGGGCCGGCTCCTTCACCCGCGCCGCGGCGCTGCTCGGCCTCTCCCAGCCGGCGGTGACGTCCCAGATCCGCACCCTGGAACGGCAGTTGGGCCGCCCCCTGTTCCTGCGCCAGGCCCGCGGGGTCACCCCCACGACCATGGGCGACGAACTCGCGCACAAGGCCGCGCCCCATCTCGATGCCCTCGTGGAGATCGCCGAGACGGGTCCAGACAACGACGCCTCGCTGCGGACCCTGCATCTCGCCGGTCCCCCCGAGTTCACCGCTGAGCGGGCCCTGCCCGCGCTCACCGAGCTGACCGGCGACGACGGCCAGGGCTTCGCGCTGCGGGCGTCCTTCGGGAACGCCGAGGAAACCCTGGAGGGGTTGGCCGCCGGACATCATGATCTGGCCATCAGTACGGCCCGTCCGCGCGGCGCACTGCTCACCGCGACGACACTCTGCGACGAGGAACACGTCCTTGTCGCCGCCCCGCACCGGGCCGAGCGGCTCGGCTCCGCGCAGCCCGGCCCCAAGGACGTGCCTGTCCTGGACGACCTCCCCGTGATCGAGGTCCACGAGTCGCTGCCCTTCGTCTCCCGCTACTGGGCCTCTGTCTTCGACTCCCGCCCGGCAGCCCCGGGCACCGTGATCGTGCCGGACCTCCGCGCGGTCCTCGCCTGCGCGATCGCGGGCGCCGGGCTCGCGGTGCTGCCTCGCTATCTGTGCGCACTGGCGTTGAAGCGTGGCGAGGTCGTCCCGCTCCACGAACCCGCGATTCCGCCGCTGCGGACGTATTTCCTGGTGGTTCGCACCGGCACTCTCGCGATGCCGCACATCGCCCGCGCCCATGAGTGGCTGCAACGGGCGGCCACCGACTGGGGCTGACCAGGCACTTTGTCGCCGGTCTGCGGCGAACCCGCTGGTTCCACGTGAAACATCACGCTCTGAACCGTCAAGGTCACGTCCCGCGATGTTTCACGTGGAACCAGCCGGGCCACATTTCTCCCATGACCGTCCGACCCGTGGTCAAGCGCACCGCACGTGCCGTGCTCCTCGACGGCGACGCCCTGATCCTGATCAAGCGCACCAAGCCCGGTGTTGATCCCTACTGGGTCACACCCGGTGGCGGTGTCGAACCCGAGGACACCACCGTCGTCGACGCACTGCACCGCGAGGTGTACGAGGAGCTCGGCGCCAAGATCTCCGACGTGGTGCCGTGCTTCGTGGACACCGTCGAGCACATCGGCGCGGACGCGGCCTCGACCGGCGTGAAGGTGCAGCACTTCTTCGTCTGCCATCTGGAGTCCATGGACCCGGCCCTGCGCCACGGCCCCGAAGTGGACGAGCCCCTCGGCGAGTACGAGATCGTCAGAGTCCCGTTCACCAGAGTCGGCATCGCGTCCGTCCATCTCGTGCCCCTGTCTCTACGGCACTATCTGGACGGCAACATCGAAGGGGTCCTCGCGATGCACGCCCCCGACCTGGGCTGACGCCTCCGGCACCGGGTCAGTCCCCGGTGACCACCAGCTCCTCGACCGAGTCGTGCCGTATGCGGTCCGAGGGGACACCGGCGTCCCGCAGGGCATGGACACCGCTGCGGATCATTCCGGGCGGGCCCGAGACATAGGCGTCGAACTCGTTCCAGGGCCCGTACGTGCGGATGGCGTCCGGGAGTTGGAGATGCGCCTGCTGGTCGATGATCGGCCGGACGGAGAGCCACGGAAGCGACTGCTGGAGCCGGAGCATCGTGTCGATGTCGTACAGGTCGTGGTCCGTGCGGGCGCCGTAGAACACCTCCACCGGGCGCCGTTCGCCGCGCTCGGCGACGTCCTCGACCAGTGCCTTGATCGGCGCGATGCCGGTGCCGCCGCCGAGGCAGAGCAGTCCGCTGTCGGTGGTGTGATCCACGGTCATCGAACCGGCCGGCGGTCCCATCCGGATGACGTCGCCGGGGCGGGCGCGGTGCACCAGCGCGCTCGAGACCCAGCCCGCGGGGACCGCCTTCACATGGAAGGTCAGCAGCCCGTCCGAGCGGGGCGCCGAGGCGAAGGAGTAGTGCCGCCAGATCCGTGGCCACCAAGGCGTCTCGATGCTCGCGTACTGCCCGGCGAGGAAGGGATACGGCTGGTCCGGGCGGACGGTGACCACGGCGACGTCCCGGGTCCTGAGGTCATGGGTGACGACCTCCGCGTGCCACCAGGCCGGGGCACGCAGTTCGTCCGCCGCGGCCGCGTCGATCATGACCTGCGAGATCGTCGTGTACGCCCGCACCCAGGCCGTCTCCGTCTCTGCGTCCCAGACGGCGGAAGCGTACTTGTTCAGCGCGCCGATGAGGCACTCACCGACGGCCGGGTAGTGCTCCGGCCGGGTGCCGTACTTGCGGTGCCCGCGACCCAGGTTCTGCAAGTACGCGACGAGCACGTCGGTGTTGTCGATGTGCTCGGCGGCGGTGAGCAGCGCCTTCAGCAGCCGGTCCCGCTGGGTGTCCATCGCCGCCGGGAACAACGACCGCAGTTCGGGGTGGCGGACGAAGAGCAGCGCGTAGAAGTACGAGGTCACCTTGTCGGCCACGGGACCGACTTCGGACATGGTCCGGCGGATGAGTACGGCGTCCGGGGAGGCCTTCTCGGTGGGGGCGGCAGTGGGGGCGGGCGCGGAGGACGGGCCAGAGACACGCTGACCGGGCACGCGGGCGCGAGCGGGCGGGGCGACGGTCTGCACAGAGGCGGTCTGCGCGGGGGCGGCCGGGGCGGCGGCGGCCTGTCGGGCGTGGGGCGGATGGGCCGCCGACGCGGGTGCGGATGCCGGGGGCTGGGCCGGAGGCATGGGCTGGGCGGCCGGAGCCGTGGCAGGGTTGCCGGTAGCCATGGGCTGAGCGCCCGGAGTC
Source organism: Streptomyces sp. NPDC096013 (assembly GCF_044763565.1). Lineage (NCBI taxonomy): Bacteria > Bacillati > Actinomycetota > Actinomycetes > Kitasatosporales > Streptomycetaceae > Streptomyces > Streptomyces sp. NPDC096013. The sequence goes on along the minus strand of NZ_JBIWGK010000006.1, from coordinate 294,492 downwards.
GTGGGCTGGGCGGGAGTTGAGGGCTGAGCGGGAGTTGGCGGCTGCGGGGCGGTCCCGGCTGACGGTATTCGCTCCTGGCCGGGCGCTACGCCCTGCCGGTCAGCGTGCCCGGCTGGATCGAAAGCCGCACGGTCGCTGCTGGGAGCCGATGAGGCAGGTGGAGCCGTTGAAGTCGGTGAAGCCGGAGGCGCCTGTGGTCCCGGCGAGGCCGGAGGTGCCGATGGAGCCTGCGAGGTCGAACTCTCCGTAGGCGGACGCTCTTTGTTTCCTCCGGCGGACCTGCGGACCGGGCGCATTACGGCGGGGCGTCGTCCCTCCGTCGTCTCACGTTCCGCGGCCGGAGGCGTCTCCGGCTGCTTGCGCGGAGTGAACCAGCCGCTTCCGCCGCTGCCCCCGGACGTGCCGTTGTCGGCCGACGTGGTGGTCGGAGCGTCCATGGTGTGCCTCGCCTCGAACATCTTTCGGTCGTTCGGCGCGCTTCCTCAGCCGGAAGCTGCCTGCTTTCCGCGCGGACGGCTTGCTTCTCCCCGTTCGATCAAGCGGCTGATACAGCCATATCCAACCCACATTCCCACTGCGTACGGACAAGTAAGGCGAGAGTGTGACATTGCCCGCAGTACTCTCACGCGGCATCCGACCCCGGACAAGAACCGGAGTCGACCATACCGGCCCGCGCTACGCAGACAAGTGCCGCCTCGCTCCCCCACGGACAGGAGGGAGGAGCGAACCATCGATTCCCTCAATTACCGGGCGCCGCGCACCAATTCGTAGGCATCCCACAGATCCCGCCCCTCATAGGAGTGGGTCGCGATGCCTGTCAGGTGCTGATCCGCATTGACCGCGACGGAGACGGGCACGACACCGAACAGGTCCTTGTCCGACATCGAGTCGCCGTAGGCGACACAGTCTGCTCGCGTCACCCCGAACTCCTCACAGAGCCGATCCGCGATCACTACTTTGGCCGCCGCGTTGAGAACTCCGCCCAGATCCATGGACGGCGCGGTGAAAGGCACAGCGGGGAAAAGCGATCCATGTGCCGCGTGCGCGCCCCAGCCCGTGAGCCGTTCCACAAAGAAAGAAGGCGAGAGCGATACGACGGCGCAGTATTCGCCGGCGCTCCTGATCTCGGCCCAGACGTCCCGAATCCGCGCCAGCCACGGGGCACCTTCGAAAGCCGCCGTGACGTGCGCCTCGGTGAGATCCGCCCAGAGCGTGTACACGCGGGTCGCATACTCCGGTGGCCCGATCAGCCCGGTCGAGATCTCCTGCTCAAGCGCCACGGTCTCAGCTTCCAGACCGAGTTGACGGGAGATCTCCAAGGGCGCGCTGGTTCCGTGCATCAGCGTGCCGTCGAGGTCGAAGAGATGAAGTCTCGCCATGACCGACGAGGTTAGTCGGCGGAGCTGTGGCACATTCGGCGGGCCTGTCGGATGCTTGCCGTTCGCCGGTGTTTCACGTGAAACACCCGGCTTCTGTCAGTGCCTTGTGCCGCCGCCCATGACATGGCCAAAAGCACGTACGTCTCACCGGAAACAGGTGGACGCCGACAAGGCGCGTCAGACAGCCTGACCTGCGTGCCGACTCCTTCCCTCGCCGCTCTGCCCATCCGCCGGCTGACGCTCCGCGATCGCCTCGCCTGCGCCGACCTGTCCGAGGACCGGGGGTGGCCACGCGAAGAACACAAGTGGGGCTTCCTCCTCAGCGCCGGGAAGGGCTACGGCATCGACGCGCCCGAGGGCGGCCTCCTCGCGGCCTGCGTCACCACGGAGTACGGCCCGCAGGAGAGCCCGGATCTCGTGGCCATCGGCATGGTCCTGGTCGCCGAGCGGTACGCCCGCCAGGGCGTGGGACGCAGGCTGATGCGCCACCTGATCTCGGCGATGGGCACCACCCCGCTGACCCTGCACGCGACCTCGTCCGGCCGCCCGCTCTACGAAGAACTGGGGTTCAAGGCGACCGGCCGGGCCGAGATGGTGCGGGGCCACTTCACGCCGGCCGGACCTGAGTCCCCGATCGCCACCCGCGCGGCCACGGCCGACGACCTCACCGGCATCCTCCGCCTCGACGAGACGGTGTTCGGGACCGATCGCACGCCCCTCATCACGCGGCTGCCCGCCTTTGCGGACCAGTTGAGGGTTGCGGAGGAGAACGGCCGGATCATCGGTTACGCGGCGGCCTGGCCCAACATGGACACGCAGGTCGTGGGCCCGCTGATCGCCCAGGACACGGAGACCGCGAAGGCGCTCCTCGCCTCACTCGCCGCCCGCACCGACCGCCCGCTGCGCACCGACATCGACGTACGCCACGAAGCCCTGCTGTCCTGGGTGAAGGAACACGGGCTCGTCTCCTCGGCCTTCAACACCGTGATGACATACGGGACCCCGGAACTGCCCGGCGACTGGACCCGGCGCTTCGCTCCCCTGACGGTCGCGGCCGGCTGACACTCCCCGACTACGCAGAACGCCGGTTCCCGACCTACCTCGTCGGGAACCGGCGTTTCCGTCCCTACAGACCTCGGACAAGAGCCTCTACGGCGGCTTGGGCGAAGCCGTGGTCCTGCGCCGGGGCTCCGCCGCCGACGCCGATCGCGCCGATCAGCCTGCCGTCGCGCTGCACCGGGATACCGCCCGCGATGAACAGCAGCGGCCGGTCGAGTGCGGTGGGCAGGGTGTGGAAGAGGCCTCCGGGCTGGACGGCGTCGACGAGGTCGGCAGTGGGCGCGTTCAGCTGGAGCGCGGTGTACGCCTTGCGAGTGCTGGTCTCGCCGGAGATCAGCACGGCCCGGTCGTCGCGCCGGAAGGCGAGCAGATGACCGCCTGCGTCCAGCACAGTGACACTCACGGTGACCCCGGCGGCCTCCGCGGCCCGACGGGCCTCGGCGACGAGCGTTTCGGCGTCCTCGATGGTCAGCGGTGCTACGGCGGTGGTGGTGCTCATCAGGGTTTCTCCTTGCGGGTGTTGCTGTGTGCGGTGTCGGACGGCCGAGCGAGTCGGCGGGGATGGACGGGGACGGCCCTGGCCCCGTGGCTCCCCGCTCCGGCCCGGCGGGGTCAGTGGTGGACGGCGGTCAGCTGCTCGCTGGGCGTGCCGCCGGCCACGACGGCGGCCCGGGTGCTCGTCCGGCGCTCCAAGGCGGCGGAGAGGATCGCGAGGACCAGGGCGGCCGCGGCGAGGGCGGCGCCGACCCAGTTCGGGGCGGTGTAGCCGAGGCCGGCCGCGATGACGATGCCGCCGAGCCAGGCGGACAGCGCGTTGCCGAGGTTGAACGCGCCGATGTTCACGGCCGAGGCGAGCGTGGGAGCGCCGTGTGCCTGGTCGAGGACGCGCTTCTGAAGCGGCGGCACGGTGGCGAAGCCCAGGGCGCCGATGAGGGCGATGGTGACGGCTGCCGCGATCTTGTTGTGGGCGGTGACGGTGAAGAGTGCGAGCACGACGGCCAGGGCGCCCAGCGAGACGTACAGCATGGGCATCAGGGCGCGGTCGGCGAACTTGCCGCCGACGAGGTTGCCGCCGACCATGCCGAGGCCGAAGAGGACGAGCAGCCAGGTGACGGAGCCGTCGGCGAAGCCCGCGACGTGGGTCATCATCGGCGCTATGTAGGTGATGGCCGCGAAGACGCCGCCGAAGCCGAGGACGGTCATCGCCATGGCGAGCAGGACCTGGGCGTTCTTGAACGCGGCCAGTTCGTGCCGCAGGTGTACGCCCTCGGGCTTGGGCAGGTCGGGCACGAGCTTGGCGATCCCGGCCAGGCCGATCACGCCGAGGCCCGCGACGATGGCGAAGGTGACCCGCCAGCCGACGGACTGCCCGACGAGGGTGCCCAGCGGGACGCCGACGACGTTGGCGACGGTCAGCCCGGTGAACATCATCGCGATGGCTCCGGCCTTCTTGTCCGGGGCGACCAGTTCGGCCGCGACGACGGAGCCGATGCCGAAGAAGGCGCCGTGGGCGAGTGAGGCGATCACGCGGCCGATGAGCATCACGGCGAAGCTGGGGGCGACGGCGGAGAGCAGGTTGCCGAGGATGAACAGGCCCATCAGCAGCATCAGCATCCGCTTGCGGGGGACCTTGGTGCCGAGCACGGTCATCAGCGGGGCGCCGATCACCACGCCCAGCGCGTAGCCGGTGACCAGGAGTCCGGCGGTGGGGATGGAGACTCCGAAGTCACCCGCGACCTGGGGCAGCAACCCCATGATCACGAACTCTGTCGTACCGATTCCGAAGGCCCCGATCGCGAGGGCCAGAAGCGCGAGAGGCATGGGGACGTACCCTTCCCAAAAGATTGCAGGAGCGCTTTGCGTGCGATCACAATAGTTGCAGACGCGGGCTATATGCAAGCGCGGACTATTTCATCTGTGCTCTATCCTGGGCTCAGACGCTCCGGGACGGAGGAAACGCCAATGACAGCGACGGACCCCGCACTCACTGCCCTCGCCCAGGGCTGGTGCGCCCTCTCCTTGCTGCACGGGAGGATCGAGGCGCACATCGAGCGCGCCCTACAGGCCCGGCACGACCTGAGCATGCGCGAGTACTCGTTGCTCGACGTGCTCAGTCGGCAGCACGACGGCGACGGAGGCCATCTGCAGATGAGGCAGGTCGCCGACGCGGTCGTCCTCAGCCAGAGCGCCACCACCCGGCTGGTCACCCGGCTCGAGGACCGCGGCCTGCTCGAGCGGTACCTGTGCCCGACCGATCGCCGGGGCATCTACACGAACGTCACCGACGCCGGTCTCACCCTGCTCGAAGAGGCTCGCCCGACCAACGACACCGCCCTGCGCGAGGCGCTCGACGCGGCGGCCGAGAACCCCGAACTGGCGCCCCTGGTCCGGGTCGTGGAGTCGATGAACGTGCCCGCGTAGGTCCGTCCCGTACCGCCCGCCCACCTCTGCCTAAGGTGGGGCCATGGGAGATCTTGAGATACGAGCCGCGGTCACCGAGGACATCCCCGCCATCGTCGGCATGCTCGCCGACGACCCCCTGGGTTCCCAGCGCGAGTCACCGGACGACCTGACGCCCTACCTGGCCGCACTGGAACGCCTCGCCGCCGACCCGAACCAGCACCTCGTCGTCGCCGTGCGCGAGGGGCGGGTCGTCGGCACCCTCCAACTCACTATCGTTCCCGGACTGTCCCGCAGGGGCGCCACGCGCTCGATCATCGAGGCCGTACGCATCCACGCGGACGAGCGGGGCAGCGGCCTGGGCACACAGCTCATCGAGTGGGCGATCGATGAATCACGCCGCCAGGACTGCCAGTTGGTCCAGCTGACCTCCGACGTCACCCGCACCGACGCCCATCGCTTCTACGAGCGGCTCGGTTTCACCGCCTCACACGTGGGCTTCAAACTGCCTCTCTGAAGCCCCTTCGCTGCCCCGGAGGAGAACGCGGCGGCCCTACGACAGCGGGCGCCATGTTTCACGTGAAACGTGGAGCCTTCCCGACGTTTCACGTGAAACATGGCGCCTCCCCGACAGCACCGGCTAGCGGAGCCCCCGCCACCCCTCCGGGTCCACCCCGCCCGGCACAGAACCGCCCTCGTCGTACGGCTGACGCGTGAAGACGAACGATCCGAGGTCCAGGTGGGTCAGCGACCCGTCCGGGCGCCGTACGGGTCGTAGGAGCTCTCCGGCGTAGTACCCCTCCAGCCCGGTCCAGGTGCCATCGCCATTGGCCCGGAAACGCGAACGACGGCCGCTGCCGGCCAGCGGCTCCAGCGAGGCACCGCCGTCGGCGGTCAGCCGTAGGGCGAAGCCGTGTGTGCCCCAGTACCACTGGCCCGCCAACTCCAGGGCCTCGGCGTCGACTTCAGGCATCGGGCGCCACGGCTCGGGAATCCTCGGCTCGGCCTCCGCGACGATCCGGACGAGATCGGCGCCCACCGCTGACAGCAACGGTCCGGAGGTGCAGTTGGCCAGGACCACCGCCGCGACGTCGTCCTCCAGGCTGATGGTGAGGTTCGCCAGGAAGCCGGGGAGCGATCCGGAATGACCGACGAGCAGCCGACCATGACGGCGCTGGACTTGCAGGCCAAGCCCGTACGCCGAACCGTCCACGACATCGGCGGCCTCCGCTGGGGCCGCCGGGGTCCGCATCTCCCGTACCGACTCCGCGCTCAGGACCCGGTCGTCCCCGTTGGCCAGGAAGACCGCGAACCGCGTCAAATCACCGGTGGTGGACCAGAGTTGCCCGGCCGAGGCCATACGGCCCAGGTCCTCGGCGGGCTCCGGCAGCAGCGCGTCGGCCCAGGGGTGAACCGCCCAGCCACCCGCGTGCGGCGACTGGGGCTGGGCACTCGTGCGGTCGAGACCCAGCGGTTCGAGCACTTCCCGCCGGAGCACGTCCGCCCAGGAGGCGCCTCGCAACTCCTCGACGAGCGCGCCCAACACCGAATAGCCGGGGTTCGAGTAGTGGAACCGGCGGCCGACCGGATGCAGCAGGGGCTGTTCGCCCAGCACGTCGCGGAGCTCCGGCCGCAGGGAACCCGGTGTCCGCTCCCACCAGGGCGCGGGTGATTCGGCAGCCAACCCGCCCGTGTGCGCGAGGAGTTCCGCGATGGTCGCCTCCCCCGCGCCGGTGCCGGGCAGATACTTCTCCAGGGGGTCACCGAGGTCGAGGACTCCCTCGTCCCGCAGCCGCAGTACCAGGACGGCGGTGAAGGTCTTGGTGATCGAGCCGATCCGGTACTGCACGTTCTCGTCCGGCCCGTGCCCGTCCACCGAGGTCCGTGCGCCGTGCCACACCGCCCGCCCGCCACGCACCACCGCCGCGACCAACGACGGCGCCCGCCCCTCGGCCTGGGCCACGGCGATCCGATGCAGCAGCGCCCGGCGGGTACCGGGAAGCAAGTCGTCCTGAGATGTCGTCATGCCCCCAGTCCATCCGGCGGCACGGCCGTACGTCGAGCACATTTCTCCGGGTCCCGCCCGCGGGTGCGTTTCACCCGGGCCTCGAACCCGGTCGATGACGCGCTCGTCGTCGCCCGGCACCCGCCAGTGAAAGAGCGCAGGTCACAGCCGGCCGTTGGCCTCCGCGAGCCGGGCCGCCTCGGCGCGGCCGTAGAGCAGGGATCGGTCCGCTCGGGTCGCGGGGCCGGTTCCGACCGGCGAGACCTGCGCGGCGCCCGCTGCGAGCTCGGGTCCCGCATCGATGAGTTTCGCGGGTCGCGCCGGTCTGTACGCGTGAGACCGATTCACGGAAGGCTGGCGGCATGCGGAAACTGATCTACGGCATGAACCTGAGCCTGGACGGCTACATCGCCGCGCCCGGCGACGACATCGGCTGGAGTGTGCCGAGCGACGAGCTGTTCCAGTTCTGGTCCGACCAGTTGGCGGCGACCGAGCTGACGCTGTACGGGCGCAAGCTGTGGCAGACGATGAGCTCCCACTGGCCGACCGCCGACCAGCTGCCGGGCGCCACCCCGGCGGAGATCGAGTTCGCGCACCGCTGGCGGGACATGTCGAAGGTGGTGTTCTCCTCGACGGTCGACAAGGTCGACTGGAATACCCGCCTGGTAAGCGGCGAAGCGGTCGCCGAGATCACCCGGCTCAAGGCCGAGGACGGCGGCCCGATGGACATCGGCGGCGCGACCCTCGCCGGAGCGGCCATGCGGGCCGGGCTGATCGACGAGTACGTGCTGGCGACCGCGCCGGTCCTGGTGGGCGGCGGCACACCGTTCTTCGCCGCGCTGGACAACTGGGTGAACCTGAACCTCGTAGAGACGCGGACGTTTCCCGGCGGCACGACCCTGACCCGGTACGAGACGAGGCGCTGACGGTCGGAACGAGCTGTGACCCCGTCTTCCGGAAGGACGTGAACTTCGGGGCCCTGCATGCCGGTAACCCCGCGATCAGAGTGCGCTGTCCGGACGGCGTGCGAATCCTGGCCGATCGGACGGGAAGCCTGGACGGTTGGCCGACGCGGGGCCCGAAAGCGCGGGCTAGCGTCCTTCTCCGCAGGTGAGACCACGGAGAGGAAGACAGCCCGATGGATCAGCGAACGTCCGACCGCGGTGCCGGCGTGACCGTCGAGTTCGAGCGGGATGTCGTCGCGCTCGTGCTGGAGGCGATGCGCGCGGTGGACAAGCAGGAGCGCGGGGACGTCGGTACGGAGAGCGTGCTGTACGCGCTTGTGTCGGGTGACTCGGCCGCTGGTTCCGCGATCGCACCCGGGATGAGGGCCTCCGGGGCGCTCGCCGGTTCGATCGGGTGTCGGGGGACATCCGTGTGGGTCAATCAGGACGCGGGGGGCGGCACGGCGGGAAGCCCGGATGACGAGCGGGAGATCGACGCCTTCTGGCGGGAAGTCCGGCTGGGGGAGGCCAAGAGGCTTCGGCGGACGCATCGCAAGCACAAGGACGGCCGAGGGCAGAGTCAGGGGCAGGGGCAGGGGCAGGGGAGTCTTGAACTCCCGGCGATGACCGGCGCGTTGCGGACCTGTCTGCGCACGGCGCTGGAGGCCGCGCGGAAGGAGGGCACGGTGTCCGTGCGCGTCCGGCATCTGGCGCACGCGCTGGTCGCGTTGCCCGGTACGCGGGCCCGCGAGGCCATGGCGCTGGCGAAGGTGGACGTCTCGGCCGCCTCGACGGCGCTCGACGCGCTGCGGGGAAGCGACGAGGCACCGGAGCCCGGCTCGGTGCTGGTCCTGCGGACGGCGGGGACGTTCGGGAAGAGCGGGAATCCGCTGACCCGGAAGCTCACCGCCTGGATATTCGGGGGTGGCGCCGGTTTCGGTTCCGCCGTCGTGGGTGCGGTGCGCGCGGAGGCACCGCGCGGGGCGGTGCGGCGCGGGGCCTCGGAACTGGAACCCGTCGACGTGCTGCTGGGCATCCTCGCGCTGGACCGGTCCTTGACCGTCGCGGGGCGTCGGCTGCCGCGGGAGCTGGCGGGAGCGAACCAGGGGGCGGCACTCCTGCGCCGGCACGGCGTACGGCAGGATGCTGTCGCCCGGGTCCTGCTTCCCTCCACCGGGGTCGCCGAGGAGGAGCCCCGGGTGGTTCGTGGCCACGCCGACTTCGAACAGCGGCTCCTGCACGTCGCCCAGTTCACCGCCTCCGCTCATGGCTCGCCCACGGTCGGTACGACCCACCTGCTGGCCGCGCTGCTGGACAAGGGGAGCGACGCGGAGTCCGCTGCGGAGATCGAGCGGGTGCTCACCGCGAGCGGGGCGGATGTCTCCGAGCTGCGGGCGGAGCCGGAGCTCCGGGTCCCGGGCGGAGCGGCACAGGCGTCCTGACGCCTCCGCAGTCGCGGTGGTCCGCCGACGCGCACGACGAGAGCAGCCGTAGAACGGCGTCCACAGGGAGAAGACATGAGTCCGGCAGTGCGACCGTGTGGACGGGCGCGCCGCGAGGCCGCCGCGATCCGGGAGGCGGTGCGCGCCGCGCCCCGGCGGACGGTCGTGACCGAGTCCGTACTCGCCGGCCTGGTCCTGCTGTGCTCGCTGGCGCCGGTCCCGCTGATTCCGCCGGCCCATCCGGTGGCGGTGGCCCTCCTGGGGGTGTGGGCGGCGCTGCTCGTGCCCGCGCGGCGGATGTACCCGGCCCTCACGGTGCTGGGCTGCGTGCCGGTGATCGCCGGGGACAACGTGTGGGCGATGGTGGTGGTGCCGTGCGTCGTGTGGTCCGCCGTGCGGCGCATCGCCCCCGTACGGCGCGCCTGGGGAGTGATCGGGGCGGGCAGTGCCGGCGCCGCGCTCCTGTCGATCGCCGACCAATCCCTCAGCGGACTCCCGACGCTGCCATACCTGGTCGCCGGCGCCGGCGGGGCCGCGCTGTTCATCCTGCTGCCCGCGCTGTCCGGCCTGATGATGGGGCGTCGCCGCCCGCTGACGGGGTTGCTGCGCGAACGCAACGCCTACCTCGAACAGACCCGCTTCCTCATCGACGAGGCGGCCCGTATGGAGGAACGAGCGCGTATCGCCGCCGAGATGCACGATCTGATCGGTCACCGCATCAGCCTCATCTCGGTGCACGCCGGAGCCCTTCAGCTCGCCGCCGAACGACAGGCACTCCCGCTGGCCTCCCAGGCCGAACTTCTGCGCACCACCGCCGGTACGGCCATGGACGAGCTGCGCGGCATCCTCGGCGTCCTTCGTCACCAGACCGGCGAGAACAGCGGCGAGCGGGGGACCCACGAGGATCTCTCGGCTCTGGTCGCGGATTCCCGCAACGCGGGGGCCGACGCCGAACTCCACTGGACCGCGTCCGAGCCGACGGACGCGGACCCCCGCACCCGGCAGGCCGTCCACCGTGTGACCCGCGAAGGACTCACCAACGCGCTGAAGCACGCGCCAGGCGCACCGGTCCGAGTGACGTTTCAGGACGAAGGGGACACGGTGGTGGTCGCCGTCGTCAACGACGCCCCGCCGGTGCGCTGTTCGCCCGGGGCCGGGAACCGCAGTGGACTCGTCGGCCTCCAGGAAAGGATCAGCCTGCTCGGAGGCACCCTCCACGCCGGACCGTGCCCGGAGGGCGGCTTCGTCCTCTCCGCCCGCATACCCGTCCGGCCTGACGTGCCCCCCGTGCACGCCACTTCGCCCGGGCCGGTGTCCGTCGGGCCCGTGTCCGCCGGTGCGGGCTCCCGGCCCCCGTTGTCCACGGAGGTCCTCACGTGGCCCCGCCTCCTGGGCGGCGGCTGCGCGGCTCTGCTGGTGATGCTGCCGACCGTCGGCGGCACCATCGCCCTCCTGATCATGGCGCTTCTACACTGAACCGATGATCCGAGTCCTCATCGCCGACGACGAGGCGCTGATGCGCACCGGGATACGCCTGATCCTGGAGAACGCCGACGAGGTCCGCATCGTCGCCGAGGCGGGGAACGCTCACGAGGCCGTCGAAGCCTGCCGTGCCCACTCCGTCGACGTGGCCCTCCTCGACATCCGCATGCCCGGGGACGGCATCACCGCCGTAGCCGAGATCGCCCGGCACTCGCCCCGCACCCGAGCGGTGATGCTGACGGCTTTCGGCGAGGAAGCGACGGTCACCAAAGCCCTGCGCGCCGGAGCCCACGGCTACCTCCTCAAGGACACCAGCCCCCGGGAACTCATCGACGCCGTACGCCGCGCCGCGGCCGGGGAACCCGTCCTCGCCCCGCAGGTCACCCGCCAACTCGTGGACTTCCGGACCCGGTCGGGCCACGGCAGCGATGTCGCGGCACGTCGGATGGCGGACCTGACACCGGCTGAACGGAACATCCTCCGACTGCTGGGCACCGGCCTCTCCAACGCCGAGATCGCGGCACAACTCCACCTCAGCACCGGCACGGTCAAGGCGCACATCAGCAGCATCCTCACCCGCACCGATTGCACCAACCGGGTCCAGGCGGCGGTGCTGGCGCAGGAGGCGGGCCTGCTCGACTGACGTCCGGCACACCCTGCCCGCCGGGCCACAGCCTCAGATCACGTCTGCGCCATGTCCACGAAACGCGAGTAGTGCCCCTGGAAGGCGACGGTGATCGTCGCCGTCGGGCCGTTACGGTGCTTGCCCACGATGATGTCCGCCTCGCCCGCGCGCGGCGACTCCTTCTCGTACGCGTCCTCGCGGTGCAGCAGGATGACCATGTCGGCGTCCTGCTCGATGGATCCGGACTCACGCAGGTCGGACACCATCGGCTTCTTGTCCGTGCGCTGCTCGGGACCACGGTTCAGCTGCGAGAGCGCGATCACCGGGACCTCCAGCTCCTTGGCCAGCAGCTTGAGATTTCGGGACATGTCCGAGACCTCCTGCTGACGGCTCTCCTGCCGCTTGGAGCCACCGGCCTGCATCAGTTGCAGATAGTCGATGATCACCAGCTTGATGTCGCTGCGCTGCTTGAGCCGACGGCACTTCGCGCGGATCTCCATCATCGACAGGTTCGGGGAGTCGTCGATGTAGAGCGGTGCGGACGACACCTCGGGCATCCGGCGCGCCAGCCGCGTCCAGTCCTCGTCGGTCATCGTCCCGGAGCGCATGTGGTGCAGGGCGACCCGGGCCTCGGCGGACAGCAGACGCATCGCGATCTCGTTGCGCCCCATTTCGAGGGAGAAGATGACGCTCGGCAGGTTGTTCTTGATCGACGCGGCGCGAGCGAAGTCCAGCGCGAGTGTGGACTTACCCATGGCGGGACGGGCCGCGATGACGATCATCTGGCCCGGGTGCAGCCCGTTGGTGAGCGAGTCGAGGTCGGTGAACCCGGTGGGCACACCCGTCATCTCGCCGCTGCGCGAGCCGATCGCCTCGATCTCGTCGAGCGCGCCCTCCATGATGTCGCCGAGCGGGAGGTAGTCCTCGCTGGTCCGCTGCTCGGTGACCGCGTAGATCTCCGCCTGCGCCCGGTTGACGATCTCGTCGACGTCGTCGTCGGCCGCGTATCCCATCTGGGTGATGCGGGTGCCGGCCTCGACCAGGCGCCGCAGGACGGCTCGCTCGTGGACGATCTCCGCGTAGTACTCCGCGTTCGCCGCCGTGGGCACGGTCTGGACGAGCGTGTGCAGATACGATGCGCCGCCGACCTTGTTGATCTCACCGCGCTTGGTGAGCTCGGCGGCGATGGTGATCGGGTCGGCCGGCTCGCCCTTGGCGTAGACATCGAGGATGGCCTGGTAGATCGTCTCGTGCGCGGGCTTGTAGAAGTCGTGGCCCTTGAGGACCTCGACGACGTCCGCGATGGCGTCCTTGGACAGGAGCATGCCGCCGAGGACGGACTGCTCGGCATCGAGGTCCTGCGGAGGCACCCGCTCGAAGGCCGATCCCGCGCCCTCCCACGCGCCGCCTTCCCGACCGCGGTCGTGCTGTTCGTCCCGGCCGCGGCCTCCGTCACCTCGGCGTCGGGAAGCGGGCAGACGATCACTTGGACCGCTCTCGGCCCACGGGTCGTCCAAGGGCTCGGAAATACTCAATCGAGCCACCTCCTCCCGTCCGCCGAGCGGACCTCGCCGTGCCCCTCATTTCTACGGCACGGCACTGACAAATGAAGCGCCCAACTCCGGTACGGGCGCGTCGGTTTTGTGATGGTTCTCAGGCCGACGGACGGAGCGGGCGCCGGTCCACCGTAGGCCCGCGGGCACCGTCAGCCAATCTGGTTATCCACAGGCCATGTGGACGACGGCCCCGATGCTGTGGAGAACCCGCCAAAACCTGTGCACGACCCGGTGGACAGCCCTGTGAACAAGACCGCGCCACTTCGACCGCAACCCATCTGACCTGCCCATTTCCCGTCCACCGGCTGTGCAGAAGAAAAACTTTCCACATCGGGCCAAGATCGCTTCGAACAGTGCGCGAGACGACACGAGGTGAGATCAGAGGTAAGGGTCACCGAGCAATTGCATCTCTTACCTGTGGACGATTAGATTAGTGCTCATGACACAGGCTCCCGCGGCCACCAGGGCCACCCGACGCCAGCACGACCGAGAGATCGTCACGCTGGCCGTCCCGGCCTTCGGCGCACTCGTCGCCGAGCCCCTCTTCGTCATGGCCGACAGCGCGATCGTCGGCCATCTCGGCACCGCCCAACTCGCCGGACTCGGCGTGGCATCCGCCCTCCTGACGACCGCCGTGAGCATCTTCGTCTTCCTCGCCTACGCCACCACCGCGGCCGTCGCCCGACGCGTCGGAGCGGGTGACCTCCAGGCCGCCATCCGCCAGGGCATGGACGGCATCTGGCTCGCCCTGCTGATCGGCGCCACCGTCATAGCCGTCGTCCTCCCTTCGGCGCCCTCCCTCATCAACCTCTTCGGCGCCTCGGACACGGCGGCTCCCTACGCGACGACCTATCTCCGCATCTCGTCCCTCGGCATCCCGGCCATGCTGATCGTCCTCGCCGCCACCGGCGTCCTCCGCGGCCTCCAGAACACCAAGACACCGCTCTACGTCGCCATCTCTGGCTTCGTCGCCAACGGCGTCCTCAACGTCGGCCTGGTCTACGGCGCCGACCTCGGTATCGCCGGTTCCGCCTGGGGCACTGTCATCGCCCAGTGGGGCATGGCCGCCGTGTACCTCGTCGTGGTCGTCCGCGGCGCCCGCCGACACGGCGCCTCCCTCGCTCCGGACGCCGCAGGGATCAGAGCCTCGGCTCAGGCCGGCGCACCGCTTCTCGTGCGCACGCTCTCCCTGAGAGCGATCCTCCTGATCGCCACCGCCGTCGCGGCCCGCCTCGGCGACGCCGACATCGCCGCGCACCAGATCATCCTGTCCCTGTGGTCTCTGCTGGCCTTCGCACTCGACGCCATCGCTATCGCGGGCCAGGCCATCATCGGCCGCTACCTCGGTGCGGACGACCCCCAGGGCGCCCGGGCCGCCTGCCGTCGCATGGTGCAGTGGGGCATCGCCGTCGGAGTGCTGCTCGGTCTCCTGGTGATCCTCTCCCGCCCACTCTTCCTCCCCCTGTTCACCAGCGACCCCACCGTCAAGGAGACCGCCCTGCCCGCCCTGATCATGGTGGCGCTCTCCCAGCCGATCTGCGGTGTCGTCTACGTCCTGGACGGGGTGCTGATGGGTGCGGGAGACGGACCGTATCTCGCCGGCGCGATGTTGGTAACTCTCGCGGTCTTCGTCCCGGCGGCCCTGCTCGTACCGACCTTCGGCGGCGGACTGACCGCGGTCTGGGGAGCGATGACGCTGATGATGGCGGTGCGCATGCTGACGCTCCTACTGCGCGCCCGCTCAGGCCGCTGGGTCGTCACGGGCGCGACCCGCTGACCGTTTCACGTGAAACACCGCGCACTGCCATGTTTCACGTGAAACATGAGCACCTCGGCGCCGCCCGAAGGCACAGTCCGGGCCTGCGCGGCTTCCGCGCCCGCATCACCTGGATCGCGTCTCGCCGCCCTGACCGCAACCTACGACCCGCGTCTCAGCGTTCCGGACGATGCAACGCGGCCGGTGTCTCACCATCCCGAACGCGCCAACACCGGCCATTCCTCACCCTCCGGACACAGCAGAGGGGCCGCACCCCAACGGGTGCGGCCCCTCTCTCAGCTATGCCGAGCGCAGCGATCAGGCTGCGATGACCTCGATGTTGACCTTGGCGGCAACCTCGGGGTGCAGACGCACTGACGTCTCGTGGGCGCCCAGGGTCTTGATCGGGGACGTCAGCTCGATACGACGCTTGTCGACCTCGGGGCCACCGGAAGCCTTGATCGCCGAAGCGATGTCGGCCGGGGTGACGGAACCGAAGAGACGACCGGCGTCGCCGGAGCGAACGGCCAGACGAACCTTGACACCCTCGAGCTGGGCCTTCACGGAGTTGGCCTGCTCGATGGTCTGGATCTCGTGGATCTTCCGAGCACGACGGATCTGCTCGACGTCCTTCTCGCCACCCTTGGTCCAGCGGATAGCGAACTTCCGCGGGATCAGGTAGTTGCGAGCGTAACCGTCCTTGACGTCGACGACGTCGCCCGCGGCACCGAGGCCGGAGACCTCGTGGGTCAGGATGATCTTCATTAGTCGGTCACCCTTCCCTTATCGCGCGGTGGAGGTGTAGGGCAGCAGCGCCATCTCACGGCTGTTCTTCACAGCCGTGGCGACGTCACGCTGATGCTGCGTGCAGTTGCCGGTCACGCGGCGGGCACGGATCTTGCCACGGTCGGAAATGAACTTCCGCAGCATGTTCGTGTCCTTGTAGTCCACGTACTGGACCTTGTCCTTGCAGAATGCGCAGACCTTCTTCTTCGGCTTGCGCACAGGCGGCTTCGCCATGGTGTATCTCCTGTGTGATCAAGAAGTGTGGGTACGGCCCACCCTCGGCCCAAGGGCCTAGAAGGGGGGCTCGTCCGAGTAGCCGCCGCCACCGCCGGCACCGCCGCCGGAGTTTCCACCCCAGCCGCCGCCACCGCCGCCGCCCTGGTTGCCGCCGGCGGGAGCGCCGGTGGCCCACGGGTCGTCGGCAGGAGCGCCGCCGGCCGGCTGACCGCCGCCGGAGTTTCCACCCCAGCCGCCGCCACCCTGGCCGCCACCACCGCCGCCGCCGAAGCCACCACCCTGGCCACCGCGAGCGCCACCGGCGGTCTTGGTGACCTTGGCCGTGGCACTGCGCAGGCTGGCGCCGACTTCCTCGACGTCCAGTTCGTAGACCGTGCGCTTGACGCCCTCACGGTCCTCGTAGGACCGCTGCTTCAGTCGGCCCTGCACGATGACGCGCATGCCTCGCTGAAGCGATTCCGCGACGTTCTCCGCCGCCTGACGCCAGACCGAGCAGGTGAGGAAGAGGCTTTCGCCGTCCTTCCACTCGTTCGTCTGGCGGTCGAAGGTGCGGGGAGTGGACGCGACACGGAACTTCGCGACCGCCGCACCGGACGGGGTGAAGCGCAGCTCGGGGTCGTCGACAAGATTGCCGACGACCGTGATGACGGTCTCGCCTGCCATGGGGGAACCTCTCGGCGGGTTTGCTGCTGGCTGCTTGGTGCTGCTACTCGGATCCCGAGATCAGCTGAGCAGGAATGCTCAGTGGGTCTCGGGGCGGAGGACCTTGGTCCGGAGGACCGACTCGTTCAGGTTCATCTGGCGGTCGAGCTCCTTGACGACCGCAGGCTCGGCCTGCAGGTCGATGACCGAGTAGATGCCCTCGGGCTTCTTCTTGATCTCGTACGAGAGACGACGACGGCCCCAGGTGTCGACCTTCTCGACCTTTCCGTTGCCCTCACGGACGACGGAGAGGAAGTTCTCGATCAGGGGGGAGACAGCGCGCTCCTCCAGATCGGGGTCGAGGATGACCATCACCTCGTAGTGACGCATGTGGAACCCACCTCCTTTGGACTCAGCGGCCACGGTCGATCCGTGGCAGGAGGGTTGTGATGCGTAAGCAACAGTGTGTGCCAGTAAAACAGCCGCCACTGACATCGGGCGCCCCTCGCGGGGATTCCGAGTCGTGACATGGGCAGACACCAGTGCAGAGGGTACAGAGTACCCGCCCACCCGCTTCCGGTTGAAATCCGGTGGCGGAGAGCGTCAATCTGTACACATCGGGTGTGTCCGGCGCGACGACGCGCCGCCTTCCGCAGGAGGTGCCACATGGCACAGGCATTGCGACCCAACACCGCCGGCTCTCTCTTCGCCACTGACGGCAAGCCCCATCCGCTCCAGGACACGCTGCTCGCGGTGACCCTGGTGCTCGGCCTGACCGCGTTCATCACGGGGTTCTTCCACAGCCTGCATCTGCTCAGCTCCTGGACCGGGCTGGTGGGCATCCTCGTCGGCGCCTACGGCCAGTGGATCTCCGAGACGACGAGGGAGCGCTTCGGTCTGATCCTGGGTCTCGGTGCCGCGGGTGTCGGATTCTTCCTCGGCATGGCCCATGGCGGACTGTTCGGCGGTGTCATCAGCTGACGGCCCGGACGCCGTAGCCCCAACACCGCGTAAAACACCACGGATCGCCCCGGCGGCCCACAGGCCGAGGCGAAGGTTGCATACGCCCAGTCGGGGCGCTCGCGAGGCGCAGTAGGCTTCGGCGCGAGAGCCGGAGCCCCTGTACCCATGGGGACACCCCAGCCCGAGGAGCGCCCCGAATGAGTCTGACCCTGAGGACCATCAGCCGTGAGCAGCATCTGGCATTCATCCAGAGCCTGCCCTCGGCGAGCCACATGCAGGTCCCCGCATGGGCTGACGTGAAGGCGGAGTGGCGCTCCGAGAGCCTCGGCTGGATCGACGAGAAGACCGGCCAGCTGGTCGGTGCGGGCCTGGTCCTGTACCGGCAACTCCCCAAGATCAAGCGCTACTTGGCGTATCTGCCCGAGGGCCCGGTCATCAACTGGTTCGCGCCGAACCTCGACGACTGGCTCCAGCCGATGCTGGCCCACCTCAAGCACCAGGGCGCCTTCTCGGTGAAGATGGGCCCGCCGGTCATCATCCGGCGCTGGGAGGCCACTTCCATCAAGGCCGGCATCCAGAACCCGGACGTGAAGCGACTGCGCGACATCGAGGCCGACTTCATCGAACCGCGCGCCTTCGAGGTGGCCGACAAGCTGCGCCGCATGGGCTGGCAGCAGGGTGAGGACGGCGGCGCCGGCTTCGGCGACGTCCAGCCGCGCTACGTCTACCAGGTGCCGCTGGCCAACCGCTCGCTCGAAGAGGTCCACAAGAACTTCAACCAGCTGTGGCGCCGCAACATCAAGAAGGCCGAGAAGGCCGGTGTCGAAGTCGTCCAGGGCGGCTACCACGACCTTGAGGAATGGCAGCGGCTGTACGAGATCACGGCCGTGCGCGACCACTTCCGGCCCCGCCCGCTGTCGTACTTCCAGCGCATGTGGACGGCCCTCAACACCGAGGACCCCAACCGGATGCGGCTGTACTTCGCCCGGCACAACGGGGTGAACCTGTCGGCGGCGACGATGCTGGTGGTCGGCGGACACGTCTGGTACTCCTACGGCGCCTCCGACAACATCGGGCGTGAGGTCCGGCCCTCGAACGCGATGCAGTGGCGGATGCTGCGCGACGCCTACGCGCTCGGCGCCACCGTCTACGACCTGCGCGGCATCTCCGACTCGCTGGACGAGACAGACCACCTCTTCGGCCTGATCCAGTTCAAGGTGGGCACCGGCGGGCAGGCCGCCGAGTACCTCGGCGAGTGGGACTTCCCGCTCAACAAGCTGCTCCACAAGGCGCTCGACATCTACATGTCGCGTCGCTGACCTCACGGTCCCCGCTTCGATAACGTCGACAGCTCTCATACTTCTGGTACACCCCAGCCACCCGAAAGGTTCCAGGTCCGGCCATGGCGCTCACGCTCTCCGTCGACACCGCGCGCTGGCGGGCGCATCACATGCGCGTAGCCCAGCAGTTCCCCGGGCTCGTCCCGGTCTGCAAGGGCAACGGCTACGGCTTCGGGCACGAGCGGCTGGCGGAGGAGGCGACGCGGCTGGGCGCGGACGTCCTCGCCGTCGGCACGACGTACGAGGCCGCCCGGATCAAGGACTGGTTCGGCGGTGACCTGCTGGTGCTGACGCCGTACCGCCGCGGCGAGGAGCCCGTTCCGCTGCCGGACCGGGTCATCCGCTCGGTGTCGTCCATCGACGGCGTGTACGGCCTCGTGGGCGCCCGTGTGGTCATCGAGGTGATGTCCTCGATGAAGCGCCATGGTGTCAGCGAGCAGGAACTCCCGCAGCTGCACTCGGCCATAGAGAACGTGCGCCTGGAGGGCTTCGCCATCCACCTCCCGCTGGACCGCACCGACGGCTCGGACGCCGTCGAGGAGGTCATCGGCTGGATGGACCGGCTGCGCGCCGCGCGGCTGCCGCTGCACACGATGTTCGTCAGCCACCTCAAGGCCGAGGAACTCGCCCGGCTCCAGCAGCAGTTCCCGCAGACCCGCTTCCGGGCCCGGATCGGCACCCGGCTGTGGCTGGGGGACCACGAGGCCACCGAGTACCGCGGGGCGGTCCTGGACGTCACCCGCGTCTCCAAGGGCGACCGCTTCGGCTACCGGCAGCAGAAGGCGGCCTCGGACGGCTATCTGGTGGTCGTGGCGGGCGGTACGTCGCACGGGGTGGGCCTGGAGGCCCCCAAGGCCCTGCACGGCGTCATGCCGCGCGCCAAGGGCGTCGCCCGCGCCGGTCTCGCCACGGTGAACCGGAACCTCTCCCCGTTCGTCTGGGACGGCAAGCAGCGCTGGTTCGCCGAGCCGCCGCACATGCAGGTCTCGATCCTGTTCGTGCCAGTGGAGGCCGCGGAGCCGAAGGTCGGCGAGGAACTGGTGGCCCATCTGCGGCACACCACCACGCAGTTCGACCGCATCGTGGACCGCTGAGCCTCACTGGAACAGCCGAAAGGCCGTACACGGAACCTTCCCGTGTACGGCCTTTCGCTTTGTCTCTCTGCGGCCTGTCAGCGGTCCGTCGGCGTCCCGTTGGTATCCGCCGGGCGCCTGTTCGCTCAGAGCGAACGCTCGGCCGGGTCCTCGCTGCCCCAGTCCACCTGCGGTCCGTCGAAGGGGGCCGCGTGCCGTCCCCGGTGGGCCGCCGCGCCGAACACGAACACGTCCTCCGCCCTGTCGAGCACCCCGCCCGACGGGTCGTCGTCGCCCGCCAGGCGCACCACGTCCCGCTCCGGCAAGAGGATGTCGCGCACGATCACGGCGCACAGGTAGAGAGTGCCGAGCAGGTGCAGGCCGATGGCCCAGTGGTAGCCGTCGGTCGGCAGTCCCTTGTGGGCGTCTCCGCTGGTCGTGTACGCGAGGTACATCCAGATCCCCAGGAAGTACGCCACCTCGCACGCCTGCCAGATCAGGAAGTCCCGCCACTTCGGCCGGGCCAGCACCGCCAGGGGGACCAGCCACAGCACGTACTGCGGCGAGTAGACCTTGTTGGTCAGGATGAACGCCGCGACGATCAGGAAGGCCAGTTGGGCGAAGCGCGGCCGGCGCGGGGCGGTCAGTGTGAGGACCGCGATGCCCGCGCAGCACAGCAGCACCAGCAGGGTGGCGAAGGTGTTGACGGTGTCGGTGCTGAGCGGGTCGGACGAGTTCTGGGCCAGGATCAGCCAGAACGATCCGAAGTCCACGCCTCGTTCCTGGCTGAACGTGTAGAACTTCGACCAGCCGTCGAAGGCGAAGAGCATCACCGGCAGGTTCACCACCAGCCAGGCCACGGCGGCGCCGCCGAACGCCTTCCCGAAGTCCCGCCACTTGCCCGCGCGCCAGCACAGCAGGAACAAGGGGCCGAGCAGGAAGACGGGATACAGCTTGGCGGCCGTTGCAAGGCCCAACAGGACGCCGAACGCGAGCGCACGGCCCCTGGACCACATCAGCATCGCCGCGGCCGTCAGAGCGACCGCCAGGAGGTCCCAGTTGATGGTGGCGGTCAGCGCGAAGGCGGGCGCCAGGGCGACCAGCAGGCCGTCCCAGGGGCGGCGGGCGTGCGTACGGCTGACGCAGACGACGATGACGGCCGCGCACACCATCAGCATCCCGGCGTTGACCATCCAGTACCACTGTTCCTGGTGCTGGATGGTGCCGCTGCCCGGTGTGAGCCAGGCGGCCACTTCCATGAACACACCGGTCAGCACCGGGTATTCGAGGTACTGCATATCGCCGGGCAGCTTGTCGAAGTACGGCACGAGCCCGTCGGCGAAACCGCGCCCCTGGTAGAGGTGCGGGATGTCCGAGTAGCACGCGTGCGTGTACTGCGAGCTGGCGCCGAAGAACCAACCACTGGTGTAGCAGGGCGCCTTCTGGACGAGGCCGAGGGCGAACATGCCGATCGCCACCAGTGCGACGACCCGTACAGGAGTCCACCAGGACGTCCCGAGAAGAGCGCGCCGGCCGATGGGGCCACCGATCAGTTCACTACCGGCGGCGGCGACCTCGTCGTCCCTGGTCGGCCGTACCGGATCCGGCTCGTGCACGCTCGTGGGCGTCAGTTCTGCACTGGGCATGGGGGACATCCTGCCGTACACACCTAGGAGTACGCCGAGGGCCGCCGCACCTCGTAGGTGCGACGGCCCATGTTTCACGTGAAACACCCCGTGAAGGGTGTTTCACGTGAAACACCCTTCACGAGCGATATGCGGTTAACCGGTCGAGCCTCCGAAGAGGCCCCCGTTCTGATTGCCTCTGTCAGTGCCGCTTGTCGCCGTGGCGGTAGCCGTGTCCGTCGGCGTCGATGTCACCCCTCCGTCGGTGCCACCGTTGTTGTTGCACTGCCAGCTGAACCGGCAGGACTCGGTGGCCGAAGGTGTCGAACTCGGCGTCTCGCTGGGCGTCTCGCTCGGTGTCTCGCTGGGCGTCTCGCTCGGCGTTATCACCGGCGTCGGCGTGGGAGTCGGTGCACCGTCCTCGTTCGACACCTTGTCGATCTTGGTCGCGTCCGGGAAGCCGGGGTCCGACTTGCCCTTCAGCGCGGCCTCCATGTACGCGGTCCACACCGCCGTCGGGATGTCACCACCGTGGATGGACGCCACGCCCGCCGTGCCGTTCATGGAGAGCAGTTCGGCGTCCTTGGGGTTCTCCCTGAACATCGCGATCGACGTCGAGAGCTGCTGGGTGTAGCCGACGAACCAGGCCGACTTGTTGCTGTCGGTGGTACCCGTCTTGCCGGCCGCATCACGGCCCAGAGCCTTCGCGCTCTTCGCCGTACCGTTCTGGATGACGTTCTCCAGGGTGTTCGTGACGTTGTTCGCCACGTTCTCGGGCATCGCCTGCTTCACGGCCGGCTTGGTGAAGCCGGCCACCGCCTGCCCGTCGTGCTTGACGGCGGTCACCGAGTACGGGTCCGCCTGCTTGCCCGAGGCGGCGAACGTCGCGTACGCGTCGGCCATGCGGATCGCGCTGGGCGTCGAGGTACCGATGGCGAAGGACGGGTTCAGCGTGGCGAAACTGTCGTCCAGTATCCCGGAGGCCTTGGCCACGTCCCGCACCTTGGAGTTCCCCACATCCATGCCCAGTTGCACGAACGGCGTGTTGATGGACTGCTCCATCGCCTTGCGCAGGGAGATGTATCCCCAGGGGTAGTTGCTCTCGTTGTTCTGGTAGAAGATCGAGTTGTCCTTGTTCAGGACGTACGAGCCGTCCTGGTTCCTGACCTTGAGATGGTCGTCGCCGTTGTACTTGCTCAGCGGCGAGATCCCGACGCCGTCGGTCTTGTACGTGCCGTACTGCATGGCGGCGGCGAGCACGAACGGCTTCCAGGTCGAACCCACCGGGACACCCGAGGTGTCGGCGTTGTTGGTGAAGTGGCCGTTCTCGTAACCGTCGCCTCCGTAGAGGGCGACGATCGCTCCGTCCTTGGGCACCACCGACGCCGCGCCGAACTGGACGTACTTGTCCAAGTCGCGCTTCTTCGGGTCGAGGCGCTCCTTCTGGACCTTCTTCACGGCGGCGGTCAGCTCGTTGACCTTGTCCTTCTGGAAGGTCGTGTAGATCTGGTAGCCGCCCTGGTCGAACTCGGTCTGCGAGATGTTCGAGTGGTTCAGGACGTACTTCTTGGCGGTGTCCACCAGATAGCTGATCTGGCCGGTCATGCCCTTGGTCGCCTTGAGCCCCTGGGGCATGGGGTACTTCTTGATGGCCGTCTGGTACTCGGCGTCCGTGATGCGCTTGTCGTTGTGCATCTGCTCGAGGATCCAGCTCCAACGCGCCTTGGAGCGCGCGGTGTTGGACTTGGCGTCCGCCGCGGGGTCGATGTTCGTGGCGCCGATCGGGTCGTAGTACGTCGGACCCTTCAGCAGCGCTGCCAGGAAGGCGCACTGGCTCGGCGTCAGCTTGACCGCGTCCACGCCGTAGTAGGTCTGCGCGGCGGCCTGGATGCCGTAGGCGCCGCGGCCGTAGTACGAGGTGTTCAGGTAGCCCTGGAGGACCTGCTGCTTGCTGAGCTGCGTGCCCACCTTTATGGAGATGAACATCTCCTTGAACTTACGGGTGACCGTCTGTTCCTGGCTCAGGTAGGTGTTCTTGACGAACTGCTGGGTGATCGTCGAACCACCCTGCGTCTGCCCGCCCCGCGCCATGTTGGCCAGGGCCCGGGCGATGCCCATGGGGTCGACACCCGAGTCCGTGTAGAAGCTCTTGTTCTCGGCCGAGATCACCGACCACTGCATGGCCTTGGGGATCTGGTCGATGGTGACGTTCTGACGGTTCGCGCCGGTGCCCGTGGCGACCATCTGGGTTCCGTCGGACCAGTAGTAGACGTTGTTCTGCGACTTGGCCGCGGTGTTCTCGCTGGGGATGCCGACCATCGCGTAGCCGACGCCGACCGCGGCCACGATGCTGCCGAAGAAGAACAGGCACAGGCCGGAGACAAGCTTCCAGGAGGGCATCCAGCGGCGCCATCCGTACTTGTCGAAGCGCGGATAGTCGATGAACCGCTTCTTGCCGGGCGCGGGCGCGCGCCCTCTGCCCCGGCCGGGCCCGTTCGGGCCGCCGGGACCTTGACCGGCGGGCTCTCTGCGACGGCCGCCGCCTCTCTGGGCAGCACGACGTGCTTCGGCGCGGCTGCCGTACTGGCGCTCCTCACCCCCCGGCTCTGCGGGGTTCGACCCATAGGAGTCGGAGGGAGACCCGGTGGTGGCGCCTCGCGGTGCCGCGCGGCGGCCGGAGGTCGGTCCGGACTGGCCGCGTCGGGCCGCGGCACGTCCGCCTCCCTGCGGCTGCGGCGGTTTGCGACGGTGCTCGCTCATCGAACGATTACTCCTCGGGCAGGCGCATCCGTGCGCGCCTGGAAACGGCGGCTGGTTTCCGGTCCCCCCGAAGTACGGATGTGGTCGGTCCTGCATTCACCCGTACTGCACCGGGGACGACGACGCCCCCACGCGTCACTTGGTTCCCGGTGGTGTGCATGCCGCACAGACTACGCACCGTCAAAACCTGCTTAGCCCCGAAGTTCACCCCAAATCAGGCAACTTGATTCCAACGAATCGGTGATGTGACGCCGCTCACCATCTCCCCACTTGTCGCATCCGGAAGGCCGTTCTATCGTCTGGATGTATCGAGTCGATACATCAGCTCGGCATAAAGGCCGTCACGACAGGACCACGGACAGGAAGGAGGCGACGTTGAGCCGACGCTCCGGCATCCTCGAGTTCGCCATCCTCGGCCTGCTCCGCGAATCCCCGATGCACGGCTATGAGCTGCGCAAACGACTCAACACGTCACTGGGAGTGTTCCGTGCGTTCAGCTACGGGACGCTCTACCCCTGCCTCAAGACGCTGGTCGCCAACGGCTGGTTGATCGAGGAGACGGGGAGCACTCCCGAGGACGCCCTCACCGCCACCCTCGCCGGACGTCGCGCCAAGATCGTCTACAGGCTGACGGCGGACGGTAAGGAGCACTTCGAGGAGCTTCTCTCGCAGACGGGGCCCGACGCGTACGAGGACGAACATTTCGCCGCTCGTTTCGCCTTCTTCGGGCAGACGTCACGCGACGTACGGATGCGGGTACTGGAGGGTCGCCGCAGCCGGCTGGAGGAGCGTCTGGAGAAGATGCGTGCCTCTCTGGCGCGGACCCGGGAGCGCCTCGACGACTACACGCTTGAGCTGCAGCGCCACGGAATGGAGTCCGTGGAGCGCGAAGTGCGCTGGCTGAACGAGCTCATCGAGAGCGAGCGAGCCGGACGGGACCTGAAGGGTCCCGCCTCCGGAGGCTCCGCTCAGCAGGACAGCACATCTGGGGAGTCGGGCGGCCTGCCCCGGCTCGGGGGCGCCACCCCCGGGCCGGATCCGTCCGACGAAACCACCACATGAGGTCCAGTCAGGGCCTCACCTCGCACACACAGGGAGCAACCGGAATGGGTTCGGTTCGCGTAGCCATCGTCGGCGTGGGCAACTGCGCCGCGTCACTGGTTCAGGGCGTCGAGTACTACAAGGACGCCGATCCGGCGACCAAGGTGCCCGGCCTGATGCACGTCCAGTTCGGCGACTACCACGTCGGTGACGTCGAGTTCGTCGCCGCGTTCGACGTCGACGCGAAGAAGGTCGGCCTCGACCTCTCGGACGCCATCGGTGCCAGTGAGAACAACACCATCAAGATCTGCGACGTCCCGAACAAGGGCGTCACGGTCCAGCGCGGTCACACCCTCGACGGCCTGGGCAAGTACTACCGCATGACGATCGAGGAGTCCGACGAGACCCCGGTCGACGTCGTCCAGGTCCTCAAGGACAAGCAGGTCGACGTCCTGATCTGCTACCTGCCCGTCGGCTCCGAGGACGCGGCGAAGTTCTACGCCCAGTGCGCCATCGACGCCAAGGTCGCCTTCGTCAACGCCCTCCCGGTCTTCATCGCCGGCACCAAGGAGTGGGCGGACAAGTTCACCGAGGCCGGTGTCCCGATCGTCGGCGACGACATCAAGTCGCAGGTCGGCGCAACCATCACGCACCGTGTGATGGCGAAGCTGTTCGAGGACCGCGGTGTCCGTCTTGAGCGCACCATGCAGCTCAACGTCGGCGGCAACATGGACTTCAAGAACATGCTGGAGCGCGACCGCCTCGAGTCCAAGAAGATCTCGAAGACGCAGGCCGTAACCTCGCAGATCCCGGACCGCGACCTGGGCGAGAAGAACGTCCACATCGGCCCGTCGGACTACGTCCAGTGGCTCGACGACCGCAAGTGGGCCTACGTCCGCCTCGAGGGCCGCGCCTTCGGTGACGTCCCGCTGAACCTCGAGTACAAGCTCGAGGTCTGGGACTCCCCGAACTCCGCGGGTGTCATCATCGACGCCCTGCGCGCCGCGAAGATCGCCAAGGACCGCGGCATCGGCGGCCCGATCCTCTCCGCGTCGAGCTACTTCATGAAGTCCCCGCCGGTCCAGTACTTCGACGACGAGGCGTACGCGAACGTCGAGAAGTTCATCAAGGGCGAGGTCGAGCGCTAAGACGCGCCACCGGTCCGTTCGTCGAGGGTCCCCGGGCTTGTTGCCCGGGGACCCTCCTCGTATGTGAGGCTGTGCCCATGGCCGTCGTCCGTGACCTGCGCATCCTCCTGCGCCTCCAGGGTTTCCGGCGCCTGCTCGCCGTACGCCTGCTCTCCCAGGGCGCGGACGGCGTCTACCAGGTCGCACTCGCCGCCTACGTCGTCTTCTCCCCGGAAAAGCAGACCTCGGCCGGCGCGATCGCCTCCGCGATGGCGGTCCTGCTCCTCCCATACTCCCTCATCGGCCCCTTCGCCGGCGTCCTCCTGGACCGCTGGCGCCGCCGCCAGGTCTTCCTCTACGGCAACCTGCTGCGCGCCCTGCTGGCCGCGGCCACCGCCGTCCTGATGCTGAGCCACGTCCCGGACTGGCTCTTCTACGTCTCCGCGCTGTGCGTCACCGCCGTCAACCGCTTCGTCCTCGCCGGCCTCTCCGCCGCCCTCCCCCGCGTGGTCGACGACGAACGCCTGGTCGTCGCCAACTCCCTTTCCCCCACGGCCGGAACGCTGGCCGCGACGCTCGGCGGCGGCCTCGCCTTCCTCGTACGGCTGGTGGTCGCGGACACCGCCGCCGCGGTCGTCCTGCTGGGAGCAGCCCTGTACCTGTGCGCGGCCCTCACGTCCCTGCGCATGGCCCCCGAACTCCTCGGCCCCGACCGCGCCCTGACCCACCCCCGCCTCGCCACAGCACTCGCCGGCACCGCCCGGGACCTGACAGCGGCGGTACGACACCTCGCCGCGCCGCAACGCAGAGAGGCGCTCTGGGCTCTGGCCGCGATGACGCTGATGCGCTTCTGCTACGGCGCCCTCACCGTCCTGCTGCTGATGCTCTGCCGCTACGCCCTCTCCTCGACCCCGGACGACGGACTGCGCCTGCTGGGGCTGGCGTTGGGGGTGTCCGGCGCCGGCTTCTTCGTGGCGGCCGTGGTGACGCCCTGGGCCGCGGGGCGGCTCGGCCCCGGCCGCTGGATCGCCGTGTGCGCCGCGGGCGCCGCGCTCCTGGAACCGGCCCTCGGCCTCCCGTTCACCACCGCCCCCATGCTGGCGGCGGCCTTCGTCCTGGGTCTGACCACACAGGGCGCGAAGATCGCCACGGACACGATCGTGCAGTTCTCCGTCGACGACGCCTTCCGCGGCCGGATCTTCTCCGTCTACGACGTGCTGTTCAACATCGCCTTCGTCGGCGCCGCCGCGATGGCCGCGCTGATGCTTCCCCCTGACGGCCGCTCAGCGGTGCTGGTGATCACCGTGGCCGTCGTCTACGGCGCGGTTGCTGTGACTATGGCCCAGTTTGAGCGCCGAGAAGTGTCACATCACTGACACGGAGTCCAATGGGATCTCAGCGGTGTCAGTGGCGGCAGGTAACTTACGGGCGTCTTATTTCACCTCATGCCGCACGCCAGACCATGGGTCATGCCGTGCCTGCATCCACGTTCCAGGGGGGAACCCAAGTGACGACTCCGCCGCCTCAGAGCCCGAACCCATACGCCCAGGGCCAGCAGCCCTACGGCCAGCCGCAGACGCCGGCGCCGTACCCGCCGCACGCTCAGACTGCCGCTCCGTACCCGCCGCAGGCGCAGGCCCCGTACCCGCCCCAGGGTGGCTACCCGCAGCAGCCCGGCCAGCCCGGCTTCCCACCGCAGGGAGCAGGCCCGTACGCTCCGATCCCGCCGCAGCCGAGACGCCGATTCAGCTTCAAGATGATTCGGCTCGCCGTCATCATCGTGATCGGGATCGGCGTGGCCGTCTTCAGCTACATATCGAGCCAGGACGACGCCAACACGGCAAAGGTCGGCGACTGCATGCACCGCGGCAGTTCCAGCGACACCAACCCGGACCTTGAGGTCGTGAAGTGCAGCGACGCGAAGGCCCAGTACACGGTGCTGGCCAAGATCAACGGCAAGTACTCCGAGACCGAGGCCAATGCCAAGTGCACGGCGGCCGCGAAGGACTTCAAGTACTCGTACACCGAGAGCGGCGACGGCAGTGACTTCCTGCTCTGCCTGACGGACTACTCGAAGTAGAGATGACGCGACGAGGGCGGTGTTTCACGTGAAACACCGCCCCTGATGCTGCCCGGGGTCATGTTTCACGTGAAACATGACCCCGTTTCGCAGCCTCAGCCCTCTGCGGCCCACCACTCCTTGAGCGCGGCCACCGCAGCCTCATGCTCCATCGGCCCATTCTCCAGCCGCAGTTCCAGCAGGAACTTGTACGCACGGCCGATGACCGGCCCGGGTGTGACGCCCAGGATCTCCATGATCTGGTTGCCGTCGAGGTCGGGACGGATCGAGTCCAGCTCCTCCTGCTCCTGCAACTGGGCGATGCGCTCCTCCAGGCCGTCGTACGCACGGGACAGCGCGGCGGCCCTGCGTTTGTTCCGTGTGGTGCAGTCCGAGCGGGTCAGCTTGTGGAGGCGGTCGAGGAGCGGGCCGGCGTCACGGACGTAGCGGCGGACGGCCGAGTCGGTCCACTCGCCGGTGCCGTAGCCGTGGAACCGCAGGTGGAGTTCGACGAGACGTGAGACGTCCTTCACCAGCTCGTTCGAGTACTTCAGCGCCAGCATCCGCTTCTTGGTCATCTTCGCGCCGACCACCTCGTGGTGGTGGAACGAGACCCGGCCGTCGTTCTCGAAGCGTCGGGTGCGCGGCTTGCCGATGTCGTGCAGCAGGGCGGCCAGGCGAAGGGTCAGGTCGGGACCGTTCTCCTCCAGTTCGATCGCCTGCTCCAGAACGATCAGCGTGTGTTCGTAGACGTCCTTGTGCCGGTGGTGCTCGTCGCTCTCCAGGCGGAGGGCCGGAAGCTCGGGCAGGACGTGGTCGGCGAGTCCGGTGTCGACGAGCAGGGTCAGGCCCTTGCGGGGGTTCGCGGAGAGGATCAGCTTGTTCAGCTCGTCCCGCACCCGCTCGGCCGAGACGATCTCGATCCGCCCGGACATCTCCGTCATCGCTGCGACGACCTCGGGCGCGACCTCGAAGTCGAGCTGCGCGGCGAAGCGTGCCGCCCGCATCATCCGCAGAGGGTCGTCGGAGAAGGACGCCTCGGGGGTGCCCGGGGTCCGCAGTACCCGGGCGGCAAGGTCGTCGAGGCCGCCGTGCGGATCGATGAACACCTTCTCCGGGAGTGCGACGGCCATCGCGTTCACCGTGAAGTCCCGCCGGACGAGGTCCTGCTCGATGGAGTCGCCGTACGACACCTCGGGCTTGCGCGAGGTCCGGTCGTACGCCTCGGACCGGTAGGTGGTGACCTCGATCTGGAAGCCGTCCTTCTGCACCCCGACGGTGCCGAAGGCGATCCCGACCTCCCACACGGCGTCCGCCCACGGCCGGACGATCTTCAGTACGTCCTCGGGACGTGCGTCCGTCGTGAAGTCCAGGTCGTTGCCGAGCCGCTCGAGCAGCGCGTCCCGGACCGAGCCGCCGACCAGGGCGAGAGAGAACCCGGCCTCCTGGAAGCGGCGGGCGAGGTCGTCGGCGACGGGAGCCACCCGCAGCAGCTCGCTCACCGCGCGGTGCTGCACCTGGCTCAGGGCACTGGGGTTGTCTTCGTTGGCGTTCGGCACAACAGAAAAGGTTACGTGGCCCCGGCCACCGCGGGCGTCTCCATTAACCCGGGCACCATCCACGGCTCCATCAAGCGGGCACGGACACGTCCCCTGATACCCGCACAAGCGCTGCCCTTGCGACGTACGAGATTGCTCCCTTTATACGGGCACATACGGGACGGTCTGCCGCCGTTCTCCGATCTTGTGGACCAGTCCGCGGCACTTCCCCTCAGCGGGCATCGTTACCATGCGTGGACGCACATTGCGACGACCACTGACGATGACGAGGGACGGGCGAGCGCGTGGCCGAGGCGGCAGACTTCCAGGGGACGATTCCCTCACCTGCCCGCCGGTGGTTGCGGCGCACCGGCACACTGCTCGCCGGGGCGCCTCTGCTGGCCGGCCTCCTTCAGCTGTCCGCCGTCGCGCCCGCCGGCGCGGCCGAGCAGACGTCCGCGCAAGCGGCCTCCGGCTCGCAGTCGGTGTCCGTCTCCCTGGACACGCTCAGCCCCAGCGTCCCCACGGACGGGGACACGCTGACCGTCTCCGGGACGGTGACCAACAACAGCAAGCAGACGGTCACCGACGCCCATGTGGGCCTGCGCCTCGGACAGGCGCTGAGCACCCGCTCGGCGATCGACACCGTCGCCAAGCGCACCGACTACATCCAGGGCATCGACGGCTCGGAGATCGACGACAAGTACAGCGAGAAGTTCTCCAAGCTCACTCCGGGCGTCGCCGAACCCTTCACCCTCTCCGTGCCGGTCGACAAGCTGGATCTCGGTGACGACGGCGTCTACCCGCTCGGTGTCGCGCTCTCCGGCCAGACCTCCGCGCAGCCCTGGGAGCAGGTGCTGGGCATCCAGCGCACGTTCCTGCCGTGGCAGCCCGACGACGCCGGCACGAAGACGAAGACGACCTATCTGTGGCCGCTCATCTCCGGTGTCCACATGACGGCGCAGACGGGTTCCAACGAGCAGCAGACGCCGGTCTTCCTCAACGGCGACCTCGCCAAGGAGATCTCCCCGGGCGGACGCCTCGACCAGATGCTGTCGCTCGGCAAGGATCTCGACGTCACCTGGGTGATCGACCCGGACCTGCTGGCCTCGGTCGACGCGATGACTCACAGCTACAAGATCCAGGGAGACGGCGGCACCACCACGACGGGCACGCACCAGGCGGCCGCCAAGACGTGGCTCGCCGAGTTGCAGTCGGCCGTGGCGGACAAGGAGGTCGTCGCCCTCCCCTTCGCCGACCCGGACCTGGCCTCCCTCGCCCACAACGGCACGAGCGTCACCGGCTCGCTGAGCCACCTCAAGGACGCCACCGACGTCGCCGCGAGCACCGTGGAGACGGTGCTGCACGTGACGCCGAACACGGACTTCGCATGGCCGGTGAGCGGAGCCGTTGACCCGTCGATCATCAAGGTCGCCACCTCGGCGGGCGCCGACAAGGTGATCGCCCGCAGCGACAGCCTCCAGGAGACCGGCGGCCTGTCGTACACGCCCTCGGCCCCCCGCCCCGTCGGCGGCGGTACGACGGCGGTGGTCGCCGATGCCCGGCTCTCGACGGCCTTCGAGGGCGACCTGACGAAGGCCGGAGCCGCCACGCTCGCCGAGCAGCAGTTCCTCGCCCAGAGCCTGGCCCTCGACCTCCAGACGGACAAGCAGCGCAGCATCGTCGTCGCCCCGCAGCGCATGCCGACCGCGAGCCAGGCCCAGACGATGGCCGAGGCGCTGACGACCCTCCAGAGCAGCAACTGGAGCGAGTCGCAGGACCTCGCCGCGACGGCCAAGGCCAAGCCCGACCCGAGCGCCACCACGAGAATCCCCTCGTCCTCCTCGTACCCCTCCTCGCTGCGCCGGCAGGAGCTGCCGAAGTCGGCGTTCGAGGAGATCGCGACCACCCAGGACAAGCTCGACAACTTCCG
The DNA here is from genome assembly GCF_044763565.1 of Streptomyces sp. NPDC096013. Taxonomy (NCBI): domain Bacteria; kingdom Bacillati; phylum Actinomycetota; class Actinomycetes; order Kitasatosporales; family Streptomycetaceae; genus Streptomyces; species Streptomyces sp. NPDC096013. Next base: position 262,720 of record NZ_JBIWGK010000006.1, on the reverse strand, counting down.
GGTGATCCTCACCGACGAGTCGCGGGTGGTGACCCCCTTCGGGCGGGCCATGAACCGTGAGATGTCCACGTCGTGGCGTGGTCAGGCGGGCGAGGCGTCGAACTTCCGCCAGGGCGTGCTGGGCTATCTCGACGACCTCACCGATCAGGTGAAACTGATCGACAAGTCCGAGACCAAGCTCTCGGGCCGTAGCGCCACGATCCCCGTGACCGTGCAGAACAACCTGGTGCAGGGCGTCGACCACCTGGTCCTGCGGCTCACCTCGACGAGCCCCACGCGCCTGAACATCGGCGGCAAGGCGTACACGGAGCAGCGGGTCACGGTCAACGGCGGGCACAGCCAGTCGGTGAAGTTCACCACGTCGGCCAACGCCAACGGCAAGGTGGAGGTGATCGCCCAGCTGTACACGGAGGACGGCCAGGAGTACGGACAGGCCGTCAGGTTCGACGTGAAGGTCACCGAGGTCACGGCCACCGTCATGCTGGTCATCGGCGGCGGCGTCCTGCTCCTCGTTCTCGCCGGCTTCCGGATGTACACGCACCGCAAGCGCGCCGTGGCCCGCCAGGCCGACCAGGAGGGCCCCGACGGGCCCGAGGACGGCACGGACCCGGAACCCGACGGCCCGGAGAACCCCGAAGGCCCCCAGGACCGTCTCCAGGAGGAGTCCGGCACTCCGTCCCGGGCAGACGACCCGGAGCACCCGAGTGACCCGACACCGGACACCGCACCGGAAAGCGCCGACCCGTCCGGCACGGGTGAGAGAGTGGACCGTTGAGCGATGTCGTGGCCGGTGGGCCCGGGGACGATGAGGTGGGGTAACCATGAACGCGCCGTACGACGGTGACCGCGGTCAGGGCGCGGGCAGCTCGGGCTACCCCGAGGGTCCGCCCCCCGAACACGGCCAGGTGCCGCCGCAGCCCCCCGCGGACATGTACCTCCAGGATGCCTACGACCAGGACCCCTACCGGGCGCAGGACCTCTCCGCCCAGGACCCGGTCGCCGAGGCGCTCTACGACCGTGCCGCACACCCCCCGCCGCCTTCGGGCACCTACCAGCCGCAGCCCCCGCTCTACGCCCAGCCGCCCCAGTCCCCGTACGCTCCCGACCCCCGCGTGTGGGCGCAGACCCCGGCGCCCGAGCCGGAGGGCCCCACCCAGTACCTGCCGTACGGCGACGACGCCCGTACGACCCAGTTCGTGGGGGTGGACGACCTGGTGACCGGAGCCAGCGAGGAGTACCACGAGCCGGACGCGTTCGCTCACCTCTTCCGGGACCAGGGCCAGGGCGGTGGACGACCGCAGATGGACCCCCCGGGGGTCCCCGGCCCGTCCCCGGCACCTCCCTCGGGCCAGACGCCCCCGCCCGCGATGTCCGACGCCACGATGCAGCTCACCCCTACGGCGCCGGCGCCCGCGGCCGCTCCCACCAAGGGCGGGAAGGCCACCGGCCTGCTGAAGTCGAGCGCCGTGATGGCGGCGGGCACGATGGTCTCCCGCCTGACCGGCTTCGTCCGCTCCGCGCTGATCGTCTCGGCGCTGGGTGTCGGCATGCTCGGCGACACCTTCCAGGTCGCCTATCAGCTGCCGACGATGATCTACATCCTGACCGTGGGCGGCGGTCTGAACTCCGTCTTCGTGCCGCAGCTCGTGCGCGCCATGAAGGAGGACGACGACGGCGGTGAGGCGTTCGCCAACCGGCTGCTGACCCTCGTCATGGTCTCGTTGGGCGCGCTCACCGCGCTCGCGGTCTTCGCGGCACCCTTCCTGATCCGGCTGCTGTCCGACTCGGTGGCCAGCGACCCGGCGGCCAACGAGGTGGCCGTCACCTTCGTCCGCTACTTCCTGCCCTCGATCTTCTTCATGGGCGTCCACGTCGTGATGGGCCAGATCCTGAACGCCCGCGGCAAGTTCGGCGCGATGATGTGGACCCCGGTCCTCAACAACATCGTCATCATCGTGACGCTCGGCATGTTCATCTGGGTGTACGGCACCTCCGCGAACTCCGGGATGAAGGTCACGAACATCCCGCCGGAGGGTCAGCGGCTGCTCGGCATCGGTGTGCTGCTCGGCCTCGTCGTCCAGGCGCTCGCGATGATCCCGTATCTGCGGGAGACCGGGTTCCGGCTGCGGCTGCGCTTCGACTGGCGCGGCCATGGCCTCGGCAAGGCCGCGACACTCGCCAAGTGGACCGTCCTCTTCGTCCTCGCCAACCAGGCCGGCGCGATCGTCGTGTCCCAACTCTCCACCGCCGCGGGCAAGGCCTCGCCCGTCGACGGCACCGGCTTCGCCGCCTACGCCAACGCGCAGCTCATCTGGGGCCTCCCGCAGGCGATCATCACCGTCTCCCTGATGGCCGCCCTGCTGCCGCGCATCTCGCGCTCGGCGGCGGAGAACGACGGAGGCGCCGTCCGCGACGACATCTCCCAGGGACTGCGCACGACCGCCGTGGCGATCGTGCCGATCGCCTTCGGCCTGCTCGCCCTCGGCATCCCGATGTGCACCCTGATCTTCGGCTCCTCGGGTACGAGTTCGGCGACCAACATGGGCTTCATGCTGATGGCCTTCGCCCTCGGCCTGATCCCGTACTCCGTGCAGTACGTCGTCCTGCGTGCCTTCTACGCCTACGAGGACACCCGGACGCCCTTCTACAACACCGTCATCGTGGCCGGGGTCAACGCGGGCGCCTCTGCGGTCTGTTACTTCGTCCTCCCGGCCCGCTGGGCCGTGGTGGGCATGGCCGCCTCGTACGGCCTCGCGTACGCGATCGGTGTCGGTGTCGCCTGGAACCGGCTGCGCAAGCGGCTGAACGGCGACCTGGACGGCGCTCGGGTGCTGCGGACGTACGCACGGCTCAGCATCGCCTCCGTGCCGGCCGCACTGCTCAGTGGTGCGGCCTGCTACGGAATCGGCCATACGCTCGGCCAAGGCGTCGTCGGCTCGTTCGCGTCGCTCGTGGTGGGTGGGGCCGTACTGCTCGGAATCTTCTACGTCGCGGCCCGCCGCATGCGCATCGAGGAACTCAACTCCCTCGTCGGCATGGTGCGCGGGCGCTTGGGACGTTGAGGCGGGGGCACTCGCACAACCATCGTCTGTCGCTGCGTGTCGTGCATAGCGGCAGACTGTGGGCACAATTGGTTTCGGCGTCGAACAGCGTGCAACGGATGGGGAGGCAGGAGCGACGGTGGCGGAACGGAGCACGGCTGCCGTCGACGTGGCAGACAACAGCGGCGACAAGCCGCTGACCGCCAAGGCGGACCAGTCCACGGCCGACGGGGTGGCCCAGAACCCGGAGCGGGACACGGAAAGCGATCAGGCACAGGGGAGCGGCGGGATCGAGGAAACCGTGAAGGCCTCGCCTCCCGAATTGCACAGCGGTCACAAGCTCGCCAGACGCTATCGCCTCGAAGAGTGCGTCACCCGTCTGGACGGCTTCAGCAGTTGGCGCGCGGTGGACGAAAAACTCCGCCGTGCCGTCGGCGTCCACATCCTGCCCGCGGACCACGCGCGAGCCCGTTCCGTGCTGGCCGCGGCCCGTTCCTCGGCGCTGCTGGGCGACCCCCGCTTCGTCCAGGTCCTGGACGCGGTGGAGGAGAACGATCTCGTCTACGTCGTCCACGAATGGCTGCCCGACGCCACGGAACTGACGACGCTTCTGGCGCCGGGCCCGCTGGAGGTGCATGACGCCTACCAGATGGTCAGCCAGATCGCCTCGGCCATGGCCGCCGCGCACCGCGAGGGCCTCGCCCATCTCCGGCTGAACCCGAACGCCGTGCTGCGCACCTCGTCCGGCCAGTGGCGCATTCGCGGACTGGCCGTCAACGCCGCGCTGCGAGGCATCAGTTCGGACACCCCGCAGCGCACCGACACCGAGGCGATCGGCGCCCTGCTGTACGCCGCGCTCACCCAGCGCTGGCCGTACGAGAGCGACGCCTACGGCCTCTCCGGGCTGCCCAAGGGTGTCGGTCTGATCGCCCCCGACCAGGTGCGTGCGGGTGTCCACCGCGGTCTGTCGGAGCTCGCCATGCGCGCGCTCGCCAACGACGGCGCCACGGCCTCCCGGCACGAGGCGGCGTGCACCACGCCGGAGGAACTGGTGAAGGCGATCGGCGAGATGCCCCGCATCCGCCCGCCGGAGCCCACGTTCGCCGCACCGCCCGACTACCAGCGCACGACGTACCAGCAGGGCGCGTACGGGCGCCCGTCAACGCATCCCGGTGCCGCCCAGCCCGTGCCGTCCCCGCCGCCCCCGTTGCAGAGCCGCACCGGCAAGGCCCTCAAGTGGGCCGTGTCCGCGCTGCTGATCGCCGCACTGGGCCTGGGCAGTTGGCAGCTCGCCGACGCGCTCATGGACCAGGGCAACAAGTCCGAGGACACGAAGCAGACCCAGACGACGGACGGGAACGACAAGACCGGCGACAAGACCAAGCCGGTCAGGACACTCGCGATCCAGGGCGCCCAGGAGTTCGTGGCCAAGGGCGGCGCCCAGCACCCGAACGACGTCGACAAGACCTACGACGGCAACACGTCGACGTACTGGCGGACCTCCAGCTTCATAGGAGGCCCGGTGCTCGCGCCGTACAAGCCGGGCGTGGGCATCGTCTATGACCTCGGTTCGTCCCAGACCGTCTCCGCGGCGACCATAGGGCTCTACTACAGCGGCGATCACACCACGGTGAATCTCTACGCGGCCGACTCGCTGTCGCCCTCCTCGCTGGACTCCATGACGCAAATCGGCAGCGCCACGACGACCGGGACCAGCGCCTCGGTGAAGGTCACCAAGCAGGTGAAGAGCCGGTACGTTCTCGTCTGGCTCACCGCTCTGCCGCACGCGGCGAGCGACCAGTACAGCGACGCCGGCTACAAGCAGGCCATCACCGACGTGAAGTTCACGGGCTGACGCTCACCGGAGGGGGAGGGGGTCCGATGGCGGAGGGCGCCGGGTACGACGGGACGAGCGATCAGGATCTGCTCGCCCGCCATGTCGAAGGCGACCCCGACGCCTTCGGTGAGATCGTCCGGCGACACCGGGACCGGCTCTGGGCCGTGGCCCTGCGCACCCTGGGGGACCGCGAGGAGGCCGCTGACGCCGTCCAGGACGCCCTCGTCTCCGCCTACCGGGCCGCCCACACCTTCCGCGGCCAGTCGGCCGTCACAACGTGGTTGCACCGGATCACGGTGAACGCATGCCTGGACCGCGCCCGCAAGGCCGCCTCCAGGAAGACCTCCCCGGTCGACGACACCGAACGCCTGGAACAGCTCCTGGAACCGCACGAGTCGGCGTCGGCTCCCGCGGAACGCAACGACCTGCACCGCCAATTGCTGGAAGCTCTGGGCACTCTCCCGCCCGACCAGCGCGCCGCACTCGTCCTCGTGGACATGCAGGGCTACCCCGTCGCGGAAGCCGCCCGCATCCTCGACGTGCCGACCGGCACGGTGAAGAGCCGCTGCGCACGCGGAAGAGCCAGACTGCTGCCCCTCCTCACCCATCTCCGGCCGGAAAGAGCCGGTGACGGCAAGGAACCGGGCGCGGGACGGAACCGGGCGCAGGGGACATCCGTCCCACCGGCAGCGGGACCCCGAGAAGCGGGTGCCAAGGATGCAGGGCCGAGCGATTCAGCTGCTGTGAAGGGCGGAGGTGGGCGAGCGTGACATCCACGACAGACACGACCGAGCACCCGGATGTCACAGAGATCTCCGACCTCACCGAAGGCCTTCTCTCCCCGTCCAGGACGGCAGAGGTACGACGGCACCTGGATGCGTGCGAACTCTGCGCGGACGTCCACGACTCACTGGAGGAGATCCGGGGTCTGCTGGGCAGTCTGCCCGGCCCACCGCGTATGCCCGTCGAGATCGCGGGTCGTATCGACGCGGCCCTCGCCGCCGAGGCACTGCTGGGTGCCACCGCCCCCGAGTCCCTTGCCACTCCGACGTTGGTGGGCGGGTCTCAAGACACGTCGGACGAGATCGGCGGGGACGGCGAGCACACCGAGACGCATGTTTCACGTGAAACATCGCCTACGACGGCGGCCGCCCGTCCGTCCGGACACTCACGCGCGACGACCGGCCCCGGACGCAAGGAGCGGAAGGACCGCAAGGACCGGAGCCGCAGTGGACGTCGTGGGCGAATCGTTCTGGGAGCCGTGTTCACCGCGGCCGTTCTGGGAGCCGGCTCTCTCTTCATCCAGTCCCTGGGTGACCACAAGTCATCGGACACGGCTCAGGGGAACGCGACCAGTTCCGCGGACACCTTCTCCAAGGGGAAGCTGGAGACGGTGGTATCGGATCTCCTCGCCACCAAGGCAGCCACGAACCAGGGCACCGGAAGCACGGGCAGCATGAAGCCCTGGAACGCCGCGTCCGACCCGGGGACCAACACGGAGCCGTCCAGCAAGACTCCCAAAACCCTGATCGAGCCCTCCACCTCCGTCCCGGACTGCATCCGGCAAGGCATCAATCGTGGCAACGCAGATGTCCTCGGCTTCAAGGAAGGCACCTACAACGGCTTCGCCGCCTACCTCGCGGTGCTGCCCGACGCCTCTGACAGCAACCGGGTCACGGCATACGTCGTGGACGCGACCTGCGTGAGCCACCACACGTCGACTCCTGGCAAGGTCCTTCTGACGCAGTCGTACCCACGTTCCTGATTCCGGACGTCTCGTCTCCGGCCTGCGTGGTACCTCCTTGGCGTACGTCCTCTCCATGTGCCCTCTCCGTGTGCCCGGACACAGCGGGAATGCGGGCCCCGTAGGATCCGTTGGGTGGGGTGGAGGCTCTGAGAGGGGCTCCCACCGGTCGTACTGACGCAGTCCAGAGACGAGGAACCAAGCCGTGAGCGACGTCCGAAACGTGATCATCATCGGCTCCGGGCCCGCCGGCTACACGGCGGCGCTCTACACCGCGCGCGCGTCGCTGAAGCCGCTGGTGTTCGAAGGTGCCGTCACCGCTGGTGGCGCGCTGATCAACACCACCGAGGTCGAGAACTTCCCGGGCTTCCAGGACGGCATCATGGGCCCCGAGCTCATGGACAACATGCGCGCCCAGGCCGAGCGCTTCGGCGCCGAGCTGATCCCGGACGACGTGGTCTCCGTCGACCTGACCGGTGAGATCAAGACCGTCACGGACACCTCGGGCACCGTGCACCAGGCGAAGGCGGTCATCGTCACCACCGGCTCCCAGCACCGCAAGCTGGGCCTGCCGAACGAGGACGCGCTCTCCGGCCGGGGTGTGTCCTGGTGTGCGACCTGTGACGGGTTCTTCTTCAAGGACCAGGACATCGCCGTCATCGGTGGCGGTGACACGGCCATGGAGGAGGCGACCTTCCTCTCCCGCTTCGCCAAGTCCGTGACGATCGTCCACCGCCGGGACAGCCTGCGCGCCTCCAAGGCGATGCAGGAACGCGCCTTCGCCGACCCGAAGATCAAGTTCGTCTGGGACAGCGAAGTCGCCGAGATCGAGGGCGACCCGAAGCTCGCCGGCCTCAAGCTGCGCAACCTGAAGACCGGGGAAATCTCCGACCTGGCGGTGACAGGCCTGTTCATCGCGATCGGCCACGACCCCCGCACGGAACTCTTCAAGGGCCAGCTGGAGTTGGACGGAGAGGGCTACCTCAAGGTCGAGGCACCCTCGACCCGCACCAACCTGACCGGTGTCTTCGGCGCCGGTGACGTCGTCGACCACACCTACCGCCAGGCGATCACCGCTGCCGGCACGGGCTGCTCCGCCGCTCTGGACGCCGAGCGTTTCCTCGCCGCCCTCGCGGACGAGGCGAATGCAGAGCCCGCGAAGACCACCGTCTGACCCCCGTCTGACCCCCATCCTCCCCACCGCACGATCAAGTTAAGGAGCCCGCCGTGGCCGGCACTCTGAAGAATGTGACCGACGCTTCCTTCGACGAGGACGTCCTCAAGAGCGACAAGCCCGTCCTGGTGGACTTCTGGGCTTCCTGGTGCGGTCCGTGCCGCCAGATCGCTCCGTCCCTCGAAGCCATCGCCGCCGAGCATGGCGACAAGATCGAGATCGTCAAGCTCAACATCGACGAGAACCCGGAAACGGCTGCCCGGTACGGCGTCATGTCCATCCCGACGCTGAACGTCTACCAGGGTGGCGAGGTCGCCAAGACCATCGTCGGCGCCAAGCCGAAGGCCGCGATCGTTCGTGACCTTGAGGACTTCATCTCCGAGTGATGTTTCACGTGAAACCGTGTCCGTGTTTCACGTGAAACATAAATGGGCCGACTCCCCTGAGTCGGCCCATTTGCTTTAGAGCGGTCGAAGCGCTGGTTCCTTCTGTACGGCCCCCAGCAGCCGGTCGAGCGCCAGCTCCACGTCTTCCTTCCAGGAGAGCGTCGTACGCAGCTCCAGCCGCAGCCGTGGGTAGGCGGGGTGCTGGCGAACCGTCTTGAAGCCCACGGCGAGCAGATGGTCGGCCGGCAGTACGCAGGCGGTCTCTTTCCCGTGGGCATCCCCGAAGGCCTCTATCGCCTTGAAGCCCCGCCGCAGCAGATCCTTGGCGACCGTCTGGACCATGACCCGTCCCAGTCCCTGCCCCTGGTATCCCGGCATGATGAACGACGTCATCAGCTGCACGGCGTCCGGTGACACGGGGCTCGTGGGAAACGCCGTCGAGCGGGGGACGTAGGCGGGGGGCGCGTAGAGAACGAAGCCCACCGGTACGTCGTCGACGTAGACGATCCGACCGCAGGAGCCCCAGTCCAGGAGGACCGCGGAGATCCAGCCTTCCTTCTCCAGCGCTGCCGTGTCTGCCTTTACCGCGGCTTGGCCGCGGACGGGGTCCAGCTCCCAGAAGACACACGACCGACAACGGTTGGGAATGTCCGGGAGGTTGTCCAGCGTGAGCGGTACGAGCCGACGCCCCATGAAGGCTGATCCTCGCTTCCTTCGCCCGCAGCGTCGCGGGCGGCTGTCATAGCGCTACGTTGCCTGAGCAGACTGCCGACGAACCCGCCGACCGCCCCCAGGCCCAGACCCGCGCTCACCAGTCCGGTGCGGCTCACCGTTCGCATGGCCCCCGCCTCCCCTAAAAGGTGCTGCCAGGTGGATGCGCCATACCCGAATCGCATCGTATCCATGATGCGATTCCATCGATACCGACAGAAAGCAAAGAGCGGGCCGCGTTCCGGTACACACCGGACACGGCCCGCTCTTCTGCTCGGACGGACAGAACCCCTGCCGTAGGCAAGAGGGCTCAGGCCTCGTCCTCCGTCTCGTCGTCCAGCAGGCTCCGCTGGAGGACCGGCCCCTCGCCCGGAGCCAATGAACCGAGGATGCGTTCCAGGTCCTCCATCGAGGCGAACTCGACAGTGATCTTGCCCTTCTTCTGGCCCAGGTCCACCTTCACCCGGGTCTCGAAGCGATCGGAGAGGCGCGTGGCGAGATCTGACAGCGCCGGGGAGACCAGGGCACCGGCCCGCGGTCCCTTGGAACGCTGAGCCGTCTGGGGCCGCGAACCCATGAGGGTCACGATCTCCTCGACGGCACGCACCGACAGCCCCTCGGCCACGATCCGGTGAGCCAGCCGGTCCTGCTCCTCGGAGTCGTCGACGGAGAGCAGGGCCCGGGCGTGGCCGGCGGAGAGGACTCCGGCGGCGACACGGCGCTGGACCGCCGGCGAGAGCTTCAGCAGACGCAGGGTGTTGGAGACCTGCGGGCGGGAACGACCGATGCGGTCCGCCAACTGGTCGTGCGTGCAGTTGAAGTCCTTCAGCAACTGGTCGTAGGCAGCCGCCTCTTCGAGCGGGTTCAGCTGGGCGCGGTGGAGGTTCTCCAGGAGGGCGTCCAGGAGAAGCTTCTCGTCGTCCGTGGCCCGCACGATCGCAGGGATCGCCTCCAGGCCCGCCTCACGGCACGCCCGCCAACGCCGCTCGCCCATGATGAGCTCGTAGCTGGCCGGGCCGATCTGCCGCACGACGACGGGCTGGAGAAGGCCGACCTCCTTGATGGAGGTGACGAGCTCCTGGAGCGCGTCCTCGTCGAAGACCTCACGCGGCTGGCGTGAGTTCGGTGTGATGGAGTCGAGGGGCAGCTCGGCGAAGTGGGCACCGATGGGAGGCGAGAACGTCTCCACGGCGCCGTTCGTCGACGGCTCCTCCATGTCGTAGGAAACCGGCGGCAGCGTGGTGACCTTCGCTGCGGCCACCCCTCGGTCGCCGGTGATGACCGGAACCGCCGTCGGGGACGCGGAACCCATGGCAGCCGGAGCCACCGTCTTCTCCCCGGTCGGGGCTGCGGGGATCAGTGCGCCGAGCCCACGGCCCAAACCCCTCCGTCGCTCGCTCACTGGATGCCCTCCACCATGCTCTGGTCGCTCTGAGCGCCGATGTGCGCGTGTGTCGCGTCGTAGCTGACGCCCACACCCTTCAGTGCGATTTCCCTTGCTGCCTCAAAGTAGGAGAGGGCACCGCTCGATCCGGGATCGTAGGTCAGTACCGTCTGCCCATAACTCGGCGCCTCGGAGATACGGACCGAGCGGGGAATGCTCGTCCGCAGCACCTCGTCGCCGAAGTGACTGCGCACCTCGTCCGCGACCTGGGACGCCAGACGCGTCCGGCCGTCGTACATGGTGAGCAGGATGGTCGACACATGCAGGTTGGGGTTGAGGTGCCCCCGGACCAGGTCGACGTTGCGGAGCAACTGTCCGAGGCCTTCCAGCGCGTAGTACTCGCACTGGATCGGGATGAGAACTTCCGCGCCGGCGACCAACGCATTGACCGTCAGCAGGCCGAGCGAGGGCGGACAGTCGATGAGGATGTAGTCCAGCGGCTGTTCGTAGGCCTGAATTGCCCGCTGGAGTCTGCTCTCCCGGGCCACCAGAGACACCAGCTCGATCTCCGCACCGGCGAGATCGATCGTGGCGGGGGCACAGAAGAGACCCTCGACATCGGGGACCGGCTGCACAACCTCGGAGAGAGGTCTGCTGTCGACCAACACGTCATAGATGGAAGGGACTTCCGCGTGGTGGTCGATCCCCAGTGCCGTGGACGCATTGCCCTGAGGGTCGAGGTCGACCACCAGAACACGGGCGCCGTGGAGTGCCAGCGAAGCAGCAAGATTGACGGTCGTCGTCGTCTTGCCCACCCCGCCCTTCTGGTTGGCGACGACCATGATGCGGGTCTGCTCAGGACGTGGCAGGCCCTCGCCGGCACGACCTAGGGCTTCCACCGCCAGTTGGGCAGCACGACCGATGGGAGTGTCGTCCATAGGGGGCGGTGTTTCACGTGAAACATCCTCCCCCATCGACTCGGTACGGGGACCGGGGACCGGATCGGTCATCGGTCCCGCGATGTTGGCGTCGGACCGCAAGGATTCACTCTCCTCGACTTCAGGCTCGCAATGAACAGAGCCTCCCATGTCTTCAGGGTCGTGAACCAGTGAGGCCTGGGGTTCTGTGGAGAATTCCACCTCTGTGGACAACTCCGTGCCCTCTCCGAGTGATCCGAGAGGCTTCCGGTCGCGGGGTTCGGCCGCAGCACGGGTGCGACCGATGATGCCGTGCAGCAGTGAGCGACGTTTCACGTGAAACACGATGCACAGCCACCGAGGCCGAACTGTCGCGACACTCCGGCATGCGTAGTTTTGGCAGCTTGTGTGGAGTAAGTCTCGTCGTCAGGACGGATCGGCGAGATGCCTCAGCGCTGAGACCGACCCGCCCCAAACGCTGAGACCCACATGCCGCAAGCTCTGAGACCGACCCGCCCCAGGCGCTGAGACATCCTCAACGACGCCGACGCGTACGCCCCGTGCGAGCAGCCTTGGCCCGCTTGGCCGCGAAACGCACTCCTCCGGGGCTCTCCCCGACCTCGACACGGACCACCGTGGACAGCGGATCGACGATGCCCTCGCCGACCTGCAGGATGGACGTCTCCACGGCGCCGAGCTTGCTGAGCACGGTCGCCGCGCTCTTGAGCTCCTCCTCGGCCGTGTCCCCTTTGAGGGCGAGCATCTCGCCGTAGGGACGCAGCAAGGGGATGCCCCACGTGGCCAGTCGCTCCAGGGGAGCCACGGCCCGGGCCGTCACCACGTGGACCGGGTGCAGCTTGCCCATGACCTCCTCGGCACGGCCACGCACGACGGTGACGTGGTCGAGGCCGAGGAGTTCGACGACCTCGGTGAGGAAGTTCGTGCGGCGGAGCAGCGGTTCGAGCAGGGTGATCTTGATGTCCTCGCGGACCAAGGCCAGGGGAATGCCCGGAAGGCCGGCGCCGGAGCCGACGTCGCAGACCGTCACTCCGTCGGGCACGACCTCCGAGAGGACCGCGCAGTTCAGCAGGTGCCGTTCCCACAGGCGGGGCACCTCACGTGGGCCGATCAGGCCGCGCTGCACACCCGCGTCGGCGAGCAACTCGGCGTACCGGACCGCATCCTCGAAGCGATCGCCGAACACCTCACGCGCCTGCTCGGGCGCGGGGGGAAGCTCCGCTGCCTCCGTCACGGGGGACCTTCCTTCCGTACCGCAAAAGCGCATTGGGCGCTGACCATCAGGACCACCAGAACTACAGGACTATCAGGCTGACAAAGTTCGGCCCCGTCTGCTCAACAGACGGGGCCGGTACTACGCGGGGACCGATCAGGCGGGAAGCACGACGACGAAGCGCTGCGGCTCCTCGCCCTCCGACTCACTGCGCAGTCCCGCGGCCTTGACCGCGTCGTGCACGACCTTGCGCTCGAACGGGGTCATCGGGTTCAGCTTCACCGGCTCGCCGCTGTTCTTCACGTCGGCCGCGGCCTTGGCGCCCAGCTCGGAGAGCTCGGTGCGCTTCTTGGCGCGGTAGCCCGCGATGTCCAGCATCAGGCGGCTGCGGTCCCCGGTCTCCCGGTGCACGGCCAGGCGGGTGAGCTCCTGAAGTGCCTCCAGCACCTCACCGTCACGGCCGACGAGCTTCTGCAGGTCTCGGCCGCCGCTGTCGCTGATGATCGAGACAGCGGCGCGGTCGGCCTCGACGTCCATGTCGATATCGCCGTCGAGATCGGCGATATCCAGCAGACCCTCGAGGTAGTCCGCCGCGATCTCGCCCTCCTGCTCCAGGCGGGACAGGGTGTCTGCACCCTCGGCAGCGGCGGAGGTGGTGCCTTCCGTCACGGGATGGACTCCTTCTTACTTCTTGGACGGGGACTTGGGCCGCTGCGGACCCTTGCGCTGTCCGGACTGGGCCTTGCTGCGGGTACCGCCGGCCGGCTTCGGCGTGGGCTTCTTCGCAGCGGTGGCGGGCTTGGCGTCCTCGGGCTCGTCCGACTTGCTCAGCGAGGTCTTCGGCTCGTCGGCGTCGTCGGCCGCGTTCTCAGCACTGTCGTCGGCGGCCTTCGCGGCGGCGGACTGGCGCTGGGCCTTGGTCTGCCGCTTGGGCTGCTGGCGCCTGGGGGTGGCCGTGGTCGGCGTACCGTCCTCGGTCTCCACCGCCGTGGCCTCGCCCTTCGCCACGTTGCCGTCGGCCTGGGCGACCAGGCCCGCCTTGGTCAGGCTGTTGATGAACTTGCGCTCGAACTCGTTGCGGTCACGGCCCTTGGCGACGATCGCCTTGACGATGGCACGCTCGCCACGGCTGCGGGTCTTCTCGTGGTGCGTGACGTGCTTGGTGAGGCGCTCCAGGTAGGCGGCCTGAGCCTTGGAACCCGGGGTCGGGTTGTTGCGGATGACGTACATCTGCTGGCCCATGGTCCACACGTTGGTGGTCAGCCAGTAGACGAGGACACCGACGGGGAAGTTGATGCCGAAGATGGCGAACATGACCGGGAAGACGTACATCAGCATCTTCTGCTGCTGCATGAACGGGGTCTTCACCGTGGTGTCGACGTTCTTCGTCATCAGCTGGCGCTGCGTGTAGAACTGCGACGCCGACATCATCACGATCATGATCGCGGTGACGACCCGGACGTCGGTCAGCGTGGCGCCGAGCGCCTCGACCTTGCTGCTGCCGTCCGTGAACTTCGCGGCGAGCGGAGCGCCGAAGATGTGCGCCTTACGCGCGCTGGCGAGCAGCGAGTCGTTGATGACGCCGATCGTCGAGCCCGTCGCGATGCCGTTGAGCACGTGGTACAGGGCGAAGAAGAACGGGGACTGCGCCAGGATGGGAAGGCACGAGGAGAGCGGGTTGGTACCCGACTCCTTGTACAGCTTCATCATCTCTTCGGACTGACGCTGCTTGTCGTTCTTGTAGCGTTCCTGGATCTTCTTCATCTCGGGCTGCAGGGTCTGCATGGCCCGGGTCGCCTTGATCTGCTTCACGAAGAGCGGGATCAGACAGATGCGGATCAGGATCACCAGGGACACGATGGACAGGCCCCAGGCCCAGCCCGTGTCGGGACCGAAAACCTTCCCGTACACCGAGTGGAACTGGACGATGACCCAAGAAACGGGTGTCGTGATGAAGCTGAAAAGACTGGCAATCGTGTCCACTAATCATGCTCCTTGGGCATGGGACGGTGTCTCTGCGGCCGGGCTCGAAGGACTCAGCCCTTCAGTGGCCGTTTCGGCGGCGGAGGTCCCGCCCTTGTCTGCGCGCCGTGCGCCGCGCAGCATCTCGTGCCACCGGGGACGCTTGCGCGGTGGGACATGGTCCACACCGCCGAGCGACCACGGATTGCACCGCAGGATGCGCCAGGCCGTGAGCGCGGTGCCCTTGATCGCGCCGTGCCGGTCTATGGCCGTGTAGCCGTAGTGGGAGCACGACGGGTAGTACTTGCACACCGGCCCCAGCAGTGGACTGATCGTCCACTGGTAGAGCTTGATCAGTGCCAGTAGCGGGTACTTCATCGCGCGCCCCCTCCCAGCAGCCGCTGAACGGCGGCATCCAGGTCTCGGGCCAGCTGTGCATGGTCGGCGTCGCCCGCTCCGGGCAGCGCTCGTACGACTACCAGGCTACCGGGGGGAAACAGGGCGACTCGCTCGCGCATCAGATGGCGAAGTCTGCGCTTCACCTTGTTGCGTACCACGGCGCCGCCCACCGCCTTGCTGACGACGAAACCCGCACGCGTCGGGGGAGCGCTCTCCCCTGGCGCGTGCGGGTCCGTGGCACCGCTACGAAAGTGGACGACGAGAAGCGGGCGGCCGGCCCGGCGACCCCGTCGTACCGCGGTCGCGAAGTCTTCGCGCCGCCTCAGCCGATGCTCGGTAGGCAGCACGACGTCATGACCTGATCGGGATCAGGCGGACAGGCTTGCGCGACCCTTGCCACGACGGTTCGCGAGAATCGCGCGACCGGCACGGGTACGCATCCGCAGGCGGAAGCCGTGGGTCTTGGCCCGACGACGGTTGTTCGGCTGGAAGGTGCGCTTGCTCACGAGGGGGCTCCAGAAATAAATCGGTGGTTGCGGGTGCCGTCCTGGCTGTCACCGTGCGCCCACGAAAGCTCGCAGTTACGCCCGAGTGCACCGCTGACCGATCACCCACATGCGATCTGTGCCCATCGGAGGCAGGCGGCAGCAGCCATCGACAACTCGACCTGGTCACGGTACGCGGGGCTACGCCATCCGGTCAAACCAGCGGCCGCGAGGAGACACTATCCACAGGCTGGGGACAACAACTTGAACCGCACCCGTCGCCCTGACTACCGTGGCTGGACTCCGATTCGTTCCTTTGTCCCCCGCCCCGACACCTTTTTCCCCAGCGTCCCACCCGATTTACATCCCGTCCCGTCCGCGAACCACACGTTCGTGGGACCTGTGAGAGAGCGTGCCCTGTGGCTGACGTACCTGCCGATCTTGCCGCAGTGTGGCCACGAGTGCTGGAGCAACTTCTCGGTGAGGGGCGTGGGCAGGGTGTCGAGACCAAGGACGAGCACTGGATCCGGCGCTGCCAGCCCCTGGCACTCGTCGCCGACACAGCCTTGCTCGCCGTACCGAACGAGTTTGCGAAAGGCGTGCTCGAGGGCCGCCTCGCCCCGATCGTCAGCGAGACGCTGAGCCGCGAGTGCGGCCGGCCGATCCGGATCGCGATCACCGTCGACGACTCCGCCGGCGAACCCTCCGGCCCGTCGGCACCCCCCGCGCCGCCCCAGCGGCGCTACGAAGAGCCCGAACAGAGCCGCGACCCCTATGAGGGCTACGGCCGCCACCGCGCCGACCCGCTCCCGGGCGGCCCGGGCGACCAGCTGCCCACCGCGCGTCCCGCCTACCCGTCGGAGTACCAGCGCCCCGAGCCGGGCGCCTGGCCGCGGCCGACGCAGGACGACTACGGCTGGCAGCAGCAGCGCCTCGGCTTCCCCGAGCGGGACCCGTACGCGTCGCCGCCGCAGGACCAGTACGGGCCCCAGGACCGGGACCAGTACGGCTCGCCGTCCCAGGACCGGGACCGCGACCGTGACCGTGACCAGTACGGGGCACCGCCGAAGGACCAGTACGGGTCGCAGGCGAAGGACAAGTACGGCCCGCCCCAGGACTCGTACCAGCCGCAGCAGGACCAGTACGCGCCGCCCGGGCAGGAGTACCGCCCGCAGTCGATGGAGCGTCCGTCGTACGAGCAGCAGCGCGCGGAGTACGAGCAGTCGCGGGCCGAGTACGAGCAGTCCCGCGCGGAGTACAACCAGCGCGACGCGCGCCGCGACCTGTCGGACTCGCACGCGCCCTCCGGCTCCGGGCATGTGCACCGCGGCGGTCCGGGTTCGCCGGGACCGCTGGGCTCGAAGCCGGCACCCGCGGCCGGTCCGGGGGAGCCGACCGCGCGCCTGAACCCCAAGTACCTCTTCGACACGTTCGTCATCGGTGCCTCGAACCGCTTCGCGCACGCGGCGGCGGTCGCCGTCGCCGAGGCGCCCGCGAAGGCGTACAACCCCCTTTTCATCTATGGGGAGTCGGGGCTTGGCAAGACGCACCTGCTGCACGCGATCGGGCACTACGCGCGGAGCCTGTACCCCGGCACGCGCGTGCGGTACGTCAGCTCCGAGGAGTTCACCAACGAGTTCATCAACTCGATCCGCGACGGCAAGGGCGACAGCTTCCGCAAGCGGTACCGCGAGATGGACATCCTTCTTGTCGACGACATCCAGTTCCTCGCGGACAAGGAGTCGACGCAGGAGGAGTTCTTCCACACCTTCAACACGCTCCACAACGCGAACAAGCAGATCGTGCTCTCCAGCGACCGGCCGCCCAAACAGCTGGTCACGCTGGAGGACCGGCTGCGGAACCGTTTCGAGTGGGGACTGATCACCGACGTCCAGCCGCCCGAGCTGGAGACCCGTATCGCCATCCTTCGCAAGAAGGCCGTGCAGGAGCAGCTCAACGCCCCGCCGGAGGTCCTGGAGTTCATCGCCTCCCGCATCTCGCGCAACATCCGCGAGCTGGAGGGGGCGCTGATCCGGGTGACGGCGTTCGCGTCGCTCAACCGGCAGCCGGTCGACCTCGGTCTCACCGAGATCGTCCTCAAGGACCTCATCCCCGGCGGAGAGGACTCCACACCGGAGATCACCGCGACGGCGATCATGGGAGCGACCGCCGACTACTTCGGCATCACCGTCGAGGACCTGTGCGGCAGTTCACGCGGCCGCCAGCTGGTGACGGCCCGCCAGATCGCCATGTACGTGTGCCGCGAACTGACCGACCTCTCCCTGCCGAAGATCGGCGCGCAGTTCGGCGGCCGCGACCACACCACGGTCATGCACGCCGACCGCAAGATCCGCGCCCTGATGGCCGAGCGCCGCTCGATCTACAACCAGGTCACCGAACTGACCAACCGCATCAAGAACGGCTGACGGCCGCAGGGCTACGACACCAGCGCCAAAACACCAGCGCTACGGCACCGAGGGCGCCCCGGGATCTCTCCGGGGCGCCCTTCGTCGTGCCGAAGGCGGTCGGGAGGGCGCCTGGGGATGGCGGAAGCCCCCTCGGCAGGCGTCGCGAGACGATCCGCAGCCGCTCCTCGACCCGCTTCCAAGCCGTCCTGGACCCGCTCTGAAGCCCCTCCGCACGCCCTCCTGAGCCCCTCGGGAGCCCTTCCCGAGCCGATCCGGCAGGCGGCGGCCACCGTTTCAAACCCCCGAACCCAACCCCCGCTGTTCGAATACCGCCGGGGTTACGGCCGCCCTCCACAGATTTGGGGACTTTCTTCCGTCCACATCCTGGGGACCGCGAAGTTGTCCAGACTGTGTCCACAGGCGCCGTGGCTGCGAGATCATCGGACCAGGTCAGGTGGTTGTGGATTCGTGGACGAAAGATATCCACAGGCTGGGGACGAATCCGTGATCCACAGGCTGGGGACGAACTTGTCCACCGACAACCCACAGGCTGGGGCCGGTTGTCCCCAGCGATCTCCAGCTTCTCCACACCGCTGTCCACTGTTCGGCAACGCAACGCGCCACCTCACCGTGTCGAGTGAAAGGCGTCACACGAAGGTGCCGGGTTGGGCTGTGGGAAAGGCGGGTAAAGCTGGGGACGGCGCTGGGGAGAAGTGGCCCTCGGCTGTGCATGGGGTGTGCAGAACTTTCCGTTCTCCACAGAAACCCTAGGTTGTCCACGGGCGTCGCCCACAGGGTCGGTGGACAAAATTCCTGCCCTGAGCTGCGAAAACGCGGTTATCCACGGTATCCACAGCCCCTACTACTACTAGCAACTAGAGAGAGCTAGGAATCCGTTTCGAAGCGGGGCCTGTGCACAACTTGCTCTTCGTCGTCCGGCAGCCGCTCGTCACGACTTGACCCCGACGGGCACCTACTGTCAGTGCTGTGCGTCAGACTGTTCCCCGGATGTCCTTCCCCTCACAGGGACCGACGACACCGAGACAGACGACGAAGCCAGGCAGGCCGAGAAGCGCCGGCAACAGCAGGAGGCGGCAAGAGTGAAGATCCGGGTGGAACGCGACGTACTCGCGGAGGCAGTGGCCTGGGCGGCACGCAGCCTCCCGGCCCGTCCGCCGGCGCCGGTCCTCGCCGGCCTCCTGCTGAAGTCCGAGGAGGGACAGCTGAGCCTGTCCAGCTTCGACTACGAGGTCTCCGCGCGCGTGTCGGTCGACGCGGAGGTCGAGGAGGAGGGCACGGTCCTCGTCTCCGGCCGGCTGCTCGCCGACATCTGCCGCGCTCTTCCCAACCGCCCGGTGGAGATTTCCACAGACGGTGTACGGGCGACCGTTGTCTGCGGCTCCTCCCGCTTCACCCTGCACACCCTGCCTGTGGAGGAGTACCCGGCGCTGCCGCAGATGCCCACCGCGACCGGCACCGTCCCCGGTGAGGTGTTCGCCTCGGCGGCCGCCCAGGTGGCCATCGCCGCCGGCCGTGACGACACGCTGCCCGTCCTCACCGGTGTGCGCATCGAGATCGAGGGCGACACGGTGACGCTGGCGTCCACCGACCGCTACCGCTTCGCGGTCCGCGAGTTCCTGTGGAAGCCGGAGAACCCGGAGGCGTCCGCGGTCGCCCTGGTGCCCGCCAAGACGCTCCTGGACACCGCCAAGGCCCTCACGAGCGGCGACAGCGTGATCCTGGCGCTGTCCGGCTCGGGCGCGGGAGAAGGCCTCATCGGCTTCGAGGGCGCCGGTCGCCGTACGACGACGCGTCTCCTGGAGGGTGACCTCCCGAAGTACCGCTCGCTGTTCCCGACGGAGTTCAACTCCATCGCCGTGATCGAGACCGCCCCCTTCGTGGAGGCCGTCAAGCGCGTCGCCCTGGTCGCCGAGCGCAACACCCCGGTGCGGCTGAGCTTCGAGCAGGGCGTGCTGATCCTGGAGGCCGGTTCCAGCGACGACGCACAGGCTGTGGAGCGCGTCGACGCGAACCTCGAGGGTGACGACGTGTCGATCGCCTTCAACCCGACGTTCCTGCTGGACGGCCTGAGCGCCATCGACTCCCCGGTGGCCCAGCTCTCCTTCACGACCTCCACCAAGCCCGCGCTGCTCAGCGGCAAGCCGGCCCTGGACGCTGAGGCGGACGAGGCCTACAAGTACCTGATCATGCCGGTCCGCCTCAGCGGCTGAGTCGGCTCGCCGTATCGGTCCGCTGGGGGTGTGGGGGTCGTCCCCCACAAGATCGCAGTATGCCGGTCCGCCTGAGCGGCTGGTCGGCGTCGACGAGAACACCGCAGGTCGGGGCATACGGCTCGGTACTTCTGAGCGCGTATGCCCACAGGTGTGCATGACCGTCCGGGTCTAGGCTCGGACACAGGTACTCAAGTGCCTTCATGCCACGTCGCACCCTAAGGAACAACTGATGGAGCTCGGTCTCGTCGGCCTCGGCAAGATGGGCGGCAACATGCGCGAGCGCATCCGCCGCGCAGGCCACACCGTCATCGGATACGACCGCAACCCGGACCTCGCCGATGTCCACAGCCTGGGAGAGCTTGTGGACAAGCTCAAGGGCCCGCGCGTGGTGTGGGTGATGGTCCCGGCCGGCGCCCCGACCCAGGCCACCGTCGACGAGCTGGGCGAGCTGCTCCAGCCCGGCGACGTCGTCGTGGACGGCGGCAACTCGCGCTGGACGGACGACGAGAAGCACGCGGAGGAGCTGGGCGCCAAGGGCATCGGCTTCGTCGACGCGGGCGTCTCGGGCGGTGTGTGGGGCCTTCAGAACGGCTATGCGCTGATGGTCGGCGGCGACGCCGAGAACATCGCGAAGGTCCAGCCGGTCTTCGACGCCCTCAAGCCCGAGGGCGACTTCGGCTTCGTCCACGCGGGCAAGGTCGGTGCGGGCCACTTCTCGAAGATGGTTCACAACGGCATCGAGTACGCCATGATGCAGGCCTACGCCGAGGGCTGGGAGCTGCTGGAGAAGGTCGACTCCGTCACGGACGTCCGTGAGGTCTTCCGCTCCTGGCAGGAGGGCACCGTCATCCGTTCCTGGCTGCTGGACCTCGCGGTCAACGCCCTGGACGGCGACGAGCACCTGGACAAGCTCAAGGGCTACGCGGAGGACTCCGGCGAGGGCCGCTGGACCGTCGAGGCGGCCATCGACAACGCCGTACCGCTGCCCGCGATCACGGCCTCCCTGTTCGCGCGGTTCGCCTCGCGCCAGGACGACTCGCCGCAGATGAAGATGGTCGCCGCGCTGCGCAACCAGTTCGGCGGCCACGCCGTAGAGACGAAGTAGTCCACAAGGACGAAGCAGTCCACAGATCCGCGATCCACAGGCCCTGCCGGTGGATCCACAACCTGGGGGAGGTCGGCGAACGACCATGCACGTCACGCATCTGTCGCTGGCCGACTTCCGCTCGTACGCCGGGGTCGACGTCCCGCTCGACCCCGGCGTCACCGCGTTCGTGGGGCCCAACGGGCAGGGCAAGACCAACCTGGTCGAGGCGATCGGCTATCTCGCCACCCTGGGCAGTCACCGCGTCTCCTCCGACGCCCCCCTGGTCCGGATGGGCGCCGAGCGCGCGATCATCCGCGCGCAGGTCAGGCAGGGCGACCGGCAGCAGCTGGTCGAGCTCGAGCTGAACCCCGGCCGCGCCAACCGCGCCCGCATCAACCGGTCCTCGCAGGTCAGGCCCCGTGACGTGCTGGGCATCGTACGGACCGTGCTGTTCGCGCCCGAGGATCTCGCGCTGGTGAAGGGGGACCCCGGGGAGCGGCGGCGGTTCCTGGACGAGCTGATCACCGCGCGGTCGCCGCGCATGGCCGGGGTCCGGTCCGACTACGAGCGGGTTCTCAAGCAGCGCAACACCCTGCTGAAGTCGGCCGCGTTGGCGCGGCGGCACGGCGGGCGGTCGATGGACCTGTCCACGCTCGACGTGTGGGACCAGCATCTCGCGCGCGTGGGTGCCGAGTTGCTGGCGCAGCGCCTCGATCTGATCGCCGCGGTGCAGCCCCTCGCCGACAAGGCGTACGAGCAACTGGCGCCCGGCGGCGGCCCGGTGGCCCTGGAGTACAAGCCGTCGGCGCCCGGTGAGGCACACACGCGTGAAGGTCTCTACGAGCAGCTGATGGCGGCGATCGCGGAGGCGCGCAAGCAGGAGATCGAGCGGGGCGTCACCCTCGTAGGGCCGCATCGGGACGATGTGATTCTCAAACTCGGTCAGCTGCCTGCCAAGGGGTACGCGTCGCACGGCGAGTCCTGGTCGTACGCGCTGGCGTTGCGGCTCGCGTCGTACGACCTGCTCAGGGCCGAGGGGAACGAGCCGGTGCTGGTGCTCGACGACGTGTTCGCGGAGCTGGACACGCGACGCCGGGAGCGGCTGGCCGAGCTGGTGGCGCCCGGCGAGCAGGTGCTGGTGACGGCCGCGGTCGACGACGACGTACCGCATGTGCTGGCGGGGACGCGGTACAGCGTGGCGGAGGGGGCGGTGGAGCGCGTATGAGCGCCGACGAGGCCGCCGAGCGCCCCGAGGAGCCCGCGGCCAAGAAGGGCGCCGAGCCCTCCGGCGTCGACCTCGCGCGCGTGGCGTTGCGCGCCGCGAAGGAACAGGCACGCGCGCGTGGGGACGCGGCGCAGCAGAAGAAGCAGGCGCGGCGCGGCGGCCTGCGCTCGGGCGCGCGCGCCGACGGCCGTGACCCCATGGCGCTCGGCGCCGCGATCAACCGGCTGCTGACCGAGCGCGGCTGGGAGACGCCCGCCGCGGTGGGCGGTGTGATGGGCCGCTGGCCGCAGATCGTCGGCGAGGACCTGGCCAACCACTGCGTCCCGGAGAAGTACGACGAGGACGAGCGGGTCCTGATCGTGCGCTGCGACTCCACGGCCTGGGCGACGAACCTGAGGCTGCTCGCCCCGCAACTGGTGGCCCGGCTGAACGAGGACCTGGGGCACGGCACGGTCCGCTTCCTCAAGGTCAACGGCCCCGGTGGGCCGCCCCGTCGCTACGGTCCCCTGCGCGCTCCCGGCAGCACGGGTCCCGGCGACACCTATGGGTGACTGACATCACAGCGAGGGCTCCGGCGGGTGACCCGACGCGGTTGCGAATACAGACCTGACCCTTGAGTAGCAAAGGGTTGACACCCGGAAGCGCTGAGTGCCGCCGTGAGCCTCTTTGAGCCCTGTTCCGCATATGGGGAGTCGGGAGAGACCGGTTGAGGGCGGCACATGAGGACTCAGGTACCGGCAAACCCCCATCCATGTCGGCGCTACCGGTAGACTGGAAGCAATCCCGCCCCACTTGTGGGACACACACCGAGCAACGCTGACTAAGGCTTACCAACGCAACACGCCGCAGCCGCTCCGGCCATCAGCCGGGTGCCTGGCTTGTGCTGTGCCAGAAAGGGCGCTTCGTGGCCGATTCCGGCAACCCCAACGAGAACATCCCGTCCACCGACGCCGGCGCCACCGGCGAGGCCCACGCCTCGAACGGCGAGGTCACCGCCTCGTACGACGCCAGCGCCATCACCGTCCTCGAGGGTCTGGACGCGGTCCGCAAGCGACCCGGTATGTACATCGGCTCGACCGGCGAGCGCGGCCTGCACCACCTCGTGCAGGAGGTCGTCGACAACTCCGTCGACGAGGCGCTGGCCGGTCACGCGGACACGATCGACGTCACGATCCTGCCCGACGGCGGCGTACGGGTCATCGACAACGGCCGAGGCATCCCGGTGGGCATCGTCCCCTCCGAGGGCAAGCCCGCCGTCGAGGTCGTGCTGACGGTGCTACACGCGGGCGGCAAGTTCGGGGGCGGCGGTTACGCGGTCTCCGGCGGTCTGCACGGCGTGGGCGTGTCCGTGGTGAACGCGCTGTCCAGCAAGGTCGCCGTCGAGGTCAGGACCGACGGCTACCGCTGGACGCAGGACTACAAGCTGGGCGTGCCGACCGCCCCGCTCGCACGGCACGAGGCCACGGACGAGACCGGCACGTCGGTCACCTTCTGGGCCGACCCGGATGTCTTCGAGACGACCGAGTACTCCTTCGAGACGCTGTCGCGGCGCTTCCAGGAGATGGCGTTCCTCAACAAGGGTTTGACGATCAAACTCACTGACGAGCGCGAGCTGGCCAAGGCCACGGCCGGTGCCGACGAGGCGGGTGCGGACGAGAAGGACGAGGTCAAGTCCGTCACGTACCACTACGAGGGCGGCATCGTCGACTACGTGACGTACCTCAACTCCCGCAAGGGAGACGTGGTGCACCCGACCGTCATCGACCTGGAGGCGGAGGACAAGGACAAGAGCCTGTCCCTCGAGGTCGCGATGCAGTGGAACAGCGGTTACAGCGAGGGCGTCTACTCCTTCGCCAACATCATCCACACGCATGAGGGCGGCACGCACGAAGAGGGCTTCCGGGCCGCGCTGACGTCGCTGATCAACAAGTACGCGCGCGACAAGAAGCTGCTCCGTGAGAAGGACGACAACCTCACGGGCGACGACATCCGCGAGGGTCTGACAGCGATCATCTCGGTGAAGCTGGCCGAGCCGCAGTTCGAGGGCCAGACGAAGACCAAGCTCGGCAACACCGAGGCGAAGACCTTCGTACAGAAGGCGGTCTACGAGCACCTGAACGACTGGCTCGACCGCAACCCGAACGAGGCGTCGGACATCATCCGGAAGGGCATCCAGGCGGCCACCGCGCGCGTGGCGGCCCGCAAGGCCCGCGACCTCACCCGTCGCAAGGGCCTCCTGGAGACGGCGTCCCTCCCGGGCAAGCTGTCCGACTGCCAGTCGAACGACCCCACCAAGTGCGAGATCTTCATCGTCGAGGGCGACTCCGCCGGCGGCTCGGCCAAGTCCGGCCGGAACCCGCAGTACCAGGCGATCCTCCCGATCCGAGGAAAGATCCTCAACGTCGAGAAGGCCAGGATCGACAAGATCCTCCAGAACCAGGAGATCCAGGCACTGATCTCCGCCTTCGGCACCGGGGTCCACGAGGACTTCGACATCGCCAGGCTCCGCTATCACAAGATCATCCTGATGGCGGACGCCGACGTCGACGGCCAGCACATCTCCACCCTGCTGCTGACCTTCCTGTTCCGCTTCATGCGGCCCCTGGTCGAGGCCGGGCACGTGTTCCTGTCCCGCCCGCCGCTGTACAAGATCAAGTGGGGCCGCGACGACTTCGAGTACGCGTACTCGGACCGCGAGCGCGACGCCCTGATCGAGCTGGGCCGGCAGAACGGCAAGCGCATCAAGGAAGACTCGATCCAGCGCTTCAAGGGTCTCGGCGAGATGAACGCCGAGGAGCTGCGCATCACCACGATGGACCAGGAGCACCGCGTCCTCGGCCAGGTCACCCTGGACGACGCCGCGCAGGCCGACGACCTGTTCTCGGTCCTCATGGGCGAGGACGTCGAGGCGCGCCGCCAGTTCATCCAGCGCAACGCCAAGGACGTCCGCTTCCTCGACATCTGAGTCGGTCTCAGCTGACCGCACCAGGAAGGATCCCCACCAGCAATGGCCGACGAGAACACCCCCACTGCGCCTGAAGAGGGCGCCATCATCGCCCAGCGCGTCGAGCCCGTCGGGCTCGAGACGGAGATGCAGCGCTCGTACCTCGACTACGCGATGTCCGTCATCGTGTCGCGAGCCCTGCCCGACGTCCGTGACGGCCTCAAGCCCGTCCACCGCCGCGTCCTGTACGCCATGTACGACGGCGGCTACCGGCCTGAGAAGGGCTTCTACAAGTGCGCCCGTGTCGTCGGCGACGTCATGGGCAACTACCACCCGCACGGCGACTCCTCGATCTACGACGCGCTGGTCCGCCTCGCGCAGCCGTGGTCGATGCGGATGCCGCTGGTGGACTCGAACGGCAACTTCGGCTCCCCGGGCAACGACCCCGCCGCCGCCATGCGCTACACCGAGTGCAAGCTGGCGCCGCTGTCCATGGAGATGGTCCGTGACATCGACGAGGAGACCGTCGACTTCACGGACAACTACGACGGCCGCTCCCAGGAGCCGACCGTCCTGCCGGCCCGCTTCCCGAACCTGCTGATCAACGGCTCGGCGGGCATCGCGGTCGGCATGGCCACCAACATCCCGCCGCACAACCTCCGCGAGGTCGCGGCGGGCGCCCAGTGGTGCCTGGAGAACCCCGAGGCCTCGCACGAGGAGCTGCTGGACGCGCTGATCGAGCGCATCAAGGGCCCCGACTTCCCGACCGGCGCGCTCGTCGTCGGCCGCAAGGGCATCGAGGAGGCGTACCGCACGGGCCGTGGCTCGATCACCATGCGCGCGGTCGTCGAGGTCGAGGAGATCCAGAACCGCCAGTGCCTGGTGGTCACCGAACTCCCCTACCAGACCAACCCCGACAACCTCGCGCAGAAGATCGCCGACCTGGTGAAGGACGGCAAGGTCGGCGGCATCGCCGACGTCCGCGACGAGACGTCGTCCCGTACCGGCCAGCGCCTCGTCATCGTCCTCAAGAGGGACGCGGTCGCCAAGGTCGTACTGAACAACCTCTACAAGCACACCGACTTGCAGTCGAACTTCAGCGCCAACATGCTGGCCCTGGTCGACGGTGTGCCGAGGACCCTCTCCCTGGACGCGTTCATCCGGCACTGGGTGGCGCACCAGATCGAGGTCATCGTCCGCCGGACGAAGTTCCGGCTGCGCAAGGCCGAGGAGCGGGCGCACATCCTGCGCGGCCTCCTGAAGGCCCTGGACGCCATCGACGAGGTCATCGCGCTGATCCGGCGCAGCGACACCGTCGAGATCGCGCGCACCGGCCTGATGGAGCTCCTGACGATCGACGAGATCCAGGCGAACGCCATCCTGGAGATGCAGCTCCGCCGGCTGGCCGCCCTGGAGCGCCAGAAGATCATCCAGGAGCACGACGAACTCCAGGCGAAGATCACCGAGTACAACGCGATCCTGGCCTCCCCGGTCCGCCAGCGCGGCATCGTCAGCGAGGAACTCGCCGCGATCGTCGAGAAGTACGGCGACGACCGCAAGACGATGCTGGTGCCCTTCGACGGTGACATGTCCATCGAGGACCTCATCGCCGAAGAGGACATCGTCGTCACCATCTCGCGCGGCGGCTACGTCAAGCGCACCAAGGCGGACGACTACCGCTCCCAGAAGCGCGGCGGCAAGGGCGTCCGCGGCACGAAGCTCAAGGAAGACGACATCGTCGACCACTTCTTCGTGTCCACGACCCACCACTGGCTGCTGTTCTTCACCAACAAGGGCCGCGTCTACCGCGCCAAGGCCTACGAACTCCCGGACGCCGGCCGGGACGCGCGCGGGCAGCACGTCGCGAACCTGCTCGCCTTCCAGCCGGACGAGGCCATCGCGGAGATCCTCGCGATCCGCGACTACGAGGCGGCGCCCTACCTGGTGCTCGCCACCAAGGGCGGTCTGGTCAAGAAGACGCCTCTTAAGGATTACGATTCGCCCCGCTCCGGCGGTGTCATCGCGATCAACCTCCGTGAGACGGAGGACGGTTCCGACGACGAACTGATCGGCGCCGAACTCGTCTCGTCCGAGGACGATCTGCTGCTGATCAGCAAGAAGGCACAGTCGATCAGGTTCACCGCCACGGACGACGCACTGCGCCCCATGGGGCGTGCGACCTCCGGTGTCAAGGGCATGAGTTTCCGCGAGGGCGACCAGCTTCTCTCGATGAATGTTGTTCGACCCGGTACGTTCGTGTTCACTGCCACAGACGGCGGGTACGCGAAGCGCACCGCCGTCGACGAGTACCGCGTCCAGGGTCGCGGCGGCCTGGGTATCAAGGCCGCCAAGATCGTCGAGGACCGCGGTTCTCTCGTCGGCGCGCTGGTGGTCGAGGAGACCGACGAGATCCTCGCCATCACGTTGTCCGGCGGTGTGATTCGTACGCGAGTCAACGAGGTCAGGGAGACGGGCCGTGACACCATGGGCGTCCAACTGATCAACCTGGGCAAGCGCGATGCCGTCGTCGGTATCGCTCGTAACGCCGAGGCGGGACCCGAGGCGGAGGAGGTCGTCGGCGACGAAGCCGACGACGAGACCACCGAGGGTGCCGCGACCACCGGCACGGACGAGGGTGACGCACCCTCGGACGAGTAGCACGAGGAGAGAGTCATCGTGAGCGGAGCCACGGGCGCCGGATCGACCGGTACGGACACGGACGGCGGCGGCCGTGGCTCCGCCGCGAACGCGACAGATCCGCACACGACCCAGCTGCGGGCGATCGACGTGAAGAAGAGCGACGCGCACTCGCCCGACACGCATGGATCCCAGGGGGGAACTGTGACGGACACCCGAGGTCCGCAGACCCAGCAGCAGTCGGCTGGGGCGGGTCAGGCCGCGCCGGGCGCCCAGGCCCCGGGCCAGGCGCACGCGGCGGCCCAGCAGGCCGCACCGGCCGCGCCCGCGGGGTCCCCGCTGCCGGGTTCGCCCCTCCCGGGGGAGCGTCAGCCGCAGCAGGCGGCGGGGCCGTACCACCCGCCGCAGGCGTACCCCACGCAGTCGCCCGCCGCCGCCCAGAGCGGTGCCGTACGGCGTCCTCGTACGGGTGCGCGCACCGCGCCCCGTACCCGTAAGGCGCGGCTGCGGGTGGCCAAGGCCGACCCGTGGTCGGTGATGAAGGTCAGCTTCCTGCTCTCCATCGCGCTGGGCATCTGCACGGTCGTGGCGTCCGCGGTGCTGTGGATGGTCATGGACGCGATGGGGGTCTTCTCCACGGTCGGCGGCACGATCTCGGAGGCGACCGGCTCGAACGAGTCGAACGGCTTCGACCTCCAGTCGTTCCTGTCCCTCCCGCACGTCCTGACGTTCTCGGGGATCATCGCGGTCATCGACATCGTCCTGGCCACGGCCCTCGCGACGCTCGCCGCCTTCATCTACAACCTCTCCGCCGGCTTCGTCGGCGGCATCGAGCTGACGCTCGCCGAGGACGAGTGAGAAGACCTGCGCGAAGTCGAGTGAACGCGGGTTGAAACCCCTCTCGACGGTCCTGTGACTATCGATTTTGGGACTGCCCATGTCGTGCGCTAATCTTCAGGAGTCAGCGCGCGGGACACACTCCGCAAAGCGCGGCGGGGCTATAGCTCAGTTGGTTAGAGCGCATCCCTGATAAGGATGAGGCCACAGGTTCAAATCCTGTTAGCCCCACCAGCCAGAAGACCCCCAGCCGATCAGGCTGGGGGTCTTTTGACACCACCGGTTGACACCAACGGCCACGGTCAGCCGACGACTGGATCTTCCAGCACCTCGGAGAGCATGTCCGTCGCCTCCCGCTCCGCGTCCCCGACGATCTGGGTGTAGATGGCGAGCGTCATTTTGATCTCGCTGCCGCAGCAAGCTTTCGGCGGGGGATCGGCCGGCGCCGGGATGAGGGACAGGGGCGCCGGGTGCGGGCTCGCAGGGGACGCGTGGTGGTGTGTCCTATCCCTGATGCCATCATCCCGGGCAGAGTCGAGCAGACGAGTCCCTGGCGTGGTTTGAGGCGGTAGTTCCGCCTGTGCGTTGCTCAGGCTGCTGAAGTGCGACTTTGGCGAATAAGGCCGAAAGACGCCCTGTTTGCATGGTGCATCGGGCACTCACACTCAGAAAATGGCGGTTCATCACGGTGTCAGCCAGCCTGAGTGCCTGTTATGTACCTCGAACGGGCCCGACGTTCGTGAGCGCGGACGGATCATTCCCCTGTCAGCCGAACTCTGCGACAGGTGCTGGAACAAGGTCGCCAACGAGCTTGCCGTGTGCGAGGGCGCCACAGCGACACCGGACCCCGAGTTCGACCCGGATGACGTGACATGGATCGAGCCCCGCACCTGCCGGCAGTGCCATGCACCGGTGCGTTGCTACCCCACGAACTATGACCGTTGGGTGGAGCTGGCCACGTTCGAGTTGCCCGCGAAGAAGGTCCCTCCCGGGCACCGTTGGCGTTTGATGCACCCGAAGGCAGCGAACACCCCCATCACCGTGGCGACAGTGGCCATCAGGATCGGCGCCGTCGATCCCACACCCGGAGAGCCCGTCATCCCCACTCATGAGTTCGTGTGTCTGAAGCACGAAACGTGACCGTGCACCGCACGTTCAGAACGGCCCGAGATCCGAAAGAGGGCCCGCGCCATAGGCTGTGAGCGGGAGGGGGTTGTCATGACGGAGCGACACGGCCTGCGCACACGGCATTGGTTCCAGGTAGGGCTACTGATCTTTTTGATGGCCATGATGGTGCGTGCCGCGATCAGCGCAGGCGACAAGGTCGCGTTGGTGGTGCTCGTCGTTCTGCTGATGTTCTGCGTCTACGTCCTCGGGTACGTGATCGGCTTCCGCTCGGCCAGGCGATCACAGCCACAACCCGGCGAAGATCCGCGGAGCGACGCGGAAGGTTCGGTTGGCTGAGCCGGTTGTCCGGGCCAACGGGCTGTGCCTCTGGTCCAGTTGAGGCCGTCAGGCATGGGCACGCGAGGAGCCCTCGGGGCGCGTCAGCAGATGCCCGATGCGCGTCAGCAGATCTCCGAGGCACGCCAGAAGACCCCCGGCCGTGGTGGCCAGGGGTTTTCGGGGTCCTTTGTGTTGTCTCTGGAGCGTTGTACGCAAGTTCGCCGCTGGGTCAGAGAGGGCGGGTGGGCGGGCAGGTCCTGCGGGTCGAGCAGATTCTGCGGATTCAGCAGGTCGAGCAGTCGAGCGGGTTGAGCAGGTCGAGCGAGTCGAGCAGTTCGGTCAAGGCCGGCGGGATGTTTCGTGCCGTGCCGTGTCGCGCTGTGCCGAGGGGGCCGCGCCCGGGTCAGCGCTGGAGCGGTGCCGCCTGGTCGGTGTGGGCCGGCTCCAGCGAGTCCGCGTGCTCCGTCGTCTCGTCCGTGTCCGTCGGCGGGCGGTGGCGGCAGCTGGGGGACTTGCCGTGGGCCTCGGCGCGGATGCGCTGCTTCATCGTGGGGGGCAGGGACCTGGTGAAGGTCCAGGGGGAGACCGCCGGTGTCGTCGCCGCGGCGACCGGGCTGGTGCTCGTGGCCTCGACCCGCGTCGTCGCGGCGGCGGCCGTCGCGGTGACCGTGATGAGTCCGAGCGCCGTGCACAGTGCCAGGAAGCCGGTGACGAAGGCGTTCCACAACTTCATGACCTTGATCTGGGCCATGGCCCCTCACTTTCAGGTTGGGCGATTTGCGTACTTTCCTCATGATGTGTATGGGGCTCGCGAAGTGGTGGACCGACGCCCGTGGCGCGTCGATGTTCTGATGAACACCACTCGAATGGGCGCAAGGAGGAAGAATAGGGTCGAATCTGCGCGAAATGAGGGCGAAGTAACCCTCCGTGGGGGTGTGATCACCCTCCGATCGGAGCGGCTCGGTCCGCTTCTACTGCGCTCTCCCGGGCGGGAGTTGGCCCCGGACGCAGGTCACCGATCGGTATCGCTCGGTGTGTATAGTCGGGCGACAGAGGTCCCCAACGTCAAGGAAAGACGAGGTCCGCGGTGAAGAAGCTTCTCCTGGTCGCACTGGCCGCCATCGGCGGGCTCCTCGTGTACCGCCAGATCCAGGCGGATCGCGCCGAGCAGGATCTGTGGACGGAGGCGACCGACTCCGTGCCCACGGGTTCGTGAGTACAGAGATCCAGTTCTGAGCAAGCCCCGGCCGCCCGAGCGGTCGGGGCTTTGTGTTGCGCCCCCGCCCGGCTGCGGCTACGGCCACCAGGACCCCGCTGTTTCGGACGCTCGTACGCATTGCCGGGATGTCACGCGCGCGTGCGGGGCAGGATGGGCCACGTCCGGAGCAACGGTGAGGGGTGGCGCGTCATGGGGCGGCGGCGTACGGCGTGGTGGCGGACGCGGACGCGGACGTGGACGCGGGCACAGGGCGGCCGTAGGCCCGTCGCCGTGGGCGGAGTCGTACGACGACGTGTCGTGGTCCTCACAGCGGCGCTGTGCGCGACGGTCGCCCTCACAGGGCGGCCCGCCATCGCGGCCGGCTCGCCGGGGGCCTACGGCTACGGCCAGGGCGACCGGGTCGTCGACGGAGCGACCGGCACCGGGGACGCCGTAGCGCTGAAAGCCGGTGGGGCGTACCGGAGTTCGCTTCCGAAGGGCGCCAAGGTCTACTACGGCATCGATCTCGACGCCACGTCGAACGCCTATGTGTCCGTGACCGCCGTGCCCCCGGCGGGCACCACGGTCGCCGCCACCGACGGGATCAGGGTGTCGATGCAGAATGCGTCGGGCACCGCCTGCACTCACCGGAGCGCCACCTTCGGGGCGAGCCGAAGCCCCCACCCCGTGGCCGCCTGGGCCGCGCGGGAGGCGGGGAAGGCGCTGTGCAAGGGGGGCGGCACGTACTACGTGGTCGTCGAGCGCGTCGACGCGTCGGGTTCGTCGTCGGACACCTGGGGGCTGGAACTGACCGCGGTGTCGGAACCTCCGCCGGCCCAGGCCGGTACGACCGAGGCTCCCCAGGTCTGGGACTCGGCGTCGCCCGAGGCGGTCACGGGGGAGGCCCGGCGCCGTGCGGGGGGCTCGGGCTTCGCCGGGGCGACCGCCGTCGGGCAGGGCGTGTGGCGGGACGACGTCCGGCCCGGCGGGACCGTCTTCTACAAGGTGCCGGTCGACTGGGGCCAGCAGCTGTCCGTCACCGCCGGACTGGGCGGCTCGGACGGCGGCAGCGGCTATGTGACCCGCGCGCTCGACCTGGCGCTCTACAACCCCGTGCGCGGCTCCGTCGACGAGGCGGGCCTCGGGTACCGGGGCAGCGAGCGGTCGGTGGCGCTGGAACCGTTGCCGCCCGTCGAGTACCGCAACCGCTACTCCGTCGTCGACCACGTGAACGGGATGCGCTTCGCCGGGTCGTACTACCTCGTCGTGCACCTCTCCACGGAGCTGGCCGACATCTTCGGCCAGGGACCGTTGCCGGTGACGCTGCGGGTACGGGTCGGCGGGTCGGCACACGCGGGTCCGGGGTACGCGGCGAAGCCCGAGCCCGCGAACATCTTCGAGGTGACCGCGCAGGACCGCGCGGCGACTGCGGCAGCTGCGACGGGGGGCGTCGGGGGAGGTGGCGACCGCTCGATGAAGGTCCTCGCGGTGGCCGGGATCGGTGCGGGCAGCGTGCTGCTGGCGACCCTCGGCGTGTGGACGGTGTCGGCCCGGCGGCGGGACGGGGGCCGCGATAGGGATAGGGGCCGGGGTCGGGACCGGGCTTCGACGGCGGCCTTGTAGTCCGGTTCAGGCGGCTTTGTGGTCCCGTTCAGATGCGGGTCAGTGCCCAGAACCCCACCGCATAGCAGGCCAGCGCGAGCAGCAGGACCGGGATCGCCACCTTCGCGGGCGGTCTGGGTCGCCGCCGTGCCCGCCTGCCGCGGTGCTGCGGAACCGGCGGCGCGGACGGTGGAGCCTGCGGGACCTCAGCGGTGTAGGACGCAGTGGAGGGCTCAGCGCGCGGCTGGGGGGAGGCCAGGCCATGGGGAGAGGGGTATGGGGAGGAGTACGGGGAGGAGTGCGCGGGCTGGTACTGGTCCTGGCCGACTTGGTACGGGCTCTGGCCGGCCTTGTACTGGCCGTCCTGATGTGCCTGCCCCCGCTGCTCCAACTGCCTTTCCTGGTCGACCTGTTGCCCGTACGAGGCCCGCGGCGGCGGTAGATGGAAGCTGCCGGTGTCCGACATCGGGGAGGGCGGCGGGGGCGGAGCCGCTATAGGGGCGTGGGTTGGGGCTGGGATTGGGATCGGGGTCGGCTGGGAGGTGATGCCCTGCCTGGGGTCCACGGGTACGGAGTCCGTGCCTGGCCACGCCGACTCCCCGCTGACGCCGCTGACGCCGACATCAGCCCTGTCGCCCGGCTCATCCCCGCCATCCCCGCCCTCGGACGCCGCCGGCACCGCAGCCGTCGTCGCCCCCGTGTCCACCCCCGACGCCCGTTTCAGCGGACCCTCGGGCGCGAACCCCGAGGGAAGCGGACCGATTTGGTCGAAGATCTCGATCAACTCGTCGTCGGGGCCCGGCTCAGGCAGCAGCTCCGCGGCCGCGGCAAGCGCCTTGCGTGCGCCCGTGGCGGTGCGGAAGCGGGCCTGCGGGTCGGGCTGCAGCAGCATCGCCACGACCTGCCACAGCGCCTCGGGTATGCCCTTGGGCGCCCCCGGGGTCCCGTGCTCCGCGAAGTACTGCACCAGCGCCTTGGAGTCCGGCTTGGCCCCCTCCAGCAGATACAGGGCCACGAGTCCTACGGCGAACAGGTCGGCGGGGAAGTCCGGTTCGGCGCCCATCATCTGCTCGGGCGCGAGATAACCCGGCGTGCCCACCACGAGGTTGGTCTCCGTCAGGCGTGCCTCGCCCAGCCGCATCGCGATGCCGAAGTCGGAGAGACGCAGACGTGGGCGGCCGGTGCCGGTGGCTTCGAGGAGCAGGTTCGCGGGCTTGATGTCCCGGTGCACGACACCTTCCGCGTGCACAGCGGCGAGACCGGAGAGGAGTTGGTCGAGAAGCGTGCAGACGAAGGCGGGGGGCAGTGGACCGTAGTCCCCGATGAGATGGACGAGCGAGCCTCCGGCCACCAGATCCATGGTGAACAGGACCTTGTCGTCGTCGGCGGCCCAGCTGGCCGGGGCCAGTACATGGGGGTGGTCGATCCGCAGGGCCTGTTCCCGTACGAAGCGCAGCAGCGAGTGGGCGTCGCTCTGCTGGAGGACCTTCGCGGCCACATAGCGGCGCCGCCGGTGGTCCCAGGCGCGCCAGACCGCGCCGACACCGCCGCGTCCGATCGGGTCGACCAGTTCGTACCGGCCGGCGAAGACCTCACCCATGGCTGTGCGTCGCTCCTCCCCCTTCGGCTACCCCCGTTGCTTCCCCCGAGACGAGCGATACGACTCCCCCTGACGGCAGTTCCTCATCGCACTCCCTCGCGGCGGTTCCGCACGTGCTGCCGGTGAGCGACACGACCCCCTCGTGTCGCGCTCCGACCGCGTGCCCGGCTGCCGAACCCCCGATCGGCTGCCGGGCGGTGGGGCTCAGCTCTGGTGGGACTGGTAGTGCGCGACCGCGTCCGAGGTGCGGCCCGCGCCGTAGACCCGGAGGAACTCTGCCAGTTCGGGGTGGGTCGGGGCGAGGGTGTCGGCCGCGTCGATGATGTCGCCCGCGGCGGCCACCGAGCGCAACAGCGACTGGATCTCCCGGACCACCCGCTTGACCGTGGGCGCCCCCGAACTGCTGGTCGTGGTCGTGGTGTTGCTGAGCACCGAGCCCCCCTGGGACTTCTTGATCTCGTCCATGCGCTCGGTGGCCTCGGCCGCGCTCACGCTGCCGTCCGCGACCTGTCCCGCCAGGTCCTGCAACAACTGCACCCGCTGCACCACCGCGGGATTGCCGATTTTCGCCCGCTGACCGCTCATCAGCTGGGACAACATCGGCGCGGACAGTCCCAACACCCCCGCGAGACGAGCCTGGTTGAGCCCAAGATCGTCGATGAGCTTACGGAAGAGCGCCCCCAAAGGCTCCCCGTACCAATTCCGCTGCAGCTCCCGCGCTCTGGCGGTGGCTTCCTGCTGTGCGGCGTCCATTGCGTCTCCCCATCGCTTCCCCAAAACCGCGGTTCGCTCTAGCGAACCACGACGAGCATCTTACGGAGAGTGGTCGTTCACCGGGAGCCCCAACTTTTTGCGAGATCCCCGGGATGACCCGGTACGCTTGTCCCCGAAGCCCGCCGGTGTGTGGTTCTGCCGTCGGACGCTTCTCTAGCGGGGCCTTAGCTCAGTTGGTAGAGCGCTGTCTTTGCATGGCAGATGTCAGGGGTTCGACTCCCCTAGGCTCCACATTCCGCACCGGCCGGTCGCCCTCAGTGGCGCCCGGCCGGTTTTTCTGTGCCGCCGGCAGGTGACGTGCGTCACTTAAAGGGTGGATCTTCGTTGCAGTTGTTTGCGCAAATTCCGTGCCGGACGGGATGCGCGCGGCGTCGACCGGTGATCTCCGCAGTGTGGGGACGATGTGCCCGCGTGTGCGGGAGGTGTGTGAGCTGGTGCGAATGCGGACGTGTAATCGGGGATGTGCGGTCCGTTAAGGGAGCCTGTGCGGCGCTTGTACACCTGGGCCGTTGCAAACGTCATCGCGGACAGCCTGCGTAAATCAGCGGACAACCTGTGTAAATCAAGGGAGTTGGCGGTCGTCGGCGGTTGTTCCACGTGAAACACCGAGGCCGTTCCACGTGAAACATCGCCGTGGGGGGGGGGGGGGGGGGGGGGCCCGGCCCCCCCGGGGGGGGCGGGCCGGGGGGGGGGGGCCCCGGGGCGGGGGGGGCGGGGGGGGGGCCGCCCCCGCCCGAGGGCGTCGC
>NZ_JBIWGK010000006.1:110002-226701 GCF_044763565.1 Streptomyces sp. NPDC096013 | reverse complement strand
TTTGTGTAACTCTGGGGGGGGGGGGGTGGGGGGGTGTGGTACCCTGACAACCCCCGGGGCGCTGCCCTGTCAAACTGCGGGGGGGGGGGGGGCCCGGGCGCCCCCCCCCCCCCACGGCGATGGTGAGAGTGTGTCCGACGTCAGCGGTGGTCGTCGCTGTCCGCGGCCTCGTCCTCGGCCTGCTTGGCCTTGACCTCGGGGTCGAGCACGGCCTCGGGGCTACCGTCCACCGCGGTGAGGTGACCCGACTCGGGCACCTCGGTCGCGGCGGGGGGCTCGACCAGCCAGTCGGGGTTGGCCTGCTTGTCCCACCACTTCCAGGCGGCGAAAGCACCGCCCGCCAGGATGCCCAGCACGGCCAGCCCCTTCGCGAGACGGCCGGCCCTCGCCCGCCGCTCGTGCTTGCGGACCAGCTTCTGGATCTCCTTGGGCGTGACCTGACCGCGCAGCGCGGCGAACGCCGCCGCACCGCGGGCCGCGGCCTCGTCCTTGACCGGGCCGGCGGCGGCGACCGCCTGCTCGATCTTCGGCCGTGAGTACTCGGCGGCCTGGACGGCAGCCTTGCGGGTACGGACGGCGGCTTCCTGGGCTGCCTGGTCGACCTTCGGCGGTACGTGAGTGCGGGCCTGCTCAAGGCGGGGCACTACGTGGGCGCCGTACTGCACGCGGGCCTGGTCGGCGGCCAGCGACACCTTGGGCGCGAGTCGTACACGTGCCTCATGGGCGTAGTACGAGGCCTTGTCCTTGGCCGTGTCGGCGTAGGGCGCCACCACTTCCGCGGCGTGCAGCACGCTGTCCTTCGCCGAACCGGTCGCGGAGCGCACGCTGTCGATGCGGGTCACGGGATTCCTCCTCCTCGGTGGCGGTACGCAATTTCGTCTATCCACCCATTTACGGATCATGCCTGCCAACGGGCCGCGGGGCATGTAGAGGGCGGGCATCCGGGTCACGATTACGTGCGATACCGGATGAATACGAGGGAACGGGAGCTTGTCGTCGACAATGCCACGGATCCCCGTGCCGTGCCCCTGTCCCGGAGCCACTCGACCGGTTTTCCGCAAGTGGTTCCTGCGGAATGCCCCCGAGAGACCGGCGTCGGGCGACGCGATGCGTGGAGCGTGCGAGGATCTGGGAGTCACAGGAAGACAACGGAAGGCAGATCGTGGCTGAGCAGCTTTACGCCACCCTGAAGACCAATCTCGGCGACATCGAGGTCCGGCTGCTGCCGAACCACGCGCCCAAGACGGTCCAGAACTTCGTGGAGCTCGCCAAGGGGGAGCGTGAGTGGACCAACCCCACCACGGGTGAGAAGTCCACGGACAAGCTCTACGACGGCACGGTCTTCCACCGGGTGATCAGCGGTTTCATGATTCAGGGCGGGGACCCGCTGGGCAACGGCACGGGTGGCCCGGGCTACCAGTTCGAGGACGAGTTCCACCCCGACCTGCGCTTCGACAAGCCCTACCTGCTGGCCATGGCCAACGCCGGGCCGGGCACCAACGGCTCGCAGTTCTTCGTCACCGTCTCCCCGACGGCCTGGCTGACCCGCAAGCACACCATCTTCGGTGAGGTCACCGACCCGGCGAGCCAGAAGGTCGTGGACACCATCGCGGCCGCCGAGACCAACCCGCGCACCGACCGTCCGGTCAAGGACGTCATCATCGAGTCGGTCGTCGTCGAGACCCGCTAGGGCCCAGGACCGAACCCGGTCCTTACCGCCGGGAACCAAACGCCCCGTTCATCCGTAAGGATGGGCGGGGCGATGCATTGCGTACGAAGGATTGAGGGGACCCCATGGACCAGGCGCCAGGCAGCCCGACGGGCCCGGAGGAGCAGCGGCCCCCGGACGGCCAGAGTCTGCCGGTCTGCTACCGCCACCCGGACCGCGAGACCGGTATCCGCTGCACCCGCTGCGAGAAGCCGATCTGCCCCGAGTGCATGGTCAGCGCCTCGGTCGGTTTCCAGTGCCCCGAGTGCGTCCGCGGCGGCTCCGGCACGGGTCACGCCCCGACCGCGGCCCAGCCCCGGACGATCGCCGGCGGCACGGTGGCGGCGGACCCGCGGCTCGCTACCAAGATCCTGATCGGCCTCTGCGTCGCTATGTATCTGGTGCAGCTGGCGGTGGGCGACCGCTTCACCGAGCGCCTGGAGCTCCTCGGCCAGGCGTACGTCCCGCTCTTCGGCTCCGTCGAGGGCGTTGCCGAAGGCCAGCCCTACCGGCTGCTGACCGCGATGTTCCTGCATGCCAGCCCGATCCACATCATCTTCAACATGCTCAGCCTGTGGTGGATCGGCGGTCCTCTGGAGGCGGCCCTCGGCCGTGCCCGCTATCTCGCCCTCTATTTCGTCTCGGGTCTTGCGGGCAGCGCGCTCACGTATCTGATCGCCGCCCCGAACCAGCCCTCGCTCGGTGCCTCCGGCGCGATCTTCGGGCTCTTCGGGGCGACCGCCGTGCTGATGCGCCGGCTCCGGTACGACATGCGGCCGGTCATCGCCCTGCTGGTGATCAACCTGATCTTCACCTTCGGGTGGGCCAACATCGCCTGGCAGGCCCATATCGGCGGTCTCGTCGCCGGTGTGATCACCGGGTACGCGATGGTGCACGCCCCGAGGGAGCGGCGGGCCCTGATCCAGTACGGCACCTGTGCGGTCGTACTGGTCGTCGTCGTGGTGTTGACGCTGATCAGGACGGCTCAGCTCAGCTGATATCAAACCGTTGTCCACAGCGTGTGCCGGATCTTGTGCACACGGTGCGGGAACAGCTGTGCCCCCTGTCGCTGACCCGTGTTTCCGCAGGTCAGGCAGGGGGCGAACAGGTTTGCGGATGCCGGTGTGTCAGTCACACCAGCGTCAACACCCGGGAGGTTATCCACAGATCGTCGTTCTTTTTCCCCAGGCCCGCTGTGGATACCTTCCCAGGCTGTGGATAACTCAGTGGAAAGCCGTGGGCAGAGCTGCGTTCACCCGGAGGTGACCGCGGCTTCCGTCGCCGCTTCCACCACGGCTCCCGCCGCTACTTCCACTGCGTGGAGACGCCGAACCCGGCGGCGATGAAGCCGAAGCCCACCACGATGTTCCAGTTGTCCAGGCTGTCGATGGGCATGGAGCCGTCGGTGACGTAGAAGACGACGATCCAGGCCAGCCCGATGACGAACATGGCCAGCATGACCGGTGCGACCCAGGCTCGGCTGTTCAACTTGATGGCGGTCGCCGCTTTCGCCGGCGGCGGCGTGTAGTCGGCCTTCTTGCGGATACGTGACTTCGGCACGAGGGTCTCTCCTGTCGATGCGCTGCGTGGCCGCGCAGGGAACTGGGGCGGGCTCCGGGGCAGCGTACAAGGGGACACTGAGTGCTCCCCCGGGCGTCCGTTAGCGTAGTGCTTCCGCGGCGCCGAAGGAGATAAGGGTACGTTGAGCAATTCTGCCGACTCCCCCGGGACGGGTACCAGTCCTGCCCGTATCCGCCGTTTCCGTCCGGTGCGGATTCTCACGGTGGCCGTCTTCGCCCTCGCGGGGCTCATCTTCTTCACCAGTTTCGACACGGCCAAGGGCACCAACATCCGCACGGACGCCTCCCTGCTGAAGCTGTCCGACCTCATCCAGACCCGCAGCCAGAAGAACGGCCGGCTGGAGGACGCCAACGGGGTCCTGCGTGACGAGGTCGACGCGCTCCGCAAGGAGGACGACACCAGCACCGGCGCCGACGACAAGAAGCTCACGGCGCTGGAGCGGACCGCGGGCGCGCAGCAGCTCAAGGGCAAGGCGGTCACCGTCACCCTGAACGACGCCCCGCCCAACGCCACCGCCAAGCTCCCCGGCTATCCCGAGCCGCAGCCCGACTACCTGGTCATCCACCAGCAGGACCTCCAGGCCGTGGTGAACGCCCTCTGGCAGGGCGGCGCCAAGGGCATCAAGGTCATGGACCAGCGGCTGATCTCGACCAGCGCCGTGCGCTGCGTGGGCAACACCCTGATCCTCCAGGGCCGGGTCTACTCACCGCCGTACAAGATCACGGCGGTCGGAGACCCGGGGAAGCTTCAGGCGGCGCTGACGGCGTCCAAGGCGATCCAGAACTACATGGTGTACGTCGATGTCTACGGTCTCGGGTGGAAAGTGACCGACGACGGGACGGTGACTCTTCCCGGGTACTCGGGCACAGTGGATCTGCACTACGCGAAGCCAGTGGAGTAGGCGTCCGTACGGGAGCTGCCGGTGCGCGTGATCGTCAGAAGCGTCAGCGAACTCTGCATCACCGTCGGCACTCTGATCGTCCTCTTCGTGGTCTACGTCTTGTTCTGGACCGGCGTGCAGGCCGACCACACGATGAGCGACCAGATCCATCAGCTGCAGAACCAGTGGTCGCGGCAGACCGCGCACCCCAAGACGTCCCCCGCCCCGGCGCCCGCCGCCTCGCCCGCTCCGGCGAAAGCGGCCGCGTACAAGGACGGCAGGCCTTTCGCGATCATGTACATCCCGCGGCTGGGTTTCACGTGGAACAAGCCGGTTCTCCAGGACACCGACGTCAGCACCCTCAAGAAGGGGCTCGGACACTACGCGGGCACCGCCCAGTTGGGGCAGGTCGGGAACTTCGCGGTGGCCGGGCACCGGCGGACGTACGGGAACCCCTTCGTGGACTTTCCGAAGCTCCGCGTGGGCGACGCGGTGGTGCTGACGGACGGGACCACCTGGTTCACGTATCGGATCGACAAAGGGCCTTACAAAACAGTGCCCACCGACATTGAGGTGATCGATCCTGTGCCACGTACATCCGGGTACACGGCCTCGGGCCGCTATCTCACGCTGACCACGTGCGATCCGGAGTGGGGGCACAGCCACCGGCTGATCGTCTGGGCACACCTGGACTCCACACAGCCTGTGGAGGCCGGGAAACCGGACGCGCTGCGCCGTTAGTCTGGTGACGTACGGCGTGAGTCTGGTGCCGTGGCGCGACGGAAGGGACGGCATGTACGGCTGGATCTGGCGGCATCTGCCGGGCAACGCGTGGGTCAAGGCGCTGATTTCGCTCGTCCTGGCCCTGGCCGTGGTCTACATCCTGTTCCAGTACGTCTTCCCGTGGGCCGAACCGCTGCTGCCCTTCAACGATGTGACGGTGGACAACCAGTGAGTGCACGGATTCTCGTCGTCGACAACTACGACAGCTTCGTCTTCAACCTGGTCCAGTACCTGTACCAGCTGGGCGCCGAGTGCGAGGTGCTGCGCAACGACGAGGTGTCGCCCGCGCACGCCCAGGACGGCTTCGACGGCGTCCTCCTCTCGCCCGGCCCCGGCACCCCCGAGGAGGCCGGCGTCTGCATCGAGATGGTGCGGCACTGCGCCTCGACCGGGGTGCCCGTCTTCGGCGTCTGCCTCGGCATGCAGTCGATGCAGGTGGCCTACGGCGGCGTCGTGGACCGCGCCCCCGAACTGCTGCACGGCAAGACCTCCCTCGTCGAGCACGAGGGCAAGGGCGTCTTCGCCGGACTGCCCTCGCCCTTCACGGCGACCCGCTACCACTCGCTGGCGGCCGAGCCGGGCACGGTCCCGGCCGAACTCGAGGTCACCGCGAGAACGCACGACGGCATCATCATGGGCCTGCGCCACCGCGAACTGCCCGTCGAGGGCGTCCAGTTCCACCCGGAGTCGGTGCTCACCGAGCACGGCCACCGGATGCTGGCCAACTGGCTGGTGGAGTGCGGCGACCAGGGTGCCGTGGCGAGGTCGGCGGGGCTCGCCCCGGTGGTGGGCAGGGCCACGGCGTGACCGCGCTGCGCCCCGAGCGCGAGTCCGAGGCCGCGTACGGGGAGCAGCCGTACGCGGAGCAGAGCGGGTTCGACCAGTGGCACGGCGCGCAGGCGCAGGGTGCGCCCGGGGTGCCGTACGGTCCGATCGACGAAGAGACCGTCGCGCTGCGGCTGGCGGACCTCCCGCAGGAGGGGACGGGCCGCGGCGGGTCCATATCGGCGTCTGACGCCACAGCCGCCTCGTCCGCCACAGGAACCCCCACCGGGGGCCGTGCGGCCCGCAGGAAGGCCGCCAAGGGGCGGCACGGGCGTCATGGGGCCGGCGGCGCGGCGGACGAGACCGCCGAGGCCTCGACGGCCTCGGAATCGGCACCGGCTTCGTCCGGTGGCGGCGCACCCCTCTCCCGGGTCGAGGCGCGGCGGCGGCAGCGGGCCAGCAAGCCGGGGGCCGCGGTCGTCGCGAGCCGGGCGATCGGCGAGGTGTTCATCACCACCGGCGTGCTGATGCTGCTGTTCGTCACCTACCAGCTGTGGTGGACGAACGTCCGGGCGCACGCGCAGGCCGGCAGCGAGGCGAGCCAGCTACAGAACGACTGGGCCAGCGGCAAGCGCGCGCCCGGGGAGTTCTCGCCGGGACAGGGCTTCGCCATCCTGCACATCCCCAAGCTGGACGTGATCGCGCCGATCGCCGAGGGCGTCAGCAACAAGAAGGTCCTCGACAAGGGGATGGTCGGGCACTACAGCGAGGGCGCCCTCAAGACCGCGATGCCCGACGCGAAGACCGGCAACTTCGCGCTCGCCGCGCACCGCAACACCCATGGCGAACCGTTCCGGTACATCAACCAGCTCAAGCCGGGCGACGAGGTCGTGGTGGAGACCCAGGACACGTACTACGTCTACAAGATGACGAAGACGCTGCCCGTGACGTCGCCGAGCAACACCAGTGTCATCGACCCCATCCCCAAGGGCTCCGGGTTCACCAAGCCCGGCCGCTACATCACGCTGACGACCTGTACGCCGGAGTTCACCAGCAAGTACCGGCTGATCGTCTGGGGCAAGATGGTCGAGCAACGGCCGCGCAGCAAGGGCAAGCCGGATGCGCTCATCGAGTAGGGGCAACTGAACGTGGCAGCGACCACCGACGACACCGAAGAGCAGACCGACACGCCCGCCTCCCCGCCCGACCGCCCCCGCGGCCCCGGGCGGATGGCGATGGCCGTCAGCGTCTTCGGTGAACTCCTCATCACGGCGGGCCTGATCCTCGGCCTGTTCGTCGTCTACTCCCTGTGGTGGACGAACGTCGTCGCCGACCGCACGGCCGACAAGCAGGGCGACAAGGTCCGGAACAACTGGTCCAAGGACAAGGACACCGGTCCCGGCGCGCTCGACACCAAGGACGGCATCGGGTTCCTGCACGTGCCCGCGATGAAGAACGGCGAGGTGCTGGTCGAGAAGGGCACCGAGACGAGCGTCCTCAACGACGGCGTCGCCGGCTACTACACGGACCCGATCAAGGCCGCCCTCCCCACCACCGGCAAGAACGGCAACTTCACCCTCGCCGCCCACCGCGACGGCCACGGCGCCAAGTTCCACAACATCGACAAG
This sequence comes from Streptomyces sp. NPDC096013, assembly GCF_044763565.1. NCBI lineage: Bacteria > Bacillati > Actinomycetota > Actinomycetes > Kitasatosporales > Streptomycetaceae > Streptomyces > Streptomyces sp. NPDC096013. The sequence continues at coordinate 219,356 of NZ_JBIWGK010000006.1, read as the reverse complement.
ATCAAGAAGGGCGACCCGATCGTCTTCGAGACGAAGGACAAGTGGTACGTCTACAAGGTCTACGACATCCTTCCCGAGACCTCGAAGTACAACGTCAAGACGCTCGCCCAGATCCCCGCGGAGTCCGGCAGGAAGAAGGCCGGCCACTACATCACCCTGACGACCTGCACGCCGGTGTACACGTCCCGGTACCGGTACGTGGTGTGGGGCGAGCTGGTCCGCGTCGACACGGTGGACAGCGCGCGGACACCGCCGAAGGAACTCCGCTGATGGCACGGCCGTAGCGCGGCGCGCACACCGAGGCGCGGCGGTCCGCGGATACGAGAGAGCCCCGGCACCCTCCACAGGGCGCCGGGGCTCTTCGCGTTCCGGGGCTAGCCGTTCAGGCCTCCGAAGAAGCCGCCGCCACCGTTGTTGCCGTTGCCGTTCCCGGTGCCCACGCTGGTGAGGGTGATCTGCGTGCTGCCGGGGTCGTTGACCTGGTTGCCCTGACCCGGGTCCTGCTGGGTCACGATCGCGTTGTCGCTCTGGTCGCTGTTGTCGGCGAACTGGATGTTGGTGAAGCCGTTCTGCTGAAGGATCTGCTTGGCGTTCTTCACCGTCTGGCCGACGACGTTCGGGACCTGGGTCTGGGAGACCTTGCCGATCTGGATGTTGACCGCCGAGTTCTTGTCGACCTGCGTCCCGGCCGTGGGCGAGGTCGCGACGACCTTGCCGTTCAGGTTCGTGTCGGTGGTCGCCACCTCGGTGCAGTTCCCGACGAGGTCGTTCTGCTGCATCTGCGCCTTGGCGTCGTCACAGCTCTTCCCGCTGACGTCGGGAACCGTGGACTTCGCCTGGGCCTTGGCGACGGTCAGGGTGATGGTGGTGCCCTTCTCGACCTCCGCACCCAGCGCCGGGTCCTGCTCCAGCACGGTCCCCGGGTCCTCGCCGGACACCTTCTCCTTCTTCTCCACCTTGAACTGGTACTTGTCACCGGTGAGCGTGGAGGAGGCGTCGTCGAAGCTCTGGCCCACGACACTCGGTACGACGACCTTCGGCGCCCCGGTCGAGACGACCAGGTTGACCGTGGAGTCCTTCTTGACCGAGGTGGTGGGGCTCGGGTCCTGCTTGCAGATCTTGCCCTTGGTCTGGTTCTCGCAGGTCTGCGACGTGAACGACAGCTTCAGGCCGATGTTGTCCGCCATGGTCCTGGCGGCAGTCTGCGTCTGGCCGATGAAGTTCGGGGTGCTGACGTTGTCGTTCGACGTGTCGTTCCCGCTGAACGCCCACTTCCCGATCAGGATCGCGCCCACCAGCACCAGGACCGCCGCAACGACCAGCAGGATCGTCGAGGTGTTCGTCTTCTTCTTCTGCTGGCGGCGCCGGTCGGGACGGTCGTCGTAGCCGAAGCCGCCGTCGTCCGGGTTCATCGGGGGAAGCATCGTGGTGGCGCCGGCGTCCGAGCGCAGGGCCGTGGTGGCCTGGTCGTCGCCGTAACCGCCGTAGCCGACCGAACCCAGTGCCGCCGTCGCGCCGACCGGCTGTCCGTCGAGGCAGGCCTCGATGTCCATGCGCATCTCGTCGGCGGACTGGTAGCGGTAGTTAGGGTCCTTGGTGAGCGCCTTCAGGACGATCGCGTCCATCTCCGGCGTGATCTCCCCGTCGAAGACGCTCGGCGGCTGCGGCTCCTCGCGTACGTGCTGGTACGCCACCGCGACCGGGGAGTCGCCCACGAAGGGCGGCCGTACCGTCAGCAGTTCGTAGAGGAGACAGCCCGTCGAGTAGAGGTCCGAACGGGCGTCGACCTGCTCGCCCTTCGCCTGCTCCGGCGAGAGGTACTGAGCGGTGCCGATGACCGCGGACGTCTGCGTCATCGTCATGCCGGAGTCGCCCATCGCGCGGGCGATGCCGAAGTCCATCACCTTGACCTGGCCGGTGCGCGTCAGCATGACGTTGGCCGGCTTGATGTCGCGGTGGACGATGCCGTTGCGGTGTGAGTACTCCAGCGCCTGGAGGATGCCGATGGTCATCTCCATGGCCCGCTCCGGCAGCAGCTTGCGACCGCTGTGGAGCAGCTCACGGAGGGTGGAACCGTCGACGTACTCCATGACGATGTACGGGATCGAGACCCCGTCGACGTAGTCCTCGCCCGTGTCGTAGACCGCGACGATCGCGGGATGGTTGAGCGAGGCGGCCGACTGGGCCTCCCGGCGGAACCGGGCCTGGAAGGAAGGGTCGCGCGCAAGGTCGACGCGCAGCGTCTTCACCGCCACCGTGCGGCCGAGGCGTGTGTCATGGGCGAGGTAGACCTCCGCCATGCCACCACGGCCGAGCACTTGGCCCAGCTCGTACCGGCCGCCGAGGCGACGCGGCTCTTCCATAGTTCCCTACCAGCCCTCTCCGTCGGTCCCGACCCGCACGGATGTGCGGTCGGAGGCTAGCCGTCCGGGCCTACCGTACCCGGCTGGCTTTGTGTGACCTGGCCAAGCCCGTCACCCGATACAGGACCGGTATCGCAACGTGCACCGATGTGAAGGGGACGTGAGCGGAGTCACTTCTTGCTGTTGATGACCGCCTCCATAACGCTCTTCGCGATCGGGGCCGCGAGGCCGCCGCCGGAGATGTCGTCACGGTTGGCCTTGTCGTCCTCGATGACCACCGCCACGGCGACCGGCGAGCTGCCGTCGGAGAGCTTGGCATAGGAGAGGAACCAGGCGTACGGGTTCTCGCTGTTCTCGACACCGTGCTGAGCGGTACCGGTCTTGCCGCCGACGGTGACGCCGGGGATCTTCGCGCTGGTGCCGGTGCCCTTCTCGACCACCGTCTCCATCATCGACTGGAGGATCTGCGCGTTCTTCGAGGAGAGAGGCTGGCTCATCTCCTGGGGCTCGGTCTGCGCGATCGTGTCGAGGTTCGACGACTGGAGCTTGTCGACCATGTACGGCTTCATCAGCTTGCCGTCGTTGGCGACCGCGGAGGCGACCATGGCCATCTGCAAGGGGGTCGCGGCGGTGTTGTACTGGCCGATCGAGGAGAGCGCGGTCTGCGACTGGTTCATCTTGTCGGAGAAGACCGAGGCGCTGGAGCGGACCGGGGTGAACTGCTCGGCGTCGAAGCCGAACTTCTTCGCCTCGGCCAGCATCTTGTCGTTGCCGAGGTCGGAGCCGACCTTGCCGAAGACGGTGTTGCAGGAGTACTGCAACGCGACGCGCAGGGTCGCGTTCTTGCAGGGGATGTTGCCCTCGTTCTTCAGCTGGGTCGTGGTGCCCGGCATGGTCCACGGCAGCGGCGAGTCGGTGGCCTGGTCGGCGGACGAGTACAGGTTGTTCTGGAGCGCCGCGGACGCGGTGACCACCTTGAAGGTCGAGCCCGGCGGGTAGGTCTCGCGCAGCGCGCGGTTCAGCATCGGGTCGTTCGGGTCGTACTTCTTCTGGAGCTTCTGCCAGGCCTTGGAGTCCGTGGAGGTCGAGTTCCCCGCGAACGACGAGGGGTCGTACGACGGGTAGGACGCCAGCGCCAGGATCTTGCCGGTGGACGGGTCGAGGGCGACGACGGCGCCCTTGCCGCCCTGGTTCTTCAGCCCCTTCCACGCGGCGTTCTGCGCGGCCGCGTTGAGGGTGGTGACGACGTTGCCGCCCGACTTCGGCTTGCCGGTGATCATGTCGAGGGTGTTGCGGAAGAAGAGCCGGTCGTCGTTGCCGGTGAGGATGCCGTCCTCGATGGACTCCAGCTGGTTGGCGCCGAAGGCCTGCGAGGCGTATCCGGTGACCGGCGCCCACATCGCGCCGTTCTTGTACGTCCGCTTGTACTTCAGGTCGTTCAGCCCGGAGGTGCTGGTCTCGGTGGAGCCCGTGATCGGATTGCCGTCGACGATGATGTCGCCGCGCGGGGTGGAGTAGCGCGCGATGGTGACACGGCGGTTGTTCGGGTCGTCCCTGAGGCCGTCGGCCTTGACGTACTGGAGCCAGTTGTCGCGCAGCAGCAGGGTGAGGACCAGGAGGCCGCAGAAGAGCGCGATCCGGCGCAGGGGCTTGTTCATGACGGGCGGACCACCTGGGTCATCTCGGCGTCGGGACTGGGGGCGGGCGCGGGGGCCGGCCGGCGCGCGGTGTCGCTGATCCGGATCAGGATGCCGATGAGGGCCCAGTTGGCGATGACGGACGAGCCGCCGTACGCCACGAAGGGCATCGTCATACCGGTCAGCGGGATGAGGCCCATCACGCCGCCCGCGACGACGAAGACCTGGAGGGCCATACCGCCGGAGAGGCCGACGGCGAGGAGCTTGCCGAACGGGTCGCGCGCGGCGAGGGCGGTGCGGACGCCGCGCTCCACGATCAGGCCGTAGATGAGCAGGATCGCCATGATGCCGGCGAGGCCCAGTTCCTCGCCGAAGGTGGCGAGGATGAAGTCGGAGTTGGCGGCGAACCGGATGAGGTCGGAGTGGCCCTGGCCGAGACCGGTGCCGAGGGTGCCGCCGGAGCCGAAGGCCCACAGGGCCTCCATCGACTGCGCGGAGTGCCCGGGGACGGTCTTGCTGAGCGTGTACTCCTTCATCGGGTTGAGCCACGCCTGGACACGCTGCTGGACGTGCGGTTCGAAGGTGGCCACGCCGACCGCGCCGGCCGCGGACATCAGCAGACCGAAGACGATCCAGCTGGTCCGCTCGGTGGCGACGTACAGCATGATGATGAACATGCCGAAGAACAGCAGCGAGGTTCCGAGGTCGGTCTCGAAGACCAGGATCAGGATCGAGATGAACCAGACGACCAGGATCGGGCCGAGGTCGCGGCCGCGCGGCAGGTAGAGGCCCATGAAGCGGCGGCTGGCCAGCGCGAGCGCGTCGCGCTTCACCATCAGGTAGCCGGCGAAGAAGATCGCGAGGACGATCTTCGCGAACTCACCGGGCTGGATGGAGAATCCGCCGACCGAGATCCAGATCTTCGCGCCGTAGATGTTGGCGCCGAGGCCCGGCACCAGCGGCAGCAGCAGCAGGACGAGCGCGCCGACCATCGAGATGTACGTGTAGCGCTGGAGGGCGCGGTGGTCCTTGAGGAAGATCAGGACGACGGCGAACAGTCCGATGCCCATCGCGGTGTACATCAGCTGCCGCGGCGCCGCGTTGCCCGCCTGGTTGATCGACTGGAGCAGCTTCGACTGGTCGAGCCGCCAGATGATGACGAGTCCCATGCCGTTCAGCAGCGTCGCCAGCGGCAGCAGCAGCGGGTCCGCGTACGGCGCGAACTTGCGTACGGCCAGGTGCGCGACGCCGGCCAGCAGGCCGAGGCCCAGGCCGTAGCTCAGCAGCCCGGACGGCACCTGGTCGTTGATGGCCAGGCCCACGTTGGCGTAGGCGAACACCGGGATGGCGACGGCGAAGATCAGGAGCGCCAGCTCGGTGTTACGCCGGCTCGGTGCGCCGATGGAGCCGATCGTGGACGTGTGGTGCGACGGCGTGTTGGTAGAACTGCTCATCGTGTGACGGGGCCTCTCACGGCTTGCCTATTACTTGCTGCACTGCGAGACGACCTGCTGCTCTTCCTCCGAGAGGCTGGGACCGGGGCTGGGAGTCGCAGACGGGGTCGGGGACGGGGTCGGTGACGTCGAAGCCGTGGCCGAAGGAGTCGGCTTCGACGTGGCCTTGGACGTGAGCGAGGTGCTGGTGGTTCCCGTGGTGCCGGCGGGCTTCTTGGTCGCGCTGCTCCGCTCGGCCTCCTTCTTGCACGCGGAGGCCTGCACGGCGAGATCGTCGATCTTCTTCTGGGCGTCCTGGAGACCACCCTCGGCGATCGTCGCCTTGACCTGCTTCTGCTGGTAGGGCGGGAGGTACTTGAGTTCGATGTCGGGGTGGTCCTTCTCCACCTTCGACAGCGAGACCCACGCGAGGTCCTGGCTGATGCCCCGGTACAGCGCGACGTGTTCGCCGTTGGCGCCCACGAAGTACTGCGTCTGCGTCCAGCGCCAGCCGCCGTACAGGCCGCCGCCGATGACCGCGAGCGCGAGCACCGTGTAGAAGGATCTCTTGAACCACTTGCGGCCCTTGGAGGGCTTCACGAAGTCGTCGTCGGTGTAGTCCCCGAAGCTGCCCTCGGGGGCGTAGCCGGTGGTGTCGCCGGAGCCGGGCGGGCCGAACTCGCCGCCCCCGCCGTTCTGTCCGGGCACCTGGCGGCCGAGCCCGGAGGCGCGGCCCGCCGGGGTCTGCATGATGCCGTTGTCGTGCTGGTGGAGCTGGTTCTCGGCGACCGCGCCGACGATCACCGGGGTGTCCGACAGCTGCGCGGCGAGGGTGTCACCCGTGTCGAGGTCCAGGACGTCGGCGATGATCACCGTGATGTTGTCGGGGCCGCCGCCGCGCAGGGCGAGCTGGATCAGCTCCTGCACGGTCTCCTGGGGGCCCTGGTAGCTGGCGAGGGTGTCTTCCATCGTCTGGTGGGAGACGACGCCCGACAGCCCGTCGGAGCAGATCAAGTACCGGTCGCCGGCGCGGACTTCACGGATCGACAGGTCCGGTTCGACGTGGTCACCGCTGCCGAGCGCGCGCATGAGCAGGGCGCGCTGCGGGTGGGTGGTGGCCTCTTCCTCGGTGATCCGGCCCTCGTCGACCAGCCGCTGCACCCAGGTGTGGTCCTGGGTGATCTGGGTCAGCACCCCGTCCCGCAGCAGGTAGGCGCGGGAGTCGCCGACGTGGACCATGCCGAGCCGCTGCCCGGTCCACAGCAGGGCGGTGAGCGTGGTGCCCATGCCCTCCAGCTGGGGGTCCTCCTCGACCATCATGCGCAGCTGGTCGTTGGCCCGCTGCACGGCGGTGCCGAGCGAGGTGAGGATGTCGGAGCCCGGCACGTCGTCGTCGAGCGAGACGATGGTCGAGATCACCTCCGAGGAGGCGACCTCACCGGCGGCCTGGCCGCCCATCCCGTCGGCGATCGCGAGGAGGCGTGGACCGGCGTAGCCCGAGTCCTCGTTGCCCTCGCGGATCATGCCTTTGTGCGATCCGGCGGCGAAGCGCAGTGACAGACTCATGCGCACCTCGCCCGTCGGCTCCGGGTACATCCGCACGGTGCCCACCCTCCGGTCGGGAGCGCGCCGGGGTCCGCCAGGCGGTCCGCCGCTGCGTGCTCGCTCCGCTCGCTCATTTTCGTACTACTTCCGCAGCTCGATGACGGTCTTGCCGATGCGGATCGGCGCGCCCAGCGGAATCGGTGTGGGGGTCGTCAGCCGGGACCGGTCCAGGTACGTGCCGTTCGTGGATCCGAGGTCCTCGACGATCCACTGGCCGTCGCGGTCCGGGTAGATCCTGGCATGGCGGCTGGAGGCGTAGTCGTCGTCCAGCACGATCGTTGAATCGTGCGCCCGGCCCAGGGTGATGGTCTGGCCCTGGAGCGCGACGGTGGTGCCCGTGAGGATTCCCTCACTGACGACCAGTTTGGTGGGGGCGTTACGGCCCCGCCGGCCGCCCCCGCTCGGCTGCTGCTGGCGCTGCTGCGGAGGTGCCGCCTGCCGGGCGGCCTGCTGCTGCGGTCGTCCGGCTTCCCGTCGCGAGCCGCGCTGTGTGACACGCGTTCCGAACAGGTCGCTGCGGATGACCTGCACGGCCACGATCACGAACAGCCACAGTACGGCCAGGAAACCCAGCCGCATGACCGTGAGGGTCAGCTCTGACATTGCCCCCGCTTCACCCTTCGGCTTGCCGGTAAATGATGGTGGTGCTGCCCACGACGATCCGCGAGCCGTCGCGGAGCGTAGCGCGGGTGGTGTGCTGCCCGTCCACCACGATGCCGTTGGTGGACCCGAGATCCTGGATCGTCGAGGGCGTTCCGGTCCGGATCTCACAGTGCCGGCGGGACACGCCGGGGTCGTCGATCCGCACGTCGGCTTCGGTGCTTCGGCCCATCACCAACGTCGCGCGGGAGATCTGATGGCGGGCGCCGTTGATCTCAACCCAGTACCGCATGCGTGCGCCGGCCGCCGGGGCGGCCGGGGCCGGCTGGAGGTACGGCGCCGAGCCGCGGGCGCCGGGCGGCGGTGCGGACGGCATGGGCGGCGGGGCGCTCGCGGGGGCGGCTGGCGGATAGCCGTACCCGCCGGGCCGTCCCGCTGCCGGCGGCGCCGCCGGAGCGGGCGTGCCGGGAGCCTGCTGGTTGGTGGAGGAGGCGAGCGTACGGCTGCGCACGCGGTACAGACCGGTGTCGAGGTCGTCCGCCTTCTCCAGGTGGACCTTGATGGGTCCCATGAATGTGTAGCGCTGCTGCTTGGCGTAGTCGCGCACCATGCCGGCGAGCTCGTCACCGAGCTGGCCGGAGTAGGGGCTGAGCCGCTCGAAGTCCGGCGTGCTCAGCTCCACGATGAAGTCATTGGGTACGACGGTCCGGTCGCGGTTCCAGATCGTCGCGTTGTTGTCGCACTCACGCTGGAGCGCGCCGGCGATCTCGACCGGCTGGACCTCGGACTTGAACACCTTGGCGAAGGTGCCGTTGACCAGACCTTCGAGGCGCTGCTCGAACTTCTTCAGGACTCCCACGGGGCACCTCCTCCGTCGTTGCCGCACTGGTTGTCGTACAGACTGCCGTGCTTACCGCTGTGCTGACTTCCTTGGTACTGCTTACTGATCGTATCCACGCGCCGGTAAATCGGCTGGTTCCCCCTTGTCGGCCCGGTCGAACTCCTTCTGCACCACTACCTGTGCACTACTCCTGCCCAGGATCGTAGAGGGGGCCGCAGACAAGTGTCCCGCACCTGGCTGTGGACCTTGCCCGCCTCCTGGGGAGATGGCGGTTACCGGTACGAGGTTGATACGTGGAGGGGTCCACGTTGATACGTGGTGGGGGTCGGGGGTGTTCGTCGGAGAGCTGTTGGGGTTTTTCGGCGTGATGGTGGGGTTTTGTGGGGGTAGGGCGGGGTTTGAGGCGGAGGGTTTGCAGAGGGGGGTCGGGGGTGCTGGGCGGGTGGTTGGCGGCCTTTGGGCGGGGCTGCGGGAGGGGGTCTCCTGGGTGTTCGGCGGGTGTCGGGTGGCTGTCGCGTTGGGCGTTGGGCTGGGCGTTGGGTGGGGTGGTGGCGGGGTTCTCGGCGGGGGTTCGGGTGAGGGGCCGGGTGCGGTGGGGAGGGGGTGGTGAGGGGCAGGGGTGCTGATGGGAGCGGGTGCGGGGTGTGGGCGGGGTCGTGAGTCGGGGTCGGTCGCGGCCTGGCTTCGTGCCTGTACGGGGGTCCGGGGCCGGGCTTGGGCGAGGCTTGGGCGAGGTCTTGCGTGGGGCTGGTGCCGGGGTCTCCGCCGGGGCCGCGCCAGGGTCCCGCGTGGGGCTTCTGCTCAGGGGAAAGGGATGTGAATCCACCCCGTGCACCGTGCTAATCTTCTGCATGTCGGAAGGCGCCAACCCCCTAGGGGCAAGGGCCCGAGGACACACCCAATGCGCGGGTGGCGGAATAGGCAGACGCGCTGGATTCAGGTTCCAGTGCCCGAAAGGGCGTGGGGGTTCAACTCCCCCCTCGCGCACAGACAGAAGTCCCCCAGGTCTCGGACCTGGGGGACTTCTTTGTGTTCACGGTGAGGTGGCTTCGGCGGAGCGTCGGGGTGGGGCGGGCGCGGTGTGATCGTGATTACACGGTTGATGACACGGGTGGGCGGCCGGGCGGGGAGTCTGGGGCCGTTGATTTTCGAGGGCGGTGGAGTGTGGGCTGTCTCACTCTCCGGGCGAACAGCTTCATCGTTCGTCAGCAGCTGATCACCGCGGGGTCTGCCCGGTGTTTCCGGTTGAGCCGGGCTTCGACATGGTCGCTGATGTGGCCGGTGTCACCCGTGACCGCTGCCGCGACCTGGTACGCCGAGCGGGCCCGGCTGCGCCGCTTCGGCTGGGGGGCTGTGCGATCCGGTCGCGGAGTCACGCCTGAACCGTGTGCAAGGGGCCTCTGTCCAAGGTGCCCGACATACGGCTCGGCGAGCGGGTCGAAGGAACGAATCAGCAGGTCAGCGCACTACCTCTTGATCACTCAAGTCGGTGAACCATCCCATCGGCCAGAAACATGATCGCTGCGACGGAGTTCTTTCCGGTCGGAAGAGATGCTCTGCCGGAAGGGGATTTTTCATGGTCGCGCTGTATCGATCCAGATTGTTAACCGCTCTCGCCGCCACGTGTGCGCTCGTGCTGACGAGTGCCTCGGTGGCTCAGGCCGGAGCCGTCGGGACGACTCCTGTGAGGACCTTCGAGTACAGCGTCGGCGGCATGGCGGTGAAGATTCCGACAGGCTGCCTGTTCACTCACATCCTCAGGGGCAGCGGGCGAAGGATCACGTATCAGAACGCGGGCGTCGACTGCGCCTTCGTCGGCGCGCTGAGCAGCGGATTCTGCAACTGGCGCATCGACTTCACGTACGGCGACACCGACAACAGGACCTATCGGAGGTCCCGGGGACGGACGCACCCCGAGTGCAAGATCGATCCGATGCGGAACAACTCTCCCCAGACCCTGCCTCGTTATGGAAGGGCGTGTGCGCACCTCTACGTCAACGGGGTGCGGCGGGTGAGTCAGTGCCACCACATCACGAAGTGAGCCGTTCATGATCGATCAGCAGCAGGGGCCGGAACAGCCCGAGGAGACGCGACGGCGGTCGGCCGGGATCGTCGCGTTCGTGGCGGGCCTCGTCCTCGCGCTCGCCTTCTTCGCCTTCTTCCCCGGGCTTCCGCACGTCATCGACTGGGGGGCGATCGTCGTCGCCGTCCTGGTGGGAGCGCTCGCGCGGTGGCTCTGCCAGGCGTGGATGCGGAAGAGGGGCGGGGGGAGTGAGTGAGGTCGTCCCCCGCGGTTTCGCGGTGTCGCGGTGCTGTGGTGTCGTGGCAGGGCGTGGAACGGTCTAGGCGTCGGCTTCCCTGAAGCTCCTCGGTTAGGCCCGCCTCGGGTGAGGACAATCACACGATGTCCTTACCTGAGGCGGAGGCCGGGGGCAGGGGTCAGGTCAGGCGGCGAGGCGTTCGGCCAGTTCCTTCGCCTTGGTGGCCGCGTCGTCGAGGGCGCGCTCGCGGGACGCTTCGTAGAGCGGGACCAGGTCGGCCATCGCAGGGTTCTGCGGGGCCATGGTCAGCTCCGGAACGATGAACTCGACGTCCAGGCCGAGGGCGTCGACGAGGATCGCCTTCAGGTAGTTCTGGACGTAGTCGTAGCCCTCGCGCGGGGTGCCCGGCCCGTACGCGCCGCCGCGGCTGGCGATCACGACCGTCGGGATGCCCTTCAGCTTCGAGTCCTCGGTGCCCGCGGTGCGGCCCATGAGGATCACGTTGTCCAGCCACGCCTTCAGGGTCGAGGGGATCGTGGCGTTGTACATCGGGGCGCCGATCAGCACCGCGTCCGCCTGCTCCAACTCCTCTATGAGCCGTACGCGCTCGGCGAAGGCCGCTGCCTGCGCCGGCGTGTGCGTGGCCGGGTCCGCGAATCCGGCGGTGTGGGCGTCGACGGTGATGTGCGGGACGGGGTTCGTGGAGAGGTCGCGGTGGATCACCGTGCCCTCCGGGTGCTGCTCCTCCCAGGACGTGCGGAAGGCGTCCGCGACGGCGCGGGAGGCGGAGGCGCCGGCGGGGAACACGGAGGAGTCGATGTGCAGGAGCGTGGCCATGAGGGTCTCCAGGGGGAAGCGAGCACGCGCTGGGCGCGGTGGTCTCGTCTGGGTTTTCAGTAGCTGAGCTTTCGTACTCGACTATGAATAACACAGGTACTTACTTTTTTTCATCCCCGTACGGCAGGGCAGTACCCTGAGGGCATGGCGGTCGAGCAGAGTCACGACATGAGTCACGACATGGGGCAGTGCAAGAAGGTCGACGACGGCATCACCCGTGTCTTCCAGCTGTTCGGAAAGCGCTGGACCGGGCCGATCGTGGCCGTCCTGATGGCACAGCCCGTCCACTTCGCCGACCTGCGCCGGGCGATCCCGGGCATCAGCGAACGCATGCTCTCCGACCGCCTCACCGAACTCGGCGCCGCCGGCCTCCTCGTCCGCGAGGTCGACGAGGGGCCGCCGCTGCGCGTCTCGTACCGGCTGACGGAGTCGGGGAAGGCCCTGGGTCCGGCCCTGCGGGAACTGGGCGAGTGGGCCCAGGTGCACTTGCGTGAGGGGTGGCAGTCGGGCGGGTGCTGAGGGCCGTCGGACGCGGGTTGTGAGGCCGGTGGGGCACGCTCGCGCGGCTCGGCCGGTCGCGTACTGAGCCCGGACCCGGCCCTACGGCCGCCTCACCGAACTCGGCGCCCCCGGTTTTCCACAGGCCCGGAGTTGTCCACAGGGTCTGATGTGTCTTCGGCGGCGGCGGTACGGTCGTCGCGAGTTGATGTTCGGGCGAGCGCACGTGTGAGCGTGGATGTGGTTACGGGGGAGGCGGTCGGCATGGCCGAGGCAGGCATCGGTGTGGGGCGCAGGCTGCCCGGGGTGCGGGGCTTCGCCACGTGGCCCGTGGCGGGGTCGCCCAAGGAGGAGGGGAAGGCGCTGCGGGCGAGCGTCCCGCGCAGCGCGCACGCCGCTCTCGATCTGGACGACGACCGCCCGGACGCGGTGACCGCGGTCGAGGAGTCCGGCCGCGGCCGTATCCCGGGGCTCACGCCGATACGGGTGGGCAGGATGGCGGCCACCCCCTTCGCGTTCCTGCGCGGTTCGGCGGGGCTCATGGCCCACGACCTCGCCCGCACCCCCATGACCCGGATCGGCGCCCAGATCTGCGGCGACGCCCACGCGGCCAACTTCGGGCTCTACGGCGACGCCCGCGGCGGCCTGGTCATCGACCTGAACGACTTCGACGAGACCGTGCACGGCCCCTGGGAGTGGGACCTCAAGCGGCTCGCCGCCTCGCTGGTGCTCGCGGGCCGGGAGGCCGGCGCCGACGAGGACACCTGCCGCGAGGCGGCGCACGGCGCGGTGGGTTCCTACCGCCGCACGATGCGCCTGCTGGCCAAGCTCCCGGTGCTGGACGCGTGGAACGCCATCGCGGATGAGGAGCTGGTCTCCCACGCCGACGCCCGTGACCTGCTCGGCACGCTGGACCGGGTCTCCGAGAAGGCACGGGGCAACACCAGCGGACGGTTCGCGGCCAGGTCGACCGAGGCCGTCGAGGACGGTGGCCGCCGTTTCGTCGATGCCTCGCCGGTGCTGCGCCGGATTCCGGACGCGGAGGCCGCGGCGGTGGCGGCCTCCCTGGAGGAGTACCTGGACACCCTCTCCGAGGACCGCCTCCCGCTCCTCGCCCGGCACACGGTCCACGACGTCGCCTTCCGCGTCGTCGGCACCGGCAGCGTGGGCACGCGGTCGTACGTCGTGCTGCTCCTGGACCACCGCGGCGAACCCCTCGTCCTCCAGGTGAAGGAGGCCCGCCCCTCGGCGCTGGTCCCGCACCTGCTGACCGCCGGGTTCGACGCCCCGCAGGTCCCGCACGAGGGCAGGCGGGTGGTGCTCGGGCAGAAGCGGATGCAGGTCGTCAGCGACATCCTGCTGGGCTGGACGACCGTCGACGGACTGCCGTTCCAGGTACGGCAGTTCCGCAACCGCAAGGGCAGCGTCGACCCCGCCGCCCTCGCCGCCGACCAGATAGACGACTACGGCCGCATGACCGGCGCCCTCCTGGCCCGCGCCCACGCCCACAGTGCCGACCCCCGCCTGGTCGCCGGGTACTGCGGCAAGAACGACGAACTGGACGAGGCGATAGCGACGTTCGCCGTCGCCTACGCCGACCGGACCGAGGCGGACCACGCGGAGTTGGTGGGGGCGGTGCGGTCGGGGCGGATTCCGGCGGAGATGGGGGTGTAGGGGGCGGGGGCGGGGGCGGTGGCGGTGAGAGATGAGGGGTGAGCGGAGGGGGGAGCGGCGAGCAGCGAGGTGAAGGGCGAGGTGAGGGGCGAGCGGAGCGGCAGCGGGTCTGGATGTGGATGTGGATGCCCTCTGTGATCGAGGGCGGGGGAGTTGAACCGGAAGCACACCTGCCCCTTGGTCCGTGAGGCACCCGCGCCCCTTGGTCCGTGAGGCACCCATGCCCCTTGGTCCGTGAGGCACCCATGCCCCTCGGTCCATCAGGCACCTGCGGCCCCCGAGGCACCCACAGCACCCCCATCCCGCACCGCCACCGAGGTCACCCAGAGTCCACAAGGCCCCGGCCCACCCGATGCCCCGTGGCCCGGCGGGCCGTGGCCTAGGCTGGGCGGGTGACGACCCCGGAAGCTGAGCAGTCCCAGTCCGCGCCCGTTGGTGAACCGGCGCCGGAGCAGACGGGTGCCGAGGTGCCGTCCGCCGCCGGAGCCGTGGCGGGCGACGGTTCCGCGCACGAGGGCACCGAGGAAACCCCGGACACCCGGGGCACCGGCGCCGATGAGACCGGCGCCTCCTCGGCCGACTCGCACGCGGCCAACCCCCGCCCGGCCGGTGCCCACCGCGCGGACACCGCGACGCCCCGCCCCGAGGAACGCCTGGAGCGGGCCGTGCGCGCCGCCGAGCAGGCACTGATCGAGTACGAGATCGCGGTGGACACCTTCCGCATCGAGGTCGAGAACTTCTCCCGGCTGCACCACCAGAAACTCGGCCCGATGTACGCCCGACTCGACGAGCTGGACGCCCGGATCGCCGAGGCCACGGCCGCGCGCACCGGCGACCCCGAGGACATCCGCAAGGCGGACGAGGCGCGGGCCCGGGTGATGCCGATGCCCGCGGTCGAGGAACTGTTCCACGGCTGGATGGACGGCGACGGCCTGTTCCCGGAGGCCGCGGCGATGCTCACGGACCAGCCGGTAAGGCCCCCGCAGCGGGTGCGCCCCAGCGAGGAAGCCCGCAAGCTCTACCGCGAGCTGGCCCGCAAGGCCCACCCCGACCTCGCGCAGGACGACGACGAGCGCAAGCGGCGCGAGGAGTTCATCACCCGGGTCAACGCCGCCTACAGCCGCGGTGACGCGCCGCTGCTGCGTGAGCTGGCCGAGGAGTGGGCGGCGGGACCGGCCCCGGCGGAGCGCGGCCCGAGCCCCAGCGAGGAGCTCTACGCCCGCCTCGAATGGCTCGCCCAGCGCAAGGAACTCCTTACGCTCGTCGCCCGCGAGCTGGAGGAGGGCGCCATCGGCTCCATGCTCCGGCTCGCCCCGGACGACCCGGACCGGCTGCTCGACGAGATCGCCGAGCAGTTGCTGGCCCAGGTCGCCGAGCGGGAGGCCGAGCTGGCGGCACTCCTCGGGGAGCCGGGCGCGCCGGAAGGTCCGTCGGGTAGCGTCGGGGCATGAGTTTCGGAGCTGGTGTGCCCACGGTCGAGGTCGGGGACCTCAAGGACGGCGACTTCCTGCTGGACGTCCGCGAGGACGACGAGTGGCAGGCAGGTCACGCCACGGGAGCGCTGCACATCCCCATCAGTGAATTCGTGGCCCGGTACGGCGAGTTGACCGAGGCGGCGCCGCAGGACGGCCGGGTCCATGTGATCTGCCGCTCCGGCGGGCGTTCGGCGCAGGTCACCATGTACCTGGCCCAGCAGGGCATCGACGCGGTGAACGTCGACGGCGGCATGCAAGTGTGGGCCGCCGCGGGCCGCCCCGTCGTCACGGACGAGGGCCAACCGGGCTTCGTGCTCTAGGACTTGCTTCTTGCTCCAGGACTTAAGGGGGCCGGGGCCGCTCCTGAGGGGTTCAGGAGCGTAGGTCCCGGCGCGGACTATCCCAGCGGATGGGCCGCCAGCAGGTCCCCCAACGCCTCCTCGTGTGCCGCCGCCGGGCCGAGCGACAGTTCCAGGTGCTTGGCCCAGGCGTGGTACCGGTGCAGGGGATAGTCGGTGTCGGCGCCGAATCCGCCGTGCAGATGCTGCGCGGTCTGCACGACCCGTCGTACCCCCTCCGCCGCCCAGATCTTCGCCACGGCCAGGTCCGCCGCGGCCGGCAGCGCGCCCGGTGCGTCCGAGGCGATCCGCCAGGCGGCCTGCCACAGGGTGGCCTCCATCGCGCGCAGGTCAATGTAGCGGTCCGCGGCCTGTACGGCGACGGCCTGGAAGGTCGCCACGGGGAACCCGAACTGTTCGCGCCGGCTGGTGTACTCGCCCGTCATGCGCAGCACGGCGGTGCCGAGGCCGAGGGACAGCGCGCAGGTGCCGGCGGTCAGCAGGTCCCGCAGCCACTCCCAGGCCCCCTCGGCGTCGATGACGTCGACCCGGGCGATAGGCACGGATTCCAGGCGTAGTTCGGCGAGCCGTTCGCCCGTGGTCGATATCTGCTCGGCGAGGACGACGCCTTCGCGGTCCGGGGCGACCAGCGCGAGGACGGTCCGGTCGGCGTCCGTGTGCGCCGGTACGACGACCAGGTCCGCGCCGTACGCCCACGGCACCGCCGTCTGCACCCCGTCCAGCACCCACCGGTCACCGTCCCGCCGTGCCGTCACGGCGAGTTCGGCCGGGTCGTGGCCGGTGCGGCCGTTCGCGGCGACGGTCAGCACGAGGTCGCCGCGGCCGGCCCGGGCGAGCAGGGCGGACCTCAACTCCTCACCGCCGTACGCCTGTACGGTCGCCGCGGCCGCGCTGCTCTCCAGGAGCGGCACCCTGGCCAGCACCTTCGCCGATTCGCGAAGCACCAGGCAGAGTGCGATCGCGTCCAGGCTCGCGCCGCCGTACGCCTCGTCGATCAGCAGGCTCAGCAGGTCCGCCTCGGCGAGCCTGGCCCACAGCGCGCGGTCGAAGTCCTCGGCCACGGCGCCCGTGGTGTCCGCCGGGCTGGGCACACCGTCCGGCGCGACATCGGCAAACACCCCCGCCGCCGCCTCGGCCGCCGCCTGCTGCTCCTCGCTGAAGGTGAAGTCCACGGTCCCTGCCCTCCCGCACGCGCACACCGGCCGACAGCCGGGCGTCCGTCCGACCAGATCCGACGGAGCGTCAAGATAGAACAGGTTCTAGAAGAAGGGAACGGGTGCACCTCCGGGGTGTGTACTGGCGGTCGACATGTCCGGCGGCTCCCCCGCGCGGGCGCCGCCGGACATGTCGACCGATCGTTCGGTCCAGGGACTCCATGGTGGGATCCGCCGGGGAGAGGCGTCAACGGCTGTGGATAACCTGCGGGCAGCCGCTGTGGACAACGTGCGTGGCCTGTGAGGCACAGGACTGTGCCCGGGGCGTGCGCCTGAGTACCGTTCCGTGCGACACCGGGGCGCGGTAGGTGTGGAGCGTCGCGGGCCGTCCGGCCGGGCCGGCGCGGTGGACGGCGGCAGCTGGCCGGAAGACGGACGGGACCGGAAACGGGGCGGAATGGACGCGAACGACGGAGGCTCGAACGCCCCCGAGCGGGGCGAGCACGCGCCCGTCTCCGACGAGGACGAGGGGAAGTCGGCGCGCGCAGAGCGGTCACGCCCACCCGCCTCCGACGGGGGCGAGCAGCCGCCTGCCTCCCAGGGCGGTGAGCACGAGCATGCCTCCGTAGGGGAGCCACCCGCGTCTGTCTCCGACAAGACCGAGCAGACGGTCGCCTCCGACGAGGGCGAGCAGCCGCCCGCCTCCGAGGAGGGGCCGCGGGTTCCCGCCTCCGGCGAGGATGAGCGGACGCCCGCCTCCGGCAGGGGCGAGCGCGAGCCGGCCTCGTCGGAGGGGTCACGCCCGCCCACCTCCGATGAGGGGCCGCACACGCCTCCTGCGGTACCTGAGGAGCCACACACGCCCCCCGCCGTACCTGAGAGGCCCCGCACGCCTCCAGCCGGACCTGACGGACCACGCAAGCCCGCCGCTTCGGCAGAGCCTCCTCCGCACGCCGCCCGGGAGGTCCCGTCCCCGCCCGTCACCCCGGAGACCTCGCCCCCGCCCGCCGCCGCCCCGAAGAACCCGAACACGGCAGCCACCTCCGGATGGCCGCGCGTGCCCGCCCAGCAGCTTCCTCACCCGCCGCCCCCCGGCCCACCGGCGCGACAGCAACCGGTACCGGCGCCGGAGTCGCAGTCGGAGTCGGCGGCGTCGTACGATCCCGCCGCTCCCGCGGACCTCTCCACCGGCCGGTATTCGGACGCCCTCACCGCCCCGAACCCGGACGCCCGGGTTGGTGTCTCCGCTCTGTCCCTGCGCTATCAGGTCGCCGCCGCGCTCGCGGTCGCCGTTGTCGCGGTGGGCGCGCTCGTGCATCTCGGGATGGTGTTCCTGCATGTCGCGCCGTCGAACACGGTGACGAAGCAGCACGGCAAGGCGATCGACGAATGGATCTACCCGGAGTTCGAGCAGAACTGGAAGCTCTTCGCGCCGAACCCGCTCCAGCAGAACATCGAGGTCCAGGTGCGTGCCGACGTCCGGAGCGCGGACGGCTCGACCCGTACGACCGGCTGGTACGACCTGTCGGCCGAGGACGGCGCTGCCATCGACGGCAATCTGCTGCCGAGCCACACCGAGCAGAACGAACTGCGCCGGGCCTGGGACTTCCTCACCGCCACGCACGACAACGCCAACCGACCGATCGGCCTGCGCGGCACACTCGCGGAGACGTATCTGCGCCGCATCGTCGTGCTGCGCCTGGGCCGGGACGACGCGGCGGGCAAGGGCGGCGTGGTCCAGCGGGTCCAGATCCGCTCCCGCACCACCAACGTGCCCCCGCCCGAGTGGAGTGACGAGCAGGTGTCGACGACCCCCCAGTACCGCCTGCTGCCCTGGTGGCCGGTCCCGGCCGACGAGGCCGCGGGAGGCGTCCGGTGAACGGTTTCGCACTCTCGGTCTCCCGGGGCATCGCCCGCGTCACCGAGTCGGCCCTCGGCCCCTTCCAGAGCGCCGTCATCCGCATCGGCTTCGCCGGCACCTGGCTGCTGTTCCTGCTCCGCGAACTGCCCCACCGCCAGGAGCTCTACGGCCCCGACGGCCCGTGGAGCTGGGACCTCGCCCACCGACTGGTCGCGGACAACGGCGCGTTCACCGCCCTGATGTGGTCGGACGGGCAGTTCTGGTTCGAGGCGGTGTACGCGCTGGCCGTGCTGGCGAGCGTCCTGCTGCTGCTCGGCTGGCGCACCCGCACGATGTCCGTGCTGTTCATGGTCGGCGTGCTCTCGCTCCAGAACCGCAGCGTCTTCATGGGCGACGGCGGCGACAACGTCCTGCACCTGATGTCCATTTACCTGGTGTTCACCCGCTGCGGCCAGGTCTGGTCCCTCGACGCACGCAGGGCCGCGCGTACGCGGGACGCACGCGCGCGTGGGGAGTGGGTTTCCGACCGGGTCGGGCCCGTCCTGTGGGTCGTGCTCGGCGCGGTGCTCGTCGCGGTGACCTCGGGGGGCCGGTTCGACAGCGCATGGTTCGTGCCCGCGCTCCTGTGGGGCGTGTGGCTGGCACAGGCCCTGTGGTGGGCGATCGGACGCTACGCGAGGTCGTACGAGCCCCAGGTGCTGCTCGACGTCGTGGCGAACGTCGTCCACAACGGCGCCCTGTTCGTGATCGCGAGCGAGGCCTGTCTGATCTACGCGACGGCCGGCTGGTACAAGATCCAGGGTTCCCGCTGGCAGGACGGCACCGCCGTCTACTACCCGCTCCACCTGGACTACTTCTCCCCCTGGCCCGGCCTCGCCGACCTGCTGGCCGGCAACGGCACGATGGTCATGCTCGTGACCTACGGGACCGTGATCGTCCAGGTCGCCTTCCCGTTCACCCTCTTCAACCGGCGCGTCAAGAACGTCCTGCTGGCCGCGATGATGACCGAGCACGCCGTCATCGCCGTGGTCCTGGGGCTGCCGTTCTTCTCCCTGGCGATGATCGCGACGGACGCGGTCTTCCTGCCGACGTCGTTCCTGCTCCGGCTCGGCGGCTGGGCGGCACACGCGCGTGGACGGCTGTTTTCGTCGGGCACCCCGAAACCGCTCCCCGGAGGAGGCGACTCCGTCCCGCCGCCGGACGACCCCGAGCACACCCGCGTGGGCCCGGAGGGCAGCAGCGCGGCCACGTAGGCTGCACGGCATGACCGCCATCGCCCCCGATTCCGCCGTGGCCGCCTGGCGGCGGCTCGCCGGAACCTCCGTGCTGCTCGACGGTTTTCACGCGCTCAAGCACGCGCTGCGCTTCGGGGCGGACGTCCCGGTGGCGGTCGCCACGGACCGCCGGGCGGCTCTCGCCCTCGCCGACGACCTGGCACCCGACGTACGGGACACCCTGGACGCGCTGCTGACGGAGGTCCCGGAGGACACGTACCGCTCCTTCGTGCCGCGCCCGCACCCCACCGGGGTCGCCGCCCTGGCCGTACGCCCCGCGCGTGAGGCCCATCTCCGGCAGCTCGCTCACACGCCTCGCAGCGCACCCGTGATCGTCCTCGACAACCCGCGCAACCTGGGCAACGCCGGCGCCGTGATCCGCCTCGCCGCCGGTTTCGGGGCGACCGGAGTGGTCACCACCGGAACCCTCGACCCCTGGCATCCCACGGTCGTGCGCGCCGGGGCGGGCCTGCACTACGCGACCGCCGTGGAGCGTCTGACGGTCGCCGAACTCCCGCCCGGCCCGGTGTTCGCACTCGACCCGGAGGGTGACGACATCCGGGGTCTCGAACTCCCGGACGACGCCGTCCTGGCCTTCGGCTCCGAACGCACCGGCCTGTCCCCCGAACTGCGTGCCCACACCGACCACTTGGTGTCCCTGCCGATGCGCCCCCAGGTCTCCAGCTACAACCTGGCGACGAGCGTGGCGATGGCCTTGTACCACTGGAGCGTCGGAACGCCCTGAAGGGGCGCGGGGCCGTGTCACTTCGCGGCTCCGCCGCGTGGGCGCGACCAGCCACGACGAACCGCTACTCGCAGAGCGACCCCGCCCCCGAACTGCTAGGCGTCCCGACGAACCTCAACCACCCGGAACCGGTTCGCGACGAAGGCCCCGTCACACAGAGCCGCGTTGGCGGCGGGGTTGCCGCCGGACCCGTGGAAGTCGGAGAACGCGGCGGTCTGATTGACGAACACCCCACCCGTCAGGTTCAACGACAACTGCGCGGCCTCTTCGAGGCAGACCTCCTCGACGTCCCGCTCGACCCCCTCGTCGGTGGTGTACGCCCCGACCGTCATCGCCCCCTTCTCCCGCACGGTCCGCCGCAGCAACTCCACCGCGTCGCTCGCCGAATCGACCGCGACGGCGAAGGAGACCGGCCCGAAGCACTCGCTCATGTACGCGGCCTCGTCATCCGGCTTCGCACCGTCCAGCTTCACGATCACCGGGGTGCGGACGACCGCGTCGGGGAACTCCGGGTTGGCGATCTCCCGTGAGGCGAGGGCGACCTCGCCCAGGCCGGCGGCCGCCTCCAGGCGGGCCTTCACGTCCGGGTTGACCAGCGCGCCCAGCAGTCCGTTCGCACGGGCGTCGTCGCCCAGGAGACCGTCCACCGCGCGCGCGAGGTCGGCGACGACCTCGTCGTAGGACTTGGGGCCCTGGTCGGTGGTGATGCCGTCGCGGGGGATGAGCAGGTTCTGCGGGGTGGTGCACATCTGGCCGCTGTACAGGGACAGCGAGAACGCCAGGTTGGACAGCATTCCCTTGTAGTCGTCGGTCGACTCCACGACGACCGTGTTGACCCCGGCCTTCTCCGTGTAGACCTGCGCCTGGCGGGCGTTGGCCTCCAGCCAGTCGCCGAAGCTGGTCGACCCCGTGTAGTCGATGATCCGGATCTCGGGGCGGGTGGCCAGCGTCTTGGCGATGCCCTCGCCGGGGCGCTCGGCGGCCAGCGCCACCAGGTTCGGGTCGAAGCCGGCCTCGGTGAGCACCTCGCGCGCGATCCGCACGGTGAGCGCGAGCGGCAGCACCGCGCGCGGGTGGGGCTTCACCAGGACCGCGTTGCCGGTGGCGAGGGAGGCGAACAGGCCCGGATAGCCGTTCCACGTGGGGAAAGTGTTGCAGCCGATGACCAGGGCGGTGCCGCGCGGCACGGGCGTGAACCGCTTGTTCATCACCAGTGGGTCGCGCTTGCCCTGGGGCTTGGTCCACTCCGCGACGGCGGGCGTGCGGACCTGCTCCGCGTACGCGTACGCCACCGCCTCCAGGCCGCGGTCCTGGGCGTGCGGGCCGCCCGCCTGGAACGCCATCATGAAGGCCTGGCCGCTGGTGTGCATGACCGCGTGCGCGAATTCGTGCGTCCGGTCGCTGATCCGCTTGAGGATCTCGATGGAGACCACGGCACGCGCCTCCGCGCCCGCGTCCCGCCACGCACGCTGCCCGGCGCGCATCGCCGGCAGCAGGACGTCGAGGTCCGCGTGCGGGTACGTCACGCCCAACTCGACGCCGTACGGCGACACTTCGCCGCCCACCCAGTCGTCCGTGCCCGGCTGGCCGAGGTCGAGGCGGGTGCCCAGGAGGGCGTCGAAGGCGGCCTTGCCCGCGGCCGCGTCCAGGCTGCCGTGCTCGCCGTACGCCTTCGGGTGCTCGGGGTGCGGCGACCAGTACGCGCGCGTGCGGATGGACTCCAGCGCCTGGTCCAGGGTGGGCCGGTGCCGGGCGATCAGCTCGGGCGTGGTCAGTTCGGCGGCCATGCGGGACCAACTCCTCGTCTCAAGAACTCGTCTACACACTCATGACCTGGGCAGGAACATGGGCGGAAACAGGCGGTCAGAGTTAGAGTAACCGAACGATCGGTCGGGACAAGGGGGTCCGCCGCATCTGTGGAAAACCCCGTGCGGGAGGATCGCGCACATGACAGCACTGGACCTCAGCAGCCCCGTGGCCGTCGTCGGCACCGGCACCATGGGCCAGGGCATCGCCCAGGTCGCGCTGACCGCGGGCCACGTCGTACGGCTGCACGACGCCGTCCCCGGGCGGGCCCGGGACGCGGCCGCCGCGATCGTCGCCCGGCTCGACCGGCTCGTCGAGAAGGACCGGCTCACCGCCGCCGACCGGGACGCCGCACGTGACCGTCTGCTGCCCGCCGAGGCCCTGGCCGACCTCGCGGACTGCACCCTGGTCGTCGAGGCCGTGCTGGAGCGGCTGGACGTCAAACAGCAGCTGATGCGCGAGCTGGAGGACGTCGTCGGCCAGGACTGTCTGCTCGCCACCAACACCTCGTCCCTCTCGGTGACGGCCATCGGCGCCGCCCTGCGCAACCCCGGCCGCTTCGTGGGCCTGCACTTCTTCAACCCGGCCCCGCTGCTCCCCCTCGTCGAGGTCGTCTCCGGGTTCGCCACCGACGTCACGTCGGCCACGCGCGCGTACGAGATGTCCCGCGCCTGGGGCAAGACACCTGTGGCCTGCGCGGACACCCCCGGGTTCATCGTCAACCGCATCGCCCGGCCGTTCTACGCCGAGGCCTTCGCGGTCTACGAGGCACAGGCCGCCGACCCGGCCACCATCGACGCCGTGCTGCGCGAGTCCGGCGGGTTCAAGATGGGCGCCTTCGAACTGACCGACCTCATCGGGCAGGACGTCAACGAGTCCGTCACCCACTCCGTGTGGCAGGCATTCTTCCAGGACGCGCGGTTCACGCCCTCCCTCGCGCAGCGCCGCCTGATCGAGTCGGGACGCCTCGGCCGCAAGACCGGACAGGGCTGGTACGACCACGGGGACGACGCCGAGCGGCCCGAGCCGCACACCGCGGAACCGGCCCAGGCGCCCGCCTACGTCGTCGTGGAGGGCGACCTCGGCCCCGCCGCCGACCTGGTCGCGCTGATCCGAGAGGCCGGCATCGTCGTCCGCGAGGAGGAAGAGGACCACGGCACCCGGATGGTGCTCCCCGGCGGCGGCCAGCTGGCGCTCGCCGACGGACAGACCTCCGTCGAGTTCCGTGACGTCGTCTACTTCGACCTCGCCCTCGACTACCGCAGGGCCGGCCGCATCGCCCTGTCCGCCTCCCAGGACACCGCGTCACAGACCCTCACCGAGGCGATCGGCCTCTTCCAGGCGCTCGGCAAGGACGTCAGCGTCGTAGGAGACGCCCCCGGGATGATCGTCGCCCGCACGGTCGCCCGGATCGTCGACCTGGCGCACGACGCCGTCGCCAAGGGCGTCGCCACCGAGGAGGACATCGAAACCGCCATGCGCCTGGGTGTCAACTACCCTCTGGGCCCGTTCGAATGGAGCCGCAGGCTGGGCCGCAGCTGGGCCTACGACCTCCTGGACGACCTGCACCTGCGTGATCCGTCGGGACGATACGCGCCGTCCCTGGCGCTCTACCGCCACGCGTACGCCACCGAGAAGCGGGAGGGCACCCCATGACCACCGCCAAGCGCGACACGTACACCCCGGAGACCCTCCTCTCCGTCGCCGTCCAGGTCTTCATCGAGCGCGGCTACGACGGCACCTCCATGGAGCACCTTGCCAAGGCGGCCGGTATCTCCAAGTCGTCGATCTACCACCACGTCACCGGCAAGGAGGAGCTGCTGCGCCGCGCGGTCAGCCGCGCCCTGGACGGCCTCTTCGGAATCCTCGACGAGGAGCACGCGCGCGTGGGGCGCGCCGTCGAGCGGCTGGAGTACGTCGTGCGGCGGATGGTCGAGGTGCTGACCTCCGAGCTGCCGTACGTGACGCTGCTGCTGCGGGTGCGCGGCAACACCGGCACCGAGCGGTGGGCGCTCGAGCGGCGGCGGGACTTCGACCACCGGGTGGCCGATCTGCTGAAGGCCGCGGCGGCCGACGGCGATGTGCGCGGTGACGTGGAGGTGCGGCTCGCGACCCGGCTCGTCTTCGGGATGATCAACTCCATCGTGGAGTGGTACCGGCCCGACGCCCGGGGCATGGGTGAGCGCGAAGTGACCGACGCGGTGGCCCAGTTGGTCTTCTCCGGGCTGCGCGCGCAGAGCCGGGGCTGAGCGGCCTCCGGGCCGTCCAGACTCCGGGTCCGTCCCAGCCCCCTCGGTCCGTGCAAGCCCTCACCTCCCGGCTCAGCCCTGGGGCTCCAGGTCCTCTTCCTCGAACACGAGCAGCGTCCGCGTGCTGAGCACCTCGGGGATCGCCTGGAGCCGGTTGAGGACCAGCTCGCGCAGGGACCGGTTGTCCAGGGTGTGCACCAGCAGCAGGACGTCGAAGTCGCCCCCCACCTGCGCGATGTGCGACGTCCCCGGGAGCGCTCTGAGCTGGTCGCGGACCGTGCGCCAGGAGTTCTGCACGATCTTCAGGGTGATGTAGGCAGAGGTGCCCTGTCCCGCGCGTTCGTGGTCGACCCGGGCGCCGAAGCCGCGGATGACGCCGTCCTCGATCAGCCGGTTGATCCGCGCGTAGGCGTTGGCGCGGGAGACGTGCACCCGTTCGGCGACCGACCTTATCGACGCGCGGCCGTCCGCCTGGAGCATCTTCAGGATGTCCTGATCGATGGCGTCGAGCGGGCGCGGCGGCGGCAGGGCGCTGCTGTCGTCCGGGCCTTCGGCCATTTGTTCAGGTGCCATGTCCCCCCGCCTCCCTACCATGGACGTACTGCGTTCATTCCAGGTTGTGGAGAACCGTTTGTCCACAGCCTGGAGGTGCCTGTAGCCAAAATGTGCCGACGACCGAACAATCGGTAGGGAGGCGCGGCACGTCCGACGCGCCTCTCCGAGCCACTCCCCCGAGGAGGTGCCGTCATGACGGTCATGGAGCAGCGGGGCGCGTACCGGCCCACACCGCCGCCCGCCTGGCAGCCGCGCACGGACCCCGCGCCGCTGCTGCCCGACGCCTCGCCGTACCGCGTGCTCGGCACCGAGGCGGCCGCGCAGGCCGACCCCGCGCTGCTGCGCCGGCTGTACGCGGAGCTGGTGCGCGGCCGCAGGTACAACGCGCAGGCGACCGCCCTCACCAAGCAGGGCCGCCTCGCCGTGTACCCCTCCACCACCGGCCAGGAGGCCTGCGAGGTCGCCGCCGCGCTGGTCCTCCAGGAGCAGGACTGGCTCTTCCCCAGTTACCGGGACACGCTCGCCGCCGTCGCCCGCGGCCTCGACCCCGTGCAGGCCCTGACCCTGCTGCGCGGCGACTGGCACACCGGCTACGACCCGCGCGAGCACCGCATCGCCCCCCTGAGCACCCCTCTCGCCACGCAGCTCCCGCACGCGGTCGGCCTCGCCCACGCGGCCCGCCTCAAGGGCGACGACGTGGTCGCGCTCGCCCTGGTGGGCGACGGCGGCACCAGCGAGGGCGACTTCCACGAGGCGCTGAACTTCGCCGCCGTCTGGCAGGCCCCGGTCGTCTTCCTGGTCCAGAACAACGGCTTCGCGATCTCGGTCCCCCTCGCCAAGCAGACCGCGGCCCCGTCCCTGGCCCACAAGGCGGTCGGCTACGGCATGCCGGGCCGCCTGGTCGACGGCAACGACGCGGTCGCCGTGCACGAGGTCGTCGCCGACGCCGTACGGCACGCGCGCGAGGGTGGTGGTCCCACGCTCGTCGAGGCCATCACGTACCGCATGGAGGCCCACACCAACGCCGACGACGCGACCCGCTACCGCGGCGACGCCGAGGTCGAGGCCTGGCGTGCGCACGACCCGATCGCCCTCCTGGAGCACGAGCTCACCGAGCGCGGACTCATCGACGAGGACGGCATCAGGGCCGCGCGCGACGCAGCCGAGGCCATGGCGGCCGAGCTGCGCGCGCACATGAACCAGGACCCGGTGCTCGACCCCATGGACCTGTTCGCCGACGTGTACGCCGAGCCCACCCCTCAACTGCGCGAGCAGCGCGAACAGTTGGCGGCGGAGCTGGCGGCCGAGCGGGAGGGGACCCACTGATGACCACCGTCGCCCTCAAACCGGCCACCATGGCGCAGGCCCTCACGCGCGCGCTGCGCGACGCCATGGCGGAAGACCCCACCGTGCACGTCATGGGCGAGGACGTCGGCACCCTCGGCGGCGTGTTCCGGGTCACCGACGGCCTCGCCAAGGAGTTCGGCGAGGACCGCTGCACGGACACCCCCCTCGCCGAGGCCGGCATCCTCGGCACGGCCGTCGGCATGGCGATGTACGGCCTGCGCCCGGTCGTGGAGATGCAGTTCGACGCCTTCGCCTACCCGGCGTTCGAGCAGCTGATCAGCCACGTCTCCCGCATGCGCAACCGCACCCGCGGCGCCATGCCCCTCCCGATCACCATCCGCGTCCCCTACGGGGGAGGCATCGGCGGCGTCGAGCACCACAGCGACTCCTCCGAGGCGTACTACATGGCCACCCCCGGCCTCCATGTCGTCACCCCCGCGACCGTCGCCGACGCCTATGGCCTGCTGCGCGCCTCCATCGCCTCCGACGACCCGGTCGTCTTCCTGGAGCCCAAGCGCCTGTACTGGTCCAAGGACACCTGGAACCTCGACGAGCCGTCCCCCGTCGACCCGATCGGCCGCGCGGTCGTGCGCCGCCCGGGCCGCAGCGCCACGCTCATCACCTACGGCCCGTCCCTGCCCGTCTGCCTCGAAGCCGCCGAGGCCGCCCGGGCCGAGGGCTGGGACCTCGAGGTCGTCGACGTGCGCTCCCTGGTGCCGTTCGACGACGAGACGGTCTGCGCGTCCGTACGGCGCACCGGCCGCGCCCTCGTCGTGCACGAGTCGGGCGGCTACGGCGGCCCGGGCGGCGAGATCGCGGCCCGCGTCACCGAGCGCTGCTTCCACCACCTGGAGGCGCCGGTGCTGCGCGTCGCCGGGTTCGACATCCCGTATCCGCCGCCGATGCTGGAGCGGCACCATCTGCCCGGCGTCGACCGGATCCTGGACGCCGTGGGCCGGCTCCAGTGGGAGGCGGACAACTGATGGCACAGGTGCTGGAGTTCAAGCTCCCCGACCTCGGCGAGGGTCTCACCGAGGCGGAGATCGTGCGCTGGCTGGTCGAGGTCGGTGACGTCGTCGCCATCGACCAGCCGGTCGTGGAGGTCGAGACGGCCAAGGCGATGGTCGAGGTCCCCTGCCCCTACGGCGGCGTGGTCACGGCCCGCTTCGGCGAGGAGGGCACCGAACTGCCCGTCGGCTCGCCCCTGTTGACGGTCGCGGTGGGCGCACCGGCGTCCGATGACGGGCCGGAGCCCGAGGGCTCGGGGAACGTGCTGGTGGGCTACGGCACCGGAGCGCCTCCCGCGCGACGCCGCAGGGTGCGGCGGATGGCGGCGGACGTCGTGACATCGGTGGCGGACGCCCCCGCCGCCGAGACCCCCGGCCGCGACGACGGCCCCGTCCCGGTGATCTCCCCCCTCGTCCGGCGCCTCGCGCGCGAGAACGGCCTGGAACTACGGAAGTTGACCGGCTCCGGACGCGATGGCCTGATCCTCCGGGCGGACGTCGAACAGGCGCTCCGCGCGGCGGCGGCCCAGGAGGCGATCGCCCAGGAAGCGACCCTCCTGCCCCCGGCCACCCTCCCCGACCCGACGGCCCGGCCCACGGCCCCCGCCCCGGAGACGGCACCCACCCTCCCCACCGACGGAGTCACCCGCACCCCCCTGCGCGGCATCCGCGGCACCGTCGCCGACAAGCTCTCCCGCAGCCGCCGTGAGATCCCCGACGCGACCTGCTGGGTGGACGCCGACGCGACGGAGCTGATGCGCGCCCGCGCCGCCATGAACACCGCCGGGGGCCCCAAGATCTCCGTGCTGGCGCTGCTCGCCAGGATCTGCACGGCCGCGCTGGCCCGGTTCCCCGAGCTGAACTCCAGCGTGGACATGGAGGCGAGGGAGATCGTCCGGTTCGACCGGGTGCACCTCGGTTTCGCCGCGCAGACCGAGCGCGGACTGGTCGTGCCCGTCGTGCGGGACGCGCAGGCGAGGGACGCGGAGGCGCTGAGCGCGGAGTTCGCGCGGCTGACCGAGGCGGCCAGGTCCGGGGCGCTGACGCCGGGGGACCTCACCGGCGGGACGTTCACGCTCAACAACTACGGGGTGTTCGGGGTGGACGGTTCCACGCCGATCATCAACCACCCCGAGGCGGCCATGCTCGGCGTCGGCCGCATAGTCGCCAAACCCTGGGTGCACGAAGGGGAGTTGGCGGTCCGGCAGGTCGTACAGCTCTCGCTCACCTTCGACCACCGGGTGTGCGACGGCGGCACGGCAGGCGGTTTCCTGCGGTATGTGGCGGACTGCGTGGAACAGCCGGCGGTGCTGTTGCGCAACCTGTGATCACGGCGGCGCGGGCGAGTTCCCTGTGATCACAGGGGCCGCATACTCGGGGGGTGACCGCGTACGAGCCCCCCGACGCCGCTCACGACGCCTCCTACGACGCCGTCGTGCTCGCCGGTGGTGCCGCCCGGCGACTCGGAGGCGCCGACAAACCGGGCCTCCGGGTGGGCGGCAGGGCGCTGCTCGACCGGGTGCTCGGCGCCTGCGCGGACGCCGGGACCACCGTCGTCGTGGCGGACCCGAGGCCGACCGCCCGGCCGGTGCGCTGGGCGCGCGAGGAGCCGCCCGGCGCGGGCCCGGTCGCCGCGCTCGACGCGGGCCTGCGCCGCACCACCGCCGAGACCGTCGTGGTCCTCTCGGCCGACCTGCCGTTCCTCGAACCGGCCACCGTACGGCGGCTGTTGACCGCGCTGCGGACCAGCGGCGCCGAAGGGGCGCTGCTCACCGACGCCGACGGCCGCGACCAGCCGCTCGTGGCCGCGTATCTCGCCTCGGCGCTCCGCCGCGAGCTGACCGCACTCGCCTCGGCTGCCTCCACCAGCGGCTCCGCAGCGGGCGGCGGCCTCACCGGGCTGCCGCTGCGCCGGCTGACCGCCGCGCTCGCACTCACCCGCGTCCCCGATCCTGTCGCGTCCTTCGACTGCGACACCTGGGACGACCTCGTCACCGCCAGGGCACGCATCAGGGAGCATGGGCACGTGTTGGATGAATGGATTTCCGCAGTCAAGGACGAACTGGGCATCGACCTGGACGTCGACACCGGCATCCTGCTCGACCTCGCCCGCGACGCCGCCCACGGGGTGGCGAGGCCCGCGGCACCGCTGACCACCTTCCTGGTCGGCTACGCGGCGGCGCAGGCCAAGGGCGGCCCCGAAGCCGTCGCGGAGGCCTCCCGCAAGGCCGCCGCCCTCGCGCTGCGCTGGGCCGACGAGGACACACCGGAAGCCCCGTCCGAGGCCACACCCGGCGCCGGGCCCGACACCGCATCCGGTACCGCGTCCGGTGCCGAGGCCTGGCAGGCCGCCCCGGGTCCGGACGTCGCCGGATGACCGCGCGCGGTGTTCACGCCGGTGAGCACGCCCCCGACGCCGAGGACCTCGACGTCGAGGAGGTACTCGCCCTCGTGAACGAACGCAGCACCGGCTCCGGGGAAGCCGCCGTGCCCTCCCCGCAACCGCAGGGCACCCCGCAGACCCACACCACCGCGCGCCACCCCGACACCGCCCCGCACAAGGCCACCCCCTGGCCCGAGGCCCGTGAGATCGCCGGCCGCGCCGCCCGGTCCGGCACCCGCCGCGCCCCCGTCTCCGTGACCCTCGACGCTGCCCTCGGCCTCGTCCTGGCCGCACCGCTCGTCGCCCTGAGCGACCTGCCCTCGTTCGACACCTCGGCCATGGACGGCTGGGCGGTCGCGGGCCCCGGCCCCTGGGCCGTACGCGAGGAGCGGTTGCTCGCCGGGCACGCGGAGGCCGAGCCGCTGAGCGACGGCGAGGCCGTACGGATCGCGACCGGCGCGCGGGTCCCCGCGGACGCCACCGCCGTCATCCGCAGCGAGCACGGCCGCACCGACGACAAGGGCCGCCTCCACGCGGCCCGGGACGTCGGCCACGGCCAGGACATCCGCCCGCGCGGCCAGGAATGCCGCAGCGGCGACCAGCTGCTGCCCGGCGGCACCCTCGTGACCCCGGCGGTGCTCGGCCTCGCCGCGGCGGCCGGGTACGACACGGTCACCGCCGTGCCCCGGCCCCGGGTCGAAGTCCTCGTCCTGGGCGATGAGTTGCTCACCGAAGGGCTGCCCCGGGACGGGCTCATCAGGGACGCGCTCGGGCCGATGCTGCCGTCCTGGCTGCGCGCGCTCGGCGCCGAGGTCACCGCGGTCCGCCGGCTCGGCGACGACGCGAAGGCGCTGCACAAGGCCATCACCGGCAGCACCGCCGACCTCATCGTCACCACCGGGGGCACCGCCTCCGGCCCGGTCGACCACGTCCACCCCATCCTGCGCCGCATGGGCGCCGAACTCCTCGTGGACGGCGTCAAGGTGCGCCCCGGTCACCCCATGCTGCTGGCCCGCATCAAGGACGACCAGCACCTCGTCGGCCTGCCCGGCAACCCCCTCGCCGCGATCTCCGGCCTGCTCACCCTCGCCGAACCGCTGCTGCGCACCCTGTCCGCCCGCCCCGCTCCGGAGCCGTACGCGCTGCCCCTCCAGGACGCGGTGCAGGGGCACCCGTACGACACCCGGCTCATCCCCGCCGTGCTGCGCGGCGAGGGTGCCGTGCCGCTGCACTTCAACGGCCCGGCCATGCTGCGCGGGATCGCGGCGGCCGACGCGCTCGCGGTCGTACCGCCGGGTGGTGCGCGGCAGGGGCAGCGGGCCGAACTCATCGATCTTCCCTGGGCTGTGGCCGGGATCGGGGTGTGTTTCACGTGAAACAGTCGGGCCATGACGCGATCGCCCGCCAGGCGGACGAGCATCTCGTGACCCATCGGGTGGAACTCCCGAAGAAAGTGGTCGAGCACCCCTTCCAGCAGGTCGCGAAACGGCTGTCCATCGCGCTGTTCCTGCTGATCGCGACCGCGTTGATCGTCTACGCCGACCATGAGGGCTACAACGACAACTCGGACGGCTCGGTCGACTTCCTCGACGCCCTCTACTACGCCACGGTCACCCTCTCGACCACCGGCTACGGCGACATCACCCCGGTCAGCGACAGCGCCCGGCTCACCAACATCCTGGTCGTCACCCCGCTGCGTGTGCTGTTCCTGATCGTCCTGGTCGGCACCACCCTCGAAGTCCTCACCGAACGCACGCGGGAGGAATGGCGTCTCAACCGCTGGAGGTCCACGTTGCGGGATCACACCGTCGTCATCGGCTTCGGGACGAAGGGGCGGTCCGCGATCCAGACCGTGTGCGCGACCGGACTGAAGAAGGAACAGGTCGTCGTGGTCGACCCCAGCGGCAAGGCGATCGAGGCGGCGAGCAGCCAGGGCTACGTCGGGGTCGTCGGGGACGCCACCCGCAGCGATGTCCTCAAGCGTGCCGAGGTGCACAAGGCACGGCAGATCATCATCGCCACCCAGCGCGACGACACGGCCGTCCTGGTCACCCTCACGGCCCGGCAGCTCAACCGCGCCGCGAAGATCGTGGCAGCCGTCCGCGAGGAGGAGAACGCGCCGCTGCTCAAGCAGTCCGGCGCCGACGCCGTCATCACCAGCGCCAGCGCGGCCGGCCGGCTGCTCGGCCTGTCCGTGCTCAGCCCCGCCGCCGGCATGGTCATGGAGGACCTCATCCAGCAGGGCAGCGGCCTCGACATGACCGAACGCCCGGTCATAAAGGCCGAGGTGGGCAGGACCCCGCGCGAGACGGACGACCTCGTGGTGAGCGTCGTCCGCGGACACCGGGTGCTCGGCTACGACGACCCGGCCATCGGGACCCTTCAGCTGACCGACCGGCTCATCACGATCGTGCGGGTCTCGCCGGGTTCGCAGGTCGCGCCGGACACCCGGCCGCTGCCTGAGTGACCCGCGTTCGACGGTCGGCCGTAGGACAGTGACCCGCCTTCGGCGGTCGGCCGTAGGACGAGGAGTAGCGTCGGCCTCATGTATGCGATCACGATTCCCGAACCTGGTGGACCCGAAGCGCTGGTGTGGGGCGAGGTCCCGGATCCGGTACCCGGCGAGGGCGAGGTCCTGGTCGAGGTGGTGGCCAGCGCCGTCAACCGCGCCGACATCATGCAGCGCCAGGGCTTCTACGACCCGCCGCCCGGCGCACCCTCCTACCCCGGCCTGGAGTGCTCCGGCCGGATCGTCGGCATCGGCGCCGGGGTCTCCGGCTGGTCGGTCGGCGACGAGGTGTGCGCGCTCCTCGCGGGCGGCGGTTACGCCCAGAAGGTCGCCGTCCCGGCCGGGCAGCTGCTGCCCGTGCCCGCCGGTCTCGACCTGAAGCAGGCGGCGGCGCTGCCCGAGGTGGTCTGCACGGTCTGGTCGAACGTCTTCATGGTCGCCCACCTCCGCCCCGCCGAGACGCTCCTCGTGCACGGCGGCTCCAGCGGCATCGGCACCATGGCGATCCAGCTGGCCAAGGCCGTGGGCGCGAAGGTCGCCGTCACCGCCGGCAGCAAGGACAAGCTCGACTACTGCGCCGAGCTGGGCGCCGACATCCTGATCAACTACCGCGAGCAGGACTTCGTCGCGGAGATCGAGCGGGCCACGGACGGTGCGGGCGCCGACGTCATCCTCGACAACATGGGCGCCAAGTACCTGAACCGCAACGTCCAGGCCCTCGCCGTCAACGGCAGGCTCGCGATCATCGGGATGCAGGGCGGCATCAAGGCCGAGCTGAACATCGCCGCGCTCCTCGCCAAGCGGGCCGCGATCAGCGCGACCTCGCTGCGGGCCCGCCCGCTCGCCGAGAAGGCGGCCATCGTCGCCGCCGTACGCGAGCATGTGTGGCCGCTGATCGAGGCCGGGCAGATCCGGCCGGTCGTCGACCGGGAACTGCCGATGAGCGAGGCGGCCACCGCGCACCAGGTGGTGGAGGACAGCGGGCACATCGGAAAGGTGCTGCTCGTAGCGCCGTAGAACCGTAGAACCGTAGAACCGCCGGGCCCTAGCTCCGGCGGACCCGGAGGGCGATGAAGGCGAGGCCCAGGCCGAGCCCGATGAGGATCAGGCCGCTGCCCAGCGGCAGGATTCGCAGTACGGGCTCGGCGGAGCCGGTGGCGCGAGCGACGGTCTGGGGCGAGGACGGGGTGGGTTCCGCCTGCTGGGGGGTCGCGGAGTCGTCGGGCGCGGGACTGTCCGAGGCGCCACCGTCATCGTTCCCGTCGGCCTTCAGCCCGGCGGTGTCACCGCCGTCGCCGCCCCCGTCCGCGCCCCCGCTTTCGTCCTCGTCCTCATCTGCGCTCGGTTCCGCCGTACGGCCCGGCCGCTCCCGCCCCTCGCCCGCCGCGCTGCCCGCCCTGGACGGTTCGGCGGAGGCACGGGCGGGGGCGCGGTCGGGCCCGGAAACAGGTCGCACGGCGGAGGGCGAAGCCGAGGCGGCGGCCGAGCCGGACGCGGAGGCCGTGACCGCGACGCGACCCTCCCCGGCACCACCCCGGGTACCAGCGACGCGACCGTCCCCGGCACCGCCGACGCCCCCGATACCAGCGACGCGACCGTCCCCGGCACCACCGGAGGTGCCCGCACCGCTTCCCGCCTCCACGCCGTACGCCGGCACACCCCCGGGCGGGTTCACCACCGCCCCCGTGCCCAGCACGAGCAGCAGTCCCGTCGCGCGCAGCGACGGCCATGTACGCAGCCATGGAGTCACGTCCGTGACCCCCTCCCGGGCCGAGGCGGCAAGATCGACGGGACAAGCGTCACATCCGGCGGACTGTCCGGCATTCCGGATTCGGCCATGCGGAAACGGTGGATCACCTTTCGAGGGGGGCGCCACGGTGCCGAGGTGGACGAGTGCGAGAGAATGGGCGCATGGAGATGCCGAGGAACGAAAGGTCGCCGGAGAAGCCACAGATCCTGGTCGTGGGACAGGACGGGATGGCTCTCGGTGGCACCGGGGACGAGGACTCCCGCGAGATCCCGGTGACGGAGATGGTGGAGCAGCCGGCCAAGGTCATGCGGATCGGCAGCATGATCAAGCAGCTTCTCGAGGAGGTGCGTGCGGCTCCCCTCGACGAAGCCAGCCGGGCCCGGCTCAAGGAGATCCACCGCAGCTCCGTGAAGGAGCTGGAGGACGGTCTGGCGCCCGAGCTGGTGGAGGAGCTGGAGCGGCTGTCGCTGCCGTTCACGGACGACGTGACGCCGAGCGACGCGGAACTGCGGATCTCGCAGGCTCAGTTGGTGGGCTGGCTGGAGGGTCTCTTCCACGGGATCCAGACCACGCTGTTCGCCCAGCAGATGGCCGCGCGGGCGCAGCTGGAGCAGATGCGCCGGGCCCTGCCGCCGGGCGTCGGTGACGGCGCCGAGGAGGGTCAGCCGGGCGCCGGTCGCGTGGGCGGCCCGTACCTGTAGGAATCCCCACTCGCTCAAAGGGCCCGGCAGCGGCTGCTGCCGGGCCCTTCCGCGTCACGGGTTCAGGACGGGTTGCCCGTCGAGACGCCCAGTTCGATCTCGGGCATGTTCTTGGGGTCGGCGTCCGTGCCGGCCGAGGGGAACTGGTCCATGACCGTGCCCTGGCCGTAGGTGTTCTCGTCCTCGGACTTGATCTTGATCTTCCAGCCCGCGGCCTGGAGACAGGACTTGACCGAGCTGATGTATTTGAACTGGAAGTCCGGGACCTGGATCTTGCTGGGGTCGTTGTACGACTCCTCAGGCTCCGTGCACGCCGTCGTCGCGATCGTCTTGGACGTGTCGCCGTCGCGGTGACCCTCCACCGCCTTCGCCGAGGTGCTCGCGCTCGCGCTGCCGCCGCCCTTCGCGTCGTTTCCGCCGCCGTTGTTCAGCGACAGGGCGGCGATCAGCGCGCCGACCGCGACCAGGGCGACGACCACGGAGCCGATGATCACCGGCTTGCTGTTCTTGCCGCCGCCGGAGGCCGGGGTCGGGTGCTGCGGGGTCAGGTTGTACGGCGGCGGGGTCGAGATGCCTTGCTGCCCGAACCCGACGGAGGGCTGCGGCTGGTAGCCCGCCTGCTGCGGATAGCCGTAGGACGGGGCCGGCGCGGGCGTGCCGCCGTAGGGACCCGGCTGGTACGGCGTGTGGACGGGGCCGGTGGGTGCCGGGGCCGCCTGGTCCACCGGCGGGAAGACCGCGGAGCCGACGCCCGCGCCGCTCTGCGCGGGCGCGCCGGGCACGATGCTCGGCGGTGCCGCGTGCAGCGAGGAGGCGACCCGCAGGCACTCGTCGCGCATGGACTCGGCGTTCGGGAAGCGCTCGTTCGGGTTCTTCTTCAGCGCGCGGGCGACCAGCGCGTCCACGGCCGGCGGCAGCGAACGGTTGATCGAGGAGGGCGCGACCGGCTCCTCCTGCACATGCGCGTACGCGATGGCCAGCGGCGAGTCCGCGTCGAACGGCAGCCGCCCGGTGACCAGTTGGAACAGCATGATGCCGACCGAGTACAGGTCGCTGCGCGCGTCCACGCCCCGGCCGAGCGCCTGCTCCGGGGAGAGGTACTGCGGGGTGCCGACGACCATGCCGGTCTGCGTCATCGAGGTGACACCGGACTGCATGGCGCGGGCGATGCCGAAGTCCATGACCTTGACGACGCCGCGCTTGGTCATCATCACGTTGCCCGGCTTGATGTCCCGGTGGACCAGGCCCATCTCGTGGCTGATGTCGAGCGCCGCGAGCACGTCCGCGGTGATCTTCAGCGCCTTGTCGGCGGGCATCGCGCCGAACTGCCGTACGTCCTCGTCGAGTACGGAGCCGAGCGGGCGGCCCTCGACGTACTCCATGACGATGTACGGCATCGTCGTGCCGTCCAGCGCGTCCTCGCCGGTGTCGAAGACCGAGACGATGTTGGTGTGGGTGAGCTTGGCCACGGCCTGGGCCTCGCGGCGGAAGCGCTCGCGGAAGGCCTGTTCCCGGCCGAGTTCGGTGTGCAGTGTCTTGATCGCGACCTGGCGGTCGAGCACCGAGTCGTACGCGAGGTGCACCGAGGCCATGCCGCCCTCGCCGAGCAGGTCGCGCAGTTGATAGCGGCCGCCCGCGAGCGCGCGCCCCGCGTACCGGCCCTGTGCGCCGTCCTGGCTCATCTTCCGTGTCCCCCATCGGCGCCGGCTCAGTGATCGAGTGCCATTCCCGGCCAAGTCTGCCGGAGGGCACTGACACGTCAAGCGCGGTGCCCGTTCCGTGACCGTACGCGAAAGAAGAGTCGTGGAAGCGTTACAGGTGCTGTACCGGCGGTACACAGAATTTGCACGACGACGCGTGATACCGATTTGATGGCCGGTCCGTCTCCGGACGATCCCGGCACTGATCCCGGACCGGCGGCTTGCGCCGAGCCTGTAGCGTGGCCGACGGAGACCGTAACAACACCGCGCGCACCGCGGGCAGAAACGACGGCGAGGACTGATGGCACAGCAGCACGCTCAGGGCCCGTCCGACCCCGAGGCGGCTGGCGGCGGAATGGCGGACGCACCGGAGCTGTTGGGTAACGGCGGACTGGTCGGCGACGGCCGGTACCGGCTGACCCACAGACTGGGTCGGGGCGGTATGGCCGAGGTTTTCGCGGCCGAGGACGTACGGCTCGGGCGCACGGTCGCGGTCAAGCTGCTCCGTTCCGACCTGGCGGAGGACCCGACGTCCAAGGCGCGCTTCACGCGCGAGGCCCAGTCGGTGGCCGGCCTCAACCACCATGCGATCGTCGCCGTGTACGACTCCGGCGAGGACTACGTGGGCGGCATGTCGGTGCCGTACATCGTGATGGAGATCGTCGAGGGGCGCACGATCCGCGACCTCCTCCTCAACGCCGAGGCGCCCGGGCCCGAGCAGGCCCTGATCATCGTCTCGGGCGTCCTGGAGGCGCTCGCCTACTCGCACCAGCACGGCATCGTGCACCGCGACATCAAGCCCGCGAACGTGATCATCACGCACAACGGCGCCGTCAAGGTCATGGACTTCGGCATCGCGCGCGCCCTGCACGGGGCGTCGACGACGATGACGCAGACTGGCATGGTCATGGGCACGCCCCAGTACCTCTCCCCGGAGCAGGCGCTCGGCAAGGCCGTCGACCACCGCTCCGACCTGTACGCGACGGGCTGCCTCCTCTACGAACTCCTCGCGCTGCGGCCCCCGTTCACCGGCGAGACACCGCTGTCGGTGGTCTACCAGCACGTCCAGGACATCCCGGTCCCGCCGTCCCAGACGTCGAACGGCGTCTGCCCGCCGGAGCTCGACGGCCTCGTCATGCGCTCCCTCGCGAAGGACCCGGACGACCGCTTCCAGACGGCCGAGGAGATGCGCGGGCTGGTCCAGTACGGCCTTCAGATGCTCTACGACCAGGGCGGCCACACCGGCACCTGGAACACCGGCCCGGTGACCGTGGCCAACGGCCAGGGGACCCCGCCCGGCGGCTTCGCCGGGACGACCGTGATGCCCCAGGGCGACGCCTCCGGGACCACGCAGATCCCGCAGCCGATCCTGCCCGGCGGCTACGGCAACGGCGACGACGGCGGCTTCGAGGGGCACGGCAACCACGGCAGCGGCCGGGGCAAGCTGTGGATCCTCGCGGTGCTCGCGGTGATCGCCATCGCGGCGGGCGTCGCGCTGGCCATGAACAACACCGGTAACGGCAGCGGCGGTTCGGGCACCACGCCCTCGCCGACCACCTCGCAGACCAAGACCGACGACACGGCGACGGAGTCGCCGAGCGACAACGCGACCGCGTCCACGTCCGAGACGGCCACCGACGACAGCGGCACGACGTCCGGTTCGCAGTACACGCCGTCGGACACGCCCTCGTACACCCCGACCGAGACGGCCAGCGAGAAGCCCTCGAACACGCCGACCCCGTCGGCCACCCGGGAGCCCTCGAACACCCCGAGCGCGACGACCTCGGCGGACCCGACCGGCACCAGCGGCACGGGTGACGCCGGCGGGGACAACGGCGGCAGCAGTGGCACCGTCGCCGGTGCCCTGGGCGGCGGCTGACAGCTCGGTGCCGGCGGGTCAACGCCCCCGGCACCGAAGAGAATTCACGCGCGCGTGCGCCCCTGAAACGGGCTCCCGGGAGGGGCATCGAAAAAGGGGGTCCACGCGCGCGTGCCGTTCACGGCCTACGACTGTCCTGCTACGGGTCTCCTACAGGGCGGTGTCCTACGGGTCGGTGTCCTCCGCGAACGCCTCGCGCACCGCGTCGTACTCCCGCGTCCACCACACGGCGAGCGCGGACGCCGCCGGGAACTGGGGGTCCGCGCGGGTGTCGCCGCGCTCGTAGTGCCAGCGCAGCATCCAGAAGTCGTTGAGCCGCTCCCACCACACCCGGTGCACGGCGGCGGCCAGTTCGGCGGGCTCGGCGCGCGCCGTGCGCCGGTACGCGTGCGCGTACGCCCGCACCTTCGGCAGGTCCAGCGCCCCGTCGGGCCGTACGAAGAAGATCGCGGCGGCGCGTACGGCCTCCTCGGCGCGGGGCTGCACGCCGAGGCGGTCCCAGTCGACGATCGCGGCGGGGGCGTCGCCCTTGTAGAGCAGGTTGAACGGGTGGAAGTCGCCGTGCACCCACCCCACCAGGCCCCCGCGCGGCGGGCGCCGGTCCGCGTGCCGCTCCAGCAGCTCGCGCCGCTCCAGGAGCCGGTACCGGGCGAGTTCGTCGAAGGCGTCGGCGGGCCGGTGCCGGTGGACGTGCCCCAGGAGGTCGTCGATGAGGGCGAAGGTGTCGGCGGGGTCGGCCCCCGGCGCGCACTCCTCCCGGCGCCCCGGCATGACCCGCTCCAGGCACGCGTGGACGACCCCCAGCAGCGCTCCGAGGCGTCCGCACTGGTCGGTGGTCAACTGGCCGCCGTGGCGGTGCCGTCCGTCGATCCAGGGGTGCAGGGCATAGGCGTGGCCGCCGACGACGGCGACGGTACGGCCGTCGCGGCCCGGCAGCGGCGGGGCCACGGGGACGCCGAGGTCGGCCAGGCGCCGGGTCGCGGTGTGCTGGCGGGCGATCGCCGCAGGGTCCGCGGTCTCGGGGTCGAAGTGGTGCTTGAGGAAGTAGCGGCCCCGGGTCGTGCGGAGCCGGTAGCCGCGGTTCAGGAGGCCCTGCTCGACGGGTTCGCAGGTGACGGCGGACCCGGCGGCGTACTGGCGGAGGAGGGCGCCCAGCGGGGGCGCGTGGGGCACGGGGGGTGGTACACGTAAGCGCGGCACGCGGCAGATGCTAGAGCACGGAGTGCGCCGTTGACCTGCGGTTTGTCACAGAAAGTCACCGGTCGGTCGACGATGGTCGCTTTCGGTCACAGGGTGGGCCCGAAATGCCGTTCCGGGCCGCCGTCCGCCGCGTGCAGGGTGCTGAGCCGCGGTTCGATCCGCAGATACACCATCGCGCCCCGGGCCGGCCCGAAACGCTCGACCTGCTCCGCCGTCGGCTCATGCGGCTCGCACGTCCCGATCACCTGCACGGACCACAGGTCGTCGTCCGGCCCGGCCGAGTCCAGGTTGTCGGCGCCGTACGCGACGACACGGTCCACGCACGCGTGGTGATGGCCGTGGCTCCGGGGCATCCGCAGCAGCAGCCGCCCGTCCGCCACGATGTGACGGGCGGGCGCCAGGAAGGGCAGCGCCCCCAGGGTGGTGGCCACCCGGCCGTGGTCGGTGCGCGCGAGCAGATCGACGGCCAGCTGTCGGTCGGTGGGCATGCACTTACTGTCGGGTGGGCGACGCCTCCGGGGGAGGGGTCTTTGGTCCCCAATGGCGCCGCATCGGTCCCTGGAAGGGTGTTTGCCGGTCCCCGGAGGGGTGCTTGTCGGTCCCCGGAGGGATCTCTATTGACGCTGCTGCTCGGCCTGTCTCCGCGCCACGAAGGCCGCCGCCTGCGAGCGCCGCTCCATGCCGAGCTTGGACAGCAGACTCGACACGTAGTTCTTGATCGTCTTCTCCGCGAGGTGCAGCCGCTCGCCGATCGCCCGGTTGGTGAGCCCCTCCCCGATCAGGTCGAGGATTCTGCGCTCCTGGTCGGTGAGCCGGTCCAGCGTGTCGTCCTGCTTGGGCCCGCCGTTGCGCAGCCGCTCCAGGACCCGGGCGGTCGCCACCGGGTCCAGCAGGGACTTGCCGGCCGCCACGTCCCGTACGGCGGACAGCAGTTCGTTGCCCCGGATGGCCTTCAGGACGTACCCGGAGGCACCCGCCATGATCGCGTCGAAGAGGGCCTCGTCGTCCGCGAAGGAGGTCAGCATCAGGCACTTCACGGACTCGTCCAGGGCCCGGATCTCGCGGCACACCTCCACCCCGCTGCCGTCCGGGAGCCGTACGTCCAGGATCGCCACATCGGGGTGCGTAGCCGGGATGCGCGCCAGCGCGTCGGCGGCCGTCCCGGCCTCGCCGACCACCTCGACGTCGTCCTCCACCGAGAGCAGTTCGTGGACACCCCGGCGGACCACTTCGTGGTCATCGAGGAGAAATACGCTGATTTTTCCGTCTCCGGACACGCGGTAAGTCTCACATACGGCCTCTTCCCGTGCCTGAGGTGAGCGGGATAACGTGCCGTTGTTCCGGCCCCCTGCAAGGCTGTGACCAGGACTTGTTCCCGACTTTCGCGATTTACTTGGAAATCCAAGCAAAATCGCAGGTCAGGAGGGGTTTCACAGAAATGTGGAGCACTGGGTAACGTGCATTGTGCAGGGCGCTCGCCGGGGCACCTGTCACGCCTGCTCCCGACGAACCGCACCCACCCTGTGCGTCCGTGGGGCGCAGGTGAGCCGCACTGGCACCCGGCGAACCCGGGGAGCCGGACCGACGGAGGAGCACACGTGACCGTGGAGAGCACTGCCACGCGCAAGCCGCGACGCAGCGCCGGAAGCAAGGCCAAGGGCGCCGACCCGGACCTCGTCCAGCTGCTGACGCCCGAGGGCAAGCGAGTCAAGAACGCGAAGACCGCCCCGTACGACAAGTACGTCGCCGGCATCACCCCCGATGAGCTCCGCGGCCTGTACCGCGACATGGTGCTCACCCGCCGCTTCGACGCCGAGGCCACCGCCCTCCAGCGCCAGGGCGAGCTGGGCCTGTGGGCGTCGCTGCTCGGCCAGGAGGCCGCCCAGATCGGCTCCGGGCGGGCCACCCGGGAGGACGACTACGTCTTCCCGACCTACCGCGAGCACGGCGTCGCCTGGTGCCGCGGGGTCGACCCGACCAACCTGCTCGGCATGTTCCGGGGCGTCAACCACGGCGGCTGGGACCCGAACACGAACAACTTCCACCTGTACACGATCGTCATCGGCTCCCAGACGCTGCACGCCACGGGCTACGCGATGGGCGTCACCATGGACGGCGCCGACAGCGCCGTGATCGCGTACTTCGGGGACGGCGCCTCCAGCCAGGGCGACGTCGCCGAGTCGTTCACGTTCTCCGCGGTCTACAACGCCCCGGTCGTGTTCTTCTGCCAGAACAACCAGTGGGCCATCTCCGAGCCCACCGAGAAGCAGACCCGCGTCCCGCTCTACCAGCGCGCACAGGGCTACGGCTTCCCGGGCGTCCGCGTCGACGGCAACGACGTCCTGGCCTGCCTCGCGGTCACCAAGTGGGCGCTGGAGCGGGCCCGCAACGGCGAGGGCCCGACGCTCGTCGAGGCGTACACGTACCGCATGGGCGCGCACACCACCTCCGACGACCCGACGAAGTACCGGGCCGACGAGGAGCGCGAGTCGTGGGAGGCGAAGGACCCGATCCTGCGCCTGCGCACGTATCTCGAGGCCTCAAACCACGCGGACGAGGGATTTTTCGCGGAACTCGAAACGGAGAGCGAAGCGTTGGGCAGGCGAGTGCGCGAAGCGGTCCGTGCCATGCCGGACCCGGACCGGTTCGCCATCT
This sequence comes from Streptomyces sp. NPDC096013, assembly GCF_044763565.1. Lineage (NCBI taxonomy): Bacteria > Bacillati > Actinomycetota > Actinomycetes > Kitasatosporales > Streptomycetaceae > Streptomyces > Streptomyces sp. NPDC096013. The sequence goes on along the minus strand of NZ_JBIWGK010000006.1, from coordinate 176,998 downwards.
TCGAGCACGTGTACGCGGACGGGCACGCGCTCGTCGACGAGGAGAGGGCCCAGTTCGCCGCCTACCAGGCGTCGTTCGCGGACGAAGAAGGGGGTAAGTGACATGGCGGACACCGCGACGTTCAAGAACCTGCCGTTGGCCAAGGCGATCAACGAATCGCTGCGCGCCGCCCTGGAGTCCGACCCCAAGGTCCTCATCATGGGCGAGGACGTCGGCAAGCTCGGCGGCGTCTTCCGCGTCACGGACGGCCTCCAGAAGGACTTCGGCGAGCGCAGGGTGGTGGACACCCCGCTCGCGGAATCGGGCATCGTGGGCACGGCCATCGGCCTGGCCCTCCGCGGCTACCGCCCGGTCGTGGAGATCCAGTTCGACGGCTTCGTCTTCCCCGCCTACGACCAGATCGTCACCCAGCTCGCCAAGATGCACGCCCGCTCCCTGGGCAAGGTCAAGCTCCCGGTCGTCGTCCGCATCCCCTACGGCGGCGGCATCGGCGCGGTAGAGCACCACTCCGAGTCCCCCGAGGCGCTCTTCGCGCACGTGTCCGGCCTGAAGATCGTCAGCCCGTCGAACTCGTCGGACGCCTACTGGATGATGCAGCAGGCCATCCTCAGCGACGACCCGGTGATCTTCTTCGAGCCCAAGCGACGCTACTGGGACAAGGGCGACGTCAACACCGAGGCGATCCCCGGCCCGCTGCACAAGGCCCGCGTGGTCCGCGAGGGCACCGACCTGACCCTCGCCGCCTACGGCCCGATGGTGAAGCTCTGCCAGGAGGTCGCCGACGCGGCCGCCGAGGAGGGCAGGTCCCTGGAGGTCCTGGACCTGCGCTCGGTGTCCCCGCTGGACTTCGACGCGATCCAGACCTCGGTCGAGAAGACCCGCCGTCTGGTCGTGGTCCACGAGGCGCCCGTGTTCTTCGGCTCCGGCGGCGAGATCGCGGCCCGCATCACGGAGCGCTGCTTCTACCACCTGGAGGCCCCGGTGCTCAGGGTCGGCGGCTATCACGCCCCGTACCCGCCGGCCCGCCTGGAGGAGGAGTACCTGCCGAGCCTGGACCGGGTGCTCGACGCCGTCGACCGCGCTCTGGCGTACTGAGGAGAGGGTCGTGACGACGATGACAGAAGCGTCCGTACGCGAGTTCAAGATGCCGGACGTGGGCGAGGGCCTCACCGAGGCCGAGATCCTCAAGTGGTACGTCCAGCCCGGCGACACCGTCACCGACGGCCAGGTCGTCTGCGAGGTGGAGACGGCGAAGGCCGCCGTGGAACTGCCCATCCCGTACGACGGCGTGGTCCGCGAACTCCACTTCCCCGAGGGGACGACGGTGGACGTCGGCACGTCCATCATCGCGGTGGACGTGTCGGGTGGCGCCGCTCCGGCGGAGGCCCCGGCCGAGGCCGCCCCCGAGGCTCCGGCCACGGAGGAGAAGCCGGCGGCCCGCACACCGGTCCTGGTGGGCTACGGAGTGTCCACGTCCGCCACCAAGCGCCGCCCGCGCAAGGGGGCGGAGATCCCGGCCCAGGAGACCGTGCAGGCGGCGGTGAAGGCCGTACAGGCGGAGCTGAACGGCCATGCGGCGGCGCCCGACGTCGTGGGACAGCGCCCGCTGGCGAAGCCGCCGGTGCGCAAGCTGGCGAAGGACCTGGGCGTCGACCTGGCGACGGTGACCCCGTCGGGCCCGGACGGCGTGATCACCCGCGAGGACGTGCACGCGGCGGCGGCTCCGGCGCAGGCAGCCGCGCCTGCGGTCCCGGTGGCGCCCGCGGCGGCGGTCGCACCCTCGGCACCTTCCGCGACGTACGACACGTCCCGGGAGACCCGTGTCCCGGTCAAGGGCGTCCGCAAGGCGACGGCGGCGGCGATGGTCGGCTCGGCGTTCACGGCACCGCATGTCACGGAGTTCGTGACGGTGGACGTGACGCGCACGATGAAGCTGGTCGAGGAGCTGAAGCAGGACAAGGACATGGCGGGCCTGCGGGTCAACCCGCTCCTGCTGATCGCCAAGGCCCTGCTGGTCGCGATCAAGCGCAACCCCGACATCAACGCGTCCTGGGACGAGGCCGCCCAGGAGATCGTCCTCAAGCACTACGTCAACCTCGGCATCGCGGCGGCCACCCCGCGCGGCCTGATCGTCCCGAACATCAAGGACGCCCACGCGAAGACCCTGCCGGAACTGGCCCAGTCCTTGAGCGAGTTGGTCGCCACGGCTCGCGAGGGCAAGACGTCCCCCGCGGCGATGCAGGGCGGCACGGTCACCATCACCAACGTCGGCGTCTTCGGCATCGACACCGGCACCCCGATCCTCAACCCCGGCGAGTCCGCGATCCTCGCGGTCGGCGCGATCAAACTCCAGCCCTGGGTCCACAAGGGCAAGGTGAAGCCGCGCCAGGTCACCACGCTGGCGTTGTCCTTCGACCACCGTCTGGTGGACGGGGAGCTGGGGTCGAAGGTGCTGGCGGACGTGGCGGCGGTGCTGGAGCAGCCGAAGCGGTTGATCACCTGGGCGTAGCGGTCGAGGAGCCGCGCATCTCCGTGGGCCGGGGACGCGCGGCTCAGCCCCGCGGTGCCTGCGTCGGGGGCCGGTAGTCGGCGCGAGGTGTGCCCAGCCGGTCGGCGGCCGACGCGAGCCAGCCGCTCGGTGAATACGGCGCGGGCGGGTCGACCTCCATCCCCAGCTCGGCGACGGCGAGGGCGTAGTCGGACTCGTCGAGGTCCAGGGCGAGGAGTTCGTGGAGTTCGCCGGTGAGGCGGGCGACGAGGTGCGGGTCGGTCGCGGTGCGGTAGTCGTCGATCGCCGCGTCGTGGTCGTCGAACTCGTCCGGCATGTCCTGGGAGAACCATCCGCCGAGGAACTGCCCGAGTTCCGGGAAGCGGGCGTGCCATTCCCAGTGGGTGGCGGGGGTCGCCGGGGGCGGGACCTCCCCCTCCTCGACGCTGTGCCTGATGTGATCGGCGAGGCAGTACAGCCACTGCTGGATCTCGCCCTCGGGGAGCCCCACGTCCGGGATCGCGTAGAACTCGCCGAGCCGCAGCCGGAGTCGGCCCGGCGGATGGTCCGCGTACTCCCGCAGCTGCCGCTCCGCGACGGCGAGGGCCCAGGGGCGGGTGTGCCAGGTGTGGCGCAGGTAGGCGACCAGTGCGGCGCTCGGCTTGTCCGGGGTGTCGTCGGCCGGCTGACCGGCGTAGGCGCGGATCACCTGGTCCAACTCGCCGTAGCGGCGGTCGTGTTCGAGGGGGCTCAGGGGCACGGGGATCAGCCTCTACGGATCGGGTCGCTACGGGGCGGGTCGTTACGGGTCGGGTCGCTACGGGTGGGTCGTCATGGTTTGCGGGGTGCGGGGTGCGGGGTGCGGGTTAGAGGTAGACGGGGAACGTGGCGTGCACGGTGAACCCGTGCGGCCGGGACGCGTCCCGCTTCAGGATCACTCGGGCCGCGCGGACGTCCACCGGGTCTCGTCCGGCCAGCATCATCGCCTGGAGCAGGACGCGTCCGACCGGTTCGGGGCGGGAGGGCCAGGATGCCTCGATGGTCAGACGGGGGCGGGTGGACTGGGCGAGCCAGCGGTGGATGGCCTGTTCGTTGGCGGTGACGGTCTGTTGGGTGGCCCATTGGGCGGTTTCGTGGTCGGGGTAGGTGGCGGTGCGGGTGCGCATTTATTGACGGCTCTCAGTCTTCGTCGAAGGCCCAGAAAACTCCTACTTCGGAGTCCGATACAACAATCAGGCCACAGTCGGTGGTGAATTTGGAAATACAGTTCCATTCAGCATCGGGATTCAGTAGTTCCACATCCGGGTCTACTCGGGCGGCGGCGAGGTTCGTGTAATAGGCGGCTCCTGCAGAAAATCTTGAGAGAACCGCATCGGCGCACTTGAAGAGATGCTCCTTGCGGCTCTCAAAATCGGGGATGTTTGACGATTGGTAGTATTTTCCTTGCAGAGCCGTCAGTAGTTGGGATGCGGATTTCTTTCCCACTCGATAGAGGAGAGAGTCGAATTCGTCGAGACGTAGATCGGCGAAAGGTGATTCTTGACTATTATCGCCGTTAGGTCCTGGTGGTGGGAAATTCAAGGACCCCCAATTTCGCGGGTCTTCGGCTTTCAGCGTCATGACGGCCTGCACGTCTCGGCGCCAGTCGTCATGGCTCCGGGGACCCGCCGCCGCGAAGGTCCATGCCCCGCCGAACAGTTCCAGCAGAGCCGATTTCCAGGAAGCGGAATCGATCACCTGTTGCTCTCTCATGGCTTGTTGTCCCTCATGACTGAACCGTGTCGCTAGGCATCGAAGTGAGGACTACATAGGGCGGATGTCCGCCAGGACGGGGTTTCAAGGTCACATTGACGATATGCGAGTCGTGGGCAGCGGAGTCACCGCGCGTCCAGGTCCTGCCCACGGTGTCGTTGAAGGTGAGTCCCACAGTTCGCTTGGAACGATCCGGGTTCGGGTTGCTCGCAAGCCAGTTCGCGATCTTCTGCTGGTTGCCCGGGTCGTCGAGGACGCCCTGCGTGTAGCGCTGGGCCGATGTCAGGTCGGTGAAAGTCGATGCGGCGATGGGCGCGACCGTACCGTCCGGACGCACCTTGGCCTGGTCGCGAAGCCTTTGCTCCAGTTGTACGTCCGTCTTTCCTACATGCTTGTCGATGACGTGCGAACCTGCCAGTCCTTCTTGATTGGCGAGATCGACGGGGAAGCGGTGCTTGGACTCGTCATCTCCCGGAACGGTGTAGAGAGGGTCCCCTTTGAAGTCCGTCAGCGCCCGAGCGCCGAACGCCTCGGCTCTGGCGGTTTCGGCATTGAAGGTCGGTGCGCTCGTGTATGCCTCGTCCAGGGCCGGTAGCAGCGTATTGATTTCGCTGACCTGCCGGTGAATTCGGTTGTTGTAGGCCGACACCGCGTCGTTCAGGGCGCCTTCGTCGATGTTCAGCACGATCCCGACAGAGACGTCCGCGACCAAGCCCTTTCCTGCTTCCCACAGCCCTTTCACCAGGCTCTTGGCATCCGTGATGTCCAGATCTCTGGGATCCAGTTGCTTGAGACTGTCGACAACGGCCTGGCGGTAGATCCGGTGCAGATCGTCCCGGACGTCCTCCGCCGCCTTGGCGACGTTGTAGATCGCCTCGACCATGGCGTCGCAGGTGTCGAAGAGAACGGCGAAGACTGGGTGGCTGCTCCCTCTCTTCTTCGCGTCGTCGTTGGCCCAGTCGTAGCCCTCCCGGTTCTTGCCCCAGGCTGAAGTTCCCCACAGCGTGCTGCAGAATGTCCGCATCGCGTTGTACCAGTCCTGATCGGTCTGGTCGGTGATGCTGCCGACGAGGCCCGTCAGCGTTCCGTCCACCATGCCGAGGGTGGTCTGCGGCATGCGCCATGCCTGAGAGATCGAGTACAGGCGCAGGTGATTGGGCAACGGGAGGATCGTTGCCGCTTTGCCCCAGCGGCACTCGTGTTCCAGCAAGGGGCGCATGACAGCCAGGACCACGGCTTCCAGACCTTCGAGGGCCTCCTGCATCAAGTCCTGGCCCGCATCGATGTCCCCCCACTTGAAATCGGTGACGGGACCGTACGTGGGGGCCTTGTCGATGACGGGCGGGTTGGGCCGGTGTGTCGGCTGTCCCGTTGGCGAAGGGTGGGTTGCCGCGTCGGCCGCCGCGTAATTGTTGGCGGTAGACGTGAAGCCGACAGCGGCTCCTCCCACACTCACCACGGCCTTCGCCCAGACCTCCAGGAAGCGCTCGGCGACTTTCAGATAGGCGGTGGTGAATTCCTTCATCGCCGTACCCCTCCCGCCGCCGTCCGGGTACCGGGCCAGCTCGTCGAGGAACGACTTGATGCCACGGTCAAGGGGGTCCTGCTGGCCTGCTATGCCGGTTGAGACGCCGTACAGGACGGTCGGAGTGACATCGATCTTCGTGGTCCCCGGAGGCGTCGGGGTGCTCATCAGACCCCTCCCCAGCCGCGCAGCACCGCCCGATGAGCCGCTGCGTAATTTGCGTGACCGGTGGTGACATACGCGTGCAGCCACTTCTGCGCGGCCTGCAGATCCTGGGCCGAGCGGTCCCACTCGTCGAGCTTCTCTACGAAGACCTCGCGGGCCTCGCCCTTCCAGGACAGGACGACCGGTTCGGCGCGGTCGTAGAGGTCGTCGAGTTTGCCGTTGAGCTGCTTGAGGATGTCCTCCAGCTCGGTGGCGAGGTCGTGGAGCGTGGCGAAGGAGACGGCTATGTGGTCGTCGGCGGAAGCCCCGGTCGACATGATCCCCCTGGATATCGGTCGGTAACTATGGCTGGCTGAGCGGCACTTGGCAGCACGCGTTGAGAAGGGCCAGAAGGGCGGTCAGCCGGGTCAGAAGGAGTCGAGGCTGCTGCGCGGGGGCGCCGCGTCGGCTCCCGTCCCCGCCTCCGTGTTGGGCGTCGACAGCTTGTCGACCTCGCTGCCGACGTCCACCTGGATGCTCCGCATCTGCTCCAGCACCTCCATGTCGTGCGCGGAGAAGCCGTCCCGGCTCATCCGCACGGCCTGCTCCAGCAGCTTCATGACTTCGCGGATGCGTACGGCGTCCTCGGTCGCCGCGCGGTGGAACTCGCGGTACGCCGTCGCCGCCGGCCCGCGCCAGCCGGCCTCGATGCGGTCGACGACCGCGTCCATCCGTCTGACCTGCTTGTCGAGGTGGTCCTGCATGTGGTCGAGGTCACCGGCGAGCTTGGTGAGATCGGCGGATGTGACGTGCAGGTCAGGGTTGCCGCCCTGGCCCGCTCCGGTTCCGGGCACTGCCATGCCGTATCTCCGCCCCCGTCGCGTCGACATCACACGTCACTTGCTGTTGCAATAATCCTACGGTTCGCAGTGACCTCGAAGCGAGGCGGTCAGGCCGGCGGATGACCTTGCCGTGTCGCGGAGTTACGTCTCGTGGCGCCCCGCGATGTTCAGCTCCGCCCACACGGTCTTCCCGACGGTGAGCCTCTCGACGGCCCAACGGGCAGCGAGCGCCCGGACGATGAGCAGGCCGCGGCCGAACTGGTCATCGGGGGTGGAGGTTTGAGGGAACGGGAGCCGTTCGCCCCTCGGGTCCGTCACCGCGACGCGCAGGGCGTTGCCGGTCAGGGACGTCTCCACGCGGAACAGACGGTCCCGCAGGCACCCGTGCAGTAAGGCGTTCGTGCACAACTCGCTTGCCAGTAGCGCCGCGTCGCCAGCGGATCGGGGGTGTCCCCAGGTGGCGGTGAGGTGGGCGACGTGTCTGCGGGCGCGGGGGATGTTGATCGGGTACGGGGTGTAGGTGACGGCGTCGTAGTGGTCGTAGCGGCGGTCGTGGGGCTTGGGGAGTCCTGGAGGACAGGAGTCGGTCACCGGGAGGCACCTCCATGGGGGACGGGGCCAGGTGGGGTGGCTCTGCCGTGCTGTGTGAGGGCAGCGCGGTGCACTTCCGCCAACTGGTGTCGCTGGGTGGCTTGTTGCCTACTGACGGTAGCGTTCCGGGATGATTGGCAGCAACTAGTTCTCGGCAGAAAAATTCCTGCCTCGGTTGTGGGTTGCTTCGAGAGGGCTACAGACTGGGCCGACTCATGGGGAAGGAACGCTGTATGGGCAACAACCCTGACCGCGGGCGGACGGTGACCACCGTGTTGGGCCGCAGGCTTGGTGGCGAACTGCTTCGGATGCGGGAGGCGCGTGACCTGAGGCAGGCACATGCCGCCGAAGCGCTGACGGCGTCCGTGACCAAGGTCGCGAAGATCGAGCGCGGTCAGGTGCCGATGCGCGATCCCGATGTCAGGGCGCTGTGCCACCTGTACGGCGAGAGCGACGAGGTGGTGATCGGGAAGCTGCTGGCCCTCGCCAAGGCGGACCGTGAGCGGCGCAAAGCCCACGGCTGGTGGAACCAGTACCCCCAACTGGAGGCGATGGTCGAGTACGTGGCGCTGGAGGACATCGCCACCAACATCCGAACATGGCAACTGGCTGTCGTCCCGGGGTTGTTGCAGACGCCGGATTACGCGCGGGCATTGGCGGTCGGCAACGGCCACTGGGAGGACCCGGATGAGATCGAGCCCTTTGTCGAGTCCCGAATGGCGCGCCAGGCTCGGCTGCATGGGGAGGCCCCGCTGGAACTGTGGGCGGTCGTGCATGAGGCCGCCCTGCGTCAACTCGTAGGCGGGCGTGAGGTCATGCGAGCCCAGCTCGGGCATCTGCTGGACATGACGCGCCGACCGAACGTGAAGCTCCAGGTGCTGCCTTACCTGGCTGGCGCGCATCCGGGGATGACGAGTGCCTTCACCATCGTGTCGTTCGCCGAACCCGGTGCCCTGGACGTGGTTCACGTGGATACCACCTCGTCGACCGTCTGGCTGGAGAGCGATACTGATGCCGACCACCACAACGGGCTCTTCGACCGGATCACGCGGTTGGGCCTGGCGGGGCAGAACTCGGTCAGACTGATCGACGCGATCCTGAAGGAGACGTAGCCGGCGTGCCCGCATTCGAGTTCGTCAAGTCCAGCTACAGCGGCGGAAATGCCGGTCAGGAGTGCGTCGAGGTCGCCCGCAACATCCCCACCACCATCGCCGTCCGGGACTCCAAGGCGCCCGACGGACCGATACTCCAGGTCACCCCCGCCACTTGGACCGCGTTCACCGCGCACGCGAGGGAACGACGAGGGTGAGTGATTCCGGCGACCTCCAGTGGGGTCAGGCCGAGCAGCGTGCCGTGCAGGGGGACGCATCGTATGTGCGTGAGCTGGGGGAGCAGTTGGTCGACCGGCACGTGGTCGCCGTACGGCAGGTACGAGAGTACGAGCGTCAACTGGCCAACGTGGTAAGGGTGCTGGCCTTCACACCGGGTCGGGACAGCCTGGTCAACCTCCTCCGGTTCCTCGACGAGAAGCGGCCGTCCACAGGCAGCCCGCGCCCCCTGCTGCCCTTCGTCGCCTCGGTCCTCGCGGAGCGCCACCATGTCGCCGACCTCGCGGCCGTCGTCTTCGAACCTCGCGGGCGGGAGTACCTGAACGAGCTGAGGGCCTGCCTTCTGCACGAGTTGGTGCTCCGTGGCGTGCGGACCGACACGTACCCGGCGCTGCGTTCCGCGGCGCACGTGCTACCCCCGTGGCATCCGCTGTCCTGGCTTCCGACGCACCGCATCGACGTGGAGTCAGGCGCCGACTTCCCGACCCGTTCGCTCAACGGCTCCTCCTACGGTGTACCGAGCCAGTTGCCCGCCGAGGGGCGCGTGGACCTGCCGACACCCCGTACGTCCGAGCGGTCCGCCCTGCGCGACACGGCCACGACGGACGTACGTGAGAGCATCGTCGCCGCCCCGCAGGCGGGCGAATGGGCTGACTTCGGCGCCTGGGTGTTCCCGCTGGACGAGGCCGTACCGCCCGAGCGCGTGCCGGCTCTGCTGCCGACCCTGCCCATGGGCTGCCTCGACGGGCTCGGCCCCACGGACCGCTTCGAGATCGCCGTCCGTCCGCTGGACGAGATCTGGCGGCTCCTCTTCGCCACGGCGTCGATGGGCGGCATGTACGACTCGGGCGTGCACGGCGCGTACGGCCGTCTGTGGGCATGGCGTTCGATCGCGGGGCTCAGCGGTGCTCCGGCGGGCGCGAGCGCGGAGGAGGTGGAGCATCGTGCCCGGCAGACCAACTGGTTCCACTTCGAGACCGACACGGACTGGTTCCATGGCGACATCGACTCCGACTACGGCATAGTCGCCCTCTCCCCCGACCACCGCCGGATCGCTGTGCTGGCGGCGACGGACACCGACTAGAGAAGCCACCGACTGGAGATTGCCGTACGGCGGCGAAGGGCGGACGGCAGAGGGGCCCGCCGCTGTGATGCGGCGGGCCCCTCTGTGCCTGTGCTGGTCAGGAAGCTGACTGGATGTCAGCCAAGGCGCGCGAAGCCGTAGTTGAGCAGCTTGGTCGCGTCTGTCGAGCGCTGGGTGACCGACGTCGACGCGAGGACCGTGCCGATGACCGTCTTGCCGTGGCGCGTGGCGGCGAAGACGAGGCAGTACTTCGCCTCGGGGCCGGAGCCGGTCTTCACGCCGATGGCGCCGCTGTAGCTGCTGAGCAGGGTGTTGGTGTTGGTCCAGGCAGCCATGGTGCGGGTGCTGCCGGTCTTGGTGATCGTCTTCGCCTTGTACGACTTGGTCTTGACGACCGTCCTGAACGTGGCGTTCTTCATCACGTTGCTGGCGAGCTTCGTCAGGTCGCGCGGCGTCGAGTAGTTGTTGCCGTTGCCGATGCCGTCGAACGAGTCGAACTTCGTGTTCGTCAGGCCGAGCGTCCTCGCCGTGGAGTTCATCTTGCCGATGAACGACTTGACGCGTGCGGCCCGGGTCGAGCCGGAGCCGTACTTGTCGGCCAGCGCGTACGCCGCGTCACAGCCGGACGGGAGCATCAGGCCGTAGAGGAGCTGGCGGACGGTGACCTTGTCGCCGACGATCAGGTGGGCCTGCGAGGCGTTCTTGGCGACCACGTAGTCGCTGTACGCCTTCTGGATGGTGACCTTCGAGTCGAGGTTCAGGTTCGACTGGGAGAGCACGACCTTGGCGGTCATGATCTTCGTGGTCGAGCCGGTGGACAGCTTGGTGTCCATCTTCTTGTTGAACAACGTCGACCCGTTGGCGTTGTTCATCAGGTAGCCGCCCTTGGCCACGATCGACGGCGCGGTGACGGCCTGCGCGGGTGCCGCGGTCAGGGCACCGCCCGCGAGCACGGCGCCTGCGGTCACGGTGACCGCGGCGGCTCTGCGGAAGCGGCTGCCCTTGATGCCGGTAATGGCAGTAATCAACTGAGGTACCCCGAATACGTTGAATGCCCCTGAGGAGCGGCCCAGTTGGAGGGGGGATGGAAGGGCCGCATGTGTGTGACACGTAACTAGCACAGAAGGTTGTGCGGTTGCTGCGCCGGGTCCACGAAGGTGTGACACACCCCGACACCCCGACATCCCGCCCCGGAGACACCCCCTGCCGACCGGCCGCGGAAAACGCGTCCCCGTAGAGGTGTCACCGTGGGGACACTCCCGTAGACGCGCACCGTCGTAGACGCCCCCCACCCCCCTCCCGGTTCCGTCCGCATCCTGGACGCCCGTCCTCATGCGTACGTGTTGTATCTATGCTGTCCTCATGCCGTCCCTGTCCCCGTCTCCGTCCTCCGCTCCGCCCCTCGCCGCCGCTGGTTCCTCCCCTGCCGCCGTCAAGCAGCCGCCCGCCGCCGACCGCGTCTACGCCCACGTCAAGCAGGGTGTCCTGGATCGGCGTTACGAAGGCGGCACCCTGCTCACCGAGGGCGAGTTGGCCGAGGCCGTCGGGGTCTCGCGGACGCCCGTGCGTGAGGCGCTGCTGCGGCTGGAGGTCGAGGGGCTGATCCGGCTCTACCCGAAGAAGGGCGCCCTGGTCCTGCCCGTCTCCTCGCAGGAGATCGCGGACGTGGTCGAGACCCGGATGCTGGTGGAGCAGCACGCGGTCCGCAAGGTCGTACCGGCGTCCCCGACGCTCATCGCCCGCCTGGAGGAACTCCTCGACCGGCAGAAGGAGCAGGCCGCAGCGGGGGATCTGGCCGGCGCCGCCGTCACCGACCGCTGCTTCCACGCCGAGATCGTCCGCAGCGGCGGCAACGAGATCCTCTCCCGGCTCTACGACCAACTCCGCGACCGCCAGCTCCGGATGGGCGTCGCCATCATGCACGCGCACCCCGACCGCATCGCCAAGACGCTCACCGAGCACGCGGCGATCCTCGACGCGCTGCGCACGGGGGACGCCGAGGCCGCGGCGGGAATCGTCCATCAGCACGTCGACTGGTTCTCCCACCTGGCTCGGGGCGAGGTCCGATGAGCAGCAGCAGTTCGAGTTCCGCTTCTTCGCTGTCCCTGCCCGGTGATCCGCCCGGCGGCCGACGAGCCGTCGCCGTGTGGAGCATCGGCGTCTCCGTCTACTTCGTCGCCGTCATCTTCCGTACGTCCCTCGGTGTCGCCGGCCTCGACGCCGCCGAGCGGTTCCACGTCAACGCCTCGGCCCTGTCGACCTTCTCGATCCTCCAGCTGCTGGTCTACGCGGGCATGCAGATACCCGTCGGCCTCCTCGTGGACAGCCTCGGCACCAAGAAGGTCCTGACGATCGGCGTCCTGCTGTTCACGGCGGGCCAGCTGGGCTTCGCGTTCTCCCCCTCCTACGGCACCGCCCTCGCCTCCCGCGCCCTGCTCGGCTGCGGTGACGCGATGACGTTCATCAGCGTGCTGCGGCTCGGCACCCGCTGGTTCCCGGCCCGCCGCGGCCCGATGGTCGCCCAGCTCGCCGGCCTCGTGGGCATGGCCGGAAACCTCGTCTCCACCCTGGTGATCGCGCGCCTGCTGCACGGCATCGGCTGGACGGCCGCCTTCGCGGGCAGCGCGCTCGCCGGAGTCGTGGTCCTGGTCCTGCTGCTTCTGTTCCTGAAGGACCACCCGGACGGGCACGAGCCGGAGCCGTTCCCGCACCGCGGCGCGGCCTACGTCCGCCGTCAGATCGCCGCCTCCTGGCGTGAACCGGGCACCCGCCTCGGCCTCTGGGTGCACTTCACCACCCAGTTCCCGGCGATGGTGTTCCTGCTCCTGTGGGGCCTGCCGTTCCTGGTCCAGGCCCAGGGCCTGTCCCGCGCCACCGCGGGCGAACTCCTCACCCTCGTCGTCCTGTCCAACATGGTCGTCGGCCTGGTCTACGGCCAGATCGTCGCCCGGCACCACACCGCGCGGCTGCCGCTCGCGCTCGGCACGGTCGGCGCCACGGCCCTGGTGTGGGCGGTCACGCTGCTCTACCCGGGCGAGCACGCGCCGATGTGGCTGCTGATCGTGCTGTGCACGGTGCTCGGCTCCTGCGGCCCCGCCTCGATGCTCGGCTTCGACTTCGCCCGCCCGGCCAACCCGCCGGAGCGTCAGGGCACCGCCTCCGGAATCACCAACATGGGTGGTTTCGTGGCCTCGATGACGACCCTGTTCCTGGTCGGTGTGCTTCTCGACGCGACCGGCGACAACTACTCGATCGCCTTCTCGGTGATCTTCGTCCTCCAGGCGCTCGGCATCAGCCAGATCCTCCGGCTGCGCAGCCGGGCGGCCCGCCGCGAGCGCGAACGGCTGGTGGCGAGCCGGGTGGAGACGGTGCACGTACCCGCGTGAGCGTCGTGACGACGTGACGACGTGACGTCGTGACGACGTGAGCGGCTGTCAGGCCGTCATGGGCGTCAGCGGTCATGGGCGTCAGCCGTCATGAGTGTCAGGTCGCCGTGAGTGTCAGGCGGCCACAAGCGTGAGGCTGCCGTGGGCGTCAGCCGTCATGGGCGTCAGGTCGTCGTGAGTGTCAGGCCGCCACGAGCGTGAGGTAGGCGATCCCCAACACGCCCCGGTAGCTCATCCACTGGGCCCGGTGCCGGTCGAGGCGTTCGCGGGTCGCGGCGGCCAGCGGGTGGCTGTCGTGCCCGGCGAGCCACACCTCGGCGTCCGCCTGGTACCCGGACTCGAACTCCTCCCACTCGTCCGCGTTCGCCGTCTCGGTCCACTCGGGGCGGAACCCGGCCGCCACGGCGAGATCGACGAGCGTCCCGAGGTCATGGTGTTCGCCGCTGTGCGCCCCCGGCCACATGCCGGCCAACTCGGCCTCCGTGGGCGGGCGTTGCCAGAACCCCTCACCGAGCAGCACACGCCCCCCGTCGCCGACGAGCCGCCGCAACTCCCGCAGGGCCACGGCGGTGTGCTCGGGGGCCTCCGCGTCGCTGAGAGCCTGGCTTGCTCCCAGGCACAGCACGAGATCGGCGGGCCCGCGCCCCGTCCCCACGGCCGACTCCTCGACGAACTCGACCCGCCCGGCCAGCCCCCGTGCCTCGGCGTTCCGCCGCCCGCGCGCCAGATCCCGCGCGTTCACATCGACCCCGACGCCCCGCGCCTCCGGTACGGCGGCCAGCACCCGGAGCAGCAACTCGCCCCAGCCGCACCCGATGTCGAGCACCGTACGCGGCCCCGCACCGGCCAGCCGCCGCACGATCCCGTCGGCCCGCGCCTCGGAGAGGGGGTTGTGAAAGGTGAGCCGGGTGAGCCGGGGAGGCCCGTCGCCGGGCTCGGCGGGCTCGGTACCGCCGGCGGTCTCGCTTCGGGGGGACATCACGTCAGACATGCGGCGGAGGCTACCGACAGCTGGCGGCCCGGCAACACCGAGTTTCCGCCCGGCCGCTCCAACTCCGCACCCGCTCCAACTCCCGGCGCCGTTCCACCGCCCCACGCCGTTCGCGCTCTTGGCGCCGCTCCCGCGCCCCCACGCCCAGCGCCGGTGCCGCTCGCAGCGCCGCCGCCGATCCCCGCGCGGTTCACGAGCTCAGCACCGCCGCCGATCCCAGCGCCGCCGCCGCCGCTCCCCGCGTCGCTCCCGCCCCGCGCTGTCCGCGCCCCCCGCGCCGCTCTCGCCGGGTGACCGCCCCGCTCCCCGCCGGTGACCGTCCCTACTTGGTCACCGTGAAGTTCCGCAGTATCGAAGCCGACAGCTCCGGATCGCCGTCCGCCTTGATCTTGTCCGACACCGAGTCGGGGGAGACCCGCCCGCAGGCCAGTCGTACGTACGTCTCCCAGTCGAGGATCAGCGTCGCGGCCGGGCCGAGGGCCGGGACCGTCTCCAGGGTGCCGCGGCCCTGGATGTCGACGCGGATCGTGCGGAGGAACTCGATCGGGCCGTGCACGTCGAAGACGACCGCCGAGCTGCGCGGTGCGCCCGAGTCGTCGGCGACGACCTTCGGGAGCGCGGCGAGGAGCACGTCACGGGCGACGTGCGCGCCGGGCGAGTCCAGGTTGCCGGGGCGGCCGAGGGCGGCGCGCAGGTCCTGCTCGTGCACCCACACGTTGAACGCGTGGTTCCGCATCGACTCTTCCAGCGTGACCTCGGTGCTGACATGGCCGCGCACCTTCGTGCCGGGGTCGCGCGACTCGTTCCGCAGCTGGCGGTTGCGGCGGATGATCGTGTACTCCAGCTCCGACGTCATCTCCGGTGCCGTGTGGTGACGCCGTACGTCGACCTGCATCTCCATGTACCGCTGGTGCTCGTTGGTGACGTGGTAGAGGTCGCGCGGGAGGGTGTGGATCGGGCGGGGGTCGCCCAGCATCTCGTTGTCCAGCCCGATGACATGGGAGACCACGTCACGCACCGACCAGCCCGGGCACGGCGTTCGCCGGTTCCACTCTCCCTCCGCGAGCGGGGTCACCAGCTCGGATATCGCGTCGATGGAGTGGGTCCAAGCGTCGGCGTAGGGCTGGAGAGTGGGATGCAGACTCACGGAAACGGGACCCCTCGGCGGTCGGTACAGGTCGGGTGGCGGGCGGCGTTGCCAGCGGGAGGTGGCTGTCGGCGGGTGTCTTAAAACGCTAAGTTACGCTGCTGTGAGGCACCCCGGCAGTGCTTTCGTGTGACGATCGTAGGCCCGTGTGAACGGCTCGAATGCCAGGACGGTGGTAGTGTGCGCGCCTCTCTCCTTCAAATCGCCGTAGAAGAGGGCGAATCGATCGAATCCCGTCGGGTTCGGGTGGCGTCCCTGGTGCGTGAGCAGGCCGGTGCGGACCTGGTGATCCTGCCGGAGCTGTGGACCACCGGTGCGTTCGCCTACGAGCGGTTCGCCGACGAGGCCGAGCCGCTCGAAGGTCCCACCTACGAGGCGATGGCCAAGGCGGCGAGCGACGCGGGCGTGTGGCTGCACGCGGGCTCGATCCCCGAGCGCACAGCATCCGACAGCGGCTCCGCCGCGGGCTCCGGCTCCCTCTACAACACGTCCCTCGTCTTCTCCCCCTCCGGTGAACTGGCCGCCGCCTACCGCAAGATCCACCGCTTCGGCTTCGACAAGGGCGAGGCGGTGCTGATGGGCGCGGGCAGCGAGCTGGTGACGGTCCGTCTGCCCGAGACGGTCATCGGTCTCGGCACCTGCTACGACCTCCGCTTCCCCGAACTCTTCCGCGGCCTCGTCGACGCCGGCGCCGAGACCCTCGTCCTCCCCGCGGGCTGGCCCGAGCGCCGCCGCTCCCACTGGACCCTGCTGGCCCAGGCCCGCGCGGTCGAGAACCAGTCGTTCGTCCTCGCATGCGGAACGGCCGGTACCCACGCCGGAGTTCCCCAGGCCGGTCACTCGATCGTGGTCGATCCCTGGGGCGAGGTCCTCGCGGAGGCGGGCGCGGGGGAGCAGATCCTGACGGTGGACTTCGACCCGGCGAAGGTGGCCGTGACGCGGGACCAGTTCCCGGCCCTCAAGGACCGGGTGCTGGGCCTGGAACGGCCGCGCCGCGCCGGGTGAGGAGCGGATTCCGGCAGGGGGCGTCAGTCCTCCCGTTCCTTCTCCGCCAGGTGGATCACGCAGACCGCCACCGCGATCAGCAGGGGCGCGTCCGCGTCCTCCCGGACGATGTCGACGCCGTAGGTCTCCCGGATGTGCAGCCAGCGGCGGGAGATCTGGGCGAGGAGTTCGCCATCGTAGTCGATGCCGAACTCGCGGTCCAGGATCTTGCCGCTGACGTCGAGTTCGGTGCCGTCGACCAGGGACACCTTGTAGTGGTTGCGCAGCAGGGAGAACCGCTTGTGCTTGATGGTCGCCAGGGGCTCGCCGTCCCGTTCGATGACCATCGTGTCGCGCAGGGCGAGCATCTTCTTGTGGAAGTCGATGAGCACGCGCCCGTGCGTGTCCTTCAGCTCGAAGGTGTCCCTGATGCGCATGGCCTTGCCGTCGACCAGGAACACCTTGTTGCCGTGCTGGTCCTCGATCCAGTAATCCTCACCGAAGCCGAGGATCCGATCGCGTACGAGGAATCTCATGCCCTTACGGCTTCCCCGGACGCGGGTCCGAAACGCCGCCGGTAGGCCGACGGGCTCAATCCGGTCTCCCTCCGCAGCCGCGTCCGGAGGTTCGCGCCGGTGCCCAGACCGCAGGTCGCGGCGACCACGTCGAGCCGTTCCTCCCCGCGCTCGATCAGCCGGCACGCGAGCGCCACGCGCTCCCCGGTCAGCCACGCCAACGGCGTCGTCCCGAGCTGCGCCCTGAACCGCCGGTGCAGGGTCGCGGGGGAGACGGCCGCCCGGGAGGCCAGGCCGGCCACCGTCAACGGCTCGCCCAGCCGCTCCCGGGCCCACGCGAGCAGCGGCGCGAGGGACTCGTCGGGCACATCGGGCAGCGGCCGTTCCACGAACTGCCGTTGCCCGCCGTCCCGGTGGGCCGCGAAGACGAGTCTCCTGGACACCGCGTTGGCGATCTCCGCGCCATGGTCACGCCGTACGACATGCAGCCCCAGGTCGAGCGCGGCGGCGCTCCCGGAGGCGGTGAGGACGTCCCCGTCGTCCACGAAGAGAACGTCCGGTTCGAGCCGCACGCGCGGGTGCAGGGTGCGGAAGAGCTCGGCCCACATCCAGTGGGTGGTGGCCCGGCGCCCGTCCAGCAGCCCCGCCTCGGCGAGCGCGAAGGTGCCGGTGCACAGGCTCATGACACGGGCCCCGCGCGCGTGGGTGCGCCGGATGGCGTCGAGCACGGCGGCCCCGCGCGGTACGACGTTGTCGGGGCGCCCCGGCACCACGAGGGTGTCCGCCGAGTCCACCGCGTCGAGATCGTGCGCCCCGGAGAGGGTGAAGAACCCGTGGTTCATCCGCACCTCGGGCGCGGGCGTGCACACGAGCACCTCATACAGCGGCCCGGGCAGCCCGAGTTCCGGCCGCGGCAGCCCGAACAGCTCGGTCGCGACGCCCACCTCGAAGGGGTTGGTGCCCTCGTCGACGATGACGGCGACCCGATGCGGGCGATGAGATCGAGGGGGGCGGTGCGGCTGCTGAGAGGATTCTTGCGGCATATGCGATTCCTAGCACTCGTGGAGCCGCCCCGGCACCCCGCAGGCTGATCCCATGACAGCCACCGAACCCGTCTCCCTCCCCGCCGCCCTCGCCTCCTTCGCCGACCGCTGGAGCCCCCGCATCGTCACCACCGTCAACGACTACGACGTCCGCGTCGCCAAGGTCGAGGGCGAACACCTCTGGCACACGCACGACCACACCGACGAGTTCTTCCTGGTCCTGGAGGGCGAACTGCATATCGCCCTGCGGGAGCCTGGCTCCGGCGAACGCACGGTCGTCCTCCCCAAGGGCTCCGTCTTCACCGTCCCGCGCGGCACCGAGCACAAGCCCTACGCCCCGGTCCCCTCCGAGATCCTCCTCCTCGAACCGACCGGCACCCTCACGGTCGGCGACCACCACGAGGCCGTACCGGACCACGTGGACGCGACGACGGGGCACGCGCTGCCGTGACTGTCAGTGGCGGGTGGCACTCTTGATCCATGACCGATGCAACCCCGGCCCCGACACCCCGCCGAGCCCGCGTCCGCGCCCCCGAGCTGACCGGCAAGGGCGGCTGGCTGAACACGGGCGAGAAGCGGTACACCCTCGCCGACCTGCGGGGCCGCATCGTCATCCTGGATTTCTGGACCTTCTGCTGCATCAACTGCCTGCATGTCCTGGACGAACTCCGTGAGCTGGAGGAGAAGCACCGGGACACGGTCGTGATCATCGGCGTCCACTCCCCGAAGTTCGCGCACGAGGCCGAGCACCGGGCGGTCGAGGACGCGGTCGAGCGCTACGGCGTGGAGCACCCGGTCCTGGACGACCCGGAGCTGTCCACCTGGAAGCAGTACGCCGTCCGCGCCTGGCCGACGCTCGTCGTCATCGACCCGGAGGGCTACGTCGTCGCACAGCACGCGGGCGAGGGCCACGCGCACGCCATCGAGCGCCTGGTGACGGAGCTGGAGACCGAGCACGCGGCGAAGGGCACGCTCCGGCGCGGCGACGGCCCGTACGTACCGCCGGAGCCCGAGCCCACCGTGCTGCGCTTCCCCGGCAAGGCGATCGCCCTCCCCGGCGGCACCTTCCTGGTCAGCGACACCACCCGGCACCAGCTGGTCGAGCTGGCAGCGGACGGCGAGAGCGTCGTCCGGCGGATCGGCTCCGGCGCCCGCGGCCTCCAGGACGGGCCGGCCGACTCGGTCACCTTCAGCGAACCGCAGGGCCTCACGCTCCTGGAGGACGGCTCGGTCGTCGTCGCCGACACGGTGAACCACGCGCTGCGCCGCCTCGACCTCACCACCGGCGCCGTCACGACCCTCGCCGGCACGGGCCGTCAGTGGATGCAGGGCGAGCCCACCGCGGGCCCCGCGCGCGAGATCAGCCTCTCGTCCCCCTGGGACGTGGCCTGGTGGCAGGGCAAGGTGTGGATCGCCATGGCCGGCGTCCACCAGCTCTGGGCCTACGACCCGGCCGACGACACGGTCGCCGTCACCGCCGGCACCACCAATGAGGGGCTCGTCGACGGACCCGGACCCGAGGCGTGGTTCGCCCAGCCCTCCGGACTCGCCGCGACCGCCGACCGCCTGTGGCTCGCCGACTCCGAGACGTCCGCGCTGCGCTGGGTGGATGCCGACGGCGCGGTCCACACCGCCGTGGGCACCGGCCTCTTCGACTTCGGCCACCGCGACGGACCGGCCGAACAGGCGCTGCTCCAGCACCCGTTGGGCGTCACCGCGCTCCCGGACGGCTCGGTCGCGATCAGCGACACGTACAACCACGCGCTGCGCCGCTACGACCCCGCGACCGGCGAAGTCACCACGCTGGCCACGGACTTGAGGGAGCCGAGTGACGCCGTGCTCGCCGGTGACGAGATCCTGGTCGTCGAGTCGGCCCGGCACCGGCTGACCCGGCTGCGCCTCCCGGACGAAGCGGTGCGGGTCGAGTCCGTCGCCCACCGCACCCGGCGCGCGGCCACCGAAGTCGCCCCCGGCGAGCTGCGGTTGGACGTCATCTTCCAGGCCCCGGCCGGCCAGAAACTCGACACGCGCTACGGCCCCTCGACCCGGCTCCTCGTCTCCGCGACCCCGCCCGAGCTGCTCCTCGCGGGCGAGGGCGCGGGCACGGACCTGCACCGCACCCTGACCCTCGACCCGGCCGTGGCGGAAGGCGTGCTGCACGTCTCCGCGATGGCCGCGTCCTGCGACGACGACCCGGCGAACGCGTATCCGGCCTGCCACGTCCACCAGCAGGACTGGGGCGTTCCGGTGCGCCTCGCCGAGGGCGGCGCGGACCGGCTCCCCCTGGTGCTGGCGGGGATGGACGACGACTGAGAGGGCCCGGGGCTGCCTCAGCCCCGGGCCCTCAACCGCACAAAGTCTTCACGAGGTTCACACAAGCGCCCATCGCGCACCGCGTCACGGATTGCTCTGGTTTGGGCGTGCATGTCCTGCCCGCCGACCGCTCAGGCGCCGTAGCCACCGCGGTAGCCGCGCGTCTCGTCCTCCTCGACGACCGTCGTCTGACCCGGAACCACCACGCGGCGGCGCTTGGCCATACTGGTGAACGTCACGACGCCGATCAGCCCGACGACCATGAGAATGACGCCGACCAGGTCGAGATTGACCCCCTGCATGTGCCAGTCGGTCGCGAACGTGAGGATCGCGCCGACGGCGATGAGGATGATGCATCCGCCCAGGCCCATGAGTGTCGCCTCCCTGTGTCCGGTCCGGTCGGCCCGGTCGGACACCGGGTACCCGGGGAAACAACACCCATGCGCCGGGCGGCGGTTGACTACCCTTCGAGGAACGCCCTCAGCGAGTTGGCCAGCAGGAACGGGTCGCTGTCGCCGCAGAGTTCGCGGGCGCTGTGCATCGAGAGGATCGCCACGCCGATGTCGACGGTCTTGATGCCGTGCCGGGCCGCGGTGATCGGGCCGATCGTCGTGCCGCAGGGCATGGAGTTGTTGGAGACGAAGGTCTGGAAGGGCACGCCGGCCTTCTCGCAGGCGGCGGCGAACACCGCGCGGCCCGAACCGTCCGTGGCGTAGCGGTTGTTGACGTTGACCTTGAGGATCGGGCCGCCGTTGACACGGGGGTGGTGCGTCGGGTCGTGCCGCTCCGCGTAGTTGGGGTGCACCGCGTGGCCCGTGTCCGAGGACAGGCAGACCGTCCCGGCGAACGCCCGCGCCCGGTCCTCGTAGGAGCCGCCGCGCGCGAACACCGAGCGCTCCAGGATTCCGCCGAGCAGCGGCCCGTCCGCGCCCGTGTCGGACTGCGAGCCGTTCTCCTCGTGGTCGAAGCCGGCCAGCACGGGGATGTACGGCAGGTTCTCGTGGGCGGCGGAGGTGAGAGCGGCGAGGCCGGCGTGCAGGGACAGCAGGTTGTCCATGCGCGGCCCGGCGACGAGCTCCTGGTCGCGGCCCAGGTAGGCGGGCGCCTCCACGGAGTGGGTCATCAGGTCCCAGCCGGTGACCTCCCCGGGCGCGAGCCCCGACTCCTCCTCCAGGAAGGCGATCAGGTCGCCGTCGCGGACGTCGTCACCGAGGCCCCAGATCGGCTGGAGGTGGCGCTGCTTGTCGAGCTTGAGTCCGTCCGCCGACACGGAACGGTCCAGGTGGATGGCGAGTTGGGGCACTCTGAGCAGCGGCCGGTCCACGTTCACCAGCCGGGTCGAGCCGTCCCGGAGGCTCAGCCGTCCGGCGAGGCCGAGATCCCGGTCCAGCCAGGAGTTGAGCAGCGGACCGCCGTAGATCTCGACGGCGACCTGGCGGAAGCCGTGCGCGCCGGTGTCGGGGCGCGGCTTGACCCGCAGGTTCGGGGAGTCGGTGTGCGCGCCGACGATCCGGAAGGGGGTGTGGGGGGCGGCGCCCTCGGGGACGAACCAGGCGACGATCGCGCCGCCGCGCAGCACGTACTTGCCGCCGATCCCCGCGGCGGCCGACGGCGTCCCGGTGTCCCAGGCGTCCGTCTCGGCGACCTGCCTGAAGCCGGCCTTCTCCAGCCGCTCGGCGGTGTTCGCCACGGCGTGGTACGGCGTGGGACTCGCCGCCAGGAAGGACATCAGGTCGTCGGTGTGGCCGCGGTCGAAGCGGGAGGGTTCGCTCATGGGGTTCACCTTAACGACGTACGAGGGCCCGCCCCCGGTGTCGGGAGCGGGCCCTCACAAGGGCGATGTGGGGTTTCGCGAAGCTGTACCGGTGTTGTCCTGGAACGTGTTCGCGGCCGCCTAGAAGGCCGCCTCGTCCAGCTCCATCAGGTCCAGTTCTACGCCCTCGGCCACCTTGCGGGCGAGGGTCACGCCGGGCAGAACCGTGGCCGCGAAGAACTTCGCCGCCGCGATCTTGCCGGTGTAGAAGGCCTTGTCCTTGGCCGGGGCGGTCTCCAGCTTCTCGGCGGCGATCGCGGCACCCCGGAGGAGCAGGTAGCCGACGACGACGTCACCGGAGGCGAGCAGCAGGCGGGTGGTGTTGAGGCCCACCTTGTAGATGCTCTTGACGTCCTGCTCGGTCGCCGCGAGGTCGGTCAGCATCAGGCCGACGATGGCCTCCAGCTCGACGGCCGCCTTGGCGAGGTGCTCGCGGGCGCCCGCCAGGTCCTCCCCGCCGGTGCCCAGCGCGAGGAACTTCTTGATGTCCTCGGCGAGGGAGTTGAGGGCCGCGCCCTGGTTGCGGACGATCTTCCGGAAGAAGAAGTCCTGGCCCTGGATCGCGGTGGTGCCCTCGTACAGGGTGTCGATCTTGGCGTCCCGGATGTACTGCTCGATCGGGTACTCCTGGAGGAACCCGGAGCCGCCGAAGGTCTGGAGCGACTGGGCGAGCTGCTCGTAGCCCTTCTCGGAGCCGTAGCCCTTCACGATCGGCAGGAGCAGGTCGTTCAGGGCCTCCAGGGCGGCGGTGTCCTCGCCGGAGGCCTCCTTGACCTGGATCTCGTCCTGGATCGCGGCGGTGTGCAGCACCAGGGCGCGCATGCCCTCGGCGTAGGCCTTCTGCGTCATGAGCGAGCGGCGCACGTCGGGGTGGTGCGTGATGGTGACCTTGGGCGCGGTCTTGTCCATGAAGTTCGCCAGGTCGGGGCCCTGGACGCGCTCCTTGGCGTACTCCAGCGCGTTCAGGTAGCCCGTCGACAGGGTGGAGATCGCCTTCGTGCCGACCATCATGCGGGCGAACTCGATGATGCGGAACATCTGGCGGATGCCGTCGTGCTTGTCGCCGATCAGCCAGCCCTTGGCGGGGTGGCGGTCGCCGAAGGTCATCTCGCAGGTGTTGGAGGCCTTCAGGCCCATCTTGTGCTCGACGTTCGTCGCGTGGACGCCGTTGCGCTCGCCCAGCTCGCCGGTCTCGAAGTCGAACTCGTACTTCGGGACGAGGAACAGGGACAGGCCCTTGGTGCCCGGTCCGGCGCCCTCGGGGCGGGCGAGGACGTAGTGGAGGATGTTCTCCGACATGTCGTGCTCACCGGAGGTGATGAAGCGCTTCACGCCCTCGATGTGCCAGGAGCCGTCGTCCTGCTGGACGGCCTTGGTGCGGCCGGCGCCGACGTCCGAGCCCGCGTCGGGCTCGGTGAGGACCATGGTGGAGCCCCACTGCTTGTCGACGGCGATCTTCGCGATGTGCTTCTGGACGTCGTTGCCCTCCTCGAAGAGGATGCCCGCGAACGCGGGACCCGAGGAGTACATCCAGACGGCCGGGTTCGCGCCGAGCACCAGCTCCGCGTAGGCCCAGATGAGGGAGCGGGGCGCGGTGGAGCCGCCGATCTCCTCGGGCAGGCCCAGCCGCCAGTACTCGGAGTCCATGAACGCCTTGTACGACTTCTTGAAGGAGGCCGGGACGGGCGCGGTGTTGGTCTCGGGGTCGAAGACGGGAGGGTTGCGGTCGGCGTCCGCGAAGGACTCGGCCAGCTCGTTCTCCGAGAGGCGTGTCAGCTCCGCCAGGACGCTCTTCGCGGTGTCCGTGTCCATCTCCGCGAAGGGACCGGTGCCGTACAGCTTGTCGCGCCCGAGGACCTCGAAGAGGTTGAACTCGATGTCGCGGAGATTCGACTTGTAGTGCCCCATGGCGACGACTCCGTAAGAGATATGTGCAACGAGATGTGTACTGAGCTGCGTATCGAGCTGTGTACCAAGCAGTAGCTACGATGATGCTACCCGTCGGTAATAAGAAGCAACCCCAAGCCGTCCATCTGTGACGAGGGTCTAACTCGCCGGGACCGGTACCTGTTCGTCGGTCGCGGTGGCGTTGACCAGCCCCGACCGGACCGGTACCCATGCACATGAGCGGATGAGAAAGCGGAGAAGCATGCGGAGCGAGGCCGGGCGGCGAGCGGCAGTACCCAAGTACCTCCAGGTCGCGGACGACGTCCTGGAGCAGATCAGGAGTGGTTTCCTCCGGCCGGGGCTGCAGGTCCCGAGCGAGAGCGAGCTGATGGCCCGCTACGGGGTGTCTGTGGGTACGGTCCGCAAGGCGATGACGGAGATCCGCGTCAGCGGGCTGGTGGAGACGCATCAGGGGCGAGGTTCCTTCGTCAAGGCGCGGGCCCTGACGTACCGGAAGTCGTCCGACCGCTTCCGCCGCTCGGACCGGTCCGCCGCGCAGGCCGCTTTTCCGGCGGAGGCGGAGTGGGCGGACGGCGAGGTGAGGGTCAGCGATCTGTACGCCGGGTCCGCCGACGCTCCGACGGACATCGCGCGCCGCCTCGGTGTCGACCCGGGGGCGACGGTGCTGGAGAGGCGGCGTCTGTACTTCAGCGACGGGGTTCCGGTCGAAGAGGCGACCTCGTACCTGCGCTGGGAACTCGTCGACGAGATCCCGCAGCTGCTCGCCGAGGATTCAGGTCCCGAGGGGATCTACGCGCGCCTGGAAGAACACGGCCTCGAGATCGCGGAGTTCGTGGAATCCGTGCGAGCCAGGATCGCGACGAAGCAGGAGTGCACCACCCTCTCGCTCAGCCCGGGAGCCGCGGTCATCCTGCTCACGCGTGAGGCGGTGTCCGCGGAAGGCCAGGTCGTCGAGGTCTGTGACACGGTGATGGCCGCGGACCGCTTCGTGCTTGAGTACCGCATCCAGGCCGCGGACTGAAGACCAAACCCGGGCGCCGAACTCCCTTACGAGTGAAACCGGTTGACTCGGCCGGTCAAAGGCGGCAGGCTGAAACGGCACTCATACACATGAGTGTATGGGTGAGGGGGAACGGGGCGACAGATGCCGACGGTCGGTGGCGACGACGCTCGACTGCTTCGCCTGGCAAGCCGGGACGATTGTCGGTGAGTCCGAGCGGCGGAGGGGAGAAGTCCCGGGTCCTGACGGCCGTGGTCCCCGTGTGGCTGAACCGGGCCGAACACGAACGGGCCCACCAGGCCTGCCACGCATCGGCGTTGCTGTGGAACAGAGTGGTGGCCTGGGTGCGGGGCGAGTGGGCCGAGGGACGTTCGCCGGGGCGAGAGGACATGCGGCGGTACGTGACCGCGCTGCCTTCCGAAGACCGTCCGCTACACGCGCATACCTCCCAGGCTGTCGCGTACGACCTGGCGGATGTGATCGCCACAGCCCGGACCAACAAGGCGAAGGGAATGCGCGGCGTGCGCCTCCCCTGGCGGAAGAAGGCGTACAGACCGCTGGTGTTCAGCGCCCGTTCGGGGTGGCGGGTCACCCGGGACGGAGAGCTGGCACTCTCGCTCGGGCGAGGCCGCGAGCGGATCGTCCTGCCGGTTCCTGAATTCACCGACAGGAACGGCGAGTTGGTCACCCCCGATCGCTGGGGTGAGATGAAGCTCTGCTGGGACGCCGGGGACCGCCGCTGGGCGTTGCACATCTCGCATCACCTCCCTGCGGACGGCCTGACGGACGCTCACGTCGGCGACGACTTCTGTGCCCGGACCCGCGT
This sequence comes from Streptomyces sp. NPDC096013, assembly GCF_044763565.1. Classification (NCBI taxonomy): domain Bacteria; kingdom Bacillati; phylum Actinomycetota; class Actinomycetes; order Kitasatosporales; family Streptomycetaceae; genus Streptomyces; species Streptomyces sp. NPDC096013. Next base: position 151,318 of record NZ_JBIWGK010000006.1, on the reverse strand, counting down.
GGTGACCGTCGCGATCGACGAGGGCATCATCAACCCGATGACGCTGGCCGCGCGGACTCCGGACGGGGCGTACGAGGTCACGGTGATCAACGGGCGAACGGCCAGGGCGATCAAGCGGGAACGCAACAAGAAGCACGCCCAGTTGCAGTCCAAGCTCTCCCGCTGCCGCGAGGGGTCGGGCCGTCACCGTCGGCTCATGGCGGCGAAGGGGAAACTCGCCTCACGCACGAAACGGCGCCTGCGTGACTTCAACCATCAGGTGACGGCGAAGGCCGATCGGTTCGTCCGGCAGGTGACCGCTCAGCACGAGGAGGCGGCCCCGGACGGGATGCGGGTGGTGGTGCGCCTGGTCGTCGGGGATGTCCGGGGTATCGAGCGGGACACGGCGAAGAAGCGTCGTGCGTCCCGCTCGACCAGGCAGCAGCTGTCGCAGTGGGAGCGCGGCACTCAAGAACGCCAGCTCGCCTACAAGACCGGGTTGAAAGTACGGCATATCGGTGAGGTGAACTCCTCACAGACCTGCCCGTACTGCCTGACCCGTCGCAAGACACGTGGGCGGCGCTACACCTGCGTGAACGAGAACTGCGCTCTGGTCCTGCACCGGGGCGCGGTGGGCGGGGTGAACATTCACACCCTGGCCGTCAACGACGGGACGTTCGTTCCGGTTGCACCCGGGGCCATGATCCGGGTGAAGTATCTGCGAGCCGCTCCACGCTGGTCGCCGGACCAGCGGGAACGCCACGGCCGTCATCAGAAGGCGCGCAAGCGTGCCTGTCGAGACGATCGGCGGGAAGCCCGCAGTAGTGCCCGGAACCGGGCCACTCGAGACGGCCTGAGTGCCGATCAGGGTGTTGCTGTCGTCCCGCTCCGGCGGGACACCAAGAGCCGTGAACAAGGTGTTGCCACCCCACCGGGTGCCGACAGGGCGTACGCCCGCACCGACTGAACGCGCTCGTCGGACAGAAACTCCGGCCTGCGGCCGGAGAGGTTCACTCAGTACTCTTGCCCCCATGTACGGCTACGACCAGAACGTGGGCGCTCAGCAGGGGTACGTCCCGCCCCAGCAGCAGATGGCCGGTGGCGTGGGCGGATACGGCCAGCAGCCGCCGCTCTACCCCGAGCCGTCGCCGCCCTCGCTCGCGGACGCGGTGCGCGCGTTCACCACCGGGCAGATGGCGGCCGAGGACTTCCAGCAGGTCTTCGCGACCTCCAAGGTGTACTGCCCGCGCGGCGACAACCCGGGCTTCCTCGCGCTCCACAACACCCAGCAGCCGGTGATCCCGATGTTCACCTCGCTCAAGGAACTGCGCCGCTACGCCGGCAAGGAGTCCAAGTACTTCGTCATCACCGGCGCCGAGGTCATCGACCTGCTGCCGACGGGGTACGGCTTCGTCGTCGACATGGAGGGCGAGCACCGGATGGTGTTCGACGCGAAGGCGGTCGAACAGATGGTGGAGTTCGCCATGCGCCGGATGTACGGCTGACCGCTCCGCGGCGGTCGATCGCCCCGTCTCCCGTGTGAGCCCGGAGGGAATGCCCTCCGGGCTTCTTCTGTTGTGGGGTAGCAGAAAGTTCAACGCTCAACTAAACTCGACGCACAAGGAGGTCCCGACATGCCTGCAGTGACCGTAGAGAACCCGCTGACCCTGCCCCGCGTGGCCGCGCCGGCCGACGCCGTGGCACGTCCCGTGCTCGCCGTCTCGACCGCGCCCAGCGGTTTCGAGGGTGAGGGCTTCCCGGTGCGCCGCGCGTTCGCCGGGATCAACTACCGCCACCTCGACCCGTTCATCATGATGGACCAGATGGGTGAGGTGGAGTACGCGCCGGGCGAGCCCAAGGGCACCCCGTGGCACCCCCACCGCGGCTTCGAGACCGTCACTTACATCATCGACGGCATCTTCGACCACCAGGACTCCAACGGCGGTGGCGGCACCATCACCAACGGCGACACCCAGTGGATGACGGCGGGCGCGGGCCTGCTGCACATCGAGGCGCCGCCGGAGCAGCTCGTCATGTCCGGCGGTCTCTTCCACGGCCTCCAGCTGTGGGTGAACCTTCCGGCCAAGGACAAGATGATGCCTCCGCGCTACCAGGACATCCGCGGTGGCCAGGTGCAGCTGCTGACGACCCCGGACGGCGGCGCGCTGCTCCGCGTCATCGCCGGTGAGCTGGACGGCCATCAGGGTCCGGGCATCACGCACACGCCGATCACGATGATCCACGCGACGGTGGCGCCGGGTGCGGAAGTGACCCTGCCCTGGCGCGAGGACTTCAACGGCCTCGTCTACGTCCTCGCGGGCAAGGGCTCGGTCGGTGCCGACCGCCGTCCGGTCCACATGGGCCAGACCGCCGTGTTCGGCGCCGGTTCCTCGCTGACCGTCCGCGCGGACGAGCAGCAGGACGGCAACACCCCGGACCTGGAGGTCGCGATCCTCGGCGGTCAGCCGATCCGCGAGCCGATGGCCCACTACGGTCCGTTCGTCATGAACACCCGCGAGGAGCTTCAGCAGGCGTTCGAGGACTTCCAGAAGGGCCGGCTGGGGACGATCCCGGCCGTGCACGGAATGGGTGAGGGCGGCCTGTAAGCCCCACCGCGTGGAATGACCGAAGCCCCGTCCATGCCGGACGGGGCTTCGGTCTGTGCCGGTTCGGTTCGGCGTGACCGCCGGGTCGGGCGATGGTCAGCCGACCTGGACCTGGTCGGCCTGCGGGCCCTTGGGGCCCTGCGTGGTCGTGAAGGACACCCGCTGGTTCTCCTCAAGGCTGCGGTAGCCGCCCGAGTTGATCGCGGAGTAGTGGACGAAGACGTCCGGCGTGCCGTCGTCCGGCGCGATGAAGCCGAACCCCTTCTCGGCGTTGAACCACTTCACAGTTCCCTCAGCCATGCGATGTCTTCCCTTGAGCTGGACGCATTGAACGGAAAGTAACTGTACCGGCACTAAGAGTCGCGTCAGGAGGGGTCCAGGACGTTTCCGTTCACGCAGTGGTTCACGGTGTCGCCCACCCCGGCGCCGCCCACCGGCACCACGGCGAGTTCCTGGAAGCACACGGACGCCGCGCTGAAGTTCCAGTTGTTCGCGGCGTTCACACCGCTCCCGAAGTTCGAGTCGTTGTCGGCGTGCGCGGCGGGGGCGGCGAACGCGAGGGCGGCGGCGGGCAGCGCGGCCAGCATCATGATCTTCTTCATGCACCGCCAACGACCGACGGAAGCCCCCGGACACGCCACACCGCCGGTCCCGGCCCGCCGTCACCCGGGCGGCTCGTCCCGGGCGCCCGGCCGCCCGGTGCGTGATCGGGTGGGTGTGTGCAGCTCCTCCCCGATCCCGTACGACGGCTCGCCGCCTGGTGCGCCGTCATCCTGCTCGTCGCGGGTGTCGGCTACGTCGGAATCCGGCTCTGCGCCGAGCTGAAGACCGCGGTGACGCCCGTGCTGCTGGCGCTGCTGGGGACCGCGCTGCTCGGGCCGCTGTACCGGCGGCTGGTGAAGGCGCACGTGAACCGGTCGGTGGCCGCGATGATCACGTGTGTCGCGGTGGTCGCCGTGGTCGGCGGGGCCGTGTACATCGTGGTCGCCGCGCTGATCGACACCGGCGACCAGATCGTGTCCTCGCTCAAGAACGCGGGGAAGTCCCTCGCCGACCACTTCGGGGCCGCCGGCACCTCGGTGGACGATCTCGCGTCCAACGCCAAGGAGCTGCTGACCAAGTTCGGCGGTACGGCCGCCTCGAACGTCATCAGCGGGGTCAGTGTCGTCGGCGAGACCATCGCGATGGCCGTCCTGGCGCTGCTGCTCGTCTTCTTCTTCCTCCGCGACTCCGACGGCGCCGCCGGACTCCTGCGCTCGCTCGCCCCGCGCGGCACCGCCGATGTCGTCGAGGCCATGGCCCGCCGTGCCTTCGAGGGCGTCGAGGGGTTCATGCGGGGGACCACCGTCATCGCGCTGATCGACGCCCTCTGCATCGGCGTCGGGCTGCTGGTCCTGGACGTGCCGGGCGCGTTCGGCCTGGCCGCGCTCGTCTTCGTGGGGGCCTACATCCCCTACCTCGGCGCGTTCCTCTCCGGCGCGGTCGCGGTGCTGGTCGCGCTCGCCGACCGGGGTTTCGTGATCGCGCTGTGGGCGCTCGGGGTCGTCCTGGCCGTGCAGGTCCTCGAGGGACACGTGCTACAGCCGGCGATCCAGAGCCGGACCGTGCAGATGCACCCGGCGGTCGTGATGGTCGCGATCACCGCGGGCGCCTCCGTCGCCGGGATTCTCGGCATGCTGCTCGCGGTGCCGCTGACCGCCGCCGCCTTCGGGGTCGTGCATGAACTGCGGGAGCGCTACGCGTCCCAGGAACCGAACTCCGCGACGTCACCGGCGACCGCGCCGTCGCCCGAGCCGTCGGACTCGTAGAGCTCGAACCAGATGCTCTTGCCCTCGCCCCTCGGGTCGACGCCCCAGGTCTCGGCGAGGAGTTCGATCAGGAGCAACCCGCGCCCGGAGGACGCCAGTTCACCGGGGTGCCGCTTGTGCGGGAGATCGTCGCCTGCGTCCGTGACCTCGACCCGCATCCGCCGCCGGCCCACCTCGCCGGTCACCTCGACGGTCAGCAGGGCGTCGGCGTCGGTGTGCACGAGGACGTTGGTGAGCATCTCGGAGACGAGCAGCACCGCCGAGTCGACCTGGTCGGCGCCGGTCCAGTCGTGGAGGAGTTCCCGCAGCTGCTGCCGGGCCACCGCGATCCGCTCGGGCTCGGCCTGCGCGACCGTGAGCACCGTACGGCGGACCCTCGGCGGCACGCTGACGGTGTCGCCGCAGCCGCAGGTCTCGCCCTCCCGGGCCAGCAGGAGGGCGGCGATGTCGTCCTCGCGGCGGTCCGCGAGCGGACCGGTGGTGTGGTGCGAGGAGGGGCCGTGGACGGCCTGGACGAGCGCGTCGGCGAGTTCCTCCAGGTCGCCCTTGTGCTCCTCCAGGATCGTGCGGATGCGCTGCCAGCCGGTGTCGAGGTCGTGACCGCCGGTCTCGATCAGGCCGTCGGTGCAGAGCAGCATCGTCTCGCCGGGCTCCAGGGTGAGCGTGGTCGTCGGGTAGTCGGCGTCCGGGTCGATGCCGAGTGGGAGTCCGCCCGCGGTGGGCCGCGTCAGCACCGTGCCGTCCGCCATGCGTATCGCCGGGTCGGGGTGGCCGGCGCGGGCGATCTCCAGGACCCCGGTCGCCGGGTCGGCCTCGACGTAGAGGCAGGTCGCGAAGCGCGGGTCGGCCTTCTCGGCGTCGCCGTTGGTGATGCCGTGCAGGAAGCGGGAGGCCCGGGACAGCACGGCGTCGGGGCGGTGGCCCTCGGAGGCGTAGGCGCGCAGGGCGATGCGGAGCTGGCCCATCAGCCCGGCGGCGCGCACGTCGTGGCCCTGTACGTCACCGATGACGAGGGCGATACGGCCTCCCCCGGAGGGGGTGCCCCCGGGCAGCGGGATCATGTCGTACCAGTCGCCGCCGACCTGGAGGCCGCCGCCGGTCGGGATGTAGCGGGCGGCGACGCTCATGCCGGGGATCTCCGGGCCCAGGGTGGGCAGCATCGAGCGCTGGAGGCCGTCGGTGAGCTCGCGCTCGGATTCGGCGACGCCGGCGCGGGAGAGGGCCTGGGCGAGCATGCGGGCGACCGTGGTGAGGACGGACCGCTCGTCGGGTGTGAAGGCGACCGGGTAGGTGAAGGCGGCCATCCAGGCGCCCATCGTCCGCCCGGCGACGGTCAGCGGCAGGAACGCCCACGACTGCCGGTGGAAGTGCTGGGCGAGCGGCCAGGTGACCGGATAGCGCTCCTTGTACTGCTCGGGCGAGGACAGATAGACGGCACGGCCCGTCCGTACGACCTCGGCGGCGGGGTAGTCCGTCACCATCGGCATGTGCGAGAACGGGTCCTCGTCGCCCGGCTGGTGCCCGTGATGGCCGACGATCGTCAGGCGGTCGCCCGAGACGCCGAACACGGCGAGCCCGTCCGGTGAGAAGCCCGGCATCGACAGGCCCGCCGCGACCCGCAGCACCTCCGCCGTTGACCGCGCCTCGGCGAGCGCTCGGCCCGCGTCCAGCAGGAACGCCTCGCGGGAGCGCCGCCAGTCACCGGTGACCGCCGTCCGCCCGGCCGGGGTGCCCGGTGTGGGCTCGGTGACCTCCTGGAGGGTGCCGATCAGCTCGTACGACCGTTTCTCGGGGTTGTACGACGGCTTGGAGCGGCTGCGGACCACGCGGATGATCCGGCCCCGCTCGTCCATGATCCGGATGCGGACCTCGGCGAGGGTGCCCTCGGCGACGGCCAGCCCGACGACCCCCGTGATCTCGTTCCAGTCCACGGGGTGGAGTCGGGCCCGGGTCTGGGCCTCCGTGAGGGTGGTCTGTTCGGGGGGCAGCCCGAGCAGCCGTGCGGCCTCGGCGTCCACCGTGACCAGATCCGAGGCGGTATCCCAACGCCACAGACCGGTCGCGAGGGCGGCGAGTACCTCCCCCACGGCGGGCAGGGGCTCACCAGTGCGCATTGCCCCACTCTAAGAAGACGGGATCGAAACCTGCCACCGAGGGAGCCTCGCGTTAATGGTGGGGAGGCGATCAATGGGTGGCCGGTACCCTTGGGACGTCCGGGCTCCGGCCCCGGACGTTTCACGTGAAACACTCCCCGATCCGCGAAGGCTGGATGAACGACGATGCATCGGTACAGGTCCCACACCTGCGGCGAGCTCCGCGCCTCTGACGTCGGCACCGACGTCCGGCTGAGCGGCTGGCTGCACAATCGCCGAGACCTGGGCGGCATCCTCTTCATCGATCTGCGCGACCACTACGGCATCACGCAGCTCGTCGCCCGCCCCGGCACACCCGCGTACGAGGCCCTCGACAAGGTGACCAAGGAGTCGACGGTCCGCGTCGACGGCAAGGTCGTCTCCCGCGGCACGGACAACGTGAACCCGGATCTGCCGACCGGTGAGATCGAGGTCGAGGTCGGCGAGGTCGAGCTGCTGGGCGCCGCCGCCCCGCTGCCCTTCACGATCAACACCGAGGACGGGGTCAACGAGGAGCGGCGCCTGGAGTACCGCTTCCTGGACCTGCGCCGCGAGCGCATGCACCGCAACATCATGCTGCGCTCCTCCGTGATCGCCTCGATCCGCTCGAAGATGGTCGCCCTCGGCTTCAACGAGATGGCCACCCCGATCCTGTCGGCGACCTCCCCCGAGGGCGCGCGCGACTTCGTGGTCCCGTCCCGTCTGAACCCGGGCAAGTTCTACGCCCTTCCGCAGGCGCCGCAGCAGTTCAAGCAGCTGCTGATGATCTCCGGCTTCGACCGCTACTTCCAGATCGCGCCCTGCTTCCGCGACGAGGACGCCCGCGCGGACCGCTCGCCGGGCGAGTTCTACCAGCTCGACGTCGAGATGAGCTTCGTGGAGCAGGAAGACGTCTTCCAGCCCATCGAGAAGCTGATGACGGAGCTGTTCACGGAGTTCGGCGGCGGCAAGGAGGTCACCTCGCCGTTCCCGCGCATCCCCTTCCGCGAGTCGATGCTGAAGTACGGCTCCGACAAGCCGGACCTGCGCGCCAAGCTCGAACTCACCGACATCACCGACGTGTTCGAGGGCTCGGAGTTCAAGGCCTTCGCCGGCAAGCACGTGCGCGCGCTGCCGGTGCCGGACGTCTCGGCGCAGCCCCGCAAGTTCTTCGACCAGCTCGGCGACTTCGCGGTCACCCTCGGCGCGAAGGGCTTGGCCTGGGTCCGCGTGACCGAGGACGGCTCGCTGACGGGCCCGATCGCGAAGTTCCTCACCGAGGAGAACATCGCCGAGCTGACCAAGCGCCTGTCGCTGGCCCCCGGCCACGCGGTGTTCTTCGGCGCGGGCGAGTTCGAAGAGGTCTCGAAGATCATGGGCGCGGTCCGCGTCGAGGCCGCCAAGCGCGCGGGCCACTTCGAGGAAGGCGTCTTCCGCTTCTGCTGGATCGTCGACTTCCCGATGTACGAGAAGGACGAGGAGACCGGGAAGATCGACTTCTCGCACAACCCGTTCTCGATGCCGCAGGGCGGTCTGGAGGCCCTGGAGACCCAGGACCCGCTGGACATCCTGGGCTGGCAGTACGACATCGTCTGCAACGGCGTGGAGCTGTCCTCCGGCGCGATCCGGAACCACGAGCCCGACATCATGCTCAAGGCCTTCGAGATCGCGGGCTACGACCGTGACACCGTCGAGGAGCAGTTCGCCGGCATGCTGCGCGCGTTCCGCTTCGGCGCCCCGCCGCACGGCGGGATCGCCCCCGGCGTCGACCGCATCGTCATGCTGCTCGCGGAGGAGCCGAACATCCGCGAGACGATCGCGTTCCCGCTCAACGGCAACGCGCAGGACCTGATGATGGGCGCGCCGACGGAGCTGGACGAGGCGCGTCTGCGCGAGCTGCACCTGTCGGTGCGGAAGCCGCAGCCGAAGTAGCAGCACCAGGCAGGCGAGGGGGCTCGAAACCGACGACGGTTTCGAGCCCCTTTCGTATGCCACAGGATTCACAGCGCATTCTCATGTTCATGTCAGGTCGGGCGCCTCTAGCGTCCCCGGCATGACGGATTCCCCAGTACCCCCCATGGATTCCCCCGTACCCCCCACGGATTCTGAAGTCCCCAAGGTCAACGGGCAGTTGGCGCGCCGTACGGTCCTGGTGGCCGGAGGCGCGGCGGTGACGGCGGTGGGCGTCGGCGGCGCGCTGGCGGCGAACGCCTCCGCGCAGGAGGCCATCCCGGCGGCCGCGAGCCCGACGGCGGACACCTGCTACACGCTCACCTCGGAGCTGGTCGAAGGCCCGTACTACATCGACGCGGACAAGCTCCGCCGCGACGTTACGGAGAACCAGGAGGGCATCCCGCTCACCCTCGACCTCACCGTGATCGACGCCGACACGTGCAGACCCCTGCGCAACGCGGCCGTCGACATCTGGCACTGCAACGCGACCGGCGTCTACTCCGGCTACGAGGCGGGCGGCGGCGGTGGCCCGGCCCCCACGGGCCCGCCGCCGTCCGGCACCCCGACCGGCACCCCCACGGGCGGCCCGCCCGGCGGCGGCGGAGGCCACCAGGAACCCACCGACGACGACCGCTTCCTGCGCGGCACCTGGCACACCGACCGCCACGGCCACGTCACCTTCAGGACGGTCTTCCCCGGCTGGTACCAGGGCCGTTGCGTCCACATCCACGTCAAGGTGCACGTCGACGGCACATGGACGGACGCGGGCTACGAGGGCGGCCACACCTGCCACACGGGCCAGCTCTTCTTCGACGAGAAGTCGGTGCTGGCGACGTCGGTCCTGGAGCCGTACGTCTCCAACACGGCGACCCGCACGACCCTCACCGAGGACGGCATCTACCCGCAGAACGGCCACGAGGGCGGCCTGCTGTACCTCCAGTACGACAGGCGGCGGATCGGGCGGGGCGTACGGGCGCGGCTGACCCTGGGGGTGGCGCCGGACGAGACGCACGACGGGTCGGACGGCGGGGGACCGGGAGGCCCGGGCGGGCCGAGCACATCACCGTCGGCGTCACCCTCGCCCTCGGAGGCCTGACCGAACCCACGGCCCCGTACGCCCACCCCACCCCGCCTCCCCACCATGGAGACCTCGCAGCGGACCCACAGGGATATCGATGTGCCTGCACAGAGGCAGGGCGTGTCATGGACGTACGGGGCCGGAACCGACCGGCCCGTGCCATGTGAAGGCCTGGAGGCAGCGATGGGATACGTCGTGCTCGCACTGCTGTTGATCGCCGGGGCGGCGTTCGCCGTCGCCATGCAGCGTCGCTCGCACCGGGTCCGGGACCGGTCCGACGTCTCCGACCTGGACGCGGAGGCCGAGGCCAGCGGCTGGGTACTGCGCCTCGGCGCGAGCCTGTCGGTCCCCGAGGCACGCCTCTGGTCGGGCGCCGGCGAAACAGCCACCCGAGCCCTGACCGCCGCCGCGGAATGCCACCGCACCGCCGGCACCCGCCTCTCCGAGGCCCACACGGCGGCGGAGTACGCGGAGGCGACCCGGGCGGCGAAGGAGGGGCTCGCGCATGTCGCCGCGGCGCGGGCGGCGCTGGAGGGCCGGCCGGCGCTGGCGGACTCGGCGGCGTAGGCGCGGCCAGAGGGTGAGCGACGCTCCGGCCCACGCCGGCCGGGGCAGGTCGCGCGGACGAAAAAATCCACGGACCGACGGCAACCTTCTCGATCCCCACGGCTACTGAGGAGTCGTAACCCCCTCACCGCACACAGCAGTTAAGGACTCCCCCGTGGCAACCCCCTCCCACCGCCGTTCACTTCGCACGCGCCGCAGCATCGTCGTCACCGCCGCCTCGGTCGTCGCGGGTGTCGGCGCCGGCTTTCTCGTGCTGAACGCCAACGCGGCCGGTACCTCCGTCGATCTCGCCCACCAGACCCTTGCCGCGAAGGACGGCTGGGCGTCGTCCGGGGCCGGGACGACCGGTGGGGCGAAGGCCGATGCCGCGCACACCTTCACCGTGAGTACGCGGGCGCAGCTCGTGAAGGCGTTGGGGTCCGCCAGTGACACCACCCCGCGGATCGTCAGGATCAAGGGGACGATCGACGCCAACACCGACGACTCGGGCAAGAAGCTGAGCTGCGCCACCTACTCGGCCGGGACCGGGTACGCGCTGGCCGCGTATCTCAAGGCCTTCGACCCGGCCACGTACGGAACCTCCAAGCTGCCCTCGGGGAAGCAGGAGACCGCGCGGGCCGCCGCGCAGGCCAAGCAGGCAAAGAACATCGTGTTCCGGGTGCCGGCCAACACGACCGTCGTGGGCGTGCCCGGCACGCACGCCGGGATCACCGGCGGCACGCTCCAGATTCAGAGCGTCGACAACGTCATCGTGCGGAACCTGACCTTCGCCGCCACCCAGGACTGCTTCCCGCAGTGGGACCCGACGGACGGGGACAGCGGCAACTGGAACTCGCAGTACGACGCCGTCACCCTGCGCGGCGCCACGCACGTGTGGGCCGACCACAACACGTTCACCGACGCGCCCGGACTCGACACCGCCGACCCCACCTACTACGGCCGCCAGTACCAGATCCACGACGGCGACCTCGACATCACCAAGGGCTCGGACCTGGTGACCGTCGAGCGCAACCAGTTCACCAACCACGACAAGACGATGCTCATCGGCGCCAGCGACTCCGACAGCGTCGGCAAGCTCCGCGTCTCCATCCACCACAACGTGTGGAAGGGCATCGTGCAGCGGGCGCCGCTGGCCCGGATCGGGCAGATCCACCTCTACAACAACTTCTACGACACCACCGGCCTCAACGGGTACGTCCTCCAGTACAGCGTCAACTCGCGCGCCAAGGCGCAGGTCGTCGCCGAGGACAACTACTGGAGGATTCCCGCGGGCCAGAAGACGAGCAAGCTGTTCAGCGGGGACGGCACCGGGTCGATCGCCGGGGGCGGCAACCTCGTCAACGGCACCGCCACCGACCTCGTCGCCGCCTACAACGCCGCCCACTCCAAGAAGCTGAAGACGACCGTGAACTGGACCCCGACCCTCACCGCGGGCCTGGAGACCTCCGCCAAGAACCTGCCGACAGAGCTGGCGACCACGACCGGGGCAGGCGTCCTGAACTAGCCCGCCGCGAAGGGCTGTTGCCTCAGAGCAGCCAGAGCAGCCCGCGCCCGCCCAGGGCCGCGGCCACGACCGCCGCGGCCCTCCATCTCCTGCCGGCCGTCCGTGAGTTGCCCATACGAGTCCCCTGCGCCTGGGGCGGGAGGGGACTCGGCCGGCCGCTCAGGTGTCGTACGTGCCGTCCCACGGCGGTCCGAAGGCGTGCCGGTCCGGATACAGCTCGGCCCAGCCGCCCTCCTCGTCCTCCTCGACCAGCAGGCCGAACAGGACGCCGTCGACGGTGCGTTGGAAAGGGCGGATCGCGATGTTGGTGTAGCTGCGGCGAGGGAGGGCGCGGAGCAGTTTCGCCAGGTGGATACGGGCCTGCGAGAGGACCGAACCGTCGCCGTCCGGGGCGCTCTGCTGCTGCGCCCACGTGCCGGCGCACCAGATCTCCGAGTCGCGGTACCGGCCCGCGGGGTCGAAGGTGTGGAGCACCGTGTAGAGACGTTTCTGCTCTTCCCAGCCGTCGTCGGGGCGGAAGCCTTGGGGAAACGCGTAGGTGACCGACGCCAGGAACTGGCCGTCCGCGTAGCGGCCGACGGCACCGCTGCGTTGGTTCGGCTCGTAGGCGATCGGGATGACCTCGGGGACTGCCATGGCGGAACCCTACGGGTTCGCGCCGACCTGTCTGCGACGGGGTCGGTCAGCGAGACTGCGCCCAGGACTCATTCCGTACGGTCGGCCAGGCGTGGGAAGAGAGCGGCGCCCTTCGACACCGGGGAGCCGGGCGGGAGTCGACGCCAGTCCGCGGCCTGTCCGATCCGCTGGTCGCGCAGCGGGCCGAGGGAGGCCGAGGCGCCGAGGGAGTCCCACAGGCGGCCCGAGGTCTCCGGCATGACGGGTTCCAGGAGGACGGCGATCGCGCGGAGGGAATCGGCGGCCGTGTAGAGGACCGTGGCCAGGCGGGTGCGTGCCTCGGGGGAGTCGGACGTGGCGGTCTTCCAGGGTTCCTGGTCGGTTAGATAGCCGTTGACCTGGCGGATGAAGTCGAAGACGGCCAGGATGCCGCCCTGGAAGTCGAGTTGGTCGCCGATACGCCGGTCGGCTTCCGAAGCCGCTTTCAGCAGAGCCGACTTGAGGGCGCGCTCCGGCTCGGTCTCCTCCCCCGGGGCGGGCAGGACACCGTCGAAGTAGCGGGCGGTCATCGCGGTCACCCGGGACGCCAGGTTGCCGTAGCCGTTGGCGAGTTCGCTGGTGTAGCGGGCGGTGAAGTCCTCCCAGGAGAAGGAGCCGTCCTGGCCGAAGGCGATCGCGCGCAGGAAGTACCAGCGGTAGGCGTCCACGCCGAAGTGCGCGGTCAGGGTCTTCGGGCCGATGCCGGTCAGGTTCGACTTGGACATCTTCTCGCCGCCCACCAGCAGCCAGCCGTTGGCGGCGATCCGGCCCGGCAGCGGCAGGCCGTTGGCCATCAGCATCGCCGGCCAGATCACCGCGTGGAAGCGGAGGATGTCCTTGCCGACGAGGTGGACGTCGGCGGGGAAGGTCGCGCCGAACTTCTCCGGGTTCTCGTTGTAGCCCACGGCGGTCGCGTAGTTGAGCAGCGCGTCGACCCACACGTAGATCACATGCGACTCGTCCCAGGGGACCTTGACGCCCCAGTCGAAGGTCGAGCGGGAGATCGAGAGGTCCTGGAGGCCCTGGCGGACGAAGTTCACGACCTCGTTGCGGGCGGAGGCGGGCTGGATGAAGTCGGGGTGGGCGTCGTAGTGGGCGAGGAGACGGTCGCCGTACTCGCTCAGCCGGAAGAAGTAGTTCTCCTCCTTGAGGAGTTCCACCGGGCGGCGGTGGATGGCGCACAGCGGGGTGCCGTCCTCGGCCTCGATCAGCTCGCCCGGGAGCTTGTACTCCTCGCAGTACACGCAGTACGGGCCCTCGTAACCACCCTTGTAGATCTCGCCCTTGTCGTGCAGATCCTGCACGAACTCCTGGACGCGGTCCGTGTGCCGGCGCTCCGTCGTGCGGATGAAGTCGTCGTTCGCGATGGCGAGATGGGACCAGAGCGGCTTCCAGGACTCCTCGACCAGACGGTCCGCCCACTCCTGCGGGGGCACGCCGTGCGCCTCCGCCGTCCGCAGGATCTTCTGGCCGTGCTCGTCCGTGCCCGTGAGGAACCAGACGTCCTCGCCGCGCCGGCGGTGCCAGCGGGCGAGGACGTCCGCGGCCACGGTGGTGTAGGCGTGGCCGAGGTGCGGGGCGTCGTTGACGTAGTAGATCGGGGTGGTGACGTAGTACGTCATCGGGTCGCCGTCGTCAGGCCTGGACCTGGTCGCCGCCGAACCGCTCCTTGTACGTCTCCAGGTCCTCGTCCGTGAGCTTCGCGAAGAGGACCGGGGGAACCGTGAAGGGGGTGCCGGCGGGGACGCTCGACAGGGCGCGGGCCTCGTCCGCGGACACCCAGGTCGCGGTGTCCTCGGGGAGCGCGAACGCCGCGCGCATCGCCGCGGACGACGACGGGATGAAGGGTTCCGACACCACCGCGTAGAGGTGGATCAGGTTCATCGCCGTACGCAGCGTGAGGGCGGCGGCCTCCGGGTCGGTCTTGATCTCCAGCCAGGGGGCCTTCTCCTCCAGGTAGGAGTTGCCCGCCGACCACAGGGCGCGCAGCGCCGCCGCGGCCTTGCGGAACTGGAGGGCCTCCATCTGGGTCTCGTACTCGGCGAGCAGACCGGCGATCTCCTCGCCCAGCTTCGCCTCCGCGGGCCCGGCCTCCGTGCCCGCCGGGACCTCCTCGCCGAAGCGCTTCTTCGAGAACGACAGGACGCGGTTGACGAAGTTGCCCAGGGTGTCCGCCAGGTCCTTGTTCACCGTCGCGGTGAAGTGCTCCCAGGTGAACGACGAGTCGTCGGACTCGGGGGCGTTGGCGATGAGGAAGTAGCGCCAGTAGTCCGCCGGGAGGATGTCCAGGGCCTGGTCGGTGAAGACACCGCGCTTCTGGGACGTGGAGAACTTGCCGCCGTAGTACGTCAGCCAGTTGAAGGCCTTGACGTAGTCGACCTTCTTCCACGGCTCGCGGATGCCCAGCTCGGTGGCCGGGAACATCACCGTGTGGAACGGGACGTTGTCCTTCGCCATGAACTCCGTGTAGCGGACGGTTGCGTCGCTCTCGTACCACCAGGACTTCCAGTCCCGCGTCTCACCGGCGGGCGCCGCGTCCGACCATTCCTTCGTCGCGCCGATGTACTCGATCGGGGCGTCGAACCAGACGTAGAAGACCTTGCCCTCCGCCGCCAGCTCCGGCCAGGTGTCGGCCGGGACCGGGACGCCCCAGTCCAGGTCGCGGGTGATCGCGCGGTCGTGCAGGCCCTCGGTGAGCCACTTGCGGGCGATCGAGGACGCCAGCTGCGGCCACTCCTCCTCGTGGGCCGCGACCCACTCCTCGACCTCGTGCTGGAGCTTCGACTGGAGGAGGAAGAGGTGCTTGGTCTCCCTCACCTCCAGGTCCGTGGAGCCGGAGATCGCCGAGCGCGGGTTGATCAGGTCGGTCGGGTCCAGGACGCGGGTGCAGTTCTCGCACTGGTCGCCGCGGGCCTTGTCGTAGCCGCAGTGGGGGCACGTGCCCTCGACATAGCGGTCCGGGAGGAACCGGCCGTCCGTGGGCGAGTACACCTGGCGGATCGCGCGCTCTTCGATGAAGCCGTTCTCGTTCAGGCGGCGGGCGAAGTGCTGGGTGATCTCGCGGTTCTGCGGGGACGAGCTGCGGCCGAAGTAGTCGAAGGCCAGCGCGAAGCCGTCGTAGACCGCCTTCTGCGCGTCGTGCGCCTGCGCGCAGAACTCCGCCACGGGGAGGCCCTGCTCCTTGGCGGCCAGTTCCGCCGGGGTGCCGTGCTCGTCCGTCGCGCAGATGTACAGGACCTCGTGGCCGCGCTGGCGGAGGTAGCGGGCGTACACGTCCGCCGGGAGCATGGACCCCACCATGTTGCCCAGGTGCTTGATTCCGTTGATGTACGGAAGGGCGCTGGTGATGAGGTGTCGAGCCATCGGGGGCTGCTCCCAGGTCGGTCTGTCGGTGTGGCTTCTGGTCGTGCTTGCGAACCTTGAAATCGTAGCCGACATGGGTGTGCCGCCCGCCTCCCGTTTTACGGGGTGAGAAGCGGGCGGCACAGGGCCTGCGGATACTGCGGGGTGCTGCGAGGTGCTGCGAGGTACGGCCGGGTGGTGCGTCGTGCTTACGGGCGCCAGTCGATCAGTACGCCGTCGTAGAGCTCCGCGTCCGTGAGCTCCAGGGGGGTCGGGCCCGCGTGGAAGAAGGCCGTGTTGTCGGTCTTCAGCTTGCGGAGGTAGTCGAAGGCCTTGTTGTCGTGGTCGCCGAACGCGACGAACGAGAAGAACACGGAGGCGTGCGACTTCGCGGCGTCGGTGAGGGACTGGGTCGCCGGGGTCTTCGCGTCCGGGGCGCCGTCCGTCTGGAAGACGACGAGGGCGGGGGTGCCGGGGGTGGCGTTCTTGTCGTAGTGCGTGAGTACGGCTTCTACGGCGGCGTGGTAGCTGGTGCGGCCCATGCGGCCGAGGCCGGCGTGGGCCGCGTCGATCGCGTTCTCGGGGGAGGTGGGGGTGAGGTCTGTCGTGCCGTCGACTTCGGTGGAGAAGAAGACGACGTGGACGGTGGGGGTGGGGTCGGGGTCCAGGTGGGTCGCCAGGGCGAGGGTCTGGTCGGCGAGGGCCTGGGCGGAACCGTCCTTGTAGTACGGGCGCATGCTCGCGGAGCGGTCGAGGACGAGGTAGAGCTTCGCTCGGGTACCGGTGAGGTTCGCCTTGGCGAGAGCGGCGGCGGCGGAATCCCGGCCCACGGCCTCGGCTACGCCTCCGGCCGCGACGGTTTCCCCACCCGCACCGCCCGTGACGGTCTCGTCGTCGGGTGCGGGTGGCCCCTGTGGGGCGGACTCGCCGTCGGCGGCCGCGGCCGTGACTGCGTCGGCTGCCGCGACGGGTGCGAGGACGGGGGTGGGCTCCGCGACGGGTTCCGGCTCACTCTCGGCAACCGGCTCCGCCTCAACCGCAGCCGCAGCCGCAGCCTCCGGCTCGGCTTCAGCCTTCGGCTCCGCCGCGACCGGCGTCACCTCGGGCTCGGTCTCGGCGACCGGCTCGGGCGTGACCTCAGCTTCCGGCTCGGCAACCGGCGTCACCTCGGGCTCGGTCTCCGCGACCGGCTCGGGTGTCACCTCAGCCGCAGGCTCAGCAACCGGCTCCGCCGCGACCTCGGCAACCGGTGCCACCTCGGGCTCGGTCTCGGCGACCGGCGCGGATACAACCTCCGGCGTCACCTCAGCCGCAGGCTCAGCCTCCGGCTCCGCCGAGACCTCGGCCACCGGCTCGGGCGTCACCTCGGCGACCGGCGTCACCTCCGGCTCGGTCTCGGCGACCGGCGCGGACACAACCTCCGGCGTCACCTCAGCCGTAGGCTCGGCCTCTTCCTCTGCCTTCGGCTCAGTGACCGGCTCCGTGACAACCGCCTCAACCTCGGCGACCGGCTCGGCCTCGGCCTCCGGCGTCACCTCAACCTCGGCGACCGGCTCGGCCTCGGCCTCCGGCGTCACCTCAACCCCGGCGACCGGCTCGGCCTCGGCAATCGGCGTCACCTCTGCCTCGGCAATCGGCTCCGGCTCGGTCACCGGCTCCGCCGTGACCTCCGCAACCGGCTTCGGCGCGGCCTCGTCGCCGATCCCGCTACCCTCCGCCCCCTCGACGGACGTCGCCGGCTTCGGGACGGTCACGTTGTCGAAGGCCGCTGCGACGAGGTCGTGTTCGTCGTCGTCCTCCAGGGGGGAGGCCGGGCGGGGTTCCGGGACCGTTACCGCAGGTGAGGGGGTCGGTGTCGACGTGAGGTCGGGTTCGGTGGACGGGGACGGGACCTTGGCGTCCGGTTCCGTGGTGGTCGGTGGCTCGTGCGAAGGAGTGCGTTCCGCACCCTCTGCTTCGGCGGCACGCTCCTTGCGTGACCTGCCGAATGCGTTCCGCAGGAGAGTGAGAATGCCCATGTGCGCAACCCTTCGCGTGAGTTGAAGCCCGTCAATCCCTGGCCAGGACGGACACGTAAGGTTAGCGGCCTCAGACGGCGATCTTAGGCAGGGTCGGGGCGCGTGAGACGCCGTCCGTCAACACCTCGTGTTTCGAGGGCCACTTCGCTCACCCGTTCACCGGCGTGTTCACCGCCGCGGACGACTGTTCCCCCGCCGACCCGTTCACCCGCCGTTCATCCCGACGCGGCCCCCGTGGCCGGTACTCAACTCCCCCGCGTCTCAGTGCGGCGACGCGATCGCCCGTGCCGCCGCCACCTCCTGCCGCAGCGGTTCCAGCACACTCTCCGCCGGGCCCGTCAGCTCCGTGCGGACCTCCACCAGCACCTCCGACTGCCGTACGCCCTCCGCCAACTCCCGCAGCTGACGCGCCACTTGGGTCACCTCGGCCGGTGACGGCTCAGGCGCCCCGTGTTTCACCCGTACCCTCGCCGCCGTCGTCGCGTCGACGATCCGCTCCACGGCGACGACCAGCGGCAGCCAGCCCGCGGCGAGGCGGCCGGTGGGCGGGGGTTCGGTCAGGGCGCGCTGGAACTCCGTACGGATGACGGAGAGGTCGCGGTAGAGGCGGCGCCGCATACGCGCACGGGCCGCCGGGTCGGCCTCCGCCTTCGCGACGACACCCTCCGAGACGAGACCCTCCCCGAGGACACCCCCCGCGACCACACCCCCCGCGGACAAGGGAGCGGCCGTGCCGAACGCCGACTCCACGTACGTCGCCGTGTCCGCCACCGCCTCGGCCAGCCGGTCCCCCACCCGGGTGTGCCAGCTCTCCGGCCAGAGGAGGTAGCCGGCGACCAGCGCGATCCCGCAGCCGATCAGGGAGTCCACCAGGCGGGGGAGGAGCAGGGCCGTGCCCTGGTGGTTGAGGATGTCGGAGAGGAGGAGGATCACCGGGGTGATCGCGGCCGTCTGGTAGCCGTAGCCCCGGGGTGTGAGGGCCGGGATCAGCGGGGCCAGGAGGAGCAGCACCAGGACGTCCCACCAGCCGCGTGAGACCGCCGACAGCACCGCCGCCGCGATGACCAGGCCCACCACCGTGCCGAGTGCGCGCAGCAGGGCCCGGGAGAAGACCGAGCCGAAGTCGGGCTTCAGGACGAAGGTGATGGTCAGGGCGACCCAGTAGGAGCGGGCCACGGGGACCGTCGAGACGAGGATCTGGGCGAGGCCGATGCAGACGGCGAGGCGGAGGCCGTAGCGCCAGGAGCCGGAGGACAGCAGGACGTTGCGGGCGGCCCTGGCGGCGCGGATGCGGAGGGCGGCCGGGCGGCCGAGGCGGTCGTCGATGCCTCCCGGGTCCACGTCCGGGGCCGTCACCACCTCGGCCGCGTGGCGCAGGGCGTGGTCGACCGCGCGGGTCGTCTTGCCGGTGGGGGTGGGGAGGTCGAGGCCTATCGGGCCGGTGTAGCCGGTCTCCACGGCGTGGGCGAGGTGGCGGACCGTGTCGCGGATCTGCGGGGGGAGCGGCCGGCCGGACTGGTGGACGGCCGGGGCCGCCTCGACGACCGGGGTGATGGCGTTCAACTGGGCCAGCAGGCGGGTGAGTTCGGGGCTGTTGCCGTGGTGGCGGGCGCGCCGGGCGAGGACGAGGTCGTAGGACTGGTTGAGGGACTGGGTGACGGCCCGGCGGGCCGCGTCGTAGCCGGCGGTGGGGTCGTCGCCGCAGGTCGCGAGGAGGTCGGCGACGGTGCGGTAGGTGTTGGCGACCGCCGCACGTTCCGGGATTCCGGAGCGCAGCGGCCAGGCCAGCAGGGCGAGCAGGAGGACGAGGAGGCCGCCGCCGGACATCAGGGCGGGAGCCACCCACCAGGCGCCGGGGAGCGGGAGGCCGGCGCCGATCACCGCGTTGAGGAGCAGCAGCAGGCCGGCCACGGAGGCCACCGCGCCGATCGTCGAGATCATCCCGGAGACGAGCGCGATGCCGGTGAGCGCGGCCACCGCCCACCAGCCGTGGCCGTAGGCCGCCGCGCCGAGGGTGACGCCGATCGCGCCGAAGAGCTGGGGGATCGCGATGTTGAGGATGCGCATGCGGTACGCGTCGGCGGTGTCGCCGATGACGCCGGAGAGGGCGCCCATGGAGGCGAGGGCGCCGTAGGCGGGCTGCCCGAGGGCCAGGCCGATGGTGAGGGGAAGGGCCATCGCCACGGCGGCGCGGGCGACGGCCGGCCGGTTGAGGGGGGCTTGCTGGGGTTGGAGGTTCCTCACCAGCCAGTCGGGGGGTGTGAGGCCGATGGGAAACTCGCGGGACATACGCCCATTATGGGCGGCCCCTCCGCTTATCCGTGCTGGTGAAGTGTGATGTCGACCAGTAGCGCGCGGTGGTCGGTGTGGGCGAGGTCGAGGAAGCGGGCGCTGTTCGTGGAGAAGTCCGGGGACAGCAGGACGTGGTCGATCTGGGTGCCGAAGGTGGGGGCCCAGCGCTCGGGCCAGCTCGGGGTGCGGTCGTGGCCGGCCATGCGGGCGCCGTCGCGCAGACCGGTGTCCAGGATGCGGCGGAAGGCCGCGTGGTCCTGGGAGGAGTTGAAGTCACCGGCGAGGACGGTGGGGGTGGTGGGGTCGGCGGCGGCGAAGGCGCGGAGCCGTCCCAGTTCGCGCTGCCACAGGGCGACCTGGCGGGGCAACGGCGGCATGGGGTGGGCGAGTTGGAGCCGCACGGGGTGGCCGCTCACGTCCGCGACCGCGCCGGGCATGCCCATCGTGCCGGTGACGCCCCGCGTGCCCTTGAGCGGGAAGCGGCTGAGGATGACCGACCCGTGCGACCCGGCCGCCGCCACCGCCTGCCGGTAGGGGAACCCGGTGCCGAAGTCCCGCCGCAGGGTGGCCTGGCAGGTGTACTCGCACTCCTCGACGAACACCACGTCG
The DNA here is from genome assembly GCF_044763565.1 of Streptomyces sp. NPDC096013. NCBI lineage: Bacteria > Bacillati > Actinomycetota > Actinomycetes > Kitasatosporales > Streptomycetaceae > Streptomyces > Streptomyces sp. NPDC096013. Next base: position 130,797 of record NZ_JBIWGK010000006.1, on the reverse strand, counting down.
GGCCGCTCCCGCCGGATCACCGGTACCAGCGACCCGGTCCCCCGCCCGAACTCGACGTTCGACGTCAGCACCCGGAACTCCGTGACCGCGGGCCCGCTCGGCTCGGCGCTCTTCCCGTACGGCTCGATGAACCAGGCCAGCAGCCCCAGCAGCGCGACACCCCAGACCAGGCCGAGCCGCCAGCGGGAGAACAGGGCGAGGAGCAGTCCGAAGCCGGTCGGGACCAGCAGCCAGGGCAGGAACGCCAGGAGTTGGGGGACCGGGGTGATGCCGTCGGTGTCCGCGGTGCGGCAGCCGACGACCACGCTCACGCCCGTGAACAGCAGCCCGGCGCACCAGCGCCAGAAGCGGCGGGCTCGGTGGCGTTCGGGCACGAAGTCGGAGGCGAGCCACTCGGTCGTCGCGGTGCCCAAGTGATGACCTTCCGGTCTTGGGAGCAGGTGTCCGAATCATCCCACGTGTTCCGAGATCATCCACGGCTTCCGGGGGTTATCCCACGCGTACCAGGAACTCCCCCAGCATCTCGTTGAACTCCGCCGGGCGTTCGAGGTTCGGCAGATGTGCCGCCCCCTCGATCACCCGGAGCGTGGAGTCGGGAAGCGCCGCGTGCATCGCCTCCGCGTCGGCGACCGGCGTGTAGGTGTCGTCGGCGCCCACGACGACCAGGGCCGGGACGGTCACCTTCGTCAACAGGTCGGCGTAGTCGGGGCGTTGGGCGCGGGCGCGCAGGGCGGCAGCGGCGGACCGGGGGTCGGTGCCCGTCATCATGCGGTGGACGTGCGCCTTGACCCGCGGGTCGGCGTACGGCGCCACCATCCGCTCCATCACCTCGTCGGCGTACCCGCGCATGCCCTCGCGGAGGAGCCGGTCGGCGGTGGCGTTGCGGGTGCGGGCGGCTTCCGGGGTGTCCGCCGCCGGGAAGGTGTCGGCGAGGACGAGTCCCCGGACGCGCTCGCCGAACCGGCCGTAGCAGTCCATCGCGATCTGGCCGCCCATCGACAGCCCGGCCAGCACGAACGTCTCCACCTCCAGGTCGTCGAGCAGTGCCTCGATGTCGGCCGCGAAGTCGGAGAACCGGGTGACGGCGGGGGCCGCCGGCGTACGGCCGTAGCCGCGCAGGTCGGGGGCGACGACCTGGCGGGCGGGGGAGAACGCCTCGATCTGCGGGGTCCACATGGTGTGGTCGAAGGGGTGGCCGTGAATGAGGACAAGTGGGGCACCTATGGGCGTAAGGGGTGGCATGTGACCGACCCTAGGTCCGCGCGATTCCTCGGTGCAATAAAATCTTTGCCCTCGGTGCAATCGGGCCGGGATCACCGGACGGGGACCAGTGGACGACTACCGGCACATCGCCGACCGCATCGCCGCCGACATCGCCTCCGGCCGCCTCCGCCCCGGCCAGCAGCTGCCCCCGCAGCGGGTGTTCGCCCGGCGGCGCGGGATCGCCGGTTCCACGGCGGGGCGGGTCTACGCCGAACTCGTGCGCCGGGGCCTGGTGGTGGGGGAGGTCGGGCGCGGCGCATTCGTCCGGGCGGCGGCGACGGCGGGGCCGTACGGGCGGGCGCTCATCGAGCCGTCGACGGCGGCCCCGGTGAATCTGGAGCTCAACTACCCCTCCGCGCCAGGCCAGTCGGAGCTGCTGGCCCCCGCCCTCGCGCCGCTCCTCCGCCCGGACGTCCTCACCGACGCCCTGCGCCCGGCCCCGGCGACCGGCACGGCGGCGGCCCGCGAGGCGGTGGCGGACCTGCTCGCGACCCCCGCCTGGCGCCCCGCCCCCGACCGCGTCCTGTTCTCCGGCAACGCCCGTCAGGCCATCGCCGCCACCCTCGCCTCCCTCGTCCGGCCGGGCGGCCGGGTCGGCGTCGAGCCGCTGACGTATCCGCTGGTCAGGGAGATCGCCGGGCGGCTCGGGGTCGCACTGGTCGCGCTGGAGGCCGACGGGGGCGGGCTGCGCCCGGAGTCGGTCCGTGCCGCGCATCGCGCCGCGCCGCTCTCCGCGCTCTATGTGCAGCCGACGCTCCACAACCCGACCTCCGTGACGACCGGTGAGGCACGGAAGCGGGAAATCGCCGATGTCGTCGGGGAGTTGGGGCTGCCCGTCGTCGAGGACCGCATCTGGTCCTTCCTCCATCCCGGCTCCCCCGCGCCGCTCGCCGCCCACGCGCCCGGTCTCGTGCATGTCGTGGACGGACTGTCGAAGCGGGTCGCGCCGGGGCTCACCGTCGGCTTCGCCGTCGTACCGGACGAGCGGGTCGACGCGGTGGCCGCCGCGATCCGGTCGGGTGGGTGGAGTGCGGGGCGGTTCGCGCTGGAGGCCGGGGTGCGGTGGCTGGCGGACGGGACCGTGGCGCGGCTGGTCGAGGCCAAGCGGGCCGACGCGGGGGCCCGGCAGCGGCTGGTCGCCGAGGAGTTGGCGGGGTTCGCCGTACGGGCCGATCCGCTCGCCTATTACGCGTGGTGGGAGCTGCCCGCGCCGTGGCGGGCCGACACGTTCACGGCCGCCGCCGCGGAGCGCGGGATCGCGGTCACGCCGGGGACCGCGTTCGCGGTCGAGCCGAAGCGGACCCCGGACGCGGTCAGACTTGGGCTCGCGTCGGCTGCTGTGCCCGATCTGCGCCGGGCGCTGCGGACGCTCGCCGCTCTCGCACGAGGCGCAGCAGGACGAACTCCCGTGCCTGGTGGGCGTAGCGGGTGAGCCAGGCGACCCCGGCGACCGTGAGGCCCACACCCAGCAGCAGCCAGGCGACCGTGCGCAGGGTCGCGGTCAGGGCGTCGTAGATCGCGCCGCCCGCCGCCTCGGTGACCTCCGCCGGCAGGTCGGCGACGGTGAAGTGGCGGCCGATGACGAGCGCGAGGCCGAGCAGCGCGCCGCCGAGGGCGGTGCCGAGCGCGGTGGCGGTGATCGCGCGACGGCGGCGCACGGCGACGGCGATGCCGGTGACGGCGAAGACGGCGGCGGCCACGGGAAGCCAGAAACCGGCGACCTGGAGCACGTGGAACTCCTTCCGGAGCGGGCCCAGTTCACCGGCGGGCAGAACCGCGACCTCGGTGTGCCGGACGGGGATGTTGTTCGCCAACGGCAGGTTCTCGTGGGCGAGTTGGTGTTTGACGCTGGCGGTGACGGGGGCCAGGTCGACGGTGACGGTGCCGTCCTGCCGCTCGTCCTCCAGGGCGCGCAGGACGGCGTCGTGAGTGACGCGGTTGCCCTCGTCCCAGGCGACGCGGAAGGCCCGGGTCTTGGTGAAGGAGTGCAGGGCGTCGTGCACGAAGGGCGCCATCACGCCCTGGGTCGCGCTCATCCGGACCCCGTCGACCCTGGTCCCGCCGATCCGGGTGCGGCCCACCCGCACCTCGCGCAGGATGCCCGTGCCGACGGTGTCCGCGATCACGTCCCGTACGGCGGGGTCGGCGGCGAGCGGTGCCATCGTCGTGACGTAGCGGCCGGAGTCCGTCAGGCCGTACGCCGCCCAGGCCGCCAGCGCGCCGAAGGGCGTGAGGAGGCAGGAGAGGGCGACGAGGACGGCCGACAGGGCGCTCCGGAGACGTGGGGGCACCTCCCCAGGACAGGCCCGGGAGGCGCCGTACGCGAGCGGGTCGGAGGTTTTTGACTGCGTATGGGTTAAATGTCGAACCGAATGGGTGGGCCGGGTCGCGTGGAACCCCGCGGAACCCTTGGCGGAACTGGGCGGTCCGCTCTCCGGTGGAGGCATCACCCGAACGGGTGTTTCCTGGAGCTGGGGAGAAGGAGGCCGAACATGCGCACCACTCCGGCCCTGCGGACTCTGGCCGCGGCCCTGCTCACCGGTGGCACCCTCGCCGTCGCGGCGGCGGGCACCACGGCGTCGGCAGCACCGACCACGTACGCCGAAGGACATGGCGGTGGTGGCGGTGGCGGCAGTCCGATCTGGGGCACCATCGTCTCCCGCACGGATCTGAACGTGCGGGAATCGCCCACCACCCACTCACCCGTCGTCGACTCGCTCTCACCCGGCAGTCAGGACCGCGTCCAATGCGTGGTCAGGGGACAGAGCGTGAACGGCAATCCCGACTGGTACTGGCTCGTCGGCGCCCAAGCCTGGGCCAGCGCCGCGTTCGTCGACACCGGCGGCCAGGGTGTGCCGTCCTGCTCGGACCCGTGTCCCGGCTGGAAGGACGGCGGCGGCAACTCCGGCTGGCACAGCAACAGTTCCGACTGGAACAACGACAACAGCTCGTCCTCGTGGAGCGTCTCGGCCTCCGGGTCGAGCGGCGCGGGCACCTGGAGCTGGAGCGCCTCCGGTTCGTCGACCGGCGGCGGGATCTGGAGCTGGGCGCCCTGAGGCGGCCGTGGCGAAGGGATCGTGAGCAGTGCGTGGCCCCCGGCACCGACTCGGTGCCGGGGGCCACGTGGTGCTGCCCGCGCGGTCAGCGGACCCGGTTGCCCGCTCCGTCCTCGCGCGTGTAGTAGCGGTAGAAGAACACCAGGAACACGCCCGCGGTGGTGGCGAGACCGATGGCCGCCGAGCGCAGCACGCTCTCGCCGGTCTGGCTGTACAGGAAGCCGAGCGCGGCGCCCGCGAAGCCGGACTTGACCAGTGAGTGCAGTTCGCGCTTCAGCAGCGGGGCGAACTGCGCGACCGCCAGGCACAGCACGATGAACGCGAGTGCCGTGACGAAGCCGAACAGGATGTTCCAGCCGGTGATGGGGCCGCCGCTGCGACGGTTGGCCGCCGCCCAGTAGCCGTAGACGAGCCCCAGGACGACCGGGATCGCGATCTTCGCGACGCGGTGGACGCGGGTGTCGAAGATGTCGGGCAGATTGCTCGTGAAGCCACGCGGGCCGGTGGTGCGCGGGCCTGCCATTCGGTTCGGGCCGCTCATTCCGCCGGGCGTGGGTGCCGCTTGGGCCATGAGAGCACTCCTCTCTTTCCCCGTACTACCAATGCACACCCCGGCGGAGACGGTGGCAAGTCGGAGTGCGGCCTCGGTCGGCCCGTGTTTCGCTGGGGCGCATGAAGCTCGTACTCTTCGGCGCCACCGGCACGATCGCCGGCCGCGTCGCCGCCGCGTGTGCGCCGCCGCGAGGCGGCTCCCCCCGGTCGAGCGAACCCGGGACCGGGGGCGGCAGCGATCCGCGCGACCCCCTCCGCGCCCTGGACGACGGCCCCGGCCGGACGTACGCCTCCCCCGTCTCCCCCGCCGCCGCGACCGCCCCCGGCACCCGCACCGGCCGCCTGCGCGTCGACGAGATGGAGCGGCACACGCACCCGCGCGCCCGGATGCCGGTCGCGTACTGACGCCGTGAGCGGCCATGGGACCGGACCGGTGCGCCGCGGGCTCAGACCCTGGCGCCCCGGCGACTCCGGGCGCTCCCCGCTCGACCGGCTGCCCCGCGCCGGGGACCCCGACGCGCTGCGGCGCCAGCATCTGCTGCGGGTGGGCGGGCGCAGCGTCGCCTGGATTCCGCCGCTGCTGGTGCTCATCACCATCCTCCAGGTCGACTGGTACACCGGCGGCGAGTTCCGGACCGTCTCCTGGATCGTGCTCGTGCCCGGCATCGCCGCCGCGATCTGCGGGGTGTGGGGCACGGCGGTGTTCGCCGTGCTCGGCGTCGCCACCTACGCGCTCGCCGACCACGCCTGGCCGCGCCAGTACCAGACCGGCCTGCCCGACTTCATACTCGTCGGCGTCGGCGGCGTCCTCGCCGTGCTGGCCTGCGCGGTCCGGGTCCGCGGCGAGCGCCGGATGCTGCACATGCGCGATGTCGCCGAGACCACCCGCCGCACCCTGCTGCGCCCGCTCCCTCCCGGCTGGGGCGGCCTCGACCACGCGGCCGTCTATCTCGCCGCGGACGCCTTCGCCCGCGTCGGCGGCGACTTCTACGACATCCAGCCCGGCCTGCACGGCACCCGCGCCCTCGTCGGCGACATCCAGGGCAAGGGCCTGGGCGCGGTGGAGGCAGCGGCGGCGCTGCTCGGCACGTTCCGTGAGGCCGGCTATCACGAGGTGGAGCTCGCGACCGTCGCCGCGCGGCTGGAGACCCGGATGCACCGGCACGGGCTGCATCTCGCCGCGCTGGGTGCCGGGGAGGACGTCGACCGGTTCGCCACCGCCGTGCTGCTCGGCTTCCCCGTGGCCGAACCGGACGTCGTCGAGGTCGTCAACTTCGGTCACGAACCCCCGCTGGTGGTCGGGCCGCGGGGGGTACGGTCCCTGCCGCCCGGGCACGGACTCCCGCTCGGGCTGGGCGAGTTGGCCCACATGGACGGGCCGCCACCGACCCTCCGGATCAGGCTCGCGCCCGGCGAGACGCTCCTCGTCGTCACGGACGGGGTGACGGAGGCGCGGAACGGGGACGGCGTCTTCTATCCGCTCAAGTCCCTTGTCAGAAAAGGCGTACTGGCCGATCCGCAGCTCACCGAACCGGACCGTCTCGTCGCCTTCGTCCGGGACGGCACGCTGCGGCACGGCGGCGGACATCTCGCCGACGACACCACGATCTTCGCGGTACGGAGGTCCTGACATCACCCTTTGCGGCAGCAGAGGGTGAGCAGAGGTTACGGTGCTTCGGTACGAAGTGAGTGACGGATGGTTCGGGGGTGGGCGCCATGCCTGGAACGGTGTTGCTGCTCGCGGCCTCGCCGGTCGGCAGGGGCCGGCTGGTGGACGCGGCCTCCGTTCTGCCGGTGCTGGCGGCGGTCGAGCCCTCGGTGCTGTCGGGTGCCGACACCGCCAACGTTGTCGAACTGGCCGATCCGCTGGAGCCGCAGGCCGTGCTGACCCGGCTGCGTGCCGCGGCGACGGCGCCGGGGCCGTTGACCGTGTTCGTCGCCGGGCAGCTCCAACTCGACCGGAAACAGCGCCTTCCGCATCTGGCGCTGGCCCGGACCACTCCGGCGACGGTTCGCTACACCGGGTTTCCGTGGGCGTGGGTGCGGGAGGAGCTGCGCCTGCGGGCGCCGGGCACGACGACCCTGCTCCTCGATCTGCACACCGACGCGGAGACCTGGCAGTGGTTGCGGGCGCAGCCGCTCGACTCGGGCCGTACGAACGCCGTCTACGGTCGCGTCGCACCGCCGCCGGCCCGTCGGGTGGTGGCCGTTCCGTCGTACATGAAGGCGGTGGCGACGATCCTGCGGAGCGGGTGGCGACCGCCGGTGGAGCAGTTGCATCAGCAGGCGGTGGAGCGGCTGGGCGCGGAGGCGTACGCGGATGTGCTCCTTGCCTCGCCGGGGTTCGTGGGTGCCGTGCCCGGGGGCTCCGCCCCCAGACCCCCATCGGCCCTGAAGGGGCCTCGTCCGCAAACGCCGGGCGGGCTGAATCATCCCGGCCGGAGTCTGAACAGCCCAGGTCGGCCGCAGGACGCCGACCCGCACGGTGCCATCGCCGCCGCCGTTCAAGCCGGCCGTCACCCCGATGCCGACGCCCTCGCCGCCGAGCACGAGCAGGCCGCCGTGCGGGCTCACGGCCGGGGTTCCGAAGAGGCTCTGCACTGGACCGAAGTGCGGGCGGATCTCGCGATGCTGGCGGGGGACCCGGTGCGGAGCTGTCAGGCGTGGCTCGCGGTGGCGGGGGCGCGGCTCGCGGCGGGGCAGGCGCCTGGGACGGTTGCCGTCGAAGCCGCCGTGGACCGGGCGCACCATCAGTGGGGGCAGATTCACGATCCCGTTCCCGCCCGTGAACTCGGGCTCGCGCTCGCCGAGTTGAGGGGGCTGGTGCCGGGTCGGCGGAAGGGCGCTCTGGATCATGTGCGCAAGCAGTTGGGGCAGTTGGAGTCACAGCCGCTCACCTCGTGAAGACTCGTGAATCTCCCCGCATCGCCCTCCCCTGGAGTCAACAGCGGTGCCATGATGGTGCGTCAGGGCTGAGGGGGATGGAGTGGCCGACCAGAGAATTCGCTTACGGCTGGACGGGACCGCGGACGCGCGTGATGTCGGCGCGCTGATGGCGTGGCTGGCACGGGAGGAACCGCTGGAGGAGCGGGTGCGCGCGGGCGGCCTGCGGATCAGCGAGGCGCGGTCGAGCGAACCCGAGTCCGGGGCGCCCATGGGGGTCGGCTCGGAGATCGTGGTGGCGCTCGTCAGCTCGGCTGCCGCGCCTGTGTTCAGTCAGCTGGTGCAGGAGATCAGACGGGCCGTCGTGGCCTGGCGGGACAACCGCCGGGAAGTCGAGCACGGAGAGCCGCCGCACGTGGACGTGGATGTGGTGTCCTCCGACGGCAACGGGTAGCCCGGTGTCCGATTTCGACCCGCGGGGGAAGGTCAACCGGGCGCTCCTGGTGGGGGTCTCGGAGTACGACACCACCGTGCCGCCGTTCGGTGTGCCCGGTGATCTCCCGGCCGTCAAGCACAACCTGAACCTGCTGCGGGACGTGCTGCCCAGGGGCCGGGTGTTCGGCGACCACGAGGTGCGGGTGCTGCGGTCGCCGACGCTGGACGACTTCGACCGGGCGCTGCGCACCGCGGCCCAGGAGGCCGAGGGGCTGCTCCTGGTGTACTTCGCCGGGCACGGCGCGATCACCGCGGCGGGCGACGAACTCTTCCTCCAGATGCGCAACGCGAGCGTGGTCGCGGGCGGCCAGGCGGTGTTCCCGGGCGCGGAGATGGTCACCACGATGCTGACCATGCTGGCCGCCGGCCGCGCCGAGCGGATCGTGGTGGTCCTCGACTGCTGCTTCGCCGGGAACGCGGGCTGGATCTGGGAGAACTTCCGCGACCGGCGGCGCGTGCTGCTCCAGCTGAGCGTGCAGGCCAACCACCGCATCGACGCGGGCGACGGCACAGGACCGACGCCGTTCACCGAGCGGCTCGTCCGGCTCCTCGACCGGGACGGCGAGGTGCGGTTCGTCGAACTCTCCAGGCAGTTACGGGAGTTGATGCGCCAGGACGGGTACAGCACCCTGCGCGGTGATCCCTGGGAGCCGCGCGGCCGGTGGGAGCCCGAGGAGGACGTGCTGCTGTCGGCCCGGCCGGTGCGGGGTGAGCGGCCTGATCCTCCGGTGCGGGTGGACACCGGTCCCGAGCGCGGGCCGTCCGCGTTACGGCGCGCGTGGCAGGCGCCGCTCGGCGTGCTGCGGAGGCTCGGCGGTGTCGTCGCCCGGTGGTCCGGGCGGTGGGGGGCGATGCCGCGGAAGGCGACCCGGATCATCCTGGTGCTGGCCCTCGCCGCCCTGGGACTCGGGTCGTACGGCATCTACACCCTCGCCGCGGGCGGTGCCTCGTGCGGTCCGCCGCTCGAACTGCGGGTGCAGGCCGACCCCGATCTGGAGTCCACCGTCCGTTCGGCCGCCGACGCGTATCTCACCTCGGACGCGAACACCACCGGCGACGGCTGCCGGCGCAGCGGTATCACCGTCTACAGCGCGGGCACCGCCGACATGGTCACCGCGCTCCAGCGCCAGTCGGACGCCTGGCAGAAACCCGGCGACGACACCGATCCGCAGCGCGACATCGGCCCGCAGCCGGACATCTGGATTCCGGCCTCGGTCGCCGACGCCGCCCGGGTGACCGCCCACCAGGACATCGATGCCGTCGTCGCGCTCACCACGGACGCCAAGCCCCTCGCCTATTCGCCGCTGGTGCTCGCCGTGCCCAGGAACCTCGCGGCGAAGGGGAGTTCGGGGGCCGGGCTGCGGCTGAACGAACTCATCACCGTGTTGCGCGGGCGGGCTCCGGACGCCGAAGTGAGCCGCCCCGACCCGGAGTTCACCGACGCGGCACTGCTCGCGACCATGGGGCTCTACCACGACTCGGACGCGCGCAGCGCGGAAGGCCTGGTGCGCTCGCCGGGGCCGCCCGCGCCCACCGCCGCCGACCTGCTGTGCACGCTGCCCGACGACCCGACCGTGGACCGCGTGACCGCCGCGCTGGTCCCCGAGTTCCTGCTGAAGAGCGGGGTCGGCTGCGACCGCGCGACCCGGGTGGCCCGGGTCGCCGAGTACCCGGACGACACGGCCGGTGTCGAACCGGCCTTCGTGCGCGTCCGCTGGCAGGGCGCCGACCGGGACCGGGAGGCGCGGGACACGGCGGCCGAGGACTTCCACCGGTGGCTCGCCGGGAGCGGCGGCCGGGCCGTGTTCGCGGCGGACGGCTTCCGCTCGGCCGACGGCGACCGCGGCCTGCTGGACCCGCGCTCGCCCGGCACCGGCGTGGACCCCACCCCGGCGGACCTGCCGACCAGACACGTCGAGCACCAGGCCATGGACGACGCGCTCACCGGCTACCGCAAGGCCGACGGCACCGGCCGGGTGCTCTTCCTGATCGACGACTCCGGTTCGATGGGCGCCCTCTGGGACGGCCCGAGCGGCGGCCCCGGCCTGGTGAAGCAGTCCCTCGGCGGGCTCGGCGAGGGGGATCACTACGGCGTGTGGGGCGTCTCCGGGCTGGACGGCCACGCCCCGTACAAGGAGGTGCTTCCCTTCGGCCCGCACCAGCGCGCCGCTGCCGGGAAGGTCATCAGCGCGATAGCGACCCAGGACGCCCAGGCCGATCCGCACGCCGCGCTGCTCGCCGCCCTCGGCTACATGGCCGAGCGCGGCGCCGACGACAACGGGCCCCGGCTGATCGTCTACGTCACCGACGACGAGGACGACAACCGGCTCACCGGCGGGAACCTGGACGCCGTACTGGCGAAGGCGCGGTCGGTGAAGGTGCCGGTGGCGATGGTGTCGCTGGTGGGCGGCGGCTGCGACAAGGGCAAGCCGGACGAGCGGATCTCCGCCGCGAGCGGCGGCCGTTGCCTGGACGCCGACACGGATCTCGGCGCGGGCCTGCACGACGAGGTCGCGCGCGCCGGAACGGGGGAGGACTGATGGCCCGGCGCCGGTACGCGGCACTGCTGACCCTGCTGCTGCTCGCGGGCTGCACGGGCGGCCACACCTCGGCCGGGCCTGCCGACGACGAGGGGCCGGGCGAGATCGTGGTGGCCAGCGGCCAGGACGTCACCGGCAAGGGCGGCATCCGCGAGCAGCTCATCCATGCCTGGAACGTCCAGCAGGAGAACGCGGGTTCGGGCTACCGGGCGCGGCTGGTCGAGCTTCCCGGCAACGCCGACGAACAGCGCAGCCAGCTGCTCGGCGCCCTCCAGTCCGGGAGCGCCGACTACGACGTGGTCAACCTGGACGTGACGTGGGTGCCGGAGTTCGCCGCCGCGCACCTCGTCCGCCCGCTGCCCGACGGCACGGTCGACGCCGATGTCATCACGTCCGTGGCGGACACGGCCCGTTGGGACGGCAAGGTCTACGCGGCGCCCTTCAACAGCGATGTCGGACTGCTCTACTACCGCACCGATCTCCTGAAGAAGGCGCGAGTCTCGCAGCCCGACCTGAACCAGAACATCAGCTGGGCCCGGCTCCAGGAACTGAGCCGCGCCGTCAGACAGGCCCTCCCCGACGTCGCGGGCTGGACCACACAGCTGGGCGCCTACGAGGGCCGTACCGTCAACGCGATCGAGGCGTTCGCGTCCGCCGACCCGGACTTCGAGTTGACGAACGGCGACGGCCACTACGACTCCTCCGTGGGGAAGTTGACGACCGGGATCGCCGAACTCCGCAGCCGCACCGACCCCTCGTACACCCTCCCGGCCGCCTTCCAGTCCGACGAGGCCGACTCGCTCGGCGACTTCGCGGACGGCCGGACGGAGTTCCTGCGGCAGTGGCCGTACGCCTACCGCACCCTCCACCAGTCGTTCGCCGCGAACCAGCTCGGGGTCGCCCCGCTGCCGGGCCGTGCGGTGCTCGGCGGGCAGAACCTCGCGGTGACCGAGTCGTCCGGGCGGGCGGCCAAGGCGGCCGACCTGATCAAGTACCTCACCGGCAGACAGAGCGAACGCTGCCTGCTGGACGCGGGTTTCGCGGCCACCCGCACCTCCGCCTACCAGGACAACAACGTGACCTGCGGCGTCGGCACCGCCCCTACGCCGTCCGCCTCCCCCAGCGGCGAGACCACCGACCGCATGCCCCGCGACGCGGCCGGCCGCCCCGCGTACGCCCGCACCACCCTGCTCCCCGCACTGCGCAAGGCGGTGCAGCGCCCGCGCACTCCGCTCTACGGCGCGTTCACCCAGACCTTCACCGCACAGCTGGGCCCCCTGTTCGGGGACGACCCGCCGAGCGACGCGACCCTGGCGAAGAGGCTGGACACCGCGCTGAGGAAGGCCCTCCCCGACTGACGCGGCCCCGCTCAGCCGGTGAGGAAGGCCAACGCGCCCGACACCAGGGTCCGTACGCCCGGCGCGACCGTCACCAGGTCGGGCGCGAAATGCGGGCTGTGGTTGCTGGGCACGGCGTGGAACTTCTCCATGAGATCGGTGCCGGGCGCCGCGTCCCACACATCGGCCGGGGTGCTCGTCACGAACCAGTAGGAGTACGGCACCCCGTCCGGGACCAGATGCGGAAAGTCCTCGCTGCCCATCGCGGGGCCGGGGTCGAAGACCGTGCCCGCGCCGAGGACCTCGGTGTGCACGGCGGCGACGCGCCGGTCGGTGTCGGCGTCGTTGACGGTGATCGGGAAGTCGTTGCCGAAGGTGATCTCGGGCTCGCTCGGGCAGCCCGCGGCGAGGCACTCACCGGTGGCGATCCGCCGGATCGCGGCGATCATCCGGTCCCGTACGTCGGGGGACTGGGTGCGCAGGTTCAGGGAGAGCCGTGCGGTGGTCGGGATGATGTTGTGCCGGGTGCCCGCCTCGATCCGGCCCACGGTGAGGACGGCGGAGTCGCGGGCGGCGATCTCGCGGGAGACCACGGTCTGGAGCCGGGTGACGAGATAGGCGGCGGTGACGACCGGGTCGACGGTCGTCTCGGGCCGTGAGCCGTGCCCGCCCCGCCCGTGGATCACGATGTCGACATCGGTCGTGGCCGACATGATCAGCCCCGGTGAGTGCGGGTAGAACCCGGCGGGTCCGGGCGCCACGTGCTGGCCCAGCAGAACGTCGGGACGCGGGACGCGCTCGTACAGACCGTCGGCCACCATCGCCGCCGCACCCACGCCCGTCTCCTCCGCGGGCTGCCCCACCAGCACCAGCGTCCCCGACCAGGCGTCCCGCCCGGCGGCCAGCGCCCCGGCCGCCCCGGCCAGCCAGGTCACATGCATGTCGTGCCCGCAGGCGTGCATCACCCCGTCCACCGAGGAGGCATACGGCAGCCCGGTCTCCTCCGGCACCGGCAGCGCGTCCATGTCGGCCCGCAGCAGCACGGTCGGCCCGTCCCCGTTCCGCAGCACCCCGGCGACCCCGGTCCCGCCGACCCCCTCCAGGGTCTCGAACCCCGCCTCGGCGAACCGCTCGACCAGCTTCCCGGCCGTGCGCCGCTCCTCACCGGACAGTTCGGGATGCCGATGCAGATCGCGGTAGAAGTCCTCCAGCCCGGAGACGGGGAGGTCGGCGGTGAGGTCCAGGGCGATACGCGCGGCGGCAGACGTCATGGCGTCAGCGTAGGACGGCAGTTCGGCGTTCCGGCACTGGCCCCGCCCCCGCACTTCACCCGTACGGCCCAGCCCACCCGGCCGGGTCCTGACGGCGCTGCTCCACTGATGACTAGGAAACAAGGGGGCCGGCAGAACCCACTAGCACCCACCGAAGGAAGTGCCGCTCATGGCCACCACCCTCGCCGTCAACTTCACCCAGGGGCTGAACGACGCCTGGTCCAAGGTCGCGCAGTTCGTGCCCAAGCTCGTCGGCTTCCTGGTCATCCTGGCCATCGGCTGGTTCGTGTCGAAGATGATCGCCCGGGTCCTGGACCGGGTACTCCGCAAGGTCGGCTCGGAGAAACTCTCCGAACGGGCCGGTACGGAACGGATGTTGCGGGACTCCAAGTACGACATGACCGGCATCGTCTGCAAGATCGTGTACTACGCGCTGATGCTGATCACCCTTCAGCTCGCGCTCGGTGTCTTCGGCACCAACCCGGTCAGCACGATGATCAACGGCATCGTCGCCTGGCTCCCGCGCGGCATCGTCGCGGTCGTCCTGGTCGTCGTCGCGATGGCCATCGCCAACGCGGTGCGCGGCATCGTCGGCAGCGCCCTCTCGTCGATGTCGTACGGCAGGATGCTCGCCACCATCGTCTGGGCCTGCATCGTCGCCCTCGGCGTGATCGCCGCGCTGGGCCAGGCGGGCATCGCGACCTCGGTCACCCAGCCGGTGCTGTACGCGGCCCTCGCAACCGTCGCCGGCATCATGATCGTCGGCGTCGGCGGCGGCATGATCGGCCCGATGCGCCAGCGCATGGAGCGCATGCTGACGGCGGCGGAGCGCGAGACGACCAACGCGAAGGGCAGCCTCACGGCCTACCAGTCGGGCCGTGAGGACGCGATGACCAACCAGCCGGTGCGCGAGCGCACCGACCTGGGGACGGACAGGGGCACGGACAGGGGGACGGACGGTCGACGGGACATGCCCGGGTCGTCGGGCATGTGAGTCGGGGCAGCCCTACGGGGCCGCGTGGAGATGCAGAACCCGCGTGGCCTCGTGGGCCGGACCGGGCTCGGCCGCTTTGGCCGGGCTCGCGTTCGCCGCTCCGATCAGGGCGGCGACAGCGATGACGGCGGCGCAGAATCCTCTGACGTAACGCGCGGACATACCTACCTCGCAACGACAGTGACAGCGACGGCAACAGCAGCGACAGTAGCGAATTAAACACGCTTAATGCGTGCCTAACTTAGGGGGTCGGAGTACGCAACGGGAAGAGGCCCAGGGGGAGTTGAGCCAATGGAAACCCGTTTTCAGTCACCCTGGCGCTGCTCGGGCAGCAGTCCGTGCCGGTGTACGAGCCAGCTGATGGCGGTCAGCCTGCACACCGCGTAGTCGTGCCCGACCGGCTCCCGCCAGTCCAGCTCCGCGAGCGCGTCGAGGAACCCGAGCGCGTAGTCCGTGAGGTCCGCGTGGTCCGGCGCCGGAGGTGTCAGCCCGGGCCCGCCGGCCGACAGCCGTTCGCGCAGTTCAGCCACGTGCTGGTCCACCTCGGCCACGAACGCGGGCTCGAACGCGAACTCCGCGAAGCGGGGCCCGTACGCGCTGCTGATCTTGGCCAAAGGGGACATTTCTCCACCGTACGTTACGTGCGTTATGGAGAGTTCGTGATTCTCATCACCCGGGGCGCTCCGGATGGTTACTCTCGGCGACAGGCCGTAACTACTCGGAGGTGGCTGTCGCATGGTCAACGTTCGCCAACTCGACCCGAGTGCGTCCCCGTTGGACTACTTCGGCTACGAGTGCCGCCGGTTACGGGAGGCGGCGAGCCTCACGCTGGAGGGCCTGGGCAAGATCCTCTACTGCACCGGCTCGCTCATCGGGCAGATCGAGACGGCGCAGAAGGTCCCGACCCGGAACTTCGCCGAACGCCTCGACGCGGCGTTCCTGACGGACGGGTCCTTCACGCGCATGATCGGCATGGTGCTTCGGAGCCAACTTCCCAACTGGTTCCAGGCGTATGCGGACATGGAGGCGAAGGCCGCCTATATCTCCACCTACCAGTGCCAGTTGGCCTACGGTCTGCTTCAGACGCCGGAGTACGCGGCGGCTCTCCTAGTTGTCGACGAGCCGGACAAGGTCGAGGAAATGGTCTCGGCTCGCATGGAACGGCAGCGCATTCTGGACAAGATGCAGCCGTCGGCGGTTTGGGTCATCCTCGACGAGTCCGTGCTCTTCAGGATGGTCGGTGACCGCAAGGTCATGCGTAAGCAACTCGACCATCTGGTGAGCTTCCGGGACAACCCGTGGGTGAACATCCAGGTGCTGCCGTTCTCCGTGGGAGCGCACACCGGAATGATGGGCTCGTTCACCCTCCTGCGCTTCGACGACGACCCCGACATCCACTATTCCGAGGGTTACGACCAAGGGCACATGACGGCCAACCCGGAAGTCATCAGGGAACGTTCGGTCGGATACGCTCGTTTGCAGGCCGCCGCCCTCTCGGTGGAGGGCTCGGCCGACCTGATCGCACGCGTGACGGAGGAGCGTTATGGAGACCAACCGACAGACGTGGCGTAAGTCGAGCTACAGCGGCACCAATGGCGGCGAGTGTGTCGAGTGCGCCCCGATCGGCACCGTGGCGTGGCGCAAGTCTTCCTTCAGCGGCAGCAGCGGCGGTGACTGCGTCGAGGTCGCCACCGGTGCCCCCTGCGTCGCGATCCGTGACTCCAAGAACCCGGACGGTGCCGTTCTGACCGTCAACCGGGCCCGCTTCGAGGAATTCATCAACTCCCTGTCCATGTAACTGACTTACTGGCCAGTCCGTAAGTCCGCTTACTGGCATGATTAATGCATGGTGAGACGGGACGACCCGGAAGTCATCGGGCGCAGGGTCCAGCAGTTGCGGCACGAACGCGGGCTCACCCAGCGGCAGTTGGCCGAGCCCGCCTACACGCCCGCGTACATCTCCACGCTTGAGGCCGGCCGGGTCCGCCCCTCCGACGACGCGCTGCGTCACCTCGCGGAGCGACTCGGCGTCGCCTACGAGGAGTTGGCGACCGGCCGTCCCGCCCACCTCGCCACCGAACTCCGACTGCGCCTCACCGAGGCCCAACGCACCCTGGCCACCGGGGAGTCGGAGGAGGCGGCCGAGCAGTACGCCGACCTCCTGGAGGAAGCGGAGCTGCTCGGACTCGCGGACGAGGAGGCCGTGGCGCTGCTCGGTCTCGGCGAGTGCGGCCTCGACACCGGTGACCTCGCCGCCGCCCGCCTGTACTTCGAGCGCGCCGAACAACGCCTGGCCGACGAACCGCTCCCGTCCCGCGTCCCGGCGATCCGCGGCCGAGCGGTGGCGCACTACCTGACCGGTGAACTCCGGTACGCCGTCTACCTGTTGGAGTCGACCCTCGACGAGCTGAACCGGGGCGGCCTGCACGACCCGGACGCCCTGCTGCTGCTCTACGCGAGCGCGATAGGGCCGTACATGGACATGGGTGCGCACGCGCGGGCGGCCCAGGCGGCGGAGTTGGCGCTCGCGCTCGCGCCGCAGGTGGCGGACCCGGCGCTGCTGGCGCGCATGCACCGGTCGGTGGCGCGGACGCTGATAGCGGAGGGCAAGGTGGCGGAGGCCGACGCCTCCCTCGCCAAGGCGGCCGACCTGTACCGCCAGCTCCAGTTCCGTACCGAACTCGCCAACTGCCACTGGATGCGCGGCTACGTCTACGCGCAGGACGGCGAACTCGAGCGCGCAGAGGTCGAGTTGAGGCAGGCGCTGGCGATGCTGACGGCGAAGCGCGCGGCGCTCTACAGCAGTCAGGTCGCCGTCGAGCTGGCCGACGTACTCCACAAGCGCGGCAAGTCCGACGAGGCCGCCGTCCTGCTCCACGACGTCCTCAGCGACCTCAGTTCCGAACGCGGCGCCCTGCACTCCGCCGCCGCGCACCGCCTACTCGGCATCATCGCCGAGGACTCCCGGGACACGGAGGCGGCCGAGGAGCACTACGTCCGCGCCCTCAGCCTGCTGGAACGCGCGGGCGCCGCCGGTGACCTGGCCGATCTGTGCCGCATGCTCGGCGACCTGCTCCGCCGCACCGGCCGGGTCGAGGCGGCCCTCGACGCGTACCGCACCGGCCTGGGCCACCGCACCGCCCCCGGCACCACGACCCTGGGCCCGGCCCCCGCACAGCCTCCTCTTTGACAAAACGGAGATAGCGCACAGCCCGGACGGTTAGCGTGCGACGGAGCGACGGACGAGTCGTGGCCGTAGTCGTGCGAAACGGGATGAGACAGGCGCGTGCGCGTGCAGAACGAACGGACCGTGGCCGACGGCCCGCACGCCCGGGCTGCGGCCGGCGGCCCGCACGACCGGACTGTGGCCGACGGCCCGCATGACCGGACCGTGGCCGACGGCCTGCGACTGGCCGTGCGCGCGATCGTCTACGCGGTCCTCGGCGGCGCGGCGCTGCTGGCGATCGCGACGGTGGTGTCGGTCCTCGGCCCGATGCTGGCGATCGACCTCTACACCCCGCCCGTGGCGGCCTGGTGGACGGTCTTCACGGCGGTCGCGGTACAGGGCGTGCCGTTCCTGCTGCTGGGCACGGTGGTGTCGGCGGCGATCGGAGCGTTCGTACCCGAGCGGGTGTTCACCCGGCTCCTCCCCCGCAACCAGGCCCTGGCGGTCCCGATCGCGGGCGCGGCGGGGGCCGTCCTCCCCGGCTGCGAATGCGCGTCGGTACCGGTGGCGAGCAGCCTGATGAGAAGGGGCGTGGCCCCGGCGGCAGCCTTGGCATTCCTGCTCTCGGCGCCCGCGATCAACCCGGTGGTCCTGGTGGCCACGTCGATCGCGTTCCCGAACCAGCCGCAGATGGTGCTGGCCCGCCTGGTCGCGTCGCTGGCGACGGCGGTGGTGATGGGCTGGCTCTGGGCGAGATTCGGCAGGGAGGAGTGGCTGCGCCTGCCCAAGCGCACGCGGACCGCATCTTCGACGGTCGGCGTGAAGGCGTTCGTGGCCGGGTTGCAGCACGACTTCCTGCACGCGGGCGGCTTCCTGGTCCTGGGCGCGGCAGCGGCGGCGACCTTCAACATCGCCGTACCGCGCTCGGTCCTGGCCGTCTTCACGGGTTCGTCGTGGCTGTCGCTCCTCCTACTGGCCCTGCTGGCAGTGGTGTTGTGCGTGTGCAGCGAGGCGGACGCGTTCGTCGCGGCATCCCTGAGCGGCTTCTCTCCGGCGGCGAAGCTGGTGTTCATGGTCGTGGGCCCCATGGTCGACCTCAAACTGATCGCCCTCCAGGCAGGCACCTTCGGCCGCGCCTTCGCCTTCCGCTTCTCCTCGACGACATGGCTGGTGGCGGTGACCGCCGGCACGCTGGTGGGTTGGTGGCTGCTGTGAGGCGCCACGGCTCGGCGGTCCTGCTGCTGCTGGTGGGCGCGGCGATCCTGCGCATCTCCCTCTTCAGCGAGCTGTATCTGCGGTATGTGCAGCCGGCGTTGAGGCCGTATCTGGTGGTGTCCGGTGGGTTGTTGACGCTGCTGGGGCTGGTGGCGGCGGTGAGGGGGATGCGGCAGAGGAACGGGGAGGACGGGGAGGAGGCCGAGGAGGAGGAAGCGGGGGAAGCGGGGGAGGAAGAGGGGCACGACCACGCGCGTGGGCATGAAGACGGACATGGGCGTGGAGACGGACATGGGCATGGGCATGGGGACGCGCATGGGCATACGCACGGCGGTCCGGGAATCGCCTGGCTGCTGACACTCCCCGCCCTGGCCCTGCTCCTCTTTCCACCCCCCGCCCTCGGCTCGTACAGCGCATCCCGCGAGGAGGCCCAACGGGCGGCACAGGGCGTCGGCACCTTCTCGGCGCTGCCCGGCGGGGACCCGCTGGACATCTCGGTGGCCCAGTACAGCTCCCGCGCGATCTACGACACCGGCCACTCCCTCAAGGGCCGAACCCTCCGCATGACCGGCTTCGTCACCCACGGCTCCGACGGCACCTGGTACCTCACCCGCCTCCTCGTCACCTGCTGCGCCGCCGACGCGACGATCAGCAAGGTCGAGATCCGCGGCGACGAGGTCGACGGCGCCCCGCAGACCGACAGCTGGGTCACGGTCACCGGCACATGGCTCCCGAAGGGCAGGCTGGGAACGGACGGGGCGTGGCCGCCGGTGCTGAAGGCGACCACCGTCAAACAGGTGAAGGAACCGGCTGACCCGTATGACAAGCGTTGACGCCGGCTCGGTTCAGGAGGCTGCTCGCTCGTCGCGGGCCTGGGCTAGACCTGCACCCGTCCCTGCTTCTGCACATCCGTCAGCCGCTGGGTGCCGGTCCGCACCGCCTGTTGTGTCGCGTCCGCGGGGACGGTGCCCGGGCCGCCGTTCGTGAGGGTGATGGTGTCGTCGCCGATGCGGACGGCGGCCGTGTCGAGGGTGAGGGTCGACTGGTCGCCCTCGGGGGTGGTGCCGGTGACGGTGAGGTGGAGGCCTTCGCGGGCGTCGCCGACCTCGGGGAGGGTGGCCTCGGTGACCTGGATGGTCTGGACGCCGGAACGGGTCGTCGTCGCCGTGAAGTTCGCGCACTTCTGGGGGAGGGTGCGGAGCCAGTCCAGGGTGCGGTTCACGTCTGCCTGGGGGAACGCGGCGACCTGGTAACGGAGTTGGGCGTCGTCGTCCGGGTCGTCCAGGGTGGTCACCGCCTGGGTGGTGGCCGGGGTGCCGAGGAGTTCGTCGGCGTAGAGGGCGTCCAGCAGGCGTTGGCAGTCGGGGATGTTCGTCTTCGCCTTCAGCAGGGAGTCCCGCCAGGTCGCCGTGCCCTGCGTCGGGGTCCACGGGGCGCCGAGGTCCACGTCCGTGATGAGGGCGGACTGGGCCTGGGCGGGGGTGAGGACGGGGGCGGCGGCGGAGGACGCGTGGGCTGCGGGGGTGGTCCGTACGGCCGAGGGGGAGGGGGCGGTCGTCACTTCGTGCAGGATGGCCTCGTTCGCGCAGCCGGCGGTGGTGAGGGTGCCCGCGGCGAGTATCACGGCGAGGAGGACACGGGCCGGGGTACGGGTCATCGAGGGTCCCTCCTGGGGCGGGGTGCGTTTCCCCAACGGCACCATCGCCTTGGGCCGTCCACCAGCGCGCCGGGCCGTCCGGGTGAGTGGGGGTACCCCGGGTGCGGTTCGGGTGCGGGTTCGGTGGGGGCTGGTTGCGCAGTTCCTCGCGCCCCTGGGGGGTGGCGCTCCGGGGGGTTTGAGGGGCTGGCTCTCTTGCGGTTTTCGGGTGCCGGGCCGGTGGGGGCTCGTCGCGCAGTTCCCCGCGCCCCTGGGGGGTGACGCTCCGGGCGGTTTGAGGGGGGGGCTTCCTTGCGGTTTTCGGGTGCGGGTTCGGTGGGGGCCGGTCGCGCAGTTCCTCGCGCCAGATCGGAAGAGCACACCGCA
>NZ_JBIWGK010000006.1:0-109992 GCF_044763565.1 Streptomyces sp. NPDC096013 | reverse complement strand
CGCAGTTCCTCGCGCCCCTGGGGGGGGGGGGGGGGTGGGGCTTCGGGCGACCTGGGGGGTGGTCCCCTAGGGGCGCGGGGAACTGCGCGACCAGCCCCCCACGGACCCGCACCCGGCATCTCTAGGGCAGGGCGACGAGTAGTTGTTTGTCTGTTACTACGGCCAGGGACAGGGTGCGGTAGCCGACCGACTCGAACAGGATGGTGATCTTGCCGTCGCCCTCGCTCATGACTTCGCCCTGGCCCCACTGGTCGTGCCGGACACGGACGCCCGGCAGATAGGCGTGGTCGGGTGCGTCGGGCTCGGCCGTGCGGACCGCGCCCGCCGTGGTGGTCGGGCGGGCACCGGTCCGGGGCCACCGGCGTTGCCGTGCGGTCGCCTTGCCGGGCCGGCCGGTGTCCCCGGCCCGCTCGCGCCCCGGCCCGCTCGCAGGCGCGGTCACCGGACCCGTGCAGTTGTCGCATCCCCCGCACGGGACGGGGCCGGAGTCGCCGAAGTATCCGAGCAGGAAACGTCGTCGACAGTCGGTCGCCTCGGCGTATCCGCGCATCATGTCGACCCGGGACCGTTCGAGCTTGACGTGTGTCGCGTGGACGTCGAGGGCGCTCCGCACCACGGCGTCGACATCGTCATCCGTGCCGACGTAGCGGCTGCCGTCCCGTCCGGTACGGACGGCCCCGGTCTCCTCCAGCAGGTTCAGCACGGCGGACAGTGCCGTCGCCCCGAGTTCGCACTCGGCCCGCAGCCGGGTCGCGCTCACCGCGGCCCCCTCGCCGCGCAGGTGTTCGGCGACGCGGCGCAGCGCCTCGGCGTCGGGAGCGCCGGTGGCGAAGAAGCGTTGCAGGCCCAGGTCCTGCGGGCGGTAGGCGAGGATCGCCCTGGCCGGTGCCCCGTCGCGGCCGGCCCGGCCGATCTCCTGGTAGTAGGCGTCGAGCGAGCCGGGGACGGACGCGTGCAGCACGAACCGTACGTCCGCCTTGTCGATGCCCATCCCGAACGCCGAGGTGGCCACGACCACGTCGAGTTCACCGGAGCTGAACCGGTCCTGGGCCGCCCGGCGTTCGGCGGCGGAGAGGCCCGCGTGGTAGCTCGCGGCGGCCAGTCCGAGGTCGCTCAACTGCTCGGCGTAGCTGTCGGCCGCCTTGCGCGTCCCCGCGTACAGGATTCCCGGCTTCTCCTCCACGGCCGCCCGCTCCACGACGAACCGCTCCTTTGCGGCGGCGTCCTGGAAGGACGACACCTCCAGGCGGATGTTGGGACGGTCGAAGCCGGCGACTATCTCCACCGGGTCGTGCATGCCGAGGCGTTCGGCGATGTCCCGCCGTACCGGGGCGGCCGCGTTCGCGGTCAGGGCGAGCACCGGCGGGTTGCCGAGCCGTTCGCGCGCGTGGCGCAGCCGTAGGTAGTCCGGCCGGAAGTCGTGCCCCCAGGACGACACGCAGTGCGCCTCGTCCACCACCAGCAGCCGGGGCCGGACGGCGGCGAGCCGGTCCGTGACGTCCGGTTTGGCGAGCTGCTCGGGAGCGAGGAAGACCACGTCGACCGAGGAGGCGCTGATGCGGGCCCAGGCCGTCTCGTTGTCGCTCTTGCGCTGCGCGGAGTTGACGGCGGCGGTACGCAGCGCGCCGGAGCCGAGCAGACTCTGCATCTGGTCCCGCTGAAGCGCGATCAGCGGCGAGACGACCACGACCGGACCGCCGAGCAGGACCGCGGGCACCTGGTACACGGCGGACTTGCCCGCGCCGGTCGGCATGACGGCGAGTACGTCACGCCCCTTCATCACGGCCTTCATCGCGCTCAGTTGGGCCGGGCGCAGGTGCTGCCAGCCGAAGACTCGTCGGGCTGTGCCGCGCAGACGACGGGCCGTGAGTGCGAACATGGCTCTCCTTGAAAGGGGGCGTCCAACCGCCGTGTGTCTGGCGGCTACCCCGGTTCGCCGCGATATCGCCTCACGCGTTGCGGTCGCCCGTGCTGACGCCGTGGCCGCGGGCGGGAGCGGCGGCGGAGAGCGGTTCGCCGGTGCGCGGGTGGCGGGCGGTGAGGCCACGTCAGCGTGTTGCGGCGACGGTGCCGTCACCTCCGTAGAGCGGCACATCGAAGCGGGTCGAGGCACGTTCGAAGGCACGGTGCTCAGTGGCGAGGCGTTCGGTGAAGTCCGGCTGCGCGGTCGCGCCGAAGCCGACGGCGGGGTGCGTTCCGTCCAGCAAGGGGTGGACCGTGTCGCAGAACTCGTCCGGGTCGGCCCCGTGGTTCGGGCCGGGTCCGGCGAGCTGGGTGGCCACGGCCGGCGGGATCAGTTCCACCACTCGGCACGGGGTGTCCCGGAGCGCGTGGCGCAGGTTCACGGTGTAGCTGTGCACGGCTGCCTTGGCCGCGCTGTAGAGCGGTGCGAAGGGCTGGGGCAGGAAGGCGCCGCCGGATGTGACGTTGACGTACACGCTCGGGCGGCCGTGCTCCAGAAGCTGCGGCACGAGGAGCCGGGAGAGGTGGACCGGCCCGGCGAGCAGGATGTCGATCTCGTGCTGGACCTCGGTCCACGGCGCGTCGTCCTCGGCGATCCCCACGCGCCGCTGGATTCCGGCGTTGCTGATCACGATGTCGAGATCGGGCATGAACTGCCGTGTGTGGGCGGCCAGTTCCTCGCGCCCCTCGGGCCTGGCGATGTCGTTGACCAGAGTTTCCAGGCCGGGCAGCTCCTCGGCGGCAGCGGCCAGCTTGCGAGGGCTGCGACCGGTGACCAGGACACGGTGTCCGGCCCCGAGGTAGCGCCTGGCCAGGCCGAGGCCGATTCCGGAACTGCCGCCGGTGATCAGGACGTTGTGGACGATCTCCGCCGCTTCCTCTCCAGTTCCCGCTTCTGTTCCCGCTTCTGTTCTCTCTGTCGTTCTCTCTGCTGTTTCCATGTAAACAGCATGCCTCCTGCGTGTTTACATGGCAACCCGCATGTACGGTGAGCACATGACCACACCCCTCGATGACGCCGAGATGGCGCAGTGGGTCGCCTGGAAGCGGGCCAACGACGCCGTCAGCGCCGCCGTGGCGTCCGAGATCCACAGCGCTTCCGGCCTGTCCGTGCCGGACTTCTCGGTCCTGTCGAGAGTGATCGAGAACGGCGGCGGCCGTATGCCGCAGCAGGAGCTGGGGCTCATGCTCGACTGGCAGCGGGCCCGGCTGTCACGTCAGCTCTCCCGCATGGAAGAGCGGGGTCTGCTGGCCCGGGAGGACGGGCCGGGCGGACGCCGCGTCATCACCGCCACCGACGCCGGCCGCAGCACCCTGGCCGCCGCCCGGCCCGCTCACGCGCGCGCGGTCCGGCGGGCACTGCTGTCCCAGGCCACAGCGAACGGGGAGGCCTTCTGGACCGCTGTCCACGCCATCGCCGACGGGGCTTGAGCGGGGAGAGCCGGGCCATGCCCTCCTCGCGGGACTCGGGCCGTTCGGCCTGGAGGTGGGCCTTGATCAGTGGGCGAACTCGGGCCGTGCGGCCTGGAGTTGGGCCCTGATCAGCGGGCGATCGAGATCGCGAAGGGCGCGAATCCGCTGGATCGGATGACATGCGGTACGAAGAGGATCGCGCCCTCGGTGGCCCGCGCCGTCTCGATCCCGCCGAGGTCGGTGATCCACTCCTGCCGCCATCCGAGGTCCACGAGAAGCGCGCGGACGACCTGCTTGGCCTCCGGGTCCGCGCCGGAGAGGAACGCGGTGGGCGGCTGGGCGAGCGAGGAGGGCTCGGTCATCACCGTGTGGAGCATCGTGTTGAGCGTCTTGACGACGAGCGTTTCGGGCAACGCCTCCTGAAGCTGCTCCGCGAGGCTCGAACCGGGGTACAGCAGGTCGGCGGGCAGTCCGTCCGGTCCGTCGACGGTGGCGTTGGAGACATCCACGAGGATCTTGCCCCGCAGTTCCGTGCGCAGCGCGGCGAGGCGCTCCAGCGAGCCCGCGCCCGGGGTGGCGTTGATGACGATGTGCGCCGTCCGTACGGCGTCCGCGGTGGCGTCCGGGGAGCGGGGCGCCACGGTCACGTCGTGTCCGGCCCGGGTGAGGGCGGTGGCCAGGCCGCTGCCGACGCGGCCGCCGCCGAGAATGGTGATGTCACTCATGTCGATCCGTTCCTTCTGTTTCTCGGTCGTTCCTCGGTTGTTCCTCGGTGCCGGAGGGGCTCAGCGGGAGAGCGTGGCGACCGCGTCGGCGTGCACGTCGGGTGCGGCGGCCAGGAAACTCTCGCTCTCCGGAGTCCAGGGGCGGCCCTCGACGTCGGAGATCCGCCCGCCGGCCTCGGTGACGAGCAGGACCCCGGGAAGCAGGTCCGCGCGGGCTCCGGCGAACTGCCAGAAGGCCTCGATCCGGCCGGCGGCCACGTTCAGCAGATGCAGGGTGGCGGGCACGGATGTCCGCACCACGAGGGCGTCGACGAGCATCTCGGTGATCGAGGCCCCGACCCGCCGTACGACCTTCTCGTCCTCGTCGGGCCTGGCCTGGCTCGTGGCCACGATGCTCAGCCCGAGTTCCGGGGTCCGGGACACGTGCAGTGCCCGGCCGTCGAGGTGGGCGCCGGCGCCCGTGAGCGCGGTGTACGTCTCGCCGGTCATCGGCAGGTGGACCACGGTGAGCACCGGCTGGTTGTCGCGTACGAGGGTCGCGGTCACCGCCCAGTCCGACAGGCCGTGCAGATGGTTGACGTTGCCTTCGGCCGGGTCCACCACCCACCATTCGCCGGCCGGGAGAGCGCCGCCGTCCAACTCCTCCTCCACCCAGCGGGCGTCCGGGCGCAGGGTCGTGAGGCGGGGGCGCAGGATGTCGAGGACCGCGTCGTCGTTGGCGGCGAGCGCGTGCATCAGCTCGTCGAAGGTCCGGTAGGGGACCACGTCCCCGAAGCGGTCCCGCAGCGCCGCACCCGCCGTACGTACGGCGATCTCGGTCTGGGCGAGCAGGTCGGCGTCGGAGGTGGTGGCGCGGTCCTGGATCGATTCGGACATGGCGGTGCTCCTGTCTGAGCTGCGGGGATCGAGGTCGACCGGGCGAGAACCTGGTGCGTTCCCGCCCGCAGTTCGAAGGTAGGAGAGGCCATCGTTAACATCAAGTGCATGTAAAGCACGGCTAGGATTACTCTCATGCAACTGGATCTGAACCTGCTCGCCGCGCTCGACGCGCTGCTGGAGGAAGGCAGCGTGGCCGGTGCGGCTGACCGCCTGCACGTCACCGCCCCCGCGATGAGCCGCAGCCTCGGCCGGATCCGGCGTACGACGGGGGACCAGATCCTGGTGCGCACCGGACGCACGATGACCCCGACGCCGTACGCGATCGCCGTGCGGGAGCAGGTGCACGATCTGCTTCAGCAGGTCCGGGGGGTGCTGGCGCCGAGCCGTGAACTCGACCTCGCGACGCTCGAACGCACCTTCACGCTCCGCTGGCACGACGCGCTGGTCGCCCTCGGCGGGCCCGCGCTGCTGGCCGCCGTGCGCGAGCAGGCACCCGGTGTGCGGTTGCGCTTCATCGCGGAATCGAGCGTCGACACACCGGAGTTGCGGCGCGGCGAGGTCGACCTCGCCTCGGACGCCGGGCGACCGACCGCGCCCGAGATCCACGCCGAACGAGTGGCCGAGACCCGGCAGGTCGTCGTCGTACGGCGGGGGCATCCGCTCACCCGCGTCGAGGCCGTCACCGCCGCGCGGTACGCCGCGGCGGATCACATCAGCGTCTCGCGGCGCGGCAGGCTCGCGAACGTCCTCGACGACGCCCTCGCGCGCCTCGGTCTCGCGCGACGTGTGGTGGTCACCGCGCCCACGGAAAGCGCCGCGTTCGAGTTCGCGCGGGGCTCCGACCTCGTCATCACGGCGCCCGAGGCCACGACGCGTTCGGCCGTCGCGGACCTCGGCCTGGTCCTGCTCCCCCTCCCGCTCGACCTCCCGCCGGCCCCGGTGTACCTCTCCTGGCACCAGCGCTACGACACCGACCCCGCCCACATCTGGCTACGCTCCCTGGCCCGAACCGCCCTGACCGACGCGGCGAGCACCCTCGACCACAGCGCCGATCCCGTCCCCTAGGGATGCCGGGTGCGGGTCCGTGGGTGGCTGGTCGCGCAGTTCCCCGCGCCCTAGACGAATGAGTCCGATGTGTTTAGTGATCGAATGCGACCAGCGACCGCATGGCGGGGGCGCCGGTCTTGTGGTTTCGCCAGATCGCGGCGGCCATCGCGAGGACTCGCTGAGCGACGCGGACGTCGACGCCCTCGAAGGTGCGTCCGCCGTGCTGTTCGAGGTCCAGCTGCCCTTTGAGGGTGTCGTTCACAGACTTGATCAGCTGCCGCACCGGCTTCAGGAGAGGCTCCCCCTTGTGTTTCTTCTCCCGCTTGAACGACGGCCGCAGCAGTTCGATCCCGCGCATGGCCAGGTCGTTCTCGAATTCATTGGAGGCGAAGCCTTTGTCGGCGATCAGCAGCAGGCCGGGCCGACTGGCGATCAGGTCCTCCTCGACATCGAGCATGGCCTGGAGTACCTCTCGCTCGTCCAGCTTCGGATTCGCCAGCGCCCACAGGATCGGCATTCCGGTCGGCGTGCAGACCAGGTACAGCCGTAGGCCCCAGAAGAAGCGGGAGTGGGAGGCGCAGTAGCCGTATCCGGCCCAGCCAGCCATTTCCGACCGATTCGCCGTCGACCGCGAACGCCCGCACTCCACGGGGGTGGAGTCCACGATCCAGTGGTTGTCGAACCAGAAGTCCGTGTCCGCCGCCAGCGTCCGTATCGCCTTCTTGACCATTGGCAATGCGGCCCGCAGTCGCTTGTTGTACCCGGACTGCTGCGGCAGATACGGGAACATCGAAGCCAGGTGTGCGTGTGCGTACCGCAGCCAGCGTGCCTCGGAGGTGAAGCCGAGCAGGGCCTGTGCCACCGCCAGGCAGATGAGTTCAGAGTCCGTCAGCCGTGGCGGCCTGCCCATCCATCGGTCGGTCCCCTGCTCGTCATCGATCTTCACATACAGTGCGGTCAGCAAGGTATCCAAGTTCTCGTTCGCCACACAACGATCTTGGCCATCCTCTTCTCGCTCCTGAACGTCAACCGAGGTTGGATTCTCGGGCGGGGAAGAAGTCGGCGCTCTGGACGTACTCCATGGCCTTGGTGAACTCCGGGTCGGCGATGCGGTGTTCCATTTCCTGCGGGCTCAGATCCTCCACACGGGTCTGGATCCAGTACAGGTTGCCCAGCGGATCGCGTACCCGCCCGACCCGGTCTCCGAAGAACAGATGGGTGACCTCGGTGACCGAGGTGCCGCCGGCCGCAACGGCCTGTTGGTGCACGGCGTCGGCGTCCTCGACGTAAAGGCGGAGAAAGCCAGGGGTCGGCGGCCACTCCGGCCGCGCGTCGAACATCATCACCACTGAGTCGCCGATCCGTACCTCCGCATGCTCGATGGCCCCGTCCTTGCCCGCAAGGCACGCGAGCTCCTCCGCGCCGAAGGCCCTCTTCATGTAGTCGATGAGCTGCACCGTGTCGCGCGAGATGATCCATGGCGTCACGGTGCTGTAGCCCTGGGGAACCGGCTTGACGGACATCTGACTGCCTCCTGGGGTGCGTGCGAGTGCCTCAACGCGGCGATGACGCTAACTCCCATCTAGGTCAGTTCCGGTCCTAAATACCACTCCGCAGGCCGTCCCGCCTGGCCACGCCCCCGCTGCGGGACCGGGAAGCCATCGATGGGCGGCCGGAAGGAACCCGCGGGACGAGCCCGCCAGACATGGGACTCATTCGTCTAGGGGGCCACCCCCCAGGTCGCCCCAAGCCCCACCCCCCAGGGGCGCGGGGAACTGCGCGACGAGCCCCCACCGAACCCGCACCCGAAAACCGCAAGGAAGCCAGCCCCTCAAACCCCGCGGAGCGTCACCCCCCAGGGGCGCGGGGAACTGCGCGACCGGCCCCCACCGAACCCGCACCCGCAAAACCGCCGGAGGCCACCGCGTCGGCAGACCGTCCCCGCCCGGCAAATCCCGTCGCCGGAACCAACCCACCACTGCTACGGTCCCCGCATGAAGCGCGCCAAGCCGTTCCCGTCCGTCTGGACGACGACGCCGGACCCTGTCCCGGCGTGCTGACCACTGACTCATGTCGAAGCCCCGGGGCGAGTGCCCCGGGGCTTCGACGTCGCCGGATTCCTCGCCCCGCCAGCCGCAGAGCGAGGAACCCCGCCATGCATGACCACCGCCGCCTGGGCCGTGAACTCGGCCTCTTCGACACCGATCCCCTGATGGGCGCGGGACTGCCGTACTGGCTTCCCGACGGTGCGCTCGTCCGGCATGAACTGGAGGAGTACGTAAGGGAGTTGGAGCGGGCCGCCGGTTACCGCCACGTGTACTCGCCCGTTCTCGGAAAACGCGAGCTGTACGAGATCTCCGGCCACTGGTCCCACTACAGCGACGACATGTTCCCGCCGATGAAGCTCGGGGCAGAGGACGTCGTACTGCGGCCCAGCCTCTGCCCCCACCACGCCCTCATCTACCGCTCCCGCTCCCACAGTTACCGTGAACTACCCCTCCGTATCGCCGAGTTGGGCGCGATGTACCGCTCCGAACTCTCCGGCGTCCTCGGCGGCCTCACCCGCGTCCGGGCCATCCAGCTCAACGACGCCCACATCTTCTGCACCCTGGACCAAGTCGTCGAGGAAGCCCGCGAAGCCCTCGCCCTCATCACCCGCGCCTACGTCGACCTCGGCATCCGCGCCTCCCGCCACCGTCTGTCCCTGCCGGGCGAGGGCGGCAAGTACGTCGCGGATCAAGCCCTTTGGCGCCGGGCCACCGCGTTGCTGCGCGAGGTCCTCGACGAATCCGGCATCGCGTACGAGTCCGCCGAGGGCGAGGCCGCCTTCTACGGCCCGAAGATCGACGTCCAGATCACCGACGCGGCCGGCCGCGAGGCCACCCTCTCCACCGTCCAGATCGACTTCCACCAGCCCGAACGCTTCGACCTGCACTACATCGGCGCCGACGGCGGAAAACACCGGCCGGTCATGGTGCACCGCAGCGTCATCGGGAGCGTGGAACGGGCCGTGGCCCACCTCGTGGAGGAACACGGCGGCGCGTTCCCGGCCTGGCTCGCCCCCGTGCAGCTGGCCGTCCTGCCGGTGTCGGAGGCGCAGGCGGGCCCGGCCCACGAGCTGCTCCGTCGGGCCCGGCAGAGCGGGCTCCGCGCGGAGGTGGCCGCTCCCGGCGACGGCAGCCTCGGCGCCCGTGTCCGGGCCGCCCGCCTCACCCCGTACCAGGCGGTGATCGGCGAACGGGAGGCCGCCGACGGCCTGGTCGCCGTACGGCTGCGGGACGGGCGGCGGATCGGGCCGCTGGCGCCCGCCGAACTGCTGCACCACATCGGCGCCCGGGTCGAGGCGCGCGGCACCGCGCTGTGGGCGGATGCGTAAGGTCACCCTTGAACGGCCCTGACTGCTCTGACTGCTCTGACTGCCTTGATGCGCCGAAACGCCGAACCGTCCCAGAGAGGAGCCTGACGTGACCGGTCAGCCCATTCCCGTGATCATCGACTGCGACACGGGGGTCGACGACGCCCTCGCGCTGCTGTTCGCCGTCCGGCACCCGGGCCTCGACCTGCGCGCGGTCACGTGCGTCGCCGGGAACACGGACGTCGACCAGGTCGTACGGAACACGCTGATCGTCCTCGACCACGCGGGCGCCGGTGACATCCCCGTCGCCCGCGGCGCGGCCCGCCCGCTGATCGAACCGGCGCGCTCGGCCGCCCACGTCCACGGCCAGGACGGCATGGGCGACATGGGGCTGCCGGACTCCACCCGCACGCCCGTCGACGTGGACGCGGTGACCCTGCTGCGCCGCGAGATCCTCGCCTCGCCGCGCCCGGTCACGCTCATCCCCACCGCTCCCCTGACCAACATCGCGCTGCTCCTGCGCACGTTTCCCGA
The DNA here is from genome assembly GCF_044763565.1 of Streptomyces sp. NPDC096013. Lineage (NCBI taxonomy): Bacteria > Bacillati > Actinomycetota > Actinomycetes > Kitasatosporales > Streptomycetaceae > Streptomyces > Streptomyces sp. NPDC096013. The sequence goes on along the minus strand of NZ_JBIWGK010000006.1, from coordinate 100,077 downwards.
GGTCACCCGCAACATCGAGCGGATCGTGTTCATGGGCGGCGCGGTCGCGGTCGGGAACGCCACGCCGGTCGCGGAGTTCAACGTCTGGCACGACCCCGAGGCCGCCGCGATCCTGCTCACCGCCGGGGTCCCGATCACGATGTACGGCCTGGACGTCTTCGAGCGGGTCCAGGTCCAGGCCGCCGACATCCAGCGGCTGCGGGAGAGCCCGGAGCCCCGGCTGAAGCTCGCGGGCGCCCTCCTCGCCCACCGCGACCCGGCCGTCACCGCCGGCCCCACCCCCACCGGCGGCCTCGGCGACGCGGGCGCGGTCTGCGCGGTCGCCGACCCGGGCGGCCTCACCACCCGCCTCCTCCCCGTCGAGGTCTCCCTCGCCCCGGGACCGTCCCGCGGCCAGACCATCGTCGACCGGCGCGCGCGTCACGGCGAGTCCGAGATCCACGACGGCCTGCGCGAACAGGCCCTGGTGGACGTCGGGTTGGACGTGGATGTGGAGCGGTACGTGAAGCTGTGGCTGGAGACAGTCGCCGGGTAGCGGCCGGGTCGGGGATGCGCTCCTAGGGGTGCATCCCCGACCCGCGTGCGGGCGGCTCGGGGAATCCTGCGAGCCACCCGCCGTGGACGACCGTGCCGCTACGAGTGCGAAGCCCGCCGACGCCGCGTCGCGACCACGATCGCCGCGCCGCCCGCCAGCAGCACCGCCGCCCCGCCGACCAGCGGACCGGTGTTGCTGCCGCCGCCCGTCTCGGCGAGGTCACCGCCGCCACCGCCGTTGGGGGAGGGCGCCGCGGCCGGGGCGCTGCTGGAGCCGGAGGCGGCCGGGGTCGGGGTGGACTCCGGGGTCGACTCGGACGCGCTCGGGGTCGGGGTCGAGGACTCGGAGGCGGGCGGGGTGGACTCCGGGGCCGACGGGGGGACCGACGCGGGGGCCGAGGGGGACGGGGACTCCTTGGTCGTGCAGTCCTTCGTGCCGCCGTTCCAGGCCGCGATCAGCTTGTCCTTGATGACCGTGTGGTCGGGGCCCTTGGGCAGGTCGCCGTGGACGAGACCGTCACCGGCGGCGGGGTTGCCGTCGAACTTCACCGCGCCGCGGTAGAGGTCGATCTGCGCGAAGCAGCCCTCGTCCGGCACCGAGATGTCCAGCGAGTCCGTCTGGCCCTTCTTCACGGTCGCCGTGTCGAAGTCGACGAAGACCTGCTGTCCGGAGGTGGCGAAGGTCGGGCCGTGCGCGGTGTACGAGGCGAGCGAGGCGGTGCAGGTGGAGGCGTCGCCGGCGGTGCGGACCTTGATGTGGATCTTGCCGTCGTCGGTGGGCTTCAGGTTCTGGTCGTCGACCTTCACCGAGGGGAAGAAGTCGGTCCCGTTCAGCGAGAACTGGCAGCCCTCCGTCTCGGTGACCGTGCCGGCGCCGGACCCCGGCCGGTAGTGGCCGGAGCCCCAGCCGTCACCGCCGGCGCCATGGGCCCAGGCCCCGGACGCCGCGCCGACGGAGGCGGCGGTGAGGGCGAGGGAGGCGGCGCCCGTCCCCAACAGACGGCGCACGGTGACACGACTGGCTATGGACATACTGATCCCATCTGGCGATGCGAGGTGTGGAGGGTGGTGGAGCACGCAGGCGGAGAGGCGAAGAAGCTCAGTGACACCGGGCTCATCGGTCACATGCGCCACAGCGTGTGCACATCGTGGGTCTACCGGAAGTTGACTGTCAACTTCCGCAAGCGCAGCGGGAATTCATAAGGAGACCACGTGACCGACCTGTCCTCCCGTGACCCGAACTGGTGGCGTCAAGCCGTCGTCTACCAGGTCTATCCGCGCAGTTTCGCCGACGCCGACGGCGACGGACTCGGGGACCTCAAGGGCATCACCCAGCGCCTCGGCCACCTCGCCGCGCTCGGCGTCGACGCGCTCTGGCTCAGCCCGTTCTACCCGTCCGAACTCGCCGACGGCGGCTACGACGTCGCCGACTACCGCGACGTCGACCCGCGCCTCGGCACGCTCGACGACTTCGACGCGATGGTCGCCGAAGCCCACCGGCTCGGCCTGAAGGTCATGGTCGACATCGTGCCCAACCACACCTCGCGGCAGCACAGTTGGTTCCAGGAGGCGCTGGCCGCCCCGCCCGGCTCCGCCGCCCGCGGACGCTATGTCTTCCGGGACGGCCGCGGCGAGCACGGTGAACTCCCGCCCACCGACTGGCCGTCGGTGTTCGGCGGCAGCGCGTGGCGTCAAGTCCCGGACGGGCAGTGGTACTTGCACCTCTTCACCCCCGAACAGCCCGACCTGGACTGGGACAACGAGGAGGTCAGGGAGGACTTCCGCACCACTCTGCGCTTCTGGTCCGACCGGGGCGTCGACGGTTTTCGCGTCGACGTCGCCCACGCCCTCGCCAAGGACCTCACCGAGCCGCTCCGCGACATCGGCCCCATCGCGGCGAACTCGGAGGACGTCCTCGACTCCATCCCGCCCGGCAGCCACCCGTACTACGACCGCGACGAGGTCCACGCGATCTACCGCGACTGGCGGCGGACGGTCCTCGACGCCTACACCCCGCCCCGCATGGCGGTCGCCGAGGCCTGGGTACCGGCCGCCCGCCGCGCCCTCTACGCCCGCCCGGACGAACTCGGCCAGGCCTTCAACTTCGAGTACCTGGAGGCCGGCTGGGACGCGGAGCAGCTGCGTGAGGTGATCACCGGCTCGCTCGCCACGGCCCGCGCGGCAGGCGCCTCGGCCACCTGGGTGCTCTCCAACCACGACGTCGTACGGCACGCCTCGCGCCTGATGCTCCCGCCGGGCACCGACCCGAACACCTGGCTGCTCTCCAACGGCCGCACGCCATCGGTCGACCCGGCGGCGGGCCTGCGCCGCGCCCGGGCCGCGACCCTGCTCATGCTGGCGCTGCCCGGTTCGTCGTACGTCTACCAGGGCGAGGAACTCGGTCTGCCCGAGGTCGCCGACCTGCCCGTCGAGGTCCTCCAGGACCCCATCTGGGAACAGCAGGGCCACACCCACAAGGGGCGCGACGGCTGCCGGGTCCCCCTGCCGTGGACCACGGCGGGGCCGTCGTACGGCTTCGGGGCGGGGCCCGCGTGGCTGCCGCAGCCGGCGAGTTTCGCGGCGTACTCCGTCGAGGCGCAGGACGGGACCGAGGGCTCGACCCTGGAGCTGTACCGCACCGCGCTGCGACTGCGCCGCAAGTTGCTCGACGGGGAGGCGCTGACCTGGGCCGACAGTCCGCCCGGGGTGCTGCACTTCGCCCGCTCCGACGGCTGGCGCTGTGTCACCAACCTGTCGGACGTGCCGGTCGCCCTGCCGCCGGGGGAACTGCTGCTGAGCAGTGAACCGGCGGCGGGGGAGCGGCGGTTGGCGCCGGACACGACGGTGTGGCTCGGGGTGTAGGGAGTTCACCCCACGGTCGGTGTCTGGCTCGGGTTGCCCGCACTGGCCGTGGGGGACTCGCCCGGCAGAAGCGGCGGCTGGGTGGTGCTGTTCACCGGCGGGGTGAGCACGACCTCCGGCTGGCCGGCCGGCGGGGGAGGCGGGGTCAGGTCCGTGGCGGGCAGCTTCGGCGGGGTCGTCTCCTGGAAGAGGACCTGGCTGAAGTTGACCAGGCCGGTCTCCTCCATCACCGTGATGTGGTCCAGGACCGTCGCGTTGGCCTGGTTGGCGAGGATGCGCACGAGGGTGTTCTCCGTCGTGGAGCGGATCTTCGCGATGGTGTTGAAGATCGAACCGTGCGTCACGCGCAGGATGTTGGCGAAGTCCGTGTCGAACTGCTTGCCGCTGTCGCCGTTCAGGGTGTTGATGAACCCCTGCTGCTGCGGGCTGGGCTGGTTCGGGATGGTGATGTTGAGCATGGGGGCGATCTTGCGGCAGCTGGCGTCCAGCGCCGCGTGGCCGTCGATCAGGTGTTTGCTCGCGGTGATGACCGCCGGGCTCGCCCCCTTCTTCAGGCCCATCTGGCCGACGGGGTACTCCCACAGCCCTGCCGCTCGCACCTTGACCACGAAGTCGCGGTCGGCCTCGGTCAGCGGCCCCCACTGCGTGTTGGCGATCACGCGTGAGGGCGCGCTGGAGACCGTGTTGACGCCCAGCATTGCCGGATAGGCGAGTGCGACGAGGGTCAGGCTGAGGGCACCTCCCACAACCATGGTTCCCGTCGCGTTCCGCGAAAAGCGCACCGTACCTCCTGTGTCGTGGACCGCCCGTCGGCGGTACGGACAGTCAGGGATACGGATCGGGGAAGCACGCGAAGTCTTTGGTTTTGGTAAAGCCGGAGTGGGGCGCGTCACAAGTGACGGGTTGGTCCTCCGGTTCGCGCGCGGGTTCGGGGGTGGCGGACCGGAACCGGTCGCCACCCGCCGTACCCGCCTGCAACGGCGCCCGGCGTTCGCTGCCGGGCCGGGTCACATGTGCTGGCCGGGCTCGTAGCCGCCGGCCGGCATCGTCAGCATGACGTTCATGCGGTTGAAGCTGTTGATGAGGGCGATCAGCGTGACGAGCGCCATTAGCTGCTCCTCGTCGTAGTGCTTGGCCGCGTTCGCCCACACGTCGTCCGGCACCCCGCCCGCCGCGTCGGCGATCCGGGTGCCCTCCTCGGTCAGCTCCAGCGCGGCCCGCTCGGCGTCGGTGAACACGGTGGCCTCGCGCCAGACGGCGACCAGGTTGATGCGCAGCGACGTCTCACCGGCCGCGGCGGCGTCCTTGGTGTGCATGTCGGTGCAGAACCCGCAGCCGTTGATCTGGCTCGCCCGGATCTTCACCAGTTCCTGGGTGGTGGCGGGCAGTGGCGAGTCCTCGACGACCTTGCCTGCCGCGACGAAGTGCTTCAGGGCCTTCCCGGCGACGGGGCTGGCGAAGGCGTTCAAACGAGCACCCATGATGGGCTCCTCTGTTCTGTCGTGTGTACTGCCGTGATCGATGCCTGCACAGCACTGACGGAACGACTCCTCCCGAATGTGACAGCGGCGTTCTGTGACCTGGATCTCGCCGCGCGGCCCCGCCGTGCCCCGGTGGTCAACTCCCCTTCGTTGACGGAATGTTGACCCGTGTATGGCACAGCATTGGTGAACCCCGGCTATACGTTCGGCCCCATGCCACCACTCCCCCCACACCCCCAGCGGGGACGGCAGCAGGCCCCCCTGCCCGTCCTCCCGTACCGCAAGCCCACCAAGGGCCGTGACTACTGGGTGCTGAACGACGTGCTCCCGGACGTGGACGCCGTCCGGAAGCGGTGTCTCGCGAAGGACGACTGGGTCAAGGGGTATCCGTACACGTCGGAGACCTGGCCGGGGCTGCGGACGATGCCCGGGCTCGAACCGTCCGAGATGGGGCGGATCGAGCGGCTGGTCAGGCAGGCGACCGGGGCCAAGGAACTCTGGGTGCAGCAGGCGCCCGGCGGCGGCACCCTCAACCACAACTGCGTCCAGGTCGTCGGGAAGGGCGAGAGCGAACCCCGCCCGCACACCGACTCCCGCTCCCTGTGCCGGTACGCCGCCGTCCTGTACCTCAACCCGTCCGTGCCGAAGGACTGCGGCACCAGCTTCTACCGCCAGCACCTCCCCGGCGGACGCCTCGGCGGCAACGTCGTGCAGGCCCCGCACAACAACCTCGTCGAGGCCCTGGGCACCCGCTTCGTCGCCCCGGACGCCTTCGAGGAGGACGTCCGCGTGCCCCACCGCTACAACAGCCTGCTGCTCTACCACGCCAACCTCGTGCACAGCGCGACCGGCTACCACGGCAGCACGCTGGAGGAGAAGCGCATGACGGCGGTCTTCTTCTGGATGGCCTGACCGCGTCCGGAGGGGACCGACCGGCGTATGCCTACGTTCGCCGCCGGCCCCGGCGCTCGGTCAGCGCCGCCCCGAACACCAGCCCCACCGCGATGGCCGTGCCGATCGTGACCAGTTTCAGCAGGTCACGGAAGCCCTCGATGACGTGGCCGCCCGCCAGCGTCGTCAGGCCGCGCATGCCCAGGGAGCCGACGGTCAGGGTGAAGAAGCCGGGCAGCAGCAGGACCAGGCGGGGCGGGCGGTGCTCGGCGCGGGCCAGCAGGGTGGCCGCCGCCGCCAGCACCGCCGCCGCGACGAACGTGCCGCCGACCTCCCCCACCAGCTTGGTGAACAGCGACTGCACGCCGACGGTGACGTAGACCAGCAGGAGCAGCGGCCAGAACAGGCGGAGCGGGACCGCGAAGGCGAGGACCGTGCCGAAGGTGAACACGATCCAGCCGAGGAACAGCGCCCAGCGCGCCATGTCGGAGTCGGCCGTGATGTCCCAGAGCGCGTGGGTGGAGGTGCCGGTGGCGAACACGCCCAGCATCACGCCCAGGTACAGCTGCACCAGCAGGAACACGGCGTAGACGAGCCGGATCGCGCCGGTGGTGATGAGTCCCGCGGCCAACTCGGCGGTGGCGGCGCTCAGATAGTCGCCGGGGACGAAGAAGAAGAGGGCGGGCAGCATCAGCAACACCGGTCCGCCGTGCGAGGGTTCGCGGGCGAACACCTCAAGTGCCACGACGGACACGGTCGTCGAGACGACGAGCGGCAACACCTTCTCCAGGCGCGGAAGCCGGTCGGCCGCGATCGCCAGCACGGCGGCGATGGAGGCCAGTACGGCCGTCGACCCCACCTCGTACCAGGTGGGCTGCATCAGCGGCGCGAAGCCGAGCGCGAACAGGACGATGCCGAGCAGCTTCAGCGGCCAGGGGTAGGGGGCGGGCGCGTGCTCGATGCGGGTCAGCCGCCGGTCGGCCTCCAGGACGCCGAGGCGGCCTTCCCGCACGTCCGTGAGCAGGGGTTTCAGTGCGGTGACCTGGTCGAGCCGGAACACCTCCGGGAACCCGCGCACGGTCACGGTCCGGGTCCCGCCCCCGGCGGTGACCGTGAGCGCCGCCGCGTCCGGCACCAGCAGCAGGGACGCCTCCCCGCCGAGCGACCGGGCCGCCGAGCGCACCGAGTCCTCGATCAACTCGGCGCCCTCACCACTGGACCGCAGCAGCAACCGGGTCAACCGGGCCAGGAACAGGGTGAGTTCGTCGAGCGAGGCGGCTGTGCGCGGATGCTCCACGACCGCCTCCCTCGCGTATCCCGCGGATACCGAGACCACGGTCCCGACCAGCCTGGACGCTCCCCGCCGCACCGGCACCCCGGGCGCCCGCACCTCACCCGGACGGCCCACCCGACCTGCGTCCGCCGCGACCACCGCAGAGCCTGGCCACACCACCCGGAAGTCATCCCCAGGGAGGGCCTGTGGCCTCGATGGACGTCCCCGCCGACCTGCCGAAACCGGTGCCTTCGGCACGCACGGCGGCGAGAACGCGGCCCGCGCCCACGCTGACCTGGGTCACCCTCGCGCTCATGACGACCTCGTCCGTCGCCAGCCTGCGGGCCGCCCCGACGATGGCCGTGTACGGCCTGGCCTGCGTGTTCCTGTACCTCGTCCCGGCGATCGTGTTCCTGCTGCCGACCGCGCTGGTCTCGGCGGAACTCGCCTCCGGCTGGAGCGGCGGCGTCTACCGCTGGGTCAGCGAGGGGCTGTCGAAACCGCTCGGATTCCTCGCCGTGTGGTGCCAGTTCGCGATGACGATCTTCTACTACCCGAGCCTGCTCGCCTTCGTCGCGAGCACCATCTCGTACGTCATCGACCCGGCCCTCGCCTCGAACGGCCTCTACACCGCGATCGTCATCATGGTCCTGTACTGGACCGGCGTGTGGGTGTCCTCGCGTGGCACCAAAGCCCTCGCGGGGCTGTCCAGTTGGGGCCTGATCATCGGAACGCTCGTACCGGGCACGATCCTTGTCGTCCTCGGCATGGTCTTCCTCGCCCAGGGCAACCCGTCGGCCGCCCCGATGACGTCGAGCCACCTGCTGCCCGAGTGGACGGGCCTCGCGAGCCTCGTCCTCATCGTCAACAACTTCCTCTCCTACTCCGGCATGGAGATGAACGCCGTCCACGTCTCCTCGCTGAAGGACCCGGCGAAGGAGTACCCCAAGTCGATGTTCCTGGCGATGGGGCTGGTGCTGCTCATCTTCATCCTCCCCGCCCTGGCGATCAGCTGGGTCGTGCCGTCGAACCAGACGAGCCTCACCGCCGGTGTGATGCAGGCGTTCAACGCGTTCTTCTCGTACTTCCACATCGGCTGGATGACCCCCATCGCCGCCGTGATGCTGGTCTCCGCCTCGCTGGGCGGCATGCTCACCTGGCTGGCCGGACCGTCCAAGGGCCTGCTGGAGATCTCCCGCAGCGAGGGCTATCTCCCGCCGTTCCTCCAGAAGCTGAACAAGTTCGGGGTGCAGCAGAACATCCTCGTCACCCAGGGCATCGTGACCACCGTCATCGCCCTCGGCTACGCGCTGCTCCCCAACGTCTCCAACGTGTACTGGATCTTCTCGACCATCACCACGCAGGTGTACCTGATCGTCTACCTGCTGATGTTCGTCGCGGCCATGCGCCTGCGGAAGACCCAGCCCGACCATCCGCGCGGCTACCGAGTCCCCGCGCTCCATCTCCTGTGCACGGTCGGCCTGTTGGCGTCGATCGCCGCCCTCGCGATCGGTTTCGTCCCGCCCTCGCAGTTCGGCGGCGGCAGCATCTGGGCGTACATCGGCATCATCGGCGGCGGGCTCGTCATCCTCGGGCTGCTGATCCCGTGGGCGTTCCTCACCTTCCGCAAACCGGGCTGGCGCACAGAGGCGCCCACGGAGGACGCGACGGCCGGTGGTGCCGCATGAGCCCCACCAAGTTCGCCTCCGAGCACCGGTGGATCTACGTCGGCGCGGTCGTCCTGCTGGTCGCGCTCGCCGTCGTCGGCGTCATCCAGTACAACAGCGTGAAAACCACCAACAGGGCCACGGAGAAGGCGAACCAGCTCACCGACGCGGCGGTGGCGGCCGGCTATCCCCGGCCCGACACCAAGACGATCGCCCGCGCGCTCGGCACCGACGGCGGGATCGTCTGCAAGAGCCCCGGCAGCGCCCTGAAGTCGGCCCTGTGGAAGATCAACGTCTCCAACGGCGCCGCGTTCGTCGGCCAGCGCCCGGTCATCGGCGACACGGCCGCGCTGCGCGCCGAGATCAAGATCCTGGAGATCTACTGCCCCGACAAGCTGCACAAGATCCAGGACAAGGTCGACGACCTGAAGACCGACAACACGGTGAGGCAGTGACCACGATGACCGAACTCGCTTCCCGTATCGCCGCGTTGATGCCCCGCGCCCAGGCCGACCTGACCGAACTCGTCGCGATCCCGTCCGTTGCCGACCCCCGCCAGTACCCGCCCGAGGAGTGCCACAAGGCCGCCCAGTGGGTCGCCGACGCCTTCACCGAGGCGGGCCTGCGCGATGTGCACCTCGCGGAGACCCCGGACGGCAGCCACGCCGTCATCGGCCACCGCCCGCCCCCGCCCGGCGCCCCCACCGTCCTGCTCTACTGCCACTACGACGTCCAGCCCCCGCTCGACGACAAGGCCTGGACGACCCCGCCCTTCACGCTCACCGAGCGCGACGGCCGCTGGTACGGACGCGGCACCGCCGACTGCAAGGGCAACATCGTCATGCACCTCACCGCCCTGCGCGCACTCGGCGAGGACCTCCCGGTCGGGGTGAAGTTCGTCGCCGAGGGCTCGGAGGAACAGGGCACGGGCGGACTTGAGCAGTACGTCGCCCAGCACCCGGAGAAGTTCCTCGCCGACGCCCTGCTGGTGTGCGACACCGGCAACGCGGCGGTCGGCGTCGGCACCGCGACCACGACCCTGCGCGGCCTCGCCAACGTCGTCGTCACGGTCGACACCCTTGAGGGCGAGGTCCATTCGGGCATGTTCGGCGGCCCGGCCCCGGACGCGCTCGCCGCGCTGATCCAGCTCCTCGCCTCGCTCCGCGACCCGGAGACCGGCGCCACGATGATCAACGGCCTTGACTGCGAGGGCACGTGGGACGGCGTCGGCTACGACGAGCAGCAGTTCCGCACGGACGCGGGCGTCCTGGACGGCGTCCACCTGACCGGCACCGGAACCGTCGCCGACCGCCTCTGGTCCCGCCCCGCCGTCACCGTCCTCGGCATCGACTGCCCGCCGGTGGTCGGCTCGGCGGCGGCCGTACCGGCGACCGCCCGCGCCCGCGTCAGCCTGCGCGTCCCGCCCGGCACGGACCCGGGAGCGGCCCGCGAGGCCCTCACCAGGCACCTGAAGGGCGCGGCTCCCTGGGGCGCGAAGGTCACCGTCGAGACGGAGGGCACCGGCTCCCCGTTCCGCGCCGCCACCGACGGCCCGGCGTACACCGCGCTCGGCACCGCGATGAAGGAGGTCTACGGCAAACCCCTCGCCTACCTCGGTCAGGGCGGCTCCATCCCGCTGTGCAACGTCCTCGCCGAGACCTACCCCCGCGCCGAGATCATCCTCATGGGCGTCGAGGAACCGCGCTGCCTCATCCACGCCCCGAACGAGAGCGTCGACCCGACCGAGATCGAGCACATGGCGCACGTGGAGGCGCTGTTCCTACGGGAGTTCGCGAAGGTCCGGCCGCACTGAAGGGCCCCGGCAGTCACGGGTGTCGGCGTCGGCGGAGGAGGAGCGGGTGACGGACAGCGGCGCCGGGGAACTGGAACGGCTGCGGGCGCGGGTCGCCGTACTGGAGGCGGAGCGGCGCCCGCGGCACCGTCGGCCACCGACCGCACCGCACCGCACCGCACCGCACCGCGCCGATCCCGGACCGGACCCGGGGCCGGGGGCCGCGTCGGGTGTCACCCGTTTGGCGTAACCCCCCTGGTGGCGGGGGTGACGCGGCCGGATGGTCGAAGCACCACACACCACAGAGAGGTGGGGCACGGCCATGACCCAGCAGCCGCATTCGACGCAGCAGCCGCACTCGACGGCCCCCGGCCAGGAGACGCCTCCGGTCTGGAACGACTCCGGTCAGGCCCCCGGCACCCGGGGCCACGTCCCGCCCCCGCCCGGCGGCGGCCTCGCGATGGGCGGCGCGGTCTTCGCCGGCGTCCTGATGCTGATGAACGGCGTCATCGCCATCCTCCAGGGCATATCCGCCCTCGCGAAGGACGACGTCTACACTCGCGTCGGCTCGTACGTCTACAGCATCAACCTCACCGGCTGGGGCGTCATTTTCCTCTGCCTCGGCGCCGTCGGCGTGGTCACCGGCTGGGGCATCCTGCGCGGCATGAGCTGGGCCCGCGTCTGCGGCATCGTCCTCGCCAGCCTCAGCGCCATCCTCCAGTTCATGTTCCTGCCGTACGCCCCGGTCTGGTCGGTGATCATGATCGCGGTCGACGTGTTCGTGATCTGGGCCCTGGCGACGTACAACCCGGAGCGGGCGGGCGTACGCCAGTAAGCACACCGGTGAGCGGGCCGGCCGGGCCAGCGGGCCGGTCGGCGGGCGACGCGGTGAGCGGGACGGTGCGGGGCGCCGGACGGTTCTTACGAATTGGGGACGTCCGGCGCCCTGAGCCGGTGCGGGGCGGCACCGGAGGTCGGCGGGGTGCGAGGCTGGCAGCATGCAGCAGCCGCAGGAGAGGCCCGGGAAGGCCGGACGGGTCGAGGACACGGGTGAGCCCGGCGGAGCCGGCGGCGCCCGTGTGCTGGTCGTCGACGACGACCCGACCGTCGCCGAAGTCGTCTCCGGATATCTCGACCGCGCCGGATACATCGTCGAACGGGCCGGGGACGGCCCCCAGGCACTGGCCCGGGCCGACGCCCACTGGCCCGACCTGGTGGTGCTCGACCTGATGCTGCCCGGCATGGACGGCCTGGAGGTCTGCCGCCGGATGCGGGGCCGCGGGCCCGTCCCGGTCATCATGCTCACCGCCCGGGGCGACGAGGACGACCGCATCCTGGGCCTGGAGGTCGGCGCCGACGACTACGTCACCAAGCCCTTCAGCCCCCGGGAACTGGTCCTGCGCGTCGACTCCGTACTGCGCCGCTCCCGCACCCCGGTCGGCTCGGCCGCCCCGCTGAACGCCGGCGGCCTGGCCGTCGACCCCGCCGCCCGCCGCGCCAGCAAGGACGGTGTCCCGCTCTCCCTCACCCACCGCGAGTTCGACCTCCTCACCTTCTTCCTCCGGCACCCGGGGCGGGTCTACGGACGCGAGGACCTGATGCGCGAGGTGTGGGGCTGGGACTTCGGCGACCTGTCGACCGTCACCGTGCATGTGCGGCGGCTGCGCGGCAAGGTCGAGGACGATCCCGGCCGCCCGCGCTACATCCAGACCGTGTGGGGCATCGGCTACCGCTTCGACCCCCAGCAGAGCGACGAGGGCTGACCGATGTACGACGCCCTGCTCATCGCCCTGTTCGCCTTCCTCGGGGCCGCCGCCGCCGGGGTGCTCGGCGCCGGTGCCCTGTGGCTGCTGCGCCGGCGCTCGCTGACCGCGTCCGTCGCCGTGGTCGCCGCCGTCGCCGTGACCGCGATGCTCGCCGGAACCCTGGCGGTGGCCCAGGCCATGTTCCTCTCCTCGCACGATCTGTCCGTCGTCACGACCGTCGTCGCGATGGCCGCCGTCGTCTCCCTCCTCACCGCCCTCCTGCTGGGCCGCTGGGTCGTCGCCCGCAGCCGTGAACTCGCCCTCGCCGCCCGTGACTTCGGCGACGGCGGTGACTTCTCCGCCCCGGTCGGCCCCGCCACCGCCGAACTCGCCGACCTCAGCCGCGAGTTGGCCGCCACCAGCGCGAAGCTCGCCGAATCCCGCGACCGCGAACGGGCGTTGGAGTCATCCCGCCGTGAACTCGTCGCCTGGATCTCCCACGACCTGCGCACCCCGCTGGCCGGTCTCCGTGCGATGTCCGAGGCCCTGGAGGACGGCGTCGCCGCCGACCCCGACCGCTACCTCCGCCAGATCCGCACCGAGGTCGAACGCCTCAACGACATGGTCGGCGACCTCTTCGAACTCTCCCGCATCCACGCGGGTTCCCTCGCCCTCACCCGCTCCCGCATGTCCCTCTACGACCTGATCGGCGACGCCCTCGCCGGGGCGGACCCCCTCGCCCGCGAGCTGGGCGTCCGGCTCGTCGGCGACCGCATCGAACCGGTGCCCGTCGAGGTGGACGGCAAGGAGATGAGCCGCGTCCTGGGAAACCTGCTGGTCAACGCCATTCGTCGGACCCCCGCCGACGGCACCGTCGCCATCGCCGCCGAACGCTCCGCCGACGGGGTCGTCCTCTCCGTCACGGACGGCTGCGGCGGTATCCCCGAGGACGATCTGCCCCGGGTCTTCGACACCGGCTGGCGCGGCACCCACGCCAGAACTCCACCGGCCGGGGCCGGTCTCGGCCTCGCGATCGTGCGCGGCATCGTCGAGGCCCACGAGGGCCGGGCCGCCGTACGGAACGTCTCGGGCGGCTGCCGCTTCGAGGTCATCCTCCCGGCCGCGGAGGCCTGAGCCCGGCCGCGGAGGCCTGAGCCCACCGGTGAACGGCCGCGGGGGCCTGAGCCCACCGGTGACTCGGTGAGCCGAACCCCGTACTTCGCGAGCCCAGCCGTCACCCGCGGGGCCGCCTGTCACCCCGCGGGCCGACCCGTCACACGTGGCCTATGCCGCCGCCCCCGAAGGAACCGCTTCGTCCCGGCAGCCAGCGCAACCGGCTCTGGTCCTTTCCCGTTCTCGTCCCGGAAGGATGGAGCTGGTAGGGCATCAGCCGCTCCCCCTCCTCGGTGGCGACGGGCATCTCGTCGGGCTCGCGCATCTCGCGCACCTCGCGGACGGCCCCGCCCACGGGGAGGTGGGGCTGCTCCTCGGGGAGCGGCCGGGGGGATTCCTGGTCCCGGACCTTCATACCGAAATGGATGGCCCAGACCAGCGCGCCTGCGATCAGCAGGCCACCGAGAAAAGCAGCGCCCACGTCGAGCGTGTTGTGCGACGCGGCCAGTACTTCGTACGTTGCCATGCTCATACTCCGAGTATCACTCTTTGGGCGTAATTTGTGCGATTCGGGTCATGTATTCCTTCACCTCGTCGGGGTCCCGGGTCAGCAGTGCCACGTGGTTGTCGGGCCGGACCAGGACGAGCGCCGGGTCGGTGACGCCGTACGCCCGATGCGCGTGCCCCTCGTGGTCCCGCAGGTCACCGCCGTCCACCGCGAACGCCTGCACCAGCCCCTCGTGCTCGGCCTCCAACTTGCCCACCGCGCCCGCGACTTCGGCACCGAAGCCGAGCAGCGTGAACCGCGGGTCCGCGTACACCTGGAACAGCCGCACCGGGTCGCCCGCGGCGTCCAGACACGGAGCGTCCGGGGCGCGGTCGCCGGGGCGCAGGACGTCGGGGTCACCGACGGTCGCGGGATCGGCGGCGACGGGATCGGCGAGGGAACCCCGGGCGAGGGAGCTCCAGCGGTACCCCGTGCCCATCGGCGGCGGGGCGGCGGCCTCGACGCCGGTGCCGGGTTCCCTGACCGCCTCGCGCACCCGGGCGTACAGATCGGTGCTGATCCCCAGGGTCCAGGCGGCCACCGGGAGGCGCTCCTCCTCGTAGGTGTCCAGGAGCCCGGGGTCCGCCAGTCCGGCGGCCGTGAGGGCGAGCTTCCAGCCCAGGTTGTAGGCATCCTGGATGCCCGTGTTCATGCCGAGGCCGCCGGCGATCGGGTGGATGTGGGCCGCGTCCCCGGCCAGGAGGACCCGGCCGACGCGCAACCGGTCGGCCATGCGGACGTTGACCCGCCAGACGGAGAGCCAGGTCGGGTTGGTGAGCGTGACGCCGGGCACGCCCGCGTACCGCTCGAAGATCCGCTGGAAGCTCTCCAGCGACGGTGGCAACGGCTCGCCGTCCGCGTCGAGTTCGGGTCCTGACTGGAACTGGAAGGAGTTCGTGCCGGGCATCGGGCAGAGCATCACACCGGCCCCGTCCGACGCGAACCACTGGTGCCAGACGTCCCGGCTGATCCCCTCGGCCTCGACGTCGCCGACGACCATCGACTGGGTCTCGTCCGTCGTCCCGTCGAAGCGCACCCCCATCGCCCTGCGCACCCGGCTGCGCCCGCCGTCGCAGCCGACGAGGTAACCGGCCCTGATGTGCCCGCCGTCGGCGAGGAGCGCCGTGACACCGTCCTCGTCCTGCTCGAACCCGGTGACCTCCGTGCCGGACTCGACGCCGACGCCGAACTCCGCGAGCCGCTCGCGCAGGAGCCGCTCCACCTGCCACTGCCCTATGAGGAGCCCCCGCTCGTACGGCGCGTCCGGTGTGGGGCGGGCGTCGGCGAAGGGGTCCGTGTCGTTCACGTGCGCGCCGTCGAAGTACTTGCGGAACGGCAGCCGGGTCGTCCCGGCGGCGAGGGCGCCCTCGGTGATGCCGACGTCCTCCAGGACCTCGAGCGTGCGCGGCTGGAGCCCCTTGCCCCGGGACTCCCGGTGCGGGGCCGGCGCCGCGTCCACGATCCGCACCCCCGCACCGCGCCGGGCCAGCTCGACGGCGAGCGTGAGCCCGGTCGGCCCGGCGCCCACGATCAGCACATCCTCGTCCCGTGCCACGCCGTCGGTCATGGCGGCCCCTCTCGTCGTCGTGCGTCCATGGAACATCGTCCGACGAGAAAATGCAACCAGGTCTCAGAAGTTTCTCGACCTCAGAAGTGCCCCGGACTCATGAGAGTCTTGGTATCAAAGGTTTCCTGGCCTCATTCGAGCCCGAGACTCACCTCTCGTGTAGACTGTCCGGCATGGACGAACCCGCAGGCCTGCGCGAGCGGAAAAAGGAACGCACGCGGAATCTCATCGCGCAGGAAGCCCTACGCCTCTTCCGTGCGCAGGGCTTCGACGAGGTGTCCGTGGTCGAGGTCGCGGCCGCGGCGGAGGTCTCCAAGGCCACGCTGTTCCGGTACTTCCCGACCAAGGAGGACCTGGTCCTGCACCGCTTCGCCGACCATCTCGGCGAGGCGGCCCGGGTGGTGCGGGCGCGCCCCGCCGGTGTGACCCCGACGGCCGCCCTGCGCGACCACTTCCTGGCCGGCCTGGCCGCCCGCGATCCGATCACGGGTCTGAACGACCACCCCGAGGTCCTCTCCTTCCAGGACCTCATCTACCGCACGCCCAGCCTTCGCATCGGCATGCGCCTGCGCTACACCAGCGAGGACGTCGACGCACTCGCCGACGCCCTCCCGGCCGATCCGCACGACCCCGGCGGCACCCCACCCGTCGTGAGACACCTGGCCGCGGCCCATCTGATCGCCGTACAGCAGGAGTTGGGGCAGGAGAACTGGCGGACGATCACGTCGGGACGCACCGCCGACGAGGCGTACGCCGATGCCGTGACGGCCGCGGAGCGGGCGTACGGGCAGCTCATGACCGGGCTGCCCTACGCCTGACGCTCGATGGGGGAGGGACCTGACACTCAGTTGGAGAAGTACAGGTACTTCCACCCGGTGTACGTGGTCGAGTTGACCGTGTCCCCGGACGAACCGTTGATGTACGCGGACCGGACGCGGGCCTTGATCCCGGACTGGCCGGGGGCGCCGAGGTCCACGGCGACCTTGCCGTTCGTGCCCAGGGCGAAGTACTCCGAGTCGGAGTCGTACCACCTGCCGTTGTAGTAGACCTGAAGGTCGAGCCGCTCCTGGCGGTTCTTGTAGTACGTCATCGTCGTCGTGACGACCGGCGCCGAGTTCTTGTGGAACCAGTAGTACGACGTCGAGCCGATCTTCGCCGTCTTGTAGTGCCTGCTGATCGCGGTGGACACCTTGACCTTGGCGTACGCCGTGACCTTCACCGTCTTGGACGCGTAGCGGGCGTCACCGGCGAAGACCGCGGAGACGGCCGTGTCGCGGGTCATGTCCACGGTCACGGAGATGTTGCCGCTGGAGTTGACCTTGCCGGTCTTGACCAGCTTCTTCGGCTTGTCGCCGCCGAAGGGGTCCGAGTAGATCGCGACCGTGCGGTTCTTGTAGGTCGTGCCGAGGTGCGCGGTGAACTTCACGTCGGCGCCGTAGCCGTACAGCTTGCCGTTGTTGTTCAGGCTCAGGGTCGTGGCCGCGCGGGAGACGGCGACCTTGTCGGAGGCGCTGACCGCCGCGTGCCCGGCGTCGCCCGCGTAGCTCACCTTGTACGTGACGGTGCCACCGACCGGCGGGGTGTCCGTGAAGGAGTAGGTGCCGTTCGCCTTCACCGTGACGCTGGGCAGCGCCTTGCCCTTGGTGGACTCCAGGTCGGTGCGCGTGACCTGGAGCTTCACTCCGGCGGGCAGCGCGACCGTCGCCGAGAGCTTGCCGGTGACGGTGAGCTTCTTGGCGCGGGCGGCGGAGGAGGGGGCGCTGACCGTGAGGGTCGGCACGTTCTTCTCCGGGTCGGTCAGCGCCTTGAGCGTGTAGCCGCCGCCGGACTTCCCGACCAGCGCGAAGATCCGTGAGTTGTCCGGCGCCCAGGTCAGGGCGGCCATGTCGAACGTGCCGAGGGCGTAGGTGCGGATCGCCTTCGTGGCGTTCGGCTTGTACGTCGCGATCGAGGTGCCGCTCGCCACCGCGACCGTCCCGTCCGGGGCGATGTCGGCGGGCAACCCGCCCGGGTAGGTCCCGGCCCCGGTGAACGTGCCGCCTGCGTAGGCGTCCCGCACCGAGCCGTTGACCAGCACCTCGTCGGCGCCGGGCACCAGGTCGATGTCCCAGATACCGCTGTTGAGCGTGTAGTCGCCGTGGTAATAGGCGATCTTCTGCGGGGTGGCGCCCGAGACGTCCAGGACGGCCATCGAGTCCGTCGAGATGCCGGTCTCGCCGACGGCCAGCACGCCCGGCCGGGACGCGGCGGTGTCGAGGAGCCCAATGCCGTAGATCGAGACGCCGTCCGGCATCAGGCCGAGCGTGACCGGGTCGGTGCCGCTCGCCGGGTCCGTCGCCGGGTCGAAGGAACCGAGGCCGCCGCCCGACTGGTCGCCGTAGGTGAACCACACCTTGCCGGCGGAGAAGGCGAGATTGCGCGGGCCCTGGCCGGTGGCGACCGGGTAGCGGGCCTTCACATCGAGGGTGGTCGCGTCGAGCGCCACGATCTCGTGGGTGCCCTGGGCCGCCGCGTAGACGGTGGTTCCGTCGTCGGAGACGGTCAGGGCGCTGACCCCGCTGATGCCGCTCACCGAGGCGACGACATTGCCCGAGTAGTCGGTGCCCACGACCCAGCCGGTCGAACTGTCGCCGACGAACACCCGCTTGAGGGCGCCGTCCGCGACGAGCCCGCCGGGAGAGGTGATGTTGGCGGGCGCGGCCGAGGCCGTACCCGTCGCCACGACGCTGAGCGCCGCCGAACCGAAAAGGACCGCGAGCGCTGTCGCGGTCGAGATGCTGCGCATCCGCACGAGCTGTTCCCCCCACAAGGAAAACCGGTCCGGGGACCGGGAGTTGAGAGCGCCGCGCAGCACCCGGACATGACCGCGGATGAGAGACGCGGTGACGCGCGGGGCGCGGCTGCTCGGAGCAGCCTATGACATGCCTGTGACAGTGGGGAAAGGAGTTTGTCACGGGGGAGGCCGCCGGGAGGGCGCCGCCCGGGTCACGTCGACCGGCCGTGCCGACGTGCCCGTCCCCGTGGAACTGTCCACCCGGTACGACGCCGTGTACCGGCCCGGGTCGTGGTGTCCCGCACCACGCCCTGAGCCGGTCCTGGGACGTCTGTCTACGTCAGTTCTGGTGGACGACGTTGCGGCCCGGCCCGCCCGACAGGACGTCCGTGCCCGCGCCGCCCCAGAGGGTGTCGTTGCCGGAGTTGCCGTAGATCGTGTCGGCGCCCGCGTCGCCGTAGAGGACGTCGTTGCCCGTGCCGCCGTAGATGAAGTCGTTTCCGGCGCCGCCGTGAATCCTGTCGTTGCCCGCGCCGCCGGTCAGGCTCTGGGCGGCCGCGCCACCGGTGATGACGTCGTTGCCCGCTCCGCCGTCGGCCGCGGCGCCCGAGGTCGTGATGGTGTCGTTCCCGTTGCCGCCCTGCGCGATGGTCTCGGCGCCGCCCTTGAGGGTGTCGTTGCCGTCGTCGCCCCAGCCCACGGAGTACTTGCCGAGGGTGAGGGTGTCGTTGCCGGTGCCGCCCGCGATGTAGTTGCCGTCGACGCTGCCGTCGTCGGTGGCCTTGTCGTTGCCCGCGCCGAGGTTGGCCGAGGCGAAGTAGTAGGTCTGCCCGGTCCTGTTGTGGTAGGCGAGCGTGTCGTTGCCGTTGCCGAGCGTCAACTGAAGGGTGGGGTAAGGGTCCTGGCTGTCCAGCGTGGTGACCGTGCAGGAGACCTTGGTGTGGTCCGAGGCGCTGGGGTACGCGCAGCCCGCGCCCGGCTTGATGGTGACCACGTCGTCGATGACGTACGTGATGTTGCCGGTGCCGGTCACCCAGGTCGCGGTGACGGCCACCTTGTTGGCCTGGCCCGCGGCGGCGGTGTAGACGACCTGCTGGCCGCCGGAGTCGAGCGCGGCGGTGGCCGGCGCGGTGGCCGCGCCCGCCGTACCGGCGAGGAGCAGCGGGGCGACCAGCGCGGTGCCGGCCGCGAGCGTCAGCGCCGCGGCGGAACGCAGGGTACGGCGACGGGCGGAACGAGAAGACATGGCACAACCTCCGTGGAACGTATGGGGAGTTGGGTCAGAACGAGGAATCCGGATTCCGGCACATCGTCTGACCCTCCCTCGCTGTTCTTGGTTGTGCGTCCTTGCGTCCGGGTGGCATATCGCCGCGAAGTGTCAGCCGTGATTCAGCGCGAATTCATGAACTGGCCCGCTGATCCACCACAACCCTCGCTAAGGGGTGCGGGCCAGTTCGTCCGCGGCACGGCGGAACGCCCACCGCAACTCCGGTTCCATCACGCCCCGGAACACCCGCCGCACCGGCGCGGTGCACAGCGCGGTCACGACGACGGCGGCAACCACCGTCACCGTGACCTCGCCGAGGGGGCCATGCATCCACGAAGGGTCGTACCAGCCCCAGGACTTGGCGCCCTGGGCGACGAACCCGTGCAGCAGATAGCCGTAGAGCGTGCCCGCGCCCAGCGCGGTGAACCAGGTGCGGCGGCGCGGCACCCAGGCCAGGAAGCAGGCGACGAGGAGCGTCGAGCAGGCGAACAGGGCCAGCGTCATCAGCGGCCCTTGCCAGGCGGGCGCGCCGAGTTGCTCGGCGCTCGCGTTGTGGAAGAACCAGGAGTAGTCGAAGCGCGGCACCGACCAGTACGCGACCGCGAGCGCGACGGCGAACACCGGCACCGCCAACTGCCGTACCTCGGGCCGCCGTACGAGCTGGAAGTGCTCCGGCTTCAGACACAGCCCGAGCACGAAGTACGGCAGGAACTGCAACACCCGTTGCAGATCGAGGTCGTTGCCGATGGAGGGAGAGAGCGTCGCCAGCATCGCGATCACCAGCGCCACCGGCAGCGGCTGCCGTATGTGCTTCCAGATCGGCGTGGTCAGCCGCCACACGAACAGCGCCGCCAGGAACCACGTCAGATACAGCGGGTCCAACAGGCTGATGGCGCGGTCGGGTTGGTGGTCCGTCCACCGCGTGTACAGCGTGTACGCCGTCTCGAAGACGACGTACGGCACCACGACTCCCCCCAGCAGCCGCCGGATCTGCGGCGGCGTCGCCCGGAAGCTCCGCGAGAAGTACCCGGAGATCACGATGAACGCCGGCATGTGCACCGCGTACACCAGCGTGTACAACGCGGTGACGCTACGGCTGCCCGACCGCAGCGGCTCCCAGGAGTGGCCGATCGCCACCAGCACGATCGCCAGGTACTTGGCGTTGTCGAAGAACGGGTCGCGTTGCTTTCCCGGGGTGCGCTCCGCCGGGGGGACGGCGGCGGGCGCGGGGGAGGGCCGGGCGGAGCCGAGGGCCCCGGCGGAGGCGGAGCCCCCTGTGGAGGCGGTGGGAGAAGCACGCATTCGGCTCGCCTGACCGCTTCCCGGCGATCCAAACATCGGGAGCGCCTCTTTTTTGGCGCGGGCGGGCTCCGCGCGAGGACGTCGTAGCGACGGTTTTGCCAGGAGATGGAATTCCGGCAGGTCAGCCCGGTGCGCGCGGGGAGTTATCGTCCGATCTGCTTGTTCACACTTCTCACAGGAGCTTCATGCGCCTCAAGCAGGTCTCGCTCACGGCGGCGATATCGGTCGTCGCCGGGCTGGCCACCGCGACCGTCGGCCTCACCGGCACCGCCGCCCGGGCCGACAGTACGGCCGCGCTGCCGCTGTCCCACTACGCGCACATGCTGGTCGACAGCGCCCACCAGCACCTCTTCTTCAGCCAGGGCGCCGGTTCGACCGGCATCCTGGTGACGGACCTGGCAGGCGACCCGGTCACCACCCTCACCGGCGAACAGGGCGCCACGGGGCTGGCGTTGTCCCCGGACGGCGCCACCCTGTACGCGGCGCTCACGGACGGTGACGCGGTCGCCGCGATCGACACGGCGACGCTGACCGAGTCCGCGCGCTACGCGACCGGCACCGGCAGCGGGCCCGTCTCCGTCGCGGTGGCGGGCGGGAAGCTCTGGTACGGATACACGGCGGACGGCGGGGGCGGCATCGGGTCCGTGGACCCGGCCGCCGCCGCACCGGTCGCAACACCCCAGTCCGGCATGGCCAGTTGGGGGAGAGCGCCGCTGCTCGCGACGGGCGGCGGCGTGCTCGCGGCCGAGGAGCCGCAGCAGAGCCTCAGCCATGTGGCCACCTTCGACGTGTCCTCCGGAACGGCGACGGTCAAGGCGAACACGACTGTCTACGGCGGTACGGCGACCGGCTTCCAGGTCACCGGCGACGGCACCGAGGTGCTGCTCGCGGCGCCGCAGCAGCCCGCACTGCGGGCCTTCCGCACCTCGGACCTGCTCTCCGCCGCACCGGCCGTGTACAACACCGGTGGCGGCAACTCCGCGCCCGGCGCGCTCGCCCTGGACACCGACGGGACCATCGCGGTCAGCGGATCGGCCGGTGCGGACGGGCAGGTGTACCTCTACGCCGGTTCCACCGCCGCCGAGCACCACTACGTCTTCCCGTCCCGGACCCTGGCCCCGGACGGCCTGGCGTGGGCGGGCGACGGCACGACGCTCTACGCCGTCGCGCGGGACCCCTCCTCGGGCGCCTACCTCCTCCACGTACTGGGCGACGCCAAACTCACCGACAGCCGCGTGTGGCTGACGGCATCTCAGCGAGCCGTCCCCACGCAGCAGTTCACGATCGCGGGCTCGCTGACCACCGACGGGTTCCTGCCGACGGGCGCGAAGCTCCATGTCACCCGTGACGGCGCCGAGTTGCCGGATGCCGTGGTCGGCGCGGACGGCACGTTCTCCGTCAGCGACACCCGGCCGGACGCGGGCGCGTACACGTACACGGTGTCGTACGACGGAGACGCCACGCACCGGCCCGCGACGCTCTCGCTGACGGTGCACGTGGCACTGCTGTCGACCGGCATCACCGGCCCGGACCTCAGCTCGGCGACGCCCGACTCGGTCGTCTTCACAGGATCGCTGATCACCGAGTCCCACCTCGGCAGCCTCCCCCAGGGCACCAGCGTCCAGGTGTCCCGGACCGACGAGGACACCCAGCAGACGGTCCAACTCCCGTCCGTCGCGGTCGATCCGGCGACGACGGAGTTCACGGTCGCCGACGCTCCGCACAGCGCGGGCCGGTTCACGTACCACCTCTTCTACGCGGGCGACGCGACGCACGACCTGACCGCCGCCGACGCGTCCGTGCAGGTCGCGCCGTACGCCCCGGCCCTCGCCCTCAAGCCCCCGGCGACCGCCACCCGCGCCGCCGCCCTCACCTTCGGCGGCACGCTCGGCGACGGCCCCTACCCCACCGGCGAGACGGTCACCGTGTCCCGCAAGGACGCGGCCCACACCACAACTCCCGTCACCTGGACGGTTCCTGTGGGCACCGACGGCGGGATCACCGTCAAGGACACCCCGACCACCGGCGGCGCCGACACCTATACCGTGAGCTACCCGGGCGACGCCGCGCACCAGGCAGCCACGGCCTCGGCGACCGTCCAGGTGTCCCGCGCCGCGACGGCCGTCTCCGTCACCAGCGACGCGTCGACGTACGCCTACGGCGCGACGGCCACCGTCACCGCGCACCTCGGCACGACGTACAACAGCCGTACGGTGTCGATCTACGCGACGCCCGCCGGCGGCAGGAAGACGCTGGTGAAGACAGCGGCCGTGGACAGCAAGGGCAACCTGAAGGCGACCTTCAGGACCACCCGCAACACGACGTTCACGGCGTCCTTCGCGGGCGACTACCGCTACGCCCCGGCCACCGCCACCCGTACCGTCCACGGCCAGGTCGGCATCGCGGAGAAGCTGGGCGGCTACTACACCAGCACCAAGTACGGCACGGTCACCTACCGCGTCTACCACCACACGGTGAAGCCGCAGGTGTCCGGCACGGTGTCGCCGGCCAAGTCCGGGCAGTGCATGCGGTTCCAGGCCCAGGAGTACGTCCACAGCGCCTGGCACACGCTCACCACGTCCAGCTGCTTCTCCATGACCCCGGACAGTGTCGGGGTGACTCGCCTGAGCCTCACGAACGCGGTCGGGCAGAAGTTCCGGGTGCGCACCGAGTACGTGGCGAGCGCGCAGGACACCACCAACGTCACCACCTGGGGCGGCTGGCTCTACCTGACGGTCAGGACCTGAGCCGCCCCACGGTCCTCAGCTCTCCCTGGGCCCCGCCTGCTGCACCACCTCGAACGTCCACAGCGTCGAGTCCGTGGCGGCGGGCCGGGGCCGCTCACCCTGCGGGGAATCCTGAGCGGAACCCTGCGCGCCGCCCTCCTGGGCCGGGCCCCGGTGGGCGGCGCGGCCCCCCATGCCGGACATCCAGTTCTGGAAGTCCTCCTCGGCACGCCAGCGCGTGTACACGAGGTAGGTGTCGGTGCCCTCGACGGGACGCAGCAGCTCGAACCACTCGAACCCGTCCGAGCTGTCCACCGTCCCGGCCCGGTTCACGAACCGCTTCTCCAGCGTCTCGCGCTGCTCCTCGGGGACGGTGAGTACGTTGATCTTGACGATGCTCATGGGGCCCATTGTTCAGCAGGTGGGTCCTCAGGGCCGCAGACCCTCCCGGAAGGTCCGCCGGTACGTCTCCGGCGGCACCCCCAGAACCCGGTTGAAGTGCCGCCGCAACGTCGCCCCGCTGCCCAGCCCGCAGCCGGCGGCGACCTGGTCGATGCCCTGGTCGGTCCGTTCCAGCAACTCCTGCGCGCGGTTGACCCGTTGGGCCAGAAGCCATCGCAGGGGACTGGTGCCGGTGACCGCGTGGAAGTGGCGGGTGAGGGTGCGCGGGCTCATCGCCGCGCGCCGGGCGAGAGCGGTGACGGTGAGCGGCTCGTCGAGGCGGGCCGCCGCCCAGGCCAGCACCTCCGTGAGGACGTGTTCCGTCCCGTCGCGCGTGCCGTGCGACACCGGTGCCGGGATGAACTGCGCCTGCCCGCCCAGCCGGTGGGGCGGTACGACCAGGGTGCGGGCGAGCGTGTTGGCCACCGCGGCGCCGTGATCGGTGCGGACGACGTGCAGGCACAGGTCCATCGCCGCCGACTTGCCCGCCGAGGTGAGCACGGTGCCCTCGTCGACGTAGAGCACGTCGGGTTCGACCCGCACCTCGGGATGGCGGGCGGCCAGGACGTCGGTGTGCGCCCAGTGGGTCGTGGCGCGCCGCCCGTTCAGCAGTCCGGCGGCGGCCAGCACGAAGGCACCCGTGCAGAGCGAGACGATCCGGGCGCCCGCGTCGTGCGCCGCCCGAACCGCCTCCACCAGCGCGGGCATCGGCTCCTCGTCGACGTCGTGGCAGGCCGGGACGACGACCGTCCGGGCCGTGGCCAGCGCGTCGAGCCCGTGCCGGGTGTCCGCCCGCAGCCACCCCCCGACCCCGGCCGCGGCCGGACCGCACACGGTCAGCTCGTACCAGGGCTCGGCGATCCCCCGGTCCACGCCGAACACCTCGTAGGCGGAGGAGAGTTCGAAGAGCGGGGTGCCGTCCGCGACGGCCAGGGCCACCGTGTGTCCCGCGGGCTTTCCGTCCGTACCCATGTCCGAAACTGTACGGGCATCGTCGTTCCGGCCACTGGAGCGCGGGGCGCCCGACCGCGAACCTTGCCCCATGACCACCGATCACCGCACCCGGCCGCACGCCACCCCCGCGACCCCCGCCCGCGTCACCGTCATGGGGGCCTACGGCCACACCGGCCGCTTCGTCGTCGCGGAACTCCGGCGTCATGGCCTCGTACCGATCCTGTCCGGACGCACCCCCCAACGGCTCGCCGCACTGGGAGAGTTGCACCCGGACCTGGAGACCCGCCCGGCCACGGTCGACGACCCCGACTCCCTCGACCGCGCTCTCGCCGGTGCTTCCGCGGTGATCAACTGCGCGGGCCCGTTCGCCTCGACGGCGGCCCCGGTGATCGACGCGGCCCTGCGCGCGCACGTGCCGTATCTCGATGTCACGGCGGAGACCGAGGTGGTCCTCGACACGCTCGCCGCCTACGGCGACCGAGCCCGCGCGGCCGGCGGCCTGATCGTCCCGGCGGTCGCGTTCTACGGCGGCCTCGGCGACCTCCTCGCGACGGCGGCGGCCGGCGACTGGACGACCGGAGACGCGGACACGGGCACCGCCGTGGACAGGATCAGCATCGCCTACGCCCTCAGCGGCTGGCGCCCCACCGACGGCACGCGGATCACGGGCCAGGTGTCGTCGGCCCGGCGCTCCGGCGGCCGCATCCTCTACGCGGACGGCCGCCTGCGGACCCGGTCCGGTGACGCCCCCCGCGCCGACTGGACGTTCCCGGACCCGATCGGAACCCGGCCCGTCGTGGGCGAGTTCACCATGGCCGACAGCGCGACCATCCCAACTCACCTGGCCGTAAAGGACATTGACACCTGCATGACGGTGTCCGCCGTGGACGACCTGCGCTCTGCCGACCCATCAGGGCCCGTCGCCGTGGACGAGTCCGGGCGCTCCGCGCAGACCTTCCTCGTCGAGGTCGTGGCGACCCGCGACGGCGAGACCCGCCGTGCCGTCGCCTCCGGCCAGGACATCTACGCCGTCACCGCGCCCCTCGTGGTGGAGGCGGCCCGCCGTGTGCTCGCCGACCCGCACCGGCCGTCCGGGGTGGTCACCGCCGGTGCCCTCGCGGACCCGCGCGACTTCCTCACCTCGCTGGCGCCGGGGCACTTGACGCTCGACTTCACGAACTGACATGACCCCGGGGGCGGTTGTGTGTCGAACGGCCGCCCCCAGCGCCCCCTTTCGGGTGATCTCGGGACGGCATAACAGACGTAACGTTTCCTCACTTCGGTCGCTGAGCTGGGGTTTTGCGGACGAGCGCGCGAAACTGCGCACGTATTCGAAGCGCGTCACGCCCACGCCCCCCACGTGATCCGAATTACAGTCGTGCCGCTCGTCCAAGATCACTTCCCATCGAGGCGTGTGTGACCTTCCGACTGCCCAGCGCAGCCCCGCCCTTGAAGACGCCGCAGACGGCCGTCCTCGAGGGTCTCGCCGGTTTCGTCCCCCCGGACGCGGTGTCGAACGACGCCCTGCCCGTCGCGTGGGACGTCGACGACGCCTGGGTCCGCAGACGCACCGGCATCGGCGAACGCCGCCGCGCCGCACCCGGCGTCACCACCGGCGACCTCGCCCTGACGGCCGCCGCCCGCGCACTCGCCGTCGCCGGGGACCCCCTGGTCGACGCCGTGATCGTCACCACCTCCACCCCCGACCGCCCGATGCCCGCCATGGCCCCCCGCCTCGCCAACCGCCTCGGCCTCGGCGAGATCGCCGCCTGGGACGTCTCCGCCGCGTGCAGCGGCTTCGTCTACGGCCTCGCCGCCGCCGTCGGCGCCCTGACCTCGGGGTGCGCCGACCGCGTCCTGCTGGTCTCGGCCGAGGTGTACTCGACACTGCTCGACCCGCAGGACCGTTCCGCCGGAATCCTGTTCGGGGACGGCGCCGGGGCGGTCGTGCTGCGGCGCGGCGAACGGGACGAACCCGGCGCCGTCCTCGCCCTGGACCTCGGCGGCGACGGCTCCGGCGACGAACTGATCCAGGTGCCCGGCGGCGGTGCGCGGGAACGCTCCCGCCCCGCCGACTACGGCCCGGACGACCGCTACTTCCGCATGCGGGGACGTGAGGTGTTCCAGCACGCGGTCTCGCGTATGACCCAGTCGGCCCACACCGTGCTCAAGCGCGCGCACTGGGCGGCCGAGGATGTGGACCGGTTCTGCGCCCATCAGGCGAACGCCCGGATCCTGTCCGCCGTCGGCGACCGCATCCCGGTCCCCGGCGAACGGCACGTCACCAACATCGAGCGGGTCGGCAACACCGGCGCCGCCTCCATCCCGCTGGCCCTCGCCGACGCCCAGTCGCGAGGTGAACTCCGGCCCGGCGAACGGGTGTTGCTCACCGCCTTCGGCGCCGGACTCACCTGGGGCTCGGCGGCCCTGGTCTGGCCGGAGCTGCCGGCCGTACCCCGGATCGACGATCTCGATCATCCCGCCCCACGGGCGACCCCGGTCGCCTGAGACACCGCACGTCCGAATCACCGCACACCCGAACCGCCGCACGTCCGAAGCACCGCACGAGACCCCGCCCGAACCTTCGCCGGAAACCCCGCCCGAACCCTTGCCGGTGCCGGGGCGCGACGCCGCCCCCCGGCACTCGGCGCCGGATACGCGCGAAACAGGTCGGACGACCTCGTTCCGCTGTCCGTTTATCCGCCCGCCCACCGATCCCGCCCGCTGATCCAGCCCCCCGATCCAGCCCCCCGATTCAGCCACTTTTCCCATCCGCCGATCCATCCGCCGACCCCACCCCTCGAAAGGAACCCCATGTCCCCCGTCCAGTCCGCCGTGACCGCCGTACTCACCGAGAAGTTCGAGGTCAGCCCCGAGCACATCCGTTCCGAGGCCACGCTGGAGAGCCTCGACCTGGACTCGCTCGCGCTCGCCGAACTCGCCCTGGCGCTCCAGGAGACGCTGGGGGTTCCGGTGGCGGAGGACGAGGCCGCCAAGCACAGCACCGTGGGCGAGCTGGTCGCCACGCTGAACGCCAAGCGCGCGTGATGCAGGCCTCCCGCACTCCCGTCTCCGTCACCGGCCTGGGGCTCATCACCCCGGCCGGGGTCGGCCGCGAGGAGACCTGGCAGGGGGTCCTGAGCGGGCGGTCCACCGCCGCCACCGACCCCGAACTCAAGGGCTGCGCCGTCGACTTGTCCTGCCGCACCCCGCTGATGACCCCGGAGCAGGCCCGGATCGGCGGCGGCAAGGCGTGGCGCATGGGCCGGTTCAGCCAGCTCGCCGTACTCGCGGCGCGCGAGGCCGTCGCCGACGCCGGACTCGACCCGGCCGGATGGGACGGCGCGCGGGTCGCCGTGGTGATCGGTTCGGGGCTCGCCGGAGCCGCGCATCTGGAGGACCAGACCCTCCGCCACCACCAGGGCGGACCCGAGCTGGTGTCGCCCGCGCTGGTGCCCATGCTGATCTCCAACATGGCTGCCGGGGAAGTGCTGTTGGACCTCGGCGCCCGTGGCCCGTCCCTCGCGACCGAGAGCGCGTGTGCCTCCGGCGCGAGCGCCCTGGCCGTGGCGCGGGGACTGCTGCTCGCCGGGCTGTGCGACATCGCGGTGGCGGGCGGTACGGAGGCGGCCGTCACCCCGGTGATCACCTCCGGGTTCCAGCGGATGGGGGCGCTGTCGTCCCGCGTCGACACCCCCGAGACCGCCTCACGCCCCTTCGCGGCGGACCGGGACGGCTTCGTCATCTCCGAGGGCGCCGCGATCCTCGTCCTGGAACGCGAGGCGGACGCCCGCGCCCGTGGACAGCGGCGCTACGCCCGTCTCGCGGGCGTCGGTCAGACGTCCGACGCGTATCACCCGACTGCCCCCGCACCGGGCGGAGTTCACGCCGAGGCGGCGCTGCGGGCGGCGCTCACGGAGGCGGGGCTCGGGCCCGGGGACATCGATCACGTCAACGCGCACGGGACCTCGACACCGCTCAACGACCTGACCGAGGCGGAGTTGATCCAGCGGGTGCTGCCGCACCGGCCGAGTGTCACCGCCGCCAAGGGAGTTCTGGGGCACAGCCTCGGCGCGGCCGGTGCGATCGAGGCGGCGCTCACCGCCCTGACCGTGCACCGCGCCACCGTCCCGCCGATCGCCAACCTCACCCCGGCCGCCCTCCCCTTCGACCTGGACTGCGTCACGGGCCGCCCCCGCGCCCAGCGCGTCCGGGCCGCCGCCAGCCACTCCTTCGGCTTCGGCGGCCACAACGTGGTGCTGGTCCTCACCGGCGAGGACTGAACACGGGGGAGCAAACGCCGGGGACTTGACACCCGGGGCTGATCACCGATCGCCGGGGGCCGATACCCAGGACCCAGGACCCAGGACCGACGACCACGACCGAGGAGGGACCCATGACCGTTCACAGCAGGATCGTTCACGCCGCCGTCCACGTCCCCGAGGGACGCCAGACCGTGGCCGCGGTGGAGGACCGGTTCCGCGCGGGCAGCCCCGGCGTTCCGCTCTCCCGAGGCGTGCTCCAGCGTATGTATGGGCTGGCCGAGCGCACGGTGGCCGACGACCTGGAGCAGCCCTCCGACCTGGCCGCCCACGCGGCCCGGCGCCTGTTCGCGGACACCGGCACCGACCCGGGCGCCGTCGACCTGCTGCTCTACGCCGGAATCCTCGCCGACATGGAGGAGCCGGCGACCGCCCATGTCGTCGCCGACAAACTCGGCCTGGGCTGCCCGGTGTTCGACCTGAAGAACGCGTGCAACGGCGTCCTCAACGCGCTGGAGGTCGCCGACGCGTTCATCCGGAGCGGCCAGTACCGGCGGGTGCTGGTGACCACCGCCGAGGTGAGCACCCGGGAGAGCCGCTGGGAACTGGACGACCCCGCCGACCTGTCGACCGCGCTGCCCAGCCTCAGCACCGGCGACATGGGCTCGGCGCTGCTGGTGGAGGCGGGGGAGCGGCCCGGCATCCTCGGCTCCCGGTTCTTCGCCAACTCCTGGGGCTGGCGCGCGGCGACCCTCCCCAACCCGTACGCGCAGCACCGCACACTCGGCCATCTCCGCATCGACTCGGCCGAGTTGGTCGGGTCATTCGACGGGCTGCCCGGCAAAGTGCGGGGCGCGCTGCGGGAGTTGGGCGTCGAGGGCGACGACCTCGACCTCGTCTGTGTGCACCAGCCGTCGGTGCCGTTCACCAAGGTCGTCTGCGACTGGGTGGGCGTGGACCCGGGCCGCATCCTGGCCACCTTCCCCACCCACGGCAACGTCGCGACCAACACCATCCCGCTCCAGCTCGCCGCCGCCCTCGACAGCGGACGCCTCCAACGCGGCGATCTGGTGGGCATGTTCGGCTTCGCGAGCGGGGCGAGCGCGGGGGTGGTCGTGTGCCGCTGGTGAAGGTGCCCGGCAACCACGACAGTTCCCCAGACTCCGGCACCGCAAGAAGGTGAGAGCCACATGACCGCGACCCGCACCCCGCGCATCCCTCCCCTCCCGCCCGCCCAATGGCCCCCGGTCCTGCGGTCGTTGCTCGCCGACTCCCGCCAGGACGGTCCCGGCCGGGAGAACCTGTTCGGCACGCTCGCCCACCACCCCGTCCTCGCCCACGCCTGGCTCTCCCTCGCCCGTGTCCTCACCCACGAGGGCACCCTCGGCCATCGAAGACGCGAGCTGATCGTGCTGCGGGTCGCGCACCGGCTCGACGCGCCCTACGTCCACGGGCGCCACCGCGTCCCGGCCGAGGAAGCCGGGCTGACGGGCGTGGAGATCGACGCGACGGCGGCCGACCTGGCCGTCCACCCCTGGCAGCCGGAGGACCGCGCCCTCCTGGAGGCGGCCGACCTGCTGGCCGCCAACTCCCCGATCCCCGGCGGCCTGTGGGACCGACTGGCCCGCTCCCTCACCCCCGAGCAACTCGTCGAACTCCTGGTCCTGGCCGGCCAGACCGCCACCATGTGCACGACGCTCAACACCCTCCGCACCCCCTCCGACCGGCAGCCCTCGCTCACCGTGCTCCTGGAACGGGACCGCTGCCGCGGCGCGGGCCAGTGCGTGGACGTGGCGCCCGAGGTGTTCGAGCAGGACGCGTCGGACGGCCGGGTCACCCTGCTCGTCCCGGACCCGGACGCGCGCTACGCCGACGAGGTGCGCTTCGCCGCCGACCTGTGCCCGAGCGGCGCCATCACACTCGTCGACCACGAGGAGACCGCCCACTCATGACCGCCACCACGCTGCCCGCCCTCACCCTCCCCGCCCCCTACGGGAGGTGTCCCTTCGACCCGCCGCCCGCCTACACCGCCGCCGCCCGCGAGGCCGCCGTCTCCCGCGCCACGCTCCCGGACGGCACCGCGTGCTGGCTGGTCACCGGCTACGACGAGGTCCGTGCCGTGCTGGCCGACGCCCGCTTCAGCGCGGACGCGCGCACCCCGGGCTTCCCGTTCCTCTCCGCCGGGCAGCGCGAACTGGCCACCGCCAAGCCGAGTTTCATCCGCATGGACGACCCCGAGCACGCCCGGCTGCGCCGCATGGTCACCAAGGACTTCCTGGTCAGGCGGATCGAGGAACTGCGCCCCGGCATCCAGGCCATCGTCGACCGCGCCGTGGACCGCATGACCGAGGGGCGCGAGTCGGCCGACCTGGTGGCGGACTTCGCGCTGCCGATCCCGTCGCTGGTCATCTGCCTGATGCTCGGGGTGCCGTACGAGGACCACGACCTGTTCCAGTCGCTCAGCCGCACCCTTCTCGACAACCGCACCAGCCGCCCGGAGGCGGAGCGGGCGCACGCCGAACTCATGGGCTATCTGGCCGAGTTGGCGGAGCGGAAGCGGCGCGAGCCCGGTGACGACATCCTCAGCCGGCTCGTCGCCCGGGACGACCTCACCGACCAGGAGACCGCGTCACTCGGCTTCCTGCTGCTGGTCACCGGGCACGAGTCGACCGCGAACATGACCGCCGTCAGCGTGCTGGCCCTGCTCCGCCGCCCCGACCAGGCGGAACTCCTGCGCGCGCAACCGGAGTTGGTGCGCGGGGCCGTGGAAGAACTTCTCCGGCACCTCACGATCATCCACCTCGGTCTCGGCCGGGCGGCGACCGAGACCGTGCGGGTGGGCGAGGTGACGATCCCGGCGGGCGAGGGCGTGATCTGCATGCTGTCCACGGCCAACCGCGACGAGCGACTCTTCGCGTCCGGCGCCGACTTCGACCTCACCCGCGACGCCCGCCGCCACCTCGCCTTCGGCTACGGCGTCCACCAGTGCCTGGGCCAGACCCTGGCCCGGGTGGAACTCCAGATCATCTTGACCACGTTGCTCCGCCGCCTGCCCGCCCTGCGCCTGGCCGTTCCGGCGGACCGGCTCACGTACAACCAGGACGCGATCGTGTACGGGCTGCGGGAACTCCCGGTGACCTGGGCCTAGTTCGGGTCGAGGCCGGCCGGTCAGGGCTGTACCGGCATGGTCCAGCAGTTGGAGGTCGTGGCCTTGCCGGCGAGACGGTCGGTGAGCCAGGAGATGGCGGCGCCCTGGTCGGTGAGCAGCGGCGCGAAGTGGTTGAGGAGCGCGCTGCCGACACTGGGCAGGACGACGGGCTTGTACGTGACGTCGGCGCCCTTCGCGCACCAGTCGAGGGCGAGTTGGCGGGCCTGGGCGTGCGGGACGAGGTTGTCGCTGACGCCGGTGGCGAGCCGGACCGGGCCCGACGGCTTCGTCGTGCCGATGCGCTGACTGTCGAGGAACCTCTGGAGCGCGGGAGTTGACGCGATGATCTCGCTCAGGGACTCCCCGTCCGTGGTCCACCTGGTGCTCTTCGTATAGGCGTAGCCGAACAGCGCGTCGCCGACGCACATGGTCGACAGGTCGGTGAGCGCGGCCTTCCCGGCGTCGTTGAGATGCGCCTCGGCGAGCGGCCTCAGGGACGGGTCGGACTGTAGGAACCCGTTGAGCGACCAGCCCAGCGCGCCCGCGAGTTCGCTGCCGTCGATGGCCTTGGTGACGGAGGTCAGATCGGCGGGCGGGGCACCGGCGTAGGTCCCGGCGAGGGTGACGTCGGGGGCGTAGGACGCCTGGAGTTCGGCGGCGGCCGCGGTCGCCCCGCCGCCCTGGCTGTAGCCGTAGAGCCCGACCGGCGATCCGGCGGTGACCGAGGCCCCGCCGACCGACCGCGCGGCACGCACCGCGTCCAGCACCGCGTGCGCCTCGTCGATCCGGTTGACATAGGTGTGCAGCCGGTCGGTCGCACCCAGCCCGACATAGTCGGTGACGACGACGGCGACGCCCCTGGCGAGGAGCCGGTAGATCGCCAGATCCTCATAACCCACGGTCACGGTCTGGCTGTTGAGGGACAGCGGGTGTTCGAGCCCCATCGACGCGGAGCACTGGTCGCCCTGTCCCAGGGTGCCGGGGGCGACCGCGACGAGGGGGCGCGGACCGCTGCCCGACCAGTCGGCGGACGGCTCGATGTAGGCGCCGGTGACGGCGACGGGCTGCCCGTTCGAGTCCGTGGACTTGTACATCAGGCGGGTCGCGGTGCCGGGCAGCGTGGAGCCGTCGAGCCCCGGCAGGCTCAGCGCGAGGGGGAGCGGCTCGCTGCGGACGAGGGCGCCGTCGGCGGCGGGGAGGGTGGCGGGCGGGTCGTAGAACTCGGGGATGGTGACACCCCGGGACACGACGTCGGCCGTGGCGGAGGGGGATGCGTCGGTCGCGGCGGTGGCGCTGGTGAGGGCGACGGCCTGGGCGGTGAGGCAGACGGCGATGGTCAACGAGGCGCCGAGCAGGCGCCGTTGGCGTGCGGGCCCGGCAGAGGGGGTGGGCTCGGCTGATGTGGTGGTCATGACAGGTGGGGTGGGCATGACGAACCTCCTGTGAAGCGGCCGGCAGGAAGCGGCGGCACGCCGGCGCACCCGCGTCCCACGGGTGCGCCGGCGCCGCTGGGGAAGTGGTTCGTCTTGAACTTACCTACGGGTAAGTTACTCGTGATACCCGTCGGTAGGTTACGGTTAGGTAATGTGACTGAATGTCAGTCAGCCGGTCACTCGGCCGCCGTCTCGCTCGCCATCGGAACGGGCGGTCGCACAGGGCGGGCGCGCCGATCAGCCCGTAGGCAGCCCGACCTGGTGGCGTTCGAGGGTGGCCCGGAGTTCTGAGAGAACCTGCACGGCGGCCGTTCCCGACGAGCCGACGAGGATGTCCGCGGTCAGCTCGGTCAGGGTCGTGGTGAAGGTGCCCTCCGCCGCCTCGACGAGGTGCCGCCCCGCGGCGGTCAGGTCCAGCAGTGACGAGCGGCGATCCGACGGATTGGTCCGCCGTACGACCCACCCCTGCTTCTCCAGCCGGTCGACCGCCTTGCTGCTCGCGCCGATGCCGATGGCGAACTCGGTGGCGAGGTCCGCGACCCGGGACCCGGGGTGGTCGCGCAGGAAGCGCAGGGACTCGTACTGCGAGGTGACGATCCCGTGCCGCTCGCGGAGGCGGTCGTTGAGCGCGTTGTAGAGGCGGGTCTCGCAGCGGACGAGGTCGGAGAAGAAGCCCGGGAGGTCGACCGGGTCACGGCTTGACTTGGATGCCATGGCATATAGTCTAATCTACATGCCCAGGAAGGTAATTCCTGGGCATGCGGTTCTTGGGCTGTACGTGCGACGGAGGCGACCATGAGCAGGCAGCAGCGCGCGAAGATCGACGCGATGGTACGGCGGCCCCGGCCAGCGGGCGCCGAACCGGAGGCCCCGGCGTCGGTGGAGGAACTCCGGGCCGGATTCCGGGTGTTGATGGCCGAGATGCTCGTCCCGGCCGGGCTCGACACGCGCACCACGACCCTCGGCGACCGCCCCGCCCTGCTGGTCGAACCGACCGGCACCCGGCGATCCGGCACGATCCTCTACTTCCACGGCGGCTCCTACGTGGTCGGCTCACCGGAGACGGCGATGTCCCTTACGGGGAACCTGGTGACCCGCACCGGGTTCAGGTCGTACTCGCTGGACTACCGGCTCGCCCCCGAGCACCCGTTCCCGGCCGCGATCGACGACGGCCTGAGCGCGTACCGCGCACTTCTCGACAGCGGCGAGGACCCTACGACGATCGTGGTCGCCGGCGACTCCGCGGGCGGCGGCCTCGCGGTCACCACCTGCCTCACCGCCCGCGACGCGGGCCTGCCCCTGCCCGCCGCGATCGTCGCGTTCTCCGCCGGCCTCGACGCGACCCGCACCGGCGAGAGCATGGACACCAAGGCGGGCGCCGACCCGTACTTCACCCGCGAGGGCCTGGAGTACACCGGCGCGATGTACCGCGCGGGACAGGACCCCCACCACCCCCTGCTCAGCCCCGCCGTCTCCGCCGACCTGACCGGCCTCCCCCCGATGCTTCTACAGGCGGGCACCAACGAAGTTCTCCTGGACGACTCCACCCGCATGGCCACGCGCGCCAGGGAGGCCGGGGTGGACGTCGTCCTGGACATCACCGCCGACGTCCCGCACGTCTTCCAGGCCTTCGCGGGCGTCCTGGACGAGGCGGACGAGGCGCTGGACCGGGCCGCGTTCTTCATCGGTCAGCGCATCCGGGGCGGCGGGCTGTAGGTGCAGCGAGCCGCAGGCCCTAGGTGTTCTGCGCGTCCCGCTCCGACAGGCGCCGGGTGATCCGGTCGAAGAGCTCCGACAGCGGTTCGCCGACGTCGCGCCCGAACTCGGTGAGGCCGTAGGTGACTTGGGGTGGGGTGGTCGGCTCGACCTCGCGCCAGATCAGGCCGTCGGCGAGCAGGGCGCGCAGGGTCTGGGCGAGCATCTTCTCGCTGATCCCCTGGATGCTCTCCCGCAGTTCGAAGAAGCGGAGGCTGTTGCGGCGCAGGGAGATCAGCACCCAGATCCCCCACCGGCTGGTGACGTGGTCGACCATGTCCCGCGCGAGGCAGTCGGTGTGAAACACCTCATACCGAGCCCCGGCCTCGACCTGTCTGCGCTGGAAGCCTTCAGTCACGTCGGGAGCTTACCTCGGGGTATGTCCTTACCGAAAGTTAGCCCGGCTCCTAGCGTGAGGCCCACAGAAGTACGGGCGACAAGGAGCTGAACATGATCGTGGTGACCGGGGCCACCGGCAACATCGGCAGGCCGCTGACCAGGGTGTTGGCGGAGGCGGGCCAGGAGGTGACGGCGGTGTCCAGGCACACGGCAACCGTGCCGGACGGCGTCCGCCACGTGGTCGCCGACCTGGCCCAACCGGCAAGCCTGACAGACACATTGACCGGAGCGAAGGCACTGTTCCTCCTGCTCTCCGGCGACCTGCACGCCCCTGATTCCAACCCCGCCGACATCATTCGCGCGGCCGACAGTGCCGGAGTCCGGCGCGTCGTCCTCCTCTCCACCCAGGGCGTCTCGACCAGGCCCTTCGGTGCGACCCGCGTAGCGATGCGCGCCCTGGAGGACGTCCTACGGGACTCCACCCTGGAGTGGACCATCCTCCGCCCCGGCGGCTTCGCCTCCAACGCCCTGTGGTGGTCCGAGTCCGTCCGCACCCAACGAGTCGTGGCCGCGCCCTTCGGCGACGTAGGCCTACCGATCATCGACCCCGTGGACATCGCCGAGGTGGCGGCGGCCTGCCTGCTGACCGACCAACACACCGGCAAGACGTGCGAGTTGACCGGCCCGGAGGTGATCACCCCGCGCGCCCAGACGAACGCCATCGCCGCCGCCCTGGGCACCCCGGTCCACTTCCACGACCTCACCCGAGCCGAGGCCAAGTCCGCCTTGTCCCAGGCCATGCCCCCAGAGCTGGCCGAAGACACCCTCGCCATCCTCGGCGCCCCCACCCCGGCCGAACTCCACATCAGCCCCGACGTGGAAAGGGTGTTGGGGCGAGCACCGCGTTCGTTCGCCGAGTGGGCGGAGCGCAATGTGGGGGCGTTCCGGTGAGAGGGGTCGGCGCGCTCCTTGTCCGGCGTACGCCTCAGAGGTGTTGCTTGCCCTGACCGACAAGTCGGCTGATGGCATCGCGAGTTCGCGCCCTGAGCGCGTCGAACTCGACCTGGTCGGCGGCCTTGGGCAGCACGGTGATGTCGGCGAGGACGTCCTCCGCGGTCCTGCTCAGCGCCTCGTCATCCGTGAGCATCTGCACCCGGAACAGGGCCTCTTGGGCGTGGGAACGCAGGTCGTACGCCCGGATGCGGACGGCGTCGGCGTCCTCCGGTGGTGGCTGTTCGTGCTCGCAGAACCAGAGGTGGACCAGGCAGCGGCGGTAGTTGAGCAGCGCCCCGGCGTAGACGGAGTAGGCGTCGAGTCGCTCCTGCCGGAGTTTCTCGCGGCGCGCGAACTCGTGGCTCCGGTCGGTGGTGCGCTGCTGGAACGCCAGCGTGATCCCCGAACCGAGCAGAGTCCCCAGGACGGCTATGCCACTGGCGATGATGGTCTCCACGCCACAAGCTGATCACGCGCCGACTGCCGTGGCACGCCGTATGACCAACCTTGTGGACCTGACCCTCTGTGCCGCTCAAATGCGGTACGGGGAGGCGAAGTTGTGGGCGAGCGTGGCGAGCGTGGTGTGGCGTGGCGTCCCGGCGTCTGCGGATGAACGAGTTCCGACAGGGGAGTTCCGACGGGGCCCGCTCGTCCGCCCGTTCAGGACGGCGAGGCCCAGGTCGATGACCCGGGCCTCGGTCGTGCGGCTGGAGCAACTTCAGTCCGTCGACCCCGGCTTCACCACCGTGCTCACGAATTCGCCGATCGCTCCCAGCGTCGCGCCGAGCGCCTCGATCTGGGGGAAGTGGGCCGCGTCCGGGATGGGGGCGAACGTGCTGTTCGGGAAGGCGTCGGCGTAGCCGCGGCCGTACTTGAGGGGGGCTATGCCGTCCTCCTCGCCCCAGACGACCAGGACGGGGACGGTCACGCGGTGGAGGCGGGCGCGGAGCTTCGGGTCGTAGGTGAAGTGGTCGCCGCCGTAGATCGCGAGGGTCTGCTGGTTGGCGGCGGTGGTGGCTCGCTGGGCGTCGGTGAAGGAGGTGAAGTCCGGGCGGAACTCGGCCTTGGCGAAGGAGAGTTGGCTGATGTCGGCCGGGGCCATGGTGCGCGGGTCGACGACACGGTTCTCGACCATGTGGGCGTGGATGCCGACCGCGTTCAGGAGGGTCAGGGCGCCGATGCGGCCCTTGTTGTCGCGGAGGGCCATCTCCGCCGCGATCCAGCCGCCGACCGAGTTGCCGATCACCATGACGTCCTTGATGTCCAGCGCGTCGAGCAGGTCCAGGTAGGCGATGGCCAGGTCGGCGATCGAGTCGAAGCGGTCCGGGCGGGGCGTGCCGTCGAAACCGGGGTGGGTCGGCGCCACGACGTAGACGTGCTCGGACAGGGCCGCGGAGATGCCGGCCACCGTGCGCGGGCCGGCGCCGCCGTGCAGCACCAGGACGCCGGTGCCCTCGGTGTTCTCGCCGAACTCCTGGACGGTGACCGAGAGGCCGCCGGGGAGGGCGACAGTGCGGGTGGAGGCCGGGGTGGATGCGGGGCTGGAGGCAGGCGTGGTCATGGTGGGGTCCTTGTCGCTTGTTCTCGTGTTCTCGCGTGCTGAGAGCTGGCTCTCATGAAGGTAGGGGGTCGGCTCTCTTTATGCAAGTCCACTCTCATGATGAGAGTTGCGTGTTCTGTACTCCGGGCGACCGTGCGGAGTGGGCGGAGTGGGTGGAGGAGGTGGGGTGGAGTCAGGTGGAGTTGCTTGTCCCCTAGGGGAGGTTGGCCGGGCCGACTCGGACGGCAGAGGCGGTCCGCGGGCGCAGATAGCACCCCGCACGCGCCGCTGACCAGCGCTTCCGTGGTCCCGTTCAGGTTGCTTTCAGGTCCGTGCGGGCCTTGGGCAATTCATGCACCGGAAGCGTAAAAACTCTGGCAAAGGGGGCTGGGGGCAGGGTTGGAGATCGTGTCAGGGTGCCGCCATGACGACAGATCACCTCACCCACAACCGGCCTCCGCGCCGCATCCCGCACGCGGCGAGCAAGGTTCCGGAGGTGACCGTCTACTTCTGGATCATCAAGGTGCTGACCACCGGCATGGGCGAGACGGCCTCCGACTTCCTCGCCCACATGTTCGGCCCGATCCCGGCGGTCGGTCTCGGCGGGCTCGCTTTCGTGGCGGCGCTGGTGGTCCAGTTCGCCGCCCGCCGCTACGTCGCCTGGATCTACTGGACGGCGATCGTCATGGTCAGCGTCTTCGGCACGATGGCCGCGGACGTGCTGCACGTCGGGCTCGGGGTGCCGTACGCCCTCTCCACGCCGTTCTTCATGATCGCGCTGGCCGCCGTCTTCGCGCTCTGGTACGCGAGCGAGCGCACCCTGTCCATCCACAGCATCACCACCCGCCGCCGCGAGACCTTCTACTGGGCCGCCGTCCTCGCCACCTTCGCGCTCGGCACCGCCGCGGGTGACCTCACCGCCACGATCGGCCTCGGCTACCTCGGCTCCGCGGTCCTGTACGCCGTCGCGATCGCCGTCCCCGCCGTAGCCCACCGTTCGGGCCGGATGGGCGCGGTCCTCGCCTTCTGGTCCGCCTACGTCATCACCCGCCCGCTCGGCGCCTCCGTCGCCGACTGGATGGCCCTCAGCCACGCCCGGGGCGGGCTCGCGATGGGCCTCGGCCCGGTCACGGCCGCCTGGACGGTGGCGATCCTCGGCTTCGTCGGATACCTGGCGGCCTCGGGCAAGGACGTACGGCGGGACGCCACGGTGTGACACGGCGGCACGACGTCGGCCCACCCGGCCCAACCGACCTGTCCGGCCGGCCCGGCCCACCCGACTTCTCCGGCCCGCCCGGCCCAACCGGCCCGCCAGGTCCGCCTGGCCCAACCGGTCCGCCCGGCTCGCCTGGCCCAACCGGCCCGCGCGGCGCAACCGGCTCGTATGGCTCAACCGGTCCGCCCGGTCCGCCCGGTCCGCCCGGTCCGCCCGGTCCGCCCGGTCCTCTGGGTCCTCCGGGTCCTCCGGGTCCTCCCGGTTCAACCGGCCCTCGCGGAGCAACCGGTCCGCCCGGCCCGTTCGTCCCGCCCTGCCCAACTGGCTTGTCCGGTCCGCCTGGTCCAACCGGCTCGTCCGGTCCAACCGGTCCAGCCGGTCCAACAGGTCCTCCCGGCTCGTTCGGTCCGCCCGGCCCAACCGGTCCGCCCGGCCCAACCGGTCCGCCCGGCCCAACCGGTCCGCCTGGCCCGAGCGGCCCGTGCGGGCCATCCGCCGTACAGAGCCAGGGAGTTCGGGGCCGCGTCACGGCCGGGCGCTTCGCCGGGCGCTGCGACGGGGTGCTCCCCGGTGCCGCCCGACGGTGGCGCCGCTACCCCGTCGGCAGGGTGATCACGAATCGGGCTCCGGGTGTGTGCCCGGGGTCGTAGGAGACCTCGCCGCCCGCCGAGCGGGCCAGGCGGCGGGCCAGGGGTAGCCCCAGGCCCGCGCCGGTATGGCCGTCGCCGGGGTCTGCGCGGCGGCCGGGTTCGAAGAGCTGCCCTGTGAACGCGGGGGGTACGCCGGGCCCGTCGTCGAGGACGTCGAGGCGTAGGCCGTCGGGTGCGCGGTGCGCGCGGAGGGTGACGGTGGTGCGGGCGTAGCGGCAGGCGTTGGTGAGGAGCGGGCTGACGATGCGTTCGAGGCGGGCGGGCGGGATGCCCGCCGTCAGCGGCGGTCCGTCGACGACGACCGTCAAGTGGCTTGGCACATCCAGGAGTTCGACGAGCCGGTGCAGTGTGGGCAGGACCTCCGCGCTGCCCGGAGCGGTCGGGGTGTCCTCGCGGGCGTCGGCCAGGAGGGTGTCGCAGATGGTCCGCATGGACTCGGCGGCGTCCCCGATGATCTGGTGGGTGGCGCGGGTCTGGTCGGCGGTGCGTGGGCGCGTCCGCCACCAGTCGAGTTCGGCGACGATCCGGCTCAGCGGGGTGCGCAGCTCGTGCGACAGCTCCCCGGTGAGCTGCCGTTCGTGGCGCAGGACGGACCGGATGCGGTCGAGTATGGAGTCCAACGACGCCCCGAGCGCGGCGAGTTCGGCCGGTTGCCGCATGCCGCCGAACCGTTCCCCGGACGCCACGGCGCTCCACAGCGCGGCCTGCTCGGTCATCGTCCGCACGGGCCGCAGCGCACGGCCGACCGCGAGCCGGGTCAGGCCGTAGGCGCAGGCGAGCATGATCGCGTCCAGCGCGAGCGAGCCCATGAGCAGGGTGTGGGCCGAACTCCGGTACGGGGACAGGTCCAGCGCGGTGACCACGGTGGCCGCGCTCCGCCCGCCGGGCACCGGCTGGGAGCACAGTCGCAGGGGGCCGTGCAGGTCGGCGGTGACGCAGTGCTGTCCGCTCCGCGCGGCGAGCGCGTCCGCGACCCGGTTCACGGGGCCGTCGCCCGGCGGGCCCTCCAGCAGCCGGCGTCCGTCGTAGATCCACGCGTTGGCGTCGAGGAGGGCGTCGTGCGAGGTCTCCAGGACGCGGACGGCCGGTCCGCCGGTGTCCACGGTCGTGGCGACGGCGGCGGCCCGGGTGCGCAGCTCGTCGTCCGCCTGGTGCTGAAGCCGGTGCCCGGCGACGGAGTTGAAGGCGACGGTGAGGACGAGCATCAGCAGGGCGGCGGTGGTGAGCGCGACGAGGGAGAGACGGCCGCGGAGGGTGCGGGGGGTGAGGCGCTGGGGGAGCGCGCGGAGGATGCGGGGCGCCGGTCGACGGGAGAGGGCGGTCACGGTGCCGAGTGGGCCCGGGCGGGCGCCGCTCATGACAGGCGGTGCCCGATCCCGCGTGCCGTGCCGATCGTGCGGGTGCTGCCCGCCTCGCGGAGTTTGCGGCGGAGGCGGGTCAGGTACTGGTCGAGGGTGTTGTCGTGGACGCGCGCGCCCTCGGGCCAGGCCGCGCGGACCAGTTCGCGGCGGCCCACGAGCCCGCCCGACGCCGCCATGAGCGCGGCCAGCAGGCGGAACTCGGTCGGGGTCAGCCCGACCCGGGTGTCCCGGACGCCGACCGCGTGCCGGACGGCGTCCAGGACCAGGTCTCCCTCCTGCATCTCTTCCTCCGGCGCGGCGGGCGGACGCGCGGTCCGTTGCAGCGCCGCCCGCAGCCGGGCCGCGAGTTCGACGAGATGGAACGGCTTGGTGAGATAGTCGTCGCCGCCCGCCGAGAACCCTGACAGCCGGTCGTGCAGGCGGTGTTGGGCGGTCAGGAAGACGACGGGGGAGCGGAAGCCGTTCGCCCGCATCGCCTGGCACACGTCCCGCCCATCCGCGTCGGGCAGCCCGATGTCGAGCACGGCGGCGGCGATGCCCGCTCCGGCCAGCCGCAGCGCGGTCGCCCCGTCCGGCGCGGGCACGGTGTCGAAGTCCTCGTCGCGCAGCCCGCGCATCAGCACGTCCCGCAGGGTGTGATCGTCCTCGACGACCAGGATGGCCGGGCGCATGGTCCTCCCTGTGCTGACTGCCGTGACCATGGTGACTACAGTCATGTAGACGGTCTGCCGAACTGTAGACGAAGACGGCGCCCCGCGGCACGCAGGATGCGTTCAGGCAGCCGCCGGTTCAGCCGCCGGTTCAGCCGCCAGCACCGTCGCACCTCCATGACGCCCTTGCGGTGACCCGCGAAGGGCGTCATCGAGCCGGTGGCACAGCGCAGCCGAACGCGGCGGGCGGCGCCCCCAAACACTGGGCGCCGCCCGCCGAACCCGTCCCCCTAGGACCCCGAAATCCCCTGGGGCCCTGACATCCCCTACGACCCCGACCTCCCCTACGGCCCCGGCTACCCCTAGGCCCCTGATATCCCCTGGGGCCCCGACGGTCCCGGCTACCCCTACATCCCCTACGACCCCGACCTCCCCGAGGACCCCCACATCCCCGAGCACCCCCACATCCCCTAGGACCCCGACTTCCCCCCGGCCCCGCACAGCTCCGTGTCGATCAGCGCGTTCTGCGCCACCTCCGTCGACAGATCGGACGCCCCGTCCCCCGTGGCCTCCAGCACCACCGCGTGGCGGCCGTCCGCGCTGACGCCGTCGCGGGTGGAGTAGCCGGAGAGGTCACCGGCGTGGCTGTAGTAGACGCCTCCGCAGGTCAGGGGGATCTCCATCAGGCCGAGGCCGTAGCGGGCGCCGGGCCAGACGGGGTCGAGGGAGGCGGCTCGTACGGTCGTCTTCATCTCGGCGAGCTGGGCCGGGCGCAGGAGCCTGCCGCCGAGGAGGGCCGAGAAGAAGCGCGTCAGGTCACCCGTCGTGCTGATCATCGCGCCCGCCGAACCCGCGGCCGACGGGTTGAAGTCGGTGACGTCGATGACCGGGCCGCTCTCGCCGAAGTCG
Organism: Streptomyces sp. NPDC096013; assembly: GCF_044763565.1. Classification (NCBI taxonomy): domain Bacteria; kingdom Bacillati; phylum Actinomycetota; class Actinomycetes; order Kitasatosporales; family Streptomycetaceae; genus Streptomyces; species Streptomyces sp. NPDC096013. The sequence continues at coordinate 56,886 of NZ_JBIWGK010000006.1, read as the reverse complement.
GAGTATCCGTGCAGGTGTTGGCCGGGGATGCGGGCGGAGGTGTCGGGTGCGGAGGTGTCGCGCAGGGACAGGGGGCGGATGATCCGCCGGGTCACCTCCTGCTGCCAGGTGTGGCCCGTCGCCTTCTGGATGATCATCCCGGCGACGATGTAGTTGGTGTTGGAGTACTCCCACCGCGTGCCCGGCGCGAACTCCGGGGCGTGCCGCAGCGCGATGCCCACCAGCTGCCGCGGGGTCCACGTCGTGTAGCGGTCGGCCTCGAAGCCCGCCGCCGTCGTGAGCACCGGGAAGTCCGCCGTGTAGTTGAACAGTCCGCTGGTGTGGTTCAGCAACTGCCGTACGGTGATGGCGTTTCCGTCGTTCCCGTTGCCGTCCACCAGGCCGGGCAGCCAGTGTTCGACCGTGTCGTCCAGTGACACCCGTCCCTCGCCGACCAGTTGGAGCATCACCGTCGACACGAACGCCTTGGTGCTGCTGGCGATCCGGAACTTGTCGGTGACCCGGGCCGCCCGGCCGGTCGCGGTGTCGGAGACCCCGGTGGTGGCGTACCGCCGGCCGTGCGGACCCGTCGACTGGGCCACGACGGCGACGGTTCCGGTCTTCTCGATGGCGTCCACGCTCTGCTGGAGCGTGCTTCGGTGCCGGGACTCCGTGGCGCTCGCCATGGGCGTCGCCAGACCCAGCCCTACGGCGGTCAGCGCGGCCAGGGCGGACAGGGCAATGAGGTGACGGTGCATCAACATGAGCTGCCTCCGCTGGAGTTGGTGGTCCGAGGCTCCGGGCTCCGGTGCTCAGGCGCTCCGGACTCTCGGTGTGTTCACCAACCTAGGAAGACGGCACGCCGTGATCGATCCAGCGCACGGGCCGGTCCGCCGTACAGCCTGCTGTACCGAGGGCCGTGGCCCGAAGGCCGGTCACCCCTGCCGTCGTAGGTCCTCCAGATAGCGCAGGACCGCCGCGACCCGTCGGTCGACCTGGTCCGTGGGGGACAGGTCGAGCTTGGCGAAGATGCTGCGGATGTGTTTGTGGACGGCGCCGTCGGTGACGACGAGCCTGGCGGCGATGGCGGAGTTGCCCAACCCCTCGGCCATCAGGGCGAGTACGTCGCGTTCTCGCGGGCTGAGCCGGTCGAGGCGGGTGTCCTGGCGGGAGCGGGTGAAGAGCTGGGCGACGACCTCGGGGTCGATGGCGGTGCCGCCCGCCGCCACGCGGTGCAGCGCGTCGAGGAACTCCTCGACCCGGCCCACCCGTTCCTTGAGCAGATACCCCAACCCGCTGACCCCGCCGCCCAGCAGCTCCGTCGCGAAGCTCTGCTCGACGTACGCGGAGAGCACGAGTACCGCGAGGTCGGGGCGCCGCCGCCGGGCCTCGACGGCGGCGACGATGCCCTCGTCGGTGTGGGTCGGCGGCATCCGCACATCGAGGATGGCGACGTCCGGCTTGTGGACGTCGATGGCGTTCAGCGCCTCGTCCGGGGTGCCGGCGGTGGCCACCACGTCCAGGCCCTCGGCGCGCAGCAGCAGGGCGAGCCCCTCGCGCAGCAGCGCGTCGTCCTCGGCGATCACGATCCGCATGTCCGTCAGGCCTTCCTGTTCAAGTACCGCATCGCAGGCTCTTCTCGCTCGTCACGATCCCCGCCTCACGTACCGCACGGGAGATCCACGGCCAGGACGGTCGGCCCGCCCGGTGGGCTGGTCAGGGTGAGTCCGCCGTCGTGCGCGGCGACCCGGCGCCGGATGCCGGTGAGGCCCGAGCCGCCCTCCGCGTCCGCGCCGCCCCGGCCGTCGTCCTCGACGCGCAGCAGGAGCCGGTCGCCGCTGCCGCGTGCCGTGATCGTCGCGTGCTGGGCCCCGCTGTGCTTGGCGATGTTGGTCAGGGCCTCGGCGACGACGAAGTAGGCGGTGGCCTCGACGGAGGCGGCGCAGCGCACGGGCACGTCCACGTCGATCCGGCACGGCACCGCGCAGTCCGCGGCGAGCCCGGAGAGCGCGCCCGCGAGACCCCGGTCGGCGAGCACCGGAGGGAGGATGCCGCGCGCGACCGTGCGCAGTTCGGCCAGCGCCTGTTCGGCGGCGGACTGGGCGCGTTCGAGGAGTTCGTCGGCGCCGTCCGGGTCGCGGGCCACCATGCGGCGGGCCGCACCCAGCAACACGGCGACGGAGACCAGCCTGTTCTGCGCGCCGTCGTGCAACGACCGCTCGATCCGCCGGAGTTCGGTGGCGTGCGCGTCGAGAGCGGCGGCCCGGGTGGCGGTCAGCTCCGCGACCCGCAGGGAGAGATCCACGTCCGGGCCGGCCGCCAGGAGCCGCCGTCCCGGGGCCGACTGGAGCCGGGCCATGGCGGGCGTCAGCCCCAGGATGATGGCGATCCAGCCGATGCCCAGCAGCGCGACGGCGAGGGCGTCCGGCCAGGTGTGCGCGCTGCCAATGCCGAGCGAGGTGGCCGTGGTGTTCTCGGGGGTGAACGTCCAGTACAGCGGGAACGCGGTGTCCCGGACGGCGAGGACCGGCAGCAGCACCCCGGCCACGCCGAGCAGCGCCCCGATGGTGGAGTGCCGTACCAGCCACCGCAGTTCGCGGCGGGTGGTGGGGTCGGCGAGGGCGGCCCGCAGTCGCGTGGGCGGTGGCTCCGGGGCCACGACCTCGGGGCCCCAGCGGGCGAGCCGGTCGCGCTCCCGACCGGCCAGCGAGTGCAGGGCGCGCAGCGGCGCGGGTGCCGTCAGCAGGCCCACCCCGACCACGCTCGTCACGGCGGTGAGGGCCAGCCACAGCATCAACAGCCCCGCGTTCAACGCCGTGTTGAGGCCGGAGGCGAGTTGCGCGACGGCGCGGGCGGCGGTGCGCAGGGTCCGTAGCGCGATGTCCTTGGCGCTCTCGCGAGAGGGGGCCGCGACCGCCCCGTCACCGGACTCGCGCGTGCTCGCTGTCATGCGAAGGACCCTATGCCGTACGGCAGTCCCCCGTGGGCGGAGGAAGGGGGGAGAAGCGAGGAGTACAGCCTGCTGTACCCCGAACCGGGCGGGCTGCGGGATCGGCCGCGAGGGGTGCTGATCCCTAGCGTCGGTGACGACAGGACGTACGGCACACGACCACGGGAGAAGCACCCATGCCGGACAAGACGAGCACCGATTCCGACCGGCTGAGCGCCAGGGACATCGCCCGCACCCTCCTCTGGACCGCGGTGGTGGCGAGCGCGGTCGCCAACATGGCGGTGTCCTTCGGCGGCGCCGACACCTGGGTGCATCTGGTGTGCGGCGCGGTCACCGTGCTGTGCGCGGGCACCCTCGCCGTACGCGGACTGCGGGGCCGGCGATGAAGCACACCCTGAACCCCGCCCTGAACCCCGCCGGGAACCCCGCCGTGAGCACCGCAGCCATCGCCCTGGAGGGCGTCAGCAAGGCCTACCCCGGAGGCGTACGGGCCCTGGACGACGTGTCGTTGACCGTGGAACGCGGCACCTTCCTCGCCGTGATGGGACCCTCCGGCTCCGGCAAGAGCACGCTGATGCACTGTGCCGCCGGGCTCGACTCCCCGACATCGGGCAGTGTCCGCATCGACGGCCGCGAGATCTCCGGGCTCAACGAGACCAAGCGCACCCAACTCCGACGCGAGCGCGTGGGGTTCGTGTTCCAGGCGTACAACCTGATCCCGTCCCTCTCCATCGAGGACAACATCACGCTGCCGCTCCGGCTGGCGGGGCGCACCGCCGACCGCGACTGGCTGCGCACACTGGTGGAGCGGGTCGGGCTCGCGGACCGGCTGTCCCACCGCCCGGCCGAGCTGTCCGGTGGCCAGCAGCAACGGGCGGCCGTCGTACGGGCGTTGGTGGCCCGTCCCGCTGTCGTGTTCGCCGACGAACCGACCGGCGCGCTGGATCTGCGCAGTGCCCACGAGGTCCTCGACCTGCTCCGCGACCTCGTCGACGACCTGCGCCAGACGGTCGTGATGGTCACCCACGACCCGGCCGCCGCCGCCCGCGCCCACCACGTGCTGGTGATGGCCGACGGCCGGGTCGTCGACGCCCTCAAGGCACCCACCGCCGCCGAACTGGCGGGCCGTCTTGTCGAGTTGGGGAGGGCCTGAGCCATGTTCCGTCTCGCGCTCCAGATGGTCGGCCACCGGGTCACCGCCCTGATCGCCGTGGCCTGCGCGGTTCTCGGCGGCGCTGCGCTGGTCACCGCGACCGGCGTCCTCGCCGAGTCCGGCCTCCGCTCCCACCTGCCCGCGGGCCGCCTCGCCGGAGCCTCCGTCGTGGTCGCCGCCGACCAGGAGTTCCACCCTCCCGGCGACCTCCCGCTCGCCCTCCCGGAACGGCGTCGCATCCCGGCCCGACTCGTCGGCGAACTCGGCACGTTGCCGGGCGTGACCGCCGCCGTCGGCGACATCAGCTTCCCGGCCGCTCTCGTCGACGCGCGGGGCCGGGTCGTAGCGTCGCCGTCCGAGGACCCGCGGGTGACGGGGCACGGCTGGTCGTCGACGAAGCTGCTGGCCGGCGCACGCGTCGAGGGCAGCGCGCCGACCGGTGCCGGCGAGGTCGCGGTGGACGGTACGACCGCCGCCGCGGCCGGTATCAAGCCGGGTGACCGCGTCCAGGCCGTAGTCAACTCCCGCCCCGCGAGCGCCTATCGCGTGTCGGCGGTCGTCAACTCCCCCGAAGCCGGTGTCTACTTCGCCGACAGGACGGCCATAGATCTCTCCGGCCTCTCCGCCCGTGTCGACCTGGTCGGTCTGCGCACCGCGCCCGGCGCCGAGTCGCGGGTCGCCGCCGAAGTCAGAACGAAGCTGAACGGCACCGGACTTCTGGCCGTCACCGGAGCCGGGCGGGGCGACACGGCGGCGCCCGGGGCCGGGGCCTCGCGGTCGCTGCTGGTGCTGCTGGCCGGGTCGCTGTCCGGGATCGTGCTGCTGATCACCGGGTTCGTGATGGCGAGCGCGCTGGCCGTGGCGATCGGCGGGCAACGGCGGGACCTGGCGCTGATGCGGGCGGTGGGCGCGACGCCGAAGCAGATCCGGCGGCTGGCCGCCGCACAGTCGACGGTCGTCGCGGCCGTCGCCGTGGCACCCGGGGTGGCGCTCGGGTATCTCCTGGCCGGACAGTTCAGGGGGCTGCTCGCGGACCGGGGCGTGATACCGGCCCAACTGCCGCTCACCTTCAGCCCGTTGCCCGCGCTGGCGGCGGTCGTGCTGATGCTGCTCGCCGTCCAGGTGTCGGCCCGGGGCTCGGCCTGGCGCACCTCGCGGATGCCGGCCACCGAGGCGGTCGCCGAGTCGCGCAGCGAGCCGCGTGATCCCTCGCGGGTCCGGACGCGTATCGGCGTGGTCGTCATCGTCGTGGCGACCGCGATGTCGGCTCTGCCGCTGTTCTCCCGCACGGTCATCGGCGCCGCGGCGACCTCGATGGCCGGGATCGTCGGGGCGATCGGGCTGGCCCTGGCGGGTCCGGCGCTGGTGCGGGGCGTCGGCGGGGCGGCGGCCCGCGCGACACGGCACGGCGGCTCGGCACCGACCTGGCTGGCGATGGCCAACCTGCGCGCCTACGCCCTGCGCAACGCGGGGATCGTCTCCACGCTGGCCATGGCGGTCGTGTTCGTGCTGACGTACACCTTCACCCAGACGACCGTCCTGGCCGCCACCGCGCAGGACACGACGACCGGAACCCTGGCCCAACTCCGGTTGAGCGCACCGGCGTTGGGCGGCCTGCCCGAGGGCACACCCGCCGCCGTACGGAAGACGCCGGGCGTACGGGCCGCCGCGCCCGTCGGCTCGACCACCGTGGTGTGGCGGTACAAGGAACTCGGCGACCCCGCGGCCGAGGCGGGTGCCGCCACGATCCTCACCCCGGACGCGGCGGGCGTCCTCGACCTCGACGTACGGGACGGCAGCCTCGGCCGCCTCACCGGCGCGACCGTCGCCGTCAGCAGCGACGTCGCCCGGACGCGGTCCGCGACGGTCGGGCACACGGTGGACCTGGTCCTCGGCGACGGCACGGAGGTCCACCCCACGGTGGTCGCGGTCTACGGCCGTGGGCTCGGCTTCGGCACGGTGGTGCTGGCCCACGACCTCGCCGCCGGACACACCACGACGGCCCTCGACCAGTCCCTCCTGATCCGCACGGACGGCACGGCGCAGGCCGGCCGGAACCTCACGGCGCTCGCCGCGGCCCACCCCGGCCTGGCCCTCGGACCCGCCGAGCCCCCTTCCACCGGCGGCCTGAAGGACGCACCGCCCGAGGTGTGGATCAACCTCGCCACGATCGTGGTGCTGCTCGTCTACCTCCTGCTGAGCATCGCCAACAAGCTCGTCGCGGCCACCGCCCAGCGCCGGGTCGAGCTGGGCGCCCTCCGCCTCAACGGCACCACGCCCCGGCAGATCCTGGCGATGATGCGCCGCGAGGCCGCGATGACGGCGGCGACCGCCCTCACCACGGCCCTGCTGCTCTCCGCGATCCCGCTGGCGCTGTTGGGCCAGGGCTTCCTCGGCCACCCCTGGCCCGCGGGCCCGGTCTGGCTCCTGCCCGGCCTCGCCCTCCTGGTGACGGCCACCGCCTTCCTCACCATCGAACTGCCCACCCGCCAGGCCCTGCGGACTCCACCGGCCGACGCGATCCGCGCCCAGTGACCCGCCGACCCCGCACCGGCCGTCCTCTCACCGGGCGTCCCCGCCCGTCGCACCGGAGGACATGCGTGCCGTAGGCGAACATCGGTCCGATCGAGTGGTCTCGGGGGGACGCGTGCCGCAGGACGGCCGTGCGGCGGGCCGCGGATGGTGCCGTGGGACTCCCACCCCGACGCACCCCGCCCCCCGACCCGGAAGAAGCGTCCCCCCATGCGACGTACCCCTCCCCGACGACTCCTCGCAGCCGCGCTGCTGATGGTGTCCGTGCTGGCCGCCCCGATGACGGCGGCGCCGGCCGCGACCGCCGTCGGTGTGGTCCGTACCCACGGCAGTGACCACGACGAGTGCTCCTCGGGCCCCGGGCTCGGCCGGGGGGTGACGGCCCGGCTGGACAAGGCCGTCGCCGATGTCCGGCGGGACGCCGGTATCCCCGGTGTCGCCGTCGGGCTGTGGATGCCGGGCAAGGGCTGCTACATCCGCGCCACCGGTGTCGCCGACAAGGCCACGGGGCAGCCGATGAGCACGCGTTTCTTCTCGCGGATCGGCAGCGAGACCAAGACCTTCACGGTCACCGCGCTGCTCCAGCTCGTCGACCAGGGCCGCATCCGCCTCGACGACCCGATCGCGCGCTACGTCCCGGGCGTACCGAACGGCCGCCGCATCACCCTGCGCCACCTGGCCGAGATGCGCAGCGGACTCTTCCCGTACAGCGCCGACGCCGGCTTCGCGCACGACCTGCTGAGCGACCCGTACCGCACGTTCACCCCGCGTGAGCTGCTCGCGTACGGCTTCAAGCACCCCAACACCGGCGCACCGGGCAAGGTGTTCGTCTACGACAACAGCAACCTCATCCTCCTCGGCCTGGTGATCGAGAAGGTCACCGGGCACCATGTCGCCGACGTCATCGACCGGCGGGTGCTGCGCCCGGCCCACCTTGAGCACACCCTGTTCCCCGACGGCCCGAACGTCCGCGAGTTCCCCGAGCCGCACGCGCACGGCTACACCAACCAGACACTGACCGGCGCGGTCACCGACTCCACCAACTGGAACCCGAGCTGGGCCTGGTCGGCGGGCGCGATGATCTCGGACCTGCACGATCTGCACAGCTGGGCGAAGACCGTCGCCACCGGCACCCTGCTCAGCCCGGAGACCCAGAAGCAGCGACTGAAGGTACTGCCGACCGGCTTCCCGGGCCTCGACTACGGCCTCGGCATCTTCGAGACCGGCGGCTGGATCGGGCACAACGGTTCCATCCCGGGCTACGAGTCCGTGACGGTCTACCTCCCCGCCCTCAAGGCGACCCTGGTCGTGCTGCTCAACACCGACATCACCTCCGGCGGCCAGGAACCGTCCACCCTGGTCGCCCGCGCGGTCACGCGGATCGCCACCCCCGGCCATGTCTACGACGGCTCGACGCCCACGCGCTAGAGCCGTTCCGCCCGCTCGACACCCCGCCCCCAGGTCTCTGACCTGGGGGTTTCGTGTTGAGGAAGGTGACCCGGCCCCCGTTTCGAGATTCGGCCAATCCGCCCCCCGACCTGATCCGGATTACGCGTGCACCCCTGGCCGGCGGAAGGAGACGTGACGGAGATGGAGCGGGAGACGGAGCGGACGGCGCGGTACGGGCGCCGGACCGCGGTGATCGGTTCCGGGGTGGCGGGACTGACCGCCGCCTACCTCCTGGGCCGGGCCGGTCCCGTCACCCTCTACGAGGCCGACGACCGGCTCGGCGGGCACGCGCACACCCATGAACTGACCTCGCCGTACGACGGCCGGGTGCACCGCGTCGACTCCGGCTTCATCGTGCACAACCGGCGTACGTATCCCCGTCTGTTGCGGCTCTTCGACGAACTCGGCGTTCCCACCCAGGAGTCGGAGATGAGCATGTCGGTCCGCTGCGAGGGCTGCGGACTGGAGTACGCCGGTGCGCGCGGCCCCGCCGGGCTCTTCGCCCAGCCCCGCAACCTCCTGCGCCCCCGCTATCTACGGCTCCTCGCCGAGGTGCCCCTCTTCCACCGCGCGGCCCGCCGCCTGCTGGCCCGCGGCGGCCAAGAGGCCCTCACCCTGGGGGAGTTCCTGGACCGGGAGGACTACTCCGCCTATTTCCGCGCCCACTTCGTCACGCCGATGGTGTCGGCCGTCTGGTCCTGCGACGCCGAGACCGCCCAGCGCTACCCGGCCGCCTACCTGTTCCGGTTCCTCCAGCACCACGGCATGCTGTCGGTCGGCGGCTCGCCCGTGTGGCGCACGGTCACCGGCGGCTCGGGCACCTACGTCGACCGCGTCGCCAAGCACATCGGCGAGATCCGGACCAACACCCCCGTGCGGTCCGTGCGCCGTCACCCCGACCGCGCCGAGGTCACCGCCGAGGACGGCACCACCGAGTCCTACGACGCCGTCGTGATCGCCGTCCACCCGGACCAGGCGCTCCGACTCCTCGCCGAACCGACCGCGCTGGAGCGGGAGTTGCTCGGCGCGTTCCCGTACTCCCGCAACACCACCCTGCTGCACACCGACACCCGGCTCCTGCCCCGCGCCCCCGGCGCCCGTGCGTCCTGGAACCACCTGATGCCGTCCTGCGAGGTCGGCGCCGAACGGGTCCGGGTCAGCTACGACATGAACCGCCTCCAACGCCTCGACGCCGCCGAGACGTTCGTGGTCACCCTCGGCGGCGAGGACCGCGTCGACCCCGGCCGGGTGCTGGCCCGCATGGTCTACGAACACCCCGTCTACACCCCGGAGTCGGTGGCCGCGCAGCAGCGGCTGCCCGAACTCGCCAGTGACGTGTGCGTGTTCGCGGGCGCCTACCACGGCTGGGGTTTCCACGAGGACGGATGCCGGTCGGGTGTGGAGGCCGCGGCGGCGTTGGGCGTGCGGTGGTGAACGGCCGGACCGCGCCCGGGAGTTCCGCGCCGGGGGAGGCTCCGGCGCCGGTGAGTGCCGTAGCGGGACAGGCGGTCGCCGTGCCGGTGCCGGTGACCGATGGGCCGGCCGCGTCGCCGCCGAGCGTCGTACCCGCGCTGTACTCCTGCACGATCGCCCATGTCCGCACCACCCCGAGCCGTTACGCGCTGCGGCACCGCACCTACATGTGGCTCATCGACCCCGACCGGCCGCCCCGACTCCCGCGCCTGCTGAGCCCCTTGGCCCGTTTCGACCCGCGCGACCACTTCACCGGCGACGACGGCACGCCCTCGATCCGGGCCGGGCTCGACGCCTTCCTCGCCGGGCGCGGGGTGGATCTGGACGGCGGCCGGGTGGTGATGCTGGCGCACGCGCGGGTGTTCGGGTACGTGTTCAACCCGCTGACGCTGTACTGGTGTCACGGGCCCGACGAGCAGCTGCGGTGTGTGGTCGCCGAGGTGCACAACACCTACGGCGGGCGGCACTGCTACCTCCTGCGGCCGGACGCGACCGGGAGCGCGGGCACCGAGAAGGCCCTGTACGTCTCGCCGTTCTTCCCGGTCGACGGCCACTACCGGATGCGGCTGCCGGCGCCCGGGCGCCGCCTCTCCCTGACCGTGCACCTGGACCGGGAGGGCGGTCGTGCCTTCACCGCGACGGTACGCGGCACCCGGCGCGAGGCGAGCACCGCGCGGCTGCTGCGGCTGGCGGTGCGCCACCCCTGGTCCACGCTCGCGGTCTCGGCCGCGATCCGGGTCCACGGCATCCGCCTCTACCTGCGGGGTCTGCCGGTCCAGCCGCGCCGCCCCGCCGACGAACGCCCCGGACCCCCTTCCGACGACCACCCCGAGCACCGCACTTCGGAGACAGCGACATGACGACAGCAGAGCGCCGGGTCACCACCGGCACGCCCATCGCCAACGCCGGTGCGGTGTCCGCCAGTCACACGCGCCCCGCCGCCCCCACCCCCTGGCCCGACCTCGCCGCGATACCGCCCGCCTCCCGCCTCCGCACCGCCATCACCAGGGCCCTGGTCCGCCGGGCCCTGGGCCGACTCCCGCTCCGCGCCCGGTTCGCGGGTGCCCCGGACGTCGGCAAGGGCGGCCCGCTGATCGACGTCCACGACCCGGCCGCCTTCCACGCCCGCATCGGCACCGAGGGCCTGATCGGCTTCGGCGAGTCGTACATGGCCGGTGAGTGGGACGCCCCCGACCTGGTCGCCGCGCTGACCGTCCTGGCCGGTCACGCTGCCGAGCTGATCCCGGCCCCGCTGCAACGCCTGCGCACCCTGTGGGCACCCCGCCACCCGCACACCGAGCGCAACACCCCCGACGGTTCCCGCGCCAACATCAGCCGCCACTACGACCTGTCCAACGACCTCTTCGCCCTCTTCCTCGACGACACCCTCACCTACTCCTCCGCCGTCTTCCGGGGCTTCCCCGCGAGTGACGACCTCCTCGCGGCGGCCCAACACCGCAAGATCGACCGCCTGTTGGACCTCGCGGACGTCGGCGAGGGCACCCGGCTCCTGGAGATCGGCACCGGCTGGGGCGAACTCGCCCTGCGGGCCGCGGCCCGGGGCGCCCGCGTCACCTCGCTCACCCTCTCCCGCGAACAGCGCGACCTGGCCGTGGAACGGGTGCGCGCGGCGGGTCTCGGCGAGCGGGTCTCCATCGAACTGTGCGACTACCGCGAGGCGTCGGGGACGTACGACGCGGTCGTCAGCGTGGAGATGATCGAGGCGGTCGGCGCCGAGTTCTGGCCGGTGTACTTCGGCGCCCTGGACCAACGGCTGGCGCCGGGCGGCCGGTTGGCGCTCCAGGCCATCACCATGCCGCACGACCGGATGCTCGCCTCCCGGGACACCTTCACCTGGATCCACAAGTACGTGTTCCCCGGCGGCATCATCCCCTCCACCGAGGCGATCGAGGAGACCGTCCGCGACCACACCGGCCTGCGCCCGGCCCGCCGCGACGCCTTCGGCGCCCACTACGCCGAGACGCTGCGCCTGTGGCGCGAACGGTTCACCGAGCGCGCCGACGAGGTCGCCGCGCTCGGCTTCGACGAGGTCTTCCACAGGCTGTGGACCTTCTATCTCGCCTACTCCGAGGCCGGTTTCCGCTCCGGCTACCTGGACGTCCAGCAGTACCTGTTCACCAAGCCGCACCCCGAGACGCCGGATCAGCGATGAACGGCTTCTCCTCCGGCTTCCCCTGGAGCGCCTTCGCGCTCAACCTCGCCTGGGCCGCCGCGGCTTCCCTCGCGGTCATGCTCGCGACCTTCGCCGTGGGGGTGCGCATCGGCGTGCACCGGATCGTCGACGTCGCCTGGGGTGTCGCCTTCACGGCGGTGGCCGCCGTGACCTTCGCCGCCTCCGCCGACGAGGGCGATGTCGTACGACGACTGCTGGTGACGGTGCTGACGGCGGTCTGGGGGCTGCGGCTGGCGGTCCACATCGGGCGTCGGGGCCGGGGCCACGGCGAAGACCCGCGCTACGAACGGATGCTGGCCAAGGCACCCGGCAGCCGCACCGCGTACGCCCTGCGGATGGTCTATCTCCTCCAGGGCGCGCTGGTCTGGCTGGTGTCCCTGCCGGTGCAGGCCGCGCAGTACGTGCCGGGCCGGCCCTCGGTGCTCCCCTATGTCGCCGGTACGGCGTTGTGGGCGGTCGGTATCGGGTTCGAGGCGGTCGGGGACGCCCAACTGGCCCGGTTCCGCGCCGATTCCGCCAACCGGGGCAAGCTCATGGACCGCGGTCTGTGGTCCTGGACCCGGCACCCGAACTACTTCGGCGACTTCTGCGTGTGGTGGGGCCTGTTCCTGTTCACCTGCGACTCCCCGGCGGCGGCCGCTGTGTCCGTCGTGTCGCCGTTGGTGATGAGCCTGTTGCTGACCCGGGGCAGCGGAAAGCGCCTCCTGGAACAGCACATGGCCGACCGGCCGGGGTATGCCGAGTACCGTGCCCGCACCAGCGGTTTCTTCCCGCGTCCGCCGGGGCGGGAGTGAGGAAGGGGTACGTCATCGAGGCAGAGCACGGCATCAGCCAACGGGCCGGTCAGCAGGGGGCGTTGAGGGTACGGCGGCGGGTGTCGCAGCCCCGGGCCGCTGTCCTCGTCCTGCACGGGGGACAGTCGGCGAGTGAACGCCGGGCGCGGCCCTGGCAGTTGGCCGCGTTGCGCATGAACTCCGTCGAGCGCGCGGTGGTCGCCCGGCTGCCGTCCCCCGACGTGCTGGTGGCCCGGGTCGGTTACCGCGTCCGTGGCTGGAACGGCGAGCGTGCCGACGCGGCCCACGACGCCCTGCGCGCGCTGGACGCCCTGGCCGAACTCGCCGGCCCCGTACCGACGGTGCTGCTCGGCCACTCCATGGGCGGCCGGGCCGCGCTGGGCGCCGCGGGCCATCCCCAGGTGCGTGGGGTGGTCGCCCTTGCCCCGTGGTGGCCGCCGGGGGAGCCGGTCGGGCAGACGGCCGGGCGTCATGTCGTAGCGCTGCACGGACAACGGGACCATGTCACGTCCCCCGCGGAGACGGCGGACTGCGTGCGCCGGGCACGGGAGGAAGGGGCGACGCGGGCGGGCATGGCGGTCATCGGCGGCGGTGACCACGGGATGCTCCGGCGCCATGACCTCTGGCACTCCACGGCGGCGGCGCTGGTCGCCCATCTGCTGGACCCCGGGGCTGTCCCCGACCCGCTGCCCGAGGGGTGTTACGGGGCGGGGGAGATTCCGGTGCTCTGAGGGTGCGGCTGAGCGGGGGCGGCCGGGTCCGCCCGCTGCTTGGCCAGTTCCGCCGCGAACTGGGCCCCGCTCAGCAACGCCAGGTTCGACAGCCACAGCCAGATGAGGAACACCACGCTCCCGGAGAGGGAGCCGTAGAGCCTGCTGTACGCGCCGAGGGTCGTGGCGTAGGTGGAGAAGCCGGCGGAGACCAGGAGCCAGAGGGCGGCGGCCAGGACGCCGCCGGGGAGGCTGTGGCTGCGGCGGCGGGCTCCGGTGGGGCCGGTGTGGAAGACGACCACCACCAGGAGGGCCACCAGGCACAACAGGACCGGCCAGCGCAGGAGGTCCCAGGCCCAGGCCGCTGTCTCGTCGACGCCCGCCACACGGCCCACGGCCTGCGCCAGGGGGCCGGTGAGGAGGAGGGTCAGGGAGCCGACCAGGAGCAGGCCGAGGAGCACGAGCGCGGTGAGGACGATGCGGGGAGCCTTGCGCCAGGGGGAGCGGCGGTCCTGGGTGCGGTGCATGCGGTGCAGGGCGCGGCGGAACACGGCCAGGTAGCTCGTCGACGACCAGAGGGCGCTCACGCTGCCCGCGATCAGCAGCGGCCAGGCCGTCCGGTCCGTGCGCAGGACGTGGGTCAGGACCGCGTGCAGTTCGGTGCCGGAGTCCGCGGGGGCGTACGCCGTGACGTGGGCGACGAACTCCTCGGCGGTATCCGGGCTGATCATGCCGAACGCGATGACCGTGGCGAGCATCGCCGGGAGCACCGCGAGGATGGCGTAGTACGTGAGGGCCGCCGCGTAGTCCGAGATGTCGTCGTTCCACAGGGACATCGGGGTGCGGCGCAGCGCGGGCCACCAGGCAGCCGGTGGCCGGGCCCCCGCGATGCGGCGGACCCGGCCGAGGTACGGCTCAGCGGACATGGGGCGCGCGGTGCGAGGTGGCGCTCAGCCGCAGCCTGGTGTGCGCGGTGTACGGGGTCGCCGCCGCGTCCGCCTCCGCGCTCACCGCACGCAGGGCGGGGAGTACGGCGTCGGGAGAGGTGTCCGGTGCCAGCCAGACCCGCAGCTCCACCTCCAGCCGTCGGCCGCGCCGGGGCAGCACCCGGGCATGGCCGCGGGCCACCCCGGGGACGGCCGCCGCGCGCGCCGCCAGCGCCTCGGCCAGTGCCTGCGGGCGCACCGTGCAGCCGGGGGAGGGCAGGGCCAGGTGCCGCACCGGGCCGGTGCGCAGCTGCCCCAGCGTCCAGAGCGCCAGCACCACGGTCAGGCCGATCGACGCGGCCAGCACGGTCGGCGTCCACCAGCCCTCGCCGCGCAGCCGCGCCAGCCGGTCCGGGTCCAGCAGGACCGTGCCCTGGCCGGCGGTGGGCCACCAGGACGGCAGATGGGGGGTGAGGGTGCGGTCCGTGGCGGCCAGCCAGGTGCCGGTGAGGAGGAGGGTGAGGCCGGTGGCGCCGAGGACGGTTCGGTTGACGGCTGTGTGGGAGGTGCGCATCACTGGTCAACTTCCTTGGCGGCACGAGGGGTTGGGGGCGGTGCGGGGGGCTGCCACACCGGGTCCGGGGTGACCGTGACCCGTAGGCGGGGTGCGCGTCGTAGTCGGCAGGATGTCACGGCGGCGCGGGCCGCGGCCGTAGCGGCGGCCTGGGCGATGGTGCGGTCGCCGAAGGCCAGGCGCGTGCGGACGGTGATCCGCCGGCGGCGGGCCCGGACCCGGACCGAGGCGATGCCGGGCACGTCCCCCACCGCGTCGCGGACCAGGGACTCCACCGCCGAGCGGTCCACGGCCGCGTCCAACCGCTCGGCCGCCGTACGGACGGTGGACCGGTGGCGGAGTCCGGGGGTGAGGGCGAGGACGACCATCCAGATGCCGGTCAGGGCCACGCCCGCGCCCGCGATCACCACCACCGGGTCGCCGGGGCCGTGGTCCGCCAGCCAGTGCACCGCCGACATCCGCCAGGCCGCCGCCGGCCGGTGCGCGGTGTGCACCTGGATCAGGTCGAAGGCGAGGGCTCCGCACGCCACCGCGGCGAGCAGGGTCAGCAGGGTGACCGGAGTCCGGCGGCCGGACCACCAACGCCTGGGCGCCGTAGGAGAGGTGGTGTCCTCGGTCGGGGACACCGGAGCGCGGGAGTACGCCGGAGCCGCGAGCGCGGTGACGTCGACGTGCGCCGTCGGCACGTCCAGGCCCGTCAACTCCCTCGTGCGGTCCACCACATGGCGCTGGACGTCCCGCGCGCCCTCGGCCAGCGGGGCCGGATAGGGGAGCGTCACCCCGAGCGACACCTCCGCCCTTCCGCCCCGCACGCTCGCGCTCGCCCTGGCCGTACGGCCGGGCAGCGCCTCCGCGGTGGCCCGCTCGGCGATCCTGCGCACGGCCCGCCCGGAGACGGTGGTGGTGCCCCGGAAGGAGGCGGCGGGTGGTGCCGACTCCGGGGCGGGAGTGCTCCCTCCGGCCGGGAGCGGGCCGGGCTCCCGCCGCGCGGCCGTGGTCATCGACGGCTCCGCTCGAACGCGTCCCGTACGTCCCGGACCGTGCCGCCGCGCTCGAACCAGTGCCCCACCGCCCAGCCCAGGCCGCCGAGCGCGGCCACGAGCAGGAAGGCGCCGAAGCCGCCGAACCAGCCGGCGAACGCCAGGGCCATGCCCGCGATCATCCCCACGAACGGTGTGCGCATGCCCGTCCACCTCCACCTGTCACCGGATCCACCACTCCACTCCTGCCCGTGCCCCTGACCGGCCGCCCTACTCCACGCGGGCCTCACCGGCGTGCGCGGGCTCGTCGTCGTCGGGCAGGTGGACGTCGTTGACGGTGACGTTCACCTCGACGACCTCAAGGCCGGTGATGCGCTCCACGGCGCCCACGACGTTCTCCCGCACGTCCTGCGCGACGTCCATCACGGACACCCCGTACTCGACGACCAGGTCCAGGTCGATGGCCGTCTGCCGCTCGCCGACCTCGACCTTCACACCGCGCCCGACGTTGGGCCGGCCGCCCGGTACGCGGTCGCGGACGGCGCCGATGCTGCGCGAGAGGCCGCCGCCCATGGCGTGCACGCCGGGGATCTCCCGGGCGGCGATGCCGGCCACCTTCACGACGACGACGTCGGCGATCGACGTACGGCCGCGGTCGGCGGCGGGCTGGTCGGCGCCGGTGGTTCCACCGGACACGGCGGTGGTGGCCAGGTCCTTGCCGGCCGTCCGGTCCTTGGCGACGACCGGTGCTTCCTGAGTGGTCATGACATGCCCTCTCTCTGGTGGCCGATGTGCTCTCACTACGTCAGACCCGCGCCGGCCGGGTCTGTGACGCGACGAGTCCGTACGGCCACGCGGAAGTCCGGTCGACGCCGGGCCCGGCCGCCGTACCGCATCCGTACGAGCGGCTTCCCGGAAGTTCTCCGTAACGGGGACGGCGCCGCCGTGTCCAATGACCGGACAGACCGGACGAGAGGAGCCGCCCAGTGGCGGGGCCCCGCACGCAGAACGCACCACCGGACAGCCGGGCCGACGCGGACGACACGGATGCCATGGATGCCAGGGACGAGGACATGGAGGGGACGGCCTCCCCGGCCGGCCCGGACGACGCCCTGCTGGCGGTCCGGGCCGCGGAGGGGGACGAGGACGCCTTCGCCGTGCTCGTGCACCGGCACGCACCGGCGCTGATCCGGCTCGCCACGAGTCTGCTCGGTACCGGCGCGGAGGCCGAGGACGCCGTACAGGACGCCTTTCTCAGCGCGTGGCGGCGGCTGCCGGAGTTCCAGGGGCGCAGCGCCTTCGGCACCTGGATCTACCGGATCGTGACCAACCGCTGTCTGAACGTGCTGCGCGCCCGCAGACCCGTGGCCTCGCTGGAGGCGGCCGGTGACGTGGCCGCGGCCGACTACACGACCTCACCCGCCCGGATCGCCGAGGGGCGGGACGCGGTCCGCGAACTGCGCGAGGCCCTCGACCTGCTCTCCGCCGAACAGCGCGCATGCTGGGTGCTGCGCGAACTGGACGGCCGTTCCTACGAGTTCATCGCGGCTACGGTCGGGATCAGCCAGGAGGCCGTCCGCGCCCGGGTGTTCCGCGCCCGCCGATCTCTGACCCAAGCAATGGGGGCCTGGCGATGACCGAACGCACCGACCAGCCGAACACCACGCCGACCCAGGCCGCCGACGACGAACTCCTGCCCTGCGGACGGCTGTTGTCCCGGACCTGGGACGACTGGGAGCGCGGCGTGGACGACCCGCACCTGCACTCCTGCCCGTACTGCGGCCAGGCCGTCCGCGGACTCGACGACCTGGAGTCCGTCGTGCGCGGCCTCCAGGAGGAGACGGACACCACCGCCACCGCCTACGACACCGAGCCGCTGACCCGGCGGATCATGGACGTCGTACGCCTCGAACTGCGCCCGGGCCGTCCCCTCCCGCTCGGTGAGCCCGCCGAGGACCTCTGGATCATGGAGGCGGTCGCGGCCCGTGCGCTGCGCGCGGCGGCCGAGTCGGTGCCGGGTGTCCGGGCCGGTTCCTGCCGGCTCCGCGACGGCGCCGACCCCGGCACGGTCGAGGTCCGCCTCGACATCCACGCCCCGGCCGACGCGCCGCTGCCCGGTCTCGCCGCTCAGGTGCGCGAACGCGTGTGGGAGGCGGCGGACCGTGAACTGGGCATGGGCGTCATGGCAGTCGACATCCGCGTGACGGACCTCGTGCCCACCCCTCTGTCCGACGACGACGATCAGGAAGGCGGTACGGCATGACCGCGCAGCGCGCCGACGAATCCGCTCCGTACGAGAACCCCGCCCACACGACGCTCGCCGTGGAGGTCGCCGCCGCCGTCGAGGCGGTCTCGGGGGTCGCCTTCCTCCGCCCCGGACTGACCGACCGGCTGCGGTCGGCGCTGGCGCGGGGCGGAACGGGGACGCCCGCCGGGGTGCGGATGAGCCGGCTGGACGGTGACGGCCCCTGGCAGGTCGAGATCCATGTCGTCGCCCTACGGCGGGCCAGGACCGTGGAGGTGGCCCGCGGGGTCCGTGACACCGTCGAACGGCGGCTGGACGCCCTGGCCCCGGCCCTGCCCGCGCCGCGCGTCACGGTGACGGTCACGGGGCTCGTCTGACGGAGCCGGCCGCCTCAGGGCCGGGAACTCAGGCCGGGAACGTCAGCAGGGCGAAGGGCGCGGAGGTGGGGTGGGGGGAGCCCCCGGCCGGTTCGACGGTGATGCCCATGCCGGACGAGTCGTCGACCGCGCCCCGCAGCAGGACGGTCTGGTCACTGCGGGCCGGGTTCATCAGACCGGCCGAGCGCATGGTCCCGGCGTCGTCGAACCACAGCTGGTACACCTTGCCGCCCGGCGGCCGGGCCATCCCGGAGACCACGAACACGGCCCGGTCCCGGCCGCGCGACACGACGACGGTGCCGGTCGCGCCCCCGGCCAGCCCTGCGGCCCTGGTCCGCGCGTCCGGCGCGGCCAGTACGGCGGCGATCTCGTCCGACGCCTGCACGGCCTGACGCGCCCGGTCCCGGGCGTCCTCGGCCCGCTGGTGCTGCCACACGGCCGTACCGCCGAGCGCGGTCGCCGCCGCGAGACAGGCGGCGAGCGCCCAGCGGGAGAGCGCCCGGGTCCGCAGACCGGCCAGCGCGGTGCGGTTCTGGGGACGCCTGCCCGGGGTCTCCTGCCGGACGGTGGTGATCCTGCGCAGCACCCGCGCGCGCAGCTCCGGCGGGGCCGTCGAGGAGGCGGCGAGACCCAGCCGGGCGGCGGTCGCGGACAACTCGGCGGTCTCCTGCGCACAGGCCTCGCACCCGGTGAGGTGCCGCTCGAAGGCGCTGCTCTCCTCGTCGGGGAGCGCGTGCAGGGCGTAGGCGCCGGTCAGCAGGTGCGGGTCGGTGGTCGTCACGCCGTCACCCCCAGGCAGTCGCGCAGCCGGATGAGGCCGTCGCGCAGGCGGGTCTTCACGGTGCCCAGGGGAAGTGCCAGTGCCTCCGCGACCTCGCGGTAGGTCAGGCCCCGGTAGTAGGCCAGGGTGACGGACTGGCGCTGGAGCTCGGTCAGGGTGCGCAGACAGCGCCGTACCTGTTCGCGTTCCAGACGGGCCTCGACGCGCTCGGCCACCTCGTCGTACTCGGGGAGCCGGTCCAGCAGCGCGGCCTTGTGGTCGCGGGCCGCCGCCGCGTCCGCCGAGCGCACCCGGTCCACCGCACGGCGGTGCGCGAGGGTGAGGATCCAGTTGACGGCGGTACCCCGGTCGCGCCGGTAACGGGGAGCCGTCCGCCACACCTCCACCAGCACTTCCTGCGTGACCTCCTCCGACTGCGCCTGGTCGCGCAGCACAGCGCGTACGACCCCCAGTACCGGCCCCGCCACGGCGTCGTAGACACCCGCGAAGGCGTCCTCGTCCCCGAGGGCCACCCGGCCGACGAGTTCCTCCAGGTCGGGCCCTGCGGCGGGATTGCTGCCGATACGCACTGCTTCTTTCACCGAGGGCCTCCGCGGTCGGTACATGTCCGGGCGTAATCCGTTCCTGCCGGGACCTTGGATTGGATGCGGTGCCAACGAAAAGGTGGAAAGAGGGGTACGGGTACGCGTCCGGGGCCCGCCGTCGTGCGGCGGCGGGCCCCTTTCCCGGTGCTGCTGGTGGCGTCAGCCCGCCGCGATGCCCTCGCCGCCGACCGCGCCCGGCACGACGACCGAGCCGATCGCGGTCAGCGACCCCTCGGGGCCGACCCGGAACGCGTCGACCGTGCCCTGCACACCCGTCTGGACGTACAGGTACCGGCCGTCGGAGGAGGCCGCCGCGTCCACCGTGCCGGGGTGGGTGGCCGTGTCGCCGAGTGCGGTGAGCCCGCCGCCGTGGCCGACCCGGTAGCCGGACAGGGTGCCGCTGCCCGCGTTCGACACGTAGAGGTGGTCACCGGCGGTCACCGCCCAGCAGGTGGCGGTCTGGCCGGTCGGGACGGTTCCCTGCGCCGTCAGTGTGCCGTCGTGGCCTACGACGAAGGTGCCGACCGAGTTGGTACCGGCCTCCGTGACCTGGACGCGCCCGGCGGAGTCGAAGGCGAAACCGAACGGCACGGCTCCCGGGGTCGAGGTCACCACGGGGCGGGCGGAGGGGCCGCCGATCCGGCCGACCGGGAAGACGTCGATGCTCTGACCGGCGGCCTTGGTGGTGACCACGAGCTTCGAACCGTCCGGGGTGAAGGAGATCTGCCCGACCGCCGACGTCCCCTTATCCAGACCGAGGTCGCGATGCCACGCGGCGACCTTCACCAGCCGCTCGCCGACCCGGGCGAAGCCCTGCACGGAACCGCCGCCGAGCGTGTTCGCGACGTAGACCCGGTCACCGTGGAACGTCACGCCGACCGGGAAACTCCCCCCGCTGGATATCTCCTGGACCCGCCGCAGCCGGGTGCCGTGCACGGCGAAGACGGTCACGGTGTCGCTGCCCGCGTTCACCGCGTAGAGCAGGTGGCCGTGCCGGTCGTAGGCGAGCGAACCCTGCGACGCCAGGTGGTCCGCGACCGTGCCGGCCAGCATGCCGCCCTTGCCGCCGGTGGAGTAGACGCCCTTCTGGGTGAGGGTGCCGTCGTCGGCGCGCTCGTAGGCGACCACGGTGTTCGCACCGGTGTTGTCGCTCTGCGCGAACACCACGGAGCCACCGCCGTGCTGCGCCTCCACGGCACCGGCGGCAGGGGCGGCGACGAGGGCGGCGGCGGTGAGGGCGGCACCGGTGGCGACGGTGGCCAGGGTGCGGGTGATCCGGCCGGTACCGGCGGGACGGCCGGCACGGGCGGGACGGGACTTGGCGAGGGACATGCGGGCGTACATGCGGGCGTACTCCTCTGCGTAACGTGCGAGAAGGGGAACCTGAGGGGAACCAGGTGCCGCCACGCTAGAGCGAGTTCAGGGTGAGGTAACGGGCAAAAGGTGCG
Organism: Streptomyces sp. NPDC096013; assembly: GCF_044763565.1. Taxonomy (NCBI): domain Bacteria; kingdom Bacillati; phylum Actinomycetota; class Actinomycetes; order Kitasatosporales; family Streptomycetaceae; genus Streptomyces; species Streptomyces sp. NPDC096013. Next base: position 35,737 of record NZ_JBIWGK010000006.1, on the reverse strand, counting down.
CTCCGGCTCGATGTCCCGAGCCCGTAAGAGATCGGCTCCCCGTCAAACCGCCCGCACCCGGCCGTCCTTGCCGAAGAAGAAGCTCAGCACGACCGTGACGGTGGCCGCGACAGCCACCCGCAACGCCCACGCCCCCGCGGAACCGTCCCCCACGACGGAGGCGCAGTCGACCCCGTCCAGCAGCGCGCTGCTCAGCGGCAGCGACCCCGCACAGCCCAACACGTAGACCCACAGCGGAGGTTGGTTGAACGCGATGAGGACGGAGGCGGCGACGACAGCGATCCCGCTGAGCACGACGGTGAGCGACGAGATGTCCATGCCCGACAGCCTTCCGCGCCCGGAAGGCCGAGGCGTCGGCGCGGGGGAGGAGCGGGACCCTGCCGAAAGACGGAGAAACTCCGGGCATTTCAACCTACGGCCACTACCTTCGACGTACATCTGCGGTACTGGGCAGCTCCTTTGGGCAACGAACTGCGGACGCTGGAACGGACCGGGTTCGAGACCGAGACGGAGTTCCAGGAGCTGCTCGCCCGCCCTCCACGCGTCCGCGTGCCCGGCCGGCGCCTCAGCGCCCCCGCTCGGCCGCCAGCCACGTCTTGATGTGCTGTTCCCACTCACGGTCCCGGGTCGTCTCCATGAACTCCTTGCGGTCGATCAGCAGATAGATCTGCCCGACCGTGGTCGTGTCCAGGATCAGCGGCTTGCCCGCGTTCAGCAGACCGCCCAGGAAACGGCCGTACAACTTGGTGAAACGGGTCCCCACGGCGGTGATCTCGGCGCGGCGCAGGGTCAGGTCCGTGGACCCGTTCCACTGGCCGAGCACCAGCCGGTCGCCGTCGAGGGTGATGGTCCCGCGCCGCTGGAACAGCACCTTCTGGCTGACCCCCGCCGACACCCGGTCCGCCCCGGTCTTCGCACGCAACTCGTCCGCCGTGGCTCCCACGTAGTCGCCCCGGGTCCGCCGCGCCGCTTCTGTCCGCTCCTTGTCCATGTCCATACCCCCAGCCTGCGACGGCACCCCCGCACCGCACATCGGCGCAAGGTCTGCGCGTCCTACGACTTTGGTCGATTCCGGCGGACCCAAAGAAGGCCATCCCGTCCACCTACGGCGGTCCTGAGCACGAGGCCGGATGGCTCACCCTCGATCCGGATGGCTCATCCTTTCTTCGACCCCGTGGCGGCCAGCTGCCAGATCTGGGCCGCCGTCTCCGCCGCGGAGTCGGTCGGCGGGGGATCGTTCGGGAGCTGCGCGGGCACGGTCGTGTTCTTCTTCTCGCCGGGGCGGTCGGCGAAGAGGGCGACCGTGAGGGCGAGTCGGGAGTCCAGGCCGGTGGACCAGACGGTCCGCCGGGTGATCCCGCCGCCCGCCCCGGCCGTGAAGAAGGTCCGCGGGACGCTCCCGTCCGCCGAGGTGGAGGGAACCGGCTGGATCGAGGGGGCCGCCTGGATCAAAGGGGCCGCCTGCTTGTAGGCCGTGAGCATCCGCTCGCCGACCATGAACACATCCTTCTCGTTCAGCACGCGCTGCGTGTGCGGGTGCGCGGCGTACACCTGCCGGCCGTCCCGGGTGATCTTCGTGACCGTGTACGGCGCCGCGTACACCCCACCCGCCGCGACCGCCGCGTACGCCGAGGCCAGCTTCAGCGGGGTGGGCGCGGCGGTCTTCCGCAGCGCGGCCGGCGGACCGCTCAGCCGGACCTTGTCGAAGGGGTCCAGCGCCGTGCCCGCCTCCACCGCGCCGCCCACCGCGTCGTTGAACGGCTGCCGGGCGTAGTCCGACCCTCCGTACAGCAGCCGTACGGCACCGTCGCCGGGCGCGATGGCCACGACGGCGGCGTGCAGGGTGACGCCCTTCCCCTTGCTTCCCTTGCCGCCCTTGCCGCCCTTGCCGCCCTTGAGGTCCGAGAGATCTTTCACCGCCTCGGTGGTGGCGTCCTGGAGGGAGAGGTCGAAGGTGGTGCGCACGGTGTAGCCGCCGCGCGCCAACTGGTCCTCGGTGATGCCGAGTCGGTCCGCCGCCTCCCGCGCCGCCACGTCGATCATGTACTGCCGCTGCCCCTCGGTCGTGCCCGGCGGATAGAAACGGAACGCCGGGAAGGAGGCGTCGGCGCGCTGCTTCGCCGTGATGCTGCCGCTCGCCGCCATCGCGTCCAGCACCCACACCCAGCGGGCCCGGAGCGTCGCGGTCACCTCGGGGTCGGAGCCCGCCTTCTCGTAGTACGAGGGAATGTTGACGATCGACGCGAGCGCGGCGCCCTGGGAGACGGTGAGTTGGCGGGTGTCCACACCGAAGTAGTTGCGCGAGGCCGCCTCGATACCGGCCGAACCCCGCCCGAAATACACGGTGTTGAGATACCCCTCCAGGATGGAGTCCTTGGAACGGGTCCGGTCGAGCTTGATCGCGATCAGCGCCTCGCGCGCCTTGCGCGACAGCGACTGCTCCGGGCTCAGCAGCGCGTTCTTCACGTACTGCTGGGTGATGGTGGAACCGCCCTGCCGTTCCCCGCCGGTCAGCGAGGCCAGCACCGCGCGGGCGATGGCCCGGGGCGAGACGCCGTCGTCCGTACGGAACGTGCGGTTCTCCGCCGCGATCACCGCGTCCTGTACATACCGGGGGACCTGCGACAACGGCACCTCTTGCCGGTCGACGGGCCCACGCCGGCCCAGATAGGACCCCTTGTCGTCGACGAAGACCGTGCTCTGCGTGACCGTCTCCGGGTGCGGCTCCGGAATGTCGGTCATCCGGTACGCGACGACCGCCGCGGTGCACAGGGCCACGACCAGTACGAGAAGGGCGGCGAGCGAGCGGCGCAGGAGGCGGCCTCGATTGCGGCGGAGACGGAGGCGGAGGGGGACTCGGGGCGTCGGCGGGGTGGGGGAGTCGGAGGAAGCGGGTGGCTCGGGGGAGGGAGAGGGGGAGTTGGAGGGGGCGGGGGATGCAGGGGACCGGGACGGGTCGGGCGCCATGGGGGAACTGCCGGACGACATGGGTGACTTGGACGGCTTGGCGGGCTCGGCCGGCAGGTCCGACTCGGCCGCCTCCCATGACCTGCCCGGTTCGAAGGACGCGGACGACTCGGCCGGCCCGTCCGGCTCGCGGCGCCTCACTCGTCCACCCCGCCCCGTGCGACGACCTTGCCGGCCGTGTCGTACACCGTGACGGTCGGACCACCCCCGGCCAGGCTCGTCTTCGCCTCCGTCAGCGACAGCGGTGACCGCGCGTACCAGACGCCCCAGCCAGGACCGCCCGCCAGCGTGAGGACGGTGCCGGTGATCCTCCGGTCGTCGACGCTCACCTCGACCCGCGCCGGATCGGCGGACAGCCCGCGGTACAGGCCGGACAGGAAGTACGAGTTGTGCACCGGATCGAGCCGCACGGACACGCCCGACTTCCCGCTCCCGCTCCCGGTCCCGCTCCCGACACCGACTTCGGCGCCGCTCTCGGCCCCGCCCCCGCGCGCGCCCTTCATCTTGTCCCAGTAACTGCCTTTATAAACAGCGTCGTTCAGCCCCTGGAACTGGCTGGACCCCTGCGGAGTCGACCAGTGTTCCCCGTCGGCGGTCAGCCAGACCCGCACCCCCGGCACCGCGTCCACCCGCTCTCCGGGCGCGACGACCCGGATCGGACTCAACGCCACCCCGGCCGCCTCGCTCTCCGCCCCGCCACCGGGCCCCGTACCAGCGAACTGCCCCGCGCCGACCACGACCGCCGGAACCAGTACCGCCGCACACACCCCCATGACCACGCAGCTACGACGCCGCCGCAGCGCCCGCCCCCGCCGCCTGACGACATCGAGCGGAACGTCGAACGCCCCCTCTTCGGCCGCGAGTCGAGCGACCCCGGCGGCTTCGCGGAGGCGCTTCCGCAGCTCCTCCACATCGCCCCCGTACACCGCCAGCGCCCGCCGGGCCCGGCTCCTGACCGCGCCGGTGGAGCAGCCGAGCAACTGGGCGACCTCCGACTCCCGCAGTCCCTCCCGGTGCAGCAGCACGAGCACCGCCCGCTGCCGCGCCGACAGCCCCTTCAACACCCCTTCGGACGGGGCGGGTTGGCGTCGTGCCCGCCGTAGGAACTCCTTGACCAGGGACCGTCGTACGTAGAAGTCCGCGTCGGCCCGCGGTATTCGCCGCCACCGCGCGCACACCCGCACCAGCGTTCTGCGCACCAGCTCGGTCGCCTCGGCCGGGTCGGCCGGGGCGCCGGTGAGCAGGTGGGCGGTGGTGGCGAGGCGGGGCAGGCCCGCGTGGGCGTACACGGCGAAGTCGTCGTGGGGGTGGGGCACTTCGGTGGTCCTCCGGTACTGCTGTGGGGGAAGTGGATCCAGAGACGCGTGTTCTTCGTCTTTCCTGTGGGCCGTGTGGTGAGGAACGCGGTGTTCGGGACCTGTACGCACCGCGAGGGCCGTCAGGTTGCACGGGAATTCCAAGACGCCGGTGAGGTCATGACCGAGGACGAGTTCGACGCTTTCTACGCGGCCGCGTTTCCCCGTCTGACCGGCCAGCTCGCGGCGTTCACCGGAGATCGGGAGGAGGCGCAGGACGTGGTCCAGGAGGCGTTCGTACGGGCCTGGGACCGGCGCGGGGCCTTCCTCGCGGACGAGGCGCCGGAGGCGTGGATCCGTACGGTCGCCATGCGGCTGGCGGTCAGCCGCTGGCGCCGGGCGCGGCGCTGGCTGGAACTGGTGCGCCGAACGCCACCGCCCGAGTCCGTGCCGGGACCCGACCCCGACCACACCGCGCTGGTCGCCGCGCTGCGCCAACTGCCCACGGCGCAGCGGCGGGTGATCGTCCTGCACCATCTGTGCGACCTGAGTGTCGAGCGGATAGCGTCGGAGACGGGCGCGCCGGTGGGTACGGTCAAGGCGAGGCTGTTCCGGGGCCGGGCGGCTCTGGCGAAACACCTGGCGGTCGACGAGCCGGACACCCCGGCGGCCCCGGTCACTCCGGCAACTCCGGTTCCCCCAGCCGTCCCAGTCGCCCCAAGCGCTCCGGTCACTCCGGTCACTCCGGTCCGGAAGGAGAGCGGTCGTGTCTGAAGAACTCACCGGCACCGGCACCGACCCCACCCGGACCGACCACACCGGCGCCGACGCCGAACTCTCCCTCGCGCTACGTCAGTTCGCCGCGCGCAACGAGACCCACTCGCCCCTCACCGGCGCCCAGGTCCGCGTCCGGGCCACGCGCCGAGCCCGCCGCCGCGTGACGGGCATCGTTGTCGCGGCCACGGCAGCTGTAGCCCTGGTCGCCTACGCCTCGACCCTGGATCTGACCGACTCGTCGAACCCCCGCCACTCCACACAACCCGCGGCCCCGGGGTACGAGAACGGCATCCCGGCGGCCACCACCATGGCGGCGACACCCGTCCCCTCGGCCTCCACCCCCGCGCGCGAACCGTCAACCACCGCTCAGGCCACACCCGTTGTCGGCACCCTGAACCTCGGCAAACGTGTCATGTTCGTAGGGAAGCGGATCATCCCGTTGTCGAGCGGCGTCATCAACATCTCCAAGTTCACCGGCCCGTTGACGGTGTACGACAGGCGGCCCGACCTCACGCTCGCCGCCGTCACCGGCCCTGCCGACGGCTCCCGCTACAACGCCGAGATCTCGTACGCCGTCGAACTGCGCGACGCCGACAACACACCGGTCTATGTCGGCGCGTCCCTCGGCTTCGACAAGCAGAACGCCGGCAGGCCCGGGGTCAGCGGCGGCTTGATCGAGGTGAGCTCGGCCGACGCGAAGTGGCTCTACGCGTCGATGAAGACGGGCACGTCGCTGTCGGTGACCGGAACCCAGCCCTGACCCCTGACCCCCGACCCCTGACCTTCGCCCCCTACCGCCTCGGCCCCGCGAGGGCGTACGCCGAGGTGCCGGCGACCAGGAGGACCAAGGCCGTCCAGGCCCCCGCCGGGGTGCCGGGCGGCAGCAGCAACCAGCCCGTCACCTGGGTCGCCGTACTGGTGGCGGGCGGCGCGAAGAACGAGAACGAGAGCCAGCCGAAGGGCAACGTCCACGCGTACTGCCCACCCGAGAGGGCGGCCCCCAGCGCGGCCAGCCCCGTCAGCCCGGCACTGTCCCGCACGAGGACCTCGGCCCCGCCCGGCTCCTGGCCGGACGACCACCATCCCCACGACACCGCGGCGACCACCACACCGGCCACCAGAACATGCGCCGCCCGCCTCGGCACCCACCGCACCGCGGCCGTCCGATCCAGCGCGACATCCTGCCCCCCGAACCCCACCGAGGCAGCCACCACTCCCACGGCCATCCCCAGCACCGCCGGCCGAGGATCACCGGCCCCGACACCATGGCTCGGCGCGACCGCCCACACGCTCACCGCCCCGATCACCAAGGCGGCCAGGGAGGCGGGTACTTGACGGGAACGGGCGTAGAGCGTCAGCCATCGCAGGGGAAAGCGAGGCGACTTCACTCGATCGCGCGGCCATCTCACCGGCAGGCGGGACGACTTCACTCGATCGCGCGGCCATCTCACCGGCAGGCGGGACGACTTCACTCCGCCTCCCGACCCGAGACCACCTCGAACGGGTCCCCCTTGCAAGCCAGCGCGGCGCCGCGCATCGCGTTGATCCGCGCGAGCTGTCCCGACCAGGGAAGCGCCTTCAACTGCTCCCACACAGGGCGGGACTTGGCCTCGATCTCGCCGTCTACCCCTGCGGGCATGCCCGGCAGGGGGCGAAGGTCGCCGAGGACCCAGCCCACCGCGACGGTCTCCGCGTACTGGTCGTCCCCGAAACCGCTCCAGCCGACGGGATCGCACCCCGGGACCATGCCTTTGGCGAGCAGTGCCGAGGTCAGTTCCCCGGGGGTCGCGGCGTCGGCGACGACGTCGTCGTCGAAGGTGAACAGCACCGTCGTACGAGACCACTTGGGCGTGGAGCCCCACGGCGCGACGGTGGTGTTCTCCCGGACCGAGACCGGCGCGCGGTCGCCGAGGGCGCGGCGCAGCAGCCGTAGCGCCTCCTTTCCGGGACCGGCCAGTGCGGCGAGCCGGTCCTCGTGGACCCTGGCCACGCACACCGGGCCGTCGCACACCGGCGCGGCGGCGGCCGTGTCGACGACGTACATCCGGTTCGGGGCGGACGGCAGGACGAGCAGGGCGAGTGCCGCGCCCGCCACGACGGGGGTGAGGGCGAGCAGCCGGGCGCGCCGGTTCGCGGCGACCAGCAGGGCGAAGCCGGTCGCGGCCATGCCGAGGACCCAGATCGTCTGCCCGATGTGCACGGCGGCGGAGAGCGTGACGAGCGTGCTGCGCACCTCGTCCACCTCGGGCGACAGCAGGGAGAGCCGGTTCGGCTCGGTGGTCGTGAACCCGATCGCCGGGTCGAGCTTCTCCGTACGGCCGAGCGACGAGTGCATGAGCGCGGTGAACGCGAAGGCGCCCATGGCCATCAGCGGCGGGGTGAGCACCGACGGCAGCACCCGCCCGGCGCCCATGCCCAGTACGGCCCCGGCGACGAGGAAGAGCACCGCGATCAGGGTGACCGGCAGCCAACCGGCGTGCGTGTAGCTCGTGTTGGCGATCACCTGCACCCCGCCCACGGCGACGACGAGCGCGAAGGCCGAGGCCAGCGTGAGCGCGGTCGCGCCCGCGGGTACGGCCGCGCGGTGCCGGGCGGGCCGGGGTGTGCTCGTCAGCAGCTCGACCATCTTCGAACGGCGGTCGCGCAGCCCCTGCAACGCCCCGAACCCCACGGCGAGCGGCCAGAGATAGAACAGCAGACCGCGGGTCCACAGCGCGAGGGACGTCCACTGCGCCGTCCACGCGGTGGTGCCGCGCCACCAGGAGGCGTTCAGCAGATACAGGAACGCCAGCGCGCCGACCAGGATCACCCCGCCCGCCCAGGGGGCGACGGAGCGTCTCAACTCGGTACGCAGGACACGGAGGTTGACGTCGAGGCGCGGGGCGCGGAGGGTCGCGCCGACGCGCGGAGCAGGGGCGTTCACCAGGAACCCCTCTCCCGCTCGGGGTCCAGCAGCAGCGCCGAGTACCCGCGTTCCAACGGACTGTCGCCCGCGTGCTCGGGACCACCGGCCGCGGCCAGCTCGTCCGGACTGCCCTGGAAGACCAGCCGCCCCTCGGCGAAGAGCACCACATCACTGCACGCGACGGCGACATCCTCGACGAGATGGGTCGACACGACCACACACGTGTCCGCCCCCAACTCCTGCAACAGGCTCCGGAAGCGCAGCCGTTGGGCCGGATCGAGCCCGGCCGTCGGTTCGTCGAGCAGCAGGATCGCCGGGTCGTTGACGATGGCCTGGGCGATACCGACCCGCCGCACCATGCCCCCGGAGAGCGCCTTCATCCGCTCATCGGCACGGTCGGCCAACCCCACGCGTTCCACGGCCCGTTGGACCGCCCCGGGGATCTCCGCCTTCGGCACCTCCTTCAACCAGGCCATGTACTCGACGAATTCACGCACGGTGAACCGCTTGTAGTAGCCGAACTCCTGCGGCAGATACCCGATCCGCCGCCGCAGCGCCCGATGCTCACCCACCCCGCCCGCGGACTCCCCGAGCAGCTCCAACGTCCCCCCGGCGGGGCGCAGTACGGTCGCCAACGCCCGGATGAGCGTGGTCTTCCCGGCCCCGTTCGGCCCGAGGACACCGTGCACCCCGGTACCCAGCGACAGATCCAGCCCGTCGACGGCCATCCGCTTCCGTCCGGCCCTGACCTTCAGACCGCTCGCCCGGATCTCCCAGGCGTAGGCCGTCGGCGCGAGATCGGCCGCGCTCACCGCGGACATCATGTGAGGTTCCCTCTCGGTAGATTGCGTGGCAGGGGTTCGCTCGCTCACCGATGAACCCCCAGCACGGAGTACGCACCCCTACGGGCAGCCACGACCACGGCCCCGACACCGAGCCCGAGGACGGCCCCCCACACCGGCAGTCCGCCCGCCTGGAGCGCGAAGGTCGCACGATGGGCGGCCACGGTCGGCGTCACCACCACCCCGGCCCATACGACGACCACCGCGACGGCGGCCCGGGTCACCCCGACGATCCCGCCGAGCGCCAGCGTCGTAGAAGTGAAGGCCAGACACGGCAGCAGCCACTGCGCGGCCGTCACCCCCGGCACCCCCGTGGCCCAGCCGCCCACCGCCAGCGCGGGCACGACCACGACGAGCACGGTCGCCGTACGCCGCAACACCAGATACAGCCCGGCCCGCGGCACGGAAGCCGTCAACTCGTAGGCGGGATCGAGCCCTTGGGCCCACGAGACCGCGACCCCGAGCACCGGCAGCACGGGCGCGCACAACAGGACGAGCGACACCCCGCCGCTCCCACCGCCGAACCCGAACCCGCCCCCGACCAGGTCGAGCAGCAACGCCACCAGTGCGACACTCACCACCATCCCCAGCCACGGCACCATCACCGGCGTCACCCACCCGGACACCCGCACGGACCGGTACCGCCGCCGGGACACCGGAGCGTCCAGCCGAGGCTCAAGCCCCGCCCACACCCCCTCGACAAGCCCGGCGACCCGCCCGTCGACAGCCCCCGCGAGCCGCTCCCGACACCCCCGACACCCCTCCAGATGCGCCTCTACGGCCCACACCTCGTCGGCACCGAGATCCGGCTCGCCGAGGCCCCGCGCGTACCCGTCGATCAACCGGGCCGATACATGCTCCACGCTCTTGGCAGCCTTCATGTCAGGGCCCTCCGCATCGCGATCCGGGCCCGGCGGGCACGTGTCTTGACCGTGCCCTCGGGCAGTCCGAGCAGGACGGAGGTCTCGCGCACGGACAGCCCGTCGAGCACCAACGCCTGGAGAACCTGGCGGAGTTCGGGCGCGAGACACCGCAGCGCGTCACCGACGTCCCCGCCGACGGTGGCCGCGAGCACCTCCTCCTCGGCGGCGGGCGCGGCACCGGCGGGAGCGGCGGCCGGCGGCGGCTCGGCGTGATGGGCCCGGCGCCGGAAGGCGTCGACGAGCCGCCGCGCCGCGATCGTCCACAGCCACCCGACGGCCGTACCGCCCACCGAGGCCCCCGCGAACGCCCCCGCCGCCCGCCACACCGCCAGATACGTCTCCTGCATCACCTCGGCGACGATCTGCTCATCGGCACACCGCCGCCGCAGCCGCACGGCCAGCCACGGTGCGGTACGCCGGTACAGCTCGTCGAACGCGGCACGGTCCCCCCTGGCCACCAGCCGGACGAGCCGCTCCTCGTCCATCTCACCCGGCACTTTCCTGACTCGTCTCACACCGGCTAGACGCGGGCGACGGAGCGCGGGTTTTCCTCTAGGGGTGAGCTGTGTCACACGTAGGGGGCGGTGTCGGGGTGGGGGTGCCGGCAGTTGCCGGGCGTCCTGCCTCAGCGGTGTGCCTTCGATCCGGTCGGGGTCCGGGCCGGCGCCGACTCCGGCCCGGGCCCTGACCGGTGTCGAGCAGTACACCGCGGCAAGCTCCGGGCCGCATGTGTGCTGCCGACCCGCCCGTGGCTTTCGGGGGGCGCCGACGGGCGGTGACCGGCCCGAAGGAGCGGAGTACGGGCCGGCGGATGTCCGCGCGGCGGACCTCAGACGCGTACGCGCGAACTCCAGGAATCTAGCCCGTGGCATCCGCCGCGCACGATCCACTGAGCGCGGCTGTTGTCCGCACAGCGCGGGGCGCTGGTGGCGGGCCGGGCCGTGGTCACCCGGAACGCAGTGTCTGCGAGGGCAGCTCACCGAAGCGCGCCCGGTAGCGGGACGCGAAGCGGCCCAGGTGGTCGAAGCTCCAGCGATGGGCGACCTCGCTCACGTTCACTTCGCCCGGTGTGCCGCGGCGCAGCTCGTCGTGGGCGCGGGCGAGGCGGATGTCGGCGAGGTAGGCCAAGGGGGTCATGCCGACGTACTGCTGGAAGGCTTCTTGGAGCCGCCGCACGCTCACCCCGGCGAGACCGGCCAACTCTCCTACGGTGAAAGGGTGTTGCGGCATGCTGTGCATCGCCTCGACAGCACGCTTGACGGGGCCCGGGCGCAGGGCGGGTTGGGGTCGGTCGAGCTCGTCGCGGTAGCGGTGGCCGGTGGCGAGGAGGAGCCCGGTCAGCAGGGCCTCCTGAAGCGGGCGGGCGACCACCGGCCGAGTGAGCAGCCCGCCGGCCCGCATCTCGGCGAAGGCCGCGCGGACCATCCGGACCCAGCTCAGGCCCGCGCCGTGCGCGACGTCGAGTTCGGGCGTGAGGACGACCGGGCTGCGCAGCGGTCGGCCGAGAAGGCGTTCGAGTTGGTCGTTGAGGGCCTTGGGGTCGATCTTCACGGCCAGCATGGAGCAGTCGGTGCTCACTCGGTCCAGGGCCGTGTCGCCGTGCGGCTGGAAGACGGCGGCGTTCGTGGTGGTCGCCACCGCGTTGGTGTGCGCTCCTTGACGCCACGCCAGGTGGCCACCGAGGGGGATGTCCACGTGGTAGGAGCCGAGTTCCCCGAACCGTATGCGCACCTCCTCGCCGAAGGCCAGCCGTCCGAGGGTGAGCGGACCGAAGGCGGCGATGTCGTACCGGGCCGTGAACGCGGTGCTGCCGTCGGGCACGTCGATGAAGTTGGCGTAGAAGCGATCTCGGAGAACCTGCCGAGCCTCGTCCACATCCGTCGTCCGCAACTTCAGCACGTCCTGGCCCTGGTGGGGCGAGTGGTGCATACCGCAACCTCCTGCGCCTTCGGACCGTACGAGGGGCGGTGCACATTATCGCCACCGAGTGCCTCCCGCCGTGTCCCTGCTCTTCCCTCGTCCTTCCCTCTCTTCCCTCTCGCGGCGGGTCTGACCGGAACGGGACGACGACGTCCGCGTCGCCTCGGGCCGGCCTTGTCGGAGATCTCGGAGTTCGACCTCATGTCCCGGCGCCTCACCGGCGAGAACACAGCCGTTGCGATGGGACCGGTCTGCCCGTTTTGCCTCCCCGTCCGTAACGGCGGATCAACTCCCGTGTCACAGCGGTGTCTTGGTGCAACTCCCGCGGCAACTCCTCGCCCGGCACCGGCCTCCTATGAAGCGACCGTCGCCGCTCAGCCGGAGCGAGCGGCCGATACGACACCGCTTCCCAGGACCCAGGAGTACCGATGCGCGTCAAGAAGATGTCCGCCCTCGCTCTCGTCGTCGCCGCTGCCGGCCTTTCGCTGACCGCGTGCGGCGGCGGCGACGGATCGAGCGCTTCCGCCCACACCAGCGCGTCCACCGCCGCGAGCAGCTCCACCGGCGCGAGCACGTCCACCACCGGTGGCACCTCCACGGGCGGCACGTCGACCGGTGGCACCTCGACCGGCGGCCAGGGCGCTACGTCGGGTTCCTCCTCGTCCGGCTCCACGGGCTCCACGGGCTCCTCGTCCGGCTCCACCCGCTCCGGGAAGGGCGGCGGAACCGCCGCCCAGGCGCAGTCCTCGACGTCGGCCGCCAAGTGCACGACCGACCATCTCGCCTTCAGCGCCACCGCCAGCGGGGTCAAGGACGAGATAGTCGTGAACCTGAAGAACACCGGTTCCGGCACGTGCACCATGCACGGCTTCCCGGGCGTCCAACTCGTGGGCCCCGACGGCCTGGGCGACACCGGGCCCGACGCCGCCCGCGCCGACGCCACGGCCTCCACCGTCACCGTCGGGCGAGGCGAGGAGACCCGTTTCCTGCTGCACTTCAGCCCGGACACCAGCGGCTCCGGCAAGACCTACACCCGGCTCCTCGTCACCCCGCCCAACAACACGGTCGGGGAGATCGTGAACCTCAACGACCTCACCATCACCGTCACCCCTGCCAGCGGCACCGTTCCGGATGTCGTCGTCGACCCCGTCGGCTACCACGTCGGCTCCGGCAAGTAGGCGCGGCCACTCACCGTTCACTGCTGACACCCGGTGCCGCCGCTCACGCTCAGCCGAACGCGGCCAGGGAGAGCGGCTGCCACTGGCGCCAGGTGTTCAGACGCTCCTCGTACAGAGCGGCGATGTCGGTGAAGGACTTGCCGAGGAGGATCCTCAGTGGGGGGTGTTCCATGTCGACGATCCGGAGGATCGCGTCGCGGGTGGCATGCGGGTCGCCCACCTCGAACTCCTGTCCGGCGGCGTGTGCTTCGGCGTAGTCGGGGTGGCGTTCGCTGTGCCGGGCCCCGCGCGCCAGCCAGTCGGTGGCGTAGGGACCGGGCTCGACGTTGGTGATGTGGATGCCGAACGCGGCCACTTCCTGGGCCAGGGATTCCGACAGCCCTTCAAGAGCCCACTTGGAGGCGTGGTAGGCGCCGATGCCGGGGAACGCGCGTACGCCTCCCTCGCTGGTCACTTGCAGGATCCTGCCCGAGCGTCGTGCCCGCATGAAGGGCAGTACGGCCTGTGTGACCCATACCGCGCCGAAGAAGTTGGTCTCCATCTGGGCCCGGAGGTCGTCCTCGGTGACCTCCTCGACCATGCCGAAATGGCCGTAGCCGGCGTTGTTGACGGCGATGTCCAGCGAACCGAAATGTGAGTGGGCGAGCCGCACCGCCTCGTGCACCGCGGTGCGGTCGGTGACGTCGAGCTTGATCGGCAGTACCGCGTCGCCGTACCGCTCGGCCAGCGGGGTCAGCCCGGTGATGTCCCGCGCCGTCGCCGCGACGCGGTCGCCGTGTTCGAGCGCCGCCTCCGTCCACTCGCGGCCGAAGCCCCTCGAACTGCCGGTGATGAACCAGGTCTTCGCCATGACCGTTGCTCCCTGTGCGTGAGTCGTCTGCTGTCGCTCCTCCAGCGTGCTTCCGCGCCAGGCATTCCACCAGCGAAGGTCTCTCATGGGAGACATGCGGTTCTGGAATGTGTCAGGGTGGCGGGATGGCCGACTTCACTCTCACGGGTCTCCGGGTCGTGCAGGCGGTGGTCGACACCGGATCGTTCACCGCCGCGGCCGACGCACTCGGATACACGCAGTCGGCGGTCTCCCGTCAGGTGGCGGCGATGGAAGCCGCCGCGGGTGTGCCGCTGTTCGTCCGGGGCGCCCGCGGGGTGGCCCCCTCTCCCGCGGGCGTGCTGCTCGCCCGTCGGGCCGCGACGGCCCTCAACGAGATCGACGCCGTCGGCACGGACCTCGCCGGGCTGCGGGACCACGTCACCGGACGGGTCGCCCTCACGGCGTTCCCCTCGGCCGCCGCCGTGCTCGTACCCAGGACCCTGGCCCGGCTCCGAAGGGACCACCCGGGTCTGATCGTCGGGTTCGGTGAGGCGTCCTCGCCCACCCAGCTGCGTCAACTCCGCGCCCACCGCGTCGACATCGCGGTGATCGGCGTGGGGGCGGACCTGCCCGCCTACGACTTCGAGGGACTGCGGCGCGATCTGCTCCTCGACGGCGGCCTGTTGCTGGCCGTTCCCGCAGGCCACCGTTTCGCCGGCCGCGGACCCGTCCCGGTGACCGAACTGAGGGACGAACCCTGGATCGTCGGAAGGGGCCTGCGCGACGACCCCCAGTTCGGTGCCTGGCCCACCCTCGACCACCCACGGATCGCCTACGCCGCCCGCGAATGGCCCACTCGCCTCGGCCTCGTCGCCTCCGGTCTCGGCATCGCCGTACTCCCCGAAGTGGCCGCGGCGTCGGTCCCCTCCGGGGTCAGCGTCGTCCACGTCGACGACCCCACGTGGCTCGGCCGGGCCATCGTCGCCGTAACCCTCCACGACCGCTCTCCCGAGGTGACGGCCACCGTGGGGGCACTGCGCCACGAGGCCGCGGGGCTCCGGCGACCGGCGACTCCGGCGCCGTAACGCTGCCTGTCTTCCTTGGCCTGTATGGGCCGCCCTTCCGGTGGTGGAAACGGGCGGCGCTTCCAGTGGTGAGAATGGGCCGCGCGTCCATGCCCGCGCCGCCTGACGGCTCGGTCGGGGGCGTTGGGGCGCCGGCCCGATCGACCTTCTCGGTGGCGTTCTCTGCGGAGCGGGCCCCCGGCGTTCGGATGAATGCCCGCTGGCGGGCGGCGTGGCGCTGCGGGCAAAGACCGGGCGGAACTTACCTAGAACGCATGTGCACTCGGAAGGGCCTAACCGCCCTGCTCAGCATCGCGATGGTCATCTCTGCCTGCGCGGCAGCCGCCCTGCCCTCGATGGCCACTCCCGCGGCCGCCGTACCGGTTCCCAGGGAATCGGCCGCCGCGTCACAGCCCTGGGAAGCGACCGCGGCGAAACTCGACCGGGTGATCCGGCGGACGGCCGCCGACGCCGGTGTCCCTGGAGTGATCGTGGGCGTCTGGAAGCCCGGACAGCCGCGCTACGTGCGGGCTTTCGGCGTCGCGGACACGAAAGACCGCACCCCGATGCGCACTGACCTGAACATGCGGATCGGCAGCGAGACCAAGACCTTCACCGTCACCGCGCTGCTCCAGCTCGTCGACCGCGGCAAGGTCGGCCTGGACGACCCGATCTCCGCGTACGTCGACGGAGTGCCCGACGGAGAGCACATCACGCTGCGTCAGCTCGCGAACATGCGCAGCGGCCTGTTCGCCTACACCAAGGACGAGGGCTTCCAGCACCTGCTGGCGACCGAGCCGCATCGCCAGTGGAAGCCGAGTGAGCTGCTCCGCATCGCCTTCGAGCACCCCAACCAGTTCGCACCCGGCACGCAGTTCGACTACTCCAACACCAACACCGTGCTGCTCGGCCTGGTCATCGAGAAGGTCACCCACCGCCCCTTGAGGAACGTGATCCGGCACCTGATCACGCAGCCGAGCGGCTTGGACCACACCTTCCTGCCGAAGGCGGCCGAGTTCCCGCGGCCGCACGCCCACGGCTACACCGATCAGACGCCGGACGGCACGGTGGCGGACGCCACGGACTTCAACCCCAGCTGGGGCTGGGCAGCCGGCGCGATGATCTCGAACCTCGACGACATGCGTTCCTGGGCGAAGAACGTCGCGACAGGCGGACTGCTGACTTCGCGCACCCAGGCGGAGCGCCTCAACGCGCAGCCGACCGGCGCGCCGGGTGACGCCTACGGGCTCGGCATCGACATCAACCACGGGTGGATCGGCCACGCGGGCTCCCTGCCCGGCTACCAGAGCCTGACGGTCTACCTGCCCGCCCAGAAGGCGACGATGGTGATCCTGCTCAACACCGACATCCCCTCGAACGGCGAGAACCCCAGCACCCTGCTCGGCCGGGCCATCACCCAGGTGGTCAGCCCCGCCAACGTCTACGGCGACGCAACCGACCAGAACTGACACCCGCCCAAGCATTGGGGCCCCGGGAGATCACCGAGCTGCGACCCCTGGCGCACGACAACTGATCACCAAGGGAAACAAAAGGGCCCAGGTCGCTGACCTGGGCCTTATCCATGGAGCGGGTGACGAGAATCGAAGTCGCACCCTCAGCAGGATCACACCGCTGTCGACCGTACGCGAGCGGGCCTGGCCTGAACAGAAATCGGCTGGTCCGAAGAGGCAGCGGTCCGCCGGGCACTTCGGAGCCTCCGCCGGGCACTTCGGAACCTCCGCCGGCACATGCCCTGTCCCGCCGACGCATCCCCGACAGCGTCAGACGGGGAAAAGATTCCGGCTCGCGGCAACCTTTGCGGTGCCTGTGACCACAAGGAGTCGGATCCGGCCAGTTCCGGTGGCCGGATCCGCTTTTCCTCCGTGAACGGCATGCAAGGAGAGCACCTCCCCATGAACAACCCCACGCACGGCGGGCGCCGCGGGCGTCACCGCCGTCGCTGGACTGTCACCGCTGTGCTGCTCGGCGCGCCCCTCGCCGTCGTGCCGTATCTCCTGTTCGTGCAGGACGACTCGCAGGCCGCGACGGTCGACGGCAATGCCTCCTACGAGTTGGTCTCCGTGCGCAGCGGCAAGGTGCTGGACGTCAACGGCTTCTCCACCGCCGACGGCACCCGGATCCAGCAGTGGACCGACCAGCACACCGCCAACCAGCAGTGGAAGCTGAGACCCGCCGGGGACGGCTACTACGAGCTGGTGAACCGCAACAGCGGCAAGGTACTGGGCATAGCCGGCGCGTCGACCGCCCGGGCGGCCGCCGTCGAGCAGCAGACCGACAGCTCCGCCACCTCCCAGGAGTGGCGGATCGACGATGTGAGCAGTTCCGACGCCGTCACCCTCACCTCACGCAGGAGCGGCCAGGTCCTGGACGTCTCCGGAGGCTCCACGGCCGAGGGCGCGCCGATCATCCAGTATCCGGGCCACGGCGGCACCAACCAGCAGTGGAAGCTGGTGAAGACGGCCGAGAGCCAGGCGTCAGGGACCGGCAGCGCGCAGACCACGGCCGCGGCCGGACCGTATGTGTGGAAGAACGCCCAGGTGGTGGGCGGCGGTTACGTCACCGGCCTGGTGTTCAACCAGAAGGAGAAGGGCCTGCTGTACGCCCGTACCGACATGGGCGGCGCCTACCGCTGGGACACCGGGGCCGAGCAGTGGATCCCGCTGACCGACTGGCTCGGCGAGAAGGACTGGAACCTGCTGGGCATCGACTCGCTGGCCACCGACCCCGTCGACCCGGGCCGGCTCTACCTCGCGACGGGCACCTACACCAACGACTGGGCGGGCAACGGCGCGATCCTGCGCTCCACCGACCGGGGCCGCACCTTCCAGCGGACCGATCTGCCGTTCAAGCTGGGCGGCAACGAATCCGGCCGGGGGGCGGGCGAGCGGCTCGCGATCGACCCCGCCGACCACTCCACCCTGCTGCTGGGCACCCGCAAGAACGGCCTGTGGCGCAGCACCGACTACGGCGTGACATGGAGTCAGGTCTCGTCGTTCCCCGTCAAGGACGGGGCGGGCAGCGGCGCGGGCATCTCCTTCGTGACGTACGGCCCGGCCGGCAGCAGAACGGTCTACGCCGGCGTCAACGACACGTCCAGGCCCCTGTACCGCTCCACCGACGGCGGCACCAGCTGGCAGGCTGTCGCCGGACAGCCCACCGGCCAGATGCCGCAGCACGGCGTGGTCACCGCTGACGGATCGCTGTACCTGTCCTACAGCAACAGCATCGGCCCCATGGACGCGACGGCGGGCTCGGTGTGGAAGTACACCCCGGCCGGCGGCGCGTGGAAGAACGTCTCTCCCTCGCAGGGCTCCTACGGGTTCTCCGGTCTGGCCGTCGACCCGCAGAAGCCGTCCACGGTGATGGTCACCACCCTCGACCGCTGGTGGCCCGAGGACGAGATCTACCGCACCACCGACGGCGGTACGACCTGGAAGGCGCTGGCGGACAAGTCGGCACGGGACGTCTCCGGCGCGCCGTACGTCGGCGACCACACCGGGCACTGGATGACCGCGCTGGCCATCGACCCCTTCGACTCCGGGCACGCGCTGTACGGCACCGGCAACGGCATCTGGAGCAGCAAGGACGCCAATGCCTCCGACAGCGGTGGCACCAGTCACTGGGTCTCCGGGGCCCGCGGGCTGGAGGAGACCTCGCTGGCGGACGCGATCGCCCCGCCCGGCGGCGCCACCCTCATCACCTCCATGGGCGACCAGGGCGGTTTCCGGTACGGCGGCTCCCTGACCGAGGTACCCGCCGGACGGCTGAAGAACCCGCTGATGAGCAGCAGTACCGACATCGACTTCGCCCAGTCCGACCCCTCGATGATGGTCCGCGTCGGCCGTGGCGGCGACCAGGACGGCGCCTACTCCACCGACGGCGGCAGCACCTGGAACGGCTTCAAGGCGGAGCCGGTCAGCAGCTCCCAGATGGGTCATGTCGCGCTTGCGGCGGACGGCTCCACCATCGTCTGGACCGAGGACGGTCAGGTCCCGTACCGCTCGACCGACAAGGGTTCGAGCTGGTCGAGGGTCAGCGGCCTGGGCGCCGACGCCGAGGTCGTCGCCGACCGCTCCTCGGGCAACACCTTCTACTCCCTCTCCGGCGGCACCCTCTACGCCGGCACCGACGGCGGCGCGAGCTTCACCGCCCGGGCCGGCAACCTGCCCTCCGGCCGGCTCACGGCCGTCCCCGGCATCGCCGGGGACCTGTGGATCGCCGGCGGTGACAGGGGGCTGCTGCACTCCACCGACGGCGGCCGCACCTTCACCACACTCACCACGGTGAAGTCCGCCTCCGCCCTCGGCTTCGGCAAGGCCGCCCCGGGCGCCGATTACCAGGCTCTGTACCTGCTCGGCACCGTCAAGGACGTCACCGGAGTCTTCCGCTCCACCGACAAGGGCGCCACCTGGCTCCGCATCAACGACGACGCCCACCAGTGGGGCGCCATCGGAAGCGTCGGCGTCATCACCGGCGACCCCGACACCTTCGGGCGCGTCTACGTCGGCACCAACGGACGCGGTCTGCAATACGGCGACCCGTCCTGACCCCGATGCGCGGGTGGGGCCGCAGGCACAACAGCCTGCGGCCCCACCGGTCGCCGGAAAAACAGCGTCGGGGGCGGCAACCTTCTCGCCCTCTGCGGCAACTGGGAGCCGGAAGGCCAAGTCGAACCACCGGATGGACGGGTATGAGGGAAAGGAAGCACGCCGCGCCGCCACCGTGGCGCGGGCGCGGACCGGTCCCGGGCGCTCCCTCGGGGCTGCGACCGGCGTCCGGTTCGCGCGGGTTCGACCAGTCCGCCGGTCCGCCTTCACCGCCCCGCAACCGAGCGCGACCGCTGTTCGAATCCCGGGCTGGGCGCTGTTACGCTGCGCTCCCTGTTGTTAAACGTGCAACCAAAGCGCACATCATTGCCAGGAGAGGGCGACCGGGGGATGGTCCTCGATGACGCGTCCGCGGAGTTCCACGAATTCTTCGAACGCCACTATGCCGAGCTCGCTCGTCTGGCACACCTCCTGACCGGTGAGACCGACGCGGCGGACGACCTCGCGGCGGATGCCCTGGTCGCCCTGTGGCAGCGCTGGGACCGCTTGCGCCAGGCCGACCACCCGCTGGCCTACGCTCGCGGTGTGGTGGCCAACCTCGCGCGCGCACGGATCCGCAGCGCGATGCGCGAGCGACGCCGGATCACCCTCTTCTGGTCCCGCAGCCCCGAGAAGGTGGAGGGGCCGGATACGGCGGCCGTGCTGGATGTCCGCGCGGCGCTCGCCCGGCTGCCGTTCAGCAAGCGCGCCTGCGTGGTGCTGCGACACGCCTTCGACCTGTCGGAGAAGGACACCGCGGCGGCGCTGGGCATCTCGGTCGGCACGGTGAAGAGCCAGACCTCGAAGGGAATGGCCGAGCTGGAAAGGATGCTTGGCGCACGCGCGGGCGCGGACCTGGTGGCAGGGAGGAGGAACCGGTGAACGAGGAGATCGACCGTCGGCTGCGCGAGGCCGCCGAGGCTCACCGGCCCGACCGTGCCAGGATGCTGGCCCGGGTGGAACGCGGCATGGCCGGCCCCGCCGTCCGTCACCGCGCGCGGCCGTTCGCGAGGTCCGGGATCAGGATCGCGCTCGCCGGGCTCGCCGCCACCGGCATCCTGGCGACCGGCGGCCTCGCCGTCGCCGCCATCGTCGCCCACTCGTCGCCGCCTGTCACCCCGGCCCCGCCTGCCACCCCGTCCCCGACCGTCAGCTCCCCGCACCCGACATCAACCCGCCCCACCCCCGTCGCGCCGCCCCCGGCCGCCACCCCGGGCAGCTCGCGCCCGACCCCGGCGGCCACCAGTCCATCGCCGACCGCCGACAAGAGCCGCAACGGGCCGCTGTGGTCGGCCGGCTCGGTGGACCCAGGCAGCACCGTCTACTGGACGCAGAGCAACCTCGCCCTCAAGACGACCCAGCCGCTCACCTCGCTCACGGTCGAGATGCGGATCGTGCAGACCGGCGGGGTGAAGAACACCGGCACCTGGCAGACCCTGCCGAGCGGTGACTTCACCGTCACCGTCCAGGAGGCCGGCGGCACGCTGGTCTACCGCTGGGTCCTCAAGCCGGGCCTGACCGTGCCGGCCGGGAGCCATGAGTTCGCCGCGCAGTTCAACAACGGCACCAGTGTCCGCAGTGCCGCGAGCGACGGC
Organism: Streptomyces sp. NPDC096013; assembly: GCF_044763565.1. NCBI lineage: Bacteria > Bacillati > Actinomycetota > Actinomycetes > Kitasatosporales > Streptomycetaceae > Streptomyces > Streptomyces sp. NPDC096013. The sequence continues at coordinate 14,853 of NZ_JBIWGK010000006.1, read as the reverse complement.
TACCGCGTCGACGGGCAGGGTTCGGGCGGCTCCGCGTCGGTCCGGGGAGGGTTCGTCCGGACCCGGTGAACACCGGCGGGTCGCCGTGGAACCGGGTGGGCGGCGACAGGGACAGTGAAGAATCTTCCCCCGATCGGGCAAGCACCTGGTCTACGCGTCGGACGTGTCGGGATCGTCGTACGGCTCGATGATGTTCAAGCCCTTCACGAACTGGGCGGACATGGCCTCGGCCGGCCAGACCGGCATGAGCCGGAAAGCGGTGGCGCCCACACTCAGCGCTACTTCCGCTCTTTCACCGCCACCAGCCTGAACGGTCCGTGGGCCCCGCAGGCCGCCACCGAGAGCAGCCCGTTCGCGGGCATGGCCAACAGCGGTGCCACCTGGAGCAACGACATCAGCCATGGTGACCTGGTCCGCACCGACCCCGACCAGACCATGACCATCGACCCCTGCCACCCGCAGTTCCGCTACCAGGGCAAGTCCCCCACAGCGACCGGCCCCTACGACCGACTGCCGTGGCGCCCGGGCGTCCTCACCCTCCAGCGCTGCCCCGCCTGATCCACGGACCTCAGCCCGACGAAGACAACGAAACGCGCCCCCATCGAAGAGATGGGGGCGCATTCGTCGGCTTCGCCTACTTGAGCGGTGTACCGCCCGAGTTGTGGTACGCGATCGTCTTGTTGATCAGGTTTCCGCCGTCGGTCTCGACCGAGGTCTGCTCCTGCTGCCCCGGACCGAAGAACAGGCCGGCGATGTGGGCGTCCGCCACCTGGTCCATGTGGGCGAAGAACCAGTCCACCTTGTCGTCCTTGTAGTGGTTGAGGGTGTTGTTCTGCGCCATGTTGCCCACGGGGATCTGCCACAGGACCATCGGCTTGCCCACGGACTCGGCCATCGTCTTGTAGAACTTCAGCGTGGCGGCGGCCTTCTGGTCGTTCCAGAAGTGGTCACTGCCGCCGTGGGCCGGCTGCGCGTACCAGCCCGCGTCGCGGTCCGACACGTCGGTGGCCAGGAAGTCGGCGTTCTTGGCCCCGAAGCTCTCGTAGGACTTGACGCATGCCTGCGTGTTGGTCTCCCAGTCGAAGCAGGAGAGGTGCATCCCGACTTCGGTGTTCGGCGCGTACTTGTGCGCCATCGAGATCAGGCACTGGGCGAGCCCGGTGGCGCTGTTCTCCTGCGATCCGCAGTCCTTCGGATTCGCGCTCTTGACCTGTGCGGGAACCTGGTGCGGATCGCCGAGCGACCGGACGTAGCCCCAGAAGTCGGGCTCGAGGTCGATCGCGTCGTGCGACGTGCCGATCTTCTGAAGGAAGAAACGGTAGTCGTTCAGGTACCGGGTGAGCAGGTCGACCCGGTTGATGGCCTTGACCTCGCCCGGCCCGTCGCCCTCGCCCGCCGCATCGCCGAGGTCGCGCAACGAGTACCAGGTCCAGAGCATCTTCTGTGGACGCGACTTGCCCTTGTACGTCGCCTGGGACACCACGTCGTCCCGCCAGGTCACGTACGTGCCGGGTGCCGTGGTGCTGCCGTTCCAGCAGCCCCACCAGCCCGACCAGTCGTCGTGGCATTTCGCCGCCGTGTAGTAGTCCGACGAGGGCGCGGGCTGGCTGTGCACATAGGCGTACCGCACGTCGAACGGCGCGGCGGCCGCCGAGGCGTCGGACATCGAGCCGCCGATGAGCACCGTGTCGCTGCCCAGGAAACGTGTCGACGAGCTGCCGCCGGCGGCCACGGGAGACGGCGTGGACGACGGGTGCGAGCTGCTCGGAGCCGGGCTGGTGGGAACGCTGCCGCTCGGCGCGGTGGGTGTACCGGAGCTGCCGACACTCCCGGCCGGGACGAGTTGCCACTGCTGATCGGCGCTGCCCCGGTCGCGGTTCTGGACGACACCGCTCCCGTCGTCTTTGGCGGCGTTGTGGACATCGACGGCCATGCCACTGAAGCGATTGACCAGGCGCACGTAGCCGTTCGGCGACTTGGCCAGTTTGAACTGCTGGTTGGTGCCGTTCTGGTCTTTCCACTGCACGACGGCGGAGCCGGCGGTCTTCGACCAGCCGAGGTCGTCCAGCACCTTGCCGGAGTTCCGGTTCTTCAGCCGGAAGTACCCGTCCCCCGCGTCGATGAACCGCCACTGCTGGTTGGGGCCGCCGTGGCGCGCCCATTGCACCACCGCCGCGCCGTCGTTCTTGGCGGAGCCGCGGTCGTCCAGCACCTTGCCGCTGTTGCGGTTGACCAGCACGTACCACTTCTTCAGATCCAGGGTTTTCTGGTCCGCCGAGGCCTGGCTGACCACGACAGCCGAGCCGGCCACGACCACCATGGTGAGACCCGCCCACAGGCCCCGCCGCGCGAGCAACCGACGGCCGCGATGCTTCGGGCGGTCACCGCGCGCGCCGCCGTCGGCACGGTGGCCGCCGATGCCGCCGACGCGGGATGCCACCGATGACGTGGGTGGGCCGGGGACATGTCTGTGCTCTCGTTCCGGGGACATGCCTGTGCTCTCTTTCAGCCGTTGCATCTGACCGGACCACTTGGCCGGACAACGCTGAGTGGTCCGAGAGGCCGAAAAAGGTTGCCGCGAAGACCCACACTTTATTTCGCCTTGACCGCTTCCCGTTCGCTGCGGAGTGCGGGGCTTGGTCACTGGGCATGTCATGGTCTTCTGCGGCGGGTCCCGGATGTGGCCGCTTCAAGTCGACTTGGGGCACGTGGTGGGGGGGAGAGGGGGTCACGCCACCCCGAATTAGTCCAGACAGCAAACAACCCCCAGGCCGCTGACCTGGGGGCAAATTCTGGAGCGGGTGACGAGAATCGAACTCGCACTCTCAGCTTGGGAAGCTGATGTTCTACCACTAAACTACACCCGCGAAAACGCCGGTTGAACCGGTGTCGGAACGCTCCGTCACTGTACCGCATGTCGTGCCCCGGGTGCTGGGGCCGTGGCGTTCGGGCGGGTGGGGTGAGGGGTGACCGGGGCTGCGGCGGGCCGGAGTTGGGGCGTACGGTGGAGGGGTGGAAGAGGGTCCGGGCGGGGTCGGAGTGCCGCCTGGAGAGTCGCTCCTTTCATCCCGTAATGTGGCATTTGGCGTCCGGCGAGCAGCAGCCGGACGCGGCTCTTGGGGAAGGGACTCTTGGACTTGATGGAGCGCACCGTCGTCCGATGTGCCGATGGGCACGTGTTCAGTACCGCTTCGTTCCCGATGCAGCAGGCGGAGCGGCTCGGCCCCGGCCGGCTCGTGAGGTGTCCACGGTGTGCCCGGCTCCGCAGCGTGGTGCCGGTGGCCTTGGAGAAGCAGGACCGGTAGAGAACAGGACCGGTAGCGACGTAGAACCGGTAGGCAGAAGCAGAACCGGTACGGCAGCAGGGCCGGTACAAGCAGTACGTGCACGTAGTCGCAGGCGCGCGGGTCCGTCCGATTGTGGTCGGTCCGCGCGTCTTGCGTATCCTCGGGGCGTGCTTCTCTCAGACAAGGACATCCGGGCCGAGATCGACGCCGGGCGGGTCCGGATCGATCCCTACGACGAATCCATGGTGCAGCCGTCGAGTGTCGACGTGCGCCTCGACCGCTACTTCCGGGTGTTCGAGAACCACCGCTACCCCCACATCGACCCCTCGGTCGAACAGGCGGACCTGACCCGGCTGGTGGAGCCGGAGGGCGACGAGCCCTTCATCCTCCACCCCGGCGAGTTCGTGCTCGCCTCGACCTACGAGGTCGTCTCCCTGCCCGACGACCTCGCGTCGCGTCTGGAGGGGAAGTCCTCCCTCGGCCGCCTCGGGCTCGTCACGCACTCCACCGCCGGCTTCATCGACCCCGGGTTCTCCGGCCACGTGACGCTGGAGCTGTCGAATCTCGCGACGCTCCCGATCAAGCTCTGGCCCGGCATGAAGATCGGCCAGCTGTGCATGTTCCGGCTCAGCTCGCCGGCCGAGTTCCCCTACGGCAGCGAGCGCTACGGCTCCCGCTACCAGGGCCAGCGCGGACCCACCGCCTCCCGTTCCTTCCTCAACTTCCACCGGACGCAGGTGTGACCGTGGCCGAGGCACGCGAGAACCTGACCTACGAGGCGTTCGGCGTCGCCGTGCGCGAGCTCGCGCAGGCCGTCGCCGACGACGGCTACGAGCCCGACGTCATCCTCAGCATCGCCCGCGGCGGGGTCTTCGTCGCCGGGGGCCTCGCGTACGCCCTCGACTGCAAGAACATCAGCCTCGTGAACGTCGAGTTCTACACGGGCGTCGGCACCACCCTCGACATGCCCGTCATGCTCGCGCCCGTCCCGAACGTGATCGACTTCTCCGACAAGAAGGTCCTGATCACCGACGACGTCGCCGACACCGGCAAGACCCTCAAACTGGTCCGCGACTTCTGCCTCGACACCGTCGCGGAGGTCCGCAGCGCGGTCGTCTACGAGAAGTCGCAGTCCCTGGTGAAGTGCGAATACGTGTGGAAACGCACCGACGAGTGGATCAACTTCCCGTGGAGTGTGTTGCCTCCGGTACATAGGTCGGGGGAAGCGGCAAAGTCGAACAGGGAAGCGATCTAGGAAGGCCTCAGCTGCGCGGCGTGGGATCCGGGTTAGCGGATATCGGTCATGTGGGTAACTCACGTGAGTGGACTGGATATCTCCGGTGAGCACGCTGGCCGGCGCCGTGGTCGGGGTAGGTTCCGCACTGATTGCTGAGCGCATCCGCTCACGTCGTGACCTGGAGCGGGAGGGCGCGCAAACCCGAAGGGCGGTCTACTCCGACTTCCTCATGGCACTCAGTCGAGGGCACTCCGAGATGCGGATGGTCGTTCTCAGCCCTGACTGCCCGTCCGGGGAACGACTCTATGGTGATCTTCATCGGGCGCTCGACAGCTCAGGTGTCTGGAGACTGAGACAGAGTCTGTCGCTCACCGCCTCGGCCGAGATCATTCAACTCGCGGTGAGCGCGTGTGAGGCACTGACTCGTATGCGGGACGGGCTTATCGAGGACCCGGATGTCAGTCGCGATCCATACCTGCGAGTGAGGGCCCATCTTTGGAAGGAGAACGCTCACCTGCGGGAGGCCATGCGTAGAGACCTCGGCATGGACGGTCCTCCGGATCCCGAGGTAGGCCAGTACCGCTACCCGGCCACATCTTGAACAACCGCTGGCGCCGGCCCTGGAGCGTTTTGCCTGTAGTACGCGAGTCGGGTCAGCCGGTCACGAGAAGCACTCTGACCTGCCGGACTGTCAACCGCAGAATCACCGTCCCCTGATGTCGCGGTGGCCTCTCAGGAACCTGTGCTGTTGGTGGTCGGCAGGAGGGCGGCCAATTCGGCGTCGTCCGGGCGGTGGACGGCCTCGGCCGCATTGCGCAGAACGGCGCGGTCGACCTTGTCCGCGTCCGCGATCAGATGAACCACCACGGCGTCGATGGGCACCGCGTATTCGTGGCTGGCACCGGCTTTGCGGTACCAGGCGTCGCCGTCGTGCTCGCAGGTGACCCGCTTGTCCGACACCTCGCCCAGTGGCTGCTTGGGGCAGTTCTGCGCTGTCATGGTGCCGCGCCCCGCGAAGAGGCCGAACTTGGTGGCACCCTTCTCGGACCGATACGCGACAACGAACTCGTCCTCGTACTCGTCGGCCGTCTCCTCGAACACGGTGTAGCCGGAGACCTTGGTGACATAGACGAGTTCCGGCGCGACGCCCCAGACGCGCGCGGCGGCGTCGAGGTCGGCGCTGTCGGCGGTCGCCCCGCTGTTGTTGTCCGCGTTGCATCCTGTGAGGAGAACTGGCAGCAGGAAGAGGGGGAGGAGCGCACGCGCGGGTCGCATCATGCCCACACCTTTTCGCATGGACATGCCGTAGGAACAATCAATTTCCGGGTTCCTCTCACCCACGCTGTGACCGCGGGTCCACATCCACCCCCGTCGTGTCCGTGAGTGACTGTGGGTCGCCGTGGGTTCCCCCTCCATCGCGTACGCCGGAGGCACACTCAATCTTCGGCCTGACCGGGTGTCGTGAGGTCCACCCATATCCACGGCTTGTGGTCCCATGCCCGCACCTCGCCTATGACGAGGTCGACAGTCGCCCCGACAGCGGGCAGTTCCTGAGCCAGGTGCCGCACTCCCGGCTCGCCGCTGCGGCGAATCATCTCCAGCGATGCGCCAACGGGCTCGTACTCGTTGAGTTCCGCCACGAGACCCCAAGGCTCGTGACCAGTGATCGTCGCTCGGACTGTCTCGCCTTGCCGAAGCTCGGTCAGCGGACGCCTTGAACCGTCTGTCATGGCGGCATGATCTCAATGCCGCCCACGGCAGTCAGCTGCGACGGCGAGAACGTGGTGGCCCGGCGCTCTGGAGTGTGTTGGCTCCAGTACATAGGTCGGGCGACGTGCCGAAGGAGAACAAGGAAGCTGTCTGAGCGGAGAGGTTCCAGGGACCTGAGAGAGCCCTTCGACAGATCGTCGAGGGCCTCTTGCGCTGCTCAGCGCCGCCGGCGCGCGGGGGCGCTCCGCGTTGCTGCTGTGGCGGGTGTGCCTACGGAACCAGGCGTGGTCCTCGGTAGCGCCCGACCTCAGGCTCTGGAGGCCCGCTCATGCCCAAGTCCGATCGCATTGCCTCACATAGGTGAGGGCATCTGGTCGCTGGCCAAACGCGACATCGGCAGCCTCGCCGCCGCCGACCTCAACAGATCACCACAGCCGCGCCCATCACCGCACCGACCCGCCGCACCAGCAGCTCGGCCTGCTCCTGCGTGCCGGTGAAATCCGCGGGGACGAAACCTGGGAGTGCGATCTCGCGGCGCGGCGTCGCGGGCCCGAACTCCTCGGCGCACCACCGCAGCCACCGCTCGCTCCACGTCCGCTGTCCTTGCGGCACGGGACACTCTCCCGGAGAGTCAGGCCGCAGCCACGGTTTCGGCCCCGTCGTGCTGATTCCGGCCGACGGCCGGTCCCTACCACGTAGCCAGTCCGCCATCCGGTCCGGCACCCATTCGCCCATGACACCCCCGGCGATCCCGCGGGCGGCTCCGGCCGCCCTCTCGTCCTCATGTGGGACGTGTCTCGATCCACGGCAGTTGCGTCGGCCGGGCCGAGCAGTCGCGCACCGCCTATGCAGTGGATCGTCAGCTTCGGAAGCTGTGATCTTTCATGGCCGGTTCGGCCGCTGACCCTGGTGAACAGCCAAGCAGGAGACTCGTCGGGCTCGGCTGCTTTCACCGTGGTTCCCCACTGTGCCCGCTCGGTTGCGGTGCGGTGCTCAGACCAGGGGGGAGCAAGTCGGCCCTGTCGTGAGCGGACTGTGGAGGGAAGGCGCTTCTCCAACTCCGTGATGACCGCTATCCAGCAACCAGGCCTGGGGCGACCAAGATCGGGTAAAAGGCGCTCGCGCAACTGTTCGCCTTCCTATACGTGATCTAGTCTCGCTTCAGCTCCAGCGGACAGCTGACTGGATGTGAAAGGCCGTGCGCGTCGGCGATCCTGCGCCCTCACCGGCCAGGGGGGAGCGCATCCGATGCGCTGCGGACAACCGCTCGTGACATCCGCCGTTTTGGCGGTCCTGCTCGGCGGCCTGGGCACCGGCACAGCTCACGCGGACACCGGCACGGCCCTGTACGTCGACAACCTCGCCGCCAACTGCAGCGACACCGGCCCCGGCTCGCAGGCAGAACCCTTCTGCCAGATCCAGCCGGCCGCGCAGGGTGCGACTCCGGGCGACACCGTGCACATCGCGGGCAACAAGACCGCCTATACCCCGGTGACCATCGCGTCTACGGGTACCGCGGACGCCCCCATCACCTTCAGCGCCGCGCCCGGCAACGGAACGGGCCCCACTGTGGTGGGCCAGCAGACGGCGGCGATCACCTTCTCCGGCGCCCAGTACGTCGACATGGCCGGAATCAACGCCTCGGCGGGTGGGGCCACCGCCCTCGCCATCGCGGATTCTCAGCACATCACCTACCGCGTCGCCACCTTCAAGACGGGCGCCACCACGGCGGCCACTGCGGTGATCGCGGTCGACGGTTCCTCCTCCGGCATCGCACTCACCCGTGACCTGGTCCTCACGACGACCGGACTCGGCTTCGCCAGCATGGCCGGAGCGCAGGACATCACGCTCGCCGACGATCACTTCAGCGGGGATACGGGCGGCGGCATCACGGCCGCAGGCACCACGGGCATCCACCTCGCCGGTGACACCATCGCGACCCTCTGCGGGAACGCGATCAGTCTGACCGGCGGCACCTCGGGCTCGGTGGAGAACACTGTCGCGATGCCCGGCGGGACCACCTCCTGCTCCGGCACCGGCACCCCTGCCGAGATCACGGTGGACGCCGCCTCCGCCGACCAGGTCACCGAGGACTACAACGCGCTCAACCCGCTGTCGACCGGCACCGACTACGACTGGGCCGGTACCGCCTACGCCACCACCCAGGCGTTCCAGTCAGGAACCGGACAGGGCGCCCACGACCTGGACCAGACAGATCTGACCATCCCCGTGACGGGGTGGCTGACGGAGCACTCACCGCTCATCGACTCGGCCGATGCCGGCGCCCCCGGAGAACTCTCCACGGACTACTACGGCAAGCCCAGAGTCGACGACCCCCTGGTCGCGGACACCGGCACGGGTGACAGCTCCTACGACCGGGGCGCCATCGAGTTCCAGGACCCGTTCACGGTGAGCGGGGTCGCCATGTCACCGAGCTACACCGCCTACGTCGGGGTGCCGACCACCTTCACCACCAAGGTGAGCAACCCGTGGTCGGACTCGTTGGACGGCGCGAGTTACGCCTTCGACTTCGGCGACGGCACCACCGCCAGGTCGACCACCGGCTCCGCGACGCGTACTTACACGCAGGACTCCGGGAACGGCTACCTCCAGACCGCGGTGACGGTGGACAGGGCCGACGGCACCCAGATGGGCACCAGCGGGTTCGTCACGTTCACGGTCGCCCAGCCGCCCGGGCCCGACGCCGACCTCTCCTGCGGCCAGGATCCGTCCGAACCTCGCACCGCGAACTGCACGTTCACCGCGACCGGCTACTACCCGATGACCAGCGACCGGATCACTTTCGGCGACGCCTCTGCGGCTGTCACAGTCACCGGCTCCAGCGGCTCCACCGCTCACACCTATTCCGCCGCCGGCACGTACACCGTCACGCAGCACATCACCGACTCCGACGGCCGCACCGCCACGGCCACTGCCGAGGTGACGGTCGGATCCTCCTATGTGGTCACAACCCCGAAGCGCATCCTGGACACCCGCCACGGCACGGGCGCGCCCCAGCGACCGGTCGGTCCCGGCGGCGTGGTCCGCCTGAAGGTTCTCGGCGTGGGCGGCATCCCGACGTCCGGGGTGACCGCGGTGACCATGAACGTCACCGACGCCGACGCCACCGCAAGCAGCTACGTCACGGTGTACCCGGACGGCACCAGTCGCCCGACCGCCTCCAACCTGAACTTCACCGCCGGGCGAGTCAACCCGAACCTGGTCAGTGTCCGGGTCGGCAGCGACGGCTACATCGACCTCTACAACGCCCACGGCCACGTCGACCTCATCGCCGACGTGGCGGGCTACTTCACCAGCGTGCCCAGGACAGGCGCGCACCTGAGCGGTCTGTACCCCCTCACCACACCCGTGCGGGACCTGGACACCCGCAACGGCACCGGCACCCCCAAGGGCAAGGTCGCACCGGGCAGTACCACGACCGTCACCCTGCGTCCCGCGAGTTCTTCCGCAGTGGCCGCCGTTCTCAACATCACCGTGACGGGAGGCACCAGCAGCGGTGTGGTCACCGTCTACTGCGGAAGCCGCCCAAGCACGTCGAACCTGAACTACCGCGCCGGGCAGACCGTTTCCAACTTGGTGGTCACGCCCGTCTGCAGCGGCAAGATCGAGATCTACAACACCGGCGGCCACGTCAACCTGATCGCCGACCTCCAGAGCCTCTACGCCACGGTCGGCAGTGCGTTCGTGCCAACCAGCCCCACGCGGTTCCTCGACACACGCAACGGCACAGGAGCCGCGGCCGAGCCGCTGGGCGCCGGCGGCACGCTCACTGTGAAAGTCACTGGTGTCGACGGCGTCCCGGCGAACGCCACCGCGGTGCTGGTCAACCTCACCGGTGTCGCACCGGGCACCGCCACGCACCTGACGGCCTACGGTGACGGAAGCCTGCCGAACGTCTCCAACGCCAACCTGGCCGCCGGAGAGACCCGCCCGGTCCTGGCCGTGATCCCGGTCGGCGCCGACGGCTGCATCCGCATCAACAACGCTCAGGGAGCCGCCAACGTCATCGCTGATCTGGAGGGTTACTACGGCTGACCGGCTCCGGTCCCGTGAGGCAGCCACCAGCGCGCTACCCCGGACGGGGTGCACGCTTTCCAACTGTGTTGGTGGGGTGGTGGGGCATGTGCAGGGGCGTTCACCTGGGTTCATGGGCGGTTGGCCGCCGGCGGTCCATGGTCCTAGAGCCGACCTCGCCACCATGGCGCGTCCAGGCTGTCAGCCGGGATGACCTTGGCCCTTGCCAGAATCTTTCTGTCCAAGGCCCGCACGAGGGCGCGCAACTCACGTGCGCTCTTCCTGGGCAGTGCGTGAAGCGCGGCCTCGAGGGGTTCGCGGAAGCCGGCGCTGTAACACCCACACTCAGGGATGCCGCAATCGGGACCTGCCAGTGGGTCTACAAGTTGTCTGAGGGGACCGTGGGCATAGGCCTGCCAGTGCCAGAACGCTTCTTCTGTGGCTTCGGGCCAGAAGCGGGTCCGCTCTAGTCGACGCAGGTCAGCTGTGCAAGACCCTGAAAGGCGATCAATGAACGGCTACCGTCGCCGTCTCCAGGGGTGGACAGGGAGGTCGCCCCGCAGGGCTGACGGGCGCCTACGCGGCATTGCCCCAGCGACGGTCATACCGGCCGCTACAAGGCTCCGGAGGCACGGCAGCGCACTAGTGGCCTGCGCCGGCTGGCGGGCTGCCCCTTGTCAGGAAGCCACCGCTTTAGGAGCGAGGGTGGGCAATCGTGGGCGGGACCTGGGGATTCTCTGCCTTGCGCGTCGGCTGTCGGTACGCGCTGGCGAACCCCGGTTTCCCGTGAGTCTCCGCGTGTTCTGGCACGAGAGTGGCACGGTCCTCGCCTGAGGTCTGGTCTTGACCGCTGCTGTTCGCGCTGTCGGTGCCAGCCGCTGGTGTCAGAAGTCGTCCATGCTCGCCGGGCCTTCGACGCATTTCCCGCTCTTGTCCACTACGTAGATGACGTCACGGGTTCCCACTGTGCCCTTCGCCTTGCCAGGCTCGGGGTTGATGAGTGGGCAGACCGACTCCACTCCGCGGACAACGACCTTGTACGTCCTGGGCCACGTGCGGCGCTCGGTCCACCCCATGACGGCACCGCCGCTCTCGCCGGGCTTTCGGTCAGGTTCCCCTTCGACCGCAAGCCCGAGCTTCCCGCAGCCTGGACAACCGAACACGTGGGCATCCCAGGCTGACATGTTGACCACGTGCACTGGCAGCCCTTTGCCATCCAGCCCTTTGTCATCGGAACTGCCACACCCCGTAACGGAGGCGGCAGCGATGCCGAGTGCGACCAGCAGCGAAATGCGTGGCCGCTTGATGCGTCGGCGGGACATGGTGTTGGGACAGCCTGGTCTCGCAGGTTGCATGCGTGGACTCTCTCGTTCAACGGTCATGTCTCAGAAGCCCGCAGGGCCGGTCGGCGGCTGTCCCTGTGCCTCGTCCTTTTGGTGGCGCCCGGCTATGGCTGCGGCGAGCGCCAGGAGCGCCTCCACTTGAGCCATCTGCAATCGGTAGTCCGGCTGGACTCTCCCTCCCATGGCGCCCCTCAGCGGTGCCAGGAGTTCGATGGCAGCTTGCTCGTGCTCTTCGTAACTGGCCACGCATACCCCCAGGTCAAGTGGTGCGGCGTGGCACGCTACCGCGCGATCAACGGAGTCTCAATGATCGGGTCAAGCTGATCATAGGAATGTCCGCAGCGCCGCAGAGACTGCAGACGTGAGGCGCACAGTCTTGTTCGTTCGGGACCCCGTGTGCGCTTACGAATTCGCGGAGGACGGACTCGGCAGCGACGAAGGGCTCCCGGTGTGTGCCGGGAGCCCTTCGTCGTCGTAGCGGAGGAGGCTTTAGAACGTGCCGAGTTTCACGATCAGCAGGAGGGCTACCAGCTGGATCGCCGACGCGCCCAGGGCCTTGGGCCAGGGGAGGTCGTGGGAGCGGCTGACCATCATGGTGAGGAGGGCGCCGGCCGCTACCCAGGTGGCCCAGCCGAGGGCCTGGACGAAGGTCGCGTCGCCGCCGAAGAACATGGCGAAGACCAGGCGGGGGGCGTCCGTGATGGACATGATCAGCATGGAGAGGCCGACCGTGGGCTGCCAGGCTCCGTCGCCGCCCAGCTGGCGGGCCAACGTGTGGGTGACCACGCCCAGGATGAAGGACGACAGGACCATCGCCGCGGCGGTCACCAGGACGATCGGGACCGCGTTCGCCAGGGTGGCGTTTATCGCGTCCGCGCGGGCGCCGTCGAAGCCGAAGACTGCCAGCAGGCCGTAGAGGAACGTCACGATCAGGGCGGGGCCCCACATCGTGTAGTCCCGCATCTGGAGGAACGTCTGCTGGGGGGCCAGGACGATGCCTCTCAGGAGGTCCTTCCAGTGCAGGCGGGGGCCGACCGGGCCCGTGGGCGCCTGGGCCGAGCCTGCGCGGTAGGTACCGCCCTGGGTGTACGGGTCCTCGCCCACCGCGAACGACTGGGTGTGGCCCGGGTTGTTCGCCGCGTACGGGTCCGGGGTGCCGGGGTGACCGCCTTGGCCTCCGTAGCCGCCTTGGCCGCCTCGTCCGCCAGGGCCGCCCTGGCCTCCGTGGGCTCCCTGTGCGTACCCGCCCTGGCCGTAGCCGACGTTGTCGCCGAAGTACTCCGGCTCGTCGCCGTAGGCGCCGCCTCCGTACTGGGGCTGCTGCTGGCGGTGCTGTTGCGGGTACGGCTGCGGGGCCGCGGGGTAGCCGTATGACGGCTGGCCCTGGGGCGCCGGGGGTACCTGCTGACCGTATGGGGGGTGTTGAGGGCGCGCTTGCGGGGACCGGGAGTCCCGGCCGCCGCGTCCGATCCTGAATCCAGCCACGTCATCGAACGTACCTGGTTCCGCAGAATCACGTGTCGGGGCGGGGTTTTGGGAGGGGCTTTGCTGCCGAGCTGTGACATCCCCTAAGGGGCTCTCGGGGCGTCTAAGGGTTGGGGGTGGGGATGGCTGGGAGGGGGGAGGGGGCCGCCCGCTTCTGGGCAGTGTCGGGATTCCGCGCCCCGAGTAAAGGGCGCTTCCTCCGGTCGCGTCGGCTTCGCCGATTCCGCTGCGCTCCACCCTTGACTCGGGGCGCGGAATCCCTGGGGGAGAAGCGAGCGGGCGGCCGGGGATGAACGGTGTCCCAGGTAGGAGGCCCCAACCCTGGACTGCGTCCGCCGTCGGCGTTGAGGGGGCGCGGGCGGCACGCTCGCGCGCCGGGCCGGTTCGGCGGCCGACCATCGGTTATTGGTGTCGGCCATTGGCGGTCGGTTGTCGGTTGTTGGCGGCGGCGGCCGTCGGCTGGGGCGATCCGCGATCGGCTATCGGTTGTTGCGCCGACCACCCACCTCCGCAGGCTGTGGGTTTTTCTAACCAGATGAGGGTGGGTCAGTGGTTAGATTTGGGGACAGGGGCACGGTCAGCCATTGGTGCAGGCGTCCTTGAGCCTCTCCGCCGCCGCGTCGATCTTGCTGGAGTCGGGGGTCGTGTCGCCGTTCAGGATGGACCTGTTGTAGTCGGAGATCGCCTTGTCGAGGTCGTCGACCGCCTTGCCGACCTTGTCGTCGCCCGCGTCGGAGTCCGGGTCCTCCCCTTCGAGCTTGGTGAGGTTCCTGTTGATCGTGTCTATGGATTCGTCCGTACGGGTCGGATCCTTCGCCACGTCCACGCCCGCGTCGTGGATTGCCTTGAGGCTGTCGGAGATCGCGCTCCAGTTCTTGAGGCAGGTCAGGGAGTGGGAGGCGGCTGAGGCGGCGGAGTCGGCGGACACGTTCGAGGGGGCGGTGGGGGTGGTGGGGTCGCAGGCCGTGAGCAGTCCTGCGGTCAGTGCCGCGGCCGCCGCTGTGGTGGCGAGGATGGCCGTGCGGTGGGTGCCGTGGGTGCGGTGGGGGTGGCGGATGTGGCGGGGGTGCCGGGAGCGCGCGGTCATGGGTGTGTCCTTCGGAGGGGGCTGCTGGGCGGTTGCGTGGGCGGGGTGGGGTTACGCCCAGGGCTCCTGGTTCGTTGTCTTGGCGGTCGGGGCTCGGTGGGCTGTCAGCAGGCCGCCTGCCGCTCCCAGGGACACCAGGCCCATGCCCGCGGCGGTCGCTATGCCCTTGGCGCCGTCCATGGAGAGGTAACAGAACGCCGCCACACCGGCGTTGAAGAGGAACAGGAACCACAGCGTCGACGGCTTCGACAGGAACGCCTTGATCTTCGGCTTCTTCGCGATGCGCGAGCCGGTCAGCAGTGAGACGGCGATACCGGTGAAGGTGGCGGCGGTCTTGGCCGTGCCGTCCAGCACCGCCCCGGAGGCCGTGCTCGCGACCAGGCCGGCGATGAAGGACGACCACAGGAGCAGATTGGTGACGAACGTCTTCACGGGATTTCCTTCGCGGGAGGGAGGGGCTGATCTGCCCTCTACGATTCCGTCGCGCGCTCGCCGTCACGAGGGACCGTTCTCCCGGATGCGTGGTGTAGCTCGCTACACCCCCCGGCGTACGACAGCGCCCCGCGCCCTTGTGGGCGGGCTCTACTGATCCCCGCAACGCCCTTGAGTTCAGGGAGTTGCGGGGATCGTGGATTTCGAGGTGCTGAAGGCGAGGTTCTTCGAGGCACT